>NZ_JAUOEK010000015.1 GCF_030540835.1 Flavivirga aquimarina | reverse complement strand
AAAGTTCACTCTTTGTATGTTTTCCAATGCTAAGTTCGTCTAAAATTTTTAATTTGAAAGGTTCGCTGTAACGTCTAATTACTTTGTCATTTTTGTACATAATTGTGTTAAATTATGTAGCCTTTATTCAGGACGAGTCATAATGCTATACAACGGTTTTGTATATGGCTCGTAGCGTGTAAATTATAAAATAATTTTCGGTTGAGCACAAGCCAGATTTTTAAATTTTACTATTTATCTTTTTTATTGGAAATCGTCAAATTTAAAAATTTGGCGACTTTCCAAATATGCCTTAACTTCGTTTAAGCAACTGATTAGCTATGAGCTATATACGTTGTTAGCGGTAGTATTTCTTACAATTTTATTAATTCATCTTTTGATTCATCATAAATCAAATTCCTTTGTTTTGGTTGCCAACCTTCTTCATTGGAATTATAAGAGAAATAGATAGAATATTTATATCCACCAATATATTCAAGTTTGTATGGACGATAATTTAATTCAGCATTTTCAATAGTCCATTTTTTAGATATTATTTCAGGTCTTCTCCCATAAGTTTTTTTTAATGTAAGAAAGTCAGATACTGAAGTGAAAATAAAAATACAATTCCCAACACGTTTAAAATCATATATTTTATCAAATTCTTTTACGGTAGTTTCCTTACCATAAACATCTCGTTCAAAAACTATGTATTTGTCATTTTGCCAGTAGTATGTGTATCCAAATTTGAATTCCGCATCTGGTCTTTCTATTTTGGAAGACATTACAGAGTTCAAGTAGTTACTATTAATACTCTCAAGAATATTTTTAATTTTTGTCGAATCTATTGTTTTGATTCTCCATTGGCAATAGTTTTCATTGTATTCAATGTATTTCTGATTGGATTTAATTTCAGACAAGTTTTGGATTGCATATTCCGTAAGTTTTAATGTTGTTTCGGCGTCAAACATATTTGCAACTTGTCTGATTACAATTGTATTTTTATCAAAAATAGGTTTTTGATTGGTTGCTCCGCTCCAAGTATATTTTATAGCACCTTTATCGAATGAAATAAAATAATCTGGCTCACAATCTCCAGTGTAATGGTGATTAAAATCAAGAAAAATTTGTTTTTTATAACCTAATTCAGATGCCAATTTCTGTGCTAATTGTCCATATATGAATGCCGTATTAATTTCTTCGTATTGAAATCCCGTTTTAATTCGCACTTTGACATTTCCATAGTCTTTAATCATCCAAAAATCTTGATGAGCAAAAGAGTTTTGTGTAAAACAGATGATTGTCAGAAAGAATAGTATTATTTTTTTCATTACTTAGATATTCAAATTTTCTCAAAACTACACCTAGTTCCCTTTAAAGAAAATTCATATTGAGTGAAATGGTCATTTGAATTAGTAAAGTCGCTCCTCATATTACCGCTAACAAAAATATATAGTTAATATTGACTATATATCTATAATACCCACTCCAATATAACAATTTCTTTAGGGGTTTTATGGGGATTTACTACAACATATTGTAATGCTATCACTTTAATTGAGACCCAGTAATTATAACACCTTCATTTTCCGAATTTTAAACAAAAACCTAATAAATAAAGTTTAAAAAGAAGCTTTTGAGTTATTGTCCGTGTTTTTTAGTGTCTTGTGCAACGATTACCAATGGTTATCATATCGTTTTATTTCCAATCGGTTTTTAAATACTTCAAAGCATCTTCTAAAGCCTTTTTCGAAGTTTTAGGATTGAAATCTAATTTTTAGTGCCTTGTGCAACGATTACCATTGTTGGCAGTAGTTTTTATAGTTGAATCTTAATTATTTCGGTTGTCTCATTATCAACAATAAGAATTCCCTCATTTATACTATCCAATTGTCCAATTAAAAGTCCATTATTATTCCAAATAGAGCTTTTTCCTGCGCAATCATAATTCCCAGATTTTCCAACAAAATTTGACATAACTGATATCATCTCATATTTTTTTGAAATCTCAGAAATCCTATTAATATCCTTGTCTACACCATTTATTGAGTTCAAGACACTCGCAATATATACATTAGCACCATTTTTAAATGCTATTTCCGAATGCTGAGGAATAGAAGTTTCATAGCAGATTGCAAATGCAATTTTATTATTTTTAAATGTTATAGGACTTAAGTTTTTTCCAGGAATAAAATGATTTTCTTCACCTGGATGTAAATATTGTTTCGAATAAGTCATTCTGGATTTATTCGGTTGTATGATTATCATACTAATACAAATACCTTGTTCATTTTTAGTCGGCAGTCCAACTCCAATTATAATATTATTAAAATCACTAATTTGTTGGAGTTCTTCAATTCTTTTATCTTCTTTGTTAGTAGCTAATTCTTTTGCTAATTCAGGTTCGTAACCTGTCAAAGATAATTCTGGAAATACGATAATATCAGCATCGTTTTTAATAGACAGGTTAATCAACTTTTTATGATTCTCTATATTCTTTTGAATATCTCCTTTGATTGGTTCTGTTTGAGCAATACAAATTTTCATTCCATTTTTTTTAATTACTGTCAACGGCAGTCTGTCTCAAAACAGCCCTTTATTATTGTTTTAATAAATATACAATTTTGTTTAAAGAGGCATTAACAAATTATTAAATAATGCTTTTATATTAAGGTTTATAGAGAAAATAGCACTCATATAACTGTAATGGGCTCTAAATTGTTTTATTATCATATTTAATGGCATTATTTGAGGTCTCCAACCTAGATTAAACATTCTTTTAAGGTTGTAAACTAAAGACACCAAACCAAAATCAGCACTGGCAGATGCTATCCCTTTTTTTGTAAGAATATGATCAAAACCCCACTGACGCTTTATGGTTCCGAAAGGATGTTCTACAATAGCCTGTCGTTTTTTATAAAGGTTTTGGCTATTGGAGACATTGAGTTTATTAATTTCGATATATGGTTTGTACTCACTACGTTGAACTATCTTTCCATTAACCTTAGATCTCGTGCATATTGTTTTTACAGAACACGTTTTACAGGCCTTTGTTTTATATTGTTTAAAGCTATAGTTCCTTGCCTTGTACCAATTCCCGTTAGATGTTAGTTTGTGCTGTTCAGGACATATATAAGAGTCCTCTTTTTTGTTATATAAAAAATGCTCTGCATTATATTTGGGATCGGGAGCTTGGCTACTACGGCCTATACTTGGTATGGCTACCAATATTTTTATGCCCAAGCGATTTGCTATGTAAAACTCACTGCCGGTATGGTATCCTTTGTCGTAAAGAGCTGTAAAAGTGTTGGTTCTCAAAATACTCTTTGCTCTTCTGAGCATCACCCCCATAGCTTTTTTGTCATTTTCATTGGTGAGTTTATAATCTATAAATAGTTTGTGCTTATCATCTACTGTCGTTTGTGCGGTATAGGTTACTTCGGTAATGGCCCCACGGACAATTTGATGCCTACTGTCAAGGTCGGAAGTTGATTTTACCACAACATGTTGTTCAAAACCCACAGGCTCTGTATCTGTTCCTATAAATTCTTTAAATAGGTCTTTAATTATTTTTTCTTTTCGGGTTATTATGTATCCAAATTGTGGGTCACCTTCAAGATAAAAATTTTCATTGACGAAGTATTGAGCAATAACAAGTCTATCAAAGATTCGTTCTGCAAAATATCTTCGATTTAGTTTGTATACAAACTCATTGAGGTAAAGTTGTAGATATTGATTTTATGATAGGTTCCTATAAAATTTCGTTTTGCATTACTTATTGCTATATGCACCCATTTTAAAGTTTCTTTTGTTGTTTTCTCTTTTGATTTTTCACTCCTATTTACGGATATACAAATCTCTTAATTATTTTCTTGGTTATAGCTCTATTAGCGTTAGCTGTTTTCACAAAATAGACACCTGTTTTTAAACTACTAATATCTATCGTTGCATTTGCATTGGCTTGCTCTAACTTTGTTGTTAAAACCTGTTCACCTAAAATACTATAAATTGACACTTTTAGCCCTTGTGCATTTGTAATATTAAGTATATCATTGGCTGGATTTGGGTATAGTTTAACCGTATTATTAAGTTCAAACTTATTGTTTGATAACGTCACTACTGAATCTACGCCATAAACTTCTACTTCGGCTAACGATAATGCATCTGCAGATGTTTTTGATATTCTTACAATATTACCCACAACCCCACCTGTTGTAACAGTAAAAGCATTACTAGGTACTGTTGCATAAAATTGACTAAAAGTTACAGTGTCATTTGTATCAATAACTTCTACAGTAAAGTTGTTAAGTCTATCTGAACAACAATTATCTGTTCTATTATATATTTTAATCGTTTCTATTTTGTAATTATTACTTAAATCTACTTGCCACCATGGTTCTGGATCTAGAGTGGCGTCAGCTACAGTATGAGTTACAGACCTCCCACTCCAAGCTCCATTGATATTCCCATCAATGGCTAATGACGCAAAACCATCACTTGCATTTAGTCTATCTGTAGATTGTGTTGCTACCCCATACTTAACTGCCATATTAACTGGAACTGCACAGTCTTCATTTTCAACAACTGCATTAAGAGATCCATTATCCATAACTTCACCGCCACCGCAGCTTATTATTGTATTGCCATTTGCTGAAGATTCTAGAACAATATTATATTCGGTTTCGTTTACAATAGTTGAATTATTACCTGATATTACAATAGCACGCTCTTCATCACTATCTAGTGGCCCTTCTGTACGGTGAAAAACAATTGTGTGATTATTCCCATCAATATTTGCTATATTATGTGGACCTATTGCATCAGGTGATGGCATAATAGTCAGTTCTATATCTTGACCTGAACGATTTAAAGGAACGTCCATTATAGGAGCAAAAGAGAAATCGCCTTTTGATTTAATAACTTTCCCG
>NZ_JAUOEK010000014.1 GCF_030540835.1 Flavivirga aquimarina | reverse complement strand
GGGGCAAGTTGAAGTTTTAATAACCTCCTTGCTTAATAGCAAAGTGTACCCTAGCTCTCTCTTTAAAGAACTTTATGCCAAAAGGTGGGGTGTTGAAACCTTTTATGATGAGTTAAAAAACAAACTGAAAATTGAACATTTCTCAGGGTACTCAAATTGAAGTATCTTACAAGATTTTTATGCTGCATTATTTATTAGCAACATACAAACCTTAATAGTAAATGAGTTAAATGATGAAAAACAAGACGATGCTAACCCACGAAAATATCAATATAAAGTAAACACTAATCTGTCTTATGGGTTTTTAAAGAATAGAGTTTTAGAACTATTCTTTACAGAAAAATCTATGGAAAAGATAATCATTGAACTCAAAGAATTATTTAAAGAAAACCAAATACCCATAAGACCTAATCGCTCTTTTGAACGAAATTCAGGAAAATACCGCTCTCGAATCAAACCTAAAATATCTAAAAATCAAAAAGATAGCATATGATGAGGGCTTAACTTTATGACATTG
>NZ_JAUOEK010000013.1 GCF_030540835.1 Flavivirga aquimarina | reverse complement strand
GGCCCTTATGGGGTACATCGCCTATGTGGCCATAAAGAGAAAGTTCTCAAAAGAAAAACGATCGACCCTAAAAGAGATCTGGACACACTTTAGAAAAGCCTTTTTCAGTTTACTGTTATTAGTGATCGTAGTAGGCGGTATTGTAGCCGGCATCTTTACAGCGACCGAAGCCTCAGTGATAGCCGTACTGTACGCAGCCATACTGGCCCTGATATACGGAGACATCAGTACAAAGGACTTTCCAGATGTACTGTTGACCAGTGCCAAGACAACAGCCGTGGTGATGTTTTTAATATGCACCTCAATGGCCATGTCGTGGCTGTTCTCCTTTGAGAGCATCCCAGAACTGATGAGCAGTTTCCTGTTAGAACAGTTCAGTAATAAATTTGTGATCTTTTTAGTGATCAATATCGTGTTGCTGGTTATAGGCACCTTTATGGATATTACCCCAGCCGTACTGATATTCACCCCCATCTTCCTACCCGTAGTGGTGGCCTTGGGTATGGAGCCAGTACACTTTGGGATAGTTATGGTACTAAACCTTTGTATAGGATTGTGTACCCCACCAGTAGGAACGATCCTCTTTGTAGGAAGTGGCGTGGCAAAGATATCCGTATCACAAGTAATAAAACCTTTACTACCGTTTTTGGCAATAATGATCATAGTACTGTTATTAGTACTTTACATCCCACAAATATCCATGTTTTTACCTAAACTGTTTGGATTGTAAAATGGAGAGTTGGTAAAAGAAAAGAGTCAATAATATATAAACAAATCAAATATAAACAAATACCTAAAAATGAATATTAATTACGAATCACGTTATGCTTCTGGCCCAGGAGCAGTAAAAAAGTACGATACTTCAGAACTAAGAAAAGAATTTTTAATTCAAAATTTATTAGAACCAGATACATTAAATTTAGTGTATTCACATTATGATAGATTCATAACCGGAGGAGTCGTACCAGTCGAAAAAAGTGTTGAACTATCGACTATTGATCCATTAAAAGCTGAATATTTTTTAGAAAGAAGAGAGCTTGGAATTATTAACATAGGAGATACAGGAACGGTAACAGTTGATGGAACAGATTATGTTTTAAATAACAAAGAAGCATTATATGTAGGACAAGGAAATAAAAATGTTGTGTTTTCAAGTAACTCGGGAAGTAGTCCCGCACAATTTTATTTAAACTCAACACCAGCGCATAAAGCGTATCCTATTAAAAAAATAGGAACAGATGATGTAGAAGTTATCGAATTAGGAGCTCCCGAAACTGCTAACGCTCGTACACTTAGAAAATACATTGTAAATAGTGTTGTAGATGTTTGTCAGCTGCAAATGGGTATGACTACGCTAAAATCAGGTAGCTCATGGAATACCATGCCAGCACATGTACACGATAGAAGAATGGAAGTGTATTTTTATTTTGATGTGCCCGAAGATCAAGCAGTTTGCCATTTTATGGGAGAGCCCCAAGAAACAAGACATATATGGATTGGAAATAAAGAAGCGGTAATATCGCCACCGTGGTCTATACATTCAGGATCAGGAACAAGCGATTATACCTTTATATGGGGTATGGCTGGTGAAAACTTAGATTATGGAGATATGGATGTTTGTAAAATAAACGAATTAAGATAAAAAATATGTCTACAAACTTATTTGATCTAACAGGGAAAACAGCATTAATTACCGGGGGAACACATGGCTTAGGACAAGCCATGGCCATAGGATTAGGAAAAGCGGGAGCAACATTAGTCATAAATGGAGCGTCTTCTCAAGAGAAATTAAATAAATCGGTTGCCGAATATAAAGCCTTAGGTTTAAAAACTTACGGATACCTTTTTGATGTAACCAACGAATCTCTAGTTATAGAAAATATCGCTAAAATTGAAAAAGAAGTAGGTGTTATAGATATTCTTGTGAATAATGCTGGAATAATAAAAAGAACCCCTTTAGAAGATATGGAGGTTTCAGACTTTGAACAAGTGCTTAAAGTAGATTTGGTAAGCCCTTTTATCGTGTCTAAGCATGTGGTAAAAGGTATGAAAGAAAGAAAAGAAGGCAAGATTATTAATATATGCTCTATGATGAGCGAATTAGGACGTAATACTGTAGGAGCCTATGCAGCAGCAAAAGGCGGTTTAAAAATGTTAACCAGAAACATGGCAACAGAATGGGCCAAGTTTAATATTCAGGTTAATGGCATTGGACCCGGGTATTTTGCAACCAGCCAAACTGCACCTATTCGTGTTGATGGACATCCATTTAATGAATTCATAATTGGCAGAACTCCAGCAGGAAGATGGGGAGACCCTGACGATTTACAAGGAGCAGCCATATTTTTAAGTTCAAAGGCAAGTAATTTTGTTAACGGTCAAATCATCTATGTAGATGGCGGTATTTTGGCAACCATAGGGAAACCATCAAACGAATAGTATTAATATAAAATAGTAACTATGAATGCACTTAAAACCATTACTGCATTAGCTGCAATATTGTTAATTCAATCTTGTAAGGAGAAAGAAGAAAAAAAGATTTTTATTATTAAAAACGATTTAAATATCGAAAGGTCTTTTGAAACTGTTGTTCTAACAAAAGATGTTTTAAAAGTAGATGATTTATCTGCAATTGGAATTAAAGACATAAAAACAGGACAACTGGAAGTAACTCAAACTGTAGATAATGATGGTGATGGTGTTATGGATGACATATTATTTCAGCCTCAAGTACCTGCAAATACAGAAAAAGAGTATGAAGTGGTTACCGTTACGGCAGAAGAAGAACCTGAAGCTCCAGAGTATTGTTATTCACGATTTGTGCCAGAACGTACAGATGATTACACCTGGGAAAATAATAAGGTAGCCTTTAGAGTTTATGGACCCACAGCTCAAAAAATGGTTGAAGACAATGTTTCAGGAGGTACCCTATCCAGTGGAGTAGATGCTTGGTTAAAAAAAGTAGAATATCCAATTATTAATAATTGGTATAAGAAAAACACAGAAAAACCAGGAGCCTATCATGAACCCAGCCCAGAAGGACTTGATAATTTCCATGTGGGTATAAGCAGAGGAGTAGGAGGTTTGGCCGTTAAAAAAGATAGTACTTATTATTTTTCTAAGAATTATATTGAATGGAGAACTATAACAACAGGTCCTATTAGAACCAGCTTTTACTTGAAATATGCCGATTGGGATGCTCATGGTAATAAAATAACAGAATCTAAAATTGTTAGTTTGGATTTAGGAAGTAACCTATCAAAATTTGAAGTTTCAATAGGTGGCACCGACTCAATTTCTACAGGTTTAACACTTCATGAAAAAGATGGAGAAGTTTCAGGAAATGAAAAAGCCGGTTGGGTAAGTTATTGGCAACCACATGCAGATTCAGAGCTTGGAACAGCCATTATAGCTCCTGTAGATTATTTTGTGAACTACGAAACCTATGATACAGAACAAACAGATTTGAGTAATGCTTATGCAAATCTTAAAGTTGTTAATGGGAAAGTAATTTATTATGCAGGATTTGGATGGAAAGAAAGTGGTCAGTTTAATAATAAACAAGAATGGGAAGCCTATTTAAATACAGTATCTAAAAAAATAAAAAATCCATTGACTGTTAAACTGAAATCATAGTAATCTTAACCTTAAAAAGAGAATTCCTATTTTATGAGCGTGGATCAATCTGTAGCCATTTAAAGGAAAATATCAAAGAAGTTTTTTAATAATGAGCCGATTAATTTTGTTAATCGGCTCATTGTTTTATGTGTTTTAGCTAAATAGCTTCCAAGGGAGCTTACTATTTTATAAATGAATACTAAGTATCCTCTTATATATGGAGCAATAGTCAAAGTTCTGCGGTCATTTGAATTGTCATCGGTAGCGAATAAAGATTTTGAATATCCATACCCAAGACTTAAACAGATAATAAATAATTTCTGAAATTTAGATAAATACTAATAAAGTGATTAGGATATCACCAAAACCAGGGGATTAAAATTGTCAAAAAATTATAGCGCTAATTTTTACGTCAACCAACAGCTTGCATTTTATATCAATTTTTTACGAAAAAGAAAAAAACGTAACCCAGTAATATAGAGTGCCGCTGGAAGAAGTCCACACAAAAAAACTAGAATCCGATTTATAAACCCAAATGATTCACCAATATGAATTGGGTACATTTGAGCGGTTAATTTTTCTGTTTTACTATAGGTTTCATATGATTTGACCTTTGTAACAACTTTATCAGACGTAGTGAAAATTTCAGTAGGTTTTCTTAAACCACTTTGAATTGTTGTTAAATTTATAAAACGAAATCTATGGTTAGATGCAGTACCCAAAGGGTAACTTATTGTTATAATCTTATAATGTGGATATAAATCTATTGCCGTTTTATCAAAATTAAATGGTGCTCCGATTTTAGGTAAGATCAATGAAGTTTCGCTTTTGATTTTAAAAGTGGGAATTATATTTAATACATCATTGTATCCGGAATAGTATGTAAAATACCCTCCTGTGATAGCAATAATAAATAAAGGAAGCAATCCATATATACCAATTAACTTATGCAGACTAAAATTAAGAACTTTAGAATTAGTACTTTTCTTAAATGAAAGCCCTTTTCGCCATCGCTTTTGGTATATGGTAGACCATAAATAGAAGCCACTTCCGAGTATTAAGAAACAAAAAAATAAAGAAGATGTTCCTATAATATATGACCCTATGGCACCTATACATAAATTTCTATGTAATTGTAAAAGGGTATTAAAAAAAGTAATTGTTGAAGGGTTTTTTCCTAAGTATTCACCACTACTAGGGTGATAATAATAACAATCTCCGTTAATGAAATCAACCTGAATAGTTTCTCTTTCTCTTTCAGGAAATCTGATGGCCGCTAATGAATCTCTATGAATTTTTTCAAGGTTTTTAGCCGTTTTAAGATGGTCTTTATAGGTAGTTGCATTTGCATTAGAAATCTTTAAAACTTCTGGTGCTAATAAGCCAGATAATTCAGGTTGCCAAACATACAAAGCCCCTGTAATACCAGAAAAAGAGGCAATGAGGCCAGCTGTTAACCCCAGCCATAAATGAATTTTCCTTAAATATTTTTTGGTATTCATAGTTTTAAAAGTAGAAAGAAACGATTAATCGTTTCTTTCTACTGAATTGGGTACAAGCTCTATATTGATAGCACAAAACCTAAATTTAAAGTCATACCACTTCCTTTTTGATAGTATGGGCCGCTACCTCTAATCTCCGAATTTACAGGGAAATAATCCGCATTAAAAAGATTGTCCACTCCTAATTTGAATGTGATATTATCTAATCTGTATGAAGAAAATAAATCAACTAAAGTGTATCCCGTTATAGGGTTTTTACCATATTTGCCTATATCATCTGTAGAAAAAACATCCCTGCTTCCTACATGAAAAATCTGAAGTAGAGCATTCCATTTTGCCGAAAACCTATAATTCAATGTGCCTGTTAGTTTTAAAGGGGGTACAATTGCATTGTAAAGCTTAGATTCGAATTCTCCGTCATTATCACTATCTTCTTCCCCATCGACATAACCTACAGAAGCCATTAAAGAGATTTTTTCGGTTATCGGGGCAGATAAAATGGCTTCAATACCATAAATATTTTGAGGCTGTATTCTTGATTCATAAACTTGCGGGGAAGTCTCAACAAATCTAACTCCTTTTTCTGATGTACTGTAGTAACCTGCAACCTCATATTTTAAAATGCCCGTTTTTCCCATAAACCCTAATTCATAATTATTTGTAATACCTGGTTCTACAATAAAATCATTAACGGATAGACCATTCCTGAGATCTAAACCAATATCACCGATAGTGAAACCTTGTGAAAAGCTTACAAAGGGTTGAAAAGTCTTCAATTTATTGTATTTCAATCCTGCATTAAAGACAAGCGCATTATCGTCAAAAGAGTTTTTATCGATGATGTTTCCTTCAAATAGGAGTTCACTAATATCCACCTGCATGTTTTCGTATCTAATACCACCTTTTAAGACGATTCCCGAACCTAACACTAATTTGGCTTGTGCAAAAGGGGCTATACTCTTTAAATCTATTTCAGGTGTTACCAAACTACCGTCAAGGTTTTCTTGAACTGTAAAATCTTCCAATAGGTCCAAGCCATAAAGAAAAGACAAGTGAGATGATTGGTTTACAGGAATATCCGTTTTAAAATTAAAGCGCAATCCTTGGTTTGTTGCTAAAATTTTATTGTATCCCTCGAATATATTTTCTGAGCCATTATAATACCAATTGGCATTAATGTCTGTATTGAGAAAAACATTAGTACCTGAATATTTTAAGTAAAGGTTTATGTTTTTGGGCGTTCCTCCCCTAATATCCGAATCTCCAAGAATTCCAATAGCTGGTTTCTCACCGAATACTCCATTTTCGTTAATGTACTTACTGTCTTGACGACTATAAAAAGAGTTTCCCATAAACTCAATACGGTGGTCTTTAGCAATGGTATAGCCTATTTTTCCAAAAATATTAGAGGACTGCGTTTCGCCAAGGCCATAAAGAGGACTTATTACCTCACTGTCGGCAGATCTTAGCACTCCAGTCTTTTTATACCTTGCTGATAGTATAATATCAAGACCATTTGTTTTTGAAAAAAAAGTAGGACTGATGGAGTAACCAAAAGTATCATCTGTATTGGCAAGATTAAAGTTACCATTCACATCCATACTAAATTTCTTCCCATTTTGTTTTAAAGGTTGCTGGGTTATATAATTTATTACTCCCCCAGTTGCACCATTACCGTACGTGGCAGTTGCTCCGTTTATGACCTCTATTCTTTCCAGAATTCCTGTGGAAATTGTTCTAAGGTCTCTTGATCCATCTCTTAGAGGAGAGGTTTGCGGAATTCCGTCAATTAACATCAATGGATCTCTACCTCTTAATTTAGTAGAAAATGCATTTTGACTTTCTTCGCTGGGAGAAAGGCCTGGAACTGTTAAGGATAAAATATCCGGTAGATTATCATCTATTGCCGCTTGTTGATTCAATGTTTTGCCTGAGATTATAATTACAGTCGAGGGTACCTCTGAAATATTTTCAGGAATCCTACTTTCCGTAACGATAACTTCATCCAGATTTTCTGAAGTCTGGGCGAGTTCAAAATCAATAATGGTAATGTTATTTTTGGTTATAGTGATGTCTTTTTCAACCACCCCAAAACCTATCGATGAACTGACTATGATATATTCTCCTTCCGGTGCATAAAAACTATAGTTTCCCTCTTCATCTGATGATGCGCCAAAACTAGTGCCTTTCAATACAACAGAAACAAAGGGAAGTACATCACCATTAAAGGTACCGGTCTTACCAGTAACCTGACCTTTTTTTGTGTCGGTCTGAATAAGAATCGTATTACCACGAACGGCGTAGTAAATCTGGTATGCTACAAGTAATTCGTTCAATATCTCACGCAGGGTTGTCTCAGAGTAGTCTTTACTTATTTTTCGATTATCACTTAATGCATTGGGCGCATAGGAAAAGGAGCAATTTGCCATACGCTCTAATTTGGTGAGTGCATCGGCTAAGGTTTCTTTTTCAAAGGTTATGGCGATTTCCTTGTCCAGAATCGATGTCTGCGCAAAAAGGGTATATACGTTAAAGCATAAAAGGAATATTGGTATTAATATACCTTTAGAGGGTATACAGAATGTATTAAATTTCATATTTTTGATTTTGGTGTTCTTTAATTGTAACGATTAGATGACATCGGGCCAGTATGTAGTTTAGCGACAGCATGCTGGTCTTTCATTTGTGTCTATTTTATTTTACTTCATTTATATTTCGGTATTTTGGTTAATAGATAATGATAATTTCGCCTTCTTTTCGATAATTGAATTTCAACACAAAACTTAAGTCCTCGAGAAGCGTATCTAGTTTTGGTTTGTCATACCTGCCCTTAAAAAAATCTTTTTTCAGGCTTTCTTTTTCAATACGGATGGTTACCCCATAGCGACGTTCCAACTTTTGGGTTATTAGCTCAAAAGGTTCATTGTTAAAAATCAATTTTTCAGATATCCAACCTATATAATTTTGAGGGATTACGCTTTTCTTAGTAATCGTGCTGTCTTTCAAAATGGCTTGTTCGCCGGGTCGAAGTATGATTCCATCATCGAGATTTCCATCTTTAGCAGCAAACAGCACACGTCCCCCATGTAAGGTAAGAGCAACGTTCTCATTGGCATATGCAGAAAGATTAAATTCCGTACCCAAAACTTTGGTCAGCGATGATCGCGTATTTATGATAAAAGGTCGTAGACTGTCTTTCGAAACCTCAAAGAAAGCTTCCCCATTCAATGAGATTTCCCGAGATGATGTAGTGAATTCTTTAGGAACTTTCAACTCGGAAACCGAGTTGAGATACACCCGTGTACCGTCATCCAATACAATGGTTTGAATTTGTCCAACATCCGTTTTATAAATCTCATAGTTGTTAAAAAACACATTATAGATTCCAAGGCCTATAAACAGTAATACTGTTGCTGCGATGCCTAAAAAATTCCATGTTGACTTGAGGCTTCGAGTAGAATCCAGACTGTCACCTGTCGCAGCTTGGATGTTCTGCCATAGCTTTTCCTCTAAAAAGGTAGGTACGTCAAGATTCTTTTCGGTTTTCTTTACACTATTCGTTGATTTCAACCATACTTCTACGGCTTTCGATTCTATTTCTGAGCAATTTCCCTTGACGTACTTTTTTAATATTTGGGGTGTTACTTCCATCGTTTTTGATTAAGTCCTCTATATATAGAGTCGCAAAAAAAAGGATGAGGTCCTAGTCGGGCACCTAAAAAAATATGGATAAATATTATAAACTGCCTTTTAGATGCGGACGGATGTAGGACAATGCTTTGGTAATGTGGTTCTTGACTGTTTTTGGGGAAATATCTAAAAGTGTTGCAATTTCTTTGGTGGTCAAATTATTCTCCCTGCTCAAGCGGTAGACTTTTTGACATTGACAAGGCAAACGGTCTACAATCACCTCAAGATCTTCTTTCAAAAATCCCTCCAATGCTTCATTATGTTCCAATACTATTTCATCGAAACCCGCTTGATCGCACAGGTTGCAATCCCCCAAATGACATTCTTTGAGCTTAATTTGGCTACGGTAATAATCTAGCACCTTGTATTTTGCGGCTCCCACCAAATAGACTTCAATAGAGCTATCTATTTTTAAATCTTTGCCCTTTTTCCATAAGGAAACAAATATGTCTTGAACCATTTCCTCAGATGCTTCGGCATCATTGGTCTTCTGAAAACATATAATGTAGAGCCTTTTCCAGAAATCTCGGTAAAGGTTTTCAAAAGAAGACTTTGATCCTGGTTTATATATGTTTTTAACTGATTTATCCAACCTAATACTTATCTATCTGATATAGCTTTATGAGCAAATATAAGTAATAAATTTTATTTAGATTAAGTATAAATAACGAAAAGGAATTTTTGTAGTTGGGTATCGTATTGACAAGAACTGAGTTATTAAAAAAATATTCCATAAAGAAGAAGTAATAAAGTAAACCAATTTGTAACCCGATAGCGCGGATTTGCAATCCGTGCCCTACTAAATAAGATTTTTATACTTTACGAAAAATCAGAAAACACCAACAAAGTAGAAAGCCACTATGACCGATATCGGTTATTTTATAACGATAATATGCCAGTTTAAATAGCGAATTTGATGTTGTTATATTGAATGTTTTTTTAAAATAAATATGGCACGGATTGCAAATCCGCGCTATCGGGTATTTGGGTTACTTGAAAAAATGAAAATAGTTAATCTTCATTTTTTTTCTTTTTTCTTCTCTTTCTTTTTTTTCTTGAAAGCTCTTTATTTACCTCAATTGATCCAAGACGAGATATTCGGAAGCTTTTAATCTTTTTATCTTTTTTGATTATTAATAATAATATTATTTCTTTAATGATTCTCCATAAGAAAAATATAATAAAAGAAACGATTATCAAATGATTTAATAAAGTCTCTTCATTGGAAGTAAATTTCAGTATTTTAGTTAGTTCTTTCAATAAATATTTATATTAATAAATAGCCAATGCATTTGACTAATTTGTCAAACGATTCGTTTTAATAATACAGATATTTAAAAATTGAAAGATCGTCCTAAACTAACAGAGACCTTTTTGCAGTATACGTAAATATAATAAAAATTTAATAGCTGACAAAATGGATTAGGTATTATCAATCTTCATATATCAATGTAAGTAGCTTAAAATCAGAAATAAACATCACCTTTATATGATCAAGGAAGACAAATCCTTTGTGACAGATGTTAGGGTTACTTGGAAAAAGAAAAATAGTTAATCTTCACTTTTTTTTTCTTTTTTCCTCTCTTTCTTTTTTTTTCTTGAAGGTTCTTTGTTTACCTCAATTCCATTGCGAGATATTTTGAAGTTTTTAATATTTTTATCTTTTTTGATTATCGACAATATCATTATATCTTTAATGATTCTCCAAAATATAAATACAATTAAGGGAGCGGCTAGTAGAGAGACATCTAGTAGAGAGACTTCATTATAAGAAATTAATCTTAAAAGTTTGTTTAGTTTATTCATTAGTTATTAATCAGCATAAAACTGCATAACGCGTTTTACAAATTGGTAAAAGCGAATACACACACATAATACACAGATAGCCCTAACAGTGTATTATATTATATTCCAGAACTGATTAATAGCGGACACAATGTAGTAAAAATCACTTATTTGAACAAAGTTTTTTATTACAAATTTTAAAATCAACTTTATTCTATCTTTTAAGATCAACGACAAACTCTACCTTAATATGATCGAGAAAAGGAAAAGCGATGTGGATGTGTAATTTATCGTTCAGTCAGTTTAACGTAGTGTTGACGATGCAAACCATAAGGAGCATTAATTTTACCTGATAAGATAAGTTTTGATGATTTATTTTGTGTACTTGGGTATAGTTTGATATGCTCAAAACGTCTTCCCATACAAGTATTAACTGCGATTTTTTCTAAAATACAGTCAGTAGCTTTTTTATAAGCTTCTTGGCGTGTGGCGAATACTTTACCCTTGTGTATTTGGCGTTCAACATAATTTTTAACATCGTGAAATACAGCATCTTTAAATTTAACATCTGTTTCCATTAGTTGTTTAAGTTGTGCATGGATATATTGAGTTTCGTCACCTTCAATCCACTGATTCCATCGTATGAATTTAGCTTGAACACCTACCTTATCAAAGATTTTCTTATTTCTCTTAAACCCGATAGCGCGGATTTGCAATCCGTGCCCTACTAAATAAGATTTTTATACTTTACGAAAAATCAGAAAACCCCAACAAAGTAGAAAGCCACTATGACCGATATCGGTTATTTTATAATGATAATATGCCAGTTTAGACAGCTAATTTTATGTTGTTATATTGCATGTTTTTTTTAATAAATATGGCACGGATTGCAAATCCGCGCTATCGGGGTATAATTCTAAAATAAGTATTGATGTTGTACAGAAGTAAAAAACCCAAGATTCTAAACCTTGGGTTTTCCTTTATTTCCTTAGTAGCGAGAGGGGGGCACGATCCCCCGACCTCCGGGTTATGAATCCGACGCTCTAACCAACTGAGCTACCTCGCCATAATTTAAGGCTGCAAATATAAAAACAATATTATTGTAAGCAAACCGATATAAGATAAAATATTATTAAAAATAGTTGTTCTACTTATCAATTAATGTATATATTGGGAACTTAAAATTTTTAAACTATTTATGGACGATAAAGTTAAATTTGATATTGAATTTCCAATACATGCATCACCCCAGCTGTTATATCAATATATTTCGACGCCTTCTGGGCTATCAGAGTGGTTTTCAGATAATGTGAATTCCCGAGGTGAACTATTCACTTTTATATGGGATGATAGTGAAGAACAAGCAAAATTGTTAAGTAAAAAAAGTGGCGAACGTGTTAAATTTAGGTGGTTAAATGATGAAGATGATCAAACTTCGTATTTCGAAATAAGAATTCAAGTAGATGAAATTACCAAAGATGTATCGTTAATGATTACCGATTTTGCTGATGAAGACGAAGTTGAAGAAGCCAAAATGCTTTGGGAAAATCAGATTTCTGATTTAAAGCAAGTACTTGGTTCTGTTTAAGTCTATATTTTAAATTATATTTGTCCCGCTCTTATATTAGCTATTAGAGCGGGATTTTTTATGACAAATTTTAATGGAAATATTCTAGAAGAAAGCACAATACTTTCAATTGAAAATAGAGGCTATAACTATGGTGATGCTTTATTTGAAACTATAAAAGCAAGTTTTGGCAACATCTTATTTTGGGAAGATCATTATTTTAGGCTCATGGCATCTATGCGTATTATGCGCATGGAAATCCCTATGAGTTTTACCATGGAATATTTAGAAGAACAAATTCTTAGTACGTTAGAATCTAATGAACTATTAAAGTCATCTGCAAGAGTAAAATTGATAGTACATAGAAATGAAGGTGGATTATATACTCCAAATTCGAATGATGTGAGTTTTATAATTTCAGTAAAACCTATTCAAGATGATTTTTACTTACTTCAGGATAGTTTTTATGAAGTGGATCTGTTTAAAGACCATTATGTATCACCAAGTTTATTATCTACTTTAAAAACGAATAATAAAGCGTTAAATGTCGTAGGGAGTATTTATGTAAAAGAGAATAATTTACACAATGGTATAGTTTTAAATACAAATAAGCATGTAATAGAAGCGCTTAATGGTAACATTTTCCTAGTAAAAGGTAATATTATAAAAACGTCTCCAATAAGTGATGGCTGTTTAAAAGGAATCATGCGTAAACAAATTATAGATATTATTAAAAGTTTACCTGATTATGACATTGTTGAAGAATCAATATCCCCATTTGAGCTTCAAAAAGCTGATGAAATTTTTATAACAAATGTTATCGTAGGGATTCAACCAGTAACTAAATATAGAAAGAAGGTATATCTTAATGAAGTATCTAAAAACCTATTGCAAAAGTTGAATGTTAAGGTAAGATTGAATTAATTATAGTTTGGGTTTTCTGGTGCATTAGACCAAATACTATACTCACCTCCAAATTCTAACATCTTTTCTTTCCAAAATGATTTATAGTCTTTCTCTATAATATCATTTTTATAAATATTTTTGGTAACAACCCAAGAATTAGCTTTAAGCTCTTCTTCTAATTGATTTGCTTCCCAACCAGAATACCCGAGAAAAAAACGAATATCCTTTTCGCTTATATCACCATTAGTAATAAGTTCAACTACTTTGTTAAAATCACCTCCCCAAAAAATACCTAAAGAAATTTCAATACTTTCTGGGATTAATTTTGGTATTTTATGGATAAAATATAAATTATCTTGTTCTACCGGACCACCATTATAAACTTTATAAGTAGCTTCAACTTCTGGAACCAACTCGTTAATAGTGTACTCTAAAGGTTTGTTAAGAATGAAACCTATAGCTCCATCTTTAGAAGAATGATCTGCTATTAATACAATCGATCGGTTAAAAGAAACATCACCTATTATCGCAGGTTCAGCGATTAACAAATCCCCTTTTTTTGGTTTTATTGTTATCATGTTTTTGAGGAATTAGTAACTAAATCTAATATTTATTTATTAAAAAAGCAAACTTGTTTTGTTGATATAAAAAAAGATGCTCCCAAAATTTGAGAGCATCTTTTAATATAAAAAGAGTAAATAACTAGTTTACTGCATTTGATAAATCTGATCCAGCTTTAAACTTAACAACGTTTTTAGCTTTGATTTTGATAGTTTGTCCAGTTTGAGGATTTCTTCCTTCTCTTGCAGCTCTTTTAGAAACTGACCAAGATCCAAATCCTACTAAAGAAACTCTATTACCTTTTTGTAAAGCTCCTTCAATTTCAATGATTGCACACTCTAAAGCTTTTTTTGCAGCTGCTTTAGTAATTCCTGCGTGTTCTGCCATTGCGTCGATTAAATCTGTTTTGTTCATAATATAAAATTTAATTATTAATAAAATTGGTTAAACATTATTGTTAAATCCTACTACAAATTTATACGGATTATGCAACCACGCAAGTAATAGCAAGGGAAATACATAGTATTGTTAATAACTTGATGCTTTTGTTAATAAAGGAAGTGTATTTCGTCGAGTTTTTGAAATATCAATGAGAATAGGGGTTTAGAGTACTTTGGCATTTTTTTCAAAAGTGTAGCCATTTAATAGAGACTTTATATCCATAGCTCTTTTGCCAGGAAGCTTAATATCGTTTATAATAATATAACCGTTTGTAACTGCAACTTTTAACTCTTTTTTATTAGAAACTATGGTTCCTATACTTTTTGTATGAGGCGTCATTTCTTTGTCTACATGATATATTTTTATATCTAATTCATGATCTCCATTTATTAAAGTACACCATGCAGCCGGATATGGACTTAAACCACGTATCTTATTATATATATTGTCTATAGACTCGTTCCAATCAATTTTACAATTGTCTTTATTTAATTTATAAGCGGTTTTAATATCTTTAGATGCATTTTGTGGAGTGGTCTTAAAATCACCCTTTTTTATCAAGTCAACTGTTTTTAAAACTAAGAAACTCCCTATATTCATTAATTTGTCGTATAGGCTTCCAACATTTTCATCAGAAGCTATTTCAACTTCCTCCTGAAGAATCATATTACCAGTATCAATTTTTTCGTCGATAAAAAATGTTGAAACCCCTGTTTTGGTTTCACCATTAATTATAGCCCAATTAATAGGAGCCGCTCCACGATAGTTTGGTAGTAGTGATGCATGCAAATTAAAAGTACCATATTCAGGCATTTGCCAGACTACTTTTGGGAGCATTCTAAAGGCCACTACAATTTGAAGATTTGCTTTAAGAGCTTTTAGTTCATCTAAAAAGTTATCACTTTTTAAATTAGTTGGCTGTAAAATATTTAAGTTGGCTTCCTTCGCATATAACTTCACAGCACTTTCGTTTAGTTTGCGTCCACGACCTGCCGGTTTATCGGGGGCCGTTATAACACCAACTATATGGTATTGATTTTCTACTAATGCTTTTAAAGTGGCAACAGCAAAATCTGGTGTGCCCATAAATACGATTCTTAAATCCTTCATATATGACTTAATTTATATGTGTTTGTTGAAGTAATGGTTATAATGTTATGTTCTAATAGCAACTTTAAAACTATTTTTAAATCAGCTTCTTTACAATTTAAAGTTGAAATCATGTCTCTGGATGATAGGTCACTGTTTTCTAATAACCCTATAATACGCTTTTTTATGGTATGTATGTCTTGAGGTGCAACTCCTTTTTTAGAGTTTATACAAACCGAACATATACCACATGCTTCTATGTCTTTTTCACCAAAGTAAGTGAGGAGTTGTATACTTTTACAAACCGAATCATTTTCAATATAATCAAGCATGGCATGAACTTGATGTTGCTTTAATTCGTTTTGCTGTTCTATGGTTGATGCAATCCTGTTAATAGTCTTGTCATCTTCTCGAGGTTCTATAAAAGTGATTTGAGCATCAGTTTTTGCCAAATCAAGGGTAATGATTTCGTCGCGTTCTAATTGTTGAAGTATCGGTATTAATTTATTTTCAGTTACTGATGCTTTTTTAGAAATTTTCATCAAGTCAACCTTAGTAACATGGTCGAAAATACCACCATACATTCTTAATATTGATTTTACAATAATATTATAATCCTGATGTGTGTCTAAATAATTAAAAAGGGCTGAGCTAGATATAATAAATTGAACAGTTACTTTATTTTTAAACTGTTTAGACAAGGTGATAACGCTATTTCTATCTAATAATAACAAGGCATTATAGCATAAAACTGGGCTAAAATTATAAGTTTTACAAAAGGTGTTAAACTCAAAATTGAACGTTAGATATTCGCCTTCACCATACGATATTTGAAAATAGCTACATAACTTTTTATAAACCTGCTTAATAAAACTTACTGTTGGTAAAACATTTAAAAACTGATTTTTTACTAAAACAGAATCGCTGTTATTTTTTAAAATTACAGCAAAGGCCTTTTTACCATTACGTCCCGCACGCCCAGCTTCCTGAAAATAACTTTCAATACTTTCTGGTAAATTAAAATGAATCACTGTTTTAACATCAGGTTTGTCAATACCCATACCAAAAGCATTTGTAGCTACCATAACCTGTTTTTGGTTTTGTGACCATGCAGCCATGTTGCTATCCTTTTCAATATTTGAAAGCCCTCCATGATAATAAGTTGAAGAAATGTTTTTAGATTTTAAAAACGAACTAATTTCTGTAGTTAGCTTCCTGTTTCTAACATAAATGATTGATGATGCTACATGCTTTTTTAAAATAGTTTCAAGCCGGTAGTACTTATCATTTTCATGATAAACCATATACGCTAAATTGGGTCTGGCAAAAGACGTTTTAAATATTTTAGGCTGAATAAAATCAAGCTCTTTTATAATATCCTCAACAACTTCTGGTTTAGCAGAAGCAGTCAAGGCAACTACATTAACACTGGGTTGTATTCGTCTTAAAAGCGATATGTTTCTGTAAGCAGGTCTAAAATCACTTCCCCATTGCGAAATACAATGTGCTTCATCTACAGCTATTAAATTAACATGCATTTGTTTAATGCGATCTTGTACCAACTCTTGCTGTAAACGTTCTGGCGATATATATAAAAACTTGTAATTCCCATATATGCAGTTATCTAAAAGAGTATCTAGTTGGTTATAACTTATTCCGCTTGTAATAGCCATAGCTTTAATGCCTTTATTATTTAAAGCAAGTACTTGGTCTTTCATAAGAGAAATTAAAGGCGAAATAACGATACAAATTCCCTTTTTTGCTAAAGCAGGAATCTGAAAACATAAGGATTTTCCACCTCCCGTTGGCAATAACACAAAAGTATCTTCGCCATCAATAACCGCATTAATAATAGCCTCTTGGTTAAACCTAAATTCGGTAAAGTTCCAATAGCGTTCTAATATGTTAATGGGATGTTCCATATTACATATTCAATGTGTTTAAAATAAAATCGGTTCGATTTTCAACAGTGTCAAAAGGAACATCAATAAGGTTATAGTTATAATGTTTATAGGTGTTTAGTAAGTGTTCGTGAATGTTTATAGCTTGCTCAAAATTTTCATAACGCTCGTTGTCACTCTTATAAATAGCTTCCCATGGCTTTAATATAAAAACAGTATCGTAAGGGTGGTCTTTACAAGCTTTTATAAAACTCTGCGGATACGAGTCACCAATATAATCCATATAAGCTAATACATCTGGAATTCCTCTATCAAAAAAAATAATTTCAGAAGAAAGCATTTCGGCATCTAAAAATTGTTTTTGCCTTCCTTTTAAAAGCAACTCGCTAAACAATAACGGATTTGTTAAAAACAACTGGTCAATACCCTGTGTTTTAGCATCTAAAGTAACCTGACGCGAAATTTCTTCAAGGCAGGTATATCCTCTACTTATTAATTCGTTTATTAAAGTAGATTTACCTGTTCCCGGACCGCCGGTAATTACAATCTTTTTAGTGTCCAAATCGGTATTATTTTGCTGTAAAAATCGGAATTAAACCGCGATAAAAAAAATACAAAGAAGAACACTTATAATTAAGCTTTATTATTCTCTTAATAACGTTTGAACACAAGTTATCTATTTGTGTTAATTTATTCTTAAGTATGATTATAAAAATAAGGATATAAACATATGAAACTATATATTTGCATGATATAAAATGACTATGAATACATCTCCAGATTCTGAAGAGTTTTACGAAAAACTAAAAACACAATTATATGAAACTGCAAGTTGGCCAGCAGAATATTTATATAAGTTTATTGTAAAATCTGATGTTGAAAAAATAGTTAAGTTAGAGACCATTTTTAATAATATGGGGGCTGTTATAAATAAGACAGAATCTAAAAACGGAAAATATACTAGTGTTTCTATCAATTTATTGATGAAGAACCCCGATACAGTTATTGAAAAGTATAAAGAAGTAGCAGAAAAAGTTGAAGGGGTGATAAGTCTTTAGTTCTTTTTTTGTATTTTGCGCATGCATAACAACTTACATGCAGAAACAATTAACTCTACACATTTAATTTTGAATATAGATAATTTAGAATACAATACAGAGCGTGAGCATTTAATTATTCCTGAATATGGACGCCATATGCAGAAAATGATTAATCATGCTAAAACTATAGAAGTAAAAGAAGAGCGTAATAAAATAGCGAAGGCGATTATTTCTGTAATGGGAAATATGCAACCGCATTTAAGAGACGTTCCGGATTTTCAACATAAACTTTGGGATCAACTTTTTATTATGTCTAATTTTGAATTAGATGTTGACTCTCCTTACGAAAAGCCCACTAAAGAACTTTTTGAAGAACGTCCAGAGCCTTTAAAATATCCGCAAAATTTTCCTAAATACCGTTTTTATGGAAACAATATAAAAACGATGATTGATGTTGCAAATACATGGGAAGAAGGAGAGCTTAAAGAAGCTTTAGTATATACAATTGCTAATCATATGAAAAAGTGTTTTTTAAATTGGAATAAAGACACTGTTGAAGATGCTGTGATTTTCAGTCATTTATACGAACTTTCTGGAGGAAAAATTAATTTAAAAGATTCCAAAGAAGATTTATCAGACGCTACTAGTTTGTTACGTTCTAAGAATAAATTTTCGAATAACAATAATAAGAAAGGTCATCATAAAAAGAAACAAAGAAAACGTTACTAGTTACACGTATGGGAACATTTAAAATTGAAGGTGGCCATCAACTAAAAGGAAGTATACAACCCCAAGGAGCCAAAAATGAAGCGTTACAAATTTTATGTGCTGTTTTACTAACACCAGAATTAGTAACAATTAATAACATCCCAGACATTGTAGATGTTAATAAGCTTATTAGCTTGTTAAGAAAGTTGGGAGTTAAAATTGAAAAAATAGGACACGGCTCATATACTTTCCAGGCAGACAATCTTAATTTAGATTATTTAGAATCTGACGAATTTAAAGTCGACGGACGTGGTTTACGAGGATCCATTATGATTGTGGGACCTTTATTAGCGCGTTTTGGTAAAGGTTACATTCCAAAACCCGGCGGTGATAAAATTGGTAGACGACGACTAGATACTCACTTTGAAGGGCTTATAAACCTTGGAGCCAAATTTAGATATAGTAGAGAAGAACAGTTTTATGGTGTTGAAGCCGATAAGCTAAAAGGGACTTACATGCTCCTTGAAGAGGCTTCCGTTACAGGAACTGCAAATATCGTTATGGCTGCAGTTTTAGCTGAAGGAAAAACGACCATATACAATGCAGCTTGCGAACCTTACTTACAGCAATTATGTAAAATGCTTAATAGAATGGGCGCCAAAATAAGCGGTGTTGGTTCTAATATGCTTATTATTGATGGTGTAGAAACTTTAGGAGGCACAGACCATACCATGTTACCAGATATGATTGAGATTGGTAGTTGGATAGGACTCGCTGCTATGACAAAAAGTGAACTAACTATTACCAATGTGTCTTGGGACGACTTAGGAGTGATACCTAATGTTTTTAGAAAATTAGGAATTACTATAGAAAGAGAAGGCGATAACATCCACATACCAGCCCATACGAATGGTTATGAAATACAAAGCTTTATTGATGGATCTATTTTAACGATCTCTGATGCTCCATGGCCTGGGTTTACACCAGATTTGTTAAGTATTATTTTAGTCGTAGCAACACAAGCCAGGGGGAGTGTCTTAGTGCATCAAAAAATGTTTGAAAGTCGTTTGTTCTTCGTCGATAAATTAATTGATATGGGAGCAAAAATTATACTATGCGACCCGCATCGAGCTACCGTTATTGGACACGATTATAAATCGACATTAAAAGCTACAACAATGACATCTCCAGACATTCGTGCAGGGGTATCATTACTTATAGCAGCACTTTCGGCAAAAGGAACATCAACCATTCAAAACATTGAGCAAATAGATCGCGGCTATGAAAGAATAGATGAGCGTTTGCGTGCCATTGGAGCCAAAATTGAAAGAATAAATTAACTCTCATTTTTTCAGCCTTGGCATAAAGTCATTTCTGTTAACTATAAACTTGTTTTTAAGGTATATAAAAGAATATAGCTAATAGCTATTTTTGAGCAAAACGTAATTCATCGTATTTATCTTTTATGTACTTTAAGAAGTATAATCCTTTAGAATCGGTATCCTTAAACTCCACCCATTCGTCTTTAGGGAAGTTATGATATTGTCTGATTTGTTTGTTTTTTTTGAGTTCTACTTCTAGGATTTTAGTTTTAGAATCATAACCAATACTAGCCAGTATTGAAGATTCAATTCGGTTTCGTTTTATCATTAGGTTAAAAAGATTTGGTAAATAAAAATAAGTATTTTTAACCTAAAAAACAATACTCACTTTAATATTAAATAAGCATTATTAAATCAATTTATTACAGATTTTGTAACAAGCTAAACCCCAGAAAAATATGAAAACTTCATACATTCTGGGGTTAAATTTTTAGGATTAATAATATATTAATCTCTAAGTTTAATTTAATGTTATTAGAAGATATCTTTCATTGCAATTAGAATTGAATACAATGAATAAGATGTTTAAGGCCTACCTTTTAGCCTTTTCTCTATTTTTTGTTTAATTACAGTTAAGCGTTTCATTAAATCCATTATTTCTGGATCCTTTTCTACTTTGTAAATTTTATTTAAACTTAATATTAAGTTTTTAACTTCTCTTGATGCTTCTATTCGTTCGCTAGTTGTTTTAAAAGATTGCTTGCGTTGTTCGAATTCTAAAGCGTTACTAATAATATCCATGAATTTTAATCTATATTTATACCTGTCGGACAATTTTTATGCCAGAATTCACCAATATAGTAAAATATATGAGATTTATGTTTTTTATTAAAAAAAAATTAACATATAAAAGCTTTTTATCCTACTTTTAACAGTCGCAACAATTGTCATCTTTTACTAATTTACAAGAGGAAACAGCTGTAATGGCTCCTAAAATGGGAGCACTTATATAAAGCCATAAGTATTGAAAATTTCCGGTAAAAAGAGCAGGAGCTATAGAGCGAATAGGGTTCATAGAAGCTTTGGTCATAGGACCAGCAAACATAGCCTCTAAAAGAATAACACCACCAACTGCAATAGCTGCCATGGTACCAATTTCTTTACTGCCTGTAGAAACATTTATAATAACTACCATAAGGAAAAAAGTTAGTAGAAACTCTAAAATAGCAGCTTTAAATGGCGCAAAGCCTTCGGCAGGTGTTGTTTCTCCTAAAAATTGACTCTGAGGAAACAAAAACCATAAAATAAAACATGCCAAAATGGCACCAATGGCTTGAGCAAGTATATATTTAGGAACCTTTTTCCAAGAAAACTTTTTAGCAAAGGCAAAACCAATAGTTACAGCCGGGTTGAAATGGGCTCCAGAAATTTCTCCAAAAGCATAAATCATAGCCATAACAATAAGTCCCCAAGTAATAGCTACACCAACATGAGAAATACTACCGTTGGTAATTTCATTTATAGTCATAGCACCACAACCACAAAATACCATGGCAAATGTTCCTATTATTTCTGCATAATACTTTTTCATTAGATTTACTTTTCGCGTTACGGGTTCTACCTTTTCTATTTAGAAACCTTTAAGCCTATAATTATATAATATGCCGCAAATATACAATCTCTTATTTTAAGTTTTTGTTAACAATAAAAGGATTTTGTATGTGTAATTTAGGGGTGTTATTAAAACTCATAATTAAACATAATCAAAATGAAAAAACTATTATTAATTGGTTTAATACTTACGTTTTCTTTGAATGTAAGTGCGCAAATTAAAACACCAGCACCAAGTCCATTTTCTAAAATGGAACAAAAAGTAGGTTTAACAGATGTAACTATAGAGTATTCTCGTCCCGGGGTGAAAGGGCGTACTATTTTTGGAGATTTAGTGCCTTACGGTAAATCTTGGAGAACAGGTGCTAACGCCAGAACTAAAATCACTTTTAGTACTGAAGTCACTATTGATGGACAAACGCTTAAAGCTGGTTCGTATTCAATTTTTACCGTACCAAATAAAGATAATTGGGAAGTCGTTTTTTATAATGACGGGAAAAAATCTGGAACACCTAAAGAATTTGATGAAAAATTTGTAGCTGCAAAAACGACTGCTGATGTTTTTAAACTGCCTGTTAAAATAGAAACTTTTACCATAACATTAGACGATTTAAGTAATAGCAATGCTACCTTAGGTATGATGTGGGAGGATGTTTATGTAGGTGTTAAATTTGAGGTGCCTACAGATGAAGCCGTTATTGCTAATATAAAGAAAGTAATGAGTGGACCAAGTTCTGGTGATTATTACTCTGCGGCTGTTTATTATTTACGAGAAGGTAAAGATATTAATGAGGCAAAGATATGGATTGATAAAGCCATTGATATGACTAAAAATAAGGCTCCTTTTTGGATGTTAAGACAACAGTCTTTAATTTATGCAAAGGCAGGAGATAAGAAAGGCGCTATTAAAGCGGCTAAAAAATCTTTAGCTGGTGCTGAAAAAGAAGAGAATGAAAATTATATAAAAATGAATAAAGATTCTCTTAAAGAATGGGGAGCGATTTAATCGAAAAGAATTCCCTTGGGCTCTGTCTCGGGGTTTCCATTGAAATTGTCATTCTCGTGAAAACGTGAATCTCAATATAAAAAAACGCAGCCGTATAGGCTGCGTTTTTTATGGGTTTTTATTATATGTTTTCTGAAAAAAATATAATGTTTCTATATGTTGTTATTTAAAAAAACTATTTAATTTCAATATTCTAATTTAATGTGTGTTCTCACATCGTCAAGAAGCTTTATAAGCTGTTTACTAAAATTGAAAGTCATAATGTCGCTTTCAGTTTTTCCTTTTCGTAAGAGATCATTAAAATGTAGTGCTTCGTAATTGTATCCAATCGTTTTGTAATTAAAATCGATGGTTTTTTCTTTATCATTGGAAATTATGGTAACCGTAGTGGGCATGAAAAAGCCACTATTAATTTTAATAGTTCCTTTTTCACAGTAGAAAATAGCTTCGGTAGGTGTTTTTTCTAAAAGGGTACTTTTTAAATTGGCCGTAATTTCATGATCATATTTAAAAATCATGCTGCATGATGAATCTGCCCCATTTTCAAAAAAAGTAGCATCTGTTTCTATATCTTTTGGAATACCTAACGTAGATAATGCTACAAAAATAGGGTAGATACCGATATCTAATAAACTGCCTCCTCCTAAAGATTTTTTAAAAAGTCTGGTAGTATCATCAAACTCACGATAAAACCCAAAATCTGCTTCAATTTTTAAAATATTGCCATAGGTTTTATTATTTAACTCTTGTAAAACATATTGATAATGAGGAAGAAAATAAGTCCAAAGCGCTTCCATAAGAAGTACCTTTTTTTCTTTAGCTTTAGAAATCATAATACTAACCTCTTCGGCATTCATAGCAAAAGGCTTTTCGCATAGTACAGCAATGCCATGTTCTAAACACAATAATGTATTTTCTTTATGTAAAGCATGTGGTGTAGCAATGTAAACAGCATCAATATTCGAATCTTTTACTAAAGCTTCATAATTATTATAAGCTTTAATAGCGTTGTATGTTGAAGCAAAATCATCTGCTTTTTCCTGAGACCTTGATGCTACTGCGTATAGTTGCGCATCTTTAATAGTTATTAAATCTTTTGCGAATTTATTGGCAATATTTCCTAAGCCAATAATACCCCAGTTTATAATTTTATGTTTTGATTGTTTTGTCATTTTGTACTGCGAAAAATTGAATTACGAAAGCGATTAATATAACTAGAACACACCCAAATAAATTTAACCATAAATAAGGCATCCAATCAAACCACCAACCTGCTATAACTATAGTTTGAGTAATTAAAGCAGCAAAGAAAACTGCGTTAGCTCTAACAAATTTAAAGAAAAAAGCTAATAGGAATATACCGAGCACATTGCCGTAAAAAATAGATCCGATAATATTTACTAACTGGATTAAGTTTTCTGCAAGATTAGCGAAACAAGCAATTATTATAGCAACAATACCCCAAACAAGAGTGAAAATCTTAGTGGCTTTAACCATATGCTTTTCATCCTTTTCATCCTTAAGGTTTCTGCCATATAAATCAATAGAAGTTATAGTAGCTAAAGCATTTATTTCTGAGGCTGTTGATGACATCGCAGCAGATAAAATAACAGCCAATAATAGTCCAATTAATCCTTTTGGAAGATACTTAAGAATAAAGGAAATAAACATGTAATCTCTGTCATTTGTTTGTGTGTCTTTTGCAGAGGCTTTATACAAGTCTTTTAATTCTTCTTTCTTGATATTATAAATGTCACTTTTTTTATTATCAATAACTTGTAGCTCATTTTTTAGATTATCATATTGGTTCGCATAAACTGTATCAATAGCTCTTTTAATTAAATATTTAGACTCTAATCGGTATGTTTTTTCAATACTGTCTAGATGTAATAATGTCGTTTTTATAGACGTATCGTTATTTTGTGAAAACAATAAACTAAGCTCTTTTTTCTTATTAAAAAGCTGATTTTGCTTTTGTTGAAGATCTTGATACTGTTTAGAATATTCCGAAGTTAAAACTGTTTTTGTTGAAGCATCTATAAAGTTTAGAGGTGCTGGATTGAATTGATAAAACACAAAAACCATGATCCCAACAAGTAAAATGAAGAATTGCATAGGAACTTTTAATAACCCATTAAAGATGAGCCCCATTTGCATTTCTTTCATAGACTTACCAGACAAATAGCGTTGTACTTGACTTTGATCTGTTCCAAAATACGATAACATTAAAAATGTACCACCAATTAAACCAGACCAAACAGTATACCTGTTTTCTAAGTCGAATGAAAAATCAAGAACCTCCATTCTACCAGTAGCTCCAGCTATATCTACGGCTTCAGTAAAAGAAACATCTTCTGGAATTAAACCTAAGATTATAAATAAGGCAGCAAGCATCCCTGCAAAAATTACAAACATTTGTTGTTTTTGCGTTACAGTAACAGCTTTAGTACCTCCAGTGACGGTATAAATAATAACTAAGATTCCTATGGCTATATTTAGATAAGTTATATTCCAACCTAAAACAACAGATAGTATAATGGCAGGTGCAAAAATTGTTATTCCGGCAGCAAGACCACGCTGAATTAAAAATAAAATAGCAGCTAAACTTCTGGTTTTTAAATCGAATCTGTTTTCCAAAAACTCATAAGCCGTATAAACTTTTAAACGATGATAGAGGGGAATAAAGACGATGCATATAATCACCATGGCTATGGGTAAACCGAAATAAAACTGAACAAAACCCATACCATCTGAAAAAGCCTGTCCTGTTGTAGACAAAAACGTAATGGCACTGGCCTGCGTTGCCATAACAGAAAGCCCGATGGTCCACCATTTTGTTGTATTCCCACCACGTACATAGTCTTGTACAGTACTACTACCTTTGGTTTTCCATGTGCCGTATCCAACAATTACCAGCAATGTAGTAATTAAAACAACCCAATCGATCCAATTTAAAGTCTGCATGTTTTTAAAATAATTGTGTTATTAAGTAAAAAACAATGAAGTATATGGCATTAGCAATTAATACAATAGAATAAAGTTTGAGCCAAGGTTGTTTAGGTTGCTTTTCATCTACCATAACTAATTATTTAATGTCTTTTTTTGTTTCAAATCTTCTTTCCCAATAGATAGCATATTAGCAAATAATCGGTAAGCTCCGGAAACACCTTCTGGAAATTCTCTAAAAAAGCTTAAACCAGTATATATATAATGCCCTTTACCATGTTTAGCAACTAATAAACTACCATCTTTTGGGGATTCATTTTTATCATTTATAGATAGAATAGGCGTGAATTCTTCAGACCACTCATTTGGAAAATATAACCCGCGTTCTTGTGTCCAACCTTTAAAATCCTGTTGTGTTATTTTATTTGGATAATTTAACAATTCATGTTGCGGATTTAAAAACCGGACTTCAGCATTTTCATCGGTAACACGGTCTCTTGATAATTTTAAATGGTATGGTGCAAGTTTGTTTGTCTTGAGCCTACGATTCGTATTATATTGTACAATCATGTTACCTCCTTTGGCTACAAAATCAAATAATATTTCTTGTTTAAATTGCAAAGCTTCTACGGTATTATAAGCTCTTATACCTAAAACTATGGCATCGAAACGACTTAGCATTTCAGGGTTAATGTCTTCTGGTTTAATAGTTAATACATGATACCCAATTTGCTTTAAGCTTTCAGGAACTACATCACCAGCACCAGCTATATATCCAATGTTTTTGCCTTTCTTTTTAATATCTAAGCGAACCACTTTGCTTTCACTAGGAAGTAAAACCGTTTGAAAAGGAATGTGTTCGTAATCTATTTCAATGAGTTCTTTTGAGTACTTTTTATTATTAATATGTACCATAGGGGCAACATAGCCTTCACTTTGACTTTTTGGCGGAATTACAGTGAAAATAAGTGTTTGCTCTTCACCTTTATGTATAATATTTACTTTTTGTTTTTTAGGATATACGCTCCAGTCATTTGGATGGCGTAATTCTACATAACCGTCTAAATTATCTCGCCCAGCCTTTACAGTTACAGCAATATCTCGTTGGTCATTGTTTTCAAAAATAATAACCTTTTCGGCCATTTTAGCAGAAACTTCAGGGATTATTTCGAACGGCCGATACAATTCTCCTTTATCTGGTTTTGAAAATCGTTGAATGATGTGCTTGGTAAATGTTATAGGAACATTATTAATAAGTAAGTTAAAATCAACATTAAATATTCTGGGAGTTTCTGGTAGGCCAATATATTTTTCATCGGCTTTATACATTCCTAAAGATCCTTTTTCAGTAAGCCAATAAGGTGTCGTTGGCAGCACTGTATTATCGATTTCCATAACTTCTTTAAAAGAAAATTTAACATTGTTTTTTAAAGAGATATTTTTTGAAATGTTAATGCCTCCTGTATGATTAAAACTTACTAAAGAGATAGGTGTACTACTTCTATTAAGAACTTCTATATTTAAGTTCATAGATTCGTTTTGTGTTGCCCAATTAGTTTCAGCGGAAGCTTCTAAATACAGACCAGCACACATTTCTATGATAGCTTTTAGTTCTTTTGTTTTTTGAACTTTCCATTGGTCGTCTTCAATGTTTTGAAGTAATTGATAGGCTTCAATGAGCTGTGGTATATGCTCTGAGGGGTTTTTAAAGTTGAAATTATTTTCAACGGTGTATAAAATATCTCCAATAGCTTTGCCACCCGTAACACGATTCCAGGAAGTATCTATACCAGCAAAAATGTTTTCATTATTCTTTAGTGGTTCTCCTTTTAAAAATTCTATATATTCATTTTGTGAACCTCGTTGTGCTAAACGTCCAAAACCTTGACATAAATGTTGACTACTGGCTAGAGATGCTACTTCGTTATTGGATAACCCTTTTAAAGGGTAGTATACACCAATATCGAAATGAACCATATTGCTTTTATCTGCTTTCTCAAATTTTTCCCGACTGCCATAAAACCACCAACCGGTATTAAAAAATAAGCGTTTGGGTTGCCACAGACTAGTTTGTTTTAGCTGATTTGGATAGGCAGATTCGGCATTGGCTAAATCGAAAGCCTCAAAACTTAGCATAGCAGAACTAGTATGATGCCCGTGTGTGGTTCCGGGTGTTCTATGATCGAATCGATTAATAATGATGTCCGGCTTAAATTTTCTAATGGCTAAAACCACATCACTTAAAACCGTTTCTTTATCCCAAATATTAAGAGTTTCATCAGGGTGTTTTGAATAACCAAAGTCGTTAGCTCTGGTAAAAAGCTGCTCTCCGCCATCAATACGCCTTGCTGCCAATAATTCTTGAGTTCGAATAACACCTAATAGCTCTCTAATTTCAGGGCCAATAAGGTTTTGTCCGCCATCACCTCGTGTAAGCGATAAATATGCAGTTCGTGCTTTTACATGGTTGGACATGTAAGATATTAAGCGGGTATTTTCATCATCTGGGTGTGCTGCGATATATAAAACAGAACCTAAAAAATTAAGTTTTTGAATAGATTCGTATATCTCTGAAGATGAAGGCTTTTTTGGTTTTTGGGCGTATGAAAAAGAAAATAAAACGAGTAATATTAATACGCAGGGTATCCTTTTTTGCATGATTGTTTAGTTAACTAAAAACCAAATATAGCAAAGTAAAATGCCTAAAAGATGGGTTTTAATGTTTCTTTAACTTATGTAAGTGTGATTTAACTATTACTTATCGAAAGCATCTTTTTCTATAAGAGTTACGGCTTTTTGCAAGAGCATATTATTAGGATAAGTTACCAGATTCCCATTATCTGTTCTTAAATGAATTTGAAAGGATCTTATATCTTCTATAATAGCTGTTATTTCAAGTTCTTTATCATGAATTTTAATTTTATCGCCAATTTTATATGGGAAGGAAAAAAATAGTATAATGCCCGAAGTAACATTGCTTAATATAGACCAACTGGCAAATAACGCAAGACCTATAACGGCAAAGACAGATGAAAAAACAACAACTAAATCGTCGATGTTAACGCCAAATATAAAAGCGATGATAAGTAATGTAATAAGGAAAAGACTCACCGAAAAATAGCGCGCCACTATTTTTGCTCTACTTGTGAAGATTTTTTTTGATTTTCCAATAGCACGGACTATGATTCCTATGATAAGTTGAAGAACAAAAAAAACAACTAATACTATAGTAGAGTTTATTATTTTGTCTTGATGTAAGGAGAAATAGTCTGACATATCACTATAATTTTAGATATGCTTCAAAGATAAAATAACTATTTCAATTGAAGTTCTTTTCTTAAAATTTCGTCTTTATTATGATTCTTTCTCCAATAAGCCGATTTTATAGTTTTTAATTTTGTTGCTTTAGTAGTTAATTCTTTAGCTTTAGGACCAAAACCGCTTTTAAACGTTTCTTCCCAGCCTAATATATCGAAAGGAAAATTAGGAGTGAAATTAATAACTAATGTTCTATTTAAGTTAGGATAATGTAGGGTATAGCTACCATTCATTAAAGAAGCTTTGGCTTTATACGCTTTTATAGGAAGATGTCTTAATCTGTTATATTCAAAAGAAGGAATAATTTCTAAATCTCCAGTTGGCAACGATTTAGGGTCTATACGTAATTGTGTCCATAATTCATTCTCTAAAATGGCTTTATCTAAGTTAAAACGTTTATCGGCTTCGCCCTCAAAATAAGAATGCGACATGATCTCGAATTGCTCTTTGTTGTTAAGTTGAGAATATACGTGTCCGCACCATTCTTGCATAGAACTGGATATTTTTATAGCATGCTTATTATTAGAAACAGGGTAAAAGGTACTTTGCATTATGGAATACGGATAAATACCAGTATTGAAGTTTTTAGTAGCATTTAATTTTAAAACAGGAATATTGTCTGCATTTTGTTTGTCTGCTTTTACTTGAGTATCTGGCAGGAAATCTTCTGTAACATATATTAAAACGGCATGACCGTTTCTTATTTCGCCATAACGGGCTTGTTCTAATTTGTATGACGATATTTCTGCTTCACCAGCATACCAATAGTCTTTAAAATTTTTAGAAAGTTCGTTTTTATTAAATGGTTTTTCTATTGTAAAATGTGTTTCCCATTTTTCTGTTTTTTCTGCAATATCTTTAGCCTTAGTGTTTTTTTGGCATGAAGACATGAATGTTAGAAGACCAATAGTACACCAAAAAAGCCCCCTTGTTTTAAGAATCTTTTTCATTTTAAATAAATTTTAAGCTAAAGTTACAAACTTAAGATGCGTCTGCAATAGCATTTAACGTTTTGTAAACAAGATGAGTGGGTAAGCCCATAACATTAAAATAGGAACCTTCTAGTTTAGTGACGCCAATTTGACCTATCCATTCCTGAATACCATAAGCACCTGCTTTATCAAAGGGTTTACAAGTATTTATATAGTATTCAATTTCAGCATCGGTTAAGTTTTTGAAACTTACTTTGGTAATGGCATGCAATGTTTTTTCAAAAGATTTTGTTGTAAAGCAAACAGAAGTTATAACTTCATGAGTTGTATTACTCAAAGATTTTAAAATAGAAAAAGCTTCCTGTTTGTCTCTGGGTTTTCCTAAAGCTTCATTATTGTGCCAAACAATAGTGTCACTGGTAATAAGAATATCATTATCCTTAAGTTCTTTTTTAAAGGAAAGAGCTTTTAATTGAGCAAGGTAGTTGCTAATTTCAAAATGTGTTAAACGTGGCGGATATTCTTCTTTTACCGGCTTTAGAATAATCTCAAAATCTAAACCTAAATTTTTGAAAAACTCTTGTCTTCTGGGAGAACCGGAAGCTAAAATAATACGGTGGTTTTTTAGTTTTTCGTTAAGCATGTTTTTAGTATTCAGTGTTCAGTGTTCAGTGTTCAGTGTTCAGTTTGCAGTAGCAGTGTTCAGTATCAGTTTAACTTTGCGTCTTTGCGTCTTAGCGAGAAAAAACTCCAACTTAAACCTTCATATTTCCAACCCCTAACTTCTAACTATTAAAAGTAAAAGTATAAAGCAGTAAAGACAACATCCCAAAAAGCATCACTAATTTAAGCATGTTACTAATATGATGGTAATCTTTTTTTGTTTTAGCACCAGCAATCTTAATACTTATATACAGTAGCGGACCAATTATAAACAATAAAAAGTAAATAACAGCCATTTGATTTTTATACAACGAATCAATCGTATAATAAGCAATAAGAAAAAGTGGTACAAGCGATAAAACAAATAATATTTTAGTAGCACGTTCTCTGCCAATTACGATAGGTAGCGTTTTCATCCCGGCTTTATGGTCGCCATCAATATCTTCAATGTCTTTAGTTATTTCTCGTAATAAATTAATGATGAAAGCAAATATGGCATAATCGAAAATAATTTTAAAAAAGAATAGTTGTAATGATTGATTATTAGGGGTGATAGATGGTAGTAATTCAAAAACACCAACAATAACAATACTCAATGCTACTAATACTGAAATAATAATATTACCTATTAAAAATAGTTGTTTTAAATAAGTAGCATACACATAAAGTAAAGCAGAAATAACAACAAAAATGGAAAAGAATGGATTTTTTCCAACCAGATACGATATGTAGAAACCTATACCAACTCCCATAACATTAAAAGCAATAAATAAATTATATGCTGTTTTCTCTGAAATGGATTTACCCACAATTAATTTATCTGGTTTGTTTATAGCATCAGTTTCCACATCATAGATATCATTAATAATATTTCCTGCAGCAGCAATAAAAATAGTTGCGAGGATTAGAAGAGTGATACCTAAGGGGCTTAAGCTTATTTGAGCACCAAATGGCTCTAAAAATGCATATTTAATAAGTAATTGCACAAGGGCAATCATGAGTAAATTTTTCCAGCGGATAAGGTTTAAGAAATTCAATGTGTAAAATGTACTTTTTGTTTATATTCTTGACATGAAACTGTCAATTAATAATTTGATTAATAAAAGGACGAGGGAAAATACAAAAATGAATACAATAATAGTCTTTTGCTTTCTGATTTTTTCATCTTTTCTAATCTTATTTTTTATGATTTCTTTTTCCGATTTGGTTAAACTTTTATGAGAAAAATTGAGTTGAAAGTGTAAATGTGTTTCTTGATCTAATTTTTCTTTAAGAACAGAAAATGGTTTGTTAGAATGCTGATTGAAAACACTTTGGTTATTCCCAAAGCCAATATAGCCAAACCCGGTGCTATGTCTTCTTTTTTTTCGCATTAAAGTATTTAGTGTTCAGTAAGTAGTGTTCAGTATTCAGTGTTCAGTAAACAGTAGCAGTGACCACTGAACACTACTTACTGACCACTGAACACTGATTATTTTTTAATCATACTTAGCCCCAAAATTACCATTCCATTTCTCTTGTACCTTAAGGACTTGTTCAATAACGTCGCGAACGGCTCCTTTTCCACCTTTTTTATGTGAAATGTATTTTGATATATTTTTTATTTCAGGAACAGCATCCTGTGGACAGCAAGGTAAACCAATACGTTGCATTACTGGGAAATCAGGAATATCGTCACCCATATAAAGGACATTTTCAGATTTAATATCATTGTTGTTAAGATATTCATCTAATTGTTCAATTTTGTTATGAGCACCTAAATAGATATTAGAAATTCCTAATCCTTGTAAACGCTTGCGAACTCCTTCGTTGGAACCTCCAGAAATAATACAAACATTATATCCCATATCGACAGCCGTTTTTAAAGCGTAACCATCTTTAATGTTCATTTTACGTAACATCTCGCCAGATGATGTTACGGTTACCGTACCATCAGTTAAAACACCATCAACATCGAAAATAAATGTCGTAATATGCTCTAAGTATTCTTTATAACTTTTTTCTACCATGTGTACGTTGTATAGAAGTGGTTAATAATTGATAAATATCTTTATGATGTTGATCTTCTAAAAGTTTTAAATGCTTATTCATCGTATTTTTATCATTGCGTTTAGCAGGTCCCGTTTGTGCTTTAAAAGGAGACAGATCCTGTACTTTTTTAGCAGTTTCCAGAATAAGAGGTTTTAAAAGATCGAATTCAGCACTTTGGCTTTCAGTAATTTCATGTCCTATTCTATAAAGCTGATTTGTGAAGTTATTTACAAAAACAGCCGCTAAATGCAATACTTTACGTTGATCGCTATTAACCTTTTTTGTAGGGCTACCAATAGCTAAAGCCAAATTTTTTATAACAGGATAGCTTTTTTTGTCGATAGTTTCAATACAAATTGGCACATGAGCAAAATCTATTTCAGCATCTTTACTAAAGGTTTGCAACGGGTAAAACACACCGCGTTTGTGTTTTTTGTCAATATCGTAAACATTAACACTGCCAGAAGTATGTAAAACTAATCTGTTTTCAAAAGGAAGCTGAGATGAAAGCTCAGCAATAGCATCGTCACTTACCGCCAAAATATAAACATCGGCATCTTTAATTAATGACAAATCATCAATAATTTCAACATCGTTTTTATAAGAATTAATAGCGTCTATACGCCTGCTGTACCACTGATTTACAACAATATCATCTGCTGTGCTAAAAGCCTTGAATAAGTGAGTTGCAACATTACCCGAACCTAAAATCACTACTGAAATCATATTGCTAAAATACTAACGAATTACGAATTACGAATTATGAATTCCGATTTTTTAGTCTAACTTCAATGATTAAATTTTTGTGTCTTTTTATCTTTGCGTCTCTGCGTCTTTACGAGAAAAAAAAGTATTCAGTGTTCAGTAGCAGTTAGCAGTCGTAGGTTCTTTAACTCTCTTTACGTCATAATTAGAATGATCTTATCTTCCATTTTCAATCCCTTAGCGTCTCTGCGTCTTTGCGAGAAAAAATAAGTATTCAGTTTTGCAATTATAGGTTTTTACTCCCCTTACGTATTAACTAGAATGATCTCATCTTTCATTTTTAATCATTTTGCGACTTTACGTCTCACAAATTAATAAATAGTCTAACTTTGTTTTCTATGAATAAAAAAGACATTAAATCCAGAGACGACGTGTTTTTATTAGTGTCATCATTTTACGATAAAGTAAGAAAGGATACCGTTTTAGCACCCTTTTTTAATGATGTTATTAAAGATTGGGATGACCACCTAGAGCGATTAACAACCTTTTGGGAATCGAGTTTGTTTTTAAAGACTAAATATTTAGGAAACCCTTTAGAAGCACATATTAAAGTTGATAAAGAAAATAACCATAGTATTTCACAATCACATTTTGGACTCTGGTTGAATTTATGGTTTGAAACTGTTGATGAACTTTTTGAAGGCGATTATGCCGAAAATGCAAAAAGGCGTGCCAGAAAAATGAGTACGTTTTTATATTTAAAGATATTTGAAGCAAGGGTGGGTTAGTATTCAGTGTTCAGTGTTCGGTTTGCGGTAATCGGTTCATGGTTTTTGCATATCGAGTTAGTCATTTCTATAAATGTATTTAACTTGGCGTCTCTGCGTCTTAGCGAGCATAAATCAAATAGAACCCATATTTATCATTCATCTTTTTTTTTCAATACTTTAACACTACAAAATAAACATAAATGCCTAAATTTGCAGCTCCTTAAAAAGGGTTCTCATTATGCAAAATAAACTCGCCAACATTCTCTTTTCAACTCGTCTTACTGCTATTTTATTTATTGTTTTTGCAGCAGCCATGGCAACAGGTACATTTTTAGATGTAGGACAAGAAACATCGCCGACACCTTATACCAGAAATTTAATTTATAATGCGCGGTGGTTTGAAGCCATTATGGTGTTTTTTGTAATAAATTTTACGGGCAATATTTTTAGATTCCGATTGTATAAAAAAGAAAAGTGGGCCACGCTTATTTTACATCTATCCTTTATTTTAATTTTGTTTGGCGCTTTTATTACCAGATATACAGGCTTTGAAGGTATGATGCCTATTAGAGAAGGTGCTACAGAAAACACATTCTTATCCAGAGATACTTATGTAACAACACAAATTGTTGGTGATTATGAAATAGACGGACAATTACAACAACGTTATATAGAAAGCAAAGTTGATTTTTCAGGACGATTAGATAACGATTTTAAAATTAAAACCGACTACGATAAACAACCGGTTATTATCGAATTAGAAAAATTTATAGTAGGAGCTGAAGAAGATATTGTTCCAAATGAAAATGGAGAAGCCTATTTAAAAATAGTTGAAGCAGGAGTAAATGGTCCACATAATCACTTTTTAAAAGAAGGACAGGTACAAAGTATCCATAATATTTTATTTTCCCTTAATAAACCAACCGATGGTGCCATAAATATTACACATAATAAAGGTGAACTTACTATTGAATCTCCTTTTGAGGGTGAGTACATGACTATGGCAACCAGAGCACAAGGAAAATTAATAAAAGATAGTATACAACCTTTAATACTACGTTCGCGCTATGTGATAGGTAATATGCAAATGGTATTTCCAAAACCAGTTGTTAAAGGTGTTTTTGATGTTGTACAAAAATCACAGCTTTTAAAAAACGATACCGATGGAGCTGTATTTAAAGTAACAGCAAATGGAGAAACAAAGTCTGTAGGCGTATTGGGCGGACAGGGCATTAATGGAAATTATAAACAGGTTACCATTGGTGGCCTGGATTTCGCATTAAAATATGGAGCAAAAGAATTAGAGCTGCCCTTTAATATAAAATTAAATGATTTTGAAGCAGAACGCTATCCTGGAACTGAAAAAGGATATTCTGCGTATTCTAGTCAAATAACGGTTTTAGATGAAAAAGAAGGTGATTACGATTATAAAATTTTCATGAACAACATTTTAGATCATGGTGGCTATCGTTTCTTCCAATCTGGGTTTGATCCAGATGAGAAAGGAACCATTCTTTCTGTAAATCATGATTATTGGGGCTCTTTAATAACTTATATTGGTTATTTCCTTCTTTATTTTGGGATGATGGCTATTTTGTTTGTTAAAGATTCTCGTTTTGGGTATTTAAAAAAGCAACTAGATAAGATTAAATCTAAAAAAGCAAAATTACTTACGGTTATTGTGTTATGTTTTGGATTGAATGCTTTTTCTCAGGAACACTCACCGAATGATGGTCATGACCATTCAAAGCCTGCAAAAGCACAAATAGATTCTATTTTAAAGGTAAACATAGTTCCAAAAGCACATGCTGAGGAATTTGGACATATGGTCATTCAGGATCTTGATGGGCGTATGAAGCCTGTAAATACTTATGCTTCTGAAATGCTTCGTAAAGTAAGTAGTCGTGATAACTATGAAGGTTTTAGTGCAGACCAGGTATTCTTATCAATACAGGAAAGCCCTATGCTTTGGTATAACGTACCTATTATTTATTTAGAGCTCAAAAAAGCAGATTCAATTCGCCGTATTATTGGAATAGAAAAAACTGAAAAATATGCAACGTTAGCTGATTTCTTTACAGAGAGAGGTGATTATAAATTGGATGCTTATATTAATGAAGCTTCTAGCACATTGACTCCTAATGCTTTTCAAAAACAATTCATTAAAGTGCATCAGCGTGTTAATTTACTATATGCTACTATTGACGGTGCTTCATTAAAAATATTTCCTATTCCTGATGATGACAATAATAAATGGATTTCAGCTTCGGAATATGGAAGAGAGCGAATTAAGATTAAAGACTCTCTTTACGGCAATTTTGTTAATAATGGTTTTAGAGTCTATCTCTATACATTAAATAATGCGAAACAATCAGGCGATTTTTCTGAAGCATCAAAGCTATTAGCTGCCTTCAAAAAGACACAGCATCAATATGGTGCTGAGGTGATGCTAAGCGATGAGAAAGTGAATACCGAAATCACTTATAATAAATACGATATTTTTAAAAAGCTCTATTTATTTTATTTGCTATTTGGCATTATTATGTTTGTTGCCTTAATTTTTCAAATACTTAAAGATAAAAGTAAGTTTGTAAATAAAACGGTTAGTGTTTTTAGATGGCTTGTTATTGCTGTATTCATTATCCATACTTTAGGCTTGATAGCTCGGTGGTATATATCCGGGCATGCGCCTTGGTTAGATACATACGAAACTATGTTGTATGTATCATGGTCTACTATGTTCTTTGGCTTAGGCTTTGGTAGAAAAAGTGACTTAACAATAGCTTCTACTACGTTTGTCGTTGCTGTAATTTTATTATTTGCTCATAAAAACTGGTTAGACCCAGCTATCGCAAATTTACAACCAGTGTTGAAAAGTTATTGGTCAATGATTCATGTTTCTGTAATCGTAGCAGGTTATGGCCCTTTTATTTTAGGTATGATATTAGGAATAGTATCCCTATTCTTAATGATATTTACTAAAGAAAGAAACAAAGAAAAAATGTTGCTTAATATTCAAGAGCTTACTACAGTTACAGAAATGGCTTTAACTGTAGGTTTAATTATGTTTACCATCGGTAACTTTTTAGGAGGTATGTGGGCAAATGAAAGTTGGGGACGTTACTGGGGTTGGGATCCTAAAGAAACTTGGGCGCTTATTAGTATTATGATTTATGCCTTTGTTATACATATGCGTTTAATTCCTGGGCTTCGAGGGCGTTGGTTCTTTAATTTAATGTCTATTATAGCAATATCGACTGTTTTAATGACGTATTTTGGGGTGAATTTTTACCTTGCCGGATTACATTCTTATGCAAGTGGAGATCAGGTGCTTAGTTTTAAAATGATTGGAGTTGCCTGCGTATTAATTGCTCTGTTAGGATTTTTCTCTTATAAAGGCTATGCTAAACATTATAAGAAATAAGTTTGCATTATGGCAAAGAAGGGGCATGATAAAAACACCAAAAACAAGGCGAAACATGCTAAACTAATGGCCCGGAATAAAAATAAAAAGCGAACCGAAGAAATATTAAGAAAGGAACGCTTAAAAGCGATTATTCAAAAAGCAACGTCGCAAAATAATGACGATTAATAGAGACTGTTTAAAGTATTTAACTTGATATAAACAATTGCTTGATTATTATTTTAACGCTCTTATAGAGTTGTTTGTCATTTCGACAGTTCCGATAGCTATCGGAAGAAGAATGAACGACGAGAAATCCTATTAATTATGAGATTCCTCCTCATACTTCGTTCGGAATGATAAGTAATATTTAATAGTAGAGTCAATTGATTTGTAATCAATTGCTTATAGGTTTTTGTGTTAAGTTATTTATCTTACTAAACGCAATGTCCTTAAAATCTTTTATAACCATATCTGCTTTACTATAATCCTGGTTTTTAGAGTGAAAACTATCAAAGCCTACGCAAAAGATGCGGGCAGCTTTGGCGGCTTCAATACCATTGGTAGAGTCTTCAATAACCATACATTCATTAGTGCTAAATCCAGAAGCTTCAGCGGCTTTAATAAAAATTTCAGGATGCGGTTTAGAGGCTTTTAAATCACCACCACTTAATTTAGCAACAAAATATTGATCTAAATCAAAACGCTCAAAAATCCGATTGATATTTGGCATGCTGGCAGACGATGCCAAAACTAAGGTCAGACCATTGCGATGATAGTCTTTTATTAAATCCAAAACACCATCGATGAGTGTTAGGCCGGAATTACTTTCAAAAAAACGCTTGTAATGTTTTCGTTTTAATGCCACTAAGGTTTCCGGAGTTTCGGTAAGATTGAAATGCTCACATAAACGTTTGCAAATGTTGATAGTAGATTGTCCGGTAAACGATTCGTATAGTGTATCGGAAACGTCAATACCTACTTCATCAAACATATCATGGTATGCCTTGTTGTGCATGGGTTCGCTATCAATAATAACTCCATCCATGTCGAAAATAACGGCTTTTAGCATTTTTATTTTTTTTGCGAAGATATTGTATTTTACTTTATTGGTTTTTTTAGGGTTTAATCGAAAAGAATTCCTCGAGGCTCTGCCTCGGGGTTTCCGTTGAAATTGTCATTCCCGTGAAAACGGGAATCTAAATACAGAATTTCGGTTTTTGACCTTTTTAGGTCAAAATGAAACCAGCGAAATACCTCTATGG
>NZ_JAUOEK010000006.1 GCF_030540835.1 Flavivirga aquimarina | reverse complement strand
TTATTAATAATTATATTTGCCTTGAGCATTTAAAGACCATCAAGGTTTTGGTCTGCCTTTCGCGAAAAGGGTATTGTTCATGCCCAAAGTGTTTGCTTTGGGCTTTTTATTTTTATTGTAAGATCTCTCTTAAATCATCTACATTATATTCTTTGGGTAACTCATAGCCATTTATAGATATGGTTGGGGTATGTGTGATTTTTTCTGCAACACACCAACTTATGCATGGCTTCTATTTTATCGTTTTGTTGTTCCAGTTCGCCATCCATAGGATATTTATTAGCAAATACATCATAATCTTTTTGACCTGCCATATACCAATCATCTATGGCTTCTTGGGTTTTATTAATATTATTAAGTTCATTTTAAAAAGAGTAGAAACCTACCATTGGCAAGTTTCTACTAATAAATAATTATCCTT
>NZ_JAUOEK010000004.1 GCF_030540835.1 Flavivirga aquimarina | reverse complement strand
TGTACCTTATGCATTGCAGGCAAAAAAAGCTGAAAATGGTATTTCGACTGCACAAGCTAATGAAATAGCTGCCAACACTTTAAAAGTAGGATATACCGATGCCTTGGTGTCAGATAATGACCATGTAGTTGCCAATACTGCAAAAGTGGGGGCTATCACAGGCACAGCTACCGGCCAAATGCAATACTGGAACGGCACTGCATGGGTAATAGTGGCAGCAGGAACTACAGGGCAAAGACTTACTAATCTAAATGGCGTACCAATTTGGACCAATATTGATCCTACATC
>NZ_JAUOEK010000001.1 GCF_030540835.1 Flavivirga aquimarina | reverse complement strand
TGTATCTTGAAAATACTTGCCAGAGGACGTCTATGACTAGAAGGGCGAAAATCACTACTAAAAACAACTCCATGATTCGGCATACTTTGTTATATATGGCTTCTGCGTGCTTCATCTTATTCGGCTTTTATTTGATTTATTAGGGGTGTCATCTCTGGATATTCTTTCTTGAAGTCTTCTAATACTGATTTTGACTTTTCTGCAAAGAGCGACTTTTCCGGGATAATAACTTCTACCCCTGCTTCTTTTGCTGTTTTCATTGAGGCTTCTACCGAGGCGCGCCAGTATTCTTTTTGGGCCTGTGAGGATTCGGCGGCGGCCGCTTCCACCCACTGGCGTTCTTTCTCTGTTAGTTTTTCCCAGTATTTGGTACTGATCAGTAAGACATCGGGAACGGCTGAGTGTTCGTCTATTGTATAATACTTGCTTACTTCGTAATGGTTTGAGGAGACAAACGAGGGCGGATTGTTCTCGGCTCCGTCCACTACGC
>NZ_JAUOEK010000168.1 GCF_030540835.1 Flavivirga aquimarina | reverse complement strand
GTAACATTGCCCACATCCTGATTATCTGCAATATCGGTACCACCTGCAGTAGTTCCAACATTAATTCTATACCCTGTAGCATTAACCCCCGCATTCCAATCTAAGTTCGAATTAACCGCCACACCTGTAGCATTGTTTAGTGGCATTGATAACGTGGTACAATTAGGAACAGTGGCAATAGTTTCCGTAGTGAAAGATTCCCCGGTACAACCCGTGGCATCCCCAACCGCATTATAAGGCGTAATGGAAACAAAGATGGTGGTATTTTCCGGTAAGTCAGTTGTTGGATCAAAGGTAGTAACATTGCCTACATCCTGATCATCTGCAATATCGGTACCACCTGCAGTAGTTCCAACATTAATTCTATACCCTGTAGCATTAACCCCCGCATTCCAATCCAAGTTCGAATTAACCGCCACACCTGTAGCATTGTTTAGCGGCATTGATAACGTGGTACAATTAGGAACAGTGGCAATAGTTTCCGTAGTGAAAGATTCCCTGGTACAACCCGTAGCATCCCCAACTGCATTATAAGGTGT
>NZ_JAUOEK010000167.1 GCF_030540835.1 Flavivirga aquimarina | reverse complement strand
TCCGTGGTTCCAGCACTTACCGGGGTCACGACACCACTACCGTCGATAGTCGCTACGCCCGTATCGGATGAACTCCATACTATGGTCCCTGCAGTACCTTCGGTCAAATCTATTGTCGATCCCATGCATACGGCATTAGGGCCTGTAATCGCTGCCGCTATAGGTAAGGCATTTACGGTAACTTCAAAGGTTGCCGAGGATAATGAGGTACAACCACTACTATCGGTTACGGTATAAGTAACATCTGTGGTTCCAGCACTTACCGGGGTCACGACACCACTACCGTCGATAGTCGCTACGCCCGTATCGGATGAACTCCATACTATGGTCCCCGCAGTACCTTCGGTCAAATCTATTGTCGATCCCATGCATACGGCATTAGGGCCTGTAATCGCTGCCGCTATAGGCAAGGCATTTACGGTAACTTCAAAGGTTGCCGAGGATAATGAGGTACAACCACTACTATCGGTTACGGTATAAGTAATATCCGTGGTTCCAGCACTTACCGGGGTCACGACACCACTACCGTCGATAGTCGCTACGCCTGTATTGGATGAACTCCATACTATGGTCCCCGCAGTACCTTCGGTCAAATCTATTGTCGATCCCATGCATACGGCATTAGGACCTGTAATCGCTGCCGCTATAGGCAAAGCATTTACGGTAACTTCAAAGGTTGCCGAGGACAATGAGGTACAGCCACTACTATCGGTTAC
>NZ_JAUOEK010000055.1 GCF_030540835.1 Flavivirga aquimarina | reverse complement strand
ATTTTGTACCTAATCCTTTTAAAACCTCTAATATTTTATCGTAATTTGCTTTAAAGTTGTGCATCGCTAATTGTTGTGTCGTAACTACAATTTACTGCTATTTAGTAGTTTGCACAACTTTTTCTAAATGCACAACGGGTTTAATAAAATCTAATTGTTTAACTTTTGTGTAAATTAAAATATTTGAGTTACCCTTTTAGTTACTTCAAAGTCTTTAAAGAAAATATTCCTTAATTTTACTGAGAGAACCCATATAGGTTCCGGATGATGGAGTAATAGTAATATTGATTAATACCCGATAAAGAAGACAAGGACATTAGTATGGATATTTAAATTATATTTTAGAGATTTAATCATTAATCTCCGAAAATATGAAAGTAATCTGTATTGAAAAAAAAGCTTTTTACAAAATCATTGATAAAGTTATTGACCATGTTGAAAACAGGTGTATTACCAAAAATGAACAATCTAAATGGGTTAGTGGCAAGGAAGTCATGAAATTGCTCAATATTAAATCAAGAACAACTTTACAAAAATTACGTGATGAGGGAAAAATTCGTTTTTCTCAGCCACAAAGGAGAATTATTCTCTATGATCGTTACTCCATAGACGATTATCTAGAACAACATGCTAAAGAAGTTTTTTAGATATGAGCCGATTAATTTTGTTAATCGGCTCACTATTTTATGTATTTTTGAGCCAATTATGTAATATTATCGGCTCATGAAATATAATTGGCAACAAAAAAATTGGACAAAATTCAGCTATGATATAAGCAAGCTGGAAGAACGAATATATGCTTTTGCTGAAAAATCTGGTCGTATTAGTGGGATTCTAAAAACAATGCCCAAAGAAGCCCATGTGCAAACGACAATTGATATTCTAGTTGCTGAAGCCATTAAAACATCAGAAATTGAGGGCGAATATCTAAGTCGAAAAGATGTTACCTCTTCCATACGAAATAATTTAGGTCTTAATATCAAAGCAGAACAAGTTAAGGATGAAGAAGCCAAAGGTATGGCGACATTGATAACAGATGTCCAAAATAGTTATGCTGAGGCCTTAACTAAAGAAAAGCTATTCAATTGGCATAAAATGGTGTTTCCCAATGTTAAAAATATTAATACTGGGGCGTGGCGTACCCACGAAGAGCCCATGCAAGTGGTATCGGGTAGAATAGATAAACCAACGGTACATTTTGAAGCACCACCTTCTAATAGAGTGCCTTTAGAAATGGAGAATTTTATCAATTGGTTTAATGAGACTTCTCCCAGTGGAAGTAATCCAATTAAACATGCCCCCATACGGTCAGCAATTTCTCATTTGTATTTTGAAACGATACACCCTTTTGAAGATGGGAACGGTCGAGTTGGTCGAGCCATAGCAGAAAAAGCATTATCCCAAACAGTTGGTTACCCTCTACTTTTAAGTCTTTCTGTCGCTATAGAAGCTAAGAGAAAAGATTATTACAATGCTTTGAAACTTGGACAAAGTAGCAACGAAATTACAGCTTGGTTAGAATATTTTATTGATGTTATATTACAAGCACAAAGTAATTCAGAAGCTTTGATCGATTTTATATTAAAAAAGACAAAACTATTTGATATTTACCAAGACCAACTTAATGACAGGCAATTAAAAACTATAAAGCGTATGTTGCAAGAAGGCCCAAAAGGCTTTAAAGGTGGTATGACAGCGAAAAAATATATGCGCATTACCCAAACATCTAAAGCCACTGCAACGAGAGATTTAAAAAAACTGTTAGAGTTAGGTGTTTTTAAAGTTCAGGGTGATGGCCGAAGTACATCTTATCAAATCAAGTTTTAATTTTTAGAATAAGAGTAACAAACCTTTTACAATATAGGTTCAGGATGAGGGTGTTCTATGATTTGTTGCTTAACATAACCAAATAAACTTGAAATACATAAAATAAATTACCCCTATTTGTCTTTTTCAAGAAAATGATATAAATGAATATTTTAATATGAACAATAATGCTGCAACAATAAACAATATCAAAGATTTTAATTAAAGGTAGTGTCTCACTAAAAGTATCATGTAGTTTCATTAATTATTCCTCCTCTTCATCACTAGTCTCTTTTCTTATCCAAGTGGTTAAATCAAACCCCAGAATTTCTTTTGCTAATTTGATAAAATCTTTTTCTTTTTCGGCTTCCAAAATTCTTTCCTCTATTTTGTACCCCCATGAGTCTTGGAGCTTTTGCAATAAACTTCCTCGAAAGGTTTCACTTTGCTTTGTCAAATCTAAAATAAGCTCTTCATAATCTTCGTCTTCTTTTATATCAATATTTGAGGCACTATATATTAAAGAATGATTTTTACTAAAATTAGCTTCTCTCTCAAGGTCATATTCACCTTTCTTACTCATAAGTTTAACGAAAATAGGACTTGTCTCAATAACTACAAACAATAGAATTATAGCTATATTCATCCAGAACATAGAATTATTGACTTCAATATAGTCATCTTTAAGTTTCGATACCGGATTAAGATTAGATTGAGCTTTTTGATTTTTTTCATGAGTTCTAAGGCTATCTTCCAATTTTGTTGTAGAAATGGGCTCCTCTCTTTTCTGAAGTACAGTTCCAGCTATCATATTCTCTTGTACAGACACAATATTTATATTAGCAACTGGGTTAGGTCTATACTTAGTTAAATGAGCTAACGCCTCTATTTGGGTAATAAAATTTTCTGAAAAAGCTCTTTTGTTAATGCTATCATACTTTTTCAATAATTCATTGTATGTATTCTTAATATTTTGCTCATCAGATTTATTACGTTCTTGTTGCGCTTTAAGTTCTTCAATTATTCCTTTCTGCTTTTCTCTAAATTTTTCCTTTATCTCCTTTATTTTCAAATTAATATTTAGGCTATCTTTTTTGAGGTTGTCTATTCTTTTTTTTGATTTGGTTATATTACCATATGTCCCTACAATTTTGTCCCATTCGCCTTCTCTCAAATGATTTTTCTTAGTAGGACGTATCATTTGGTTTGAGATGCTATCAAAAAAAGATGGCTGACTACGCCAAAAAGTCGTTTTCTTTTCTTTAAAATTCAATAACTCTTTTCTCTCTTTTATAAGGGATTTTGTGTTTGATTTTTCTTCAGCCTTTAAATCTATAAACTCTTGGTTTTTAGGATTTGCATTCAATTTAGACTCCTCTGTCTTTATTTCAGATTTAGTATTTTCCGTTTGAGTTTTATTTTCACTCTTACCCAAAAGAATATCGAGTTCTGATTTAATCTTATTTAACTGTAATATTTCTTTATCAGCTATAACGTTGGCGATTCGATCTTCAAAAATCTTAACTTCCAATGGTTTAGCTACCACTAGTGAAATTATTATAGCTAAAATAATTCTGGGGGATGCCGCTATCAATTCCTTCCTAAAATTGTCTTGTTTTTTAATGGTCATAATAATTAACCGATCTAAATTAAATATCATAAATCCCCATATTAAGCCTAACAAAATGGCTAAAAAGGAATTATGAAATATTTTATAAAAGGCATACCCCCCAGATAGAGCAGCAAATAACCCTGTAAATAAGACAGTTATTCCCATTGCCGTATAGCGCATTATTTCTGAGGGATATTTTCGTAAAAGATTAGTGTCTGCCCCTGCACAGATACATAAAAATTTTATAATAGGTTTCATATCTGACGTATTTTTAATGGTCTTTTATATGTTCTAAGCTCAGGTTGTTTTAAAACTCTGAGCATTGCTAGCTTTTTGACTGATTTTCCAATAATATTTTTAGCAACTAGGATAGTTTCTTTGTTTTTTAAAGCTATTTGAGGGATACTCCCTCCAATATGTTCCTGTCCTCCATCAATCCAAATATTTTTATAACCAGATATTTGCCATTTTAAACACACTTCAGATCCATATTTTGATAAACATCTAGAATATCTAAATTCCTTTATACGACATCTAGATAAATCAATTTTTAACTCTATATGCTCCGATGTGGATTTCCCAAAATAATTTCTGACTTCTAATATGTAAGTGGTATTTGTACATGTTGGAAGTGATATTTCATTTAAATAACTTACATTATTACCTTCTAAGTAAATACTATAGTGATTTTCAACTTGCCAGCTAAAATTTATTTCACTTTCATTTGTAATGACCGTTGGATGTACTTTAAATTCTATTATCCTCGGTGCAGTACTAATATCTCTAAATACTTTTACCCATTGATTTAAATCACAACGTGATGTCTTGTTAAAATACCCTTCATTAAAAGTAAGTTCAAAGGATTGTTGTATAGCTTTAGGAAGTTCATTGTAGCAATACTCTTGAAATGCCCGCGTACCATTCAATTCTTCTTTGTTAATAAAAGATTGAGTACTGTCAAAATTTGGCCATTTATTCTTATTGAAATAATTTTTTAAGGTATAATCAGACATCTCATTAAGGAAATAGTAAGGGTTAAATCCAAAAAATATGTAATACAGCATTACGTTGATTGACCAAGTGTCTGAAAAAATATTGACATTAGCTTCGAGGTTTCCTGCTTTATTGGTACTTAAAGAAGCTCTAATCTCTGGAGCTAGCCAATCTTGAGCGGCACCAAAAGTCGCCGGTTTATTATTATCATTAGTATTAAAAAAAGCACCACTATCGTAATCAATAAAAGCTGCATGTGAAGTATTAATATTAATAAAAATAGCATCAGCTTTAATATCAGCATGGATATATCTCAGGTTCCATAAGAAATTGATAGCATTCACCAAATCATAGGCCATTTTAAACTTTTTTGTCCAATCATATTCGTTGTAAAAAATGTCTCGAAAATCTTCAAAATCCTCACCCTCTAATATATCCTTAAAATCAACATATCCTTTTTCTTTCAAGTCATAAGCACCATACCCCTTAACTTCTTCATTATTTATTTTACCTTCGAAACTGAATAATGGAGCTGCAATTAATGCTGGGTATTCATCAAAAAATGAGCTATTTATAGCAGTCAACTGATTTTGTTTTAATTTGAAACATTTTTGTAATTTTTGAATTGTATGATGCCCTGGATGGTTATTTTCTAGATAAATTTTTATTAAAATCGGTTTAGAAGTTTTTTTTTGATTCATTTTAACACATGGAAATATCTGACCAAAACCTCCTTTAGGGTTTTTGCTATCGTCAATTTGAATTATTATGTCTTTAATGTTTTCAAAATCAATATGAAACCCCGTAGTTAGACAACTTAATATTTCAATCTTCTCCTGTCTCATCCTGGTGTTTTTTTTGATACTTCAGAGCTGTTTCTGTAATTATTATTCCAATAGCAAAATCATCGCTCACTATATCTTTTTCTAATTGTTGTTTATAGGTTTTAAGAAATAGTTTTAAAGATGTGTTACTATAATCTCCTTTTTTTAGATAATTTCGTAGCTTGTTTAATAAAATTCTCAGCGTTATACTGCCTTCTATCCATAAATTTTCGTACTCGTCTTCACCTACTTCCAAATGATCTTGTGAACTAATACCATCAGTGCATATTACGATTATATCCCCCGCATGTTCTAAATCTTTTTCTAAACTAATTACAGTTGGGACTGTCGGCACTCCCATCTTTTTCACCCCAAAGTGTTTAAATAAGGTAGGTTTCCCTTTATCTGGAATCGTATGAGGATTGAGATAATTAACACATACCCATGGCAAATAATAAACTGTCTCCTCAAACTCTGTAAAATTTCCACGAATATGGAATATAGCACCATTACCTACATAACCTATATGAATTTTATCTCTTGTCTCAATAGCAGTTATTAATGTTGAACCGTAATCTTTTTCCGTTATAATATTTTGATCTTTATCTATAAGAATATCAAGATGCCGTTGAATTTCTGAAAAGTATCTTTTTAGGTTGACTACAGCTTCCTTTTCTTTCTTAAAATATTTTATACCTTTATTGACGATCTCCTTTGATGCTCTTTCAGAAAATGCAGAGGTTCCAATACCATCAGCAACCATAATTATATTTTTATGTGCTATACTACAATCACTTGAAAAATCTTCATTTTTCTTTTTTACAGTACCGTAGCAAGATGCTACTAGGCTATGTGTGGATTTACTCTGATTCATTTATAAGCCTTTTGATAAGGAATTCTCAAAAAATGCCCTTAAAGTATTGACATCATATGTTTTTTCGAAACTTTTACCATCTGAAGCTATATTGCGCATTAAAATTTCTGCTTCTGCATTCGTTTTTTCCAAACCACTAAAAAAAGTGGTACAAATTCTAATTCTTTCACTTTTCTTTATTTCTACGGCTGTACTTATGGTCGTTTCTGGATTATGGCATTCACCATCGGAGAGTAATACTATTACTACTGATTTAGGGATATTGCCTTGTTCATTTTCTTCAAGGAATTTTTCAGCCAAGGTTTTAGCCTTAGCTAAACCTGTATAAACTTTAGTATTGCTATTATGCCCTTTAGTTGGGTCAAAATCCAGTTTGGAGTCAATATTTAATAAAGCTGTAGTATCCAATTTTAAAGTGGCCTTATCGTCAAAAAGTACCACTGCAAATGAAAAGTTTTTGGCACTTCTACTATCTTTAAATTTCGATAGTAATTGTCTTATAGCTTTATTAACTGCATCTTTTTTTGCAATATTTTCGGTAGTAAGATCATTCATACTATAACTACCATCTAAAACAAAAACTCCCAATTGGTCAAAAGTTTTAGGTGCTTTTGGGTTTGATTTAAGTTTTGGCCTTTTTTTTCCTCCTTGACTATTTGTTACTTCTTTTTCATTATTCAGTATTTCAATAATACTTCCAGAATTCAAACCCAGTCTGTCAAAAGTTGTATTTTTATCCAATACAGTTCCATCAGGCAGTTTAAAAATATTCCCCTTACTCACTAACCCCTCATTTATCATGGTCTCTAGAATCGAATTAAGACTGTCTTTAGAATTGACTTCTGCATCTTCAATACGCCCTGTAATCGTATTTTTAAAGGTTAACTGTAGTTCCATAGTGTTACTTTTTATTTTTATTTGTCCCTTTCTTTAACTTCTTTTTTACGCCTGATGACGAATGCAATAAGTTATCTTTGGTGATTTCGCCAGCTTCTAAATCTTTATATTTAGAATCGAGTTTTTCTCTCAGACTTTCATTTAATAATACCTTTCTTTTTTCTTCCAGTTCTTCAGGGCTTTTATAATCGGTTCTAAAATCCTTTAGTTCGGTTTCACCCAAGAGTTTGATCATCTCGATGTTATTGGTATTTATGGCATCCAACTTTTTTAATTCAGCGCCTCTGATTTTTTTATTTTTTTTCCTTTTGTGTTTTCTCTCAGCCTTAAGTTCTTCTCTCATATCTTTTTCAACAGAGGTCATACCCCTGCCAATGGATTTACTGAATGTGATACCCAATCCAAAATCTTCACTAATAGACTGCGCTGAAGCTCTCAAAAACTCAAAAAACCTAGTTTTGAATTCAACGTTCTTTACGGCAACAAAATCAAATCTAAACTCATCTAAGGCCGATTCTACATTGTCTTTTATTCTTTTAGCTATATCGTCTAGCATAGCTGTGGAATCTTGCTTTCCTAGTGTATCACATTTTGCTTTAAATATGTGCCAACCATCCTTAAATACACTAACAACATCGAACCTAACTGTTTCATTAATTTCTCCCGATTTACTTTCTATTTCTACCGTTTTAGTGCGCATATGAATTTCCCTGAACTTTTTCTCCAAATTGGTTTCGAGTGATTTACATATAAATGTATTTATAGCAATCCCGTATTTTACTTCTAGAAGTTTTATAATACGTTTTGTTATTTGTTCGCTTACCGCAGCCTCATTTGTATCTGTAGAAGGGTGATCAAAATGCATATAAAAATGCTGAGGCTCCATAGCATGGATGATAAGTCTTATTTCATTTACAACAGATTTTTTAATAAGCTCTACGATATCTTTTACTGCTTTTTTAGGATGCAAAATATCCTTCATTCTTTCAATCTCATTTACCTTTCCATTCACCTGGACTCCTATTTTGACCTTTACATCATTTCGTTTAGTTTCAAATTCCAAATCATCTCCAATTTCAATTTCTATAGTATCAGGAACTACTTTTTCAAGATCAGGAATAGTAATCAGCTGTTTTATTCTATACCCTTTATTTTCCAGAATTTTTCGCATTTCATCTCTAATCCATTGGTCTTGAAAATCAATGACTAATTCCGTGAAATTGTGTTCAAAAATATAATCTTGCGTTATTCGGGTCATCTCTTTTTTAACCCACGGTACTACTTCGGTAATTCCTGAAGAGTAGTATTTTCCCAAATCTTCAAGCGTAAGTATTATGGAATGATTTATAGAAATTGGGTAGGTGTTTTTCGTTTTGCCTTCTACAGTATAGTCAAATCGTTCTCTAAATAAGGGGACATTAGGTAAGTCGATTTTTAAATGGATAAATGTGAGTCTCAAGCCTTTTTTAGAAAGGTATTTTTCTAATTTATTTTCAATTTTGCTTCGTATACTCTTATTGATATCAAAATATAGCGTGTGTAGTTTTAAATTACCTATGCTTTCGATACTTTCCCTAATCTCTTTTCTAACTTCTCGTTTCAATATATCCTTTCTGACCAGGGATAATTTACCTCTTGGGATGTTATCTTCCTTTATCTCACAATCTAGTGTATAGTTTAAAGATACCCTACCGTAGTAATCGGATGTTTTAATATCTATGACTCCACTTATCTCATCATTATTTCGGTCTTCATTATCATCTAAAAGGGCAATTTCAAGTAGGATTCCTTTAGTTCGAGCAGTATCTCTCAGAGATTGTAACAATCTTTTCTTCGCTTGAAAAAAGTCAGAAATAAAATCAGGGTTTTTACTTAAAAACTCATCTATCCATCGGTTTAATCTTGATTCAAAAAATGTATGTAACGACCCTGAAGACATGATCTCCCGAAGAAAATGGATATCAATATCTGTCAATAACCTAAAATTGTAATTTATTTTTAAGGTAATTTCCATAGCATCGTCTAAACTCTCCAATTTCCTAAAATATCCTCGTTTTCCAACTGGGATACTACTATCTACTACTAAGTATTTCCATTTTCTTGATTTAAGAGAAAATCCTGGTTTCTCAGCATATAGCTCTCCGGTTTTTTCGTCCTCAAATACTAATTTCTCACCAGTATTTGGCGTATATCCCTTATAGGCTTCGAAGTAAGGTGGATTGATGTCTTTTTTGATTAGTTTAAAAGCCATTATTTTTTAGTTTTTAATGATGTTTCTATTTCTAATTTTAGGTGAAGTACAATAGTTTTTTTAGCATTAAAATAGCGGACTACTTTTTCTTTCTCAGGTTCACTACTTCTTAATGCTTTTCCAATTTCTTTAGTATAATTCTTAGCTAGTACTCCAAGATTGATTCGTATTTCGTTTAGCTGCGTTCTTGCTAAAACTTCTAAAAGTGCTTTTATAAATGCTTCATTGATATCGGTAGCTATTGATGTCTTTTCATTTACCTCAGTTCCTTGAATGACTAAACTCCAAGATTCTAATATATAGGTAAGATACTGTGTTACAGCTTCTTTTATATCAATTTGATGTGCCTCTTGATTTGAATTAAATGAACCAATCAATAAATTGTAAGAATGCTCATTAAAAAGCCAACTTATTAAAAAGATGAAATAGGCATTGTAATCATCAGCCTCATCAAGAGATTTAAATAAAGGGTGTTTGGAAGGCCATTCTCCATATTGTTCTATTTCCAACCTTAAATCGCTTATCTGATATAGAAAAGAGAATGCAGCAAAATGCGATGCTGTTAAATTATGTTCATGACCTTTAACTTCAGAGCCAATCCAAGAATTGATTTCCTTTAGCTTCTGATAGTTTTTAGAGCTTGTATTAGCGACATCATATATAAGTATTCTTAAAACCCGATTATAAACCTCTCTTTTAGGATTGGTATCCAGTATTTTCTTTGCCCAAAATATTGAATCTATTTCTCCCGATATAACAAATTCTTCTAAGGTATATAATAAGGTAGAAGAAAATTTGAATTCAAGCAAATAGTTTAAAAATGTTGTAATACTGTCTTTATACTTATCATCACTAGATAACACCAATATAAGCGACAGAATCCTACGGAATTTCGCATGGGCTATTATATCATGATCATTCTCCTGGATGACTTCATGATACATATTAATGAGGAGTTCTGCTGTATAAGTTGCCGGATTATAATCGAACATAGTTATAATGAGCGCATGCATGTTATCTAAAGTTTGCCCAGAATACTTTGTATCAAAAAATACTCCCTCCTTCTTTAAAATTTCAAACTGTTCAATAAAATACAAGGGTAGTGCATTTTGAAAATGTGAACGAATTTCATCCGCAATCCCTATTTTTGTAAAGTCTAAGCTTAAACGACTGTTGGCAGTTTGTCTTGCTTCTAGTTTGCAATTGCTGAGTAAGTCTTCACGATGTTCTTGCCAGATATCAAAAAGTTTAATTGTTTCGGTATTTTGAATCTTTTTGACCCTATTCTTTTTGTCAACAATTTGCTTAGTTATTTCTCGCTTAATACTCCGATTCCCTAAAAGGCACTCTAGTATATTCTGAAATTCCCAAACACTGATATTTTGAAAAAAGGCTGCAGTAAAAATGATACTTTTCTGAGGTTCTTCTGCTAATGGAAGACTATCAATAAAACTCTTTTTGGATTCCTCATAACTTGCTTTACCACGTTCAATAATTAAAGCCTTTACTACTTCTGGATTACAGTTATAGCCTTTCATGATTTGGCCGTAAAGTTCCTTCTGAGTTCTCTTAGATCCCCAAAGCCCTTTGGCGTGTTGCCCTCTTAATTTTCCGATAAGTATATCTACCTCTTTAGGAAAGTGATATTCGAAAAAAGTTTCTAGAAAAGAAATAGTTTGAAAAGGAAGTAAGTAGTCATTTTTTAGTTTCTGAAGAATCTCTTTGGAAGCTTGTGCTTGCTCATAAACTTTGCTTGATAGGCAGCAAATCAAAAAGATATTATTCCTCTCAAACTCTCCTATAATAGAATCATACTGACTTTTCTCATATTCAAAAAGCGAGTTTAAAAATCCAAGATTAGAAATGTCAATTCTTATAAATGTGGGAAGTTTTCTTTTGAAACTCGGATGAATTAAGGTGTTCAAATTAATATTATGAAATTCTAAACCTGTATTTATCCCTGAATTCCCTTTATTTACATTAATAAATATCCTTCGATTTGATTGAGTAAAGTTTTCAATATCTGATAATTTTTTAATTATTTTGTCAATACTGTCATCTAACAAGGTTTTATCCTCTCCATAAAGTATGAGACCACGATGAGATTTTAATTTTTCCGCATACGCTCTTATGTCCTTCTTATGAAGACTTACAGTGCTTTTCTGTTCATTTGGTGCCCAAATGATAGTGGGATCTATAAAAGTTTTTCCATGAAAATGCTTGTTGATTTGATTGCCAATTATTTGGCCAGAGTTTTCATCAACTTCTATTGTACTTTCATTTAGATATTCGTTGTTTACATTTGATACTTTTTGAGAAATTTTCTTATCTTTTTTACCTCCTTTCTTCTTGTTTTTATCATCTTCCTCTTCCATGTAGTTTTCTGTATTAATTATTTGTTTTGCTTCCAGTGATATTACCTTCGTTATTTTTAACTCTTATGTTGTTTGTAACGCTACCTAACGACTTCCTCCTTTTTTTATCATATTTCTTTTTAGATGTTTTCTTAAGCTTAAGTAAACTAAAAACTGATATAGCCGTGTGTGATGGTTTACCCTCCCAAATCATGTATTCAGTATTACTGTGCAGGCCTTCTAATGGAGTATTATCTAACCGAACAGGAATAATGTAGTCCCAATCTCGACGAACCCCAAGTATGATTTCCCATTCTTCTTTAGCCCATTTTTTCTTTGGGTAATTTTCGGATATAATGACCAAAGCATATTTAGATTTTTTCCTATAGATTTTCCAAGTTTTTAGCTTAATATCTCTACTAGGTTTTAGCTTATCCTCAAAAAAGTAGCATTTGACTCCTAACCGCTTCAATTCTTCTTTTATTGACCGAGCTATTTCTATATCTTCAATAGCACAGGACAGCGCAATATCAAATTCATATTGTTTCACTATATATAATATTAGTAGTTTGTCAGATTTATTAAGAAAAGTGTTTTAGATTCGTTCATTCTTTACCAGAGACCAATAATGCTGTCCTAATAAGGTCAAAGCACAACATTTTGAATCAACAGCAGCATAGTACATATGTTCCGTTCCCACAGGCACTACAAGTCCCACACCCTCATATCGTTGAAGAATAGCAAACTTCTTTGTGTTTTTGGTTATCGCCTCGTCACGAGTAGGTTCATAACTGGGATCTAATTGGAATTCTGAACCTTTCTCTTTAAATAATGAAGTAATTTGCATCAAATCATTCAATGCGATAGAGGGTTGAACATTTCGCAAAGAGATAAAGTTTTCAATGTTTGTTTTGAAAAGTGGACGTTGTTGCCATGGTCCTAGAGATTGATCTATATGTGCATACACACTTCCTGGTGTTATTTTCCCCATTAAATTGGCTGCTCCTCCACTTAATGCATCAACTAACAAGGTTGTAAAAACACCAGAACCATTAATTTCAGTAGCATATTGTTCTTTTGATGATGCTGTTAGAATAGTTGTTCCTTTAGATAGAAGTGCATTTTCTGATTGAAAATCTGATCCTGTATAACCACTATGACAACAATCCAAAATGATAATTTTATTCTTTGCTTTGGAATCATTGGCTATTTTCATTAATTCACTCATAGGCATACCTTCATCTCCTTTTGAACATTCCGATGTTATTAGGTATCCTCCTGTATCTTCTAAATGACCGTGACCAGAAAAGTAAAAAATGGCGTCACTCTCACTTTTGAATAATTCGATGATTTGTTGCTTTAGTTTTCTTTTTGTGACCACATTATTTTCACCTGTTGCTGTCAATAAATTTACATTGAAATTTATAGTGCCGTCTCCATGCCTTTCCAAAACCGATTTAACGGCATAGGCATCATTAACACACCCATACAAAGAGTTTCTTTTGTAATAATTAATCCCTACAATTAATGCTTTTCTCATAATTATGTTTTTGAATGATTTCTAATTGCTGTAACAATAGACTCAGTATTCCAATTGGCTATTTTTAATGCGTTATCTTGTACCACACTAGAAACATTTACTTGTCCCCTGGGTTTGATACCTATAATTGGTTTGGGAATTAAAAACTTATTGTTAGCTATTGTAATTTCTTTATTGATCCATTTGCTATATGTTGAATAAACCCCTCCTAGTATTAATACGACATGACATAGCCTCAACCGATTGTAGATCGCCTCTGTTAATTCTTTGTCCGTACCATTGGTATGGACCGGATCATCTTTAGGTACTGAATAATTATTATAGTAGAAGTAATCCCTATTATTCAATAAGTTACATAAACTATCGTATGCATTGGGATATTGCCAGGAATGACTAATAAAAAGGTTGTGCGTTTTTGTCATGGAGGTAATCTTTAAAATTTGTTAGTACAAACTTCAATGATTCATTGGTTTAACAACACCCCACTAGTATCGAATTTTATATCCTAGAAAGTAAGGAGATTTAGTGGGACAAACTGTCAATATATACGGAATAAATCATTTTAAGTTTTGCTCTCTATACAAATTTAGACCCTGTTCAAAATGTAGAATCTATAAACAGGGAAGTCTCTTATATAATAATAATTATTATTCTTAATAGCATAAAATGCTACTACTTTAAGGAAGTAAAAGTTTGAAAAGAGCTATTCAGCCGTTTTTTTGTATTTTTCAAAATTTAAACTTAATTGTTTTATTTTTTTTAACGCTCCAAATAACGATTTAGGGAAAGGTATTAAAGATGAATATTCCCTATCATAACTATTACCCATAACTTGCTTTGGAGGATTAATTTGTTCGAATATACCCCAATAAATGGCTCTGCTAATTGCAAATATTACAGCTTCTAAATCACAATCACTTCCTGAAATTCTGTGTTCAATATGATAGCAATTATTTTTATCTTTTATTATTCTTAAGGCAGTTGTTCGATTATTTACTCCCCAACTAACATTACTTGAAACATATTGCGCATATTCAGGCACTTGTTCAGATGAAAAATAGCTTCCTGTAAAAAACCTTTTATATGAATTTTCATTTGGAGCGAAAGATGTAAAGTCATAAATCATAAAGTGACAGAGCCCTCCTATTGAAAAAAGAAGAAGGTTAGAAAGGAAATTATTGTTTTTTGTGTATTCGTTTTTATTTAACTTATTTACTAAACTCAAATGAAAATGCATTCCATTTCCTGGTCTATCGGCAAATGGTTTAGCGGCATTAATAAATTTTAAGTTGCCTTTTTCCTGAGCATATTTCTTAAGTTTAAAGATAGAATCTTGAAAAACTTTTGAAATCTCTCTTGGTTTGCCATAATTGATTATCACTTCGAACTGATTAACTCCATCCTCTTCTTCGATAGCAACTAAAGATGAATTGAATAATTCTTGTAAATCTGAAAATATTCTTATATTACTTAGCTCAATTTCCTTGTATTTTGTCGAAAAATAAAATTCAAACTCAATACCCATCTTTAATGACAAACCAAATTCTCTTTGAAGTTTATCTATAAAAATGAAAGCATCTTTTTTCATCTCAAAACTATTTAACAATCTTAATAGGGCTGAAAACCAATATTCACATAGTATGGATTCTTTGAATACTTTTTTTCAAATTCTTTATCAGATAGATAATCAAATTTGCTAGATTTCAATGGTTTTCCATTAATGACTACAATCTGTTCACTACTCTTAAGGTCCCTTATATCATCTGAATCTATTCCTATAAGTTCTGAACAATCTAATGCAACGTTAAAATTATTAGTCCCGAAAATTTGTAAAACAGCACAATTGTTGACCATTGTAGACCATCCTACATCATATAACTTTTTAATCTGACTTAAATCTTGCCAAAAAGTCCATGCTTGTAATCCATATCCTCTACTTAGGGTAATGATAGATTCTAAAAAGGGAAAAGAACCTAATTGAGCACATTCATCTAAAATAAATAGTGTCCTTTGTTTAGGAATACGCTTCCTACTCATAATGGCTTTTAAGAAGGTCCCTACCCATAGTCGTAATATAGAACTATGACTTCGTAATTTATCTGGCGGTATAATAATATAAATTGAAATGGGGTCTCCATTTACAATCTCTTTTAAGTCAAAACTGGACTTATCCAATGCTTTAAAGACCAATTCACTTGAAAAAGCTTTTAGATAAGACGTAGCAGTTGACAAAACACCACTTCTTTCCTTATCAGCTTTTTGAAGAAAAGAAGCAATCTCAGCGTATGCCATTGGATGAATTTCTTTCCCAAGTGTATCTAAAACGACTGCTAAATTGTAAACCACATCATCGCTATGCAGTACATTATATAGTTTACTGTAGTTACGGTGCTCACTTTCGAGACCGGAACTAATATAACCAATCACTCCAGATAACAAAGCACATGCACTTATATCCCAAAATTTATGCTCTGAACTAGTATTATCAAGGGACATGAGATCGGAAAGCATTTGTGCATCTGAAACCAATTCAGAATTATTCAGGGCAAAAATATCCATTGGGTTGAGTCCGTCACTTTCAGAGTCCACAATATTAAATGGATCTAACTTATAAACTTTTTGCCCCATTTCTTTTCTTCTCTTTGATGTAACCATATAGTTTTCCCCTTTAGGGTCAATGGTTATCACAGGCCCAGTATAATTTAAAAGATTCGGTATAACTGCAGATCTGCCTTTTCCTGTTCCTGTGGGAGCAATAGTGATAAGATGACTATCATCTGAATAGGTCATATTTTCTTTTTCCCTATAGGATTGTAATTTCCAAGTCAATCCCGTTCTTCTAATTGAATCTAAGTTGTAGTTTCTGCTCTTTGTTTGATTATTTTCGGATGATTTCTTACCGAGCGGCTTACCTAATAAAATTTCACTCATTTTATAAAAGTATTTGTAGTTATGTGAGATTTAAGTCTTTCATACAAGGGTTCAATAAATGTTCTCCTATCTGTTCGAGTTAATTCGCCAACTTCGTCCAAACGATTTTCAAGTTCTTCATTACCAAGCCCAATATTTCTCATAGCCTGTTCACAAAGGAATTTTTGGCTTGCACCATGACTTGGACAATCAATAGCGAGCATAATACACTTGATTACTGTTTCACGATCGATAAAATCTGGTGTTTCCCTATGCATTTCATTTACACGCCATAAATTACGTGGTTGAACAATATCAGAAATAATTTTTGCTAATCGAGCAAAACATTCTGGCTCGTCTAAATCAAGAGAGCAAGCATAAACATGAGCTTCAAGAGCATCAATCAAACACCCTGCTTCTTCTAATGCAGCTCCATACCATAAAGCGCTATAATCTCCTGGAAATTCAACATTTATTGCTTTCTTATATGCTTCAAGAACCTCTTCTAAAGAAAATTTACCTAATTTATTCATCGCTCGTGCGTGATTTCTAAGAGCAATAGTATTTTCAGGAAATTGCTCAACTAGACTAGATGTTATTTCATAGGCCTGTTCATGTTGACCATCTCGATGATAAGCATCAAGCATTATAGCTAATAAATGCGTATTTTTTCCAAGAACTGAAATATCCTTAATTATTGTTTTACTATTTTCTTGTTTTATTCTAAAAAAATTTTCTACAATCTTTTTTGCCCTTTGTCTATCGTCTTTTTCAGTTGAATGTGCCAAGTATGTTACAAATGGCGTAATTAGAGTGCTGCTCTCAGGGAATATTTCTCTACCAAACTCCAAAATAGCTCTGATAACTCTGTTTCCTGCATCAATTCTTGTGGCCAAATAATACATATCCTTGAACTCACTGTCAGTTGGTTGGAACGTATTTAAGTTTATAAATACTTTGACACACTCAAGAAATTCAATTAACCGATCACCTCTTACCGCATCTTCAGCTTCGGCAATTAACTTTTTCGGAATCATATCAGATTCAGCTTCTTCTAAAGCCTCATTGACTATACCTTCAATATCTAACTTAGTATTTTTCTGGTTTAAATCTTTCGATTTCTCAAAAGTTGAAAAATCTTCTGTAATCTCTCTTTTCTTCTTAACTTTTTTACCGAGCCAATCATGAACAGGATTGTCACTTTTGGATTTATTTATCGAACTAGCTATTTGTTTGAAATATTTACCTAACTCAGATTTTAAATGAGTCAAACCTTGAGGATCCCCCTTATATTTAATTACCCTGTAGTTTGATAAATCAAAAGGAATATTAGGTGTTTTTGATTCGTCTAATATTAAAATAGTTCCCTTACTTACTAACGAGTGTCTAATACCTAACTCGTAAAGTACATTTGGATTTAGGTTGGTTAAATCGGCTATTACAATATCTGTATTAGCTAAATGTTCAATTAGATCAATCGTTATTGACCCAGGTTCAATAATGTCATCTCCTCTTAAAGCTACTCCTTCAGATTCTTCAATCGTTGGTTTTATATAATCGGTGTAAATTGATAAAAAGTGAGAATGCTCATCTGTACCATTTTCGCTGAATGGCATAATAACAAACACTGTACTTTTCTTTTTTCGTCTTGGCATAATAATGAGAGTTTGTTAGATTAATTTCAATATATTTCACCAGCATTATTACTCTGATATTAGCAATACATGTGAATGAGTATTTCGTTTTCCTAGTTATTTCAAATAATTAAATGACTTTATGTGTTTTTGACATTTTTTAATCATTTTTAGTATCACATCAGCCATTCACCCATAGTTTTATATGAGAAAGTACTTTCATATATTCTTAGGTTATTTTTACTATAATTGTTTCTTAAAGCATCTTTCTTGATATAAGGATAAACTGAGAGGAATTCTTGATCTGAAAAAGTTTGATCTTCATAATCTGTTATTGGCAAAATAGAACAGTGTGATGTATATCCATCCATATACCCCAACTCCCATGGCATCCATTTAGATTTGGATGCATTGTCAGAAGTCGCATAAATCAAGGACTTCGACTGCTTCATTCGATTTCTAATATGATTCACTGTCCCTTTTGTAATATTACTTCTATCTAAATGTGAATCGACAATCCAATCCACATAGACCCTAAATCCCATCTTAGTTAATTCATAGAAAAGACCTTTGATGTATTTTTTGTCATTATAACTATGTGATAAAAAAATATCAAAAGAATAGCTTTTTCTTGCTGCCCTAACAGATTCATTAAATACTGTAGAATCTCCATATTGACTTGTTAATGATTCTAGGTAACTTTTTGTATAAAAACTCATTTATTATGTTTATTAATCAATTAATAATTCTTCAATCTTTATCTGTTCAAATTTTATCTTATCCTCTTCATTGAATTTGATATTTTCTATACTTCTCTCATACTTTTCAGATTCAAAAACTTCTTTCTTAAATTTTACTACATCCATAAAAACAGTCACATCATTAGACCAATCTTTTATGAATATATCACCATTCTGTTTTTTGAAATTTAACTTTGGTTGTAAAGCCATTTCAACATTCCCTGACTGTATACCTTTTACATTACCCTCTATTATAAGATTTGAAGATTTTGAGCGAGATTGAATGATTAATGCTTTTTTAGCAACTGTTACAGAAGTAACCAAATAAGTGTCTTCCCAAAGCATTTTCTTGCCTCTAGAGTTTATTTCATTTTCTAAAGACAAAAGATCATTTAGTTCTTTCTTATCGCAGTCAATAGCTAAAAAATAAATAGCTCCTTCTGAAGAAAACTCAATATTAACACCACCCTCTCCTCCTGGTAAATTATCATTTCCCAAGTCTACATTTCCATTTATTTCACTTGTAAATTTCACAGTATTTTTACTGCTAAAATGATAGGTGTCAGGTGTTTTAGAAAATTTAGGCTCATCATAATTCACTCCTAATTTTTTTAATGAGGTAATCTTTTTAAATGTACCGAAAGGCTTAGGTTTACTGAACATTGATTTTCCATTAGGAAATGTAATAATATCACCAGTAGTAAGATGTTCACCAGGTAGATAAACTGCTATTTTTCCTAATTCTTTTGCAATCTCTTTTGAATATTTTATTTGTAATTTAGACATATGGTGATAATAAGTATTAATGTTGCTAAATTGAGCCATTTAGCACTTAATACCCACCATAGTTTTATGGAAACTTTTATCCTAAGAAATAAGGATACTTTATATGGAATTCTTTAAATCAAACAATGGCTTATTCATAGCCATTCTCAAAAGCAAATCTAATCAAAGCTTTTGAATTTTTCACTCCTGTTTTTTCTATCAGGTTTCTACGATGTGAATCAATCGTTGTATTAGCCCTACATAATTGCTTAGCAATTTCAGGAGTAGAATATCCTTTAGCAATTAATTTAAGAATTTCCTTCTCTTTTTTGGTCAAGATAATTTCTCCTTCAATAAATTTTGATCGATGCCCTGATATCAATGTTTTTGTAACTTTTTTACCGAAATAATCTTCTCCGAAATATATAGTTTTAATAGCTGTAACAAACTCTTCTTTCCCTTTATTCTTAAGGATATATCCATGAACTCCAACCTCAATAGTTCTTCTAATAAAACGAGGATCATCATGCATTGTAAGAATCAATATTTTAACTTTTGGGAAGTACTTCTTAATATAATTAGTCAACTCAATACCATCCATGATAGGCATACTAATATCTAAAACAGCTATATCTACTCTATTTTTTTCTAAGAGAGGAATTACATCTTTCCCATTATTCGCTTCTCCTACAATCCTTATTCCGTCTTCAGGTTTGATAAGAGAAATTAATCCTTCAACTACTATTTCATGATCATCAGCTATAATTATATTTATCATATTAAATCTTATTTAAAGGGATATTAATTGTTACAGTTGTTCCAATATTAATTGTAGAATCGATATTTAAGTCACCTTTCAAACCATATACTCTTGATTCAACATTCTTGAGGCCTATACCAAAATCTTTATTTTTATCCATTTCAAAACCTATTCCATCGTCTTCTATAATAATATTTAGATTATCCTCTGCATTTATTAACTGTATGGTAATTAATTTAGCATTTGCATGCTTTAATACATTATTAATTAGCTCCTGGATTATCCTATAAACTGTAATTTCAATGTTACTATTCAGTCTTTCTGTTAATCCATGAATAACAAATTCAACTTCTATTTGATTACTTTCTTCTAGAACATCTTTTAAATCTTCAAGTGCAGCGATAAGACCAAATTGAGAAAGTACACTTGAAGCCATATCATGAGATATTTTCCTTACTTCTTCGCATGCACTATCTAAAAGTTCATTTGCTTTTTCATATTGCTTAACGTTAGATATCTTTAACTGCTCGATATGATCTTCAACTGATTTGAAATGAACCTTTACCATTGAAAGCATACTTCCAAGTCTATCATGAAGATCCTTTGCTATTCGTAAACGTTCATTTTCTTGACCAGTCATCATAGCATCAATAGCTTTTAATTCTTGATTTTTTAATATTTCTTTTACTTTTTGATTTTCAATCTCTTTTTCTTGCTCTAAAATTTTAATCTTTTGTTTGTTTTGCTTAGCCCTAGAAATTAAAAAAAATACGGTTATTAATAATATCGTTACAATTAACAGGCCAATTATTATAGCTTTATTACGATTATTTTCAGCAAGAGATTTTTTTAAACTTATTTCCGTTAATTCTTTGTTTTTAATTAAAATAGCCTGTTCTTTTTCATAATTTTCTTTTAAGTATATAGCTTTCACATAATCTTTCTCCAAACTGTCATTTAGTTTTAGATACTCATCATTATATTGAATTGCAATTTTATAATCTTTTAATTTGATGTAAATATTCGATAAGTTTTTAAGTATTTTAAGTTTTAAAATTTTTTTACCTGAATTTTTAGTAACCCGCAAAGCTTCTTTATAATACTTAATTGCATTTATATAGTCTTCTTTTAAAAAATATATATCCGCTATATTATTGGTAACGTCAGCATATAAAATTTGATTTTTATTTTCGTCGTTTTGAATATTGAGGCTCTTGAGATAGAACTTCAACGCTCTATCAATTTCATGCTTTCTATAATATAATGAACCTAGATTATTATAGATATATGGATCATTAAGCCCTAATTCATTTTGAATAACTATGGCTCTATTAAAATAATTCAATGATTTGTCATAATCATTTAATTTTAGATAAATAATACCAAAATTGCTATAAATTTTTTCTAATTCATAGTGATCATTAAATTTTTCAAATATCTCTTCCCCTTTTTTTAAATAGTTCAGAGCTTTAGGGTAATCTTCATTTGTCATATAAAAACCTCCCAAATTTAAGTAAGAGAATGCCAGCCCATTTAAATCATCTAGTTTCTTTCTGATATCTATACTTAAAAGAAAATATTTAATTGACTCTTCTAAATTGCCTAAGTTCTTATGTAGCTCTCCTATATTATTCGAAACTAGAGCTATTAATCTATCTTTTTTTAACTCTTTAAAAATTTGTAATGACTTTAAACTATGTTGAAGAGCTTTATCATAATCACCTATGCTTCTGTAAATTTCCCCTAATTGATTATTTGCTCTAGCGATACCATATGGATTCCCTATACTTCTCTTTAAAACCTTTAAATAAATTTCTTCAGCTTCATCAAAATTACCTTCAAAAATTGCTATTGTCCCTAATCTATTAAGACTTGTTATACTTCCTTTATCAAAAAAGATTGAGTCTCCTAGCTTTTTTGCTTTCTTAGCAAATTTCTTCGCTTTAGTAAAATCAGTTTTTCTGTATTCCCAAGACAATTCATTAAGAGTATTTACTTTTGTAGTATCATTTATTTCTTGCTCTAAATGGAAAAGTAGACTATCTATCACTACTTTGTTTTGACTGAAAGAGTTCGAAAAAAAAGATATAAAAATAAATAGTAATAGCATTTTTGGGGTATTTATTATAGTTATATTCATTCTTTTCATATAAAAGGCTTTAACAACCCAAAGATAGTAAAGCCTTTATATAGAGCGCATTAAATTTTAATAACAAAATTTGTTATTTTTTAGAATCACCTTCTTTTTGCCAAGGTTTAACTATCTCACCTGCCGGTTTAGAAGGTGTAGAAGGGTCAGAGTCTTCAGCATTTGACTTGTTTTTTTCTTGGTTTTCGTTTTGACTAATCATAATGTTTTAATAATTAATTTGTTATACACAACAAAAATCATTTAAATATGTGACTCATATCTCATTAATAAGAACCATTTTAACCTACTAACTTTTGAGGATTATTATAATATTTATCATTCTTTTAAATTCTAATTACAATCTTCAATATTATTAAATATTAATCTATTCTCTTTTCCCTAGACGAATTTGCCATTCCATTAAACATAAAAATGGTACCCAAAAAAGTATTAATGAGGAAATTATGTCTACGAATACCTAAAGGGAAAATAGATTGAATACTATAAAAATGGGAAAATAGCCAGTGAAACTAAATATGACAGCTTTGGGAATATACTTATTTGGAAATGGTATAGCAATGAAGAAAGTATCGTAATGTTTGAATTAAAAACTATTAAAAAGACACCAAGGCAAAACTCTTAAAGATTTTCTCAGCCCTAAAAAGCGCTTTGAAATATAATTAAGGCATAACAGTAAAGATTATTTTATCCTTCAAAATAATTTTCTTTAATTTACATTAAAACATTTTGATATTAAAAAAGTGGTTACCCTATAAGTTACCCTAAGGCAACTTAAAATCTGGGAAACCTTGAAAATACTGAGATAAATTAAAGAGTTGCGGAGCCTCTTTACTCCACTGAAACGATGTTTCAAAAGAAACATGAAATTTCAAAAACCCTTTAAACTCAGTGTTTAAAGGGTTTTTCTTTTTTTGACTATTTTCAAATCGCACATAAAAATGGATCATGTGCAAAAGTTGTATTTATGCAAAAATTCTGGTTAATCTGAAAAGGAAGAATCCTACATTCTTGACACCTCTGAATTGACTTCTGAAGGCTTTAATTTTTGCATTAAAGGATTCTGCGGAAGCATTGGTACTTCTGTTTATAAAGTAATTTAATATTGATGTAGTTAATACTTATGGATTAACAATAATATTGAACACTCAAGAAAACTCATTACCTTATCCCACGTGAAAAATGGTCTCACTATCTGGCCTAACAACACAATCGATATAATCTGTTTCATTTATACTTACCAAACCCTCATCATTTTTTATACATAATAAACTAGTCCACATTTAAAAAAGTTTCTTGACTAAATGTAAAAACATCTGAAGGTGTTCTTGCTTCAAGAAAAAGAGCTTCCATCTGGTCAACAATTTCAGGAAACTGCGTAGCAACATTGTTTTCTTCACCTAAATCATTAGTAAGATTATAAAGTTCTAATGGTTTATTTGGCGTCTTTAATACATTATACTTTACAGCTTTCCAATCTCCCATTCTAATGGCTTGTCGTCCACCTTTTTCGTGAAACTCCCAATATAAATAAGCATGTTTTTTTTGCTCTTCTTTATTTCCTAAAAGCTCAGGTAAAAACGAAATTCCATCTATATCAATTGGAACTTCAACTCCTGTAATATTAGCAAAAGTTGGAAAAACATCCCAAAAGGCAGAAATATGATCTGTTTTACTACCTTCTTTTATTTTCCCTGGCCATTTAGCAATCATAGGAACCCGAATACCCCCTTCATACAAATCTCTTTTAGTTCCTTTAAAATCTCCATTACTATTAAAATATTCAGGATCTGCACCTCCCTCTCTATGAGGCCCATTGTCTGAAGTAAAAATAATAATAGTATTATCTGCAATCCCAAGTTCTTCAACTTTATCCATAATCTCACCTACTTGCTGATCTAGCACATCAATCATTGCTACAAAAGCTGCATGAGATTCACTTTGAGATCCATATGAACCATTTCGATAATCGGGACCATCATCAACCCCATTAAAAACTTTTTCTGGCAAAAACTTATTTCTATATTTTTTAATTAATGCTTCTGGAGCTGCAAGTTCTGCATGAGGAATAATTGAAGCTACGTATAAGAAAAATGGTTGCGATTTATTTTGCTCAATAAATTGTATCGTTTTTTCATGAATTAAATTGGGAGCATATACTTCTTTTGATAAACCTGAATTTTCTTTTAAAACGATAGAATCTTTATTAGACCATAAATGATTTGGATAGTAGTGATGTCCTAAACGCTGACAATTATACCCATAAAACACATCAAATCCTTGACTTGTTGGATCTCCTTCAGAACCCGGAAAACCAAGTCCCCATTTACCAAAAGCACCTGTTTTATAACCTGCACTTTTCATAACTTCTGCTAATGTATAAGTGTCATCTGGAATAGGATATTGTCCTTCAGGCTGTATTTCTTTATTTCCTCTAACCACAGTATGCCCTGTATGCATACCTGTAAGTAAGGCAGATCTCGAAGGAGCACAAACAGTACTACCAGAATAATGTTGTGAAAACAACATCCCATCAGATGCAAGCTTATCTATATTAGGTGTTTTAAATTTTTCTTGACCATAACACCCTAAATCTCCATACCCAAGATCATCGGCAAGTATATATATAATATTAGGCTGTTTTTCTTTAACTATACCTTTCTGTTTTTCAATAGAGCTATCTTCCTGTTTTTTACTTGAAAAATCGCACGATATAAAAATTAAAGTAGTAGCTAAAATTATTGTTTTTAAAGAAATTTTAATCATTGATTTGATTTGATTTGATTCATCTGTTATTGTACCAATAGATAATTGCGTAGAAATCGAACTAAAAATACTACACAATAACGATAAAGTAATCGGTTTCTTATTATATTTCATACAAAATTGATAATTTTATTTTTTTGTTTACTACGCATCCAAATTTACAAACATCAATAACGACAAGATTCTCTTTTACTACCTACATATGTTGCAAATCCTTTAAAGAGCCAACTTTATTACATTGCAACATTAACACTCTTTACTTGCAACATATTTAATCATAAAAAATATCGTTTTCATCAAAAAAAGCAAGATATTACGCCCTAATTAATATATATCCACTCAATCTATATATTTAGCTTAAAGGTTTTTAGGCTTATTAATTAAATAACGGGCTCATGTTTTTTAGTAATAAAATTCGAATATTAATATATGCATCAATATACCTTTTTATAATTAGCATTACATGCAGTTATTCACAATCTAACAAAACTTATTTTCATGAATTAGAAATACAAGGCATCCCTTTTAATAAAAAAGTTAACACACAATTTGTAGATAGTTTTGGGTTTCTATGGATTGGAAGTGATACAGGATTATATCGTTATGATGGGAATAATTTAGTCACATACCAATTAGACGCCTTTGACCCATACTCTATTCCTAATAATGGTATTAATTCTATAATAGAGGATGATAACAATAACTTATGGATTGGAAGCGAAAGTTATCTAATTTATTACAATAGAGAGGAAAACAAGTTTAAAGGTTTTTACAAAAACATTACCTCAACTGTATTGCATAAATCACCCGATGGAGATATATGGGCTAATTTGAGGTATACAGGGTTGGTTAAAATCAAACCAAGTAAAGAATTTGAAGAAGCTAATTTTGACACACAATTTAACTATACTAACAAATCAAACTTATTAAGGTTTGATAGACAAGTCAATTCCTTTGTTGAGGATAGTTTTGGACGATATTGGCTAGGCACACCAAAAGGAATCTTTATATTAAATGACAAAAACGAATACATTCAAACAAACTTCAATAAAAACATCAAGTCTATAAAACTATATGAAAACAATAAAATAATAGCCCTCACTACAAAAGGTCTTTTTGTACTTGGTTATAATAAAACCGATTTTAAAATAGAAATTTTAGAACGCTATCCTGATTTCATGAAGCCTTTTTCTTCTAATGCATCCGCAACTTCATTAACACTTAGTCTAAACAACGATGATATATGGATAGGAACAACAGGAGGTTTATTTAAAGCTATACGAAAAGATAACAACTATAATTTCGTCTATTTTTCACAGACTCCATCAAAGGGTAGTTTAAAAAGCAATCATATCATTAATACAACTTTTGATTCTTTTGGGAATTTATGGATTAGCTCTTTAAAAGGCATCAACAAATACTTAGGAAGAACATCTATTTTTAATTTTAATAAAATAGAAGCGAGCAATCATATTGATAATTCAATTGCTAGAAGTGTATTATCCTATTCACCAAATACAATTTTAGTTGGAATGAATGATGGTTTGTATCACTATAATCCAGAATTAAATAATTACTATAAAATAGAAACTGGGTTTAATAATATTAATATTATTAAACAAAATTTCGAAAAAGACAAACTTCTACTAGCTAATGGTAATAGTTTTTATATAACAGATACTTATAAACCTCACAAAAAAGATTTAAAATTAACTGAAATAAAGAAGTTTAAAAATACGATAACAGACATAGCAACTATTAGTAAAAATGAAACTTGGCTTGGTCTTTGGAGTGGTGGTATAGAGATAATAAATTCAGAGAATCAAATATCAAAATTTAAAAAAGATGTCAAAATTAAACTTGCCAATAGTCATACCTCTGTTTTACTTTTTACAAAAAATAATGAACTATGGGTTGGTACTCGAGGTGAAGGACTCTTTAAGATTGATTTTAATAATGAATCCATTGAAGAATATTTACCATCAATAGAAAATGGCTTAACATCAAATGCTATTTTAAGTTTATATGAAGATATAAATGAAAATATTTGGATAGGAACCAGGGGCGGTGGATTAAACCTATATCTTAAAAACTCTAATAACTTTAAGCACTTTGGCAAATCAAAGGGGGTTATGTCAAATACAATCTCTGCCATTCGACAAGATCAAAAGAAAAACTTATGGCTGAGTACAGACGACGGCTTGATACGCTTTGATTTAAAGAATGAAAAAATCAGGCACTTTGGCTTTGAGGATGGTATTAAAGAAAGTCAATTTATATATAATTCTAGTTCTTCAAATAAAATTGGTGACAATATTTATTTTGGCTGTTCTGATGGGTTTTATACTGTTTTTACAAATAAATTTTCTCAAAACAATAAGATTCCTTCAACAGTGATAACCAGTTTTACTACTCTGGGTGCCACAAAAGCAGATCAAACAAATTCAAAATCAAATGTATCAACTGTTGTTAAAATTGATTCTAAAACCCCTATTGTTTTACCTTATAATCAAAATAATATTGTTGTTTATTTTTCCTCATTAGATCTTACTAATCCAATTAAAAATAAGTATGCATATAAGTTAGAAGGTTTAAATAATTATTGGGTTTACACTAACGCATCTAATAGAAACGCAAATTATAACGACCTTTCCCCAGGTTCCTATACTTTTAAGGTAAAAAGTTCTAATAGTGATGGTGTCTGGAATGAGACTCCTACTATATTAAAATTTTCTATTAAAGCCCCTATTTGGAAAAGTAATTGGGCTATTTTTATATATTGTTTATTAGCAGCAATTATATTTTTTGTAAGTATTCTACTTATTAGAAGATGGTATAATTTAAAAAAGAATTTAGTCAAAGAAACTATAAGTAGAGAAAAAGACAACGAGCATAACAGAATGAAAATGGTCTTTTTCACCGACATTTCTCATGAGTTACGAACGCCTCTTTCTTTAATTTTTGGCACCATAGAAAAGGTTATAAAAGAAAAGAATTTCACACTAAGCCCGCTAACTTCTCAACGTATATACAATAATACCCTTAGAATGCGTAGGCTGATAAATCAAATAATGGACATCAGAAAATTTGAAGGTGGTAAATTCAAATTAAGTATATCTAAAAATGACATTGTTAAAGATATTAGCATCATAAAAAATGCATTTAATGATTTTGCAAAAATATATAATATTAAATACGAATTTATATCAAAAGAAAAAGAAATTAAAGGTTGGTATGATGTCGATATACTAGAAAAAATACTCTTTAATCTACTTTCAAATGCTTTTAAGTACACACCAGAACAAGGAGAAATAAATGTTAATTTAGAATTAATATCCGTTGATACTAAAAACTCAAACATTCTCAAACTTAAAAAAGGAATCTATATAAAATGTTGTGTTCAAGATAATGGTATTGGTATACCAGAGGAAGATTTGCCATTTATTTTTGATCGATACTATCAGGCAACCAAAACACATACTAACAACATCCCAGGAACTGGAATCGGAATGGAATTAGTAGAAAAACTAATAGAGAGACATCATGGCACTATAGCAGTTGAAAGCAAGAAAAACACATATACCAAATTTACTTTTCACCTACCTATTAACAAAAAAAGATATAGTAAAGAAGAACGCTTAGAGATGGCCGAGCCTTTAAAAAAGAACTTTATTAAAAACTCAGAGTTTCAAGTTATAGAGGAGGTTTACCAAGCTCATGATGCCAAAACCAAACAAAAATCTAACAAACCTAAAGTCTTAATTGTAGAAGACAACAAAGACTTAAGGCACATGATTAAAGAAGAGTTAAAAAATGACTTCAATATTAAAGAAGCCTCAAATGGTAAGGAAGGATACGACACTGTTTTAAACGAAAAACCACAACTTATAATTAGTGACATATTAATGCCTATAGAAGATGGTATATCTATGCTTAAGAAGGTTAAGAACAACCCAGAAGTAAACAACATTCCTGTATTTATGCTTACTGCAAAAAACTCTGAAGAAACCAAAATTGAATGTCTAAGTTTAGGTGCTGATGATTATATAGAAAAACCATTTAGTTTGGAATTCGTAAAATGGAAAGTAAAGAATGTATTAATAACCAGAAAACAACTTAAGGAGCAATACAGCAAGGTGATTACTGTCGAACCATCTGAAATTGATACCGATTCGAATGATGATAAATTTATTAGGAAATTGGTAACTATCATAGAAGACTCTATGAATGATAATTTATTAAGTGTAGAATACCTAGCTTCTGAAGTTGGCATGAGCAGAGCTAATTTATACAGAAAACTTCAGGCTATTTTAAATGAAACACCTGTAAATTTTATTAAAAAAATCAGATTAAAACGTGCGGAACAACTTCTTAAAAAGAATGAGTTGTATCTTTCTGAAATAGCTTATATGACTGGTTTTAATAATCAAAAATATTTTGGCAAATGTTTTCAGAAAGAGTATGGAATGAGTCCTACGGAGTATATTAAAAAGCACACAACTTAAAACAAAAGTAACAGTTCCTACTAAAAAAATCCAGATTAATCTTTAATATTTGAAAAGCAAAAAAGCAATTAATCTTTTATACATTATTTAAATATGACATACAAAATTTCATTTTAAATTGTTTAAATAAATAATTACTTTAATATACTGTAAACTACAACATTATTACCCCTTTATTGATACAATACTCGCCAATAAATCATTAAAAGTTTAAATAATTTAGCAACACATTAAGCTAATTAATAAAACAATTTAAACTTTATTGAAATGAAAAAAATTTACTCAACACTTTTACTTTTAAGTATTAGTTTTTTAACCTATTCGCAAGGTCCAGAATTTACAATAGATTTTGAAGGAGCAGATCCTCTTAACAATTTACCGGCTGGAGTTACCAGTATTGATCCTGATAATACAAGAGGAAATGCCGCGCTATTTGTAAATACAAATGGTTATATGTTTGAAACAGCTGGAGGAGCTATAGTACAACAAGATGTTGCTGCAGTTGAAGACCGTGCTCAATTTGCAAATACTATTTTTAATGATGCTGGGAACAATCTTTTACAGACAGATTATACTGGGCATATCATAATTAACGAAATAGCTTTAGGTACAGATAGTTATACTGTTCGATTAAATCTTCAAGTATTTGGTCATACTCAAAGTGGTACTGATTCTGGAATTTTTACTATAGTGGGTAATAATGGAGGTACTTGGGAAGCTGATTGGTTTACTTCAAGAAATGGTGGATTTGCCAGTGGTTTTGGTGATACAGGAGGAGTTGGTGGTTCTGATGGTTTTCAATACGGTACAGTAACACCTCCATACAGAGAAATAGTAATAACTTACAATGATACGGATAAACTTTACAGGATTTATATAGAAGGAGATTTACGTATAACCTCTGAAATAGCACAAACAAGTGGCGATTGGACTAACAGGAAGTTTTATATAGGTTTTGCAGGTAGAAACTCCATAGGTACTGCAGGAACATCAGGTCTTGGTGGTTTAAGCCATTTAGATCCAGGAACAGGAGAATTCACAGCTAATGCTATTAGAGGACAGGATGGAAGAAATGCAGATTTACAAATGAGAATGGATAATATAGAGGTGTATCAAAGAGCTATATCTGATGCAGATGTTTTAACACTGTTTAATGGAGGCTCTCTTTCAACTAATAACAAAACACTAGAAAGTTTTAATGCTTACCCTAACCCAGTAAACGACCGTTTATATTTTTCTTCAAAAAATATTTACTCAGTTGACATCTATAACATTTTAGGTTCTAAAGTATCATCTCAAATTGTAACAGATGGTGCAGATATGAGCAACCTTAATAAAGGTGTTTATTTAGTTAAGATTAAAGATAAAAGTGGATTAGAATTAGGTACAGTTAAAACTGTAAAAAAATAAAAACCACATATTTTAATAATAAAAAAGTCCGATTCGTTTGAATCGGACTTTTTTATTCACAATATTTTAATATAATTATATATGCAACGCTCGGTCTTCTGTAGCCGCAAGTGCAGCTTCTTTAATAGCTTCTGTAAAGGTTGGGTGGGCATGAGACATACGTGATATATCTTCGGCTGATGCCCTATATTCCATAGCCACAACAGCTTCTGCAATCATGTCAGCAGCACGAGCACCAACCATATGGACACCTAAAATTTCATCAGTAGTTTTATCTGCAAGAATTTTTACAAACCCATCTAAATCCATACTAGCTCTACTACGCCCTAAAGCACGCATAGGAAACTGTCCAGACTTATAAGCTATACCAGCTTCTTTAAGCTGCTCTTCAGTTTTTCCAACTGCAGCAACTTCTGGCCATGTGTAAACTACACCCGGAATTAAGTTATAATCTATATGTGGTTTTTGCCCTGCTAAAGTCTCAGCTACAAAAACACCTTCCTCTTCAGCTTTATGAGCTAGCATAGCTCCTTTCACAACATCTCCAATAGCATATATATTAGAAGCACTTGTTTGTAAATGATCGTTAACTTCTATTTGTCCTCTATCGGTCAATTTCACTCCAGCTGATTCTGCATTTAAACCATCTGTATATGGACGACGTCCTACAGAGACCAAACAGTAATCACCTTTTAATTCTACTTCTTCTCCTTTTTTATTATCTGCTTTTACAATCACTTCATCACCAACGCGCTCAACAGACTTCACTTTGTGAGATACGTTCATCTTAAATTTTTGCTTCTTCAAAACTTTATTAAGTTCTTTAGATAAGCCTGCATCCATAGTTGGAATGATACGATCCATATATTCTACAACCGTAACCTCAGCTCCTAACCTTTTATAAACTTGCCCAAGTTCTAAACCAATAACACCACCACCAATAACAATTAAGTGCTTGGGTATTTCTTTAAGCTTTAAAGCTTCTGTAGATGTTATAACTCTTTCTTTATCAATGGTTATAAATGGCAAACTTGAAGGTTTACTTCCAGTAGCTATAATTGTGTTTTTTGCTTCTATTTCGGTTGTTTCTTCCCCAGAAATTGTAATATGGGTCGCATCCTTAAAACTTCCTAAACCTTGGTATACGTCAATATTATTCTTCTTCATTAAAAAATCAATACCTCCAGTAGTTTGGTCAACAACTGCCTGTTTACGAGCAATCATTTTTTCAAGATTTACTTTAATCTCTCCGGGAATATCTATACCGTGTTCTTCAAAATGCTTAATAGCATCTTCGTAATGATGTGAAGAATCTAAAAGCGCCTTACTAGGGATACATCCTACATTTAAGCATGTACCTCCTAAAGTCCCATACTTTTCTATAATGGCAGTTTTCATTCCTAATTGCGCACATCGTATTGCTGCCACATACCCTCCTGGCCCTGAACCTATTACGGCTACATCGTATGAATTCATAAAATATATTTGATTATTCTATTAAAAAATTGAAAACAAAAATACAAATGTTTTACGTGAAGGCAATAAAAAATACGACTGTTATCGTTTACTGGCAATATCTTTTAAAACCCATTCAAACTCAGGGTCTTTTTTTACATTTCTGTCAATAATTGTAGGCAAAATTTCAACATCCGGTATTACGCCATAACCATCTGGGTTTTGTTTTTGAGGAGCTTCTACCTGCATCATACCCATACGTATTTTAAGCTTGGTATTAGGTAGTTCATATATTTTATAAATACCAGCAACGGTGCCATTATAAGCACCTCCCGTTTCTTCTCCTACAAACGTAGCTCTTTTTGTTGCTTTTAGGTGTGTAGAAATTAATGATGATGCCGAAAATGAATTCCCGTTAATCAGTACATAAATCTTACCAGTAAAATGTAAAGGTCTGGGTTCTCTAACTTTAGTTTGTTTAAACCTGTAATATAACTTACCATCTCGTTCTCGTATCCTCATTAAATTCTGAACAACAATTACTGGAGAAATTATACCTGATAATAGTTTTATGCTATTAGGTGTGGTATTGCTCATTAAAAATTTTAAGAACGGCACTCGACTGGTAACCTCACTATTTTCTATAAATTTATACTTTTCCTTAGTTAGATAAGAATATAGATAATCAATTTCGGCTATTCTACCACCACCATTATCTCTTAAATCCAGAATTAAATACTTTGTTTTTGCAGAATCTAATTTGGTAAAACTTTCCTTATAGAATCTTTTATAATTACCATTAGTAAAGCTTCTCAACTTCATATAAGCTAAATCTTCACTTTCTTCTATAAAACGAAAGTTTCGTGTGTATTCCTTATATTTTTTTATGAATCCATGTTTTCGGTTAAATTTTCGCTTCTTTTTGGCTGCAAACCGATTTTCTTTTTTTTGTTCTGAAGTTAGTTTTATACGTTTTTCCGTTTTAATAGAATCTTGCTTTTTAGGTTTTTCTTTCTTTTGCAATCTTCTAAAAGTTTTAACATACAAGGAATCTTCACACTTTAAAGTAACTTTTAAACTATCCACTCGCCCCTTATCCTTATAATAAAAACTAGAAAAATGACGCCCAACATATCTATTATGTAATGTGGTATTATAACCATCAGAAGCAAAACGTGTTTTATAAATATCTATTAAATCTGCGACTGAATCTTCTTCTATCTTAACCACTTCGCATCCAACAATTGTAGAATCTTTACCCCTAGTTCTTTTAATACGAAGTTTATTTTGTAAATACTCAAAATCTAAAGCATAAAACTCAAACTTGTTCTTAAGTAATTGTTTCCGTTCTTTCTTGGTGTACCATTTATTTGCTGAACTCAACGAAATATGACCTTGTTTTACTTGAGATACTACGGGTGCTAAAGCTTTATAGAAACCTCTAGAACTCATAGGCGTTGTAATAGCTTTTTTTAAGCTATCAAACTTAAAATCTAAAACTTCTTTCGGCGTATATTGGTATAATTTAGGGTGGTGTCTTTTTAACTGATTGTAAACCTTATCTACATCTTCATGCAAATCAATAACAGCATGCAATTTCGATATCTGTTCATTATGCTTTTCAATACTCTTACAAGAACTCAAAATCAATAAAACTGAAACTACTAAAATTACCTTTTGCATATAATACCTAAATTCTTCCTGCTAAAGTAATTGTATTTATTCAAAATATATAATCAATTAACACATTGTGCATTTAGATAAAATCCTGTTAATTCTAACACTATGGATAATAATATCCTTCAAAATACACGCTACTAGTGTTTTGTGTTTTTTATTGAAAAATTAAAAATTTATGTTATAGCAAAAAGGTCGTAGTGAAAGATAAAAAGAGGTTGCTTTACAATAATTTCTCAAGCAACCTCTTTAAAATAATATTTTTTCCTCTTAGTTTAGTTTGGAAACAGATGACTATACTATTTATAATTTGACAATTTTTTTAGTTAGTTTTTTAGATTTACTGTTTATCATTAAAACATAAATACCACTATATAGCTTCGACAAATCAAGTTTAACCAGATTGCTACTAGGTTTAGTTTGTATAACTTTTTGTCCGTTAACAGAATAAATTTCTATAACGGCATCCTTACTATAAGCATCATTAAGCTTAATAGTAAGCTCATTATTTACCGGGCTTGGAAATACATTAAAATCATCTATGTTCTCATCTGTTTCTTCAGTAGAAAGTTTTTCTCCAGAATTTTTGGATGTACTAACAGTATCAAATCGCCATTGCTGATTTTGATTCGTACTGCTTGAGGTCCATAAATAAACATTTTGATTAATGGCTCCTTGATTCCCTCCATCTATCGAGTAACTAGGAGCATTTCGCTTTTGCAAACGGTAATGGCCATTTCCTGCATTAATTTTTAGCCAATGTTGGTTTTGATTATTATTTCCACATTCCCACAAATAGACATCCTGCCCATTTGCTCCATTATTTCCTCCATCAATGCAGTAATTAGTACCATATTTTTGATAGGAATAGTACCCGCCGCCTCTATCTATTTCTATCCATCTTAAGTTATTATGGTTTATATTAGTGTATAATTCAATACTCTGACCATTAGCGCCTCCACTTCCTCCATCTATGGCAAATCCCGTAGAGTTACGCTTCACAAGTCGAAAGTTATTACCACTAGCAGCAGAAGGGTTCACTATAGAATAACCATTAGAACCACTGTACCAACTCACATTATCGTAATATACCGTTCGAGTTTCGTTATTAGTATAATTTGGGTCATCATAATTATACTGACCTATTTTTAAATCAACGTAAGAATATTGACTGGACTGTACATCGTTAGTCCAGCCTTCGGCATAACCAAAGTTTATATTATTCGCATAATATTCGCTTACACCATTAACCCAAATTTGGATTAATCCGTTATTTGAAGCCGATAATACAAAATGAATAATGATATCCATATTGGTGTTTTTTGGAAAATTAGGATAAATTACGGCATTAGTATTACCGCTTGTTCCGCCATTAGATCTATGTGTGATCTGTAGATCGCCATTAATAATATTTATCAATGCCGCCCATGACCAAAAAGTAGAACTATAAAACTGAAAAATTTGGGCGACCCCTGCCGTTTTATTAGTGGGGTAATCTGGGCCTAAATTCATAGTAAATCCCATCCAACCCTCTTTTCTGGTATTCCAATTATTGGCGCATACTTCAGCTCCTTTTGTTGTACGTGTACCATTATAAGATGACTCTTGCCAAAAGGTCTTTAACCGATTATTTACAACCGATGCATAATTTGGACTTTGCGTTGTGCAAACGAGAAAATCCCCAAGTCCGCCGTTGTTAAAATCATGAGACGCTAGTATTTGAGCCTGTAATGATTGGATAATACCAATTACGAACGAAATAGCAATTACTAGATATTTTTTTTTCATAATATAAATACTTAAAAATTAAACAATAATGGCCTACTCTTTTTTACAGGTTTTCAGCCTTAATCCTGACTGCTGTAATATCTAGTATATGACATAAAACTTATCTGTAACGGATAAAAACATGTTTTAGAAGGATAATTTATTGAACTATAATGATTTACAAACCTATTAAGATTGTACAAATGCGTTATAGCCGAATTTTAATTGAAGTTTTTGGCTATTATAAATACTTTGCCCTATTTTACTTTTTAAATCTATAGATAAATTTATGTAGTTTTGTCCTCCATGCAAAAAACCATTAACATACAGAACAAAAAGGCACGCTTTCAATACGAAATATTAGATAAGTATACAGCAGGAATTGTACTAACCGGAACCGAAATTAAATCGATACGTAGCAGTAAAGCATCTATTGCCGAAAGTTTTTGTGAATTTAATGAACAAGGGGAGCTTTTTGTTATAAATATGACCATTCAAGAATACGCTTTTGGAAATTACTACAATCATAAACCTAAAGCTACTCGCAAACTTTTACTAAATAAAAGAGAACTTAAAAAACTTAATAAAGAAGTTCAAAACACAGGACTTACCATTATTCCATTGCGTTTGTTTATTAATGATAAGGGCTATGCAAAAATGGACATTGCCTTAGCAAAAGGGAAGAAACTGTATGACAAACGAGAAACTATTAAAGATCGGGATAATAAACGTGATTTAGATAGAATCAAGAAAAACTTCAAATAATACCAATAAATTTATCGTAATAAAGTATTCATTTTTAAGATCGGTCGGTCATTAATCTTTTTTTGATTCTATCTAAATCATACTATTTTTATTTAATAAAGAAGTGTTTACTTTTTTACTATTTTTTTGCCAACAGACCCCATATCGGTTGTTATAGATACAAAGTATAAACCTTGAGACAGATTGGATACATCTATCAAATTGCTTCCTTTTATTAATTTGCCTTTTTGAAGTAATTGACCATTTACATTAGTTAATATATAATTGGCTTTTTCATTAAGAGCAATAGTGAAACCATTTGTAACAAATATAGGATACAAGCTAAGGGCAGACATATTATAATCCTTTGTACTTAAAGCTGCACAGTTTTCACTAAAGGTATGTGCGGGATCAATAGATGTCCAATTTGTTTCAGAATACGTAACATCATCTACTTCTATACAGGTTAGATTGGGGTTATTCAAACTTGTAAATAGAGTTAAATTTGTATTATTTCCATTTTTAACATTTAAACTTGTTAATTCATTATTATGACAATATAACCGCCTTAAGGCTGTATTTTGACTCAAGTTCAAGCTAGTTAATTCATTGTTGTAACAATTCAGAGTTGTTAATGCTATATTCTGACTCAAATCTAAACTTGTTAATTCATTATTATAGCAGGTTAACTGCGTTAAGGCTATATTCTCGCTCAAATCTAAACTTGTTAATTCGTTATCATAGCAGATTAACTGCGTTAAGGCTGTATTCTGGCTCAAGTCTAAACTTGTTAATTCATTATACTGAAGATTAAGGGTTTTTAAAACTTCATTTTGACTCAGATCCAAACTTGTAAATTCACATCCTTGACCAATAAACCTTTCTAATGCTATATTTTTACTTAAATCTATACTTGTCAATGGGTTAGAAAAACAAGTTAACTCGGTCAATGCTGTATTTTTACTAACATCTAAGCTGGTTAATTGAGTATCTTGACAATGTAATCTGGTTAATGCTATATTTTGACTTATATCTAAGCTGATTAATGCGTTAGAATAGCAGACCAGCGTAGTTAATGCAGTAAAATCTTCAATTCCCGTTAAATTAGTGATATTCTTACTTGCAACATCTAATTCCTTAATGGCAGCTATATTGACTGTAGGTACCGATCCGTCTACAGTACCTGTATCATATCCTTTATCAATCAATGCTTGTTCAAAATTAGAATCTGGTATCATGGTGGTTTGAGAAAAGCCTATAAAGTCGATTACAAATAATGTAATTAAAAAAAATCTCATTTTCATTTTTTGAATTATTTAACTGTTCAAAACTAATTTGGATCAAAAATACCATAAGCCATAAAGCTTTTTATCACTGTTTTCAGTGATATTGCGTAGAGTAAATACTTTTTCAATTGTTCAATTCTAAGTACATAATAGTATTCTCATTTTAAAATTAAGAGTTCCTCAATGTTAGAGTATTGATGAAATATTTTTAAATTTTAAATTTAAGAAAGCCTTAACGTTTCAAGACTAACAAAATATTTACTTTGTTAATCAAAAAAAGATTTACCATATTTAAGGATGAAAAAAATTATACCTATTATAGTATTGTGTGTTGTTTCACTATCTGTACAATCACAAGAAAAAACAAAAGACCACTCAGAAAAAGTACAAACATTGGATAGCACCATAAAAACACTATATGCCGTTATTTCCGGAGAAAAAGGCGTTGAAAGAGATTGGACGTTATTTAAATTTTTATTTAAACCAGATGCTAAATTAATTCCATCTGGAAAGAATAAAGAAGGAAACTATAAAGTACGTTACATGAAACCAGATGATTATATTAAAAGCTCTGGGAAATGGCTGGTTGAAAATGGTTTTTTTGAAAAAGAAATACATAGAGAAGTTGATATTTTTGGCAACATCGCACAAGTATTTAGTACTTACGAAGCTTTTAAAAGTGAATCGGGATAAACCGTTTATGAGAGGTATCAATAGTATTCAACTCTTAAATGATGGTGATCGCTGGTGGGTTATCAATATTTACTGGACCCAAGAAACAGAAGCAAAAACGATTCCGATAAAATATCTTCCAAAAAAATAATCCCTAAACAAAAAACATGAACAAATCTCTTAGGCTAAAGCCTATATTATTAGCTGGTACATTATTTATTATTAATGTCTTTTTAAGTATAGGGCAAGGGCCAACAACAAAAGCAACCCCAATTTTTAAAGATGGTGAAGCTCAAATCGTACCAGCATTTAAAAATCCTCTTAAATGGATTAGGCATGACTTATGGGTAGAAACAACTTTTGATACCGATGGTGATGGTAAATTAGACCGTATGCATGTAGCCGTTACCAGACCCGAACAAACAGAAAGTGAAGGGTTAAAACTCCCCGTTGTTTATATTTCTAGTCCTTATTTTGCAGGTGTAGCCCCTAATGTTGAAGGGCTTTTCTGGAATGTTAAACATGAACTTGGAGAAACCACCAAAGCCCGTACCCATGTTGAAGTAACACGCGTAGGTAAGCGACCTGTTATATCGCATTCCCATATAGCAAAATGGGTACCTAGAGGTTATATTGTTGTGCATTCATCGTCTCCCGGTACCGGATTATCTCAAGGAGCTCCAACTGTTGGAGGTAATAACGAATCCTTAGCCCCAAAAGCAGTTATAGATTGGTTATGCGGTCGGGTAAAAGGCTACACAGAACCTTATGGAGACAAAACTGTAGAAGCCTTTTGGAGTACCGGTAAAGTAGGAATGACCGGAACATCTTATAACGGAACCATTCCTTTAGCAGCTGCAACCACTGGTGTTGAAGGCTTAGAAGCTATTATTCCTATAGCACCCAACACATCTTATTACCACTATTATAGATCTAACGGATTAGTACGTTCTCCGGGAGGCTATCTAGGTGAAGATATTGATGTTTTATACGATTTTATTCATAGCGGAGATGAATCTAAAAGAGCCTATAATAATGCCAAAATAAGAGATACCGAAATGAAAAATGGTATGGATAGAATTACTGGCGATTATAACGATTTTTGGGCGAAACGTGATTATTTAAATCATATGAAACCTATGAAAGCAGCTTTGCTAATGTCTCATGGGTTTAATGATTGGAATGTTATGCCAGAGCACAGTTATCGTATTTACAAGAAAGCCAAAGCCATGGGGTTACCAACGCAAATATATTACCATCAACTTGGGCATGGTGGCCCACCTCCAACTAAAATGATGAATCGTTGGTTTACACGTTATTTGCATGGTGTGGAAAACGGAGTGGAAAACGATGCCAAAGCATGGATTGTTCGCGAAGAGGATGAAATATCCGAACCCACAGCATATAAAGATTACCCCAATCCGGAAGCTTCCAATGTAACACTGCATCTAACATCTGGAGGGCCTAATATTGGTGCATTAATTCCTACCAAATTAAAAAAACAAGGAAAAGAAACTTTAATAGATGACTACTCTTTTTCAGGGGCCGAATTGGCCAAAGCGAGCAATTCCAATCACCGTTTGTTATATGTTACCCCAAAGTTAACTAAAGACGTTCATATATCTGGAACACCAAAAATAACTGTAAATTTAGCGAGTAGTAAACCTGCAGCTAATCTGTCTGTTTGGTTGGTATCATTGCCTTGGAACGAGCAGGAAGATGCGGTCATTACTGATAACATTATAACACGTGGTTGGGCAGACCCACAAAATCACAAATCGTTAACAGAAAGCAAACCTTTAAAACCAGGAAAATTTTACGAGGTATCGTTTAATTTAATGCCGGACGACCAAATTATTAAAGCTGGACAACAAATAGGCTTAATGATTTTTTCTAGTGATAAAGAGTTTACATTGCATCCTAAAGCTGGAACCGAATTAACTGTTGATTTGGATAAAACCAGTTTGACGTTACCTGTGGTTGGTGGTACCAGTACCTTAAATAAGGCGTTGGGCAACTAAAGTTATCTATAAGTAATTCTAAGTTAAGCTAGCAATAACACCAAATAAATCAGTTATTTTTATCACAAAAATTCAATGAAAGAAAAAGCCCTATTTCTCTTATTAACTAGCGCATTGCTTTTTGCCTCTTGCAGTAATAATGAACAATCCTCTAATAGTGATGACGAACCTAGTTGCCAAGAGCAAACATGGTATCAAGATGCCGATAATGATGGGTTTGGAAACGAAGAAAATCAACTAAATTCATGTATCCAGCCAGATGGCTATGTTCCAAATAATGATGACTGTGATGATACCAATAATTTAATTCACCCAGACGCTCCAGAAGTTCAAAATAATATAGACGACAATTGCGATGGGATTATAGAACCTGCAGTAATTGAATGTAATTCAGACAGTGAATGTGCTGGAGTTTGTCTCAATAATGTCTGTGTCGATATTTCCACGCCTGTTCCTAGTGAATTTGTTAAACACTATTTCACACACGATTTAACCAATATAAATATCCCGTATCGCTTTTTCAGGCCACAAGGAGCCGATACAGCTAATACTGAATACCCTTTAATCATAAGCTTGCACGGGTCAGAATTTTTTGTAAGTCCAGAAAATATATTTTTGCAAGGCGATTTTGCTACCTATATGGCATTAGCCTGGATAGAAGAAGGTAATCAAGAAGAATATCCTGCTTACGTATTAGCTCCTAACCTAAACAGCAGTATAATAGGTGAAAACAGTGATTATTTGGGGTGGGGCACTAATATATCTTCAGATTTTATTGAAAAGTTATTGGATTTTATCATTCAAAACGAAAATATTGATGAAAGTAGAATCTATATAACTGGGCATTCAACAGGAGGAGTTGGTGCTTGGCAACTAGGCTCAAAGATGCATGATAAAATCGCTGCTATTGTGCCTCTTAGTAATGCATTTACCCCTAGTAGTCCGACTTTTGATGAAGTAGCATCTCAAATAGAAAACGATATATTTGAAAACCTGCCCGTATGGAGCTTTAATCATAGAGCAGACGATGGCTCTCCCGGTTCCAGAGCACTTTTTGAAGCATTGTCTAACAAAGGATACAATACAATAAACACGCATTGGGTAGACAATGTTGAGTATAACCTGTCTGAAAATGATATTCGAACACATATAGAAGCAGGTGAAAAATATTTTCAAACAGAATATAGTTATGCATGTTCTAATTGCCATTATGCCATGGACGTAGCATTAAAAGCCCCCTTACTATTTGAATGGCTTTTTAAGCAAAAAAAAGAATAAGCCTATTAGGAATACTGAAAAACGAAATTTATTTTAGATTTCTGTTCAGTTCCAAATAACCTAAAATTGGTACAGAAAAACATTTTCTGAATTTAAAAGTTATTGTATTCTGCAACTTATGAAATACCTAAAAAATCACTTTTATAATGAACCCAATTTCAACTCTAATAGAAAAACTAAACAGCCAAAATTTATGGCATAAAACATTAGAGTTAAAAAGAAACGAATACCTAAAAGTAAAAGGAAGTATAGACACCAATTTATATCTGGTTGTGACTGGTGCAGTAAGAATTTTTGTTTTAGATGAATACGAAGAACACACCATCAGATTTGGTTATAAGAATAATCTAATAGCAGCGCTTGATTCTTTTTTAAGCGAAAAACCATCCGATTTATATATCCAAGCTTTAAAACAGACTTCATTAAAAGTTATGGATAAAAATACTTATATGAATTTTGTATCAAGTTCTGTAGAAAACACCAAAATATGGCAACTTATTTTAGAAAATTTTGCACTACAACAAATGGAACGAGAGCGCGATATTTTAACAACATCTCCTGTAGAAAGGTATAACCGTGTTTTAAAACGGAGCCCTCAGCTTTTTCAGGAGATACCAAACAAGTATATTGCTTCATACCTAAGAATGACCCCAGAAACACTTTCAAGAATTAAAAAATCTTAATTTGAATCAATGTTTATATTGGTTTTAATTAAAATCTTTGTAAAAAAATATTATGAAGGTAACATCAGAAGCATTAATTTCAGAATTAATAGAAAAAACAAGGCAAAACATTAATCAAGTTGAAGCATTAAACCTAAAAGTAATTGATGAGCTTAATTGGAAAGCCAATAAAGATACTTGGAGTGCCTTAGAGTGTATTGAACACTTAAACTTATACAGCGACTATTATCTACCAGAAATAGAACAACGGATTATTAAAAGCACATTCAAACCCGAATATTATTTTAAATCGGGTGCTTTAGGTAACTACTTTGCTAAAAGTATGATGCCTAAAGAAAAGCTTAACAAAATGAAAACGTTTAAGGATAAAAACCCAAATGGTAGTAAACTCGACAAAACTACTTTAGAACGTTTTTTAATACAACAAGAAAAAATGCTTGAACTCTTAGACAAAGCAAGAAACGTAAGTTTAAACAAAACAAAAACAAGCATTAGTATTACTAAACTAATCAAACTTAAACTAGGAGATACCTTTAGAGTTGTTATTTATCATAACGAAAGACATATGGTTCAGGCCTTAAAAACATTGGGGAATTATAAAACGAATAATTGAACTTTCTAATTTTTTGGCTAATTCTTATCCTCCAACAAAGGCACAAAGCGAAATTCACCAAACTCATGCTGTTCAAATTCTTTAAGACCTTTTCTAATTAATAGTGTCATAATTTGCACATCTTCACCCACAGGAATTACAAGCCTTCCTTCTGGTTTTAACTGACTCAATAAAGGTTTTGGTACAAAAGGAGCACCCGCAGTAACAATAATACTATCAAATGGCGCATCATCAACCAAGCCTTTATAACCATCTCCAAAAATGAGTTTCTTAGCACGATAGCCTAGTTTAGGTAAAAATTTACTGGTTTTTTTAAACAATTCCTGTTGACGCTCAATACTGTAAACCTTAGCACCTAATTCACACAAAACAGCCGTTTGGTAACCACTTCCTGTACCTATTTCTAAAACTTTATCCCCTTTTTTAACTTTCATCAATTCACTTTGAAAAGCTACCGTGTAGGGCTGCGAAATAGTTTGATCGGCAGCAATAGGAAATGCTTTATCTTGATAGGCATGGTCTAAAAAACCAGAATCCATAAATAGATGTCTGGGTATTTTACTTATAGCGTTTAAAACATTTTCATCTGTTATTCCTTTGGCCTTTAAAATGTTAACCAGTTGTTGGCGTAAACCTTTATGCTTAAAAGTGTCTTTCAATGTTAGGGAAGTTTATAACGCTAAAATTAGTTAAACATTTGCAAGATGAAAACAAAATAAGCAAAATTTATTTTCGACATTGAATAAGCTAAAAAATTAGCTGTAAATAATCAAATTCGTGTTGTAAATATCTTATTTTTGTGGAAAACGTAAAATATATGCTTAAAATTGGTGTACTTGGTGCTGGTCACTTGGGTAAAATTCATTTAAGACTCCTTAATCAGTCTGAAAAATATGATCTTGTAGGCTTTTATGATGCTGATGAAACGAACGCAAACAAAGTAGAAACAGAATTTGGCTATAAATTTTTCAATTCCATAGAAGCACTTATTGATGCTGTTGATGTAGTAGATATTGTTACCCCCACACTCTCACATTACGACTGTGCAAAACAGGCCATATCTAAGGGTAAACATATATTTATTGAAAAGCCAATAACAAACACCGTAGAAGAAGCAGAACATATTAGAGAGCTACTGGCAGAACATAACCTTAGAGGACAAGTAGGCCATGTAGAGCGTTTCAATCCTGCTTTTATTGCTGTAAAAGGCGATATAAAATCTCCCATGTTCATCGAATCACATCGTCTAGCAGAATTTAATCCCAGAGGAACCGATGTACCAGTTGTCTTAGATTTGATGATTCACGATATCGATATTATTTTAAGCCTAGTAGGTTCTAAAGTTAAAAATGTGTCAGCCAGTGGTGTTTCAGTGATTAGTGATACACCAGATATTGCAAATGCCCGAATTGAATTTGAAAATGGCTGCGTAGCCAATTTAACTGCTAGTAGAATATCTTTAAAGAAAATGCGTAAAACGCGTTTCTTTCAAAAAGACGCTTATATCTCTGTAGATTTCCTAGAAAAAAAATGCGAAGTCGTTAAAATGAAAAATGCACCGGAACAACCCGGAGATTTTGACATGATACTTCAAAATGCCGAAGGCGTAAAAAAACAAATCTATTTTGATAATCCCAATATATTAGAAAACAACGCTATTCTTGACGAATTAGAAACGTTTGCTGATGCCATAAATAATAATACTCCCCCAATTGTAACGCTTCATGACGGTACAGAAGCACTAAGAGTAGCAACTCAAATAATAAATTGTTTTTAAAAATATTTACATGAAAAACATTGCTGTTATAGGAGCAGGTACCATGGGGAATGGTATCGCTCATACTTTTGCACAAAGTGGTTTTAAGGTTCAACTTATAGATATAAGTGAAACGTCACTCAAAAAAGGCTTAGAAACCATTACCAAAAATCTGGACAGAATGGTAATCAAAGAAAAAATTTCTGAAGCCGATAAAACCAAGACATTATCAAACATTACAGCGTTTACCGATATTTCGGAAGGTATTGCATCTGCCGATTTAGTGGTTGAAGCGGCCACCGAAAACGTGGATTTAAAGCTAAATATCTTCAGGCAATTAGACGACACCTGCTCTAAAGACACCATTTTAGCTACAAATACATCTTCGATATCAATTACGCAAATAGCTGCCGTAACATCCAGACCCGATAAAGTGATAGGGATGCATTTTATGAATCCGGTACCTATTATGAAATTGGTCGAAATTATTCGTGGCTATAATACCAGTGACGATGTAACTAAACGCATCATGGATATGTCTAAAACTTTAGGTAAAATCCCTGTTGAAGTTAACGACTACCCTGGATTTGTGGCAAATCGTATTTTAATGCCTATGATTAACGAATCCATTGAAACATTATACAATGGCGTGGCAGGAGTTAATGAAATTGATACGGTTATGAAATTAGGTATGGCACATCCTATGGGACCATTACAATTAGCAGATTTTATTGGTTTAGATGTCTGCTTGTCTATACTTCACGTGATGTACGACGGATTTAAAAACCCTAAATACGCTCCTTGCCCATTATTGGTGAATATGGTTAGAGCTGGTAAACTAGGCGTGAAATCTGGTGAAGGTTTTTATGATTATTCCGAGAGTAGGAAAGCGGAGAAAATTGCTTCGCAATTTTTGAAGTAATATAGTCGCAGTGGTCAGTGGTCAGTGGTCAGTGGTCAGTAAATGTAAAATTTTTTAATGAAATTTCAGGATTTATTAGCTTATAGAAAATCGTTTGATTTAGCAATGAATGTTTTTCATTTATCTAAATCGTTTCCTAAAGAAGAAACATATTCGCTTACAGATCAGGTTAGAAGATCTTCCCGAAGTGTTTCTGCTAATATTTCGGAAGCGTATCGCAAAAGACTATACCCTAAGCATTTTATAAGTAAATTAATGGATAGTGATGCAGAAAATTCAGAAACCCAAACATGGTTAGAGTTTTCTCTTTATTGTGAATATATTTCAAAAGAAACCTTCAGCGAACTTATGAGTAAAAGTAACGAAATTGGAAAGTTAATCAACTATATGATTCAAAACCCTGAAAAATTTGGATCTAAGTAGTTAATTGGCTGTTTACCTATAATCGAACACTGCTTACTGAACACTGAATACTAAAACATGGCTAAAATAATTCCATTCAAAGCTGTAAGACCAACTCGAGACAAAGTAAGCCTAGTGGCGTCTCGTTCTTACCAAAGTTATACTCAAGCAGAACTGGAAGCTCGTTTAGATTATAATCCGTTTTCATTTTTGCACATAGTAAATCCGGGTTACAAATATCATAAAGATATTACCGGAAAAGAACGTTACAACTTGGTTAAAAATCGGTATTTAGAATTTAAAGAAGATCATATTTTTATTCAAGACGAAACACCTTGTTACTATGCCTACAAAGTTGTTAATCGAGATGGTAATATGTTTTCTGGTATAGTAGCTGCTGCTAGTGCAGAAGATTACAAAAACGATGTTATTAAAAAACATGAAGACACCATAGAATATCGTGAAAATATTTTTAAAGACTATTTAAAAACGGTTGGCTTCAATGCAGAACCTGTGCTCCTAACCTATTCGGGTAACAGTACAATAAATAGTATTATCTCCGAAGTTCAAAAAGAACGTGCAGAATACGAATTTACAACGCACTTTAGAGACACACACTATTTATGGGTTATCGATAATGAAACGTCTATAAAAACCATCCAAAAAGAATTTGAAGATATAGATACGACATACATTGCAGATGGGCACCATCGATCTGCTTCTTCTTATTTGCTTTCAGAAGATTTAAAATCTGAAAACAAACAGCATACAGGAAACGAGGCTTATAATTATTTCATGGCCTATCTAATTCCAGAATCTGACTTAAAAATCCATGAGTTTAACAGGCTTGTTAAAGATTTAAATGGATTAACCAAAGAAGCTTTTTTGATACAGTTGGATAGATTATATCGTATAGAAAATAGAGGTAACGAATTATATAAACCAAATAAAAAACACCATTTTAGTATGTATCTGGATGGTGAGTTTTATTCTTTGTATTTAAGAAAAAGTAATTATACATTTAACAACGCTTTAGATGCTTTAGATACTCAAATTCTTTACAAAACCATTTTAGAGCCTATTTTAGGAGTTTCAGATTTACGTAACGATACACGAATCGATTACTCACATGGTAAGAATGATTTAGTTACTATAAAAAGCAAAGTAGATAGTGGTATATTTAAAGTAGGATTTGGCCTGGTTCCTATTACTATTGAAGAAATGAAAGCCATTGCAGACAATCATTTAACCATGCCCCCAAAAAGTACTTTTATAGAACCAAAGTTACGAAGTGGTGTTGCTATTTATGAATTCTAGTTCCTACGACATATGCTAAACTTGTTTCAGTAAAGCAGGAATCTCATCAAAAGAAACCATAATGTAATTATTATGACAAATTTCATTTAATAATGAGTATACAACAAAACCTTAAAAAGATAAAGTCATTATTGCCAGAGCACGTAACACTCGTTGCTGTTTCGAAAACAAAACCTGTAAGCGATTTAATGGAAGCTTATAATGCAGGGCAACGTATTTTTGGAGAGAACAAGATTCAGGAAATGGTGAATAAGTATGAAAACATGCCCAAAGATATTGAATGGCACATGATTGGACACGTACAAAGCAATAAAGTAAAATATATGGCCTCTTTTGTACATTTAATTCATGGTGTAGATAATTTTAAGCTATTAAAAGAAATAAATAAACAAGCTATAAAACATGGCAGAGTTATTGATTGTTTACTTCAAATAAAAATAGCAACAGAGGATTCTAAATTTGGAATGACACCAGATGAGGCTTCAGAAGTTATAAAATCAGATACATTTTCAGAATTAAAAAATATTAAGATAGTCGGACTCATGGGCATGGCGACATTTACCAATGACGAAAATCAAGTAAAAAAAGAATTCGATTACTTAAAAAGTACTTTTGAAAATTTAAAGCTGATAAACACCCACAACTACCAATTAAATACTATTAGTATGGGTATGAGTGGCGATTATCAATTAGCCATTAATTGTGGGAGTACTATGGTTCGTGTGGGAAGTAGTATATTTGGAGCAAGAAATTATAAATAAACATGTTTAAACAAAAATAAACGCATAAATATTTTTTGTACGCAATATTAGACATAGAAACTACTGGAGGTAAGTATAATGAAGAGGGCATTACAGAAATTGCAATCTATAAACATAATGGTCATGAAGTAGTCGATCAATTTATAAGCCTTGTTAATCCAGAACGTGAAATACAGCCTTTTGTAGTAAACCTAACAGGTATAAACAGTAATATGTTGCGCCATGCACCAAAATTCTATGAGGTTGCCAAACGTATCGTAGAAATCACTGATAATTGTATTTTGGTAGCCCACAACGCCCAGTTCGATTATCGCATTTTAAAAACAGAATTTAACCGTTTAGGGTTCGATTTTGAAAGAAAATCACTTTGTACTGTCGAGCTTTCAAAAAATTTAATTCCCGGTCAACCTTCCTATAGCTTAGGTAAATTAGTCAGATCTCTTGGTATTCCTGTTACAGATAGACATCGAGCCTCTGGAGATGCATTAGCAACAGTCAAACTGTTTAAAATGCTTTTAGATAAAGACACGTCTAAAAGTATAATTCAAAAATCTGTACGGTTAAATCCGAAACACCAATTAGAACCAAAGCATATAGATATTATAAAAGAATTACCTGCCATTACAGGTGTTTACTATATACATAAAGCGAACGGCGATATTATATATATTGGAAAAAGCAATAATATAAAAAAACGTATCAATCAGCATTTTACAAACACAAATCCAAAATCAAAAAAAATACAAGCACAGGTTGCCTCTGTAACTTACGAAGCCACAGGGAGTGAGCTAGTAGCTCTTTTAAAAGAAAGTGAAGAAATAAAACGTATTAAGCCTATACTTAACAGGGCATTACGTCGAACAATTTTTACTCATGCTTTATATAGTTTTAAAGACGAAAACGATTATATTAATTTAAAAATTGATATTGCCGACATGCGTAAAAAACCAATTACCACTTTTAGTAATAGACATAGTGGTAAAAATTTTATAATTAAAGCTATTGAGGAATATAGCTTATGCCAAAAGCTAACAGGTATATATAAAACAAATAACAGTTGCTTTAATTACGATATAAAAACGTGTAAAGGAGCTTGTGTACAAAAAGAACCTACAGAGTCTTATAATAAAAGAGTAGAATTATTATTGTCTAAAAACTGTTATTCCAACAAAAACATGGTGCTTATAGATAAGGGTCGCGATGTAGATGAACGTAGTGCCATACTAATAGAAAATGGTGTATTTAAAGGCTTAGGGTTCTTTAATCTTAACTATCAAATAAATAATATTGAGATTTTAGAGTCTATTATTACCCCCATGAACAACAATAGAGATACTCAGCATATTATTCAAAGTTACTTACGTAAAAACAAAAAAGTAAAACAAATTATATTGGATTAAACATGAAACAAATTACCCTGTTTTTTTTACTTCTCCTTAATCAAATGATTTTTTCACAATCAGATTTTAATTCTGAATCGTACAGAGTTAATTTAAGTGATATTGAAACTAATAGTTTTAAAAAAGATTCTACAGCTAATGCTTTAATAATATATGAACTCGGAAATAGTTATGTTGATAAAAATGACTATCGCTTAAGAACCGAGATTAAACGAAAAATAAAAATATTAAATAAAGAAGGTTTTAACAAAGCCAATGTTTCCATTCATTTATATAATAAAAAAGAAAGAAAAGAAAACGTAAAGAAAATTGTCGCAACAACTTATAACTTGATAAATGGTGAGGTCACTAAAACTAAGCTACAAGAAAAAGATATTTATAGAGAAAAATACGATGAAAATCATACCCTAGTTAAATTTACCTTGCCCAATATTAAAGAAGGTTCTGTAATAACCTATAGCTATACACGTATCTCTCCTTTTATGTTTAAGTATGAGGGATGGAATTTTCAAAGTGATATCCCAACTTTATACAGCGAATACAGAACAAGTATTCCAGGGAATTGGTACTATAATATTAAGTTAGTAGGTGGTAAAAAGTTAATCACAAATACATCAGAAATAAAAAAGAACTGCCTTGAAGGTGGTAGAGGTGCCAGTGCAGATTGTGGCAATAGTGTTTATGCCATGAAAGATATACCTGCTTTTATAGAAGAAGATTATATGACTGCTGAAAGTAATTATTTGGCACGAATAGAGTATGAATTACAAACATTTAAAGGTTTTGACGGTACAGTAAATGATTATACAAAAACATGGAAAACCGTTGATAAAGAATTTAAAACAGATAAAGATATAGGTAAACAGCTAAGAAAATCTATAAATATAGAAGATATACTGCCTGTTGAAATTATTAATGAAACCGATTTATTAAAAAAAGCAAACGCCGTTTATAGGTATGTTCAGGAAAACTACATATGGAATGGGGATTACAAAATATTTCAAGATGTTTCTATTAAAGATTTAATTAAAAACAAATCTGGAAACGTATCCTCAATAAACATTTTACTGCATAATTTATTAAAAGAATGTGGCATTATTGTAAAACCTATGTTGTTATCGACTAGGAATAATGGGTTTGCAACAACAATTTTTCCGGTTATTTCAGATTTTAACTATATAATCGTTCAGGCAACCATAGACGATAAAACCTATAATTTAGATGCTACAGACCCATATTTAAGCTTTGGTGATCTGCCATTTAGATGCCTAAATAATTATGGCAGACTTATGGATTTTAAAAATGGTAGTGAATGGATAGATATAGAACCTGCCAGGCCTTCAAACGTTATGTATCAAGTAAAATTAGAACTTGATGAAGATGAAGCTATTTCAGGAAACATCATATCAAAACGAACAGGATATCATGCCATTAATCATAAAAAATCATACTATCAAAACAACCAGGCATACCTTGAAAAACTGGAAAACAACTATCCATACATTGATATTTCAGATTTTGAAGTAACCAGTGATGGCACAACAAGTCAAGACTTTAAAGAATCATATCACATAGGTTATAATTATGAAGACACAGGAGACCATATTTATTTAAACCCCTTTTTTGTCACCTTTTTTAATGAAAACCCATTTAAACTTCAAGAAAGAACATATCCTATTGATTTTGGCTACAAAGACTCTTATTATTATGGATTTAAGCTTCATTTTGATGATAATTATACCATAGTAGAATCACCTAAAGACAAACAGATAACCTTACCCAATAACTCAGGCACAATCCTTTTTTCATCTCAAACTTTAGGTAATACTATTAGTATTATACTAAATATAAAATTCAATAAAGCTATTTATGAGCCGGAATATTACCCTTATTTAAAAGAGTTTATGAGCGAAATTGTCAATATTCAAACAAATTCACTTATACTTTTAAAGAAAAAGTAATCTATCTTTCTTACATTTGAATTCATGGATAAGCCAAAAAAAAAGCATTGGAAAATAAGACTTCATGACGTTATTTATGAAGCCGACACTTCCGCAGGAAAGCTATTTGATATTATTTTACTTGTAACTATTATAGCAAGTATTATCTTGGTGATGCTGGAGAGTGTTAAAACTTTCGATACTAAATATCACGATTTTCTTAACATATCAGAATGGGTTATTACCATACTATTTAGCTTAGAATATATTGCCAGAATAGTTACTGTAAAAAAGCCCTATAAATATATTATTAGCTTTTATGGTATAGTCGATTTATTAGCCACCATTCCAAAATATATATCACTAATCTTTGGAGGGGTTCATGCTTTAGCTGCTTTACGCGCCTTACGTTTGTTACGGGTTTTTAGAATTTTAAAATTAGCCCGCTATTTGGGAGCCTCTTATACGTTAATTAAAGCTTTAAAAGCCAGTCGTGTAAAAATTTCTGTTTTCCTGTTTACTGTCATTATAATTTCTATTATTCTAGGAACCATTATGTATTTGGTTGAAGGTGACGAAGCCGGTTTTACAAGCATTCCAGCCAGCGTTTATTGGTGTATTGTAACACTTACTACGGTTGGGTACGGAGATATTTCGCCTGTAACACCACTTGGTCAATTTATAGCATCTATTGTTATGATATTAGGATACGGTATTATAGCTGTACCTACCGGGATTGTATCTGCCGAGTATGCCACACAAAACAAAGCAGATAAAGAACTGGATAAAAACGTACCGCTAAACTCCCAATCTTGTGTAAACTGTATGGCTGAAAAGCATAAAGATGATGCCGAATTTTGCTATAAATGCGGATATAATTTACATGATGAATAAAACGCTTATTTCTATAGTAGGCCCAACTGCAATTGGTAAAACTGCTTTAAGTATTAAGTTGGCTCAACATTTTAACACCGAAATACTATCGGCAGATTCGCGACAATTTTTTAAAGAAATGCAAATTGGCACTGCGGCGCCAACACCCGAAGAGTTAGCTGCTGCGAAGCATCATTTTATTCATCATAAATCGATAAAAGACCATTACAATGTTGGTGCTTTTGAAAAAGATGCTATTAATACTTTAGATACCCTTTTTAAAACCCATGATATTGTTATAATGGTTGGCGGTTCTGGACTCTATGTTGATGCTGTTAATAAAGGCTTAGACGATTTTCCTGAAGTTGCAAGTAGCATACGGGAGAGGCTTAATGCCGATTTAAAAACCAAAGGACTTACACATTTACAAGAACAATTAGAGCTGCTTGATACGGTAGCTTATAGCACGATTGCCATAGATAATCCGCACCGTGTTATTCGTGCCTTAGAAATTTGTATTGGTACAGGTAAACCCTATTCTTCATTTTTAAAGAAAGGAAATGTAAAACGTTCCTTTAAAACGATTACTGTTGGATTAACTGCCGAAAGAGAAACCATATACAACCGTATTAACAAACGGGTTGACATAATGATGCAAGAAGGCTTATTAGATGAAGTTAAAAGCTTGGTTCCTTTTAAAGACTTAAACGCTTTAAATACAGTTGGCTACAAAGAATTATTTAATTACTTAAATGATGAATGGTCGCTTGATTTTGCTATTTCTGAAATTAAAAAAAATACACGACGCTTTGCAAAACGTCAACTAACTTGGTTTAAAAAGAATGAAGGTACCTTATGGTTTGATTACAAGGCGCCTATAGATGAAGTTATTAAAAAATTAAATACTCTTTATTAATGTCAATTTTAGAAGATGCATTAGATAATCCTGTTTGGTTTTCTTTAACCGATACTCATTTTAATGCCTGTATCGATTATGGTAATGTGAAATTTTTTCATACAGATTACGGGCCATTTGGAGCCTTTATAAATAATGAGGATACCAGTATTGCTATAGAAAAACATGGTAAATTAATAACAGATTTTTTTATTGTTGGGGAAAAGCCTAAAATGCCATTACATTATGACGAACCTATAGAATATACAGGTTTACAAATGATTATATATAATAAGATAGACTACCCCATAACAGAAACAATTATTGAGTTAACAGAAACTCATTATGATGATTTAATTGATTTGGTAAAACTGGTGTATCCCGAATATTTTAAACCAAAAACCAACCAATTAGGGCCGTATTATGGAATTTATAAAGACCAAAAACTGGTTGCTGTAACCGGTGAACGTATGCAAACTAATAATTTTATTGAAATTAGTGCTGTAATAACACACCCCGATTATACTGGTAAAGGCTATGCAAAACAGCTTATAACACACACTGTTGAAAGGATTTTTAAAAAAGATAAAATACCGTTTTTACACGTAGATCAAACAAATTTAGGACCTATACAACTATATAAAAAATTAGGGTTTACTGTACGAAGAAAACTTAATTTCTGGAAGATAATTGGTAAAAAATAATGAAGCTTATAATTAATTTAACTATAAGTAAAAATTTAATTATAAGTAAACTTACTTCATAGCCACGTTACTATATTTAGCATTAATAACAATGCTTTTTCCACTACTTAAATTACCAGTTGAAAAAGTAGAAATATTACCAGTCGTTTTGTTAGGATGTTTAAAACGTGTGCGGTTCCCTTTATACTGTAAATTATGAGCTACTTTAGGAAGTGAAATATCGGCATTACTATTTTGAATGATAATATTTAAGTTAGAAAAAGCATCATCAATATCTAAAATCTTTAAATCACCAATATTACCGTCAATTATGGCGCTTCCTAATAAATGTTTAATAGTTGTATTAGATGAATTTGAATTCAAAACCATATGCTTTACATGGGCTAGTTCAACGTTTTCTGTATACCGTAGATTTAATTCTCCTAAATTCCAATAATTTACATAAACCGGAGAATAAGAAGCATTAACGGAAGTAGAACTTCCATTAATGCTATATGCTGTAAACTTTGTATGCGACAATTCAGCTTTTAAATCGTCAACATTTGCAGCGAATTCTATTTCACCATGCCTTACATTAACCTTTAACTTAGCTTTTTTTGGCATTTTAATTTTAATGGTTTTTTTAACCTTAGAACGTGATTCCCCATTTACCATTTTCTTAATTAAAACCCGTCTTTCTCCTGCTAATTTCTCGCGTTCCTTAGCATGCTTTTTGCGCTGTTCTGCACGTCTTTTAAGTATTTCTTCCCGCTTTTTGTGTATCGCTTCCATACGCTCAGCTTGTGCTTCAGATCGCTTTGCCTGTGCTTCTACACGTGCAGCTTGCCTTTCCATTTGTTTTGTAAATCGTTTACTCAAAACTTCCATTTCCTTTTCGTACTTTTTTTCCCACTCTCCATCAAACCTTTTAGCCCATACTTCCATTTTTTTAGCATACTCATCGCCATATTTCGATTCAAATTTTTGGGTATACTCTTCTAAGTACTTCTCACCATCTTTTTTGTAGGCTTCATAATCAAAATGAAAATTATGTATCCCTTCCGGCAACTCCGGTAATTCAGGTAGTTCCGGCATTTCTGGTATTACAAGTATATCTGGTACATCTGGTATTACAAAGTCTTCTTCTTCAATTATGATTTCCGGCAAATCTGCTAATTCAAACTTTAACTCTTCTAAAACGGCATGTACAGCTGCATTATCTTCATGTCCATGATTATACGTCCAAGCAGTTGCTCCTGTTCCTTTTGTTCTAATTTTCACTTGTTTACCCGAAGCATCTATATCTACATCCCAATGTTCCAATGCGTTTTCTAATGCTTCTTTACTTAAGCCATCACCTTCAATATAAGCTTCAATTTCAATGATATCTTTATGCCATGTATCAAATACTATATTACAATTACTTGTGTTTAAATCTATTGTCACATCTTTATCTACATTAATAGATTGAGATACTTTAGTTAATTTTTGCTGCGCCATGAGCCCTCCAGTAATAAGAAAACTTAAAGCTAATAGCTTTATTTTTATAATACTCTTGTTCATTTTTTGATTTTTAGATTGATTGTTCTACGTCTTCACCACTAGTATCCGAAGTATTTAACTCCTTTAACTGCGCTCTTAAACGATACAAAAGATTTAAACGAAACTTTAAATTGTCAATTAATGCATTTACCGTTAACTCACTAGGTCCAGATTCTGTTAATTCTACAGAAAGCCTTTGGTATTCTTTATCAAGCTCATCCAATTGCAATAAATACCCATCAAAAAGATCTTTGGTTTCGGGCGTATATTTCATTTTAGATAACTCTAAATTAATACTCGCCAAATAATAATCTTCCACTTTTTTAAGTCCAGGAGAAACATCTCCCAAAGTTTTTGTTTCAACAGTTTTAGTCGTCACTACCTCTGTTGGTTTATTAACTTTTGGTTGAAAATACTTGAAAGCACCAAAGCTTAAACCTATAAACAGTACAACACTTGCTGCTATACGTATCTTATTAAATTTAGGTTTGGTTGCCAACGGCATAGCTTTATCTAATTTTTTAAGAAACCGCTCTTGATGATTTTTAGGCATTGTTTCATGCGACATTTTATCATCTTTAAATAACTCTCTAATATCTCGTGCCATGTTTTTTAAGTTTTAACAGTTCTTGTAATTTTGCTTTACCTCTAGATAATTGAGCGCGCGAAGCGACTTCAGAAATACTTAAAATCTCAGAAATTTCCTGATGGTCATATCCTTCAATTAAATACAGCATCACTACATATTGATATTTATCCGGTAATTTATTAATGGCAATTTTTACATCATTTAATGTCATTGCGTCGTCTACTAACCATTTGTCATCAAGTGTTGTATCGATCACTTTTAGGTGCACCTCATCTAATGCAATAAGTTGTTGCTTTTTAGATTTTAAGAAGTCGATACTTTTATTAATAACAATACGTTTTAACCAAGCTCCAAAGGTAACTTCAGCTTTATATTGATGTAATTTAGAAAAAGCTTTAATAAAAGCTTCTTGTACAACATCTTCGGCCTCAGCAGTATCTTTTAAAAATCGTTTAGCAACAATATACATCCCATCACAGTACTGGTTGTATAACTGTAATTGTGCTTTGCGATTGTTTTGTTTACATTGTTCAATAATGTCAACCTGAAACATGCTTATCCTACTTTTGGTTCTTAGTTAGTCCGTTTTAAAGACGGTAAAAAAAATACAGTGTGACAAAAAAAATATTTTTTTTTAAGATACGAACTCATTTATAGTTTTTCAATTGGCTGCAAAATGTTTTTTTATTCCAATATTTTATCTTTTTCTTACTACGTAACAATGCTATGTAGTGCAAAAAAGCTATCATCTTGAAATAAAACATCTATTTTTCGCTTCAATCAAAAAAATTTAAATGAGTTCGCATAAGAAAACTTAAAAAATCTGCGTTTACTTTATTAGTAATTATTACTTTTTGAAGTATATTTATGACCTCTTAATATTCCTTATATGAACACTTTTTTAAAACGCATATTATTTCTATTATCTATCATAGCATTAGGGCTATTTTTATATTCGTTTTTTGTTGAAAATATTTTTTCACAACGCTTAAGTCCTAAAGATACAGTAGAGTTTAAGCTTAATGATTTAAAGCTTGAAGTGTTTTATAATAGGCCTTATAAAAAAGACAGGGCGATTTTTGGGGCTTTAGTTCCTTTTAATAAAGTATGGCGTACAGGTGCTAATGAGGCTACCACGTTTGAAACCAATCAAGCTCTCGACGTACAAGGCATGCCACTTCCTATGGGCAAATACACGCTTTGGACTGTACCTAAAGATACAACTTGGACCATTCTTTTTAACTCCAAGCAATATCCTTGGGGTGTGAATTCTGATATGGAACCTATGTGGGATCCTAACTATGATGTTTTAAATATTGAGGTTCCTGTACAAAAATTACCATCAGCTGTAGAACAATTTACTATTGCTTTCGATAATTCTACCGATAACTTGTTTTTAACCATGGCTTGGGACGATGTAAAAATTGCTGTGCCGCTTAAGTAAGTTCTCAGTATTCAGCGTTCGGTGTTAAGTTGCAGTAATCTATTTTCTCAAATAAAATAGTAAATTAGACAAACATTTGTTTATTTCCCGAAAAGCGGGACTAGCTATGACAAAAAATAAAAAATCTGCACTTAAAGAAAAAAAAGGTGTTTCAATTTCTGAAATCACCAATCAATCTACCATTAAATCTATTAAAGAAAAACGTCGATCTGAAATTAATACAGATAGCTTAGTAGCATCTATTTTAAATAAAGACATAACGGCTTTAAGCAGAGCTATCACTTTAGTTGAAAGTAAAAATCCAGCACATTTAAAAAAGGCAAATACCATAATAAAAGCATGCTTACCGCATGCTAATAAATCGATTCGTATTGGTATTACTGGGGTTCCTGGAGTTGGAAAAAGTACGTTTATTGAAACCTTTGGTAAACATCTTACAGCTAAAGGAAAACGCATTGCTGTTCTGGCTATAGATCCAAGTAGTACACTTACAAAAGGTAGTATTTTAGGTGATAAAACCAGAATGGAAGATTTAGTAAAAGATGATAACGCATATATACGTCCATCTGCTTCTGGAGATTCTTTAGGAGGTGTTGCAAGAAAAACCAGGGAAACTATTATTTTATGTGAAGCTGCTGGTTTTGATGTTATTATTATTGAAACTGTGGGCGTTGGACAAAGTGAAACCACCGTACATAGCATGGTCGATTTCTTTTTATTATTAAAATTAGCCGGTGCTGGCGACGAATTGCAAGGGATAAAACGGGGTATTATAGAAATGGCAGACACCATTGCCATTAATAAAGCCGATGGTGATAACTTGAAATCTGCCAAACTTGCAAAAGTAGAATTTAACAGAGCACTTCACCTCTACCCTGGTAGATCATCTAACTGGCAACCTAAAGTAAGCATTTGTAGCGCCCTTAAAAATGAGGGTATTGATGCTATCTGGGAATTGATCTTAGATTACGTAGCCATTACTTCTAAAAACAATTACTTTTACGAGAAGCGAAATGAGCAAAATAAATTTTGGCTCATTCAAACTATTGAAGAACAGTTAAAGTCAGATTTTTTTAATACACCAAAAATCAAAAAAGAACTGGAAAATCAATTGCAACTTATAGAAACCAATCAAACCACTCCTTTTGCTGCTGCCGATTATTTATTAAAAATGTGATTTTTTTCTAATAAATAATTTCTTAAAAACAATTATTCCTGCTTGTCAGCTGCTACGGTGTACCCAGATCTTTTTTAAGTATTATGACTGCAAACTAAACTCTGAGCATTAAACGATAATTAAGCCACGAATTGCACAAATCTACACGAATAGAACCTCAATGTATTTGAAATCTCTATGCCTAGCATAAACACGAATCAGACTTTCAGTCTATCATAATACCTATACAGGTTAGAAATCTGCCGGTAGGCAGAAAAATTCGTGAAATTAGTGTCTACCTTTTATATAGTATTATTTTTAAGTATAACAAATCACCAACAAGCAGTTCGCAATATTATTTAATAATATTTGCAGTTACTGTTACTTCTACTGGTTCAAACAAATCATCACTATCAAAATCATGATATATTCTGGTATAAAAAACAGCTGTTGTTTTATAAGTTCCTTCTGGAAAATATTGAGATACCCTTACATTTACATTGGCACTTTCTCCAGGTATTAACCCACCACTAGGCAATGCTCTATCTACAGTAATTACATTCGTTGTTGGTGTAATAACCGGACTTATATCTTTATAAATTGTGGCCTTTTGAAAATTAATTTTATGGTTTCCCTGATTGACCCATTTCGTTACACCAGGAAAATATTCTGATGTTCCTTCTGTTGCATCTGGAGATGTAACAGATACCGTTTCTATTCTTACAGGATTTACAACATCAACAATTACATTGGTTGTTCTAACATTATCACCATTCCTGTCTTTAACTGTTAAGTATAAAGGCTTTGGGTATTTTAAATCAAAACTGGTATCTACAGTAGGGAATTCAACATTAGTATTTAAGTTGTTTTCTTGAGTATAATACAGCGTTGTGCCATCATAAGCAATGGTTGGTACTAAATCTGTAAAATCGGTTCCTAAAGGCACAAAAAGGTATATTTTATCTATCCCACCGTCATCCTCAACTGTTTTTGTAATTGTAATATCGTTGGGCAGGCTTGGGTTTTTGCTTTTTTCGAATGTAAATCCTGTTATTTTTAAAGTCTCAGGAACAGGTGCTACTTCCTTAATAATACTAACATTGTAATGCAATAATGCTTCTTGATCTCCTGTAGCTGCACTAATAGTAAATACATGTACTTTACCATCTTCAAAAGATAAGTTTACACTATTACTGGGCGAAATACTAAACTTACTTAAATTAAGTTCTTTTGAGGTAATAGATGCACTTATATTCTCTAAAGACGTTATGGTGCTTGGCAGCGTAATTTTTATCTCTCCATAAGTGACTTCTTTATTATCTACAATCTCAGGTTGTACAATTTCTATTCCTGTAGGTTCTATTGCAAATAATGGAAAATCTAAAAGTTTAGCTTCTTCTATATTAAGAACTGAGGTTGATGGGCTATTATTATCATCAGAACAACTCATCGTAAAAAGCATAGAAAATAATATGATTCCTATACTTTGTAATTTAATAATCTTTTTCATTTAATTTTTTGAGGCATTTAATCTTGTAAGGGCAAACTTATAAAATTATGGTTGAATTTCTAAAGCAAAATGGGGTTTTTTTCATTTATATGTTAGCATATATAAAATAAATTTATCCTACTAATTATTGAGGGTTTTTAACCCTAACAGAGCCAATAATTAAAAACAATAAAAATGCTAATGCGATATAACTTATATAAATATAAGACCCTAAACTTGTAAAAGAATAACTAAACAAACTGGGGGCAATAGCACTGGCTACCACTAAAAAACTCATGATTTTCCCTGTTATAGACCCCAAATATTTTCTACCATAAAACCGTGGCCATGTTACTGCATTTACAACAGCAAACAAGCCACTATATGCCCCTAACCCTATTATTATAAGATATACCCCAAAGGTATTAGACAATAATAAAAGCCCTAAAGATGCTAAAACACCACTAAGCAACATAAGGTATAAATAGACTTTGTGTTGAACGTAATCACTCAAAATATTGCATAAAGTAGATACAGATATGGCTATAATTGAAATGGGGATAAAAATTGCTATTGCCTGGTTTTTTGGGTAATCATGACTTGTAAAAATAGACACCACATGAAATGTAAAACCTGTTGAGAAAAAACTACTAAAGGCCAATGCAAAACCAAACATCCAAAACGCTCTGGTTTTTTTAGCTTCTTTTAAAGTAAAATCGGTTTCTACATTTTCTACCTTAACGTCATCACTTCCTTTAGTATCACCGTCTGGTAGCATATTAAAATTTTCCGGTTTATTTCTATATAGTTGTAAAATAAGCAGACTAAAAATAAACAGACAAATGGCAATAATCTGCCAACTCACCTGCCACCCATTATTGTCTATAAGCTTGTTTATAAAAAACGGAGCACTGGAAAAACCAAGAGACACAGTAATACTACTAATAGCATTTATTTTACCTCTATTTTTTTTAAACCAAATCATAATCATATTCCTAGAGGCCATAGTTAAAACACCCTGTCCGCTAAACCTTACGAAGAAAAACAAAACGGTTATTAACAGAAAAGGTATTAACCAAGAATCAAAATTTAAAAGTGATTTTATATACTCACTAATCTCAACAGAAACAGAACATATTAAAACTGATAGCCCTAAAAGCAATGCTGCAAAAAAAGCGACATATCTGGCACCATAAGTATCAAACCAAACGCCAGCTTTTGCAACTAGTAGTGCACTTAAAAGCGTTCCTATCATGTAGGCATTACTAAATTGGTTTCTGGTAAGTCCTAAGGCATCCTTTACCGGGTCTGTGAAAACAGAAATACCTATGGTTTGTCCCGGAGCACTTGCTAAAACACCAATGCTTCCAATAAAAAGAATAACATATCCATAAAAAAAAGGAAACTTTTTAGGGTTTATAAATGAAAATTTGTTGGGGTTGGACATATGCAATTTTAAACCATCAAAAGTAATAGTTATTTATCTATCATTGCTATAGATTCCTTTTTAAATTTTTAGATAACGGCTTTCAAATTTTGGGTTAATTTTAACATTTAAAACATCTTACTTTTAACAGCCTTGCCAGTATCTTTGTTATTTGTTTTTGTGATTATTATTTATGAGTTTCAAACATTTACATATTATACTATATTGCTGTTTTTTAATGATTTGCAATCATTTAACAGCTCAAAACACGACATTAGAAATTACAGGAAAGGTTATAGAAACCAATAGTAAACAACCTATAGAGTATGCCACTGTAACAATACTAAGTAACAATAACAAAAAAACTATAACAGGTACTGTAACTAATACAGACGGTATTTTTACAATGGATACCAAAGCGACTAACTTTTACATTGAGATAAGCTTTATAGGTTTTGCAACTCAAACATTCAAAGATTTTAATATTTCCAATAATAAAATAAATCTGGGAGTCATCTCTTTATCTGAAGATGAACAAGCCTTAAATGAAGTTGTAGTTCGTGCAGAAAAATCGCAAACAGAATTTAAGCTGGACAAGCGTATTTTTAATGTTGGTACAGATTTAAGCTCAACAGGTGCTAGTGCTCTGGAAGTACTAAACAATGTACCCTCGGTAAATGTAAATATAGAAGGCGAAATTAGCTTACGAGGTAGCCAGGGCGTACAGGTTTTAATTAACGGCAAGCCTTCCGTTTTAACAAATGCCGATGGAAATGCACTGGGTACCATTACTGCAGATATGATTGAAAAAATAGAAGTTATTACCAATCCTTCTGCTAAGTATGATGCCGAAGGTACTTCTGGAATTATTAACATCGTTATTAAAAAATCTGAAAAAAAAGGGCTAAACGGTGCTGCTAGTCTTAATGCAGGTTTTCCGGCTAGTAATAGCTTTGGTTTAAGCCTTAACAAACGAACGGAAAAATTTAATTTATTTAGTCAATTAGGTTTTGGCAAAAGGTTATTTCCCAGAGAATCAGAAACCATTAATAGCGATTTAGTAAACAACATCACAATAAGCAGTAACGGTGAAAGTGATTTTAACGAAAAGTTTGGAACCATTTTAATTGGCACCGACTATCATATTAACGATTCTAACGTGATTACTCTTTCGGGAACTTACGCTTATGAAGTTGAAGATCAATATTCTACTACCAATTACAATACCACAGATGCTACTAACGCAATAACTGATAGCTGGATACGTGAAGAAACTACCGAAGCGACTAACCCGAAATTGAGATACGAATTACAGTATAAAAAAGACTTTAAAAGACATAAAGATCAAGACCTGTTATTTAGTGCTTTAGGAAGCTCTTTTCGTAAAGATCAATCTTCAGATTTTTTAAATACTATACTAACAGGAACTGATACGGATTTGCAGCAGGAAACCCGAACAGATTACAAACTTGAAGATTATATCTTTAAATTAGACTATACACACCCTTTTTTAGAAAAATATACGATTGAAACCGGCTCACAATATGCCATAAATATTGTTTCGAATGATTTTGCCGTTAGCAACTTAGAAAATGGCATTTGGGTAGACGATGTTGATTTAACTAATATTTTCGATTTAGACCAAAAAGTCTTTGCATTATATACTACTGCTGCTTACGAGGGTGATGCATGGGGTGTTAAATTAGGACTAAGAATGGAAAATACCGATTTAAACACGGTATTAATAAATACCAATGAAACCAATAGCCAAGATTACACTAATTTGTTTCCCAGCTTACATACATCATACAAAATAAATGAGAATTTTTCTTTACAGGCAGGATATTCCAGAAGGATAAACAGACCGGGGTTGCGTAGTTTAAATCCGTTTTCTAATATTCGAAATAATTTTAGCATCTCGACAGGTAATCCAGATTTACAACCAGAATATACTGATTCGTATGAATTTACAAGCATTCAAAAAATAGGCAAGGCTTCTTTAAATTTAAGCTTGTACCATCGTTATACTACCGATGTTATTGAACGTATAGCAATATTTATAGATAATGTTAGTATATCACGACCAGAAAATATAGGCACCAGCAATACAACGGGAATAGAGCTTAATGGGAAATACTCGCCTACTAATTGGTTTTCTTTAAATGGTGATTTTAACCTTAACTTCTTTGATAGAAAAGGCATCTATGAATCTGAATCTTTTGATTTTAAAGGCAATAAATGGTCTACAAGTATGTCATCAAAATTCAAACTTCCTTTAGAGTTTGAAATAGAAATTTCGGGAGATTACTTTTCTAAATACAAAACCTTACAAGGGGAAGTCGCTGATATTTTATATGCCGATATGGGTGTTAGAAAGAAAATATTAAAAGGTAAAGTGATCTTAAATGTAAGTGTTCGTGATGTATTTGCATCACGAATTTTTGAAAGTGAAACACTTCAAGATGACTTTTATTTATTTGATAGTAATCTACGAGGTCGTTTTGTAACCTTTGGCATTAGCTATGGTTTTGGTAAAGGTGAGGCTATGGAGTTTTCGGGACAGCGTCGTTAAAAAATGTTTTTTAATTTAAAACTAAATTTTGATAAATCTTTTTAGCGAATAATTTCCAAGTTTATAAAACATAAATCCAGAGATAGCTCCAAAAGTAAGTCCGCAAACAATATCTAAAGGATAGTGAACACCAACATAAATTCTACTATAAGCCACGATAGCGCTCCACAATAATAAAATAAATATTAGATTTTTATAATATGGTTTTAGCATTAAACCAGCAAATACGGCTGCTGCCATAGAGTTCGATGAATGTCCTGAGAAAAAACCATACTTTCCACAACGCACTGCTATAAAACGCATTTGGTCTATTAGATCTGCTTCACCACAAGGTCTTGGACGTTGAAAACCTCGTTTAAAAACATTGGTTATTTGATCCGTGAATGTGATCATTAAAGCAACAACTACGACAAAAACAAGTAATGATTTTAGTCCGTATTTTTTATAAAGTAAGAACAGTAATATAGCGTACAATGGAATAAAGGTAAGCTTGTCTGTTATTAATAACCATAAATTATCCCAAAACTCAGAACCCAAATTGTTTAAAAACAAAAACAGTTCGGTATCATATTTTAAAAGTTGATCAATCATATAAAAAACTTAAAATTAATCTTCGTATTTAGCTATTTCTTCGTCGTAAAACTCGGTTGCCAATTTTATAGCATTTTCCGTTTCATTTTCCAGTTCTTTTTGGTCTTCGGCATCAAAATCTTCAAACCATTCTACTTCGTCATTTTCAAGATTAATAATAAATCTTGGAAATTCTGTATGAATTACAAAAATAGCATTCGGGTAATTCGTATTATCACCGAGAATAAACTTTGGAAGTGTCATTTTTTTTCTTTTTTATTTTTAAAAATCCAAATTCAAATTTGGAGATCTTTGCAAATAAGCACATAGCTTTGGTTTCTGCACTTATTAGATATGTTTTATAGCATTTTTTAGGTGCCAGTTTTTATTTCAGTTGTAGGTAATAATCGGGAATCTTCTAATCCGGCAGTCCTATGTCCTGCATTTTTTAAATAATCTTTATTTTGAGCAAATTCCATAAACTTCAATACAGATTCGTGTTCGACTAGTAAAACTGCATCCCATTTTTCGGACTCTGGGCCTATTAGAAAGTTTTTACTTTTTCCATAATAAATTATTCTACTACCTGCTTTTTCTATTTCGGGCAAAGTATATTTCATATATAATTTATATGCCTCTTCTCCACTTATTTCTTTTTCAGGTTTTAAATGTACTAAGTTTGAATAGTCAGCTTTTTGCCTGAATTTTAATAAATTTAGCATTACGATTTTTCCTTTGTCGTGAAAGTCTTGATAAAATTTCTTTCCAGATTCAGGGTTCACATCTATATATTTTTCCATCTTATTTTTCGTCTTCACTTAAATTACATCTAACTCCTAGCCTTTAGGTGTTCTGTATTAATCAACTTTTTAGTTAAATAATTAAATCGAATATACAACAAAATGGCTGCAGTGGTTAAACCGGCGAGCAATCCTAGCCATATACCAAAACTACCATAAGCATCTTCTTTCCCGAAAAACCAACTTACAGGGAATCCTATTAACCAATAAGACACAAATGTAATAATAGTTGGTATTTTAACATCTTGTAATCCGCGTAAAGCACCTAAAACTAAAACTTGAATACTATCACTTATTTGGAATATAGCCGCTGCTATTAACAATTTAGATGCAATAGTAATAACTTCTGTATTATCTACTAAATTTTTAGCATCATCAAAATCTACATACAATTTGGGCAAATGATTATGTAATGCAAAGAAAATGATAGCGAATCCAAAAGCAAGCATGGTTCCCATTAAAAACAAAGAGAATGCTATACGGCGTAATTCAAAATATGCTTTTAATCCTTTTTGGTTACCAACACGAATCATAGAAGCTACACTTAAGCCCGTAACTACCATAAATGTCATAGACGATAAATTAAGTGCTATTTGATTTGCTGCTTGCGGGTTTTTACCCAGTAAACCACTTAGCCATATAGCAGCTGTGAAAATAGCTACCTCAAAAAACATTTGCATGGCACTTGGTGCGCCAATATTGATGATTTTTTTAATCATTAATTTATTAAGTATGAAAAACTTAATATTGGTTACATAGGCTTTCGACTTTTCTTTTCCTCTTAATAAAAACCACAGATACCAAACCATTATAAATCGAGACACTAATGTGCCATAAGCGGCACCAACAATACCCAATTCTGGAAAGCCAAATTTCCCAAAAATTAATACATAATTTAAAATAACATTTATAATATTAGCCAATACGGTAGCATACATTGGGTATTTCGTCATAGACAGTCCGTCACTAAACTGCTTAAAACCTTGAAAAACAATCAAGGGAATTAAAGAAAAAGCAACTAAATCTAAATATGGAATGGCTAACTCTACAACCTCTTCTGGTTGTTTCATTAAATACATAAGAGGTTTTGCAAAAAATACCATTAGGAATAATAATATTCCTAAAACGGTGCACAAAAACAGACCATGTTTAAAGGAAGATTTTCCTTTTACAAAATCTTTTGCAGCATCAGCTTCAGCTATTAGAGGAGTTATGGCTGTAGAAAAACCAATCCCTAAAGACATGGCAATAAACATAAAGCTATTACCTAAGGATACCGCAGCCAATTCTGCTGTTCCCAATTGCCCTACCATAATATTATCGACAAAACTAACAAACGTATGTCCTAACATACCAAGCATAACTGGAGAAGCTAATTTCCAATTATAGCTAAATTCTTTGGTATAGTCTTTTAATTGCATTCGGTAAAAGTAATCTTTCGGCTTTATTTTCGCCAATTTTGTAACATTCTTTTAGTTTTTTTTAGAAATTAACAATTGTTAATAAGTCTTGATAAATCTATACAAATTTTAAGTTATTTTAATGAAGTCTTTTCATACATTCGCATCGCTTTTAAAAAGCAACTAAACTAAGAATTAACGATTTAGCAGAAACAGTTAGCTTTCAAATTTTAAAGGGATAAAAAATTATATAAGCTTAGAAGTTTCAAAAATTTAAAGGAGGCCACTTATAAAGTGCCTCCTTTTAAATTAATTATCTTTTTAGAAAAGCTATAGGCTTATAAACCATCAACCATCTTTTTCGCCTCTTCAAATTCTTGCACTATATCTTCAACAATTTTTGATACCGGTTTAATATCATGTATCAAGCCTGCAATTTGTCCTATTTCTAATTCGCCTTCTTCCAATTCACCTTCAAACATGCCTTTTTTTGCCCTTGCTCGACCTAGTAAAGTTTTAAGAGCCTCAACAGTCGGTCCTGTTTTATATAAGGCTTGTATATCGTTATAAAATTTATTCTTTATTAAACGTACTGGTGCCAGTTCTTTTAATGTTAATTGTGTATCTCCTTCTTTAGTATTAACCACTACTTTTTTAAATGCTTCATGTGCCGAACTTTCTTCACTGGCTACAAACCTACTACCAACCTGTACCCCATCGGCTCCTAAAATCATGGTAGCTAACATCGCTTTCCCTGTAGCTATACCGCCTGCAGCAATTAACGGAATATGAATTTTTTCTTTAACCATAGGGATGAGTGTCAACGTGGTTGTTTCATCTCTACCATTGTGTCCTCCTGCTTCAAACCCTTCTGCTACAATAGCATCCACACCTGCTTCCTGAGCTTTTAAAGCAAATTTTACACTACTAACAACATGTACTACTGTAATGCCTTTTTCTTTTAACCATGGCGTCCATGTTTTAGGATTTCCTGCAGAAGTAAATACTATTTTTACACCTTCTTCCACAAGAATGTTCATGATTTCTTCAATATTAGGATACAACATAGGCACATTAACTCCAAAAGGATTATTAGTCGCTTTTTTACATTTTTGTATATGTTCTCTTAAAACATCTGGATACATAGATCCCGCTCCTATTAAACCTAAAACACCCGAGTTACTTGCCGCCGATGCTAATCTCCAACCACTATTCCAAATCATACCTGCTTGAACTATTGGATATTCAATATTGAATAATTTGGTAATCCTATTATTAGTCATTTAATGCTTTATAAGTTTTATTGTTTTTGAAATGTTTTCTGATTGTACATTAACAATATATATGCCTTTTGAAAACGAAGATAGATCTATTTGATTATTTTCAATTGTAATTGTAGATTCTAGTATTTGTTTTCCAAAAATATTAAAAATAATAACAGATAATTCGTCTTGATCTAAAGGAAAACTAAAGTGAACTATGCCTTTTGTTGGATTAGGAAACAGTTGTAAATCTTGACTTTCATCATCTCTATTTGTTGTACTTAAAGCAGTATTTAGTGCTGTTTGCAAATTTGGAATACCATAGCCCAAAAAATAATCGGGAGAATTATATTGTGAAGCAGATTCTCGAACTAACTGCATTATTTCTGCATTTGTTTTATTAGGTAGTGCCTGCCATAAGCATGTAATGCCTCCTGCCATAATGGGGGAACTAAAAGACGTTCCGTTAAGTGTTCCCATAACATCATTAGTACCTATAACAAAACTTGCCTCACCTTGCGCTACCACATCCGGTTTTTGAGTTGGTTGTGTACTATTGCCTTTTGAGCTAAACACCGCATATGTACCATTTGCTTGAACGGCTCCAATACTAAAAACACCAGCAGCATCTGCAGGTGCTCCAACGATTCCCCAACTTTTATTTCCTGAGTTTCCAGCAGAATTCACTAATAACATCCCCTTCTCAAAAGCAATATTTGCCCCTTTGGTAATAAAAGCGGTATTACCGTCCATATCTGCTGTTGTATAACTATAATTAGCATTATCATAAGTGGTATACCCTAAAGAGGTATTTATAACATTTACCCCTAAACTATCGGCACGTTCTGCTGCTTCTACCCAATAACTCTCTTCTACTGGGTTTTCACTTGATGCATCTTCGGTAACAAATAAATAGTAGGATGCATCTGGAGCTGTTCCTACATAGCCACCTTCAATATATCCTGCCATGGTACTTAATACCCAAGTACCGTGACTGCTGGTAGTATTAGTATATACGTCGGTATCTCTATTAACAAAATCATAGTCACCTAAAATATTTCCAGCTTCTCTTAATCTTTGAAATGACGACATGGTATTTACATTAGGAAAACCTGCATCTATAACAGCAACTGTCATTCCTGTACCTGTATAATCTGCTAAATGCAATTCGTTTCCTTTTATCATTTCTATTTGGTTGGCAGCATTACCATAAATGAATGTAGTAAAAACAGTTTCTAATTTAGATTTGTTTTTTTGTTGAGTAAGTTTAAGTGTGTTTAAACTTTTATTAGCAAAGTCTATATAATCTATAAATGAAAATGTGGCTGATAAATTATTAATATCTGTTTCACTACCCCTAACATGCACTGCGTTAAACCACTTAGACTTTGCCATAACTGTTATACCTGTAGCTCCTTTAAGTTGAGAAATATAATTCTCATTAACAGGCACATCTCTTTCATCAATTATAACATTATGCGCACTTTTTCTATCAATTGCTTTTTGGGTTAGTATGGAAATAGGGTTGGCTATTGAAGCAGTAACGTTTTGTTTATCCTTTATATATACCCAAGCATCTTCCTGCGAAAATATAGTAAATTGGTAACATAACAGTATGAGAAATAGTAGGTGTTTTTTCATAACTAATATGGTTTTAGTTATTGCAATTTAAGAAATTACTCCAGAACCTACTAGTTCTTCTCCTAAATACCAAGCTACAAATTGTCCTTCGGTGATAGCTGATTGAAATGCTTCAAACTCGACATATAAACCACTTTCTACTTTATGCAATATGGCTTTTTGAAGTGATTGCCTATAACGAATTCTAGCCATAACCTCCATTATACCATCTAAGTCTAGTTTTAAATCTTCCCGAATCCAATGAATTTCATCGTTTGTTACAAACAAAGCTTTTTTAAATAAGCCGGGGTGTTCTTTACCTTGCCCTGTATAAATAACATTCTCATCTACATCGGTATCAATTACGAACAAAGGTTCTAAAGTGCCACCCACTGCAAGTCCTTTACGCTGCCCCTTTGTAAAATAATGGGCGCCTTGATGCTTACCGACTATTTTTCCATAATCGACTCTATAATCAATCTTACGAGATAAATATTTTAATTTCTCTTCTTCTGAATTAAATGTTGTCTCTACATGGCTAAAAACCTCTTGTTCTTTAGGTATTTCGACTATAACGCCTTCTTTTGGCTTTAACTGTTGCTGAAGAAAATCAGGTAATTTTACTTTACCAATAAAACATAAACCTTGGGAATCTTTCTTTTCGGCAGTTACCAAATCTAACTTGGTCGCTAACTCACGCACCTCTGGTTTTGTTAACTCCCCTATTGGAAATAACGACTTAGCTAATTGATCTTGAGATAACTGACATAAAAAGTAAGATTGATCTTTATTATCATCTATTCCGGCCAGTAACTGATAAATCTCTTTTCCTTCTTTTTGAATCGTTCCTTTTCTACAATAATGACCAGTAGCTACATAATCTGCTCCAAGTTCTAAAGCAATTTTCATAAAGACATCAAACTTAATCTCTCTATTGCATAGTACGTCTGGATTAGGTGTTCTGCCTTTTTCATATTCATGAAACATATAATCTACAATACGTTCTTTATACTGCTCACTTAAATCTACCGTTTGAAATGGTATGCCTAATTTTTCGGCAACTAACATGGCATCATTACTATCATCCAACCAAGGGCATTCGTTAGATATCGTTACAGAATCATCATGCCAGTTTTTCATAAACAAACCAATAACCTCATACCCTTGCTGCTGTAATAAATAAGCTGCAACACTAGAATCTACACCTCCTGAAAGTCCAATAATGACTCGTTTCATTTCTTAATAATTTAGCTACAAAGATACATATAATTGGATAAAATAAGGTGTTACAAATAGCATACTAAATGGTTTAGTGAATCGTTTTTGTTTATCATTATTTAAAATAAATTAAACAAAAATTAGTTTTTTGTTTAACTTTTATATATTTTTGTTAAACAAAATAAAAAAACTACACAAATGAAAAACTTAATTCCATTAAAAAAAGTATCATTACTTATACTGGTAATGGTAGGTACCTTATCATGTAATAATGATGACGACAACATAGTTTCTTTTTTACCTGAAACTATAGCAGAATTGGCTGAAGCAACACCCGATTTGAGCAGTTTAGTTGCGGCACTTGATAGAGCAGATCTAGTGACTACCTTAAATGGAACAGGTCAATTTACCGTATTTGCTCCAACAAATACTGCTTTTAATACATTTCTGGCTGCCAATAATTTCGCAACATTAAATGATGTTCCTGTGGCATTATTAAAAGAAGTTCTTTTAAACCATGTCATTGATGGCGAGTTTCCTTCTACTGCTTTAAGTACCACTTATGTTAATACCATGGCAACACAATCAGAAACAGGACTAAACCTGAGTATGTTTATAGACATTTCTAACGGTGTTACACTAAACGGTGTTTCTAGTGTAGATTTAGACAGAGCAGATATAGATGCGACCAACGGTATTATACATGTCGTTGATGCTGTTATTGGGCTACCAACTGTTGTTACCCATGCGCTTGCTAATTCCAGTTTTAGTAATCTAGTCGCAGCTTTAGGGGCTGCAGATGGTGATTTAGTGACTGTTTTAGGAACCGCCGGTCCTTTTACGGTATTAGCACCAGATGATAATGCATTTGTCGATTTTTTAGATGGCACACCTTTAAATCAAGTACCTACAGATGCTTTAGCAAATATTTTATTAAATCACGTTATTGGAGATGCCGTAAGTGCTACTAATTTAATTGATGGTGTTGCTGGTTATACCAATACGCTTGCTACAGATTCTAATATGAATAATTTAAGCTTGTATTATAATACTTCTGATGGTGTTACATTTAACGGTATATCATCTGTTGCTGTTGCCGATGTTGTTGCAAGTAATGGTATTATTCATGCTGTTGATGCTGTTATTGGAATACCAACTGTTGTTACTTTTGCTACTGCCGATCCTAATTTTTCAACATTAGTTTCTGCTTTAACAACATTAACTCCTGAAACACCTTTTGATGTTATTTTAAGTAGAACTGAGACAGGTAATAGTGACAGTTTAGACCCTCCTTTTACTGTATTTGCACCTACTAATGATGCTTTTGCTGCTATAACAGTTCCAGAAGAATCGGTTTTAACACAAGTATTGCTACATCATGTTGTAGGAGGTTTAAATGTACAATCAGATGGTTTAACACCTAATGGAGATACAGTCGCTCCTAGTTTACAAGGCGATAATCTTACAATTACCTTACCCGGAACTGGGGATAATATTGCTGATATAACGGATGGATCTGGAGCTACAGATATTGGCATAGTAGCTGTAGATGTGCAGGCAGGAAATGGTGTAATACACGTAATTAACAAAGTAGCCATACCAAATATTCCTTAGGGCTATAAAAATTAGTTTGGTTTGTTGATGGTATAGACAATTTTTAGTTATAATTTAATTTCCATAAAATTGTCTATAAAAAAAGGCTCCTTGATAATTAACAAGGAGCCTTTTACAATAAAGAATTTCTTGAAACCAACTATCCTCGAGGCAGTCCCGATAGCTATCGGGATTCACGGGAATGACAATTTCAACGGAAACCCCGAGGCAGAGCCTCGAGGAATTCTTTTCGATTAATTTTTCTTTTTGAATTTTCCTTTAGGAGTAAAATCTTTTTCTTCTACAATTGTCCCTCCTTCATAGTATTTCCAGATACCATGCTTTTTACCTTGTTTATATTGTCCCTCAACAATTAACTCACCTTTTGAGTTATAAATTTTTGAAATGCCATGCAACTCGCCATTCACATAAATAAACTCTTTTAAAACAACATTATTAACAGAATACCATATGGAAACACCATTTAATTCTCCATTTATATAATTCTGTTTTTCTGCTATTTGTCCGTTAGGATAATATACCAAACGTTCCCCTTCTAAATTTCCTTTATCGTTATAATGCTCTAAAGTCAATAAGTTTTCTGAGGTTTTTTGATAGTACTTCCATTCGCCTACATAGCTTTTACCATCCATTTGTCCTTCGCTTATAAGCTTTCCTCTGGATGAAAAAAACTTAACGTAGGCTTTATTATCATTTTCATTAAACTGCTTACTGGCTGTTAATACCGCTTTCTTCCTAATGTTTTTATAAAACTTAAATAAGCCTATTTCTTTACCATGAGAAAAAGCGCCTTCATATCTTAAAATATTGGTGCCTTCAAATGTTTTTTTCCAAATACCATGACGTTTGCCTTCTTTGTCAAATTGGTTTATAGTTTGAGAAAAACTTAAGTTGTAAACAAATAAAATAAACAATGTTAGTATTCCTTTTTTCATTTTAAAAATTCTCCTTTAAGACTTTAATATTAAACAAACGAAAATATTATTTTCAAATTGTATAACAAAAAAGTTGCCATGCTTAAATACATGACAACTTTGTATATAATTCTCTCACTTTTCAATTTAATAAAAATTGAAACCCACCTTCCCTTACTTCAACTTGGCTCAGCAACCAAAAGAAAGTGTTTATATTTATCTTTTCTTTTTTTGTTGTGCTTGTTTTTGTTTTTCTGCCTGCTCCATCATTTCTTGCATTTTTGCCTGAAATTTATTTTGTTTTTTAGGCTTCTTTTTGTTTTCCTGCATTTGTGCATGAATTTTATCTTCATCAAGAATATAGTTTTTAATAACTAAGATGATTCCAATACTAATTAAATTAGAAATGAAATAGTATAAACTCAATCCAGACGCATAATTATTAAAGAAAAATAGCATCATTATTGGTGAGAAATACATCATATATTTCATCATTTTCCCCATGTCTGGCATACCTTCTTGTTGTGGCTGTGTTGCTACTTGTTGCCCTGTCGTTAATCGCATGTAAAAGAAAATAGCAATAGACGCCAATATTGGAAATAAACTTACGTGATCTCCATAAAACCAAATATTAAATGGTAATTCTGCTATAGTATCATAAGATGATAAATCTTTTACCCATAAGAAACTTTTCTGTCTTAAATCGAACGCCGATGGGAAAAACTGAAATAACGCATAAAATACCGGTAACTGTACCAATGCTGGTAAACAACCCGCCATAGGACTTGCCCCTGCTTTAGTTTGCAGTGCCATAGTTTCTTGCTGCGCTTTCATTTTGTTATCCTTATGTTTTGCACGAATAGCATCCAATTCTGGTTTTAGAATTTTCATCTTAGCCTGTGATAGGAATTGCTTATACTGCACAAAAGACATTAATAATTTTATTAATATCGTCATAACAATAATCGCAATCCCATAAGGTAAAAACCCACCTAAGAAACCAAATAAAGGAATAAAAAGGTATTTATTAATCCATCCGAAAATACCCCAACCAAGTGGCACAACTTCGTCTAAATTTCTATCGTATGCGTTTAATATTTTAAAATCACTTGGTCCGTAATACCAATCCATTGTCTTAGAAATCTCTCCACCGGCAAGTTCCAAAGGTAATTTCGTAGCAAATGCTTTTGTATAAACAGTATCTACTTCTTCGTCTTGCACCAAATTTTCAGACTCAAAAGCAGCTGTTTTAAATGGCGCGTCTGCTAATAAAATAGATGTAAAAAAGTGTTGTTTAAACGCTACATAACTAACATCCTCTGCAGTATCTTCTGTTTTTGCCTGTTGCCCTAAATAATCATCCTTGCCATCTTCATATTCAAAAATTACTTCGGTATATCTGTTTTCGTAAGAAATACTTTTTGCATGACGATATGTTTTAAGATTCCAATCTAAATTAATTGCTTGCGAGTTGTTTATAACATCACTTAATCCCTGTGAACGAATGGTAAAGCCAATCATATAATCGCCTTCTTTTAACTCGTAACGATATTCTAAAAACTTACTTTCAGACACCTTTAGTTTCATTGAAACTATCGTATTGTCACCATTTCTAGTTACTGTAGGTTCAAAATGTAGATCAGCACTTTCTGTATTTAAAATACGATTATCGTTTGTACCAAAATTAATATTGAAAGAGGCATTATTATCCTTTATTAAATAAATAGGCTCGTCATTAAAATCTACAAATTCTTTTAGTTTAACTTCTGATAGATATCCATTTTCACTATTGAATTTTAAAGCTAATAGATCTGTCTCGACCAAAGTTTCTTTAGTAACAGTTGATGCTATTTCTGCAGCATAAGAAAATGTACCATATTTGTTTTTTAATCTGATCTTTTGAAGTGAATCTGAAACTGGAGCAAGGTCTTCTGGTGTTATAACTTTGGTTTGATCTTGCTCTTTGGCTTTCTTCTCTGCTTCAACCTGTTCTTGTTTTGCTTTTTCCTGAGCTTCTAACTCTTCAGGTGTTGGCTGGTTTTGCCAAAGCATATACATTAATATTCCGAAAATAAGTATAAACCCTATGACCGAATTAATATCTAATTTTTTTTCTTCCATTTAATATCGTAATAGCTAGTAAACTATCTTTAGTTTTAAATTATTGGGTACTGCTCTAAATTTGGAACAACAATTAACTTATCAATAAACTATCCAATTTTAATTTTGTGCCATACTGACACCTTTTTGATTTTTTTTGTGATTTAAAGCTGCTTTTACAAAAGCAACAAACAGCGGATGTGGGTTTGCAACGGTACTTTTATATTCTGGGTGGTATTGTACTCCTACAAACCATGGGTGCTTTGTAATTTCGATAATCTCCACCAAACCGGTTTCAGGATTCAAACCTGTTGCTTGCATGCCAGCTGTTTCTAATTGCGCTTTGTAATTACTATTAAATTCGTAACGATGTCTGTGACGTTCTTTTATAGTATTGTTCTTATAAATTTCATGAACTATACTTCCTTTTTTCAGCTCACAAGACCAAGCTCCTAAACGCATGGTACCTCCTTTATCTGTTATGCTCTTTTGCTCTTCCATCAAATCTATTACAGGATTTGCAGACTTAGTGTCCATTTCGGTTGAGTTAGCATCTGTTAATCCTAAAACATTGCGTGCAAATTCAATAACTGCCATTTGCATTCCTAAACAAATGCCTAAAAACGGAATGTTATTTTCTCTAACAAATTTTACTGCTGTAATTTTCCCTTCTAAACCTCGTTCTCCAAATCCGGGAGCTACTAAAACACCGTCTAAATGGCCTAGTTTTAGTTTAATATTATCTTCATTTAAATATTCCGAATGAATAGATTCTACTTTTACTTTAACCTCGTTCTCTGCTCCTGCATGAATAAAGGCTTCTAAAATAGATTTATAGGAATCTTGTAGTTCTACATATTTTCCAATTAATCCAATAGTAACATCTGTTTTTGGGTTTTTATGGCGGTGTACAAAATTATTCCATCTGGTAATATCTGGTGAAGAGCATTCTAAATCTAACTGATTTAAAACAACTTTATCTAAACCTTCTTCCAACATTAAATTAGGAACATCGTAAATAGTAGAAGCATCTATAGATTGAATAACCGCTTCTTCTCTAACATTACAGAATAATGCCAATTTACGACGTAAATCTTTTGGTAAATTATGTTCTGTTCTACAAACCAATATATCTGCTTGTACTCCACTCTCCATAAGTGTTTTAACACTATGTTGTGTTGGTTTGGTTTTTAATTCGCCTGCTGCCGATAAAAATGGTACCAAGGTTAAATGAATAACAATAGCGTTATTTTTTCCCAAATCCCAACGAAGTTGACGAACAGCTTCTATATATGGTAACGATTCAATATCACCAACAGTTCCACCTATTTCTGTGATTACAATATCATAATCTCCCGACCTTCCTAATATTTGCACACGGCGTTTTATTTCGTCGGTAATATGAGGAACTACCTGTACTGTTTTTCCTAAAAATTCACCACGACGTTCTTTTTCTATAACGCTTTGATAAATACGTCCTGTGGTGACATTATTAGCTTGACTTGTTGGTACGTTTAAAAAGCGCTCGTAGTGTCCTAAATCTAAATCCGTTTCTGCACCATCTTCAGTCACATAACATTCCCCATGTTCGTATGGATTTAATGTTCCTGGGTCTACGTTAATATATGGATCTAATTTTTGAATAGTAACTCTATAACCTTGAGCCTGTAATAGTTTAGCAAGTGATGCTGCTATGATGCCTTTTCCTAAAGACGATGTAACTCCTCCAGTTACGAAAATGTATTTTGTTGCTTGTGTCATGTTGCGCTTATAAACGCAGGCAAATTTACAAAATTAAAATAGTTATTTGAGAATTAGTTTTTAGTTATTTAAAGGGAGTTTTTAACAATAGATTTTTGATATAGAATAGAAAATAAACTAATTTTGTTTATCTCATAAAAATCTATAACTCATTTACCTTAAATCATTTAACCTATTTAAAAATGAGAACACCTATACATATAATTAAATTAGTCATTTTATTTCTTCTTTTTAATTTAAGTTATAATTGTAATAAAAAAGAGGATAGTACGGATACCGAAGAAGAAACTATTGTTAATTATGAAAAATATAAAGATATCTTTATTGTAGACATTCATAATCATGATGCTTCTGGATATAAATATCAACAAAGTTTAGTAACTTGGACTAAATATGGAATTGACAAAATTGTTTTATTTGGAGATATTTCTGAACCCTCGGCTATAACAACCGATGAAATAGCATTTGAAGCTTACGAAGCTAATACAGATAGGTTTTTTCCATTTATTGCAGGAATAAACATTTTTGATACGTCGTGTTTAACCTATATCCGAGAGCGTTTTACTGCCGGCGTTTATGGTATTGGGGAAGTAGCAGCTGCATCTACTAATTCTCCTGTGGTATCTAACTTACCCTGGAAAGGCGAACATCCTCTTGATGGTTACTTTTCCGAAATTTATGACCTCTGTGCTGAATTTAAAAAGCCCATTTTATTACATATCGACCCACCTAGTGGCTTCCCAATTACGAAACTAAAAGAGGCTGCCACACTATATCCTGATACTAATTTTATTTTTGGACATGCCAATGCTTATAATAGTCCTTCGGAAATAGAAAGCTTAATTGCTGCTCATGATAATATTTATATCGATTTTTTTGCAGGGTTTACAGCTTACAATAAGGATAGCAATTTCAAATTAGAAAACTATGTTGCACTAATTAAAAAATATCCGTTAAGGTTTATGGTTAGTAGTGACTCTGGTTATGGCATTACTTACGATCAAGCTTATTTAGCCATATTTGAGTTGTTTGAGTTGCTTGATACAGCAACCGTAGAAAAAATTGCAGGGCAGAACTTTTTGGGTTTAATTAATAACAATTAACAAAGATGCGTATGATTCATGCTAGACCTGAAGTGGTCAATATCAAGATTTTTTTATAAATTCATAGTTTCGATAAACGAAATCGCATTAATTCCCAATTCTGTACAAATTATACGTCAACATGTTGGTGATAATTTATAGAATGATCATTTTAATTTACTGGTTCGTCTTAATAAAGAATCAAAAAATATTAAAATGAATACACAAACTTTAAAACAGAAGGAAGTTTTTGAAACTTCTGCTAAAAACCTCTTTGACTTATTAATGAATGAATCCAAAGTAGTTTCGTATTATGGCCCTGGTCAAATTGGTAGAGAAACAGGTGATTCTTTTGCACTCGGAGGAATGATTTTTGGCAAAAACGAAAAAATTGTTCCAAATAAACTCATCCAACAGGCTTGGAGAATCGTTATTCCTGGGGTATGGCCAGAAGACCATTTTTCGAACTTAACAATAGAATTAACGGAACAAGATGACAAAACCATCTTACATTTAGAACAAGAAGGTGTTCCTGAATTATGTTATACCGACCTTAATTTAGGCTGGAAAACTTATTATTGGGATAGAATTAGAAAAGTACTCAAAGGAGAAAAAATACCTACTGAAGAATTGATTAACAATGTCTAATAAAACAAACCAAAATGCCTCAGACATAAAAATTGGGGCATTTTACAAACAGTATAAACCTTTTCAAAAAGAACTGAAATCTTTTTTGTATCGAATTTTGGCTAATAGGCAAGATGCAGAAGATATTCACCAAGATTGTTTTGTTAAAGCCTTTGAGAAGCATCATACTTTCAAAGGGACTAGTTCTCTTAAGGTTTGGTGTTTTTCCATCGCACATAACCTTGCTTATGATGTTTTAAGAAAGCGAAACCGATGGTCGTCTGATACTAAAGACAAAGCAAGGGATTATGCTGAGTCTCACCCCGAATTTATTAGATTAATCGAACAAACACATGCTATGGATCCAGAAGGAAAGTTTGTAATAAAAGAACATATTGATCATTGCTTCACTTGTATCTCAAAAAGCTTGATAATAGAGCAACAAATTAGCCTTATACTTAAAGATATATATGCATTTAAAATAAAAGAGGTCGCCTTGATTATCAATAAAGGAGAAGCAGCTGTAAAACACTATGTTCGTCTAGCAAGAAAAACCATGATAAAGATATATGATGATCGCTGCTCTCTAGTTAATAAAAATGGTATGTGCCACCAATGCGCAATGATTAACCACTCCTTAAACCCTGAACAAAAAGAACATCATGAGTTAATAAATATTAAAATGTTTGCAGAAAGAGAACATGCTTCTAAAAAGGAATTATATAAAATGAGAACGGCTCTTATTAAATCAATTAATCCTTTGTATTCGAAAGGAACAAATATTCAAGAAATATTCATGAGTTTAAATCGAAAAATAGTAGGAGAAATAGATAAATAACAATACAGTACACAACAATAATAACTGTTGGGCAAAGCTATCATAAAATAAAGCCCCCAGATAAAAGCTTATTTTTAAGATGTGTTTGCCATTTAGGAGACAACCTCCTATTTATTAGGATACTGCTTTTTAATATTGCGAATTAAATCTTCTAACCCGTTTAATTTAAGCTCATAAACCTGTGTAAGCATATCTCCTAATTTTCCTTTGGGAAAACCTTTATTATGGTACCAAACCACATAATATTCAGGCAAATCTATTAAATAACGGTCTTTATATTTACCAAAAGGCATTTTAGTATGTGCTAAATCTATAAGAAATTGTTTGTCTGGAAGCATGTATTTAATCGACCGATTTATATTTGGATAACTTCTTTAATTCATTGGCAATATATGTCTCCCATGCTGTTTGCGCTTCAACATTTCTAGAATAATTGGTTTCGGAATCATATTTATTTTGCGTCTGTGAAAGTTCTTTATTAATAGTATTATGCAGGTTTTTTAATTGTCTTTTAACATTATTAGATACTTTAATTTGGCCTATTCGTTGCCTAAATTTACGCGTATATAATTCGGTAATATTAAAATGTAATTGTTCATGAGCCAAAACATGGGCATCCGCCTGTTCTTTTTTATACCATGATTTTTCTGGGTAAAAATGTGTGTGAACCTGAGATGTAAAGCTTACAACCCGATTATCTTCCTCTCTTATAGAAAAGCCAAACGTAATTCCTGATGCTGTTACGGCTACTGCACTGGTGTTTTTATTGGGTGGCCCCTTAAAATCGTTCCATGATAGCTTATAAGATTCGTTCCATGATATGACCGGTTCTTCTTGTTGAATACAAAGAAAGCTACATATAATAAAGAGGGTTCTAATCACAGGGTTTTATAAAAATAAATTTGTTATCGCTCGTTTCTACAAAATATGGATTTTCGTAAATCATCCACAGATTGTCATAATAGCTCCAATAACTATAGGGACTCTTTTACAATGGCGTGTATATTTTGATATGAAAAACGCAAAACTACGATGCTTATTGTTTTACCTCAACAATAGTTAAATCATCGTACTTCACTAAATAAACCGTATCGTTATAATACCCTCCAAAAAGTTTCTTTTTGTATGCAAATTTATTTTCTATATACTCGGTAAGCGGAGCTTCTGTTACAGACATATATAGGTCTTCTGATGATACTAAACGCAATACAACGTCCATAGTTAAATCGAAACCTTTAACAGCTCTACTACTTGGTGTAATATTATAAATTTGCTTATATTTTTTTACAAAGGGATTATTATTTTCATTGTATGTTCTCGACATGGTTGCAAAATGAAATTGCAAGTCCGATAAATGTGTATAATCTACAGCATCACCTTCAAAAGCAGCATTATTATTAGTGGTAACCAATACAATGTCTATAGCCTCTTTTTCTTCTTCTTTATTTTCTTCTTGAATTAATGCTGCTAAAACACTTGTTACATTAGAAACGAACCCAGCATCTTGAGTTTCTAAAAACACAATGTTTTTCCCCGGTTTTAATTCCTCCTGAATATCATCTCTACTCACAAAATATTTATCTACATCTTCTTTATCTTTTCTAGAAAATATTTGTTTGGCTCTATTAAACTCATGCTTAATATCGTTCGATACCTTTTTATTTTTAGTATCTGAAATAATTATAATATTATCGACTAAAGTGTCTGCTTTTACAAAATTTACAATTTTCTTTTTTAATAAATCCTGAGATGGTCTGGACTGAAATACATTCTCGTATAATTTTAAGTTAGAATTTATTGGAGAAATAAACATAACCGGTGTATTATACTTTCTTAGTTCTGAAGCTACTTCATCAAAATTATCGGGCATTAACGGACCAATAACAGCATCTATATTTTCAAAATCATTTTCATCAATAATATCTTTTACTTCACTTACTTCTTTTTTAGTATCGTATACATCTACATTAAGAGAAATCCCCAACGTCTTTAAAGAATCTATCGCCGTTAAAACTCCAGAATAAAAATCTAGTGAGGCATTTAAATAGGGATCTTTTTCAATACTTTTCTTGGTATCTGGTTTAGAATCAAAGTCAACACGATTTAGCCTAAAAGGTAACATAATTGCTATGTGCTTAGTATTAAAATCGGTGATACTATCTATAAGATTAACCTTTTTAGAATCTAACCCGGAAAGACCATCTGCTAAACTATCATACGGGATTTTTAATACCATACCAGCTTTTAACCCACCTTCTTTTAAAATTGGGTTTAAAGCTTCCAGTTCTTCTTGTTCCAAATCTAATTTAATTTTTAGTCTATAGAATCCTTCCTTTGGTAATACTTTATAATAGCTATACCTTTCGTCTATCACCTTTTCTTCTTCATCTCCTATATTTGGTACATTTAGTATCTGGCCTTCTTGTAAAACGGCTCCCATTTCTGGGTTAAGCTCTTCTAACTCTTCAACCGTTATTCCAAATTTATAAGCAATACCCCATTTACCTTCTTTGGGAAGTACTGTATATGTTTTAGTAAGTTCATTTACTTCCTCAACTTCTGTTACTTTAAATATTGGAATTTGAAGTTTATCTCCTTTTCTTAAAGGTTCTGCATATAAAAATTTATTATGCTTTTTAATCTCCTCTATCGTCACATTATACTGTTGTGATAAACCATAAAGTGTTTGCTTTTTTTTAGTTCTATGCTTTTTAAAACCTTCTAATTCTCTAACTACAGTTATTTTAGGGGTATTTGAAACTTTAGGCTTTGGAATAATTAAAACCGAATTAATTCTTAACTCCTTTTTAGCATCGGGATTTAAACCATAAATATCTGAAGGTGTAACATGGTATCTTTTTGCAATACTCTCGATGGTTTCTCCTTCTCTAACTTTGTGAGTGCTATAATTTTGAGCTTGTAATGTACTAAAGCTAAACAATAGTAATAAGCATAAAACGGGGAAAAATTTATTCATTTAATCTGTTTTTAAATTGTGTTAAAGGTTACTGTCCCTCTAATCCACTCTCTCTGGCAAACGATTTTTTTCTTTGTAAATTATGCATATAGTATGCCAAAAAAAGAAAAATATAGTTTTATAGCCTGAAAATATTTTTTTGAATTCACTTAAATTATATACGGTTATTTGTAATTATTAAGATGATTTCAAATAAAAATTTCGTTTTGTTCTATTTAAACTGTTCTTAGTTTAAGATACAAAGTAACATAAAAAGTCACTATAATTATTATTCCCATTCAATAGTAGCCGGTGGTTTAGAGCTAATATCGTAAACGACTCTATTAACACCTTTTACTTTGTTTATTATATCATTTGATGTTTTTTGCAGAAACTCATAAGGTAAATTTACCCAATCTGCCGTCATACCATCTGTACTTTCTACTGCTCTAAGTGCTACGCATTTTTCGTAAGTACGTTCATCTCCCATAACACCAACACTGTTAACAGGAAGCAACATGGCTCCTGCTTGCCAAACTTTATCATACAAATTCCATTCTTTTAAACCATTTATAAAAATAGCATCAACTTCTTGTAGAATACGTACTTTTTCTGCTGTTATATCACCTAAAATACGAATCCCCAAACCTGGTCCCGGAAATGGATGACGCCCTAAAAGTTCTGGGTCTATTCCCAACGTAGCTCCAACACGTCTTACTTCATCTTTAAAAATAGCTCGTAACGGTTCTACTATTTTAAGTTTCATAAAATCTGGTAAACCTCCTACATTATGATGGCTTTTAATCGTTGCTGAAGGCCCTCCTGTTGCCGAAACACTTTCAATAACATCTGGATAAATAGTACCTTGTGCCAGCCATTTTACATCTTTTAATTTATGTGCTTCATCATCAAAAACTTCAATAAACGCATTTCCTATGGCTTTACGTTTTTTCTCAGGGTCTTCTATACCTGCCAGTGCATCCAGAAAACGTGCTGACGCATCAACTCCTTTTACGTTAAGCCCCATACCTTCGTATTGATTTAAAACATTTTGGAACTCATTTTTACGAAGCAAACCATTATTTACAAATATACAATACAGGTTTTTACCTATGGCCTTATTAAGCAAGACTGCTGCTACTGTAGAATCTACACCTCCTGAAAGCCCCAATACTACTTTATCGTTTCCTACTTTTTCCTGAATCGCTTCTACAGTTTCTTCTACAAACGAATCTGGTGTCCAATCTTGATGTAATCCAGCTATACTAACTAAAAAGTTTTCTAATATTTGTTTTCCATCTGTGGAATGATATACTTCTGGGTGAAATTGAATGGCATACGTTTCTTCACCATCAATTCTATAAGCTGCATTTTCGACATCATGTGTGCTTCCGATTAAAACACCATTGGTTGGTAATTTTTTAATTGTATCTGAATGACTCATCCAAACCTGACTACCAGTATGAACATGAGCAAAAAAGGGCTCGTTACCTTTAATGAAAGATAAATTAGCTCGACCATATTCTCTGGTATTTGAAGGTGCTACTTCACCACCAGAAAAATGCGCTAAATATTGCGCACCATAGCATACTGCTAAAAGCGGTTTTTTACCACGTATTTGAGATAAATCCGGATGTAATGCTTCCTCGCCTCTTACAGAGTAAGGGCTACCGGAAAGTATCACGGCTTTATAGTCTTCTATGTTTTCTGGAATCTTATTAAATGGGCGTATTTCGGAATAAATGTTGAGTTCCCTAACTCGACGAGCAATAAGTTGTGTGTATTGCGATCCGAAGTCTAAAATTAGTACCTTGTCATGTTGCATGCGCAAAAGTAATAATTGATTTTAGAATGACGAATTATGACTATCGATTTTTTTAAAATTTTATAACATAGAATCTAAAATCATCTTGATATCCTTTTCTGTTGTATCGGGGTTTATAAAACAGAAACGCGAAACAGTCTCAAAAGTATCACCTTGCTTCCATTTTGTCGGAGTTACTAATGCAAAGCCTTTCCTATGGTTTTCGTATGTCCACTGCGTATAATCTTCCGGCTTCCAACCTATTCTTCTATATAATACACAAGACAAGCTTGGTTCTCTAACTAATTCTACATGGGAGTTTTCGGTGATCATCTTTCCTGCTATTTGAGCTAGTTCTATACCGCGCTCTACAGCTTCTTTATAACTATCTGTACCATGGGTTGCTAAAGAAAACCACAAAGGTAACCCTCTTACTCGTCGTGTTAATTGTATTTGGTAATCGGTTGGATTAAAACCATGCGAACCTTCGTCTTTAAAAATCTCTAAATAAGAGCCTTCTTGAGAATGGGCTTTTTTAGCCAAATCAGGATTTTTATAAATCACCGCTCCACAGTCATAAGGTGAGAACATCCACTTATGGGGATCTATGGTAATACTATCGGCTCTTTCAATACCATTAAACAAATGTCTTACAGAATCTGCAGCTAAAGCACCACCTCCGTAAGCAGCATCGATATGAAACCAAAGGTTTTCCTTTTCACAGATAGCGGCTATCCCATCTAAATCATCAATAATTCCTGCATTAGTAGTACCTCCGGTTGCTACAACAGCAAATAAGCTTTTGCGTTGATGGTCTGTTAAAGAATCTATACATTCTTTTAATTCATTACCATGTAACACATCTTCGGTATCCACCAACAACACATCAACATCGGCAACTTTAGCCATTGCTTTAATTGAAGAATGCGCCCCAATAGAAGTTATTATCAAACCTTTTTCGCCTTTAAAAGCATCATCTTCGCGCCAGTGTTCTCTTGCTGTAACAATTGCCGATAAGTTTGCGGCAGTACCACCACTAGTAAACACCCCAAAGGCGCCTTCTGGTAATCCGGTTAAAGAAACTATCCACGACATGGCTTCGTTTTCACAAAAAATGCCACCAGCACCTTCCATCCAATAAGCACCATGAATACTTGAAGCTGAAGTTACCAAATCGAACATAATGGCCGCTCTTGTTGGGGATGCAGGAACAAATGCTAAATGACGTGGGTGATCTACTGGCACACTAGCCTTTGATAAGTATTTCTTCCACATTTTAAATGCATATTCACCTCCAACTCCTTCCCGCGTAACTGTTTCTCCTACTAATGCTTTTAATTCTTCTGCTTTTTGGGGCTTCCCTATTTTGCTTTTGGTGGCCGAAACTCTACCTATGGTGTATTTCATGACATCCATAGTCATTTCAACTAAATCTATATCTATTTTATGCATTGCTGTATTTTTAAATAACCGCCTGCAAAGTTATGATTATCTAAATAAAAAGATTGAAATTATAAGAATCTTTTAACTATAAAAATCCAATTATTTTAATCTGAGAACTTTTATAGTGTTAGAATAGAAAACTCCCCTTTTAAAGGTTTTAAATTTTCAATAAGATTGGGAATAAGCGATTCGCCGTATTGTAAATAAAATTCAGAAAAATTGGTGTTACGTTCTTGCAAACTACCATTAGGAAACAATTCGTTTTGAAGTTCTGTCATTCTAGAAACTTGGTCTGATAAAACTTTCTTTTGTGCTTTAAGTAATCGTTTTTCAAGTTTATCAAGTCCTTTTAACTGTTTTGCTTCTTGGGCTTTTACTGCCCCCAAAAAAGACTTGTCAGTTTGTTCTGCCAGTTTATACAAGCCTTCAAATTGCTGTTTTAAGGCTTCTTCTTGTGGTGAGAAATCAATATCAATATTAGATATTTCTCTTACCTTTTTATTGATAAACGCATCTCGCTTTAAGAAGATATCTTCTTTTGAAATATTTAAGCTTTTTAATTTTTTTTGCTGATTTTCAGTTTTAATTAAAACCGAATTACGTAATAACAAGATTGGAAAAGGAACCTCAACTTTATTGAAAAATTTCTTTAGTTGAAACCAATAAGCCAACTCGCCACCTCCCCCAATATAACAAAGGTTTGGCAAAATAACTTCTTGATACAACGGACGCATAATCACATTCGGTGAAAACCGCTCCGGCACCTCATAGAGGTGTTTTAGTATCTCACTCTTACTCCATGAGATATTGGTGTTTAAGACCTTATAAACTTCATCTTCAAAAACGATACGTTCTCTTAAACCCTCTGTTAAATAAAACAAATTGATTTCCCTCGGGTTAACTTGAATATTATATACTCTAGAAAGTTCTTGATTAGTTTCTGAAACAGATTTAAATGATGTTTGGTTCAACAATTCATCTTCTACAAAAGGCGCAAATTGCTTTTTTAAATTGGCATCATTCGCATCAATAATTACTAAACCATAATCTTTAAATAGTTCGTTAGCAAGATAACGTGTAGCATCTGCTAAATTAGTATGGTTTATATAAGCATTATTAAATAAGTTTCTTAAAAAATCGGCGTTTTTACTTGCTCCTAATTCTTTTGAGTATAAATTAAACACATCGTCTAAACCTTCTAGCGATAATTCTCCAACGGCACCTTTAGAGTCCCTGTTCCATTGTACCTTCTTACCTTTAAAATTGAAATAATTGATTTCTTCAAAATCATGATCCTCTGTCGCCATCCAATAAACCGGTACAAAATGATATGTTGGGTATGCCTCTTTTAATTCTTTACAAAGATTAATAGTAGATATTATTTTATATAAAAAGTATAAAGGACCTGTAAATAAATTTAGCTGATGCCCGGTAGTAATTGTAAACGTGTTTTCTTGAGTTAAAGCATCTATGTTTTTATGCGTTAAATCTGATGCATCAATATCGTTATATTGTTGTTTTAAACTATCAACCAAAATAGTTCTGGACTGCGCACTAACAGACAGACTTTTTTCTTCTATCTGGCTTTTAAAATTCTCAAGCTTTGGAAAGTGGTGATAAAACGCCTTTAATTCTGGTTTCTCATTAAGATAATCGCAAATTAATGAGGAAAAATAGCCTGTTTTTTTAAATGAGATACAGTCTGATGGCATAAGTAATATTGAAAATTAAGAATGTAAAGATACAGATATTCAATTTCGAAATTCTAAAAAATTCGTTAAGAGTTTATACTTATCCCTGTTGTTTCACTAGTCTTTTTAATTTAAAAAACATAACAAAAAGACCTAACTTAATTAACAGATAATATTAACTCTATTCTGTTAATATTCGTATAATCTTATTAACCTTACTATAACTCTAAGTTAATAAAACAACATTATTTACTTAACAGATTTTACGTGATCTAACAATAGTTTTGAAACCAAAATAATAACCACTAAAAATTATAATATTTAGATTATGAAAAAATTACTTAAACTTTTTTTATTACTTGTAGCTATAACAACTACAAGCTTAACAGTAATAAGCTGTGACATTGAAGATGGAAAAAATGGCGTTAACGGTGTTAACGGTGAAGATGGTACTGACGGTGAAAATGGAGAAAATGGAGAAGATGGCCAAGACGCTTCTGTTTTTTTAACTTCATCTAAAACTCCAAACTTTCTTAAAGTAACTAATGATTTTGTAGGATTAAAAATCACTCCTATTTTATCTTCAGAAGATATAATTCCTAATTCACCAGACTTTGTTTACGGTTCTATGGCTGATGGTGCTGGCTTATTGGCAGAAGATGATGGCACATTTACATTAATTAATAATATTGAAGCTGATTATTCTATTGCTAGAATTACATTGAACGAAAATTTAAGACCTACCTCTGGGGAATATATCTTAAATGCTCAAGCCACTGCTGAAACTGCTCAATGTTCTGGTTCTATGATTACACCTAATGAACATGGATTTGGTCCGTTATACCTTTCTGGTGGTGAATGGGGTGGTGCCTCAAAAGGTGTTTTTGTTACAGATCCTTATAAAGAAGCTTCTGCTGCAGGTTCTGCAACTATGTTACCAGCTCTGGGACAATGGTCAACAGAAAATGCAGTAGCTATTCACCAAGATGCTTACGCTGGTAAAACAGTTGTTTTTATTGGAGATGATCATAGTGATGATTTAGTTCCTTCTGGTCATTTAGGTATGTATGTTGGAGATCAAGGAGATTTATCTGGCGGTCAATTATATGGTTTAAAAGTTACTACTAATGGTGTCGATTATGAAATGGATATGGATGAAGGTGTTGATTATGACGCTGAGTTTGTTGCTTTAGATGAAACCGAAATTAATGCTTTAGATACAGAATGTAAAGCGAAAGGTGTTATGGGCTTCTCTCGTTTGGAAGATATCGATTGGCGAAGAGGTTCTGCTGCTAACAATAGAGAAATTTATTTTGCTGTTACCGGTCGTGACAAAGCTGATTTAGTAGGCAAAGGAACAATTTCTGGACGTATTTATAAAGTGACTTTAAATGACACAGACCCTACTGGAGCTGCAAAAATTACTTGTGTCTTAGATGGTGATGTAGTTGGCGGTACTGCCGAAGAGTTTTTGTCTCCAGATAATATTTTAGTAACAGAAAACTATGCCTATATTCAAGAAGACCCTGCCATTTCCGGAACTGGTAATAAATCACACTATGCAAGATTATACCAGTATAATTTAAATACCGGGGTGTTAAAAGTTGTTGCAGAATGTGATCAATTAGGAGCAGAAACTAAAGGGTATGGCGTTTCTACGAGTAGATGGGAAATTACAGGAATGATCGATGTTACAGAAATTGTTAACAACGGAAAAAACACATTCTTAGCAATGACTCAAAACCATGGGTGGGAACCTGCAGATGGTACCTCTTTTACAGATCCGTTGGCTAACCCTGATTTAGCAAATAGAAAGCAAGGTTCAGTTTTACACATGATTACAGGATTAGAAAGATAAAAAAATGACTCTAAAAATATTTAGTCAAGCTAAGACATACCTTTGTGTATGTCTTTTGCTTTTAATTGTAGCATCTTGTAATAATAAAAATGATGCCCACAAGACAACTAACCAAGCTACTAAAAAAATTGAAAATCTATACGTTCATTTTCTTACTAATGCAATTAAAAATTTAGATAGTATTGAAGGGAAGTCTATAAAAGAACAAAAAAAATATTATGCTTTAGCTAGAAAAAACTTCAAGTTATTAGAACCCATTTTAGCTTATACAGATAAAAATAATTATAAAACCTTAAACGCACCCAATATTACTATTGTAAAAGGTGAAGTGAGTTTCGACACCAAAGTTTTAAACCCTATTGGTTTTCAGGTCATAGAAGAAACTTTGTATGAAGAACCGTTAGACACCATTGCTTTAAGGCATACAGTAAGTATTACTAGTGGTAGATTAAAGTTAATTAAGAAAAATCTTTTACTAAAATTAAAAGACTACCATATAATTTGGTTGCTTAGAGATCAATTGGCCAGAATTGCAACTACAGGCATTACTGGTTTTGATTCGCCGGTTTTAAACCAGTCGCTACTAGAAAGTAGTTATACTTATCAAACCGTTATCGATATTTTAAAATATCATGAAGCCAACTTCACATCTAAAGAGTTACTAGATACATTCATTACATTAGTAAAAAAAGCACAAGAAGCTTTACAACACGATTTTGACACTTTTGATAGGTTTGAATTTATAAAAAACCATATTCATCCACAATTAGAAACATTAGTGAACATACAAAAGGATTGGAACGTTAAGTTTCCTTTTGAAATGGCATTGTCTAACAACGTCACGTCACTTTTTTCTAAAGAAACTATAAATCAAGATTATTTTACAGATTATTTAAGTGATACCATACAGTTACAAAAGAAAATAGATTTAGGCAAAGAATTGTTTAATGACACATCACTTTCTAAAGATTATACTATGGCTTGTGCCACCTGCCATGTTAAAGATTTAGCGTTTACCGATGGAAGGAAAACCTTTGATAATCGGCAAACAAGAAACACACCTACCGTTACCTACAGTGCATATCAAAGAGCTTTTTTTATGGATGCCAGAGCGGGAAGTTTAGAAGGACAAATAGTAGGCGTAGTAAAAAATCACAACGAATTTAATATCTCTATGGATACTATCATAAATCGTTTAATGAAAAATGAAACGTATAAAGAAAAAATAGCTACTTTGTATAATAATAAAAGAGTTGATTTTAATATCCGCCATGCAATTGCATCATATATAAGAACTTTAAATACGTTCGATTCTAAGTTTGATAGAAACATAAGAGGTGAAGAAAATACTCTAACTGCTCAAGAAAAACTAGGGTTTAATTTATTTACAGGAAAAGCTTTATGTGCAACGTGTCATTTTGCACCAGTTTTTAACGGAACCGTTCCTCCTTATTTTAAAGACACCGAATTAGAATTTATAGGAGTACCTGCAACAACAGACACAATTAATCCAAAAATTTCTCCAGATTTAGGACGCTATAACTTGTTTAAAACAGAAGAGCGTAAACATTTTTTTAAAACTCCTACTGTTAGAAACATAGCAAAAACAGCTCCGTATATGCATAATGGTGTGTATAACACTTTGGAAGAAGTCATGGAGTTTTATAATAAAGGAGGCGGTGCAGGTTTAGGCATTGAAAATGAATATCAAACCTTACCTTTTGATAATTTACAATTGTCTGAAGCAGAAATACAAGCTATTATCACTTTTATGAAAACACTCACCGATGATAATATATCTGAAAAGCACTAAATAGTATCATAGATAATAAAAAGTAAAATATTTAAAATAAAATCACTTTAAGTTTCGAAAAAATTATGAAGCGTACCAATAATTATTTTTTCTGATTATCCGTTTTGTGTCATAACAATGTTTTTTGGCGTCATGCTGAACTCGTTTCAGCATGACAGTGGGCTTTATGATTGATTACGGACATTCAATTTATTTTTTAATCAAATTATAAATAATTACTTACTAAAGTAAAAATAACATCGACTAACTGTTTATGTAAAGTGTTAAAAAATAGATTAGTAACGATTATTTTTACTTTTTTTTGTATCTTAATTCGATTTAAATGTATTTATAATTATGAAAAATAGTATACCCCTAACTTTAAGAGCCTTAACTATTCTGTTTATTTTCAGTCTTTTTTTTATAAATGTAGAAGCACAAGAAAATCAACCCGTAAAAGAAATTAAAGGTTTAGTTATTGACCAAAAAACTAAAGATATTTTAGTTTTTTCAGACATTGTTATTACTAATTCCAATATTAGTACTGTAACTAACACAGATGGCGAATTTCTTTTAAAAATACCACATGACCTATTAGAAGGCACTTTAGTTATTTCTCACTTAGGCTATGAAAAGAAGGAAATTAAAATTTCAGACTTAGAAAATAAGGTAAAAATAGATTTAACACCAGCCATTACAGAATTAGCAGCTATTGAAATTGATACTTACAAAGATGCTAAAGCACTTTTAGAAGCGGTTCTTAAAAACAAAAGTTTGTTATACAATAATGATAATACATTAATGACAGCTTTTTATAGAGAAACCATTAAAAAGAGAAAAAGAAATGCATCACTATCTGAAGCTGTTGTACAAATACATAAACGTCCATATAATAGTCAAAAGAAGGATGCTATAGAGCTTATTAAATCTAGAAAAAAAACAGATTACACTAAGCTTGATACCCTTGCCGTAAAATTACAAGGAGGTCCTTTTAGTAATTTATACACAGACATTATAAAGTACCCGGAATATATTTTTACTCAAGAAGATATTCCTCTTTACGATTTTAGTTTTGGTAAATCAACTCAAATAAATCAAAATTTAGTTTATGTCATTAATTTTAAACAAAAGCCAAACGTTATCACTCCATTATACTATGGTAAACTTTATGTTGATGCTAAAACCTTAGCCCTTACAAACGCTGTTTACAGTTTAAATGCGGAAAACAAGAAGGAAACCAGTAAAATGTATGTACGTAAAAAACCTGGAGCAGCACAAGTTTACCCAACAGAAGCTACTTATAGGGTAAATTACAGAACTAAAAATGGCAGATGGCAGTATGCATACAGTAATATTTCATTAACCTTTAAAGTGAATTGGAAAAGAAAATTGTTTAACAATGTCTATACGCTCAATAGCGAAATGGCTGTTACAGATTGGCGTATTAAAGATGCAGATATTGAAAGACCTAGAAATAAAATGATGCGACCAACTACTATCTTAGTTGACGCTACTTCTGGTTTTACCGATCCTAAATTTTGGGGTGTATATAATATTATAGAACCAGAAAAATCAATAGAATCTGCTATAAAGAAAATAAAAAAGCAATTATCAAAAAAAGCTAAAGAAGAGAAGCAAGCGAATAAAAAAGTATAAGGCTTCGTTTCCTTTTCTATTTACGACTTATAAAAAAACCTTTTCTTTTTATTTTAAGAAAAGGTTTTTATTTATTTAGCTCTAAAAAATGCCGTAATAATATTATTTCTTTAAAGCATTCGGATATCTTTTTTCAAGAGATTCCCAAAGTGATGGTAAATAATTTCCTGAATGCATGTCTTTTAAAATTTTCTTAGGGTTTTCGAAAAAATCCTTGATTTCCGGGTATTTCGATAAATCGATTCCTGCTTTTTCAAAATGGGCTCTCAAGGGAGATACTTTTTCTTCGAATATATAGCCATATTCTTCTAACCATTCATCAAACTCTACTTCACTGAACCGTTTTGCTGTTTTATTACTCTTTTGCTGTTTTGCTGATAAAGGAGATAATGCATGTGTTTGATTTACTTGTTCTCCTTCTCTTTTTTCTTTACTTTCATCATTGTTTTCTGGTTCCTCATTATCAACTTCCTCTTGATTTAACATTGCCAAAACTTGTTGCATTTGGGTTTTGAGTTTGGCAATTTCTTCTCCTTGCTTAGCTACTTTTTCTGAGATGTCATTCGCATTTATCCCTATAGCTACATTGATTTCATTGGCATGTTCTCCTTTTGATTCCTCCCAAGCTACTCCTAATATATTACGATAATCCAATACCCCCATTTCTTCGGTGCTTTTGGCTATTCCTAATCCGTCACCATTCCCTGATGGCAATATATAATCTCCTATTTTTACTTTTCCTATTACACGCACTGGTACTTGACCTAAAAATGCCACCTTCTCATAATATACCAAGTCATCTCTCTTTTTAGAGTTACCAAGAACTATCGGGTTTGTTGATATGACCATGATATGATCTACATTATCAGTTTGCTTACTTATATATCCACCTTTTACGCCTACTATTTCTCCTGGGTAAAATTGCTCTGTCCTAGACTTTTTAGGTAACCACTCTGCATAATCTGCCCCACCTGTTTTGAAAGATACGCCTACATTATTCTCTGCATTTAGAACTAGTTCTATTAGATTCGCATAAGCATTGGCTCCTTCCACTCCCATAACTATTGCTTCTGCAAAGTCTAATTGTCCTGCACAAGCTACTCCTTCTGCTAATACAAAAAGCTCTTCGGCTAATGCCTGTGCTGCATCCCATATATAGCGAAAGCTATTTTGTAATTCACTTAATGTCTGCCCTTCTACAGCACCATGTTCTCCAGAAGCATCAGAAAATGTAATAAAGTTTTTGGTACTATTACGTCCTCCATTAACATCAATCCATATACCTTGATTTCCTCCTCTTACTTCCAATGGGTAAGATGTTGAGGCTCCTTGCCCACCAGTAAGTGGTACATCAATAACAACACGTCCGTTTAAATTTGAATTTTGGGCTACCGTAATATTTTGAAAATTACCATCTTGAAACGTGGATGTTCCCTGTACTATTAAATCTCCCGAAAGATTTGTTGTAGCACCATTATTTACAAATAAATTATTATTTAAATTGGTGATACCGTCTACTGTTAAATCTGCATATAGTTGTGTATCACCTCCTACTTCTAAAGGACCATCAAATGCGACCAGACCATCTACTGTTAAATCGCCTGTTAAGTAAGTTGGACTTTGATTATTTACTGTGAAATTGCTGTTTAAATTTGTATCTCCATCTACATCTAACGTAGAAGTGGCAACAATTTCACGATGTCTTACATACGGAATATAGGTTAACTCTTGGTAACTAAATTCTACCATGCCGTCTCCGTTATTCAAATCTATTTCTACTCTTAAATATTTTGAATTATTCCAATAAACCTGATCGAATGCCCCTATTAACGGTGTCCCTTTTCCTATTACCAAGTTAATCATACCATAAGGGTCGGTTGTCGTGTTATGCGTTTCTTGATATTCTTCACTACCAGTATCATCTACAATAGTAAACCTAACTTGTAAATCTGTATTTGGTAAATTATTTGCTGGTATATCTACACCCGGAATTTCTTGTGGGTTATTGTCAATAATCACAGCTTGGTAGGTAATACCATCTGTTTGAGAAAAGCCTAAAAAATAAAAAAAGGCGACTATTAGAGTTAAAACTATTCTTTTCATAAGTTCAATGGTTTAAAAATCGCAATCACAATTTGGTAAGTTTATAATAAAACCAATTCCAAATTGATGTGTGTTTAAGTTTAATTTTTCTGCACTTATTCCGCTATTAAGCAGAACTGTTTTTCCGTAAGTATAATTTGCAAAAATGGCTGTATTATTAGAAATAGGATATTGCACCCCAAAACTTCCTTTTAAAGAAAATATGGTGTTGTTAAATTCATCTTCGCCAACCAAATTGTATACTTGATTATTTATGGTTTGATTTCCTCTAATTAAAAACTCTGTAGCTATACCTCCCTTTGCATAAAAAGTAAAATCCCGTAATTGGAACAAACGTATATCTAAACCTGCATTAAGCCCTAAATAGCTAACATCCCACTCAAAATAATTATCTAATCTATTATCACTACCTATAGCACCATAACCAGCATACGAAGCACCTATAGATAAAAACAGTGTTTTATCGCTATTTATATTATCTCTATATCCTATACCTATATAAGATTTAGATTGTGATAAAAGATTATCTAAAGATTCTCCTTGCGAATTTTTATAGTCGAAAGATGAAACGGTAGTCCCATATTCCATATAAAATTGTTGGCTAAATCCTGAAATACTTGATATTAAAATGAGGCTAATTAGTAATTGTCTCTTCATATTAACGCTTAATGATTTTTGATTTTAGCACTTTAGACCGCATACGTATATGAACTAAGTAACTACCAATAGTTAAGTGACTTAAATTTAAAGTAATCAATTGCAGGGGGTCATACTGTTGACTTAAAATAATTCTTCCTAAAACATCTCTAATTGTAACTTGTAATATATCTATAACAGGTTCCTTAAATTTAATTTGTACTTCTGAAGAATATGGATTAGGAAAAATAACTGCTTTAAAATCTGTATTAAAACCATTAACAACTATAGAAGCAGAAACCGGTTGTATATATCCTTGCCTTAAAGAATGGTTATTAGCATTAAAAGTATTAATAATACTAGCCTGTCCAATACTTTCAATAATATAGTAACTTTTATTATCTGCGAAAACTACATGCGAAGATCCTTGACTTGCCAAAGTTTGTTTTCTTAACACCTGAGCATTACTCAAATGAAAAACACATACAAAAACAATAAAAAACAAGTATTTTTTTGGCATAGTAAATGGTTAAAACGCGGCCAAAATAAATTGCAACTCACTATAAAGCAAATAAATACTTCAACATGCACATTTAGTCTACAAAATTATTTTTTGGTTCAAAATTCTGACATAAATCACATAAAACTCAAAAAAACAATAGCATTTACTATTTATACACGCCATCTAAAACCTTATATTAAAGAATAAATCATCCACTCAATTCTGGTATAATAACAGTATTTACACCAAAACTAACTGTAAGTCAAAATTATAAAGCATAATCTAAAAACAGTCTTGCCAACGTATATACGTTTTTAACATATATCGCAGATGAAAAACTTAACCTACAAAATCATCAAGAGTATATTAACTATAACTCTTGTTTTCACTTTTACCAATTGTTCCAAAGAAAATGATACTCATTTGGATACTATTCACAATCCACTTGAAAATCCAGAAAACGGCCCTGCTGCCGGAAACCCAGACGGTGATTCACCCATTCCTGTTGAAGCTAGCTTAGAAGATGTTACAAATCCTGATATTGTTATAGGAGATGGTACACCAGAAAGTTGCACCTGTGAAGCTGTTGTAAATGCTGTAGCTCAGGGCGGAAAAATAGTATTTGATTGTGGACCAGACCCACATACTATTGTTATGGATGAAACCGCAAAAGTATTTAATAATGCCAATCCCGATGTTATTATTGATGGTGGTGGACTCATTACATTAAGTGGTAATGGAAACACACGTATTTTATATATGAATACTTGCGATCCCGATCAAGTGTGGACAACAGAGCATTGTCAAAACCAGGATCATCCAAGACTAACTGTACAGAATATAACATTTGCAGATGGTAATTCTACCTCTGAAACCGAATACGATGGTGGTGGTGCTATATGGGTTCGCGGTGGACGATTTAAAGTAGTAAATTCTCGTTTCTTTAATAATGTTTGTCAAAGTACCGGCCCCGATGTTGGTGGTGGTGCTATTCGTGTTTTTAGTCAGTATAACGATCAACCTGTCTATATTGTAAATACTACTTTTGGTGGTGACGATGGTTATGGCAATGTTGGTTCTAATGGAGGTGCTTTAAGTAGTATTGGTGTGTCCTGGACAGTTATAAACAGCTTCTTTTCACATAATAGTGCTATTGGTAATGGAGGAAACCCTGCAATATCTGGTACCCCAGGAGGTGGTAGTGGTGGTGCTATTTATAATGATGGCAATACGATGACTTTAACTATACTTGGAACACGCATTGAAGAAAACGAGGTAAACGCTTTTGGGTCATCTATTTTCTTTGTTAGTAATGACCATTCTGGAAATATCATTATCGATAATTCAACCATACAAAATAACATAGGTGGATCTTGGTATCCTGTTTATCCTAGTATTTCTATGCATTCAGATACACCGATAGCGGTGACAAATTCGGTTATTGAATAGTGTTTGTTACGAACTAACTGAATGTTAGACAATAGAAAATCAGATATTGGATTTTAGATACTTAAATGTATTACTAATACCTGATTTTCTTTATCATTCTAAGGAGCGCTAAAGCGAGACGTGAGAATCTGTTTAATTCAAAACTGCCCTTAACTTTTACCTATATCACTTTGCAAAGCAAAGAATGAAGTAAACAATGTTATCTTTTAACCTTTTCCTCCTTCTCAGATTTAATATAGAGTAGGTTTCACCTAAATGATGCGATATCTCAATCGTGCCTCATTTCGATATGACTAGGAATTCCTATTTGACTATTTTGTATCACCTGAGGACTGCCAAAGCAAGACATGAGAAGCTGTTTGTTATTTACTCCTTTTATATTTTAGTTCTTGATAAGCAGATTGTCACGGTCGTCCCAATAGTTCCCGATAGTTATCGGGACGGGACTCCCACACAATGACTGTTATTTTTAGATTTAAACGACAATTAAACTATCTAAAACAAGGTTACCTGCCCTTCGTCTTCTCCGTTAGCATCATCATCTTTAGATAATTTAATATCCTTTTCGGAAGTTTCACCTGAGACTTCGGTTTCATCAACAACCTCTATATCTTCTGCATGTACTTCTTCTGGAGCTTCATAAGGTAAGGGGTCTAATAAATTAACCTGGTTTACTTTACCTCTTGTTAACTGGTTCCCTAAAGCAGCGACACCTTTAATAGAAATAAATTCTTCAAGGTTTATTTCTAAATTGGCTTTTCTATCTTTTCCTCGTTCTTTTGCAAATACAACTTCTGCCATAGGTTTCCAATCTGTAGATACAATTTCTAACTGTGAATTAGGATGATCTGAAATAAATGATTCTTCCCTTAATTCATTTTCAATTAAAAAACGTTTTACGTAATAAAGTTCTTTTTCGCCATTATAATAAATAGCAGATATAGGTTTTTTAGGAACCCATTTTTCCATAACAATCATATTGCTATCAAAATGCATGGTAACTTCCGGTGTTACTGTTTTAACAATTCCGGATTGGTTAATAATAAGCAATTTGTCTTCGCCTCTAAATTCTCCAATTAGTTCACCCCTGCCATCTACGTTTAAACGCTGTACAGCATCATCAAACCATATTTTACGTGGTTTTAATGTAGAAACGCCTTTTTCTTTTAATTCAACTCGTTTTATAGTGTATTTGGTCACTAAATTTCCTTTAGATACTCTACCTTTTATAAGTATATCTGCAAAATTAATGTCCCATTTTAACTTCTTAATACTACCGGCTTGTCGTAATAATATGGTAATAACTTCGGCTTCTCCGTTCGGATTAGCAGAGAAATAAAGCACTGAAGATCCTTTATTCCCATTAGTTAAATCGTACTCCCTATCTCTTGTTACACCAGTAACAGCAAACCTTTTTATGTATGAAGGTCCGCTTTTACCATCTCGATAAATTAAATTATAAATAGTGCGTTTGTCCTTCTTTTTAAAGACAGCCACATGCATAATATCTTTACCTATAAAGGTTTTTGTATCTACTTTAGTAACCACCATTTTACCGGCTTTTGTAAATACGATAATATCATCTATATCGCTACAGTCTCCAACATATTCATCACGTCTAAGTGATGTTCCTATAAAGCCTTCTGCCCTATTAACATAGAGTTTCGTGTTTCTTATAACTACTTTAGTGGCATCTACATCATCAAAAGTGCGAATCTCTGTTTTACGCTCTCTTCCTTCGCCGTACTCTTTCTTTAATCTTTTAAAATATGCAATAGTATAATCAATAAGATTTGCTAAATGATGCTTTATTTCAGCTATTTGCTCTTCTAAAGCTTCTATTTTTTGTTGTGCTTTATCTATATCGAATTTTGAGATACGCTTTATTCGAATCTCCGTTAATCTAACAATATCTTCTTCTGTAACAGCACGTTTTAAATGCTTTGTATGTGGTTTCAAACCTTTGTCAATAGCACTTATAACACCTTCCCAGGTTTCTTCCTCTTCTATGTCTCGGTAAATCCTGTTTTCAATAAAAATACGTTCTAAACTTGCAAAATGCCATTGCTCTTCAAACTCTCCTAGTTTAATTTCAAGTTCACTTTTTAGAAGCTGAACTGTATTATCTGTAGAGCGACGTAACATTTCGGAAACCCCAATAAATAAAGGTTTATTGTCTTCAATAACACATCCTAAAGGTGAAATAGACGATTCGCAACTGGTAAATGCATACAGAGCATCAATGGTTTTATCTGGTGACAATCCAGAAGGTAGGTGTACTAAAATTTCAACTTCTGCTGCTGTATTATCCTCTATTTTTTTAACTTTTATTTTCCCCTTATCATTGGCTTTTAAAATAGAGTCTATAAGCGATGATGTTGTTGTAGCATATGGAATTTCTGTGATGACAAGTGTGTTTTTATCTAACTGAGAAATTTTAGCGCGCACCCGTACCTTACCTCCTCGTAATCCATCATTATAGTTAGAAAAATCGGCAATACCTGCTGTTGGAAAATCTGGTAATATGGTAAATCGCTTTCCTTGTAAATGCTTAATCGAAGCCTCTATAAGTTCGATAAAATTATGTGGTAATATTTTTGTTGACAGTCCTACCGCGATACCCTCACCTCCTTGTGCTAACAACAAAGGAAACATAACGGGTAAATTAACAGGCTCTTTACGCCTGCCATCATAACTGGCTTGCCACTCGGTAATTTTGGGGTTATATACAACATCCAACCCAAATTTAGAAATACGGGCTTCGATATAACGAGATGCTGCGGCACTATCTCCTGTTAAAATATTTCCCCAGTTTCCCTGTGTGTCTATTAATAAATCTTTCTGACCAATTTGCACCATCGCATCTGCAATACTAGCATCACCATGTGGGTGGTATTGCATGGTATGACCAACTATGTTTGCCACTTTATTGTAACGCCCATCATCCAAATCTTTCATAGAATGCATGATACGGCGTTGTACTGGTTTAAAACCATCTTCAATAGCTGGTACAGCTCGCTCTAAAATAACATAGGATGCGTAATCTAGAAACCAATCTTTATACATTCCCGTAACCCGGGTAATGGTTTCTTGAGACTCATCTTGTTCATTAATTAAATCATCGTTAGGGTCTTCGTCTTCAATCATGCTATATATCGGTTCTTAGTAGGAGAATCTTATTTCTTATTTTTTCTAAGTTGTTTTATACCAAAAATGATTAATAGTACCATTATCAAAATTCCCAGATAAGCAGTACTATTATTCTTGTAACTCAAATCATTATAATCAACTTTAAAAAGCCATGCGACTAATAAAATGGCAGAAATTATAGTAATTCCTAATCGTGCTTTATACATAGTTAATTCGCTTCTTCAATTAAATCCATTTCAACTTTCAGGTTTTCGATGATAAACTCTTGCCGCGTTGGTGTGTTCTTGCCCATATAGAAAGACAATAATTCTTCTATAGACATATTATCGTCCAACATAATAGGGTCTAATCGAATATCGTCACCTATAAAATGTTTAAACTCATCTGGTGAGATTTCACCCAATCCTTTAAATCGGGTTATCTCTGGTTTTGGTTTTAATTTATTAATGGCATTTATACGTTCTTCTTCTGAATAGCAATAAATGGTTTCTTTTTTATTTCTCACACGAAACAAAGGTGTTTGCAATATATACAAGTGGCCTTCTTTGATGACTTCTGGGAAAAATTGAAGAAAAAATGTGATTAACAGCAAACGTATATGCATCCCATCTACATCGGCATCGGTAGCAATAACGACATTATTATAACGCAGATCTTCTAAAGATTCTTCAATATTTAAAGCTGCTTGTAAGAGGTTAAACTCTTCGTTTTCGTAAACAATTTTCTTGCTTAATCCGTAACAGTTTAATGGTTTTCCTTTTAAACTAAAAACGGCCTGTGTATTAACATCACGCGACTTTGTGATACTTCCGGAAGCCGAATCTCCCTCGGTAATAAATAAGGTCGTTTCTAAATTACGTCCATTTTTTGTATCACCAAAATGAACTCTACAATCGCGTAATTTTTTATTATGCAGACTGGCTTTTTTGGCACGGTCTTTCGCTAATTTTCTTATACCAGAAAGTTCCTTGCGCTCTCTTTCTGCCTGTAATATTTTACGTTGAATGGCTTCTGCCGTATCTTGATTTTTATGTAAAAAATTATCTAAATGTCTTTTTACAAAGTCGTTTATATAGGTTCGAACGGTTGGCAAATCGCCTCCCATATCGGTAGAGCCTAATTTTGTTTTCGTCTGACTTTCAAAAACAGGCTCCATAACTTTAATTGCTATGGCACTTACTACAGATTTTCTAATATCGGAAGCATCATAATTTTTACCATAAAACTCTCGAAGCGTCTTAACTAGTGCTTCTCTAAAAGCATTTAAATGCGTTCCTCCCTGTGTGGTGTTTTGTCCGTTTACAAAAGAATGATACTCTTCGCTATATTGGGTTTTACTATGTGTTAACGCCACTTCTATATCGTCGCCTCTTAGGTGAACAATAGGATATAGCCTATCTGTCTCATTAATATTTTCGCTTAACAGATCTTTTAATCCGTTCTCACTAAAATATTTTTCGCCATTGAAAACTATGGTTAATCCCGGATTTAAATACACATAGTTTTTAAGCATCTTAACGATATACTCATTTCTAAATTTATAGTTTTTAAAAATGATTTCGTCCGGTATAAAAGATACTTTTGTTCCTTTTCTTCTCGAAGTATCTTCTAATAACTCTTTATTAATGAGATTACCTTTCTCGAACTCCGCAGAAGCAGATTTGTTATCTCTTGTAGATTCTACTCTAAAAAATGATGACAGAGCATTTACGGCCTTTGTACCTACTCCATTTAATCCTACAGATTTTTTAAATGCTTTAGAGTCATACTTACCACCTGTATTCATTTTAGAAACCACATCGACCACTTTTCCCAAAGGAATACCACGTCCATAATCGCGAACGGTAACTTTGGTACTTTGAATGGATATTTCGATGGTTTTTCCGGCTCCCATAACATACTCATCGATAGAGTTATCTAAAACCTCTTTTAATAAGATATAAATACCATCATCTGGAGACGATCCATCTCCAAGTTTACCAATATACATCCCCGGACGCATGCGAATATGTTCTTTCCAGTCGAGTGAGCGTATATTATCTTCAGTATAATTGGATTCTTGGGCCATAGAATTAAGCAAAATGTTACGATAGAATGCTAATATAAGACAACGTTCTAAAAAATAAAACCTCCGTTACACAAAGTAATTAACAATATATAACTGTTTTTGTTGAGAACCTATTCTTTTACTTTTGACTTGTTTGAAGACACCAACAAAATGCCTCCTATAACTACCAGAGCACCAAAAAATTGTAATAGGGTTAGTGATTCATTTAAAAAAACTGATGCCAATATAATGGTAGAAATTGGTCCAATTCCTGCTATGATTGCAAAATTCGACGAACTGATCATTTTTATAGAAGCCGATACTAAAAATGATGGAATCACAGTTGCAAAAACAGCAATTAGAAAACCAATAAAATAGACTTCCCATGAAAAACTAAATAGATCAACTTGACTTATTATACTATAATGAATAAATACGCATACACATGAAATAATCATAGCGTATGCTGTAAATTTCATAACCCCGAATTTAGGAATTAACCAACCGCTCCCAACCAAATATGAGGCATATGTTATTGCACTAAGTAAAATGAAAATACCACCTATATAGGTATCATTTCCAGAAATGGCAACCTCATCCCAAAAAGCAATAACAATCCCTAAATAAGTTAAGGCAATAGCACCTGCTTGAATTTTAGTGATTGGCTGCTTTAAAAAGAATCTATTTAAAAGAATAACCATGGTAGGGTATAAAAATAAAATGATACGTTCTAAACTTGCTTTTATATAGGTAAGCCCTATAAAGTCGAAATAACTTGCCAGGTAATATCCAACAAATCCAAAAAAAACAACCCAGACATAATCTTTATTTTTTATAGCTATATCGCTGTTTTTATTTCGATATAAATAGGCGATAGCAACATAAAAGGGAAAAGAAAATAACATTCTAAGAAGCAAAAGACTAATCACATCAACCTTGTATTGATAGGCTAATTTTACCATTACCGCTTTCGAGGAAAACAGAACAATTCCCAATATTCCCAATACGATGCCGTATATAAACGTTTTTGTTGTTTGTTTCATAAAACGAATATATAAGAAGTGGATTTAAACAATTTTTGCCTTACTAAAACAATACGATGTCCAGAGTATACTTTAAAAGAATCTTACATCCAATTATTATGTTTTTTTATATATTGCAGCACCAGAATACCTATTCTCATATCGAACTCGTTTAAACTTTTTGGATTTAAGCGAAAATTAGAAGTTTTTAGTTCTGTTGAAGGCTTTTTTGAGTTGCATATCAGAGCTATGGAAGGAAAAAAAGACAAAAACAGAGTTGAAAACAGCAATTTTTTAGCAAATTGAAAAAGTTTAAACGAGTTCATCATAAATAAAGCCCTTTAAATACAACCAAATGAAAAAAATATTTTTTCTTCTTATCACTTTCTTTTTAGTTATAGCTTGTCAATCAAAATACCATGATATTCCAGACACCTATCACTCACTTTTAGATGCTGCGCTTATAAAAGCCAATGCTAATGCTCCGGAAATTTTAAAAGTATTAACCGATGCCCCTAAAAATCAAAAAGAAGGTTTAGCTTTTCTTATTAGTTATATGCCAGAAAGAGATTTAACAACCTTATCTGCTTCTTTTCTTTTAGAAAATGCAGCGTATGCCTATAAAGCAAGAGAAAAATATCCTTGGTGCAAAGCCTTACCAGATTCTATCTTTTTTAATGAAGTGCTGCCCTATACAAATGTTGCTGAAACACGAGACCCATGGCGAAAAGATTTTTACGAACGTTTTTCAAAATATGTCGAAGATAAAACCAGTTTAAAGGATGCTATTTTGGCTATTGCAAAACCTATTAAAAATGAGGTGAATGTTGAATACAATGTGAAACGTTCTATCGTAGATTCTAGTCCAAAAGAAGCTATGGCAGAAAATATGGCAACTTGTACGGGCTTATCTATTATTTTAACGGATGCGTTTCGTTCTGTAGGGATTCCATCAAGATTAGCCGGAACGCCTATGTGGACTAATATGAAAGGTAACCATACTTGGGCTGAAGTTTTTATTGATAATGAATGGAAATTTATAGAATATTATCCCGAAGACCTTAATAAAGCCTGGTTTTTAGCTAATGCTGGAAAAGCAGACCCTAATAACCCATTGCATTGGATTTATGCGGTTTCTTACAAGCCAACAGGTCAGTATTATTATGCGGGACGGGCTGTAAAACATTTAATGTACAAAATGGATACGACCAACATTCCTCCTAAATTAAGAAAAAGATATACACGTGCTAAAGAAAAATATGATGTAAATGACAAACCTTATATCTATGGTGTAAACGTAACACAGCGGTATATAGATTTATATGAAAAGTCTTTGGAAAACAGTAAACTTGCCGATGATGAACTAATAACAAGTTTTGCGATATTTAAAGACAATAATCTTGCGAATAGTGATTCGAGATTAGACTGTCGTGTTGAAGTTTTTAAGGATGATAAAAGGGTTAATTTTGGGTATTCTCCAAGTGCTACGGATGATATGAATAAGTTTTTAAAAATAAAACTAAAAAAGAATACTGATTATAAGGTTATGGTTAGTCATATTAAAAACAATATCGAGCAGTCTTTTTCAATAAAAACCGATGATACTCCTTCTCAGGAATTTAAATTGATATTGGGTGTGGAATAGTGTTCAGTTGGCAGTGTTCGGTGTTCTGTAAGCAGTGGATACTGGATTAAAAAATAGCTTCTGCCTTCTCTTTTAAAAACATATTTCTCGTTTTTAAGAGGTTGTACACATATTTTTTAAGAAATAGCCAGTCTACAAATTGACCAAGAATTCCAAAAGGCGATTTATAAAAGAACTTATCTATCATTATAGTTTTATCTCTACTTTTTTTGAAATGATGTTCATGACGAAATGATTTAAAAGCTCCAGATACCATTTCATCTACAAAAAAGCTTGGAGATTTAAGCTCAGTGATTTTAGAAGTAAGTTTTTGTTTAATCCCAAAATGAACTGCTTCCCAAGTAACCCATTCTCCTAGCTCGATTAAACCAGATGTTTTTCCTGCTATAGCTTTTTCATTGGAATGCTTTAATGATTCTTTATGGAAATCAATATTCCGTGATAAATCGAAACAAATCTTAATATCTGCATTAATTTTGGTTTCGATTATTATTACTGGCATGGGAAATTAAGTTTAATAACAGATTCTTACACTTAAAAAAGCCCAGAATGAATGTTCCTGAAATTACTGTTCTGTGTTCAGTTAACAGTGTTCGGTGTTCAGTAAGTAGAAGGGCTAGTCTATGGTCATTGGTCAAAAACAACTCCTAACTTCCTGCTTCTAACTCTCAAAAAACCTATACGTTAAATAGGAAGTGCATCACATCGCCATCTTTAACAATGTAATTTTTACCTTCTACCCGCATTTTTCCGGCCTCTTTCACTTTTGCTTCACTACCAAAAGAGACATAATCATCATAAGCAATCACCTCGGCACGAATAAAGCCTTTTTCAAAATCGGTATGTATTACACCTGCTGCTTGTGGCGCACTGGCTCCTATATCTACTGTCCAAGCACGAACTTCTTTTACTCCTGCTGTAAAATAGGTTTGCTGATTTAATAATTTGTAAGCAGAACGAATTAATTTGGCAGATCCCGGTTCTTCCAGTCCTATATCTTGTAAGAACATTTGGCGTTCCTCATAATCATCCAATTCATTAATATCTGCTTCTGTACCAACAGCCAATACTAAAACCTCAGCTTTTTCGTCTTTTACAGCTTCTTTTACTTCTTCTACATAAGTATTACCAGAAACGGCAGCTCCTTCATCTACGTTACAAACATACATAACGGGTTTATCGGTAATAAACTGAGATGGTTTCACAAAATCTCTGTAATCATCTTCACTAAATTCTAAAGCACGAACCGATGTTCCTGCCTCTAAACCTGCTTTTATGGTTAATAGTACCGCTTCTTCTTTTTGTGCGTCTTTATTTCCGGTTTTAGCGGCTCGTTTTACTTTATCTAACTTCTTTTCTGCTGTTTCCAGATCTTTAAGTTGTAATTCCATATCGATAGTTTCCTTATCTCGTATTGGATTTACATTTCCATCGACATGTACAATATTATCGTTATCAAAACAACGCAATACGTGTAGAATAGCATCGGTTTCCCTAATATTTGCTAAAAACTGGTTCCCTAACCCTTCTCCTTTACTCGCTCCTTTCACCAATCCGGCAATATCTACAATCTCTACGGTAGCTGGTTGTACTCGCTCTGGATTAACTAACTCTTCTAATTTTTCTAAACGTGGATCTGGTACATTTACAACCCCAATATTAGGTTCTATTGTACAAAACGGAAAGTTTGCACTTTGCGCTTTGGCATTTGATAAACAATTAAATAACGTTGACTTTCCTACGTTTGGTAATCCTACAATTCCTGCTTTCATAATCCTATTCTTGGCTCTTTCCTTAGGAAAGTGCGTATATGGGTTATTTTAATTAATATTTATAACTATCATTTAACTCCGTTTATAATTTAAGAATTAAAAGGATGTTATATTTAGCGAGTGCAAAGATATATTATATTATGAGTATTTTATAATTTTATATTATGAACTCATAATTTCTTTAAGCATTATTTTAATGAATATTTTTCTTACGATTTAATATATGTTTACTTTTGAGTAAATAAATAAATTTTATTGAAATTTTACATGTAACATTATTGTAGTCTAATCGTTTATTTTATGTAACCTGTCAGCTATGAAAAAAATAATCTTACTTACTATTTTCTTATTGATCGGCTTTTATGTTAATTCTCAAAACATTACAGCTAGATTAGTCGATAATAAAGATAAAACTCCCATACCGTATGCCACAATAAAAACAGGTAAATATAGCGGTGTTATTTCTAACGAAGAAGGCTACTTTAGTTTGAATTTAGAAGATATTCAAAACAAAACCGTTACGATTTCCTGTATGGGATATCAAAACAAAGAGCTTAATACAGATGCTATTAAAGCTTTAAAGTTTATAATTCCGCTGGAAGCTGCCATTAACCAACTTAATGAAGTTTATGTTAGCAACAGAAGGCCAAATGTCGATTCTATTATTACCAGAGTAAATGCTAAGCTTGATAAAAACTACAATATCAACCTTCATAAATACGATGTCTTTTATAGAAGTACTGATTATGCTGATTTTAAAAGTTTGGACTTTGATATTGAAAAGGCTTCTCATGTAAGTTCTAAAAACATGGCGAAAGCTAATAAAAGTATGGACTCGCTCTCAAATCATATTATATCTAGTAATATCATTCATTTTTCCGACTTTAAGGGGACATTAATGAGTTTGGATGGAGATAGCAGCAAACTAGTCGTTAATAAAGCCACTAAACTTTTTGACCATAAGAATGATTTTTCTATCGATGCTGTACAGGAAAAAGCACAAGCTTTAACTTTAAAGTATATTGATACCATGAAAACCTATAAGGTAAAAACGGGATTATTTAAAGTTACAGATTCATTATCAATTAGAAATCAGGATTTTAAAGAAAAGATGAAAAACGAATATGATGTATCTTTTCTAAATAACACAACGGGATCGCTATTACGTAATGCCATGTTTACCAGTAATTCTTTTTTAAGAAACGTTTTAAATTCCAAATTATACGATTATACATATATAGATGCCGCTTTTAATAATGGTAACCTCACCTATATTATAGGTTATAAACCCAGAAAAAGCAAGGCCAAATACACAGGCACATTATACATTTCGGATGAAGATTATGCTGTTACCAAAGTAGATTATAAATATTACGGGTCGAGATACGGTAAAAAGGTGAACTTAAAACTAGTATTGGGAGTCAAGTTTATTGAAAATGTTAGCGAGGGTATGTGTATCTATGAAAAAAACAGTGAGGATACATACCAACCTAAATATATTAAAAGAACAAAGGGTGTCTATTTTTACGTAAACAGAGGTTTAAAGTTTATTGAAAATAGCCCGCAAAAAAATAAGATTGGTATGGACTTTAACATTGAAGGGAATACCCGCAATAAAGAGGAATTACTTTTTACCGATTCTAGTGATATCACTTTAGAAACGTTTGCTGCAATAAAACAGGAAAAAATGGTACCGTTTACCTTGTTAAATACTTTTGAAAAATCTACATGGCAAAACGAAGAAACTTTAGAACCTTTACAAGAAATGAAACACTTTGGAAGTAGCGACTAAGTTTTATTAGAAATTAAATTACACTTGGGTTTTGTGTAACACTATTTTTAGGACGAGACAAATTCTATAACTAAACCACTCCTATGGACTGGAAGTCCATAGGTTCGTTTTGGCAGACTGAAAGTCTGCTTCGTGAAATATGGTAAAACTGAATTCGTGTGAATTCGTGAAACCTGCCAGCCGGCAGGCTGGTTCGTGTCAAAAGTTTTTAGAAGCTGAAAGCGACATA
>NZ_JAUOEK010000166.1 GCF_030540835.1 Flavivirga aquimarina | reverse complement strand
TTATTTCTTGTTGGGCCTTGGGCGCTTTATTATGTCTTGATTTCCTTATATCCCTGCCGGTTCTTTATCCATAGCACTGATATGACGGATTTGATGCAAATGAGCTTCTAGATCTTCTTTTGGAACTTTAAGCTCTAAAGTCTCCATCGAAGCATTGGCTTTTACTGGTGCAGAGTCTATGGCCTGGGTGTGACCGCTGACCATTCCCTTTTCTACACACATTGCAAGTACTCTAGTAAAAACGTCTTCAAAGACAGTTTCTGGATATAATTGTCGGGTACGGCTTATCGTAGAGTGCCAGGGCAGTTCCTCATCTATATCATAACCTAAAAAATAGAGTATATCCAAGCGCATACTACTATG
>NZ_JAUOEK010000165.1 GCF_030540835.1 Flavivirga aquimarina | reverse complement strand
AACGAGCCTGCTGGAATGGTACTTAATGGAGATGATTTATTTATTGCTGAATTAGATGGTAACAAAATCTCTAAAATAGACATTAATGTAGCTATACCAACAGCAGAAGATGTAGTAACAGGATTAGATGGTCCAGTTGGAATGATATTAAATGGAGATGACTTGTATATTGCTGAAATTTCTGGTAACAGAATTTCTAAGCTCAACTTAGGTACACTTTCAATAAATGAAAACATAGAAGTATCCAATATAAAGTTATATCCAAACCCTTCCCCAGATTTTATTCAAATTTC
>NZ_JAUOEK010000164.1 GCF_030540835.1 Flavivirga aquimarina | reverse complement strand
AATGCTATTGCTGGTTTTATTGGAGACCCCATTCCAGTCATTTCGATAACCATTGGCTTCATACACTGGTTCTCCCCATTGGTTGAATACCTGAACGGTATTGCTTGGATAATCCGCTATGTTTTCTACCACCCAAGTATCTCCAATGCCATCTCCGTTAGGGGAGAAACCACCTGGTGCTACAACCTCGGTACCTCTAGCTGTTATCGTAACTATAGCTGTTCCTGTTGCTGGGTCCCCTGCAGTATTGATTACCGTAAGTGTTACGGCTACATTGCCCAGTTCTGAGAAGGTCATAATATCCAAGAACATGCTGTCAATACCGCCACAAGCATCAAAAGAGCCATTGTCTATCTCTTGAGCAGAAATGGTCGCTTGCCCATTGGCATCCAATGCTACGGTAATATCTTGAGTTACCACCGTTGGCCCTACAACATCTTCTACGGTTACCTGGGCTGTTGCCGTATCTGAGTTATTATTTTCGTCTGTAACAGTAAGCGTAATGGTTACAGGCGTGCCCACATCGGCACAGCTAAAATCTGTTCTGTCTAAACTTAAAGTAACATTGTTACAGCCAGCTCCGGAACCATTATCGATATCATCAGCGGTAATAGATGCAAATCCATTAGCATCTAACTCCACAGTAATGTCCTGAGCAACGGCGAAGACCATACAGGCCCCGCCCTCCGTTACATTGACCGTCCACTCCTGTTCGGTGGTGGTGTCCCCCGCGGTCACCGTGTAGTTTACCGTATTGGTAAAGTTCTGGGCAACACCGCTTGCCGGATCTATGGTGGCCCCTTCGGGCAGGGTAATTGTGGGCACGAGACCGCTAAGATCAGTTCCCAAAGGCATTTCAATAGCCACGGTATGGGCATCATGGTCAATGGCCGTGTCCCCATTTTGCCCGTCAATGGTAAAGCTGAGGATATCGGTCACAATGCTGGAGGCGTCCGCGGTGGTCACTGTCACGATCCAATCCTGTTGGACAAAATTACCTTGGGCAACGCCGAGGACCTCATAGGCCACAAAGACCTCCGAAAAGTCCCCCACCTCCCCGCTTGCCGGACCGATGCGAGAGCCATCGGGAATGGTGATCGTGGGCACAAGTCCGTCCAGGTCCGTGCCATAGGGCATTATGATATTTATGGTATGGGCAACATAGTCGATCTCCGAATCCATAATCTGCCCGTTAAGGGTGAAGGAAAGGATATCCGTTGGGCTGGCCACCGTTACCGTAAGGGCCGCACTGGCCACATTGCCAAGGGCATCTCTCACGTACAGGGTCTCTGTATTGTCCCCCAAATGGTCAAGGGTATACTCCTTGGTCGTTACAATACTTTCGGCTTCAAAAGCTTCAAAACTGTATTCCAGCTTTCCTTCTTCGGTGCAGTTGTCCACGGCGCTATAGTCCAGATCATCCAAGTTGAGCGTGCCCGTGCCCCCTTCCAGATATATGGTGTGATCGGTCACGGTGAGCTCCGGGGCCAGGTCGTCCCCCAGGGCATCTCCTTCGAACGTCCAACTATAGGTATCAATCAGCTCTTGTCTGTGGGCATACCCCTCACAGTCATATATCAAATTTTCCGCGCCCAGCGTAATGTCCGTGGGGGTATTGCTTGCATCGGCCCATCCTTCCAAGGTGGCCCCATAGTTCGTTGCCGACATCCCGCTCAAGTCCAACATCAACTCCATATTGGTCACCTGGCCTATGTCCCAACTGCCCAGATCTTGGTCAAAGGCTGTGGCATTGTAGAACATGCCGGACATGTCCGTTACATTGCCCATCCTTTCCGCCCAATCGCTCAGATCCTGATTGAAGATCGTACGTATATTATCATTGGGTCCGGCGATATTAAATATTTCAGTGCCACTAACCAGAACTAATGTCGCATTGGCAAACATGCCCTTCATGGTGGTGACCTTGCTGACATCCCAGTTACTGATGTCCCGGTTAAAGGCACTGGCTCCCTGAAACATAAAATACATGCTTTGGACGTTCCCCACGTTCCAATCGCTGATGTCCCCATTAAAGGACGGGGTATTGTGGAACATGAAACGCATTGTTTCCACATTGCCTGTCTTCCACTTGTCCATGTTCTCCCCTGTAAAGAACAACGCATTCTGGAACATGCCCCTCATGTTGGTGACTCTGCCCACATCCCAATCACCAATGTCCGTATTGAACTTAATGGCTCCAGCGAACATAAAAATCATTTGTTTCACTTCGGCCGTCTTTTCCGCCCAGTCGCCGATGCCGCCACCTGTAAAGGCACTCGCACCATCGAACATGGCCCCCATATCGGTAACGTTGCTTACGTCCCAATCGCCGATGTAGTCAGGGTTGAAATTAGTGGCCCCATAAAACATGTGGGACATACTGTTGACATTGCTCATATCCCAGCTGTTGAAATCGGTCTCTGTCCCGGTGAGTGATTGAGCCCTATTGAACATGGAACTCATATCGGTGACATTTGCCAAATTGGGGGCATCCTTGGCCGTTACGTTCATCTTGGAGCACCCTTTAAAGGCATTCGCCATGCTTTCCCATTCTATAAAGCCCCACTGCTCTACGGTACGTATTTTCTCTATGTTTGCATCATTTGCGTTGTTAAAATAAATGGCTGGAAAATCGCCACTAATGGTAACGGTATAGGTGCCTGCACTCTGATAAGTATGGGTGGCGGCGGCATTTTCAGTGGTGCTGTTGCCATCTCCCCAATCTACGGTATAGTTGTAAGTATAACTACCATCAATAGGTATGATAATCTCTAAACCTGTTGTTTCATCAACCTCCCAAGTAGTAATGAAAGAGCCTTGTGGCAGGGTAGTATAATCTTCAGTTTCTACAAAATTAGAAGTTTCACCATCTAACTCAAAACCCACCAATGTACCGTTATGATTATTCCCTGACGCATCCACTACCTGAGTTATTAAGGTGTTATCTCCACCAGCTACACCTTCGTCAAAAGGATAATAAGCCAATAAGTTACCAAAGTTGTTTTCGCTACCATCTAATTTTGAGATCATCTGCCCTCGAATCTCATTTTGAGTTTTTGCATAGTTCCAAACTCTTAACTCATCCATGGCACCTGGAAAATAATGCTGATAGGCGCCACTAAAAATTTTAAATGCACCTATTGTAAAGTAATCGGTCACAAAATCGCTAGTATCTAAACCCTTTACGCTATATGCCTCAACTCCATCAACATATAAAAATATATTATTATCGGTTGAGTCATCACCAGGATATGCTTTCCTAACAAAGGCAACATGATGCCATGTATCATTATTCATGGTCGTGTTCGCTGGAGCATGATGATCTGTCCAACCTTGAACTGGATCCCATTCTGCGTATAGAAGTCGTCCTTTTTCAATATTAAACTCATATGAATATTTATCTGCATCACCAGCCGCATCATTAGCCCAACTTGCTATAGCTAACCTACCACCTAATTCTGGGAATTTCACCCATACCTCTAAGGTAAATTCATTATTTCCATTAGGTAAAGAAAAATGGTCTCCTATTATATAAGAAAAATGGTCTCCTATTATATATGGGACTTGATTAAAATGTAAAGCGTTGTCGTTTTGAGCTACAACAGATATACATACTAAGGCTAAGAGAAGTATGTATAATTTCTTTAAATAGTTCTTTTGTTTCATAGATTTAAAGTGTTTTTATTAAAGTCTAATATCATCAATCAACAACATTAAATCATATATTATAGTTATTTTAAAAATTGTGCTTAACTCTATTAAATGAGGGATGAATTTATAGATGTAAGGGATTTTATTAAACTGGTTCTGGTGGTTGTGAGAGGGAATTCGCCTCATGAGGTGGTGATTATTTGGGCTTGCGTTTCTGTTTTTCTGCAGGTATTTTTTGGGCTACGCGCTAGTGCGGGACGCTCTGTAACCGCACAGAAATGACAAGGAGGAGATTACTATTAGCGGTTCGGGATGGCACTGGGTTACCCGTAGGACCCATAGGCATATGCTTATACCATTTCCAACCTAAAATGACCCATTAAAATTTGCTCTTTTTCGCTTATACTTCAAAATAAAATGTAATCGTAACTAAGGCTATGATGACTGCATTTTCTTTTTTGCCTAAACAAAAAATAGCTGCTTTTTATTGATATCAACTGTAGTTAAAACTATGTACTTTAGTGCATGTCGCTTTTAGCTTCTAAAAATTTTAGACACGAACTAGCCTGCCGGCTGACAAGTTTCACGAATTCACACGAATTCAGTTTTACCATATTTCACGAAGCAGACTTTCTGTCTGCCAAAACGAACCTATGGACTTCCAGTCCATAATTTGAGCCATTCTAAATGAGAACTGGTAACAGATGCTTTAAAAAAAAATCAATCAATTACAAAATATAATCAATATTGAAAATAAACGTTTTATATGTATATTATTGGAATTATAATGACCTCAAAGTCGGGAGACTTTGCGAAGCGGGGTTTTTATTTTTCCCACATTTATAAAAATAATCTAATTTATAGTTATACTTGATCATCTTTCAAAAGACTATCAAGATTATCATTAAATTGGTTTTTCTGGAAAAAAGTCTTTTATAGAACAATCAAATATTTTGGCAATTTCATTTAGAATGGAAATATTGTATTTTGCTTTTTTTGAAGGGGCTTCAATATGGGCTATATATGAACTGTTTTTACCTAATTTGTTTGATAGTTCCTCTTGAGTAATATTACGAGCTTCCCTCTCTTCTCTAACTTGGAAAATTACATATTTCTCTATTTCTAATAAGTTATCTTTCGACATATACAAATTCAGTCATTTTTTTCAAACTTATCAATGGACTATATACCATTATTGATTTTAATTTTATATATTTGAGCAAGAATTACATTAATAATGTAATTTTGCGATTCTTCAAATCAAAATATTGAAGCATTCGCTTTGAATTTCGTCTTAGAAAACTGGTAATTTTAAAGGAACGAAATGATAAGTAATATGCTCACGTCTATCTATGGGCGTGGGCTCACTTATTGTTCCTCGGTATACCAGTACCTCTAAGGCAGTAAGCTGAGTTCCACGCCTTTTTGTTTCCACTCATTAAGGCCTTAATGGAGTGCTATCTCATTTTTAAGGAAACTTAAACGCTGTAAAATATTATAAAACAAGCATTTATAACTTTAAATAGTTATATGCCATTTTTTATTTAAAGTGGACTTGTGATGAGCAATCACAAGGATAAAGGAAAATCTAAAAAAACCGAATCCATGGAAAAAAACAATGTTAATGATTCTCGCGAAATTTTGATTTTAACGCACAATGCCCTTTCAAATTCCCTTACGCTAATAATTAATCAAACATCCCTTAAAGAAAACGTAAAAAAACATTGTAAACTGGGCTTGAAAATATTTGGAATTCTTTTAGCAGATTTAAAATACCATACGGGTACTCATTTATTAATGGAGAAAGAATTTGATCTATTCTTTGCTCGCTTTCCTGCCAAATACCATAACGAAAAAAGAGACAACAGAAAATGGATTTGTGTTTATACTGTAGCGAAACATATAGAATCTTGTATTAAAGCTAATGCGATTGTAAACACCCCAGAGAATAAACCCGAAAACACCTTAATTTAAAATTATGAGCGGGAAGAAAAAGGAGTTTAATAATAAGAGTTATAAACAGTTTTTCGAGAGTTTATATCCACAATTATGTGTGTTTGGGTACAAGTACCTCAATGATTTGGATACCTCAAAAGACTTCGTTCAGGAGGTTTTTGTTAAAGTATGGGAAGATAACATTGCTTTTAAAAATGAAAACCATGCCATAGGTTTTTTTTATTTAGCTGTTAAAAATAAATGTATCAATTATTTAAAAAGTAAACAGTATAAAGTAACAGAACGTTATGAGCTTACAAATCTGGAAGCTTTTGAAACAGAAGATTCTTATATGCCTGAAGCCGTCGTTATAGAAACCACAGCTGTTATAGATAAAGCCATTAGTAAGCTGCCAGAAAAGGCGGCTCAGGTTATTAGATTGAGTATCGAAGACTATACCAATAATGAGATAGCAGATGAGTTATCTATATCCATCAATACGGTCAAGGATCATAAAAAAGTAGCTTATCGAAAATTAAGAGACTTTCTTGGCTTTTTAAATATGAGTTAAAGTATTATTACCAAACTACCAAAAAACGACTCAAAGATGGATAAGATTGCCTTTTTTATGCATCTTGTGTTTAGTTGAGACCGGAGACCAAAAAAATTCTCAAGCGGATATAACGACGTAATGTCTCCTCGAGCATTATCGAAATATAAAATGTATTTTATATTGAAGATACCTAGCGAAGCTTAACGAAATGCTTTTAAAAACTAAGGTTTATAAGGTCTTCGACTACGCTCAGACTGACATTTTAGTCTTAACTTAATGCCATTGTCCGGCAGGCGGGCGCTCAGTATTAACTAAAGTCGAGAGGTTTTTTAAAAGGTCTCGACTTTAGCTTGTCTTGAACACAGGTCGCTCCAAGGAGACTTATCAAAAAAAACCAAACCAGTGCTTGTTGGGCACCTGTTTGGATTTTTGTTGTAAGAACAATACGGATGTTATACCTATTCTAAGTTTGTTTTAATTTAAAATTGGTATTATTCTTTTATAATTTTTTTGGTTTGAATTTTCCCATCGGTGCTTTCTACTTTTACTATATACATTCCAGTTGGTAAACTACTGGCATCTATTTTGTTATTAAAAGAGCTCAATAATGCTTTCCCTAATAGGTTATAAACTTTGGCTTCTTTTAATTGAAAACCAGATGGTGTTACAATACTTAATGTATTTACCACGGGGTTGGGGCTTATGCGTATGGTTTCATTAAATAATAATTCATTATCAAGACTACTATCAATAACTGTAGCAACATCAACATTTGTTTTAGTTTTGGTAGCTTTTCCTGTGCCACAATTGGTACTAAAACTTGCGGTAGCATCTATATTATTTGCCCAGTTGGCGTTGCTATAAGCCACATTATCCACTTGTATACAGCTTAGGTTGGGGTTGTCTGTGCCTATAAAATAATTCAAATTCGTATTATTACCATTGGCTACATTTAAGTATGTTAAATCATTACCATAACAATATAAACTTGTTAAAGCAGTGTTGTTTGATACATCCAAGCTTGTTAGATCATTATTATAACAATATAAAGTTGTTAAAGCTGTATTGGCAGAGACATCTAAACTTGTTAAAGCACTATTGTGACAGTGTAAACTTTTTAAAGCTGTATTGGCAGAGACATCTAAACTTGTTAAAGCATTATTGTGACACAGTAAAAATATTAAAGCTGTATTGGCAGAGACATCTAAACTTGTTAAAGCAGTACTGTAACAATCTAACCTTGTTAAAGCTGTATTAGCAGAGACATCTAAACTTGTTAAAGCATTATTGTTACACAGTAAACTTTTTAAAGCTGTATTTGCAGAGACATCTAAACTTGTTAAAGCATTATCGTAACAATATAAATATTGTAAATATGTATTAGCAGAGACATCTAATCTTGTTAAAGCATTATTGTGACACAGTAAAATTGTTAAAGCTGTATTTGCAGAGACATCTAAACTTGTTAAAGCAGTATTGTTACACAGTAAACTTTTTAAAGCTGTATTTGCAGAGACATCTAAACTTGTTAAAGCATTATCGTAACAATATAAAGTTGTTAAAGCTGTATTAGCAGAGACATCTAAACTTGTTAAAGAATTGCCACCGCAACTTAAAAATGTTAAAGCTGTATTGGCAGAGACATCTAAACTTGTTAAATTATTATTCCAACAACTTAAATATGTAATATTAACAAAAGCCTCAATACCTGTTAGATCTGCTATGTTTTTAGATGAAACATCCATTGTTCCTGTAAAAGCGGCCGCTTCATTATAACTTATTTCTGTATCGTTATTGGGGTTTATGGCTGTGTTGGACAGCAAAGCGTTTTTAAAATTGACATCGGGGATGTACACTATAGGAGAACAATCGTT
>NZ_JAUOEK010000163.1 GCF_030540835.1 Flavivirga aquimarina | reverse complement strand
TATGTCGCTTTCAGCTTCTAAAAACTTTTGACACGAACCAGCCTGCCGGCTGGCAGGTTTCACGAATTCACACGAATTCAGTTTTACCATATTTCACGAAGCAGACTTTCAGTCTGCCAAAACGAACCTATGGACTTCCAGCCCATAGGAGTGGTTTAGTTTTAAACTAAATTTATAAATTATAAAATAGTTATTAGTAAAATAATAATTGTTATATTGTCCTACGTATTATAAGTAAATACTCATACTGTATGGCAATAAATATCAATAGGCTTAAAGTTTTTTTTACCCCAGACCCTAAAAGAGTAATCATTCGATTTTTTATGCCAGGAGGTGAAGAACGGGCAAAAAAAATAATAAAAAGAGTTATAGCAATGCCAAAGGGAGTTGCTTCTCAAGTATTGAATCAAACACTAAGAGATTTTAGTAACCGACACCGAAATATAACTCGCATACTCTTAAAACATTACGAAAGAGTCACTTTTTTATTTCCAGAATTAGAGATAGATCCAGCCAATATTTCTAAAGAAATAAAATTGCTAATTGGGGCTTATTTTACACATGAATACTCCATAGAATCGGCCGCGTTTTTTAATCCTTCAATGGTTGAAGATCCAGACCAGTCACATTTAGAAGAAGGACAAAAAAGGGTTATTGTTAGCTTTAGAGCAACTGGAGAAGGACATGTGTCGTCGATTGTTTTTAGGGGAGCGATTTTAGATAAAAGCAATAAATTGGAATTTAGCCCGGTGAGCAAATTAGTCGATATTGCCGAAACCATACAGCTACATGAATATAAAAAATCAGACTTTGTACATAAGTTGCAAGACATGAAATTTGATAATACAGAAGTAGTTGAAAAAATAATAGGAAATCTAAATGAAACGTTTCTCTTTAGAGAGTTAATTAAAAATATAACTGAGTTTGAAAATAATCATGAAATAACGGTAGAAAATAATAAAGTACTTCATGCTATTAAATTTATAGCAAACGCTCAATATAAAATTAGTTTTTCTTTAGACACGGCTATAAGCGAGCGTGTTATTTTTCCAGTAACAGATGCTGAAAGCAATGGGTTGGAAGATGCCAGATTTGTGAAGTTCATAGAAGACAATGGAGACGTAAAATATTATGCAACCTATACCGCTTATAATGGTTTTGTAATAATGCCTCAACTTATAGAAACAACAGATTTTTATACGTTTACAGTGATGCCTATTTATGGAAAACATGCACAGAATAAAGGAATGGCTTTATTTCCTAGAAAAGTGAATGGGCAATATGCTATGCTATCAAGACAAGATGGAGAAAATAATTTTATCATGTATAGCGACCAAGTAAATAATTGGGATAACGATCCAATATTACTTCAAGAACCCGAATATCCATGGGAGTTTGTACAATTAGGGAATTCTGGTTCGGCCATAGAAACAAGTAAAGGCTGGCTGGTTATTACACATGGAGTGGGCGCCATGCGTAGATACGTTTTAGGTGCTATTTTATTAGATTTAAATAATCCTGCAAAAGTATTGGCTCAATTGGATAATCCTTTGTTGGTTGCTAATGAAAAGGAAAGAGAAGGTTATGTGCCAAATGTTGTTTACTCTTGCGGTTCTATAATAAACAATGATAGTATTATTATTCCTTATGCTATGAGTGATACCAGTAGTGGGTTTGCTTATGTTTCCTTACAGGAGGTGTTTGATAATATGGTATATAGCGACAAAGGAAAAAAAGGTACTCCGTTAAATAATGTTAAGCGAATATTATTGGTAGATGATGATAAAACTAATCTGGCTATGGTAAGCCAAATGCTTATTGGAGATGGGTATTTAGTCGATGAGGTAACAGATGGCGTTCAGGCTTTAGTTGCTATTGGAAAAAGCACGTACGATTTAATACTCTCTGATATAGAAATGCCAAATTTTAATGGCTATCAATTACTGGAGTTTATAAAAAGCGAATCTATAAAAATACCAGTTGTATTTCTTAGTTCATACAATAGTGAAGCAGATGAGATAAAAGGGTTACAATTAGGTGCTGCCGAATATTTGCCCAAACCAGTACAAAAGGACTTATTGAGACTACGATTAAAAAATATATTTAGATAGTATCTAATAAACTAACTACAACTGGAAAATTAAGTGAGTTTAAAAGACTCCATAAAGAACACATGTTTTATAATTTGTTTACTCACTTAAGTTGTTAATATTTCGTCTTCTGTCAATAAATTTTGAGACGCTTTTAGTATGGCTTGTTTGCTACTCCATACCGTTAAATAAGATAATAAATAAGAAATTGTGCTTTCTGCACCTTGATTTCTATTTACACAATGTGTTTCTAAACCATCACAACAACCTTTAGACTCTTCGTCATATAAAGGGATAAATAAATCATTGTTACCCGTAAACCAACTAAATGCTACAAGCATTCTTTCATGATATTTAATTTCTTTAGTAACTTCAAAAGCTTTACTATACATCATTATCATGGCCATGGCATTAATAGGTTGTTGACCTTGTGCAGGTCTTTTTTTGCCTTTATAATACCATGTGTTTCCTACTAAAGAAATTCTATCTTTTTTATAAGTTTCTTTGTCTAGAAAATCGGTGCTTTTACTCGCTACATCAAAAATTTCTTTATCCTTTATTCGGTCGTATGCATGCCATAGCGCTAAGGGTATTATAGCGTTATCATAACATAAAATAGGTTCGAACCATTTCCATTCGTTATCACTCTCATCTTTATATTGGTTTAATAACTTGTATGTTAGCGAGTTCATTAAATGTATAATGTTTTCGTTATCCGGGTAACGTTTTAAAAAGTGACAAAACCCTATTATAATGCTTGCAATAGCTCTTATGGATGTGATTTTTTCAAAATGATGATAAGCTTTAAAGAAGGTATCTTTCGCAAATTGAAAATGACTATCGTTTGGAGCCAATCTAATTAAGTACCCCATAGCCCATATGGTTCTTCCAAAGGAGTCTTCAGAGCCTTTTTCGTCTAAAAACTTCTTTTCATAACTCATATCGTTATGAAAAAAACCATCTTCCATTTGCATTAGTTTTATGTACCTCAAATAAACATCTGCAAGACCTATCGAGTTTTTGTCGACACCTAATTCATAAGCCATTAGTACCAGTAATAAAGCTCTGGAGTTATCGTCAAGACAATACCCTTCTTTATAATCTGGGATAGAATAATTGGCATGTTCTAATATACCCATATCATCTGTTAATCGTTTAATATGATCCATACTAAACTTAGGTAGTGATAGAGGCTTTTCGTCATGAGTAATTAATGGAGTATTGTTTATTTTGTTAAGTTCTTTAATATATTGTAAGCCAATTTTATTCCAATACAATTTTTTACCATAGTTGAAAGCGGCTTCTTTTATTTGGGCAATTTTTTCTGGATTGTCTAATAAATCACATAAGGTTTCTGCCAGATCATCACTATTGCCAAAAGCAAATGTTTTCCCTCTGTTATCGGCAAGTAGTTCTTTAGCATGCCAAAACGGAGTCGAAACAATACATGCCCCAGCACCAATGGCATAGCAAATTGTACCACTGGTTATTTGTGCTTCATTTAAGTAGGGTGTTATGTATATATCAGATTCAACAAGAAATGATTTTATATCTTCTTCTTCCAAAAAGTCATCTTCGAAAATAACATTATTAGCTACATTATTGGATTCTGCTAAATCTTTAAGATAGTCGCGGTACTCTTCGTTAGAATGTTTTTTTACATTTGGGTGTGTTTGCCCAAGAACAACATAAATAACATTAGGGTGTTTGTTTACAACTTTTGGCAAGGCATTAATAACTGTTTCAATACCTTTGCTGCGTCCTAAAAAACCAAATGTACCTAATACTTTTTTTCCTGAATAATTAAATTTTGTACTTGTGTTTTCAACATTAGAAAAGTCAGGAACACCATGATGGATAAATTCAATTTTTTGAAGAGGTATTTCGTAAATGGTAGTTAAAAAATCAATAGCCAGATGACTCATTACTATTAATTTTTGAGATAGATGTCCTATTTTTTTAAGAATATGCTTTTCATGATAACTAGGAGTTTGTAATATAGTATGTAATGTCGTAATAATTGGCATTTTTAATTGCTGTAACAACCTTAATGCATAGACACCACTTTCTCCTCCAAAAATTCCAAATTCATGCTGAAAAATACAAACATCGGCATTTAAGCCATTAATAAAATTAGCAGCTGTATTGTAATCATTAGGCTCTTGCTGCTTTATAGTATATTTAACTATATCGGGATATTCATATATTTGATCATGGTCGTTCATTGCGACTACAAGAACTTCATTGTTAGTTTCTTTTTTGTCATTTGCTGCTAGAATAGAATTAGCTAAGTTAGTAGTAAACGTTGCTATACCACAACGTCTGGGCATATAGTTGCCTAGAATAATAATTCTCATTTTTTTCTTTTTAAAGGTTAAAAGAAAGTATTGCTGTTAGAAATTTAAAAACACTGTAAGTTAATTCTTTCTAGTAGGGTAATACAACATTAAAGTAGTTGTTTTCAACACATTTATTAACAATAAGATTATTGTTATTTAATTAAGAGGTGTTTACATCGTGTGTGGTAAGAGTTGCGTTGTGCGCTTGCATCCGAAAAATATCTCTATAAAAAACGCTGTACTCCAAGAGACTATCTACAGGTTTAGCTTAATGAAAAGAAGGTGTTGAATTAGATTATAGCCAATAATTTATTTTTTCCTCCTGCTTGTCGATTTTTGGTACTCTTTAGTAGAATTGCTAATTAAATGACTCAACTCACTAAACTCCTCTTTTGTTAATGCTCTATATTCGCCAATGGGCATATCCATTTTAATATTCATTATTCGAACACGTTTAAGAGTTTCTACGTTATAATTCAGGTATTCGCACATGCGACGAATTTGCCTGTTTAAACCTTGAGTTAAGATAATTTTAAATTGATAAGTGCTTAATTTTTCGACAACACATTTTTTAGTCACTCTGTTCAATTCTGCTAGGGGAATACCACCAGACATACGTTCTATAAATGTCTGAGATATAGGTTTGTCTACTTTTACAATATATTCTTTTTCATGATTATTACTGGCACGAAGAATCTTATTTACAATATCTCCATCATCGGTTAAAAGAATTAAGCCTTCGCTTGGCTTATCTAATCTCCCAATTGGAAAAATGCGTTTTGGATAATTTATAAAGTCAATAATATTATCTTTTTCAACAGAAGTGTCTGTCGTACAAACAATCCCAACAGGTTTATTAAAAGCTAGATAAACAAAATCTTCTTTGTTGTTTTTTATTTCTTTACCATCCACATGAACGGTGTCTCCCGGTGCTATTTTTGTACCCATTTCTGGAATAACACCATTTATGGTAACACGACCTGCCTCGATAAGTTTATCGGCTTCACGACGTGAACAATATCCAACTTCACTTAAAAATTTATTAATACGTTTTAGTTGTACTTCCATGCCTCAAAAGTACAACATTTTACGCGTTTAAGAAGTCGGCAATATGATTGTAAATGATGTTATTTTTTAAGCCATGACCAAAACCTTTAGTTCCAATAAACTGTACTTTTTCGTAATTTTTTTTGAATTTTAGTCCATCTGTGTAAGGAATAATTCTATCCTTTTTGTCATGAATAGTTAATATTTTTGCTTTAAGTTCTTTTGAGAAATTAGGTGCAGAAAAATATTCTGGCAAATGGTTAAATTTTCTTAACACATATTGGGCCATAGCATGAGAAACTTTTTTGTTGTAACCCATCATGGTTTCATATCGTTTAAAGACATCGACAAAATCTGCCGGAGCACCTAATAGAACTATTTTTTCAATAGATTTTAACTGTTTCTTGTATTGCGAAAAAATAGTTGCAGTACCACCAACCGAGTGACCTACAATAGTATTCACTTCAAATTTTTTAGCTACAGCATGTATGCATTCTGAATAAATAAGAGTATTAAATAATTTTTCACTGGAATTACCATGGCCTGGAGCATCTAGAGCAACAACCGTGTAATTTAAAGATTTTAAAATCTCGATTAAGTCTTTCCATCTATAGGCATTGCTTTCCCAACCATGCACTAACAGAATGGTTTTGCTGTTGCCCTTCCAGCAGTAAGTTTTTATTAAAATATTCTCATAAATTATATCTTCTTGAATAGCAGTATTGAGGTACTGATTTTCTTCTTCATTAAGCCTCCCTTTTCGTGGGGTTGAAAATAACTTAATCGCTAATTCCGCAGCATATTTTGGTAAAAAATAACTTATTAGGTTTATATAAACACCAATAGTTTTTATAAAGAGTTTATTCATTTATTTTCTCTGTTTACCATATCTATAGAAAATGCAGGTGTGCAAATTGCTATATATTCACAAGTTTCTGAGAAAGGGTTGGAATATTGAACTCTGGTATTTTTTTCAATTTTAATAGATTGGCCAGCTTCTAAAGTAACAGTTTCATCTTCGATAATAAATTGCTTTTTTCCTTTAATTATAAAAGTATATTCATCAAATTCGGGTGTTTGAAACGGTTCGCTCCACCCCGCAGGTGCTTTCATGTGAGCTACACTTATTTTAGAATTTCCATTAGTAGCTAAACCAAAATGTTCTTTTATTACTTTTCCATCATTTGTTGGAACAACAAATGGATTATTTTGAATGGTATATTTTTTTTGCTTCATGAATTTTTAATTTTGAACACTGAACACTGAACACTGAACACTGAACACTGAACACTGAACACTGAACACACTGCTCATTTCATAGGCTTCTTCTTAATCATGCCTCCTTTTAAATCTTTTACAACTCCCATAATAGTAAACGCATTTCTATCAATTTTATCAATCTCAGTTTGTAATTTGGCAAGTTCTAAACGTGTTACAACTGTGTAGATAATATCTTTATCGTAGCTATGACCTTGTTTCCCATAACCTCCCTTACCAGCATATATAGTACAAGCGCGTCTTAATTTTTCAGTAAGCATGATCCTTAACTCTTCATGCTTGTTTGAGATAATAGTAACCCCTACATACTCTTCTACACCATCTACCACAAAATCTACTGTTTTTGCCGCAGCCAAATAAGTAAGCATGGCATAAAGTGCTGTTTCAATAGAGAGGGTATATGCACCTACAGTAAATATTATGACGTTTATTAATAATAAAACATCACCGATAGTTAAAGACAGTTTTCTGCCTAAAAATATAGCTAAGACTTCGGTGCCATCAATAACACTTCCGCCACGTATAGACATACCAATTCCGAAACCTAAAAAGAAACCTCCAAAAACAGCGATTAATAATTTGTCTTCAGTAACTATAGGATAATTTACAAAGTGCACAACGATTGCTAAAAGCGTTATGGCAGCAATACTTTTTATTGCAAATTTAACCCCAATAGTTCTGGAGGCAAGAATTAAAAAAGGGAGATTAACGAGAACCAGTAGTAATCCTAATTTTAATGATGTTACATTTTCTAATAACAAGGAAATACCTGTGGCACCACCATCAATAAATTTATTTGGTAGTAAAAAACCTTTTAAGCCAAATCCAGCGGAAAAAACACCAATTATAATAAAGAAATATTCTTTAATGGCATGTGATAATTCAACTTGAAACCTTCTCACCAGAGGAACTATTTGTTTTTTGCTTACAGGCTTGTTTACTTGTTTTTTTTCAAGCCTTTTACGAGCAAGGTCTATTAATAGTTTCGATAAGAATGGATTCATTTATTTGTCATTAATGCATACTCCAGTTTAAGAAAAAATATTTTATTTTAGCATTATCAGGAATGTGCGTTGCTTCTATTTTAATATCCATATTAAATCTAAGATTTGCAGGAAGTTCCTTTTTATCTACCACAAAACTTGCATTTAACTCATTTACAAAAATAACGATAACATTTATAAGGTTGCTTATTTTTGAAATTTTATGAGTGCTCGAGATATCTTTAAAAGTACTTAGAGTAGATATGTCCTTATCTGTTTTGTATCGAGGATCAATAATTTGAATGCTTTCTATAACAGATGTTGAATCTAAAACCTGTTTCGGAGTTAAAACTAAAAGTTTTTTACCTCCCTTTTCAAATACATCTATATTGTTTTTACTACCCGCAAATTCGTCACCACTAATAAATTTAACTAAAGAATCATTAATAAAAATATTTTTAAGGTCTTTCACTTGTGTTGAGTCTGTTAATAGTCCAAGGTGTTGTCTTCCAATTTCAAAAGGGTCTTGCTCTTTTTTGCAATTGGAAAATAAAAGGCTAAGAATTATAAAGCCTAAAAATGATTTATACATTATTAAAAATGATTTAGAGGTGGTTAATATTGATTATCAATTTACTATTTCTTCAGGACTTTGGTCAAAATACCAAAAACACTTCTTATAAACGTAGCACTTGTAAGTACTTTAACAATAGGATTCATTCTGGTACTTCTCCTTCCGGAAGACCGTGTTGTTGTGCGACTTTTAGATTGCGCCTTTTTAAGAGCTTCTTTTTCTTGTCTTGCTTTTTCTTTAGCTTCTTCTGCTTCAGCCAGTTCTATTTTTTCATTAAGCATTTCATAAGCACTTTCTCTATCAATATCCTTATTGTATTTTTTTACCAATTTTGATTTAGAAAGTAATGTACTTAATTCCACATCGGTTAAAACATCCATTCTGCTCATAGGTGCTCGCATCATGGTAGCAGCTAATGGTGTGGGTCTACCTTTTTCATCTAAAGCAGATACTAAAGCTTCACCAATACCTAGAGATGTTAAGACTTCGGTGGTGTCGTAGTATTCGGAATCTGGATAATTTTGTGCGGTTAATTTTATAGCTTTTCTATCTTTAGCAGTAAAAGCTCTAAGCGCATGTTGTACTTTTAAGCCAAGTTGCCCTAAAACGGCTTCCGGTACATCTGTTGGGTTTTGAGTGACAAAATACAAACCAACGCCTTTACTTCTTATTAATTTTACAATACTTTCAATCTGACTTAATAATGCTTTTGATGCTTCGTTAAAAATTAAATGAGCTTCATCAATAAATAAAATTAATTCAGGTCTGTCACTATCACCTTGCTCAGGAAATGTTGAATAAATTTCTGCCAATAAACTCAGCATAAATGTTGAGAATAATTTAGGTCTGTCTTGAATATCGGTTAACCTAATAATGTTGATATAACCACGTCCGTTCTCATCAATTCGCAATAAATCCTGAGTATCAAAAGAGGTCTCTCCAAAAAACAGATCGGCGCCTTGTTGTTCTAACTCAACTACTTTTCGCAAGATAGCACCGGTAGATGCTGTAGAAATTCTACCATAAGCTTCGGTGAATTCTGCTTTTCCTTCTTGAGTGGCGTATTGTAATATTTTTTTGAAATCTTTTAAATCTAGAATGGGTAATTTATTGTCATCGCAATATTGAAATATAACTGCCAGAACTCCAGATTGTGTTTCAGATAAATCTAAAATTCTTGAAAGTAATACAGGGCCAAACTCACTTACGGTGGCTCTTAAGCGCACGCCGTCTTGTTCAGAGAGTGTTAATATTTCAACAGGAAAACTTTTGGCTTCAAAAGGAAGCCCTATTTTTTCATGACGTTCATCAATTTTTGGATGCCCAGGGCTAGGTTGTGCCAATCCACTTAAATCACCCTTAATATCCATAAGCAATACAGGGATCCCTTTGTCACTTAGGTTTTCGGCTAGTACTTGTAAGGATTTTGTTTTTCCAGTACCGGTGGCTCCGGCAATTAAACCATGGCGATTCATGGTTTTTAAAGGTATTTTTACATGGGCGCCAGTTACCGTTTCACCATTTAACATGGCTGCTCCTATTGGGATAAAATCACCTTTAGTCGTATTGCCTTCGGTAATATGTTTAAAAAAAGTCTCCTTAGTATCCATTCGCTATAATTTGCATAAAAATACAGGAAAATTAAGGAAGAAAAAAATAAGGTTTTTATAGGGAAGGTGTTTATAATACCTTTAACGCTACTGTCTCCATTTTACCCAAATAACTGCAACGGGGTTGTTTACATCACCACCATTACTTCTTGCTTCGATAGTAACATAATCGCCTGCGTCAAAATCGATATTATAATCGGTGTAATTAAATGACCCGCCAGACAAACTAATTCGACCATCCAATGAAGCGGTACCGCTATTGCCAACATCACTACCATTTATTTTTAAATCAAACTGTTTATTAGATACACCTCCAGATGATTCAATAGTCAAATAAACAATGGTGCCGTCGAAAGGCATTCTAGGCCCACTTCCATTATTTGTAAGATCACCTGCAAACTCTAAGCGTTCATCATCAGTTCCTCCACTTTTTCCATATTGAAGTGCCGTTGTTTCTAGGCTTAACCATTTACTTCTGGTAGCATCATACATATATAATCTGTCTCCAATTAATGCGATTTGACCCGTAACTGTGCCAGTAGGGGCAGATTGAGCGTTAAGTTCTAATGCAGGAATACCTGTATTTGTTGTTTCTATCTCAAGCTCAGCAGTAGGTGCTGTAGTACCTATGCCAACTTGAGAAAAGCCGATTAAGCAATTAATGCATAGCAGTAATGCTGAAAATGTATTTTTTTTCATGTTTGAGAGAGAATTGAGAGCAATTTTTCTAATTAATCCAAAACAAACATATAAAAAGAGAATTGAAAATCAAAATGTTAGCAGATGAGGTTATGCTGTATATATCTTTGTAGACTATGTGAAAAAGAGACTTAATAACAGGTGTATAAAGGAAAAATGCTACTTTTAAGAGTAGCATTTTTAGTGATATAATAAGAAGTTCGATAAAAGGAATTCAGGTTGTTTTTCTTACGTAAAATGCTGTATAAAGTACTATTAGTCGATGTAAAAGGAAAAAATAAGTTAAAATACTTGATTTACAACGATCTGTAAAAGGTTGCTAACTTTAATTCCTACTTAACAAAAAATTGATTGGCATTAATAGTTGAGTTTACGGTATATGAGTCTGGATTTGTTCCCCATGTAAATTGCATGAAACCACCTCCTGTATTTTGATAATACCAAAATTCTATTCTGTGTTCTCCTCGTGCTAATGTGACACTATTACTTATTGTAACTGGGGATTGGTCGGACCAGTTTTCAACAACCAGAACATTATCGATATATATCCTACTTCCATCGTCAGATCTTGCGTTAAATGTAAAAACACCTGTGTTTTCAACTCTTATTGTACCTACATAATTAAGAATATACCCAATATTGTCTGGTTCTATTGAGGTTCTTGCAGTATCGTCTAAATCGCCATTAAAAACGCCTTGAGAGGTAGGGATTCCAAGTGTACGTTTGTTATCAATATTGGGCTCTGTAGTATTTGCTATGTCCCATGTATAATATTGTAGTCCGGGTTGATTAATACTATTTAAGGAAGATTCAACGATATCTCCATCACTGTCTACACCTAAAAGGTATGTTTCGACTCCTGTGACAGTACCAGTTCCATAATTAGAAAATCTGACATTTCCGCCAGAAACCTCAAGCTGTGCTTGCGGATTTGTTGTACCAATACCTACTTGAGAGAGACTGTAATAACCATTAAGTATTAGTACGATTAAGCATAAATTTTTATTCATTTAAGATAGATTTTAAGGGGGCTTTTAAACTTAAAATTAAGTTGTAACCAAAAGTATAAAACCAGAATTGAAAACCAAAAAATAATCGATTAAAAGAATGTAATATGTATCTTTGCAAACTATGAAAAAAGAGGTTCAATTATTAGTGGATAAAGGTGACCTGTTACCTTTAATGGAAGCGTTTTATACCATACAAGGTGAAGGGTATCATAAAGGAACCGCTGCATATTTTATTCGTATTGGAGGGTGCGATGTAGGATGCCATTGGTGCGATGTAAAAGAAAGTTGGAATGCCGATTTGCATCCACCTACCAAAACGGTTAAGATAGTTGAGGATGCCAAAAAATATAGTGACACTATCGTTGTAACAGGAGGTGAACCTTTAATGTGGGACATGAGCATTTTAACAACTCTATTAAAAGACAATGGACTTCAAACCCATATAGAGACTTCTGGAGCTTATAGAGTAACTGGAACTTGGGATTGGTTTTGTTTATCACCAAAAAAAATGAAGTTGCCTACTCAGGAAGCTTATAATATGGCCAATGAGCTTAAGGTTATCGTTTATAACAAAAATGATTTTCGCTTTGCAGAAGAACAGGCTGCCAAGGTTAATAAAGATTGTATTTTGTATTTGCAACCAGAATGGAGTAAGCGGGATAAGATTGTACCGGAAATTGTGGACTATGTTATGGCTAACCCTAAATGGAAAGTATCACTCCAAACGCATAAATATTTGAATATACCATAAAAAAAAGAACCTTGAAATTTTCAAGGTTCTTTTTTTTATGGTAGTTGAAAAAATGGAAACTATTTCATAGGAACAGCTATTCTAACGGTATCCCATGCTAAATACATGGTACCATCTTTAGAAAAATCAATTGTAAAAGCTTCCAATGATTTCCCTGTAGTCACAGGAACAGAAACTCTAATAACATCATTGGTTTCATTATAAGAATAAGCCCCCCAAACATTTATATCTTTATTTATAATAACAGTCCATTCTTTGTCTCCAGGAATAGTGAAAAGCGAATACTCTCCTGCGCTAATAGCTTTTCCTCCAATTTTCATATCCTTATATAAAGTAATATTGGTTGCTTCATTAGCTCCTGTTCTCCATACTTTTCCGTTTGGAGCTAATGTGCTTAACGCTCTACCTTTAAGTTGAGGTCTACTATAAACAACCTTAACAATGGCAGGACTCTTTCGTGAGGTTTTGTATATAGCAGCATCCATCGGGCTTTTGTCTTTTATTCCTTTAAATTCTTGAGCATTTAAATTAGTACTTAAAAGTATAACAAAAGCAAAAGCTATGGTCGTAATAAATGTTGATTTTTTCATAATAATTTTTTAGATTTTAAGATTAGAATCGTTTAAAGATAAATGTAAATTGTGTTAAGGTTTTTGTAAAAGTCGCTAATGGATGTTAAAATTTACATTTAAAAAAAATTATTTTTTTATGAATTTTATAGATTCTCTTCCTGTATTATTATGAAGATTGATTAGATAGGTGCCAGATGAGAGGTTTTCAATATTAAACTTATATTTTTTTGTTGTTTTATTATCAATTTTATCTCTAGCTAATTGTCTTATAAATTTCGCATTTAAATCATATAATTCAATAAGTAAATTATCATTCGAATCGAATTCAATATCAAACTCAAGAATTGATTCAACAGGATTGGTTTTTAATTTAATTTTTAAAGGTGTTCTTCCGCTTTCATCAATTCTTTTAGTACCTAAAGAATTGTCAGTAAACTTATAGACAGAAGTTCCGCTAGCATAAGCCAAATTTGAGTTGACAATAAAAATTCTATTAAGATTGTTTCCAATGTTTAGATTTGTCCAAGATTCTCCACCATTTAAAGTTTCATAAAAACCTGTGTAATGTCCCCCCATCCATCCTTGGTTTTCGTTTATAAAACCAACAGCTTGTATTTCGGTTTCTGGTGCGTCGTAGCTTAGCCATGTTAAACCTCCATCAACCGATTTAACTAATTTCCCTGGGTTAGGGGATACAGCTTCAATAGAACCAAAAAGTACATTTGTATTACTTTCCAATACTTGCATTTTCCATAAATATTCCCCTATAATGTTGGAATTATATATTTCTGTCCAAGAAACACCTCCATCAGTTGTTTTTAAAATAGTTGCTCCACTATTACTTCGACCAGAGACAAAACCTATATCTTCTGTTAAAAAATAAATTTCGACAAGCTCACTAGCATAGCTAGACATATCTATGAATTGCCATGTGGCTCCGCTATCGGTAGATTTGATAATAAACGCAGGTCCAAGATATGAGCCACAACCATATATTGTAGACGAACCAACTGTATTCAGACCACAAATTGCTCGTGGATTTGTAGGTAAATTGGTAACTTCTGTCCAAGTGGTTCCGCCATCGTTAGTTTTAAAAAACACGCTGTTTAATGTGCCTAAAAAACCAATATTTTCATCTAAAAATTCAATATTTCTAAAGTAGTAATCTCCTCCAAGAATCGTTTCATTTAATTGCTCAGACCAAGTATTACCACCGTCTATAGTTTTGTAAACCGCTGCAAAACCCCCATTTGCAGCCCAACCAATATTTTCATCGATAAAGAAAACATCATCATAACGCTGATTATTAATATTGGGCGAAATATTTGTGAAGGTTTGCCAGTTAGATTGTGCATTTGCACAGAAAAAAAAGAGTAGACATATTAGCTTTAAAATTCTCATAAAATATAATTGTAGGTTAATAGGTGCAAGTTATTGAAATTTGTAAATATTCATTTAAGTAGTTAGTTATTTTTAATAACTTTAACATTCATTTCTTCTACCTTTTTATTTGATAATAAAGATGGCGCTCCAAATAATAAATCTTCACTGGTTCCTGTTTTTGGGAATGCCATGACTTCACGAATAGATGCTTTTTTCTCTAAGATCATCATCAATCTGTCAATACCCCAAGCTATTCCGCCGTGTGGTGGTGCACCATAATGAAAGGATTTATACATTGTACCAACGCTTTTAAGCATTTCTTCTTTATTGTAACCCATGTTTTTATAGGTTGCTTCCAATATTTCAGGTTTGTGAGCACGAACAGAACCACCGCCTATTTCGTAACCATTTAAGATAAGGTCGTATTGTTGGGCTATAATCGACCCTATTTCTTCTTCCTTACCATTCATATGCTTTTCAATGTCATAAATAGCTGGCATTGAGAAGGGGTTATGGGTAAATGTCCAACGGTCTTCATCAGTTTTTTCAAACATAGGGAAGTCTACTACCCAAGCTGGTCTTAATTCCTTTGGATTGATTAAACGCAACATACTACCCAGTTCTTGACGAACGGCATCCAAAGCTTTATTTGCTGTCGCGTAATCTGCAGCTGAGAAAAATACAATATCGCCAACTTGAGCATTGGTAGTTTTAATGATACCTGCTGCAATATCTTCACCTAAAAACTTAATGATTGGTGATTGCAAATCGTTTTCATTAACAATAATATAGGCTAAACCACCTAGACCATGTTGTTGGGCGATGGCTGTTAACTTTTCTATTTGTCCTTTAGACAAACGTTTCTTTCCTTGTTCTTCGGCAGATACTTTAATACACTTTACAATACCACCTTCATCAATAGGTTTACTAAATACTTGAAAAGTGGTGTCTTTTACAATATCTGTAATGTCTTGTAACTGTAAGCCAAAGCGTAAATCGGGTCTGTCGCAACCATAGTTATCCATCGCCTCTTTATAGGTAAGAACTTCAAACGGATGTAAAATCCATTTTTTACCATATATCTTCTTAACTATATCATTGAACATATTCGTGTTCAAATCTATAATTTGTTGCATACTGGCATAAGCCATTTCTATATCTAACTGCGTAAATTCCGGTTGTCGATCACCACGAGAATCTTCATCTCTAAAACAGCGTGCAATTTGGAAATACTTTTCGTAACCACTTACCATCAACATTTGTTTGAATTGTTGAGGTGCTTGAGGTAATGTGTAAAATGCGCCTGCCTGTTTACGTGTTGGGACGATAAACTCTCTGGCGCCTTCATCTGTTCCTGCACTTAAAATAGGCGTTTCAATTTCTAAGAAATTTTGTTCGTCTAAAACATCACGCATTAACTTAATTACCTTATGACGGTTAATAATGACTCTGCGAACATCATTATTTCTGTGATCTAAATATTTATATTGAAAACGCGTCGTTTCATTCGTTTTAGTTGCTCTTTTTATCTCGAAAGGAAGTGTTTTAGATAGATTTAAAATCTCTAATTCGTATGCTTCTAATTCTATTCTCCCTGTTCTTAAAGCAGCATTATAATCATCTTCTTTACGTTGAACTAGTGTTCCTGTAACTGTTATAACCGATTCTGGTTTTAATTTTACTAGTTCATCTAAATTAGGAAAAGACTCTCTGCTTAAACGTACTTGAAAAACTTCGTTACTAGAATCTCTTAAATCTATAAAAATAAGTTCACCATGGTCACGAACACTTGATACCCATCCGGAAAAAGTAACTTTCTCAGAGATGTTTTCTTCAGAAATATCTGAAATCAAATGTGTTCTATATTCATCTTTTACAACAATAGGAATATCGGGTAATACTTCTTCCTGTTTAGATTGGGCTTCGACTGTGTTTAACTCAATATTTGTTGGTTGCTGGTTGCTGGTTGTTGGAGAATTTTGAGTGCTCGGTTCTGTGTCTTGTAACTGGTTAAGAATCTCTGCTCGTATTACTTTTCCTGAAGCACCTTTACCAATAATTGCAATGACTTTACCAACAAGTATTCCTGCTTTTCCTTGATTTCCGTCTTTAATATCATTTGCTACGGCTTCGTTTTCAGAAATCACCTTTTTAATGGCCTCTTGAATTTGAGATTCAGAAATCGTATTATCTTCAAAATACTTATTGTAATCGAAATCTCTGTCTTTTAGATAGGATGTAATCGCATTTTGAACCAATACAGATGTTATTTTTTCATCTCTAAACAGTTCGAAAATTTCAATAAGATGTTCAATTCTATGAATATCAGCATAGTCATCTGCACCAATATTATTAACCAATGTTTTGGCAACAAAAGAGGGGTCTTTAAGCTTATTATTTATAGCAATAAAGGTTTCGGAACGTAATGAATCTGCTGTAAAAAATTTAGCATCTTGCGGTAATACACCACCTTTAATCAAAATAGATTCAACAGCAAAAGGAAGGGTGCTGGTATCTACCTGAATAGTATCTACAACCTCTTTAATAGAAACAAAAGGTAAGTCGGGTTCTGAAATAAAACGATAATCGGCTTCAAACTCCTTTTTACGCATGGTTTTGGTTTGCTTTAATTCGGCATCCCATAAAACGGTGGTTTGTTCTGGCCTAAATTCTTTATGCTCTATATAATAGTTAAATTGTTTTTCAACTTCTTCTTTTAAAGCCTCTACCATAAACTTAAATGAGTTTAAGTTTTTAATTTCGGTACGTGGGTTTAAATTGTAACTGTGTTTTTTACGAAGCGATACAGAAACATCCGATTTAAACTCCCCTTTTTCAAGGTTTGCTTCAGATATTTTTAAATTCTGAACAATACGTTGGATGTATTGCGCATAGGTTGATGCATCTTCAATATGACGAATACAGGGTTCGGTTACAATTTCAATAAGTGGCACACCGGCTTTATTAAAATCGACTAACGATACTGTTTTTTCGTGCATCAATTTGGCGGCATCTTCTTCTATATGTACCTGCGTTAAATTAACGGTAAATTGAGACCCGTCATTTCTAAAACAAGAGACTTGTCCGTCAGGTATGATGGGGTTATGAAACTGTGTTATTTGAATATTCTTCGGGTTATCCGGGTATTCGTAATGTTTCCTGTCCCAAGAAATTATTTCGTTTTCAAAAGACGATTTTACCGCCTTTCCAAAATAAATGGCTTTGTTGACCGCCTCTTTATTAATGGCAGGTAATACCCCCATTTGTCCTGTACAAACAGAGCATATATGTTCGTTTGGTGTTTCTATTTCCTGGTTTGGGCAAGAACAAAACAACTTGGTTTTGGTATTTAATCGTACGTGAGTTTCCAGTCCGATTACCAATTCTAACTCGTGGGCTTTTAATGCCGCGTCTAATTGTTCCAATTCCATTATATCGTATCTTTTAAGAAGTTAGCAAACTTCAAAACGAGTTCATCATTATTTTTTGCTGCTGTAACCTGTAAACCAGTTTGAGTTCCTTGAGGTACCGTTAAGGTTGGCAATTGCCCTAAACTAAAGCCTACCGTGTAAGCATCAGATAAGTACATGGCTAGAGGGTCTTTTAAACTATCTCCTATTTTAGGTGGTATACTTGGTGTAACTGGGGATAAGATAATATCCACTTCTTCGAAATCTTTTTCAAAATTTTCAGAAATAGCATCTCTTAAGGCCAGACCTTTTAAATAGATTTCATCAGAAAACCCCTGAGATAATACTTGATTACCACCAACAATTCTGCGTTTGGTTTCTTCAGAGAATTTCTCAGATCGTGTTACGGCATAAGATTCTTTTAGGTCTTTATCATCAATACGATCCCCGTAATTAGTACCGTCTAAACGAGATAGGTTAGAAGCTGTTTCTGCCATAGCTAAAGTATAATAAGTAGAAACCAGAATATCAGATTTAAAGAAATCCAGTTCTTTTACTTGAATGCCTTTAGCTTTTATTTTTTCAATAGATGCTAAAAAGTCTTCTTTAATTTGCGTATCAATCGCTTCGCTTTCAATAAAGTTTTTAAAGTAACCAACGGTTTTAATACCAGTCGTGTCTAAAATGCTTGTTTCTTCAATACTTTCCGAAGTATAAGTCGTTTGGTCTTTGGTGTCTTTTCCACTCATTGTATTTAAGACAATACGAATATCTTCAACAGATGTTGCTATGGGACCTACACAATCTGTAGACGATGCATAAGCCATTAAACCGTAACGCGAAATACGTCCGTAAGTTGGTTTTAAACCATATACATTATTATAACCTGCTGGTTGACGTACAGAACCACCTGTATCACCACCAATAGAAAAAACGGTATAATCTTTAGCAACGTTTACAGCAGATCCTCCACTAGAACCACCACCAACTAATTCGGGGTTAACAGCATTTTTAACAGCTCCAAAAATAGTGTTTTCGCTAGATGATCCGTGACCAAAACTATCGCAGTTTTCTTTAACAATAGGTATAGCGCCTGCATCCAATAATTTTTGTATCGCAGTAGCTGTATATGCCGATTTATAATTTTTAAGCAAGTCTGAACTCGCCGTTGCATAAGTACCTTGAAGCATATACACATCTTTAATGCCAAATGGAATACCTTCTAGTAACCCAATGTTTTCACCGTTGGCAATTTTGGTATCTACTTTAGTTGCTTGTTCTAAAGCCAATTCAGATAATAGGGAATTTACAGTGTTATGTGTATTCTCTTTAAGAGCACTTAATTTTTCTTGCACCAGATCGACACAAGATATTTTCTTATCTATCAGTTGCTGATGGATTTGTTGTATTTGAGATTCCATAACTATGCATCTATAACTTTAGAAACTACTAAATAACCGTTTTTCTCTTTCGGGAAATTATCTTTAATGATTTGTTTTTCCAAAGCTGAACTTTCAATCACTTCATCTTCTCTCAAATTATCTAAGGACACACTATTATTATGATTGTTATTAAAGGGATTATTATTTGTTGTTTGTGCATTTTTAATCACGTCAAATAATTTGCTCACAGCCTCAGAGGGTTGTGCGCCTTTAATACTCGACAATACGTCGACTGTCATAATTTTACTCATGGTTTCATTTATTAGATTAACAAAAAAGCCTTCCGAATCCGGAAGGCTTTATATATTTTTAAACAATAACCTTCCTGATCCTAAAAATTAGGATTATTGAAATTATTATTGTTGTTATTTATTAACATAAAATTTTATCTGATGTCAAATATATATAGAATAAATTTACTAAACATTATTTTTCCCTATCTAATATTTTTATTGTCAAATTAATAAAAAACTTAAAATTAATTTATTGGTTTTATAATGATTATTCGTTTAGGCTTCATTCTTGATAGAATGTTTGGTTGTTATGAATCAGAAAAAGTGAATTTTTACTAGATTTAATTAATGATATTGTTATTTGTTCAAATTTCTTTTTTTGAGGTTTTTCTATTATAATAGTTGTTTGAAATAGATATAACTTACCTTGAACAAAGTTGAAACTTATCCTCTAAACGACTTTACTGTTTTCTAATCTTGTCAATTGTGTAAAAAACGACCAAAATTCATTTTAAGCTACTTTTTAGGCGATTTAAGCCATTTTTAAGAAATTAACAATTGTTGATAATTATTGTATAAAGTCTCTGAAATGCTTTTTAACGGCGTGGCGATTTTGTATATTTGTTTATAACCAAAAAATGATGCCTTAGCGTCATTTTTTTATGAGATAAAGACAAATTTTTTTAACCTATAGATAATAATATGAGTCAAGACAAAGAAGAGTTTAATAAGCATAATTATTCGGCTGATAGTATTCAAGCTTTAGAAGGTATGGAGCATGTACGTATGCGTCCGTCTATGTATATTGGAGATGTTGGTGTGCGTGGTTTACACCATTTAGTATATGAGGTGGTTGATAATTCTATTGATGAAGCCCTTGCTGGTCATTGTGATAATATTACAGTAACTATAAATGAAGATAATTCTATAACAACAGAAGATGATGGTCGTGGTATTCCGGTAGACTTACATAAAAAAGAAGGTGTTTCTGCACTTGAGGTTGTTATGACTAAAATTGGAGCAGGAGGGAAGTTTGATAAAGATTCTTATAAAGTATCTGGAGGACTGCATGGTGTTGGTGTAAGTTGTGTAAATGCTTTATCAGAACATTTAAAAGCAACCGTATATAGAGGAGGTAAGGTCTATGAGCAGGAATATGAACGAGGAAAAGCGATGTATCCTGTTAAATCGATTGGAGACACAGAGAAAAGAGGAACTATCGTTACTTTTAAGCCAGACCCTACTATTTTTACACAGACTTTAGAATATAGCTACGATACGCTGGCTAGTAGGTTACGTGAGTTAGCCTATTTAAATAAAGGGATTACAGTTCATTTAGTTGATAAAAGGCATAAAAAAGAAGATGGCGAATTTGAAGGCGAAACGTTCCACTCTAAAGAAGGCTTAAAAGAATTTATTAAGTATTTGGATGCCACTCGAGAACCTTTAATGAAAGATGTTATTGCTTTTGAAGGTGAAAAAAACGGTGTACCTGTTGAAGTAGCTATGATTTATAATACATCATATGCAGAGAATTTACACTCTTATGTAAACAATATTAATACACATGAAGGCGGAACACACTTATCGGGTTTTAGACGTGGTTTGACACATACCTTGAAAAAGTTTGCAGATGGTTCCGGTATGTTAGATAAGTTAAAATTCGATATTGCAGGTGATGATTTTCGTGAAGGATTAACAGCTATTATTTCTGTAAAAGTACAAGAACCCCAATTTGAAGGTCAAACAAAAACAAAGTTAGGAAACAGAGAAGTATCTGCATCTGTAAGTCAGGCGGTTTCTGAAATGTTAACAGATTATTTGGAAGAGCATCCAGATGACGCAAAAACCATTGTTCAGAAAGTGATTTTGGCAGCTCAAGCACGTCATGCCGCCCAAAAAGCGCGTGAAATGGTACAGCGTAAGACAGTGATGTCTATTGGAGGGTTGCCTGGGAAATTATCCGATTGTTCAGAACAAGATCCTGCAAAATGTGAAGTTTTCCTGGTTGAGGGAGATTCGGCAGGTGGAACTGCAAAGCAAGGACGTGATAGAGCATTTCAAGCCATTCTTCCATTGCGTGGAAAAATATTGAATGTTGAAAAAGCCATGCAACATAAAGTATTCGAAAACGAAGAGATTAAAAATATATTTACAGCACTAGGTGTTACCATAGGTACCGAAGAAGATAGTAAAGCATTAAACCTTTCTAAATTACGTTACCACAAAGTCGTTATAATGTGTGATGCCGATATTGATGGTAGTCATATTGCGACTTTAATTTTAACGTTCTTTTTTAGATATATGAAAGAACTCATTGAAAACGGACATATATATATTGCTACACCGCCATTATATTTAGTTAAGCGTGGTGCAAAAAAGAAATATGCATGGTCTGATAAAGAGCGTGACGATATTATAAGTGAATTTGGAGATGGATCAAAAATTCAGCGTTACAAAGGTCTTGGAGAGATGAATGCAGAGCAACTTTGGGATACGACTATGAATCCCGAATTTAGAACCATGCGTTTAGTACAAATAGATAATGGTACCGAAGCCGATAGAATTTTCTCTATGCTAATGGGAGATGAAGTACCACCTCGTAGAGATTTCATTGAAAAGAATGCCATCTATGCTAATATAGATGCTTAAATAAACAAGAAAATAAATTATTTAGACCCCTGATATTTGTAAATGTCAGGGGTTCTTTTTTTATAAAAATATCGTTGAAGTGCATTTTTTAACGATAAAAGTTGCATAGCGTGGTTTTTTTTGTACTTTTGCTACAACTAAATTAATAAAAGATGAAAAAGTTAACCTTACTATGTTTACTGCTTTTAGTAACACATGTGTCCCGTTCGCAAGAACTGGAAAGTATTTTACTCGCTGCTGGAGAAGATGCAAACAAACTGGCAAAGAGTTATATGAATCCTGCCATGTCAGGATTAATTTATGGTATGAATAGCGGATGGTATCATACCGCAAAAGTTCATAAAAAATTAGGATTCGATATTACCATTGGCCTAAATGCTTCTAAAGTGCCATCAAAAGATGAGCTTTTTAGTATAGCAGATTTAGGGCTAACCAGCATAACAGCTCCAGGATCTCCCTTAACTCCAACCGTTGCCGGTTCTGGAGATGGTACAACATTAAATGTAAATGCCATTGTACAAGGACAGGCTGTAACCGCTTCTTTTGATATGCCTTCTGGCATTGATGATGATTTACCTTTGGGTTCCATACCAACTCCTGCAATACAAGCAGGTGTAGGCTTACCTTATAAATTCGATGTGATGTTGCGTTTTGTTCCAGAAGTAGGAAGCGATGATGCAAAGGGTAAGTTGTTTGGTGTTGGTCTTAAAAAAGAAATAACAAGTATTTTAGGTCCCTTAGATAAATTGCCTTTACATCTTTCAGTATTAGCGGCATATACATCTATGAATGTAAATTATACTATGGATGGTACAGAAATACCGGGAGACAACCAAAGAGCAGAATTTAAATTAAATTCATTTACCGTACAGGCTATAGGGTCGTTAAACTTTCCAATTATTAATGTTTATGCCGGACTAGGATATGGTGGTGGTAACTCAACATTAAAAATGTTGGGAACATACGATTTAGAATATACACCAATAGCATCCGGACCAACCATTACAGAAACTGTTACAGACCCTTTAAATCTTGACTTTGATGCCGGTGGTTTTAGAACGACACTTGGGCTTAGATTAAGTCTTGGTTTTTTTAAGATTTTTGCAGATTATACATTACAAGAATACAATACATTATCCGCAGGAATTGCGTTTAGTTTTAGATAAAAATATAAATAAAAAAATATTTAGTTTTAGTTAGTTTATATTTAGTTTTTAGTTTTAAAAAGTACAAGATTTAATCTTGTACTTTTTTTATTAAGAGTATATTAATTCGTAATTTTGCATGATTAAAATCATAAAATTTTGACTTTTATTTTGTGAAATTTGTATCGATAAAAGGTCATTAAAGAAAGAATCATTTAAGAATTACTAATAACAATAAAAATAATATAAATGAAAGTAACAGTTGTAGGAGCAGGCGCAGTAGGTGCAAGTTGTGCAGAGTATATTGCCATTAAAGATTTTGCTTCAGAAGTCGTTTTATTAGACATCAAAGAAGGCTATGCAGAAGGAAAAGCTATGGATTTAATGCAAACGGCATCATTAAATGGTTTTGATACTAAAATAACAGGTATTACTAACGATTACAGTAAAACCGCAAATAGTGATATTTGTGTTATTACTTCAGGAATTCCTCGTAAACCGGGAATGACACGTGAGGAATTAATTGGAATCAATGCCGGTATTGTAAAAGCAGTATCATCTAGCTTAATAGAACATTCTCCAAATACGATTCTTATCGTAGTTAGTAACCCAATGGATACGATGACTTATTTAGCACATAAATCTACCAATCTGCCTAAAAATAGAATTATTGGTATGGGTGGTGCTTTAGACTCTGCTCGATTTAAATATAGATTAGCGGAAGCTTTAGGAGCGCCTATTAGCGATGTTGATGGTATGGTAATTGGTGGACATAGCGATACAGGTATGGTCCCATTAACAAGTCATGCAACCAGAAACAGTATTAAAGTATCTGAGTTTTTAAGTGAAGACAGATTAAACCAAGTAAAAGAAGATACTAAAGTAGGAGGTGCTACACTTACTAAATTGTTAGGAACTTCTGCTTGGTATGCACCAGGAGCAGCGGTTAGTGCTTTGGTACAAGCTATTGCTTGCGACCAGAAAAAAATGTTCCCTTGTTCTACATTTTTAGAAGGTGAATATGGTTTAAACGATATTTGTATTGGAGTACCGGTTATCTTAGGTAAAAACGGTATAGAAAGTATAGTAGATATTCCTTTAAGTGATGCTGAAAAAGCGCACATGCAAACAAGTGCAGAAGGTGTTAGAAAAACGAATGGTTTATTAGAATTGTAACATTCAATACTTTAAAAAACATATTTATATAAAGACTGTAGAAATACAGTCTTTATTTTTTATATTTGATGCGCAAAACATTCATAATATTATGAAATTAGTTATTATGGATGCGATTACCTTTAAATACATTAGATATAAACACGCATGAAAGCGAAATGGTACTTTAGTGCTTTAGTTATTGCCCTTACTTTATTAGGTGTTTGCCAGAAGCAAATTTCTGTACCAAATCAGGAAATTGTCATGGAGTTTATCTATGATGAGGTAACATCTGATGAGGTTCAAGATGCGATTGCAATTGTAAAGAAACAATTGTATACCTTAGGCATAAACAATATACAAGTAGGAGAGAAAGAAGATGGCAGGTTAAAAATTACGTATTACAGCGATGTTAACGTAGCCAGAATAAAACAATTACTTTCTAAAGAAAAAAATCTAGAACTTGATTACGCTTCACATAATCAGGATAAAGAGAAGAATGAGTTTCCTTTCAACGACAGTAAAAATAGTTATAACCTAGATGTATATGAAATCCAAAAAGGAGCAGACAGTGAGTCTGACCTTAATGGAATTTTTGTTGTTGAGTTAAAGCATGAATACGATCGGTTTTTTAATCCAAATCTGTATGTTGATATTATAGATGGTTATGAAAAAGCCAGGATTGTTAAAATAACTTATAAAGTACGTAGAAATATTGCTATTGCAATAGATGATATGTCACATCATGTTCCCGATGTTAGAGCTGGACCAGTAGCTATCAGGAATTCTTAACCTTAATGTTTTTTACATACAAAGAACTAGATGCCTTTGTGAAATAGAGGTGATATTTTAAAAAACATTTTCCAAAAAACAAAATATAATAAGGTAAGTCTTTATTTAATAAAGTTAACAAGCTCTTATTTAAATCATAAAAAATAATTGTCAAATTATTAGGAAAACAGTGTGTTTGTCCGTTTTAATAAATTTGACCAAAAAATAATAGAATAATGCAAAATAAAGGATTAGTAAAACTATTTGCAGTGCTGTTCGGGGTGGTAAGTATTTACCAATTATCGTTCACATTTAAATCCAATCAAATAGAAAGTAGTGCAGAGGAGATGGCTATTAATAAAATTCCGGAATCGGAAGACGATTATCGAGCCAAAAGAAGCCTGGAGGAAGTTAATTACTTAGAGTCTATAGCGACAGATACTGTTTTTAATCTTGGTGTTGCGAAATTCACTTATAATGAGGTGAAAGAAAAAGCGATGCCTTTAGGTTTAGACCTTAAAGGAGGTGTTAGTGTAACATTACAAATATCTGTAAGAGATATTTTAGAAGGGTTGGCAAACAAAAGTAAAGACCCTGCATTTAATAAAGCATTAGATGATGCCTTAGAACTTCAAAAAGATGCTCAAGAGTCTTATTTAGAGTCTTTTTTCAGAGCGTTTGATGCTGTTAAAGGAGATACAAAATTAGCATCGCCAGATATTTTTTATACAAAGGATCTGGATGGCGAAATTAATAGTAATATGTCTGATGATGAGGTAGAACAGGTGATAGAGAGAAAAGTAGACGAATCTATTGTTTCGGCTTTCGAAGTATTACGTAAACGTATTGATGAATTTGGTGTTACACAGCCTACTATCCAGCGTCTTGGTAATTCTGGTCGTATTTTAGTTGAATTACCGGGAGTTAAAGATAAAGAACGTGCCCTTAAATTATTACAGAATACTGCTCAATTAGAGTTTTGGGATGCTTATAAAGGAGAGCAATTCTTTGGCTTTTTAGCACAAGCTAACGATCTTTTAAAAGAATCTGTTAAGCCTGCTGAGGCAGAAGAAGAACAAGAACCTCAAGATGGAGAAACCGAAAGTGATGATAATACCATTGAAGAGCTTTTAGGAGATGCTACAACAGATTCTACAGTTGTTGAAACTGAAAATAATCCTATTTTCGATTTATTTAGAGGTCAAGGATATCAAGGCGGTCCAATTATTGGAAGGTTCGAACTTAAAGATAAGGAGACAATTCTTGATTATTTAAACAGACCAGAAGTAAAAGCCTTGTTACCTGCGGAACAACGCTATGCAAAATTTGTTTTTGGGAAGCCAGAAAAAGATAGTGAGATAGTAGATTTATATGCTTTAGTAGGGAATAGAGATAATACACCTCCGCTAAGTGGTGGCGTTATTGTTGATGCCCGTAATCAATTTGACGCTGCAAATAGATCTGAAGTTTCTATGCAGATGAATGCAAAAGGAGCTAAGATTTGGGAAGAAATGACAGGGAAGGCTTATACACAGCAAAGTCATATAGCTATTGTTTTAGATGATGTTGTGTATTCAGCTCCAGGTGTTACAACAGGGGCTATTGCAGGAGGAAGTTCTTCAATTTCAGGAAATTTCACATTAAATGAAGCTGTCGATTTAGCAAATGTATTACGTGCAGGAAAATTACCTGCTTCTGCAGATATTATTCAAAGTGAAGTAGTAGGTCCATCTCTTGGTCAAGAAGCTATAGATAGCGGTACGATGTCATTCTTAATCGCATTGGTTTTAGTATTAGTATGGATGATATTTTATTATGGAAAAGCTGGTGTTTTTGCAGATATCGCGATGTTATTAAACATTTTATTAATCTTTGGTATTTTATCTGGATTAGGCGCTGTGTTAACATTACCTGGTATTGCAGGTATTGTATTAACTATAGGTATGTCGGTGGATGCGAACGTACTTATATTTGAGCGTATTCGTGAAGAATTAACTAAAGGAAAAGGGATTAAAGAAGCTATTAGAGATGGTTTTAGTAATGCATTATCTTCCATTTTAGATGCAAACATTACGACTGGTTTAACAGCATTAATTTTATTCATATTTGGTTCTGGACCAATTAAAGGGTTTGCAACGACATTATTAATAGGTATAGGTACTTCTTTATTTACAGCTATATTTATTACTAGATTGTTAATTGACTGGTTTGCGAATAAAGGAGGTAAGTTAGATTTTTCTACGCCAATAACGAAAAACCTTTTTAGAGATATAAATATAGAGTTCTTACAGAAACGTAAAATAGCTTACATCATTTCTGGTGCTTTTATTTTGTTGAGTTTAGGATCGTTATTTACTAATAGTTTAGACCAAGGTGTCGATTTTGTTGGAGGTAGAACATATCAAGTGCGTTTTGCTCAAGATGTTAGTGCTTCAGAGATTACAGGTGTTTTATCGCAACCAGACGTTTTTGGTAGTGCCGATGCCAAAACTTTTGGTGATGCCAATCAATTAAAAATCACAACAAAATATCAAGTAAATGAGACAGGAGCAGAGGTAGATGAAGCTATTAGAAAATCGTTATTTGATGCCTTACAACCATATTTTGACGGCATGTCTTACGAAGATTTTATTAGTGATTCTGATACTAAGACTGTCGGTTTAATGAAATACGATAAAGTGAGTCCAACGATTGCAGATGATATTAAACAAGCATCATTCTGGGCTATTTTAGGATCTTTAATAGTCGTGTTCTTATATATCTTAATTCGTTTTAAAAGATGGCAGTTCTCATTAGGTGCCGTTGCGGCAGTATTTCATGATGTATTAATTGTTTTAGGGATATTCTCTTTAACATATAAGTTTATGCCATTTAATATGGAAATAGATCAAGCATTTATTGCTGCTATTTTAACGGTTATAGGTTACTCACTAAATGATACCGTGGTTGTGTTTGATAGAATTCGTGAGTTCTTTAACGATCATGCCAATTGGGAGTTTAATCGTGTTGTAAATGTATCGCTTAGTAGTACATTAAGTAGAACATTAAATACGTCGTTAACAACTCTTGTTGTGTTATTAGCAATCTTTATTTTTGGTGGAGATTCCATTAGAGGATTTATGTTTGCCTTAATAGTAGGTGTTATAGTAGGTACGTATTCATCTTTATTTATTGCAACACCGATCATGTATGATTCAGTTCAAAAACTGGAAGATAAAAAGAAGAAAAAAAACTAACTCAAATTATTTTTTCTTCATAAAGAGAGCTCATCAACATTTGTTGATGGGCTCTTTTGGTTAAGTGCTTCTGTAAAGTAGATGTATACTCTGCAAACGTCGACTGGATTATTAAGGCTAATTTCTCTAGTTGGGTTTAAGCGTTCCGGACTAGATCCTAATATCATTAAGTAGTGCTTTGTAATTCTATTTAAGCTTGTTCTTATACCAATTATTATTTAAAATGAGCTATAAATAATTTGAATTATATTTTGTTCAGATAAGATAGAAAATTCAATCATAGCCTTAGTTATGGTTTTATACCCAGTCAAGCTGAGCACATGTTTTATATTGAAATATGA
>NZ_JAUOEK010000162.1 GCF_030540835.1 Flavivirga aquimarina | reverse complement strand
GTAGGCTATCTGGAAAATATCATCAGCGATAGAGATTTGATACAACATAGTAGTATGCGCTTGGATATACTCTATTTTTTAGGTTATGATATAGATGAGGAACTGCCCTGGCACTCTACGATAAGCCGTACCCGACAATTGTATCCAGAAACTGTCTTTGAAGACGTTTTTACTAGAGTACTTGCTATGTGTGTAGAAAAGGGAATGGTCAGCGGTC
>NZ_JAUOEK010000161.1 GCF_030540835.1 Flavivirga aquimarina | reverse complement strand
AGAAGTCACTTCGAGTGAAATTCTGGAAGAATTTTGTATCGAGAAGCTTTTTTAGTCGAAAATTTATTGGTTTTCGATACGATTTTTTGCAAGAATCACTCAAACTGACATAAATTTTCTTATCCGAGATTCACGTTATTTTAGGATGAGACACAATAATAAAAAAAGCCAAAATAAATATTTTGGCCCTTTTACTCTATTATAAAAAAACTAAACTAATTAAAAATAATCTTTTTGGTAAGCACCTCATTCATTTCTGTTCTTAAACATACTACATAGGCTCCGGTTGATATATTATTAAATTTAAAACCATTCTGTAAACTTTCTGTTGGTACATTTTCGACTTCTAAAACGGTTTGTCCTCTCATATTAATTAAAGACAGCTTCTTAACTCCGCTATTTAACTTTTTAGCAAATAAGGTGTTTGTTTTATTTTGATAATAAATATAATTTTCGGTAAAAGTTGCTTCTTCTGCACTCAGGGTTTTGGCTTCATCTTGAAAAACAATTTCAAATCTACTATTAAACTTGCCTTGTTCTGAGTTAAAACTGTATACTTCCTTATTTGTTAATTCAAAATAGTCTCCTGTTAAATTATCTCTTAAATAAACTTCTTGATCTTCGTCTAGGTTTTCTATTTCTGTAATTTTAATTTCAAACGAATTATCTCCTGACGATTTAAAGTTTAGAGGTATTGTTTTATCTATAGTAATAGGTCCATAAGCCTGTATATTCATATTCTTGCCTTCTAAACTTAAATTAAAATCGTTGTTATTAGATTCATCACATTCTGCATCATACCCATAATCATATCCATCTGTAGTTGTTTCACTAAACCCTAAGAGTAACTCTCTTCTTGTTTTTGGTCCAGATGTCGAATTAAATTCCAAACGAATTTTCTGCATGTCATTATTATCACTGTTATCTCCACTTTCTTTTCCGCTAGTACTGTTTTTAGATTTTGTATTACTGGATTTAAGAAATGAAGCTCCATTATTATATGTACCGTCTGCGTCTGACTCTTTAATGAATATACGCTGACCATTATTAAACTCAACCGTTCCATCTGCAATAATTTCTGTAATAAACCCTTGCCCTACTGGAAGATATCTTGAAGGCGTTATTGTTCCGTCTTGAGATCCATTATGAGCTCCTTCAATACCTACAAATTGATAGGCTCTTGTAGACCCTAGCTTATTTACTTGTGCATAGCCTCCTTTATATTCATTAAGGTAGTGTGAATCTCCAGCCCATTGTTGCCATAATTGTAATGTACCATCTATAACACCTACATTATCATCAATAAATTTATGAATATCTAAAGCGGATGGATATGGGTTTCCTAACAAATACTCTGTTTTTGATTCTGAGGCGACTGATCCCGGTCCTCCTGTATCTGTTACATTTACTAATATAGTTCCATTATTTGGTTTGCCCTCGAAAATATATTGTTGCTCTGTACCTGCATTGCCTGTTCCTTTCTGTGTATAGCCTACACCTACTTCCAGTCCTGTATTTGGTGACAGAGATGCCCAATCCCAATATGTTACACCATTTTTAAAAGTGTATAGCCAATAGGTACTAATTTTCCCTACTTCGTCATAAGCAGAAGTGAATGATAAATTAATTCCAGACTCATCTTTTATCATATCTAAGCTAAAGGGCGTATTATTGGTGTTGTTTGTTGAGGCATTATTATCTGTTAAATTGGAAATACCTGTAGCACCAACTGGTGATGACCAGTAGTTATATCTATATACATTTGAGGTACCTTCTTGACGCCTTAAAAGTTTTCCTGTTGCAGAAGTAACTAAATCACTATTCTCGGTCTGAATTAATTGACAATCGTCTTCCAAATCTAAAGTCCCGTTTAATTCTAAATACCATGAGTTTTCAACAACATTTTCGCTGTGAACCGTTAGCATACTTCCTGACTCAATTACTAAACCAGCTGTATTAATTGTATGACAAGCAGATACATCACTAGCTATTTTAACTATACTCCAATCTTTATTGGTAGCAATAGTTTCAATATCCCAAACATCACCGTGTTGCCATGTTGATTGTGTCGTCCAATCTCCATTATTTGAAGATGTATAAGGCATTGGCGCTGTTTGATCTTGTATGGTTGTAATATAATTTATATACAATTCTTTATCGTAACTTGAATAATCGGACGTTGTTCCTGTTACAATGTTAGTCATTGGATAATAAGCGATTAAATTAGCCCAAGGCACTACATTACTTGTAGCTGTATCATCTATATCTTTCCCTACAATAGCCCCTATGGTATTCCCCGAATTATTTTCAATTTCCTGATACACCATCTTTTTAATTTGCTCGGTTGTAAGGGCTATATCAAAAACTCTTACTTCATCAATATCTCCTTTAAAATACTCCTTGCTAGTAGTTTCATTAGAAAATCTACCAACTTCAAAATTCCCGTTAGAATCCTCAGTATTCTCAATGACTGCTCCGGTACTTCCAACATTTGTTGAACTCATCAATTCACCATCTATATATAACGTCATAACTCCTGTTGCACTTGAATAAGTCCCTGTTATATGATGCCATTCGTCATAATTAATGGCTGAGCAACTTGTGGTAGCTGCAGAGTTTCCTGATGTTGTAACAGTAAACATAGGTGTGTTGCCGTTTTGCAACCATATTTTACATCCTGTGTCTTCTCCTACTACAGTCATATTTGTAGTATTTCCAGAATCGGATTTTACCCATGCCATTAAAGTTACATGGTTTAACCCATCAATAAACGAAGCTCTGGATAAGTAATCATCTACGCCATCAAAATCTATAGATGCTATTGTTGGTGGATTTATATCAAATAAATCTCTATAATCTAGATCTCCGCCTGAAAATAAATCACTATCTGCATCTGGTAAAATGGTTAAGTCTGTAGGGTCTTCTATATCTTCATTTACATCAAAAAACGTATCCATAACACCATTTGTTTCAAAAGCATTATTTAAACCATCAGCATCTACATCGGCTGCGGTAAACGTATCTGCCATACCATTTTCTTGGATATCAGTATACCCATCATTATCTGAATCTTCGTCTAAATAATCTTTTAGACCATCTCGATCTGTGTCTTCTATAGAAGTAAGATCTGTACCTCCCATAGCAGATTCATAAACATCGTCTAAACCATTAGCATTAGCATCCGTAATACTTCCTCCTGTTGCATTACTAGGCGCTATATAACCAATTGTAGGTTGTGCTTCCACATTGTCTGGTATACCATCATTATCACTATCAATATCTACTGTGTCTAAAACTAAGTCATCATCAGAATCACATTTAGAGCTTACTCCAAAGTTTGTTAATCTGGTTCCTGTGCTTGTATGAGTTCCAGTAGCTCCATATAATAAATCAACATGAGAAAACATATCAAATTCCATATATAAATAGAAATCCGGATCATCTCCATGGGTACCTCCATCGTCTGGTTCGTTTACCCAATCTGTATTCGGAGCAACAAGCGTCGGATCTAATCTATACAAAGTATAACCCGCAGGATCCGGCCCATTAGCAAACCCTGCCTGCTCTAAATTTGTTGTCGCACTTAAAGAAGCAGTCACTGTTGATGTTACTGTACTAGGGTTAAACCCTGCTATTTCTGTAAAATCTCTTGATGATCTGGTATCAATATCTCTTGATTCTAAAATAATATTATAAAGTGTCGCAGGTATTCCAATAGGGTTTCCTGATGTTGCACTTCCTGCTTCTACTAAATCAAAGGAATAGGTGACATAATCATCTTGACTTGAATCAAAACCACTAACTCTTAATTCATTATTACAGTCTACTGTATAAGAACCATTAATAGTTATAATGGTTAAAACGATGTCGTAATATTGGTTCTGAAATAGAATAGCATTAGAGTACACCACTTTTTCACCCGCTTTTACATCACTCAAATTTGTAGCAGTTAGTAATGATGCATTGTTAAACTGAATAGCTGCAGAACACTCGTAGGTATCCATAATACCATCGTTATCATCGTCTATATCTATTGAATCTGGTATTCCATCTCCATCTGTATCTTGTGCAAAAGAAAAGTTGAATATAAACAAAGCCATAAACAGGCTAAAAAGTAGTTTTGCTTTCATAATTAATAGATTTGGGGTAATCGAAATTATCTTATATTCAGATAGTTATATATTTTTTTCGTTAAAAACTCAAATTTTTCTATCAAATACAATAAAATCGATGAAATGCATGCCATTTTGCTCACTTTCATTAATATATTGTATTGTTATTTGTATTAAAAATACGACTAATCTTGAGGGAAGAATATGTTAATTAGCAAAATCATTGATCTAAAATCAACAATCTTATAATACGTACTAAATACGCTACAATATTATTATAAAAAATCGATAAAAACTAATAAAAATCAGATTAAATACGTTTTTTTACGATAAAACGTATGTTTTATTCTCTGTAAGCTGCTTAAATTGCAAAAAAATTAGATAAGAATACCAACCAAATCTTCAATTTTAGAGATTAATTGAATTTTAATTTGGTTATTTTTTAATGATATTTTATTGTATTTGGACACAAAAATGGTTGAAAACCCAAGCTTTTCAGCTTCTAAAATCCGTTGTTCCACACGTTGTACTGGACGGATTTCTCCCGATAAACCAACCTCTGCAGCAAAACAAAAGTCTTTTTGTAATGCTGTATCCTCGTTAGAGGATAATATAGCAGCTACAACAGCCAAATCAATAGCAGGGTCATCGACTGTAATACCTCCTGTAATATTTAAAAAGACATCTTTTGCTCCTAACCTGAATCCTGCACGTTTTTCTAAAACTGCCAATAGCATATTAAGGCGCTTTGCGTTAAAACCAGTAGCACTTCGCTGAGGCGTACCATAAACTGCCGTACTAACTAGAGCTTGTACTTCTATCATTAACGAGCGCATACCTTCTAAAGTAGCAGCTATGGCATTCCCTGATAATTCTTCATCTTTTTTAGAAATTAAAATCTCTGATGGATTAGTAACCTCTCGAAGCCCGGAACCTTGCATTTCGTAAATACCTAATTCATTGGTAGAACCAAAACGGTTTTTATGCGCCCTTAAGATTCTAAACACATGGTTGCGGTCTCCTTCAAACTGCAATACGGTATCTACCATGTGTTCTAAAATTTTAGGACCTGCAATATTTCCATCTTTTGTAATATGACCGATTAGCAAAACTGGAGTGGCTGTTTCTTTAGCAAATTTTATAAGCTCGGTGGTACATTCTTTTATCTGCGAAATACTTCCCGATGAAGACTCAATATAATCACTATGTAGTGTTTGAATGGAATCAATGATAACAATATCTGGCTCTAAGGCTTCAATTTGCTTGAATATATTTTGTGTTTTTGTTTCTGTTAAAATATAACAGTTATTATTATTTGGATTAACGCGTTCCGCTCGCATTTTTATTTGTTTCTGACTCTCTTCACCAGAAACATATAAGGTTTTATAAGGTAATTTTAATGAAATTTGAAGTAGGAGTGTACTCTTTCCAATGCCTGGCTCTCCTCCCAATAAAGTTAAAGATCCTGGCACGATACCACCTCCTAGTACGCGGTTAAACTCCCCATCATAGGTATCAAGTCTTGGTTCTTTAGAAACATCTATGTCTTTTATTCGTAATGGAACAGATGCTTTCTTCGCAGTAGATGTTGGGGTTTTCCAATCATTCTTTTCAGGTTTTTGAATAACTTCTTCAACAATGGTATTCCACTCTTTACAAGCATTACATTGTCCCTGCCATTTCGCATATTGTGTTCCACAGTTTTGACAAAAAAAAGTCGTTTTTACTTTTGCCATTTAATCTTTTTGGAATTTATAATTTGAGATTCGGAATTTCATTATTAATACCCAAAATCTTCTTTAATTAAATCCACTTTCTCAATTAGTAAGTCTTTTGTAATACCAGCTATTTCTTTTAGTGTATAAGCTGTTTGATAGGTGCGCATTGCTTTTTTTGGTTCACCCATTTCTTCATAAAACCGAGCTAAATAATAACCTCCTAAAAGTGTTTTCGGATATTCGTCTCTAGCAATTTTACCTAATTCTTCATAATATTCAAACTGTTCGGTTTTTTCAATAGCTGCCGAAATAGCTTTAAAATCGTTAATCAGAATTTTCTTTTCAAGTCCAAATAAATCATTAATCGCTTGGTATTTTTCAACTAAATATGTTACTGGAGAATACTCTAATTCAAGTATTATCTCTTTGTATTCTTTTTTACTAATAGGCTGAAATACTTTAAAAATATTCTCAATAGCATTTGGCAATCCGTGCAAAGGAGCCGAGTAATGAGATGGTTTTTCAAAGCTTTCGAAATTATAAGATAAGTTTTCGTTGTCTATAGCAGCAATATCTTTGTTTAAAGCATCTGTCATTTTTTTTATAGAGCTTGGGTCATTTTTAGTATTTGCTAAATAATAGAATATTTTAGATTCTAACTTACTTAACTGCTCTGGAAGATAATCTATCATATTTGGAGCTAATTCCGGACTAACAGCAATATATCCTTGAAACACCGGCTTAGGCTTTAATAAAAAATAATTAATAAAATTGGCTGTTTCTCCATGACCTACAGCTACTTTAAAATTGGCTGTTCTATATGTTTTTTCTATATAAGGAATAAGTTCCATTCCTATAAATTCAAAGAAGCTAGCGCCCGTTTCTATTGGTAAAGAGTTTTGTTCGGAATACATACAATCATCAAATCGTTTATCAATCTGATTAACTCCTACTATAATAGATTCCGGCATGTCTTCCCAATAGGAATAATAATCTACATTTCCAGCTACTGCTTCGAATAGATAATCGCCATCAAATACAACGAATAACGGATAATTTTTATCTACATTATTATTATAGCCCCTTGGTAACTGTATCTTAAGCTCTCTGGATTCTCCTAGTTTTGAAGATTCAATTGTTTCGTATTTAACTTGGGCATTGGTAAAATGAACGGATAAGATAAACAGTAAAATATAAGGTATTTGTTTCATTTTTAATAAATGATTTGAAATTTGATATTGGCAAGGTAATAAATAATGAGAGAGATTAAAAGCAAAGTTTTTATAAGCTATACAGAAATTTCAAACTTACGGGTTTGATCTTTTTCTGTTATAAATAGGTAAATAAATTAATGATACGCCTCCAAAAATAATAATCATTAGTGTTTGAGATGCCCACATAATCCAGCCAAAAGCGATACTTGGATCTTCTGCAATTCCAAAAATTGAAAAAGCGGCATATATAGCCAAGGGATAAGAACCTATACCACCATTTGTAGCTGCAATACTAAAACTTGCTGAAATAAAGCCTATTAAAATAGCACCTATAGATATCCCGTGTAATTCTTCTATAGATAATGATGTTATATAAAACATAAGTACGTACATCCCCCAAATAAAAAGTGTATGAAAAATAAATGCCCACTTTTTTTTCATTTTAAAAATGCTTAAAGCACCTTCTATTAAACCATTAACAAAGGTTCTTATTTTTAAGGCTATTTTAGAGTTACTTTTCTTTATATATCTTGAAAACAAAACAACTAAAAAACTAACTAAAATAAGAGCTATAATAATTTTTATAGGGTCGAATTTTTCAATTAAAAAGCTATAAATAAAATCGAATTGCAGAAAAAGTGTTATCGCAATAATTCCAAACATAACTATTAAATCCGCAATACGTTCTGCAACTATAGTCCCAAACCCTTTTTCAAAAGGTACACCTTCGTAATTTGTAAGTATAGAAGCTCTGGCAACTTCACCTGCTCTTGGAATCGTATAGTTTATTAAATACGTAGCAAATACGGCCATAACACTATTACCAAACTTAATTTTGTACCCCATTGGTTCTAGCATAAACAACCAACGGTATGCTCTGGATAAATGACTCAAAAAACCCAAGAACATTCCTAAAATAATCCATAAATAATCTGATTCTTTTAGATATACTAATAACTCATCTACTGAAACTTTAGACAGCGAATACCAGACCAAAAAAACTCCCAATAATAATGGGAGTGTAATCTTTAGTATTCTTGTTATCTTTTGATTCAAAACCTCTATTTTAACAAGTTAGTTGCTTCATCTGGAAAGACTAACGAAGGCTTAAAGACTTTAGCTTCTTCTATATCCATAAAAGCATAAGTAATTAATATTAACGTATCGCCAACAGAAACTTTTCTGGCAGCTGCACCATTAAGCGTAATTTCTCCACTGTTACGTGGACCGGGAATACAATATGTTTCTAAACGTTCACCATTATCATTATTAACAATTTGAACTTTTTCTCCTTGTATAATATTAGCGGCTTCCATTAAGTCTTCATCAATAGTGATACTACCTATATAATTGAGTTCTGCACCTGTGCATTTTACTCTATGAATTTTAGATTTTACTACTTGAATTTGCATGCAACAAAGATAATTAATTTAATGCGATATTATCTATAAGTCTAATATCATCTGCATATACAGCTATAAAAGCTCGATATGATTTTTTTTTCCGATAACTATCGGGAGATTTACGTTTAACTGCTTTTAAAGTATTAACATCTGCAATAATAAAATATTCCAATTCTAATAAATCATGTTTTGCAAATTGTTTTTCAACCCATTCTAACACTTTATTAGCACTTTTTGTGCCAAAATGTTTTTTGGCAGCTGTTAAAGTTTTATAAATAAAAGGAGCCGCTTTTTTATACGCTGGCTTTAGTCGAGTATTACGCGAACTCATTGCTAAACCGCTTGCTTCTCGATATATTTTACAGCCAACAACATTAACTGGAATATGGTTTTTTTCAACCATTTTTTTTATAATCTGTAATTGTTGAAAATCTTTTTCTCCAAAATATGCATTATGTGGTTTTACAATCTCGAAAAAACGCTTAACAATAGTACCAACTCCGTCAAAATGTCCATCACGAAATTTACCCTCCATTTCAAATTCTAATCCATCAAAATCAAAACTTTGGGAAACCGTTTTACCTTCATAAATATCATCAACAGTTGGTGCATAAACAATAATCCGGTCTTTACTCACAGTTTTTAACAATTCCAGATCTTTCTTAAGTGTCCTAGGGTACTTTTTCAAGTCTTCACTATTATCAAATTGGGTAGGGTTTACAAAAATACTAACCACCACTTTATCATTATTATCCAGAGCTTTTTTAACCAATTGCAAATGCCCTTCATGCAAAGCTCCCATTGTAGGAACCAAGCCTAATGTTAGCTGTTTTGCTTTAAAAGCATTAATAATTGACGTAATTTGCTGTTTTTCTGAGTAAAATTCCACTTTTTAATAAAAAATTAACGCGTGCAAACTTAAGATTTTACAACCAATTAGCATAAAATTTTGTACTTTTGCGTGTTTTTTATTTTGAATTTTCAAAAGCAGCATGATTAAAAAACAAGCTTTACTAAATTTCTCTTTAAAAAGAAATCGTTATTAACTAGCTATATTCGACCATAAAAAGTCAACAAAAACAAACATATGAAAGATAAGAGGATATTATATGTATCATCTGAAGTAGTGCCTTATTTACCTGAAACCGAAATTTCTTCCATGTCCTTTGAAGCACCTAGATTGGTGAATCAGCAAGGTGGACAAATAAGGATATTTATGCCTCGATACGGTAATATAAATGAGCGCAGGCATCAACTACACGAAGTGATAAGATTGTCTGGTATAAATCTGGTGATAAACGATTTAGATATGCCTCTTATTATTAAGGTAGCATCTATTCCAAAGGAACGCATACAGGTTTACTTTATTGATAATGATGAATACTTTAAAAGAAAGGCTACATTGACTGATGAAGGAGGTAAGCTATTTTCTGATAATGATGAACGTGCTATTTTCTTTGCAAAAGGCGTTATTGAAACCGTTAAGAAATTAAATTGGTCTCCAGACATTATACATGTTCATGGTTGGTTGGCATCATTATTGCCCTTATACTTAAAAGAATATTACAAAGACGAACCTTTATTTAACGAAAGCAAAATTGTTACTTCGGTTTATAATCAAAGTTTTAACAATACTTTAAATAAAGACATGCTTAATAAAATTAAATTTGACAACATAAATGAAGATGCTGTTAGTGTACTTGAAGAACCAACATATAATAACTTAATGAAAGTTGCTATTGATTATTCTGATGCACTAATTGTAGGATCGGAAAGTATCCCCGATGATTTAAAATCCTATTTAGAAGCATCTGACAAGCCTGTTTTAGAATACAAAAACAAAGATGAATTTGGTGAAGCTTATACAACATTTTTTAATACCAGCGTTTTAAGTTAACTCAATATATTCATTTAACATATATATGAAAAATACATTAAAAGCCCTTAAATTTTCTACTGCCTTTCTACTAATCCTTTCATCTTTTATTGCATGCGATAAAGATTTTAGTATTATAGAAAGTCAAGTTTTAGGAAAAGGAAATACTAACTTCACAATAGACAGTTTAAATATCCCTATAACTGCATATAATAAAAAACTTAATTCTTTAAAGATCAATAATTTAATCTCCGCTAATGATTTAAACTCTGCTTTACTTGGGGTTTTTGATGATCCGGAATTTGGAAGAACCACTGCCAGTATAATAGCTCAAATAACGCCATCTTCTTTTGATCCTAATTTTGGTGTTAATCCGGTTATAGATTCGGTTATTTTAACAATCCCTTATTTTAGTAGGCCTACTGGTTTAGATGGTGACGATGTTACATACACTATTGAAGACTCTTTATATGGAGATCCATCTAACGAAGTTACGCTAACTATATATCGCAATAATTATTTCTTAAGAAGTCTTAATCCAAATTCAACTAGCAGTGCTCAAAATTATTTTTCGTATGCCAATGGAGATATAAACACAACTGATAATTTTGCACTTATTGAAAACAATGTAATAAATTTTGATAATCATAAAAGTGACATACTAAAAGATACTACATTCACACCAATTCCTGATGTTGTTAAAACAACTGTTGGAGAAGGTGATGAAGCAGTGACCACAGACTCTGAACCTGCTTTTAGAGCACATCTTTATAAAGATTTTTGGGCCTCTACAATTATAGACCAAGAAGGAACATCTGTGTTAAGCAATCCTAGTAATTTTAATGATTATTTTAGAGGCTTATATTTCAAAGCAGGAACTGTAGATGATAAAGGAAATATGGTTTTATTAAATCTTGCTTCTTCTAATGCCAACATTGTTATGTACTACACAAGTGGAGAAGATGATACTAGAATACAATCTACTTACTCCTTTAGTTTTAGCGGAAACATACTTAATACCTTTATTAATGATTATATTACATTAGAGAATGGAGATTCTGATTTAGGAGATGAAACGATTTATTTAAAAGGGACTGAAGGTTCTATGGGTGTTGTTGATTTATTTAGCAACGATGACGACGCTCTGGAGGATTTCAAAAGAGATTTTAGGGCTACCGATGAAAGTGGTGAATATATAACAGATGATACAACCGGGGAATTTGTGCTTAAAAAGCTCATTAATGAAGCGCAATTGATTATCTATGAAGATGAATCATTAACATACTCTGGTGATGAAGATTATCATAAATATGATAGAATTTATGCTTATGATATTAAAAATAATACGCCTATCATTGATTATTTTATTGACCTTACCGAAAATGAAAGTGAACCCTACAATTCTTTTTTTATTCACTTGGGCCAACGTGATTCCGATCAAAAAAAATACAAAATACGTCTTACAGAACATTTAAATAATATATTGCTAAGAGATTCTATGAATACTAAAATAGGATTGACATTATCAACTAATGTTAATATTACTACTCAGGCAGAAATATTAGAAAGTGAAGACGATGTTACTGCTATTCCAGAAACAGCTATATTAACACCTAGAGGAACTATTTTACATGGAAGCAATGAAAATGTTGTTCCAAGCAAAAAAAGAATGGAATTACAAGTGTTTTTTACAAAACCCGAAAACAACTAATAAAATCTTTTCCATAGAAGAATTTACTAAAACAAGAATTTCATCGTATAAATTACTGCCTTTATGTAATTTATAATAATTATTATAAATTTATTTTACATATTTGCTCCAAACTAAAATTAACTAATAAATTTTTTACTTATGTGCGGAATAGTAGGATACTTAGGCCCCAGAGAAGCTTATCCAATTATCATAGAAGGTCTTAAACGCTTAGAATATAGAGGATACGATAGTGCCGGAATAGCATTATTTGATGGTAACGACCTTAAAGTTTCTAAAACCAAGGGAAAAGTAGCAGATTTAGAAGCACGCTCTGAAAAAGAAATTACTAAACATGGAAGTGTTGGTATTGGACATACGCGTTGGGCAACACATGGGGTGCCAAACGATGTAAATTCGCATCCGCATATATCAAACTCTGGAGAATTAGTAATCATTCATAATGGAATTATAGAAAATTATGAATCTCTTAAAAAAGAGCTAATTTCGAGAGGTTACACATTTCAGTCAGACACAGATACAGAAGTACTGGTAAACTTAATTGAGGATGTAAAAAAACAGGAAAAGGTAAAGCTTGGTAAAGCTGTACAAATTGCACTAAATCAAGTAATAGGAGCATATGCCATTGCTGTTTTCGATAAAAATAAGCCTGAAGAAATTGTTATTGCCCGTTTAGGAAGTCCATTAGCTATTGGTATTGGTGAAGACGAATTTTTTATTGCAAGTGATGCCTCTCCTTTTTTAGAATATACTAAAGATGCCATTTATTTAGAAGATGAAGAGATGGCTATTATCAGGTTTCATAAAGGCATAAAAATTAGAAAAATCAAAGATGACTCTTTAGTTGATCCTTACATTCAAAAGCTTCAACTAAACTTAGAGGAAATAGAAAAAAGTGGTTACGATCATTTTATGCTAAAAGAGATTCATGAACAACCTAAAGCAATTACAGATACTTACAGAGGCAGACTTCTTAGACATGAAGCCATTATAAAAATGGCTGGGGTTGAAGACAACATGAAGAAGTTCTTAAATGCAGATCGTATTATCATTGTAGCATGTGGAACTTCGTGGCATGCTGGGTTAGTAGCAGAATATATTTTTGAAGATTTGGCCAGAGTGCCCGTAGAAGTTGAATATGCTTCTGAGTTTAGATATCGTAACCCAATTATTACGGAAAAAGATGTGCTTATAGCCATTTCACAATCCGGAGAAACAGCAGATACATTAGCAGCTATTAAATTGGCAAAATCTAAAGGCGCTTTTGTGTTTGGTGTGTGTAATGTTGTTGGTTCATCTATTGCCAGAGAAACAGATGCAGGAGCTTATACGCATGCTGGCCCGGAAATTGGAGTTGCTTCAACAAAAGCTTTTACAACTCAAATTACAGTTTTAACCTTAATGGCATTGCGATTAGCAAGAGCCAAAGGAGCTATTAGTAGTTCAGATTTCCGAAATCACCTATTAGAATTAGAAATGATTCCTAAAAAAGTTGAAGAATCTTTGAAATCTGAAGCACACATTAAAATGATTGCAGATGCTTATAAAGATTCTCACAATTGTTTATATTTAGGTAGAGGCTTTAACTTCCCTGTGGCATTAGAGGGTGCCTTAAAACTAAAAGAGATTTCATATATACATGCAGAAGGTTATCCAGCTGCAGAAATGAAACACGGTCCTATAGCTTTAATTGATGAAAATATGCCTGTAATAGTCATAGCTACTAAAAAAGGGCACTACGAAAAAGTAGTTAGTAATATTCAGGAAATAAAATCCCGTAAAGGAAAAATTATAGGTATAGTAACCCAAGGAGATGTTCAGGTAAAAGAATTAGCAGATCACGTTATTGAAATTCCTGAAACCTTGGAATCGCTTTCTCCATTATTAACTACTATACCACTTCAATTATTATCTTATCACATTGCTGTGATGTTAGGTAAAAATGTAGATCAGCCAAGAAACTTGGCAAAATCTGTCACTGTAGAGTAATCACTCGCCCTTCTTAACATAAGTTTATATAATCATTATACCTTCTATAGGTATAATGATTATATTCAAAAAATACCTTTTTTCTTTACATAAAAATCATTTTTATGCATGATTTTTTGCTGATAAATATTATGCGCGCATAATTTTTTTCTGTTTTTATGCTCAAGTAACGTTTAATATTTTTATATTGTTAAAAAAAACATAATCTAATTCTTACTAAATGAAGCCAATTTTATCAATTTTACTGTTGTTCTTTTGTGGGTTAACTTATTCACAAACGACTATTTCAGGTTCTGTTGTTGACGAAAACAACCAACCTATTCCTGGAGCAAATGTTATTATTGTTGGCACTTCGACAGGTGTCGCAACTGACTTTGATGGTAATTTCTCTCTTACTGTTAATCAAAATCCGCCGTTTAGCGTTCAAGCAAGCAGTATCGGATTTGAAAGTGTTACTGAAGAAGTAACGTCAAATATTCAAACTTTAAATTTTATTCTTAACGAGGGAACTTCATTAGATGAAGTGGTGATTTCTGCTTCAAGAACCCCGGAACGAATTTTTGAATCACCAGTAACTGTGGAACGGTTTGGGTTAAAAGCAATAAAAAATACAGCCTCTTCAGATTTCTACGATGGGTTAGAAAACTTAAAAGGTGTTGATATTAACACGAATAGTTTAACCTTTAAATCTATTAATACCAGAGGTTTTGCAACATTTGCAAATACACGTTTTATGCAATTAGTAGATGGTATGGACAATGCCGCACCCGCTCTTAATTTTCCTTTAGGGAACTTATTAGGGATGATAGAAACAGATGTACAGAGTATAGAGCTTCTACCAGGAGCAGCCTCTGCTCTTTATGGTGCTAATGCATTTAATGGTATATTATTTATGCAAAGTAAAAGTCCCTTTGATCATACTGGGATTAGTGCTTACTATAAACAAGGTATTACATCTCAAGAAGCTGCAGGGGATAATGATTATAGAGATTATGGTATTCGTGTTGCCCACAAATTCAGCGAAAAATTTGCAGCAAAAATTAATTTCAGTTATTTACAAGGAACCGATTGGGTCGCTAACGATACAAGAGGGAAAGATCGAAATACTACTTTTGTAGAAAGTAATAGCACCAGAGAAAATGACATCGATTATGATGGTGTTAATGTATATGGTGATATTGCTACAATTAATATCAAAACTGTTGCTGATAGGCTAGCAGAACTAGGACGGTTACCTAACCCCGCTTTAGCTAACCTAGTACCCTCTGTAAATGTGAGTAGAACAGGATACCATGAAGCAGATTTAACAGATTATGATGCTAAAAGTATAAAAACTGATTGGGGGTTATACTATAGACCATGGGCAACCGATTTTGAAATTCAATATGTAGGTAAAATAGGTTCCGGATCTACTGTGTATCAAGGTTCCAATAGATACTCAATAAAGAATTTCTTTTTACAACAACATAAGTTAGAAATAAAAAACGATAACTTTTTCTTAAGAGGTTATGTCACGGCAGATAACGCAGGAGACTCTTACGATATGGTGTTTACAGGTGTAAATATAAACAGGCAATGGAAAGCAGACGATGTTTGGTTTGGCGAATATACTGGTGCTTTTATAGAAGGTACATTGGCTGGATTAAATGCTAATGAAGCACATGCTAATGCAAGGCAAGTAGCAGATACAGGAAGATATGAACCTGGAACACCTGAATTTCAAAGTGCCTTCAATACAGTAATAAATGATCCAGATGTATTAACTGGGAGTAAATTTAGAGATGAGTCTAAAATCTACCATTCCGATGCTAATTATAACTTCAGCCATTTGACAGATTTTGCCGAAATTCAAGTTGGTGGCTCCTATAGAAAATATGTATTAAACTCATTTGGTTCCATTTATACAGATAAATTAGAAGAAATTCCATATTCAGAAGTTGGTCTGTATACACAAATTCAAAAGAAATTCTTAGAAGATGAACGCTTAAAACTAACAGCGTCTATCCGTTACGACAAATCAGAACTTTTCGATGCCTTTTTCTCCCCAAGGTTATCTGTTGGTTATAATTTAGGGGAAGATAATAACCATAATTTAAGAGCCTCTTTTCAAACAGGTTTTAGAAATCCAGACACGCAAGCCTTATACATTGGTTTTAATGTAGGAAGCATTATTTTATTAGGTAGTGCACCAGATAACCCCGAAAGAGATTTAAGAACAGTTAGTGGCGACGAAATTTCAACCACTGGACAAAGTATTATTGGTAATAGCTTTAATTATGATGGTACTGGAGCTTATAATAACTCCTTTACAAGAACTTCGGTTGCGGCATTTGCTGCTTCACAAAATCCTGCAGATCTAAGAATAGCGAATCCTGGTATTGTAAAACCAGAACAGGTTAGTTCGTATGAAGTAGGTTATCGAGGAAAACTAGACAAGGTTATTATTGATTTTAGTGCTTACCTAAATCAATATCAAGATTTTATCACCACTGTAGATGTTGTTAACCCATATTATGGAGATGTTGAATTATCTCAAACTGCTCCTGGCGGAACTCCTTTAGCTATAGTTGCAATAGCTAACAGCGACTTTCAAGCTTATAGAGCCTATACAAATACAACAGCAGATGTTAATTCTTATGGTGCTGCATTAGGCGTAACTACTAAGATATTTGGAAACTATGATTTAGGTATGAATTATACCTATGCCAAATTAGATTTTGATCGTGATGCTAATCCAGATTTTCAAACAAACTTTAACACACCAGAGCACAAAGTAAAAGCGTCTTTTGGAAATACTAATTTATTTAAAAACTTCGGTTTTAATGTCGCCTGGAGATGGAGTGATGATTATGTTTGGGAAGCTTCTTTTGCAACAGCAGAAGTTCCTGCTTACCATGTTTTAGACGCACAAATAAATTTACGTGTCCCTTCTTTAAAATCAACATTTAAAGCAGGTGCTTCTAATCTTTTAGGAGATGAGTATTTTACAGCAGTGGGAACAGGACTAATAGGTTCTCAATTTTACCTTTCATGGACAATTAATAACTTATAAAAAGATCATTATGAAATATAGATATATATACCTTTTTGTCCTTGCTTTAGGATTTTTTGCTTGCGACGAAGACGATAACATATTACCAGAAGAAGTCATTTTACCAGAATTAACAGCTGGTTCTGCAGATTTTTCAAATTACGTAGCTGTAGGTGCTTCATTTACAGCTGGTTTTACAGATGGTGGTTTATTTAAAGCCTCACAGGAAAATTCATTCCCTAACATTTTATCAAAAGAATTTGCAAAAGTAGGGGGTGGTACTTTTACACAACCTTTAATGAGTGACAATACAGGAGGTATTTTAGTTGGTGGTAACGTAGTACGAGGTTATAGGTTCGTTTTTAATAGCGACATTCCCGGACCTCAATCGTTAGATGCTTTTTTAACAAGTTTGGGAGCATCAGTTCCTCCTATTACAACTGAAGCTGGCATAAGTGTTGGTAGTGATTTTAATAACTTTGGTATTCCCGGTGCAAAAAGTTGGCATCTTGTAGCACCTGGTTATGCTGGATTAAATCCATACTATGAGCGTATAGCATCTGATCCAACAGCAACTGTTTTGGCCGATGCCATAGCACAGAACCCTACATTTTTTACTTTATCTGAAATTGGAGGGAATGATGTATTAGGTTATGCAACATCTGGTGGAGATGGTTCTAATCTAATTACAGATAGCGCCACTTTTAATGATGCACTTAATGCACTTATTACTGGGTTAACTTCTGGAGGAGCTAAAGGTGTTGTAACTAATGTACCGTTTATTACGGATTTACCACATTTTACTACAGTACCTCATAATCCTATTCCTTTAGATGCAACAACAGCGACGTTTTTAAACAGTGCCGCGGCTTACGGCGCTTATAATTCTGGTATCCAAGGAGCATTTGCTTTTCTAGTTGCAAATACACCTTTAACTCAAGAATTAGCGGATATTGAAATTGCAAAAAGAACAATAACCTTTGAAGCTTCTGCAAATAATGCTGTTGTAATTATGGATGAAAGCTTAACAGACTTAACAGGAATAAATGAAGATTTGGTAAGTATGAGACAAGCAACTGCTGAAGATTTATTTGTATTACCTGCATCAGCATTTATAGGAACAGAGGCCATTCCTGGAAACGCACAGACTGTTAATGGCGTCGCTGTTCCATTAGCAGACAAGTGGGTATTAACTCCAGAAGAACAAGAAAACATTAAAGAAGCAATAGACGCCTATAATGCAGCTATAGAAGCTATAGCAAACACCAATGATGATATTGCACTGGTAGATCTCAATGCTATTCTTAGTGAAACTGCTAACACAGGTATCAATTTTGATGGTTTTAATCTTAATGCAGATTTGGTTACAGGTGGAGCCATCGGACTGGATGGTATACATCTAACAGCAAGAGGCTATGCTCTCATGGCTAATAAATTTTTAGAGGCTATTGATGCTGCATTCGGTTCAAACTTTATTGCATCTGGAAATATTGTTAGAGCAAATGATTATCCAACAAATTATTCGCCAACATTACAATAAGAAACCATTATAATTTAGTTATAAAGCACCTTCAAATTGGAGGTGCTTTTTTCATTATAAAAAAGCTTGAAAAACAACTTTATTTTTAAATTAAAAAATATATCTTTGCACGCGAAAACTAAGAGTGTTTTCATACAATTAAATCGCATAATATTAAACACATAAGTAATGTCTAAAGTTACAGGTAAAGTTGCACAAATAGTAGGTCCGGTAATCGATGTTGAATTCGGTGCTGGTTCTGAACTTCCAAAAATTTACGATTCATTAGAAATTAAAAGACCTGATGGTTCTATATTAGTACTAGAAGTACAGTCTCACATTGGTGAAGATACAGTTCGTACGATTGCTATGGATTCTTCTGATGGTCTAAGTAGAGGAACTGAAGTTACTGCTACAGGTGCTCCTATACAAATGCCGATTGGTGACGATGTTTACGGACGTTTATTTAATGTAATTGGAGATGCTATTGATGGTCTTGGAGATTTACCTAAAGCTAATGAAGCTGGGTTACCAATTCACAGACAAGCGCCTAAATTTGAAGATTTATCAACGTCTACTGAAGTTTTATTTACAGGTATTAAAGTAATCGATTTAATTGAGCCTTATGCAAAAGGTGGTAAAATTGGTTTATTTGGTGGTGCTGGTGTAGGTAAAACAGTATTGATTCAGGAGTTGATTAACAATATTGCAAAAGGACACGGTGGTCTTTCAGTATTTGCAGGTGTTGGAGAAAGAACTCGTGAAGGGAATGACCTTTTAAGAGAAATGTTAGAATCTGGAATTATTCGTTACGGTGATGATTTTATGCACTCTATGGAAGAAGGTGGTTGGGATTTATCTAAAGTAGATAAATCTAAAATGAAAGAATCTAAAGCTACTTTCGTATTCGGACAAATGAATGAGCCTCCTGGAGCACGTGCACGTGTTGCCTTATCTGGTTTAACGATTGCTGAGTATTTCCGTGATGGTGCTGGAGAAGGACAAGGAAAAGATGTATTATTTTTCGTAGATAACATTTTCCGTTTTACACAAGCTGGTTCTGAGGTATCTGCATTACTTGGTCGTATGCCATCTGCAGTAGGTTACCAACCGACATTAGCAACAGAGATGGGTGCGATGCAAGAGCGTATTACATCAACTAAAAGAGGTTCTATTACATCTGTACAAGCGGTTTACGTACCTGCAGATGATTTAACGGATCCTGCTCCTGCGACAACCTTTGCTCACTTAGATGCAACAACGGTATTATCTCGTAAAATTGCAGAGTTAGGTATTTATCCTGCGGTAGACCCATTAGATTCTACATCTAGAATTCTAACAGCAGACATCTTAGGAGATGAGCATTATAACTGTGCGCAGAGAGTAAAAGAGCTTTTACAACGTTATAAAGAATTACAAGATATTATTGCTATTCTTGGTATGGAAGAATTATCTGAAGAAGATAAATTGGCTGTAGGTAGAGCTAGACGTGTACAACGTTTCTTATCACAACCTTTCCACGTAGCAGAGCAGTTTACAGGTATACCAGGTGTATTAGTTGATATTAAAGAAACTATTAAAGGGTTTAACATGATTATGGATGGTGAATTAGATCACTTACCAGAAGCCGCGTTTAACCTTAAAGGAACTATCGAAGAAGCTATCGAAGCTGGAGATAAAATGCTTGCTGAGGCGTAGCCGAAGCAAGTGCTGAATTTATTTCAGCATCTTTAAAATTGAATTTTCAATAAAATTTAAAAACCCTGAAACAAGTTCAGGGTACTAAAACAAGTTTTAGTATGTATTTAGAAATTGTATCACCTGAAGCAACCTTATTTAGTGGAGAAGTAACTAGTATTGCTGTTCCCGGAGTTAATGGAGACTTTGAAATGTTAAATAATCACGCTCCTATTGTATCTTTATTAAAAGAAGGTATTGTGAAAATTTCAGGGAATATTGAATTAGATGAAGATGTTCAGGACAAATTTACTAAAGGCGAAAAAGACACGACTTTATTAAAAATAAATTCCGGAACTATAGAAATGAAAGATAATAAAATTATAGTCTTAGCAGATTAATAAATTTTAAACTAAACAAAAGTTAAAAGCTCAAATTTAAGTATTTGGGCTTTTTTTGTGCTCTGTTCCATATAAACTATATAGCCTACCTAAAGGGGGTATCAGTAAAGTATTTAAGACAAGTTTATAAAAGTAAAGGGGTGGGACGGCTACATTAAAAGTGTGAAGCACATCTCTTATTTTTTATATCCATTTCCAGATAATCAACTCCCAATCTTCACCAGCCTCTGTATGTACATCTAAAGTGTTAAACCCTACGGCCAGATGCGCTTGTAAAGAACGAATATTTTTAGAATTAACTTCTGTAACTACAGCGTCAAAATCCGATTTTAATTCATCTTTAAAGAAATGGTACAACTTTTTAAAAATGCCTTGTTTTCTATATGCTTTGTCTATACAAGTCTGCCCCATAATTAAATAATGAAGCTCCGATAAATTTTTAGATGCAATGATGCCATCCATATAGTCAAACATAGGTATAAGTGTAGGCACATCATTTCTAAAAGCATTAAGCATACATAGAGCATAACCAATCACTTTTTCTTCATGCTTAACAATGATATGTGGACACGCACTATTCATACGTTTTAAAACATCAAACGTATGTTTTACAGAAACAAATCCTTCTGTTTTCATAGCCTCACTAGCTAACGATAGCTTTATGTTAGCATGTTGTAAGTTTAAAATTTGACGTAATTCTTCATCTGTTTCAGCACGTTTATAAACAATTTGTGACATTATAAACCTATACTTTTTTAATCACACTGGTTACAATACCCCAAATAATAAAGTCATTCTCATTAGTAATTTTAATTATCGGATAATTAGGGTTTTCTGGCTGTAACCATACCTCGTCCTTATCTACTTTTAAACGTTTTACCGTGAATTCACCATCTAAAAAACAAACAGCTATTTTGTTATGCGTAGGTTCTAAACTTCTGTCTATAACCAATAAATCATTATCATCTAACCCGGCTCCAATCATAGATTGGCCACTTACTCTAGCAAAAAAAGTAGCTTCCTTATTTTTTATAAGCTCTTTATCTAAAGACAAACGTTGTTCTTTAAAATCGTCTGCAGGCGAAGGAAACCCTGCCGAAATTCCTGTATCGAAAAAAGGGGCTCCTGAATCATTGGTGACTTTTGGAGTAAAGAATGTTAAGTGCTGTGATTTGTGTCCTATCATGTTACTTTAATAATGTCATTAATATTCGTTGTATACCTTGGGGATAATCGTTCTTGGCGCATCTTCCAGGTACGTTTTAAATCTTGATTTCCCAGCTTTATTTTATAATTTTCATATTTAGCATTTAATTTGTCTATCGTACCCATTAACGGTTTATGCTTTGGGTTTTCTCTTTCAAATAAATGTAATTGATAGTTATTTGTTGGGACCAATCCCATAACAATAACACCAGCTCGTTTATATTTTATACCTTCTTTAAAAATTGAAACTACGCTTTCTACAGCACAATTACTAATAATTAGAGATGAATTGGTTGGATACGGCAAATTTACGGCCTTACTTACTCTATGTTGTTCCATACCTTTTTTATGTCTGTCACTTCTCAACATAACATAAATAATATGACAACTAGAACCTTGTTTACGCAACTTTTCGGCACAACTAGTTGCAAAAGTTGAAATTCGTTCTTTAATATTCTCAATATCAGAGAAGGTATACTCAAAACTTCTGGTTGTTGCAATCGCTCTTTTTGTTTGAAACTCATCTAATTCTAATTTAGAGATTCCTTCCAAATCTTTTTTTAGCTTCCATTCAGTTATCGAAAAATTTTTGCGTACCCATGCGTCCGGCAATTCAACAAAATCCAATGCGGTTTTACATCCTTTTGCTTTCAATCGTTTTTGCAATCCACGACCTATACCCCAAACAGCTTCTAATTTTATCCATTTTAAAGCTTTAATTCTTTTTTCTTCAGAATCTATTACATAAACCCCGTTAGTCTCATTTGGAAATTTACGAGCTATTTTATTTGCAACTTTACTCAAAGCTTTGGTTGGTGCAATTCCCACGCAGGTAGGAATACCGGTCCATTTTAAAATACGTTGTCTTATTTGATTTCCATAATCATTAAAATCATACCCATTAAAACCTTTAAATTGCACAAACGCTTCGTCTATACTATACACTTCTACGTCTGGAGTAAATTGTTCTAATATCGTCATGACCCGGTTACTCATATCCCCATATAATGGGTAATTTGAAGATAACACATGGATATTATTCTCTTTACAGAAACCCTCCCATTTAAAAATAGGAGCCCCCATAGGAAGGTTTAATGCTTTTGCTTCATCGCTCCGCGAGATAACACAGCCATCATTGTTACTTAAAATAGCAATGGGTTTGCTGCGTAAATTAGGATTAAAAACACGTTCGCAAGACGCATAAAAGTTATTACAATCTACTAAGGCATACATAATAGTAAAGATACAGGATTTCAATGTTTTTTAAAATACTATAATACATAGTAAACATTACGTCTTTTCTTATATTTGGTTTATGAATAAACACATGATTGTATCTGAAAAACAACGCCCTCTATGGCAACGTATAGTTGCCTCTTTATTTTTTACAGCTGCAATAGGTTTTTTAGCATATACATTATATACAGCCCATTGGAATGATGACAATTTAATAAATATTGGGCACGATATAAAGGGTGTTATTTATTTGATTGGGTTTGGCATTGCATTTTCCTTTCATCAAAGTGTTTATATAGATATCAAAAAATCGAAATTTAGACAAACTTATGAAATAGGGCCTATCAAATTAGGACAATGGAAAACTATAAATAATTATGAATATGTATCTATATTTCATCAGCCTCTCGAAGATGGAGATAAAATATTTGAAGTTAATTTATGGTATGATAGAAATAAACATTGGGAACTCTATGAAAAATACGATTATAAAGCAGCCTTTTTAATTGGCTATGAGCTTTCAGAACTTTTACAAATTGACATATTAGATGCAACTGTTCCAAATAACTATAAATGGATTGATAAAAAGACTTCTAAAGAAACAGGTAAAATGGTATATTTAGATTAACTAAAAAAACTTATTATTCTCTATAATAGAATTCCCAACACGTTTATAAGTTACTTTCTTTCCATTGGCACAAAAATGATACATGCCATTAGCTTTTTTTTCTTTTGCAGATAATAATAAAACCTCTGACACTTCACAGTTATAATCTTTTGCAACTTTCTTTTTTATATGCTTTATTGTTGCTCTTCCTTTTTTTAATTGTGCCTGAATTTTTCTGTCTAATTTAGGTTCCGTAAAATCTTTCGATATATTACAACTATTATTTCCTTTTAATTTCTGAAGGCTTATTTCTGTGGAGTCTATTAAAGGTCTTTTCTTATCTATATACTCCCAAGAATAATCAGATTTTAGTAAAATACGCCTGCCATCATCTGTATTTAATATAAAATTGTCTTGTGCAAAACAAGCACATGAGATAAACAACAAGAAAATAATAAGATATGGTTTCATAATTGATTAAGAATATAGTTTCTGTACTGTTTCAAAAATACACCTTTAATAGGAAAAGAAGAAACATTTAACCTTCTACATATTCCAAAATATCAGCAGGTTGACAATCTAAAGCTTTACAAATGGCTTCCAACGTTGAAAAACGTACTGCTTTTGCCTTACCTGATTTTAAAATGGAAAGGTTAGCAGTAGTTATACCAATGATATCTGCCAAGTCTTTACTTTTCATTTTGCGCTTGGCCAACATCATATCAAGATTTACAATTATTGGCATGGTTATATGGTTAGGTCGTTTTCTTCTTTAATTTGACACGCCTTCCTTTGAATTTCTTCAAAAACTAAAATACCAAAACCAATAATCAAAACCATAAAATGATAAAAAAATGGTAAAAGCATGCTTTCAATAAAATTTTCTGAAAAAGAATAATTATAAAATATAGAAGTCGAAAAGCTAACGATTGCAATAAGAACAAAATGTTTTCCTACGGTCTTTAAAAGCTTAATGATTTTTGAAGTAAAGAGTAGATTCTTTTTAAAATAACCTACAACTCTTAGCAATTGGATAAGCGAATAAACAAAAAGGGTATCTATTATTATTGTCACTATAAAGTAAATGTAAAACCCTAATTCTATATTATCTTCAAAAAAAGAACTTCTAAACAATTCTTTAGGTATTGTATGCCCCCCAGTAAATGTTATAAACATATAAAAAAGCAATGCTAGAATATATAGATTAACAAATAAGGCTAGTATAAATTGAAATATATTAAGTTTAATTATCATAATTATATTGTTAAATCACTTTCTTGCTTTAATAAAGTTCCGTTTTTAATTATTTTAGAAATAATTAATATCCCAAAACCCATTAAAAAAAGCAACCCATTAACCATCAAGTATCCTATTTGAAACTCTGTCTGATATGAAGCTGAAATTTCTAATATAGCCCTAATCAAATCTAAAGCTGCTACAAAACACAAAAGTAAGCCACCTATTTTAAAACTTCGAGAGGCTTGTATGTTAAAATATCCGCTTTTAATTATTTTAAAAAGCGCTACACAAACATATATTATCCCAATAAGGGTAACAAAAGATATCATATTCTGAATTAACCAAATTGATTTTCCAAAAAATGAATTTCCAGAATCTAAAATAGATTGATAAATCGTTCTCCAAGATCTAAAATGAATTACCTGTGAAGACAAATGAATTATATTAAATACAACATAGCAAATAGCGAAACCTAATAATACCTTAATCTTAATCATATTAATTATTGTTTAACGATAACAAATATATAAAAATTATTGATAAACAATAATTTTTTATCAAAAAAAGATATTTTAAGAACCTAACAGGTCTTCGTATCTTTACCCTATGTTTCCTAAAAAACTATATAAAAAATTAGAAGAACGTAAAGCTAATAATGCCTTACGGCAATTAGAGGTTCCAAATAGTCAAGTAGATTTTTCATCCAACGATTATCTCGGATTTTCAAAATCTGAAACTATTTTTAATAATACTCATGAGTTTTTAATTGGACATAACATAACCAATAATGGAGCAACAGGTTCTCGACTTCTTTCAGGAAACCATCCGCTTTTCAACATTGTAGAAGCCTTGCTATCTAATTTTCATAACAGTGACTCTGCTTTAATCTTTAATTCTGGTTACGATGCAAACTTAGGATTCTTCTCTACTGTTCCGCAACGCGGAGATATTATTTTATATGACGAATATAGTCATGCATCTATTCGTGATGGTATACAACTTTCTAATGCAAAAGCTTATAAGTTTAAACATAATGATTTGCAGGACTTAGAGTGTCTCCTCGAGCGCCCGCCTGCCGGACGGCCAGGCAGTCGAGAGGCCTTACACGAAATTAATATTTTTATAGTCACAGAATCCGTTTTCTCAATGGATGGCGATTCACCAGACTTAAAAAAGATGGTACAATTATGTAAAAAACACCATGCTTTTTTAATTATAGACGAAGCACATGCGGTTGGCGTTTTTGGGAAAAACGGTATAGGATTAGCCCAGCATTTAAAATTAGAAAAGGATGTTTTTGCTCGAATTATTACTTTTGGAAAAGCTATAGGAGCACATGGTGCTGCGATTTTAGGAAGTGACTCTTTAAAGCAATATTTAGTCAATTTTTCTCGAAGTTTTATTTACACTACAGCTTTACCCCCTCATGCATTAGCTAATATTCATGCTGCTTATCATGAATTGGTTTTAACCAAGAATAAAGAACAACTCTATAAAAATATTGCTCATTTTAAAAATGAGATTATTAAAAATAAGCTTCAAACATATTTTATTGAAAGTGATTCTGCTATACATTGTTGTATTATTCCTGGGAATGATACTGTAAAACAAATTGCCCAAAAGTTTCAAGAACAAGACTTCAATATAAAACCCATATTATCTCCCACAGTTCCAAAAGGACAAGAACGATTGCGTTTTTGCTTACATGCATTCAATTCAAAAGAAGACATATCAAACGTATTAAAGTTACTTGCTACTTTTGTGACGGAGTCATGTTGAACTAGTTTCAACATCTCATAAAAACTTTTGAAAACTATAGTATGAGTGATACATTTAAAACCATAGCTAAATTTCAATATTCATCTGAGGCACAAATTATTAAAGGTCGCTTGGAAGCTGAAGGTATTCAGGTGTTTTTATCAGATAACGTTACTATAGATACTGATCCTTTGGTAAGTAATGCTATTGGTGGTGTAAAGCTAAAAGTACTATCACGTCAAGCATTAAAAGCACAACATATTCTTAATTCTATTGAGAAATATTCTATTAATGATGAAGGAAATACCATTAACTGTCCAAATTGTGACAGTGAAAAAATAGAATTATTTTCTACAATAAAAGATGTTAAATCATTATTCTGGTTTATTTTTGGGTTTTTATTCTCTTCACTTCCTTTTTATACTAAACACAAGTATAAATGTGAAGATTGTAAAACAGAATTCGATTTAAAATGAAGACATATTTCATTACAGGAATATCTACCGATGTAGGTAAGACCATAGCTTCTGCCATAGTAACCGAAGCTTTACAAGCAGACTATTGGAAACCGGTTCAGGCAGGTGAACTGGAACATGACGACAAATATACTGTCGGAAAACTTATTACCAATAGCAAGTCAAAAATCCACCCAAACAGCTATGCTTTAGAAACTCCTATGAGCCCTCACGCTGCGGCAGCTATTGATGGTGTTTCAATTGATATAAAACAAATCAATGAGCCAAAAACAAAAAATCATTTGGTTATTGAAGGGGCTGGTGGCTTATTAGTCCCTTTAAATGATACCCAAACCGTTTTAGATATTATTAACCCAAATTATAAGGTTATTGTTGTTTCCAGACATTATTTAGGAAGCATCAATCATACGCTATTAACTATAAATACTTTAAAAGATAAGGGCTTTGATGTCTCTCTTATTTATAGTGGAGATGAACATAAAACTACAGAGGATATTATTAAAAAAATGACAAAGGCTCCCGTTATTGGACGTATAAATGAAGAGCCATATTTTGATAAGAATGTTGTAAAAGAATATGCTGAATTGTTTAGAGACAGGTTGTAAGTAACGTCACACTGAACTTGCTTGTGCTGAACTTGTTTCAGTATTTCAGTGTCACATAATAAATATGAAATCAAGCTATGTATACATATTAACGAATAAATACAGAACTACATTTTATATTGGAGTTACGGCAGATCTATCAAAACGATTAGAAGAACATTATGATGAAACTGCTTCAAAGTTCACTAAAAAATACAACACAAAAGATTTGATCTATTTTGAAGAATTTTCAGACATTGAACAAGCGATTGCTAGAGAAAAACAATTAAAAAATTGGCATAGAGAATGGAAACTCAATTTGATCAAGGAATTGAATCCAACTTTAAAGACTCTAGATTATTAACTTAATGCGATGCTGAAACAAGTTCAGCATGACGACGGAACTATGAAATTACAAGAACGCGATAAAAAACACCTTTGGCATCCTTTAACGCAACATAAATTGCACCCAGAAACTATAGCAATTACTAAGGCTAAAGGATGTATTTTACATGATGAAGATGGCAACGAATATATAGATGCTATTGCTTCATGGTACACATGTATGTATGGGCATTGTAACGAATATATTACAAATCGTGTTGCAGCCCAAATGCAGCAATTAGACCAAATTGTTTTTAGTGGTTTTACTCACGAACCTGCTATAAAACTATCGGAAGCACTTATTAAAATCCTACCCGATAATCAGAATAAAATTTTCTTTAGTGATAATGGTTCCACGTCTGTCGAAATTGGTATAAAAATGGCGTTGCAATTTCATTTTAATAAGGGCGAAAAACGAAATGTCTTAATTGCTTTCGAAGATGGGTTTCATGGGGATACTTTTGGATCTATGAGTGTATCTGGATTATCAGTTTACAATGGCCCCTTTGAAGACTTCTTTCTGGAAGTGAAACGAATTCCAACACCAAATGGAAAAAACAATGATGCTATTTTAAACACTTTAAATACCATTGTAAAAACCAATAAAGTGGCTGGTCTCGTTTACGAACCTTTAGTGCAAGGCGCAGCAGCTATGAAAATGTATGATTCTGAAGGTTTAAACGCTATTTTAAGGTTTTGTAAAAACCATCATATTATTACAGTTGCCGACGAAGTTATGACAGGTTTTGGTAAAACGGGAAAATATTTTGCATCAGATTATATAGATACAAAACCAGATATTATATGCTTAAGTAAAGCATTAACAGGGGGGCTAGTGCCTATGGGACTTACCACCTGTTCTGAAGATATTTACGAAGCTTTTTATAGTGACGATATTCGTAAAGGCCTATTTCATGGACATACCTATTCGGCAAACCCATTGGCCTGTACAGCAGCTTTAGCGAGTATAGAATTATTACAATCGGGTACTATTCAACAAAATATAAAAACAATTATTGCTTCTCATAAAGTGTTTAACGAACATATAAAAGCCCATCCAAAAGTAAAATCTACACGACAAATCGGCATTATTTTTGCCTTGGATTTAAACGTAGAAATGAAACGCTATGGCAATTTACGGGACAAACTTTTTAAACACTTTTTAGACCATGGTGTTTTTCTTCGCCCTTTAGGAAATACAATTTACATTCAGGCACCTTATGTAATTACTAAAGAGCAATTAGAAAAAGTTTATCGAGTTATTGAAGATGTTTTAGAAATTATATAAATATGGTCCTTTACCACGAAAATATTAGTAATGCGCTATTTTACAATTTCATGTATTCCAAAAAAAGACAGAAAATTCTGTAATTAAATTATCTTTTTTCTATATTTGTACCTCCTATTTAATAATTAATGGTATTCATTCAATTTTACATCCATAAAATGCTTGTTTGTAATTAATTGAAGTATTTAACTATAACCATTATAATTATGAATAGAAGTAACTACTATTTTATTTCCATTGCTCTTATTAGTCTAATAGGGTTTTTATCCTGTCAAAAGGATAGTTTCCCTGAGCCAGAAACAACTCCCTTAGTGTATTCGTTTAACATTCCGAATAAGATACATTTTAAGCTTTCACAACAATCTGAAAATAGTAGTTCCAAAATTCCTTATTCTAATAGTTTAAATATAAAAAATATTGGAAACGATATTATTTCTGCTAACTATGCCATTTTTGCATTTAAAAATAATAGCAAAAACTATAACAATCTTGCATTTATCAAGGAGGATAGTATTTCAAACTTAGTTAAAAACGATACGACTTCAAGTATTTCATTACATCAATCCAATACATTATTTTCAAAAGAAAATACCATTATCTCTGTTTTAAATTTTAATGAGGAAAACAAAGATCACCCTTTTAATGGTTTGTTTCGCGGAGAACTCAATGTCTTTAATGTCACAGAAACAGATACCACCTTTTTAAGAAGTATTACTTGTACAGGAGTTGTTGATTATCTGGGTGAATTTAATTTATTCACACAAGATGAAGACGAAGAAAACATCGTCTATATAAAAGGAAATTTTAACTCTGATTATTATATCTCCGGAAAGATTATAAATAATGAAGGCGCTTCACTTTCACAACTTGTAAATATAGAAACTCAGCTTCTAAAATTAATTGATAAAAATACCATAGAAGGCAGCATCAAATTCACTGAAAATAGTGAAGAACGTATTCTTAAAGTTTCACTAACTCGATAAAATTAAAAACATGAAATTAAAATTCACTATACTTCTATTTTTTATATCACTAGGAATATATGCACAAAAAGAAGTGCAGCCTTATACATATACAGTTTTCGATAAAAATGATGAAAACCCTCAAACTATATTAATTTATGCATCTGCTAAATCAGTGAATAGTGTAAAATTCACATTAAAAAACAGTATGAATGAGGTCTTAAAAATTAAAGAAGGACAAGATGCTGTATTTGAAGTTTTTCCATTTACAGAAATTATTTTTAGAGAAAAATTTGCTAAAAATATTAGTAGTGTTGTTAATGCTATTGAAGACAATGATGAGGAAAAAGAAGAACTATCAAACTTCAATATCCTTGCAGAGGATATAAAAGATAATACAAATCCCCAAACAAGAGGTAAGGCTATAAAAAATTTTAGAAATGTATACCAGTTTTTTAATGCCTTAATTATTACAGCTTTTCAATATGATACAGAACCTGTTGCTGGTGTTTTAAAGTATAAAGATACTGTTGAAGTAACTAAAAAAATAATTGAAGGATTAGATACAGATGTTTACTTTAATAGACAAACTAAACTAATAAGAGAAATAGTTTTTAACTCAGAAAAAAACGGAAAAAATAGAAAAACTAATATCTCTCAAAAAGGATATAAATATAATTATCTCGAATCCAATGGATTTATTGAGTTTCTGGGAAATGAAAATACAACAGATGTTAATACAATTATTTTCTCTAAAGGTTCACTTTTATGGGCTCTTTATGAATTTAATCAAAATACCAGAAAAAGAAAAGGTCATAGTGCAAAGTCAATTTTCAAGCATTACACCCGAAAGCAGCTACAGGAATGGTATAACATTTACGCGCTCTCACATTTTGTAAATACAGATTTTGTTACTTCGTATTTTGACTTAATAAAAAGCAAAGACTCATTTAACTCAAGAATTAAGTTTTTAAATGATACCATTAAAAAAGAAGCGGCTTATAAGAAAAAAATTGAAGATAGTATTAAAAGTAAAATCAAAGACATCAAATATTTTAACCAAAGAATCTATGAGGGTAGTGAATATTTAAAAGATATAATAGATGCAGATGAAGTAAAATATGGTAAACGACGGATAAGATATTTTGTCGAACAAAAAAGAGAATTAATATCAATTCAAAAAGAAAAATCAGATAGCTTAAAAATTATTAATGGTCGAATCTTAAAATTCAAAACAGAATTAGATGAAATTAAAAATAATCCAAAAGAAATTCAAAACGAAATTAACTTCTTAATAGCAAATCATAAAGATGAAATAGTAAAAGTTCCTATTTGGAATTTTGAGATAGAAAATATAGAAATTGACTTTAATGACGGATTTATTGAACACATAACTTGTACAGGGAAAATAATTACACCTAATATTGACGAAATAGCTATCTTAAATGCAATAACCAAGAAAAAACAAAAAGAATATTCTGGAGCCAATCTTAAAAAAATTATCGTTGATTTTTATAAAGAACCCTATGTGATTGAAATACTTGAAAAAGTACTCGCTAAAGAATTCAAATTTGAAAATGAATACCCCATTGGTTTCAGCTCTAAAACTGATTTTGCCGATTTAGATAATTATTCTCTTTATGCCTTTGAAGGTTCGGAAAAAGTATTTTCTTTACCATTAACTAATGTGATAAGTTTATATGTACAACGCCATCAGAATGACCGCTTAGATTTTAGTCCAAAAGATCAAGTGATCAGATTACCATTAGATGACTTAAACGAAAATAATGAGATTGAACTCAAAAAAGAAAAATCTTCAAAAATATTAAATGCTAAAATTTTTACTGATTTCAACGGCTTGAAAGAAAGTGAACCTAATGGGTTAGTACAAGTTGAAGTGGAAAAACAAATCCCTTTATGGACCAAACGGATGAATTTAGGTTTAGGTCGTAGTTCTAATATTGGTTTTGCTAATTATGTTGATTTTAATCTAACTTGGGCAAAACTTAATGAGGAAGACAGAGAATTACAAGTTAGTTATGCTGAGAGTTTTACAAATAATGAACTACAAGTGGATAAATTTGTGACCTATTTAGACCTTATAAAATTTGAAAACGTATCAGTGGGTGTCGATTTAAATGCGGCATCTTTTGATTTCCCTTTAATTAAAACCAGAATAGAATTAAATGCTGGAGTTCACTATGGAAAAATTAAAGTTGTAGATACCTTAACTAATACAGATGGTTCTCCTCGAACATCGCTTTTAGATAAGGATGTAAATATGATACGTCTATATCCTGACGCTATTTTAAGAATTAGGCCTGAAGAACGTTTTGGTGGTTATTTACGATTTAGACCCTTTAAAACTATAGTACCAAATAACGAAACTTTTTTTTCTATCAGTTCTATCAAAGATTTTGAAAAAGATAGATCACTTACTAAAAGTTGGTTACATCGCTATGAGCTAGGGTTATTCTATACGCCATCTATTGATAGTGACAATAAGTTTTTCTTTAGATACCGCTATACAAATACTTCACAGTGGGAAACAAATGGTTATAGCGAAGTACAATTAGGTTATTTAATTTATTTAAAATTTTAATCTTAATAAAAAAAACAATGTCTCATTAATGTAAGAACATGTATTTTTGCAGAAAATAAAATTCTTGCAAAAATTAATCTCAATAACCGCTATTTCATCTATTTCTCCATTGGGAAAATCTTTAGATGATATCTGGAAAAGTTACCTAAATAATCAGCACTGTATTACAGAAAAAACATTTGGAAATAAACATGCTTTAATTGCTGAAATTCCTAAAGATGCTAAAAAAGAGATTACATTATTACGTAAATCGGACGCTAAATATAAATCTCTTGATGAGACTGTTTTATTTGCTATATATGCTTCCCGACAAGCTATAAAACAAGCTAACTGGAATGGTTCGGATAATTTCGGGATTAATATTGGATCGTCTCGCGGTGCTACGCAGCTTTTTGAAACTTATCATAAAGAGTTTCTTGAAAAGAATAAAGCCAAAACATTAAGTTCTCCTACAACGACACTAGGTAATATTTCATCTTGGGTAGCTCACGATTTACAAACACAAGGCCCTGAAATTAGTCATTCCATAACTTGCTCTACGGCGTTACATGCCATGCTTAATGGTATTGCTTGGATTAATTCTGGCATGTGTAATAAATTTTTAGTTGGAGGTAGTGAAGCACCTCTTACTCCTTTTACTATTGCACAAATGCAAGCTTTAAAAATATATTCTAAAGAAACTGGCGATTTTCCTTGTCGAGCATTAGATCTTAATAAAACTAAAAACACCATGATTTTGGGTGAAGGGGCTTCTATAGCTTGTTTAGAAACGGGCAAAAAGGATAATGCTTTAGCTATTATTAAAGGGTTTGGCTATGCTACCGAAATTTTAGAACATAATATTTCTATTTCTAGTGACGCGCAATGCTTTCAAAAATCAATGCAAATGGCATTAGGTGACTTAAACCCTAATGAGGTTGATGTTATTGTAATGCATGCACCCGGTACTATAAAAGGCGATTTAAGTGAATACAATGCCATTGAAAAAATATTCTGTAACAAAACACCATCTTTAACTACTAACAAATGGAAAGTAGGCCATACCTTTGGAACATCTGGGGCTCTTAGTATTGAATTTGCAGTTTTAATGCTTCAACATCAAAAATTTATCGGCATCCCTTATTTAGAAAACCAAGAAACACCTAAAAAAATAAAAAACATTCTTGTAAATGCTGTTGGTTTTGGCGGAAATGCGGTTTCTATTTTACTTTCAAAATAAATTTAAGATTACTTAAAATAATCATACATTTAAGTCATCAATATTTAATCAATAAATTATGACAGAATGGTTTTCAAGTTTAGACTTATTAGCTAAAATATATTGGCTTATTGCTGTTATTGGATCGTTTGTTTTCACAATGGTTATCATTTTATCTTTTGTTGGAGGAGATGCTGGAGACATTGAAGATTTAGACGCAGAAATTGATTCCGATTCGGGAATAGGCTTTCAATTTATAACCTTTAAGAATCTCGTTGGTTTTTTTACAATTATGGGGTGGAGTGGTATTGCCTGTATGGATGCCGGTTTACCTACCCCTTTAACCATTGTAATTTCGTTTTTCTGCGGACTATTAATGATGGTAATAATGGCTTCAATGTTCTTTTTTATGCAAAAATTAAGTGATAGCGGTACCTTAAAATACAAAAACGCCATAGGTGCCATTGGAGAAGTATATCTTACTATTGCTGCAAATCGCTCTAAAATGGGAAAAGTTACAGTTCGAGTTCAAGGAACGCTACGTGAATTAGATGCTCTTACCGATTCCCTTACTGAACTGAAATCTGGAACCATTATAAAAGTAGTGGATGTAACCAACAATGGTATTTTAATAGTAGATCAAACGAGAAAACCAATAGAACCCATAAAACAACATACTTATGAAATTACTGACGATTCTGCAAGACTCTAGTTTTGGATTACCAATGACTCTTATTTTTGGAGTCTTATTTATATTCCTATTTCTAATTATATTAATAAGGCGTTATAAACGTTGTCCTTCTGATAGGATATTAGTTGTATATGGAAAAGTAGGAGGCGGTCAATCTGCCAAATGTATTCACGGTGGTGCTGCCTTTATTTTACCTGTGATTCAAGATTATGAATTTCTGGACTTAACTCCTATTTCCATAGAGGTTAACTTAGTAAATGCCCTTTCAAAACAAAATATTCGTGTAAATGTCCCTTCTAGATTTACTATTGGAGTTTCTACCGAGCCAGGGATTATGCAAAATGCAGCAGAACGTTTACTGGGATTAGGTCAAAACGAAATTCAGGATTTAGCTCAAGAAATTATTTTTGGTCAGTTACGTTTAGTCGTAGCCTCCATGGATATTGAAGAAATTAATTCAGATAGGGATAAGTTTTTAGCAAATATTTCGCAATCTGTAGAATCTGAATTAAAGAAAGTCGGCTTAAAATTAATCAACGTAAATATCACTGATATTGTTGACGAGTCCGGTTACATAGAAGCATTAGGTAAAGAAGCTGCAGCTCACGCTATTAATGCAGCTCGTAAATCGGTAGCAGAAAAAACCAGAGATGGATCTATTGGTGAAGCTAATGCTGTTCAAGATGAAAGAACTCAGGTTGCTGCTGCAAATGCTCAAGCTGTAGAAGGTGAAAACACAGCAAAAATTGCGGTTGCAAATTCAGATTCATTGCGCCGTCAACGCGAAGCCGAAGCTGAACGTGTGGCTATAGCTTCAGAAAAAGTGCAGTCTGCAAAAGCACTTGAAGAGTCCTACGCAGCTGAGAAAGAAGCGGAAACTGCCAGAGCAGAACGAGAGCGTTCATCACAAATGGCAGACGTTATTGTACCTGCCGAAATTGACAAAAAGAAAGTTGAAATTGATGCAGAGGCAGAAGCTGAACGCATTAGAAGACGTGCCAAAGGTGAAGCCGACGCCATTCTTTTTAAAGCACAAGCTGAAGCAGAAGGGTTATATGAAGTCTTAACAAAACAAGCTGCCGGTTTAGATCAAATTGTAAAAGCTGCTGGTAATAATTCTAAAGATGCAGTATTATTATTAATTGCAGATAAATTACCAGAATTAGTTAAAACACAAGCTGAGGCCATTAAAAATATAAAAATTGACAAAGTTACTGTATGGGAAAATGGTAGTGGTGAAGACGGAAAATCTTCTACAGCAAATTTCCTTTCTGGTATGTATAAATCGGTTCCTCCTTTGCAAGATATGTTTAACATGGCAGGTATGGAATTACCTGAATACTTAAAAGGTAAGGATAAAAAAAATGAAGAAACCACTAATATAGATACTAAAAATACCGAGGACACGGAATAATAATCTTCATTAATAATACATTTTAAAACCTGTTAAAAAATTTTAGCAGGTTTTTATTTTGCTTTAGTTTTTAGTTCTTCAATCAAATTTTTTACATGTTTGTTTTTTAATAGTCCTCCACTAATAATATTACAAATTTGTATGTGTGGTTCGGCGTTAGTTTCTATTATAACTGGGCCATCTGGTGTAATGGCAACATCCCAACCTATTAATCCATCTGGAATAACTTTAACACCACTTTTTACACTTTCGCAAGCTTCTTTATAATATGGAATTTTAAAACCTGCAAAAACAAAACCACTATCTGGATGCCTAGTTATTTCTCCTCCTCCAAATTGAGGTAAATAATGCCCTTTTGACTGTAGTATTCCATCATTTAAATCGACTCCAACAAAAAAACCACCAGAAGAAGCATTATCTACTACGCTATCGCCTACACCAAACCGAATAGATACACTAATTATTTCTACTTCTTTTTGAGGGGTTAACAAAGTAATTATTCGTATCGTATTAATTGACTTGCTATGTATTTGATTTATTGAATCATGTTGCTTTATAACCTCAGTATGAACAAAATTCCCATTAATAAGAATTTTACTTTTAACTTTTAACTCTTTAATAAAATTGTCTTTTGTTATTTTAAAACATCCATGACCTCCATAATCGGAATGAGGCCTGAGAAACACCCCGTCGACGTTCTGATTATTAAATATTTTCTCGAAAAAATGAATTAGCTCCTTTTCGGTAGAAATATGTATTAAGGTATCATTGTGGAAAAAACTTGATTTATAATTATAGGCTATCAGTTTTGGGGTTTTTATTAAGTCATTTTTATTTAGTAAAGCAAAATATAATTTGTTATTAATAACACTTACATAATCTTGGTTATGTAATGATTTATCATATTGTAACTTTCTTTGTTCTTTAAGGCTTAAATGATCCAAGTAATCAATAGCATCTTTTCTATATAAATACTTGAAATAATAGAAAGGAATCTCCCTTTTCTTTACTAAAAGTACAAGTATTTCCTTAACCATTTTAGGAATACTTTTTTTATTAGGGTGTTTTAAAAAAACTTTTATTCTATTCACATTACATCAACTTTTAACTTTAAAATGCTTTGTTAAAGTAAGCACTAGGTCGCTACTGTTTTGTGCTTAACAAAATTTTAAAAATACAACAGGTATTGGGAAAATGCAATTTTCATACTACTGTTCAAAATAAAAGACTAATCTTGTAACGCCACCAATTGCTTTTCTAAGTCATCTAATTGTGATGGGTTTTTTGCCTTATTTTCTACAATATTTCCTGCTTCATCGACCAAAAAATATCTTGGAATATAATTCACTCCCATTTCTCTAATTTTCTGTGACAATGTTTCATTTGCTCTTACATGGGTGCCTTTTAAGTCATAAAATTTAACCATATCTAACCATTGCTGATGGGTTTTTTCACGGTCAATAGAAATATAAAGTGGTTTATAACCATATTTGCTTAATACAGCTTTTAATTCTTTAATATGCTTAAATTCCTTTTTACAAGGTCCGCACGTAGTTGCCCAAAAATCTACATATAATTTTTCACCTTTTAAAGGTTTAAGAACCTCTTCAAAAGTAGTTATATCTGCATAGTTTTCTACAAAATCAATACCTTCGTTAAAAGGTTTTTTTATGGTTTCATGAAAAGTAATAACCTCATCTACCAAAGGGTTTAAATACTTTGTATAACCACTATTTGGAAACCCGCCTTTAAAATCATTGAAAATAGTTACCAATTCTTTTTCATAATCTTTTTGGATTAAGTTTTCAAACAAAAAACTAGCTTTATAAAATTCTAATCTTTCTTTTGGCAATATACTATCGGCTTGATGAAATGAATACTCAATTCTTTTCTTATCTTTCATAGATGATTGAAGCTTTTCAATATCAAAATCAAAAGATTTAGCATCCTTATAATACAAATAATTTTCAGCGAAAGCATAACCCCATTCAGTATTTTGAAAATCGGAACGATTAAGTAAATCATTGTCAAAACAAGATTTCCACATTATTTCAACCTCTTCGGTGAAAACTCCCTCGTTTCTTTGATTTATTATAAATTTAACAAACCCAACAGTTCCTTTTAAGGCTGTATAATAATAACCTCTGTCTAATTTTACCAAATCGAAAAAACCTTTAGAAATACTATCTTTTTTATAAAGTGTTTCAAATTTTAAAATATCTGCCTGCTTTAAAGAGTCTATTTTAGAAACCACATTTGAAACTATTGAATCTTTAAAAAACTTCCTTGCTCCTCCTTGAATATGACCGGGGTTTTCTAATGCATTAAGCTGTTCTTGAGCTGCCTTATTAAAGCCATCTATATGAACCATTTTGCTTTTATCTTTTTGAGTTAAATCAAAATTTACAATATATTCTTTATCAGGTTCTACTACTAATTTTGCACGTGTTATTTGTTGAAAACCGTCTTCCTTATTAATTAAAATTTGAATAAAACCTGCTTTTTCCAGAGTATGATTAACTTTAAAATTTCCTAAGGAATCTAGAGTGATTTTTTCCTTAAATGGAATATATGCCGTTTCATTTACTGAAACTGTATGAAAAATGGTATAAGGTATATTTCCTTTTACATTACCTTTAATAATTGCTTCTAAGGTTTTTTTTTACAGCCTACAGCTAAAATGATGAGTAATAAAAACTTGAGTTTTAAGATTTTCATATTAAGGTTGTTTTTTGAAAATTAAAAGTAATAACTATTAACTAAAATCATAGACAACAATTAGAATTTCACTATATATAATGAGAATTTATTCGTTTAAAAAGGTTAAACTTCTAAACGCTTAAAAAATAACGCTCTATAATTAGCAATAAATTTTTAAGAAAAAGATGTTACCATTTCATCGTTTCATACTATAAAAGTCAATTTTAAAGTTAAATTTATAAATTATATCTTCCACTTTATTAGGTATAATAATTACTTTTGTTAAAAATACAACCTCAATATGAGTACAACCAAGCACAACTGGACCAAAGAAGAAATTCTAAATATTTATAACAAACCTTTAATGGAGTTGCTATACGAAGCAGCGACTATTCACCGCATACACCACGACCCAAATGTAGTGCAGGTTTCTACATTGGTTTCTATAAAAACCGGTGGTTGTTCAGAAGACTGTGGTTATTGCCCACAAGCTGCTCGATATCATACCAATATTGAAGGAAACGACTTAATGTCTGTACAGCAAGTAAAAGCTCAGGCTTTGCGTGCTAAGTCTGGGGGAAGTTCTCGTGTTTGTATGGGTGCTGCATGGCGTAATGTAAAAGATGGAGAAGAATTCGATCAAGTTTTAGAAATGGTACGTACCATTAATAAATTAGATATGGAAGTATGTTGTACTCTAGGTATGATTACCGAAAACCAAGCGCAACGTTTAGCAGAAGCCGGTTTGTATGCCTATAACCACAATTTAGATTCGTCTGAAGAATATTACAAAGAAGTGATTTCTACACGTGGTTTCGAAGATCGTTTGGACACTATCGATAATGTGCGTAAAACCAATGTGACTGTTTGCTCTGGTGGTATTATTGGTATGGGCGAAAGCTTGGAAGATAGAGCTGGTATGCTTGTTGCTTTATCAACTTTGAATCCACAACCGGAATCAACGCCTATAAATGCTTTAGTTGCAGTAGAAGGGACTCCTCTTGAAGATCAAAAACCCATTTCTATATGGGACATGGTTCGTATGGTAGCTACCACCAGAATTGTGATGCCAGAAACTCAAGTACGTTTAAGTGCTGGACGCACACAAATGGCACGTGAAGGTCAGGCCATGTGCTTTTTTGCTGGTGCCAACTCCATTTTTGCAGGTGATAAATTATTAACCACACCAAACCCTGATGTAAATGAAGATATGGAAATGTTTAAACTACTTGGTTTAAATCCACAAAAACCATTTACTAAGAAGGTACAACCGCAAACTGTTGAAGCTGCTGATTCAAAGTTTGAAGCTTTAGGTGAAAAACCAAAATGGAGCAGACCTAAACACACGATTGAACGTAATGAAACTGCTAAAGAGAGGGCTAAAGTGATTAAATAGTTCCTGTCCCCTTTCCTTATTAACATTAGCGAAAAGCCGTCTCTTGTGGTAACGTCAAAATAGGATTTCTATTTTCGTAACGTTTTCTTAACTTTGGGTACTAAACTAACTATTTAAGTATTGGCACTTAATCTGCAAGATATCGCTCGTATAAAAACCATTACTAAAACGGATTTTTTAAAATCCTATTTTAATCCGCAAAAGCCTGTAGTCATTGAAGACATTATAAGAAATTGGCCTGCCTACACCAAGTGGAATTTAGATTATATGAAGGCCATTGCCGGCGATATTACCATTCCTCTTTACGATGATAGACCTGTAGATTTCAGAGACGGGTTTAACGAGCCTCACGCAAAAATGAAAATGAGCGATTACGTGGATTTACTGAAAAAAGAACCCACAAAATATCGTATTTTTCTTTGGAATGCTATAAAAGAAATACCTCAGCTACGAAACGATTTTATGTTTCCGGATTTTGGTTTACGTCTCATGAAAGGGATTCCTATGTTATTTTTTGGAGGACGTGGTTCACATACTTTTATGCATTATGATATAGATTTAGCCAACATTTTTCATTTTCATTTTGAAGGTACCAAACAGGTTATTTTATTTGACCAGAAACAGAGCGATTACTTGTATAAAATCCCACATTCTTTAATTACCAGAGAAGATATAGATTTTTCTAATCCGGATTTTAAAAAATGGCCTATACTTAAAAAAGCAAAAGGTTACAAGACAGAATTAAAACATGGTGAGGTTTTATATATACCCGAAGGTTATTGGCATTATATGCGCTATAATACTCCGGGGTTTTCTATGAGTTTGAGAGCTATCGCCAGAAACCCAAAAAACTTTGGTCGAGCTTTATATAATATATTGATTATGCGTCATTATGATCATATCATGAGACGTTTAAAAGGGCGAAAATGGATTGATTGGAAAAATGAGCAAGCCATAGTGAGAACACATAAAAATAACGGAATTACGGTATAATCTCGTTTGCCTTTTCGTACACTAAATGAGATTCCCATCCTTTATATAACAGATAATTTATTAATTTCTTTCTTTTTTTAAACTTGTCTGTTTCTTTAATCGAATTTGCTTTTTTTTCGGCTAAACCATTGAAAACCTCGATATACTCCTCATTTCCTATTTCTCTAAGTGCTTGATTTATATTAACTTTGACCACGTCTTTTTTCTTAAGTTCGTAAGTTAAACGACGTCGCCCCCAATTCTTAATTTTAAACTTACCGCTTACAAATGTTTTGGCAAAACGTTCTTCATTAAGAAAGTTATGTTCTAAAAGGTGAACTATGATCACATCGATAGCCTCAGGTATCATGTGCATACCTTCTAACTTTTTTCTAACTTCTTGATGGCAACGTTCTTGATATGCGCAATAATGCTCCAGTTTTCTGGTAGCCTCTTGTACTGTATATGTTTTTTTTGATACCTGCATGGTTTTCAAAAATAATAATAGATTATTAACAATAAGAATAAAAATTTATAAAAACCAAATCTACTGTACTAAGCATAGTCGAAGTATAGATTTTAAAACCTAACATGATGAAAAAAATTACTTTTAGCATACTACTCTTTACTGCTTTTAATTTTAGTTATGGGCAGACCAAAATTGCGGAATTAACATTTGAATCCCCCGATGGTTACTCTACAAGTATAACAGAATTCACAGACATTGCTATTAGTTCTGGTGAAGATTACTTTATTAGAACCGACGGTTCAAATATAACAGGTGAAAGTTTCTCAAACATACAAGGAACTTATTATTTTACTGCTCAAGACTTAGATGGAGAAGGAGCTTCTTCACAACAGAGTCTTTTAATCAATAATATTAACATAAGTGGTTATTCCAGCTTAGAGTTTAGAGTACATATTGCTGAAGATGATATTGGGGCAAGCCAACATTGGGATGATTCAGATTTTTTACACTTTAATTACGACTTAGATAATAGCGGAATTTTTTCTGATTTATTGTGGGTTGAAGGAACTGGAGGTACTAACACAGAACCTCAAATAGATACCAATTTTGATGGAACTGGTGATGGTGCAACAATAAGTGATACATTTACGCAATTTACACAAAGTATAGTTGGTACAGGTTCTTTGTTAGATATTCAAATTGTTTTTGATTTTAATGCTATAGGTGAAGATATAGCAATTGATAATATCGAAATTTGGGGTATACTTGATCCATGCGGAACTGCTGTTACTTGGGATGGTTTTGCTTGGAGTAACGTTAGTGGCCCAGATATTACAACACCAGCTATTCTAAATGGTGATTACACGACACTTGGAAGCATAGGAAGTTTTTCAGCATGCAGCTTAACTCTAAATAATGCAGATTTACTTATTGCCGATAACACCTATATAGAAGTTCAAAATGATATAACAATTGACGCAAGTAGTTCAATAGGCGTAGAACCATACGGGGCTATTGTTCAAAAAAATGATTTGAGCTCAGTTACTAATAGTGGTGGTTCTATCACAGTTTCCAAAAGGACAGCCCCAATGAATGCTTGGTATGAATACACTTATTGGAGTTCTCCTGTTTCAGGGCAAACAGTTAGTGGTGCTTTAACTAGTTCACCTACCAATAGACGTTTTATATTTAATGGTCAAAATTTCTTAGACGCTACTGCAGAAACTAATAATGATGATACAGCTATAGGAGGTCAAGATAATATTGATGATAATGGGGACGATTGGCAGTTGGTAAGTGGTGCTACCATAATGCAGGCCGGAGTAGGTTATGCAGCTACTCTTACAGGTTTTGCTTATGATACTGCACCAGGAGTATCTAATAAACAGTTCAGGCATACATTTACCGGTGATTTTAATAACGGAATTGTAACTGTTCCTATTTACAGAAACGATTCAGAGTTGTTAGACTATAATTGGAATTTTGTAGGCAACCCATATCCTTCTGCTATTGATGCTGACTTGTTTTTAGCTGCTAATAGTAATGTTGCTACAGATATTGTAACGCCCAAATCTATTAACGGAGCCATATTCTTATGGTCTCAAAACACCCCGCCTTCAAGTACAACCAACGGTAACCAAACCTTTAATTTTTCAAATAACGACTTTGCCATTATTAATGCCGTTGGAGAATCTGCTGGGGGAGATGGCGTTACTCCATCCAGATTTATTCCTTCTGGTCAGGGCTTTTTTATATCGATGTCTAACTCTGCTTCGGCTTCTTTAGTTTCCGGAGATATTTACACCACAAATGTTACATTTAGTAATTCTATGCGTGTAAATGGAGCGACCGATAACAGTCAGTTTTTCAAAAACACCAATACAAAAAGTAAAACAAATACGATTGTTGCTAACAAATTATGGATGAATCTCACATCTGATAATGGCATTTTTAATCAAATACTTGTTGGTTATGTAAACGGTGCTACTAATGATGATGATGGCGTTTCGTATGACACAACTAAATTCGCTGCTAAAGGCACTGCGTTGTATTCAATCATTGAAGGTTCTAGCAAAAAATTCGCCATTCAAGGAAAAGCAGCTAATAGTCTGGATAGTGATGAAATTATAAAACTTGGTTTTAAAACATCTATTGAAGTTGCTACATTATATAAATTATCTGTAGCTCAATTACAAGGTGACTTTTTAACTAATAATACTATCTACCTAAAAGATAATTTACTTAACAAGTTACATGATTTATCTGCCAGTGATTATACTTTCACATCAGAAGTTGGTGAGTTTAATGACCGCTTTGAAATTGTATTTAATGCAGCTGCATTATCTACAAACGATGTTTCTATAGAAGAAAATCAATTCAGTATTATTGATTTGGATAATGATAAAGTTCAGTTTAACACAAATAATAGCTTAAATATTAAAACTATTCGTGTTTATGATCTTATTGGTCGTCAATTATACTATTTAAAAGGAGCATCTAGTTCTGAGACCTATAGGTTATCAAACTTAAATAACTCAATATATATTGCTAAAGTTGAATTGTCTAACGGCTTAGTTATTACAAAAAAGGCCATTAAATAATAATCTGAATTTCGATTAGAAAGATTCTCACGCTGTTTGTCTTCGACTACGCTCAGACTAGGCACATTCATAAATAAGAAAACCCTTGTAAATATGAGGGTTTTGTTGTAAATTAAGGAAACCAAAAACCCCGAAATCAGCTATGACGAGCCAAAAACGGGGTTTTCTTTTTTCCTTGACTATGAAATTACAAAGATTTT
>NZ_JAUOEK010000160.1 GCF_030540835.1 Flavivirga aquimarina | reverse complement strand
CAATGGATGTTTCACGTAAAGGCATAGCAGATCTAACAGGTATTGAGGCTTTTGTTAATATTACACATTTATATTGTAGAGACAATGCTTTAACAAGTTTAGATGTCTCTGCTAATACAGCTTTAACAAGGTTATATTGTTCCAATAATCCTTTAACAAGTTTAGATGTCTCTGCTAATACAGCTTTAACAAGGTTATATTGTTCCAATAATGCTTTAACAAGTTTAGATGTCTCTGCTAATACAGCTTTAATAAGTTTACAGTGTTGGATTAATCCTTTAACAAGTTTAGATGTCTCTGCTAATACAGCTTTAATAAGTTTACAGTGTTACGGTAATGCTTTAACAAGTTTAGATGTCTCTGCTAATACAGCTTTAACAAGTTTAGATTGTTGGATTAATAATTTAACAAGTTTAGATGTCTCTGCTAATACAGCTTTAATAAGTTTACAGTGTTACGGTAATGATTTAACAAGTTTAGATGTCTCTGCTAATACAGCTTTAACAGAATTAGGTTGTAACTCTAATGCTTTAACAAGTTTAGATGTCTCTGCTAATACAGCTTTAACAACTTTATATTGTGACAATAATGCTTTAACAAGTTTAGATGTCTCTGCTAATACAGCTTTAACAAGTTTATATTGTGGTAACAATAATTTAACAAGTTTAGATGTCTCTGCCAATACAGCTTTAAGAGGTTTATATTGTGACGATAATGCTTTAACAAGTTTAAACGTTGCCAATGGCAATAATACTAATTTAATAACTTTTACCGCAGAAAACAACCCTAATTTAA
>NZ_JAUOEK010000159.1 GCF_030540835.1 Flavivirga aquimarina | reverse complement strand
TAACGTGAATCTTGGATAAGAATTAATGCAAGATTTATTAGCAAAAAAGGCTGATTTTGAGTAAATTAAAGTGTCAAATTTTAGTTTAACCTCAAAAAACAACCTTTATGCTTAGAGATAAAATTACAGAATTCTTCGTAGAATTAGATGATTTTTGTAACGAATTTAGTTCTCAACTAAAACACGTTCCAGTTTTAGAAAGCTCACCAGTTAAAAGTCGCAATAGACATGGGAAGCTCTCCGATAGCGAAATGATGAGTATCTATCTTTTGTTTCATTATGGTCAGTTTACTAATTTCAAACACTTTTACACACAATATGTCTGTAAACATTTGGGTGATCTGTTCCCCAATCTGATCAGCTATGTCCGTTTTAATGCAAGACAGGAACGTATCCTGTTGCCGCTAATGCTGTATTTGAAATATAAAGGTCTAGGCAAGTCACGGGGTATCAACTATATTGACTCGACCTTGCTCAGGGTCTGTCATATAAAAAGAGAAAAACAACATCGGGTCTTCAAAGGGGTGGCCTCAAAAGGCAAATCGACCATGGGGTGGTTCTTTGGCTTTAAGCTCCACTTGATCGTTAATGACCGTGGAGAACTGCTATCGTTTTACCTCACCAAAGGCAACGTAGATGATAGGAATATTGATGTGATGAGTGCCATGACCAAAGATATCTTTGGCAAGCTCTTTGGGGACAGGGGCTATATCTCTAAAGCCTTAGCCGAACTACTCTTCCAAGATGGCATTCAGTTAATAACCAAGATCAGAAAAAACATGAAGCAACAGAACCTCTCAGATGTGGATGCCATATTGCTCAGGAAAAGAGCCTTGGTGGAATCCGTGAACGACGAATTGAAGAATATTTGCAAGATAGAACATACCAGACATCGTTCTGTTAAAGGTTTTTTGGTCAACCTTATTTCGGGACTGACTGCTTATTGTTTCTTTCCTAAAAAGCCTTCTTTAAATATAACTCCAATTGAAACTAACCAACTTTGTTTATGGGCGGCTTAAACAAGATTCACGTTAAT
>NZ_JAUOEK010000156.1 GCF_030540835.1 Flavivirga aquimarina | reverse complement strand
CTTAACTAAATCCCGTTATTTATCAGTCAAAAACAATCATTTTAAGCTCTTTTTTTCTAAAAGATTAAACTTAAGTATTAATCAAAAACAACTTTTATATATTTGAATCAACAAAACTAAGTTAATACACAGACTCACGTTACCACACATTTGAGAAATGACCAAAAAACAACGAAAAATATTTTATCCGACAATATTCATTTTAGGATTATTTTTAATGGCTTGGCAAGTCACGATATTTCGGAATACAATAATCGATTTATCAATATTAATCGGAATTATCTTAATAGTAGGAATTATAGCGTTCTTTGTTGACTTCAAAAATTACGGAAAAACATATAAGTATAGCGGAATTAGACTTTATTTATATTCTTCAATGCATTATTTGTGTGGATTTGGGTTTATTGTCTGTTCAGCATTTATGCTAACGAACTATTATTTTGCTGACAAAACACCAGTCAAAGAAACATTTGAAATTGTAGACCGCTCATCTTTACGTGGCAGAAAATATCATAGAGACGAACGGAAACCAACTTTTCAAATAAATTATAATGGAAAAATTAAGGAATTAGTTTTTACCCACAAGTATTATGAAAAAATGGAATTTTATAAAAGTGTGGAATTAGAAGTACGGAAAGGATATTTCGGATTTGACATTTTAGAGAATAAAACTCTGAACTGAATAAAATAAAAACGTGTGGTAACATTGTATCCTAATAATATTCTCTAAATAGCCAACCAGACAGAGTTTAAAGAAAACTACAGGGTCTATCTACGCTCTTTTGTCCGCTTTCTCCATAATAGCCCTTGGTCATTGGGTATAGAAAGTCTAAATCCAATACCCCTTTTAAGCGTCTATAAAAGTTCTGCTCGGGAACGAGATCGCTCAATTGAAATTGTGCAAATAATTTCTCTTG
>NZ_JAUOEK010000043.1 GCF_030540835.1 Flavivirga aquimarina | reverse complement strand
CATAGAGGTATTTCGCTGGTTTCATTTTGACCTAAAAAGGTCAAAAACCGAAATTCTGTATTTAGATTCCCGTTTTCACGGGAATGACAATTTCAACGGAAACCCCGAGGCAGAGCCTCGAGGAATTCTTTTCGATTAAATTTGAAAACTGTGTCCCCTTTTTTAATTTAGCAAACGTCTTAACTATATAAACTTTAAAATATATATAATTATGAAAGAATTTATGATGATTTTTGTTGGAGCTGATTACACAGATCTTGGACTTTCTCCTGAAGAACTACAAGGAAGAATGGGTAAATGGTTTTCTTGGAACGACAAAATGGAAAAAGCCGGTATTCTTCGTGGTGGAAATGCATTAACACCACAAATAAGGCGTGTTGTAGGTAAAAATAGAACCGTAACAGATCTTACTTCTGCCGAAGTAAAAGAAATTGTTGGTGGTTATTATATTGTTGAAACTACCGATTTTGATGCCGTTGAAAAAATTGCTGAGGACTATCCAGATTACGATCTTGGTGGCACTGTAGAAATTCGTGAAATCATGGTTTTTGACCGTTAATGGAAACAAAACTTATAGACCATCTATTCCGCTACCACAGTGGAAAGATGGTTTCCGTTTTAACGCGAATTTTTGGACTCTCTTATCTTGAAATCATTGAAGATGCTGTTCAAGATACTTTTATAAAAGCCAGCCTAAGTTGGAGAGCCAAACAACCAGATAACCCCGAGGCTTGGTTAACTCAAGCAGCAAAGAATCGTGTTTTAGATATTTTTAGGAAACTAAAAACTGAGCAAAAACATCTTCCTAACATCAATCAAGGAACAAATACTATTGCTATAAATGAACTCTTCTTAGACAACGAAATTGAAGATGCACAACTCAGGATGATTTTTACTGCGTGTCACCCTAATTTAGATTCCAGAGACCGTATTTCATTTGCTTTAAAAACAGTTTCAGGGTTTAGTATTAAAGAAATAGCATCTGCTTTATTAGCTAAAGAGGACACTATAAAAAAACGCCTTGTTCGTGCACGAAAATCTATCCAACAATCAAAGCTAAAATTTAAAATTCCACAGGGTAAAGCCTTACCTCAACGATTAGAAAGTGTTATGGAGGTACTTTACCTTATTTTTAATGAGGGATTTCATTCTAATAAAAAAGATACATTAATACGAAAAGAGTTATGTGGAGAGGCTATCAGGTTAACTCAAATGCTGCTAAAAAATGAACTTACACGCACTCCTGAAGTTTATGCTTTATGTGCCCTCATGTGTTTCCATTCAGCTCGATTAGACACAAAAACAAATACAGAAAACGAACTTCTAGACTTAAAAAATCAAGACAGAAGCCTCTGGTTCTTCCCCTTAATAGAACTAGGCAATGCCATGATGACTAAAGCCGTAGATACCGATGAGTTTTCATGTTACCATTACGAAGCTGCTATAGCTGCAGAACATTTACGTGCAACGCGTTTCGAAAACACTAATTGGGACAAAATATTATACTGGTACCAATGCTTAAACACATTACAGCCCATGCCCACCAACCTGTTAACGATGGCTGTTGTTTGTTTACAAAGCAAAAATTATAGTATGGCAAAACGTTATCTCGACCAACTTAAGCCCGATTATTTTGAGCAACGTTCTTACCTTTATTTTGCTACCTTATCTGATTATTATCATGCTAAAAACAAGATTGAAAAAGCTATAGAACAAATTAATTATGCACTACATGCTGTAACAAATACACTGGAAAAGGAGTATTTGCAAAAAAAGAAATCTAAACTACTAGCATTGAAAAAACCATAAAAATCCCAATTGAGGAATAACTCAGCTTATAATACTACTAATCAAGAACAATTTTTTTGTTTACGATACCTTTTTCTGTACTAATCTTCATAACATAAACACTTTCACTTGTATTTATAGGTATAGAAACATCTTCCAAACTATTCAATGTTACAGTTTTAATGTTTTGACCTAGAATATTATATATGGAAACATCTAAAATTTTAATTGCCGTTCTGTTGATTATACGTATTTCTGATGATTCTGAATCAAAATAGCTGATTAAATTATTAGAAACAGTATCATATCCGTCTACTGACAATTGACCTTGAGCAGATTGAAAAACTAATTTAAATCTGTCATCGTAGCTACCAGCTTCTAAATACGTTTCGAACGGTGAGTTCTCATCAATTGGATATATAATATTTGTGTTTGTATCTTTTATGTACAATTTCAAACTTGAATCTACATTTTCAACAGCATCAAGTTCTATAGTTATTAAACCCGATTTCTTAACAAGAAGTCCTAGTGAAAATTCTTGTGTTTCATCAATACGGTCTACACCTTGAATTACAAACTTATTATTACTAAAAGTCCAGTACATATCTTCTTGATTTACATCAATCATAAATGCATCATACCCCAAATCAAACTTGTTTGAAGCGTTTTTATTTTCCCCTAAAACGATTTGCCTATGATATCCTAAAGGTGAATTATACATTAAGCGTATTGTTGGTGTGTTATTTTCTTCACTATAGCTAAGACTTTCGTTCTTTTTACCTTTTGAAGGTTTTATAAATAAAGATGTCGAACCATCTTCTTTAGCAAAAATGCGCTGACTATTTTTAAAAATAATATCACCTTTATCAATAGTTACTAAAGGATTTCCATTTCCATCTTGAAAACCTCCAGTGGTTGTATATACAAAGAATCCTTGATTTACAGGAATGAATCTTCCTGGAGTTTTTGTTCCCTTAGCTTGATTATCATTAATTCTATAATCATTTGAAATAGCAACTGCACCTCCTACTATATTTCTCGTAGCATACCCACCTACATAATCTGATAAATGATGTGAGTTTTCTTCTCCAAAATGATCCCAAAAATATAAAGCACCATTAAATATAGTCCCTGTAGCATTGTTACCTCCAACGGTTGTACTCATATTATCTAATATAAATTCTGTGGCATCTATAGCTGAAGGATATGGATTCCCTATTAATCGCCTTATATCTCCCGAGATTTTATCAAAGTTTAACGTTATATCTCCATTATTTGGAACTCCTTCAAACACGTAATTTTGCTGTGTTGCAATTGAGACCGAGCCAGAAGTTCCTTTCATAGTAAAGCCCTCTCCTGGCAACAGGATATGTGTTTCGTCTATATATTCCCAAGCATAATGGTCGTCGAAAACTCCATAAAATTTCGTTAGCCAATGGGTACTAATTGTTATAGGATCTGTTGGAGCTCCATCTGCTGCGAAAGGAGACGACATAAAAGTTATATTTTTATATGACGACGACGTGGTACCATCATTTAAAATATCTGATACTGAATAATTAGAATTGGTCTTAGGAAGTCCCGTTCCTCTTGTAGTTGAGTTACCAGTTATTGTACTAACCGAAGATGACCAAAAATTGTAATTATACGAATTTGCAGTACCTTGTTGGTCTCTTTCAATATAGCCTCCACTATCGGCATCAACAATACTACCCTCTGTTTGTATTAATTGAGACTCCCCCACTAAATCTATAACACCATCTAATTCTAAATAATGTGAGATAACGAGTCCCTGTCCTGAATTTGTTTCATCTTGAGCATCATTAGGGTTTGCTATTGTTAAAGTGCCTGAATTACTTATTAATCCTAAGAGCGAAATATTTCTGTTTCCTGAAGTAATATCATGCAATGGTTTAACAATATTCCAATCTATCATCGTTACACCATCTAAGCCCAATGAGTTTGGTAACATCTGGTCTGTGCCATAACTCCAAGTAGCACTGGAATCCCACGTTCCATTAGTTGCTGAAGTATACGGTAATGGAGCCGTTTGCTCTCCTACTATTGATTTATCTTTGTTTAAACAGTTTAAACGTAAAAAAAGCTGATTACCTGATAAATCTTTAACAGATGTGCCATATAATGAATTAAAATCATAATACGCCCTTAAACTAGTCCACGGTAAATTAGCTATCTCATTTTTTAAAATAGCCTGAGGTATTACTTTACCATTTATATAATTGGTTCCGTTACTATTAAATTGCTCCATTTCCTGGTTCATCAAATATCTTATTTGATCTTGAGAAAGCACGATGTCCCAAATACAAACCTCATCAATTTCTCCTAAAAGCGGGTTAATAATAGTATTTTTATCAATATAAATAGCACCTATGGCATAATGATTGGCATTTGGAGATGGGCTTACAACATTCTGTACCGATTTATCTAAAATCCCATCTACATATAACAATATGGTTCCACTATCATATATAAATGTTATATGATGCCATTTACCATCATCAACATCCATATTCGATGTGTATTTTGGAGTTGTATCATCTACTAATACCTCAACATTTCCAGAGGTATTTAATCGTATTTGAAACTTTTCCCCTTTTGCCATAATAGTTCTATGACTTACATTAGCAGCACAATTAATCCAAGCAGAAATTGAAAATGAGTTCCCTTCCAAATTAACACTACGTTCTCCAACTAAGTAATCCCCCGAAGCTATATTTATAGCATGATTTTCTGTTAAATTAGCTGCTTTACCGAAAGTAAAATACTTTATCCCATCAAAATCATACCATGTTTCAAAATTAGAGTTTCCATCAAACGTAAGTGGTAAAACATCAATAATGCTCCCATCTGTAAAATTAGGATCATCTGCTACGATTAAAACATATTCTTCGGTTTCCAACTTAGTAAAGAATGAGTTAAGTACAATTGATAAAATAGATATCTTCACTGTTTCCACATCCCCATCTACATCTTCATTAGACTCAACTATTTTCCATTTTCTATTAATACGAGTTAAAGATGTAGTAACTCCAGAGCTTATTGTTACAATATTAGTATTAGTCCCCGAAAAGGCACCTTTATTATTTCCCCAAACTAAAAAATCGCCATCTTTTGCAAACTCGTTATTATTTGCACTGTTAGTTTCATATATACCTCCTAAACCAATGGTTACTTCAAATCCATTGTGTAAAGATTTTGATTGTTTTTGATTTAAATCGGAATTAGAATCTCTACCAATCCCAGCTACAAAATAATTAAATCCACTATTAGCTGTAGCATCCCATATTGTTGTACCAAACGAGTTGACATAATTTTTAATGGCCTCATTGCTAGAACGGCTGCCTAAAGTAATACCATATTTTATTCCCAAATACGATTCTACTTTTTGTCTATCATCAGCATCTAGAAGCTCAGAAAACGTAAAAATCTCGGCAATACGTCCATTTAAACTGCCTTGTCTATCAATATTTCCACCAATCCAATATGGAGACCCATCTACATTTGTAAAAGGACCTATTGAGCTCCCTTGTGTTGCTAAACCAGAAGCATTATATAAAGCACTTTCATGGGTTGGAGGAATGACCGTATTATTTTTAAAATTTATTATTCCTGCTTCTGAAAATGTACCATAACCTCCGGTAATTTCATAAATGTCTTCATCACCTATAAAACATGTCAAAGCTTCATCAGTAACTTTTGTGGTATAATCTCCAAACCCTATCCCTGTAATATCTCCTATATTTCCCGTTGAAACTCCAGAAAAAATGGTGTTTCTTAACGACGATTTCGACATAGAAACATCAGGAGTCATAACAATAAAAATGTCCTGTGTATAAAAACCATTCGTATCGTTATACAAATACTGTTCTAAGGAAGCCCCATCGTTTTCAAATTTAATAACTGGGTTAAAATTAATATTATCTGTAGCGGTATCTAAATATGTTGGCTGTTTTGCTTGGTCAGTCTGAATAGCATCCTTATCATTGGTTCCTAAATCCTGCCATTCTGAAACTTTAGAACCCGCTTCAATGATACCTCTAGTAGATTTTAACCACAACTTAAAGCTTGCAGTAACACCTCCTGGACCAGGAATATTTTCGTTAAACATTTCGGCACCCACAGTAAACCTAAATGTTGTATTATCAGAGTTACTTATACTTATAATAGATGTTTGTGTTCCAACCCCTCCCATTGGCGCAGTGAACGTAACTAAAATAGCTACAGTATCATTGGGTTGAATTGTTGCAGGTAGCGAACCAGACGCTGCAAAATCACTATTAGAACTGGAAACCGATGTTACATCCAAAGGACAGCTCCCTATATTAGTAATAGTATATGTTCTTGTAACAGATGTTCCTTCTTCTACAACTCCAAAAGAAGTCCCATTGGTATCTGAAGTTGTAATATCGCCATGGTTTACATCTCCATTATTACTTCCTACTATATATATTTTGGGTGCCGTATTTACCTCTAAAATAAAAACGAAATCTGCTTGATCACGAACACGTATAGTAACTAATGTTCTGCTTGTAGTGGTACAATTAGAATTAATATTTTCCACCTCAAAATCTAGCTGGTAACGTTGTTGATTACCATTCAAATTACAAAGTGCTGGTTTAATTCCCCCATTAACATTGTTCAGTCCACCATCAAAATCTGCTGTATTTGACACTTGTACATCACGCACTCTTAGTGCGTCACAATTTCCAGTTTCTATATTTGTTATTCTAAAATCTAAACTATTACCTGCATTAATTGTAACTATAGAACCACTAGAAATCGTATTCCCTCCAATAACTTGCACTTCCATGACTTGTGCAGTAGCAATCGAATTAATTAACAAAAATAAAATATAAAAGGTAACTTTAAGTAGGTTAGTAAGGGCATATTTTCTCATATAAAAAACTTAATTTGGGGCTTTAAATTTTTGGCTAATGGTTCTAACTAAAAAACACTAGACAGGTATAATTAAAAAAACTGATAAATACATAGTTATAAATGAACGAATAATTAGAAATAGGGCTACTTATTTAAGTCGTATAGATTATAATCTCTATCGACCGTTCAATAATTGTTATAAGCCTAGGACAAAATAATGAAATCAAAAGTTCACAAATTGGTCAATCGACCTCACAAACTGGTCAATTATTAAGGCTAAAACCTCTTTTTAAGGGTATTTACCTACAAAAAAAACGAATGATACGTTTATTAAAATAATTGTGTGTTATAATACTTCTTCTTTTAGAGTATATTTTTTACTACTTTTTATCACTAATTGGAAAGATCAAACTGTTTTCTGATTAACACTAAAATGTTTTGCTAACCAAATACTATTTGTGAATTATACCAATTATTATTTAAAATGAGCTATAAATAATTTGAATTATATTTTGTTCAGATAAGATAGAAAATTCAATCATAGCCTTAGTTATGGTTTTATACCCAGTCAAGCTGAGCACATGTTTTATATTGAAATATGAGCGAAATAGAAA
>NZ_JAUOEK010000154.1 GCF_030540835.1 Flavivirga aquimarina | reverse complement strand
AAGGGAAGTCATCCGGATTTGATTACGATCCTGACCATGTATATGTTCCATAAGTATGATTTGTGTTCCTATACAAGATAAGAATTACTCAAACCATTAACAATCAGAATACAAAAAAAGTTAATGCACAGTCTGACGTTTCATATATCTTGAATATTTGCGTGGTTTAGTACCTATATTTAGTAAAAATGAAACGAACCAAATAGGCTAGGGTAGACAATTATTTTTACATGGTTTGATGGTATTTTTTTATAAATCACAACCTCCAATACAGAACTTTGTCTTTGTGTTTTTTGAATAATCTACAAAGAACCCTCCAGTCTTTGTAATATCTGATAATGGCATACTAAATGAACCACTCCCCAATTTTGTAAACGCTTCTAAAGAGATGTCTTTTAAACGATTATCTTCATCAAATTCAATTTTCTTATAATTGATTTTAATGTCATATGCTTTTAAGTGATTCTTAATGCTGATTAAACTATCATATGTAAGATAGTTTGTAAATCTTACATCAATTCGCTTAATAGATTTGTCCATATTCTTTTGTACTGTAATACTGTTTTTTTTGTTGGAGGTTTGAGCAAAAATCTCTGAATTGAAAGAAAACAGGCCTAAGACGATAATCAAACTGGTTGTTGATAAAATTGAAATTTTTTTCATTGTATTAGTTTTTAAATTAAACAAATCTTTTACATACCAAAAAATAGTATGCCTTTTCAATTTTGAGTTTTGATTTAAGATAACATCATGACAGATATCAGAGCTATCATAGAAATCAAATCCTAGAGTTTCAGAAATAATTTTAATCGTAAAGGCTCTAGGTTTAACTATTCCTGATTCTATGCGCTGAATTGTACGTACAGTAATTCTACTTTTTTCAGCAACATCCACTTGAGTTAATCCTTTTGCTTTTCTGACTTCAATTAATTTTGTTCTAAACTCTAGTTTTTCCATTCAAAATTGAAATTTATGGTAAGATTAGATATAACTTAAAAATTTTCAAAAAATCACGATTGTATTATGCAGGACATTTGCCCGACATTCAATCATATATGTCATATATTCAATATAATAACGTTTCGTTTTTATACATAATTGTGTTAAATTATTGTAGTTTTTTTCAGGACGAGTCAAAGTAATGTATCTCTCTGCTATAGCCTATAATCTCAAGAAATATCTAAAATTCATCTCTAAAACAGTGAAAAGTGATACCAAAAGCAGTCTGGCCATGTTATTTTAAACATAAAAGTCTTAATAATACTTCATATAAGACTTTTAACAAACCTTTAAATTTGAAAACAAATAAACACTTCTAAAAAATAAAGCTCCTTAAAAAGAAGCTTTTGAGTTAATTTCTGCGTTTTTTAGTGTCTTGTGCTACGATTACTCTTGTTAGCTACAGTACTTTTTTTATTTTCCCGCAACGGGTTTTATGGATCATGCACAAAATTTGCGTTAACCTAAAATCCATTGGACAGACTTTACCTCACCTTAATAGCTATAAAAACTCCTTGAATAACAGTTCAATTTATGTTCGAAACAAAAAACACACCATCTTTGCGAGGGGAGGTACGACCGTGTTAATCTGTTGAATAGAATAAACTAAATAATGTAATCATATCTTTTTTAACGACAACTTCAAACATTTGACACTTGCCTGCAAATCCCGAGGCGTTTACCTACGATTCATGTTTTACCAATTTTTAAATGAAAACTATAAACTGTCATTTTCGAAGCGTTTATGTGTTAGTTTGAATTCTCAAACAACTTTTGATCTTGATGCATAATATCTCAGAACACAAAGATTTCTACGCTATTTTATTAAAATCTAAAACGTTAAAAAAGAGTTAATGTTTTTTATGTTATTGGCATGTCAATTACTTTCATGTTAAATAAATAAATAAATAAATAAATAAATAAATAAAATATGACTATACCCCTTCCTTCGAAAACTATATTTCATGTCATTGAAAGTACTATTAAGGAGTATCGAAGATTTGCACTGAAAAACATTTCAGCAAAAGTAAAAGACGTAACCATCGATCAGGGCATGGTTCTTATTTTCTTAAATGAACATCCCGAAATGACACAAAAGGAAATAGCCGAACTGGTGTTTAGGGATACTGGCTCAATGACCCGAATGATTAACACAATGGTTCAGAAAAACTTTCTGAAACGATCCATGAATAATGAAGACCGAAGACGGTTTAAAATTGAAATCACAGCCAAGGGAAAAGAAGTATTAGAAAAATTACCACCTATAATTCATCATAATAGAAGCTCATCACTTCAAGGAATCACAAAAGACGAACTGAAACAACTAGAATCCATTTTAAACAAAATTAAAAACAATTGTCTAAAAACATGACCCCATGAAAATCACGTTCCCCCTCATCCGCATTGCATTTATAGTATTAATTTCAACTCAAATAAATGCGCAAGTAAAAGCACCCCAACTGACCTTACAAGAACAACAAATCGTAGTAGATTCTATAAGCAGTAAACTAACCGCAAACTATATTTTTCCGGACGTTGCCGAAAAAATGGCTTCAAGCATTAAATCTAAACTTCAGAAAGGCGATTATAAATCCATTCTCGATCCTGACCAATTTGCAAACACTTTAACAGCAGATTTACGAGCTATTAGTAAAGACAAGCATATTTGGTTATCATTTGGCCCAGAACATATAACAAAACAGTTGAATGCCACGGCTAAAGATAGCTCGGCTCATTTGAATTGGCAAATTAGTAACATGAAGCGAAATAATTTCGGCTTTAAAGAAGTGAAAATTCTGGATGGCAATGTTGGTTATTTGGATCTTAGAAGTTTTTATAATGTTGAACACGCAGGGAAAACGGCTGTTTCGGCGATGAACTTTTTAAGTAATTCCGATGCTATTATTATTGACCTACGGTCTAACTATGGAGGACACCCAACTATGATTCAACTCATAACCAGTTACCTATATGGAAGCAAACCAGTGCATTTAAACAACTTTTATTGGCGTCCAACCGATTCAAATTCTCAAACCTGGACCTTACCACATGTTTCTGGCACAAGAAGCCCTGATACTCCTGTATATATATTAACCAGTTCCCATACATTTTCGGCCGGCGAAGAATTCTGCTATAATTTAAAAAACCTGAAACGCGCCACGTTAATTGGAGAAACTACCGGTGGTGGCGCACATCCAGGAAGAGAGTTTATAGCAACAAACCGCTACATGATTTGGATTCCTACCGGTAGAGCCATCAACCCTATTACAAACACAAATTGGGAAGGAACGGGCGTGAGCCCACATATTGAAACTCCGGCTAAAGATGCGTTCAATGATGCATATCTCAAAGCATTGGAAACACTTATGAACAATAATAAGGAGGCAGGCTCAAAAGCGTTCTACGAATGGGCAATCGCCAAATTGAAAGTAAAAACCAATCCGATAAACTTAGATTCAAAAACGTTAAAATCTTTTGTTGGAAGTTATGGGGCACGTAAAATTACCATTAAAGACGGTACATTATTCTATCAAGCAGATAATGAAACTAAATATGAGTTATACCCCTATAGTGATCATGAATTTATGCTAAAAGGTCTAAAGGGGTTTCGAATACGTTTTTTATACGAAGGCAAAAAAGTAACCTCACTACAAGGGTTATATGGAGGTGGAGGAATGGACATAAGTATAAAAGAGAATAAGTAAATCTAAGCAGGTTTTACCAAGGCATTTTCTTAACCTAACCGAGAAACCACTACTGCAAGTGTAGCGTTATTTATCCGAGAGAAGCCGGATTATTTTAATAAACAGGTAAAAAGCTTCCAGGGGGAGCGAGATTAAATATCCCGCTCTCTCCATTTATGAAAATGAAAAGCTTTATTTTATCTGTACTGAAAGTCAGTTTTACAAAACGATTGAGCAATGCTTGTTAAATACGATTTTACCGTGCCCGAGGTCAGTCAGATTATTTTTTGGGTTCGAGTGAGTGTGCACAACGGTTAGTGTATGGTGCGTATCCCACAGGGTATGCATTATAGCATCGTTGTATGCCGTTATTCTAACTGTTCAGTATATTTTAGAAAAAGTAGATTATATTTTTTATTCCTATTAACGAATTTTTCAATGTTACTTTCTGTTTGACTGTATATTTTTGACAAATCCTTTAGTAGTTTTTTATATTCATTTTCTTGTAATTTTTCATCTCTAATAAAACCGATGAGAGAAGCCCCAATTCCAAAAAGTTTATACTTATAGTTTTCATAAAGTCTTTTAGCCAAAACGTAGTTTTCAAAAGGATTTAAGTCACAACTAAAATAACCATTTGGAAAAGCGCAAATAGCTTCATAGGGTTTTTCAACAGGAACTATTTTTGCAATAATGTATTCATCAATCCAATTATTTGGGTTTTGATTAACATCTATCAATCTACCAAGTTCATCCTCATCTACACTTATGTCTTTTTGGAAAATCGAATCGAACTCAACTCCAATTACACCTTTGTCAAAGTTCTTTTTACGAATAAAAAATTCGGAAGGTGTTGATAAATAACCAAGATGTTCTCCATTTTCAAAAGCGAATGAGTCAACTGTTGATAAGTCATAACCATCAGTTTCATCTAAGTTATTATTCATTGTCGAATGTGCGCAGGTGTATTCCGCTTGACTCAAATCATCGAGAGTAATTAATACAGAATGTCCTTTGTTTTCTTCAGAAAGTCTTAGATAGATTTCAATTATTTCTTCAATTTTTGAGAATTGACTAATGAGATAACTATCACAAATTATTTCATTACGACTCTGTCCCTGTTCAAGTGGTTTTATTTCCATAGGTTTTTCCCTTTAACTGTAAATTGTATGAGTAGTGGCAGATTGCAGGTCTCTTTCCTGTCAAATCGCTATGCAGTTTGATCGGGCTACAAACCTTGATATTTACAACATCGCCTGCCATTACTTGTACAAAATGTTATGCGCTTTTATTTATTAATTTTTCTTTTCCTTCGAAATAATTTCAATAAGCACATATTTTACAGAGTAAGGTTCAGCTTGTGTTACTTTCTTCACTCTAAGTTCATACTCATAACCATTTTCATAATTAAATCCTTCTATTTCGGTTAGAATCATCCAATTATCAGAATCTGTATTTTTAACTTTTAATGCGTCATAAATTTTTGTAGCCATATTATCTTCATCCTCGTATTCAGACGGATATTTAGGGGTAAATTTAACGGTCTCTGATGCTACAAACTGGTTTAGATTTTCTTCACTATCATTTGTAATTACTTTCTCCTTTGAGAGAAGTTCTATAAATTCATATTTAATTGAAGATACATCTTGAGGAGGTTCTTGCATCCATATTTTCTTTACTCTGAATTTAAATTCATAACCTCTTTCATAATCAAAATCAAACCCTTCTGTTATTATGTCAACTAGCATTTTTTCTTGATTCTCATCATTGTCGGAAAAAATCAATGGTTGAGTCCAGATATCACTCATAACACTTGCTCCATATCCAGTTTCTGGATAAATTGTCATTTCAACTATTTTTTCTTTATCTCCGTCATCTTTTGTACAGCCAATAAAAATCATACTGAAAAAGATAAATCCGTAAAATAATTTTAGTTTTCTCATTGTTCTATTTTTAATATTATTGTGTCTTAGATGTAAACTATCATACAATGGTTGGGTTAAATTCTGACTAACGTAAAATTATTATGTTCAAAATCAATAATTTAAAATTAGTTGTTTTTTATCTCATTTTTCTCATCTTCGTTAGCCATAGTACTAAAGACTCTTTTGGAGTCTATGAGGATTGCGCATAACGGTTTATAACCGTGAGTTACGGGCTCAAATTTACTAATCTATAGATTCGTAATTGTCTTCACCCGGGTACCAACAGTCTCCTGTAAAACCTCCACAACTTGAAACCCAATTCTATTTTCCAAGTATTTTAGTATTATCATTTTGAGTTTCATCGTTAGAACTGCAAGAAATAATTCCTAAAGTCAGAATAAATATGTAAATCAATTTTTTCATTATCTTCTTTTTAGGTTAGATGTTAATATTTCCATTTGGTTGCGTGTTTCAGCAACTTTTGGAAACAAAACAGGGTCAATCTAAACATTTTTCTTTTTATGCTCGGGATAATTTGTGGCGACTGCAATTGTGTTTGTAATTGCATCAACTGGTAGTAAAACATCACCTGAACTAATTTTTACATTAGAACCGCTTGAAATTTTCATTAAAATTTCATCATAACCCAATTTTTCAATTAAATCAAAAATGTTATTTGGGTAAAAATTGAAACTCTCACTCAAATTAGTTCCTTCAATGAAGGAATCTTCGATTTTGTACACCTGAATGATATGTATTTTACCATCCTTTTTTACTCTTGCTAATGAAAGTGCCTTTTGGGGGTCTAATTCTTGTGCTTTCAAAAACGAAAATGAAGCAACCGCAAAAAATATACAACTTACTTGCCTTAGTTTAAAATACTTCATTTATTTACATATTTAATAGGGCGCAAATTTACCGGCGCATTAAAGACTGTACATTTACATATTTTTTGATTTTATCATTTTTGTTTATTTGGGTAAGTTTTTAGCCCAAAATTCTGCTATTTTTTGACTGGCAATGTTATAATCTGTATTTTTTGCTATTTCGTTTCTTTGTTCACAATACAATACATCTTCGTTAAATAGCGATTTTGCTAATTCCCTTCCAGACATTGTGATTGCAGTTGTCTTTTGAAATCTATTCTCTTGAAATTCGTTAAAAGCTTTTTCTATACTTTTTGATTTTTCTAAAATAGAAGCAAAGTGCCAAGCATCTTCTATTGCCTGACAAGCACCTTGCCCTGAAGTAGGCAATGATGCGTGTGCGGAATCGCCTAGTAGACACACATTATGTTTAGACCATTTAGAGGTAGGGTTGTGGTCAAACACTTCAATATATTTGATGTTGTCTTCTTTTGTTAATTTTATTATTTCGTTGATTTTTGGAGACCAAGAACCAAATAGTTTTAGAAGTTCGGTTTTGTGGTTTTTATTTTTAAGTGGAGAATTTACAGGTAAAGATTTTCCTCCAGCCCAATAGCCTTTGTTCTTATTAATTGGTACAATCCCAAACCGTTCACCAACACCCCAAAAGTCCATGGCGTTATTTTCTGAAAAAATAATTTCCTTACTTTCTACTATTCCAATCCAATTAACAAAGCTTTGATAAACAGGAGTACTGTTCTCATTAACGTATTGTCTAGCAATGGAGTTCATTCTTCCATCACTTCCAATTATTATTTCTGCATCTAAGGAAATATTCTTTTCAAATTTTATAGAAGTAATGTTGTTATGACATGAAATTTTTAATGCATTATGATTATAATGAATAGAAATATTCAATTCATTTATTTTGTTTAATAATATACTCTGTAAATCTATTCTACTTACAGAGTAGCTTTTTAAACCAATGTGCTTATTAATCTGATTTACCTGAATAGCGCCTAAAAAGTCGTTGTTTTTTGTCCAACGTTGCATTTGTAGCAATTTTCCACCTACTTTTTCAATAGCGGATAATAATTCAAGTTTGTTAAGAATTTTTGTAGCATTTGACCATAAAACCAAACCCGCCCCAATAGTAGTTGTTTTATTTCTACGTTCATATATGCTTATATTTCTAAATCCTTTTTGGTGTAATGCTATAGCTGTAGTTAATCCTCCAATTCCAGCACCTAAAATTGCTATTTTAGAATCTTTATCTATCATTTTTAAATTATTCAATTTTATTATTACTTTTGTTTTCCAAGTAAAAATAATATATAACTTGGTTTTTCCAAGTAATAATTAAAATGTATGAGTCAAAAATTTAGGTCAACTTGTCCAATTAGTTCAGCATTAGATGTAATAGGAGATAAATGGTCTTTATTAATTATTAGAGATATGATGTTTTTGGGAAAGAAAACATACACAGAGTTTAATAAATCAAGTGAGAAGATATCAACAGATATTCTTTCAAATAGGTTGACTAAACTGAGTAAGTTAGGTATCATTTCTAAAGGAAAACAAGAAGGAAATAAAAAAACAAATATTTACAGTCTTACTCAAAAAGGAACAGAATTGTTGCCAATACTCATAGAAATTGCACAATGGAGTGATAACAATTTAAACGATCATTTAAAAGATGAAGCAAAACCATTTGTCAATAAATTCAAATCAAATAAAGAAGAGTTTGTTAAAAGCATGTACACTTTTTTAAAAAATTGATAAATTTATTTTTTTCAGCGCTTACTGCCAATAGAAAATGGTTGGACGAGATGATGTTTATATACCCCACAGCCAAGGCGACACTGGAAAGTAGGATGCGTTTTTTTAGAATATAACATTAAAAGAACAGATTGAGACAGGTTGAGGACAATTAAATTCGTATTTAAACTTACCGTTATATGCCATTATAGAATCCTCGGGTTCGCGAGTCTTCGAAGTGGTAATATCTCTTTTAATGAAAATGGTTTCAGTTTCTATCCCTTCAATATGACCTTGGATTATTGCTTTTTGTGCGTTTGTATTATTAGGAAAAGCAAATTGAAAAAAGAATAATATAGCGACTATTTTATTTAGGTTGTCCATTTTAATTATTTTTCTTAGAAAGATTGTTGTTCTAATTACTGCCAATGTTGTAGGTAGTTTTTATTCTATATTTTCTTTTTCAATTATCAGATCTACAAATTTTGCATCTCTCAAAAGTTTAATAATAAAACCAAAACCCTCTTTTCCAAATACCTTTTCAAGTTTTTCGGTTCCGATGATTTCAATTATGCAGTTTCCAGGAAAACCAGGTCCTTCTGCTGTTATTGCGTCATTGAAGGTGTCAAGATTTTTTTCGAAATATTTTGCAGATTGAGAGTCAATTTCCGAAACATATTTATTCCAAAAGTCTTCTTTGGTTTCACAAAATTCTCCATTTATGAAAATCTTTCTTTTATGTCAAATTTTTCCATTTTCATCTTCAATAATACTAACGAAAGTATCTTTTCCATAAGCCATTTTGTCGAAGACTTTGGAATATCCATAATTCAACCATCTTTTGTAAACCAATTTATCATTAAAATACAAGTAAAGTTCGTTATCATCTTTTATATCCTTTCGTATCACCAAAATTTCCACCATTTATTTTTATCGTCAGAAACATTTTCAATTTTGCACTTATTTAACCATTCAATTTCATTTCCGACTTCTCCTTCTTCTATTTCTCCAACAGTTTTTTATCTTGTTCTTTTTTAGTTTCCCATTAAATTATCTAGTTTCTTATAAAAATCATCTCCCTCTCCATTAAATATTCCTTCGATAATTCCGTTAGAATTAATAATAATTTTTGTTGGATATCCTTTAATACCATACATTACTGAAACATCTTTATTTATATCATTATTATTTATAAGGTTTTCCCATTTTAGGTCATATTTCTCCACAGCATTTTTCCATTTATCTTCTTTGTCATTACAAGCAATTCCAATAAAACTAATCTGATTATTATATTTATTAAAATATTCTTTCATTTTAGGGAATCCAGAAATACAAGGAGCGCACCAACTTCCCCAAAAATCGAGTATTATAAATTTATTACCTGAATAATCTATTGTTATTTTTTCTCCATTTATATTTTGTAGAGAAAATTTTGGAGATTTTTCTCCAACTTTAATATTTAATTCAGCTTCTCTAACTTTGATGTATTTTTTAAATCTGTTACATTGATAATTCAACAAATTTTGAAACATTCCATTTTTTACTGATTTATCCAATCTTTCAAAATATTTACCTAAAGTATCTAATGGTTGTCTTGTTAAATAAAATGCAGATAGGTTTTTGTCCCAATTACTTTTTATATAGTTCAGTTGGATATTCCTCGCAATGTTAGAATATTCATTTCGTTTTTTGAAAAGAACATTAATTTCTTCTCTATCTCCTTTGTTGAACATTAAAGTATCAATTCTTAGCTCAGTTTCTATATATGCTTTATTTGACTGAGCATATTTTTCTCTCAAAATAGCATAAGACATATTTATAGATGAACCAGTTACTTTGTATTGAAGATTAAATTTTTCAAGTTTACCATTAATGTTAATATTATCCTCTGGTTTTAATATTAATATTATTGATTTTTGGGTTGGCCGATAAGGAGTCTTGTTTAATCGAATAAATTCACTTTTTTTTGGAGAAATTATAGAAATAAGAGGTTCATTAATTGGTAAGTTGTATGAGAATTCTCCATTTTTAGAGTAGATAGTATCTAAAATAGGGTCATCTTCAATATTGGATATTTTATAATTTTCTATATAAATAGTGTCATTGCCTAACCCTGAAATATTTGCTTTGATATTATGTTTTTTTGAGCAGGAAGTTATATTTCCAATTAAGGCAAATAATATAATAATTTTTGTTTGTATTTTCATAGCACATTTTTTCAAACGGTTAGAATTTGACGGTAAGTTTGGTTAAGTTATTTATTGTATCTCTTCTCAAAAGTATTTCCTATAACGATACCAATTGAACCAAATAAAATACCAATTGAAATTACTAAAGCAAGACTAATATCATTTATTGGAATAATTTTTAAATTCACTAAAACTAGTCCTAAAATAAAACCAAAAGAACTTCCAATAATCGTGAAACCTATTATATACCATGGAATTGTTCTTCGTTTAATATTAGTAGAGATTTTAACGTCTTTCTCACATTGGTTTAATTTATTAAAATAATCTGTAGGTAATTCTAAAGCATTTATTAATCTTTTTAATGTATCGCCTCGTGGTTCGGTTTCTCCATTTTCCAATCTTTGAATTGTTCTTAGGCTTAAGCCTGATTTTTCACTTAATTTTTCCTGTGAAAAATCTTTATCTGTTCTCAACTTTTTTATTACTATTGAAAGTTCTAAATTTTTCATATAGAATTCATTTTTAATTTTTCAAATGTATGGTTTAGATATTGTTATAATACCGTCAATGCGAAAATTTATAACGTCTTTTTTACGCCATTAATTTGTCAATGCATTGTCATAATAGTATTTTCGGGAGTTGTTTTTGATATTTTTGGAAAGAAGTTACTTTAAATCAGAATGGTGGTGTTTATTGATATGCGAAATTAATGCCAACGACAGACTGTCTCGTATAACCGTTAGTTATGGGTTATTAGTGTTTATTTTCGGTTTAGCACTGACGTTAGTATTAGCAATTCCGAGTGGATTCAGACGTAGTCGAATCCGCCGTAATTGCGGTCATACATCTTTGTTGTAAGTAGTTTTCTATTCATTTTCGGTTAACCAATCTATACTTTTGTCAAAATATTTTTTCATTGATTTGTTCAAATATTGGCTATAATCCGTTTTTTCATTTCGCTCTTTCGATAACCAAGCCATAACATAGGCAATTATTTGTTCAGGCAAATACCCCTGACTACTTGATTGCCAGCCAAATCCTTGAGAGCTGAATTGAAAACGAGAATTCCCAATAAAGATTCCAAAGCCATAAACAATGGCTGTAAAGTCAGTTAAGAATTCATCATTTTCTTCAATTCGGTTTTCACCAAGTAAGATTTGATGAGCTAATTCGTGAGAAATTGTTGCAATCAATGAAATCGGATTTTTTAATTGTCCTTGCTCGATTGAAATTACAGTTCCATTTTCCGTTTGTTCATAAGTTCCGCTTGCACTTTTCCAACTTCCATTTAAGTCGGCTGATGTTGTCAAAATTGTCCCGTCTGCCATTTCGATAGGCGAGTCAGAGAAAAAGTCCAATTTTATATTCACATTTTGGATATTCATCAATCCCATTGTCCGCTCAAGAATGAATTCCGCATCTTTTTCCGTCCCGTCAAAAGTCCGTTTATAAAAATCCTTTGTTGGGGTTACTGTTCGGATTCCCATAAAATGCTCTTGTCCGAATTCCGTTTTTAACCAATTTAAGTCTTCGTCAACCCAAATTTTATCTTCTTCGGTAATTGGTAATTTTTTCTTTTTATTCCAGAACATTAATGGTTGGGTTAAATTCTGACTAACGTAAAATTATTATGTTCAAAATCAATAATTTAAAATTAGTTGTTTTTTATCTCATTTTTCTCATCTTCGTTAGCCATAGTACTAAAGACTCTTTTGGAGTCTATGAGGATTGTAGCTAACGTTTATATATAAGAATAGTTGCGAGTTTGCTTGCGAGGATTTTCCGAAGAAAAATCAGATGTAGCAAATACGCAACTACCCTTGTTTTAGACTAAACCGCAATTATTTTTATACGGCTTGTGTGTAGTTTTTATTCTACTTTTGTGTAGGTGTAAATATCAACATAATCTTCTCCTAATTCCTCAAATGAGTCTTGAAGTTTTAAAGTCGTACTAGTTAATTCAATGATTTCCAAAGATACGTCAACTTGGTCTCCTGTTATATAAGAGAGAGTAGTTCCATCTATTGTATATGATAACGTTTCACCTACAGTTTCCGTTGTACAATCAGTTCCTGAAAAATCAATGTCCGTAACGGTTGTTTGTGTATATATTTCAGTCCAATAACATATATCAGCATAATTTAATTCGTCTTGTAATTCTTCAGTTCCATTTGAAGTCAGAGACACTATTTTCCAAGTTCCAAGAATACTACTTTGTTCAGGCTCATTGTCATTATTATCGCTACTGCAAGAAAATAAAACTCCAATTAATAAGGTTAAGAATAATTTGTTCATGGTTTTTGTTTTTGTCATTTTAATTTGTTTTAAATGGTTCATTTTTGTACATAATGTTTAAAATTATGCATCCTTTATTCAGGACGAGTCATAATTACAAACAACGGTTTATGTATGATTTGTTGCGTGAAAATCCGTAAGGATTTTCAGATTAAGAAACGAAGATAGCAAAAGTTCGAGGATTTTCCGAGAGGAAAATCAGAAGCAATGAATTATACATTTGTTGGGCGTAGTTACGTTCTATTCTTTTTGTTAGTCAGCGTAATGGTCAATTAATTTCAATTTCTTTTCCTATTTCAAATCCGAGTTCTTTAAGCCATAAAAACCCACATTAACTTTATACGGCTGTAACCCGTTTTATTCTTTTTTATTAAAATAAGTCAAAATAATTAATAATAAAGAGAACAAGATTGTTATTCCAAATTTAGCAATTGAAAAGGAATAATAGCCTGTTAAAATCTGTAGTAAATATGTCAGAATAGGTATAATGGTTATCATTATTGATACATGTAATGGATTTAAAGTTTTTAATGCTTTTTGTAATAGGAAAAGAGGAAAAGCCATTGAAGTCAAAGCTAGTGCTAGCAGTTCTAAAAGTACAGCTGGTTTTATTAAAAATCGTGATTGATTAGATATCATAATTATGATAGAAATTATTAATAAACCATAAAACCTTAGTGAAACTACTAGTGAAGCGGGAAGTTTCTTATCAGCTAGTTTTTTAGATATATTCATAATAAAAGCAGCAACAATACCTCCAATAATTGTAACTAGAGTTCCATATTTCAATAGTTGTGAAATATTTGCATCACTAACATCTTGATAAACTAGGCATAGCATTAGAATAAAAATAGAAAATAAAAGTGTCGCAATGATAAAGTTGTTTTTTTTGCTTGTTTTTGAATTCCGCAATCCAATGATAAACAGGTTAATCGGAATAGCACCAAGAAATAGGCATGAGAATACTGAAGGGCTTAAAACTTTTAAGCTATAAAATATAACAACCCAAATTATTGCATTAAAAATGTTAAGCCATAAAATCGAATTTTTATTTTCTTTTATTAATGATATATTTTTATTCAACTCTCCAAAATTCAAAATTGAAAAAAATATTATTGTAAAGATTGAAGAATAAAATAATGTTACAATAGGGTCTATTGATCTGGTCGTATGGTTTATAAAAACGTTAGATATAGCACTTACTGTTATATACGAAAAAATAAAGAATCCTCCTTTAGTAATCAGTTTTTTTGAAGTCATTTAGTATTAATTACAATTTTGAGGTAATGGGTTACAACGGCAGTCTGTCTCAAAACTAATTTTACTTCTCTGAGAATCTCATATTTGAGATTTTTCAAAGATACCTATCCGAATACCAAAACCAAAATAAGAGGTTTTGAAACACTCTGACGGTTGCGTTTATACATCTTTGTTGTGCTTAGTACTTTATTTACTATTTGTTCTTTCCAAGACTAAAGATGAAAAACACTTTACGCCAAATTTGATAGTTTCATCATCAACAGTAAAATCTGGTGTATGCGGCATTGAAATTGTGCCTTTTTCCATATTTGAACCGCCTAAAAGAAACATTACACCTGGAACTTTTTGTTGATAGTATATAAAATCTTCGTTGAAATAGGGTATTTGTCCATAAATTGGTTTAGTCAATTTGTTATCATATAGACTATCAATTGTTTGTAATGCAATTTTGGTTAATTCTGGGTCATTGTAAACTGTTGGATTACCACCGGAATATTCAGTTGAAATGAATGAACTTTTAAATTTTGAGCTGAGAATTTTCCTTTTAATTATTAATGGAATACTATCAATTTTTTCTTTATCTGTTTCAAGAAAGTTAGCACCAAATAATATAGAATCATTTTTCTTTTCAAGTCCTGCATATTGTAAAATAAAGTAATCTCTGTAAATGGTTCCCTCATTCTCTAATCCCATTTGAGGGGTGGTTAAATAGTCGAGAGACCAAGGTGTAGTGTTTGGTTCATTACGAACGAACCCTTGTATGATATCTGTAAGAAAGCTTTTGATTTCTTTCTCATTATTTTCCGATTTTAATTTAATTTTAATTGCTTTCTGATAAGCAAACAGTTCTTTGGGTTTTGAATTAACAGTACCTTTTTCCGCTGGGTCGATATGAAGTCCATAAATTTCATCAGGGTCAATTATATCAAAAAGACCATTCTCAACTAAATCTTTCGCTCCTGTAAATGTCTCTTCGGAAGGTTGAAAAATGAAATACACTGTTCCTGCCAAGTTTTCTTTTTGATTTGACAAAACGTTAGCAATACCTAAACCAATAGTTGTATGAACATCGTGTCCACACATATGAGCAATTCCTTTATTTTTGGAATGATATTTACTGGTGTCATTTGTTTTGAATTTAATGGCGTCCATATCCGCTCTCCAAGCTATTTTCTTGCCTTTTTTATTCCCTTCCAATATTCCCAATTACAGTGTTTCCAGAAACATCTGTCTTAACTTCCAAACCTAAACCTAGAAGGTAGTCTGCCACTATTTTAGAAGTTCTTATTTCGTTTCCCGATAGTTCAGGATTCATATGTAAGTCTCGCTTGATATTTACCAAACTATCAAAAATCTCATTTGTGTATTTCTCTATTTCTTGATGACTATTGTTTTTTTCGAATTCTTTACAAGAAATTACTGTACATAATAAAAGTCCAATTGAGAAAAGTTTAATTTGTATTTTCATTCGATATTTTTTAGCTGTGTCTAACGTTTTGTGTATGATTTGTTGCGTGAAAATCCGCAAGGATTTTCCGATAGGAAAATCAGAAGCAATTAATTATACACGTTGGCTTGAGTATATTTTATTTCTGTTTCTCAAATAAAACATTTCTTGCTCTTCCATTTGAAATTCTAATTCCAGTAATTACATTTTCAACATCGCGTACCACGTCTACCGAGGCAAAACCTGTAATTTCCAAGACGTCTGTACTTAGAAGTTTCATTGGGAAGTCACCGTGCCTTCCATGATGACCAATCAATTGATCTTCTTTAAGAATAATATCTAATGTGCTTTCAAGTTCAGGACTATAGAATCTGCCTACATAATCATTTAAAGAGATACTTGATAAATCTTCCTCTACATATCTTTTGGCATCGATTTTTCTGCCATTTTGATTTACACTAAGAAGTTGTGTTGCATTATCCTTTAACTCAGAAAACGTAAACTGAACGTTATCTTCTTTTGGGATTTGATAGGTGTTACCTTTAGTTTTGTAAATATTATATTCAGAATTGTTCCATTCTTGTAATACATGTAAAGAGTCATTTTCTATAGTAATATTCGCAATAACTCCCGATTGGATTTCATATTTTCCGGTTAGTTGTTCTAAAGGAAAGCTAATTACACTTTTTGAGATTTCAGCCTTAGCGATTTCCGGAGTTGCTTTCGATTTATCTTTTAGTAATATGTTGGCAATTTTACGTTCGATACCTCTTGAATTTGATGATGAGAAATTAGTTAGTACCGCAATACTGAGTTGTTCTTCAGGATAGTGACTTGCATAGGCTCTAAATCCACCAATACTACCACCATGTGAGATTTTATTATATGCTTTATAGTTACCAAAGTTGACACCAAAAGCATAATTGTTTTCACTGCCATTATTAAGTGTGTCAGTAGTCTTGAGCATTTCAAAAGCCGAACTCCAATTTGAAGTTGGTGTACTAAAATTTTGTAACCAATTCAGTAGGTCTGTTGTTGTTGAATGTACGTTTCCAGAACCTACGTAACCCCAATATTCTACTGCTCTAAAAAAAACATCATTACTTCCGTAATATGAGGTAGCATTATTTGGAACTATACGGTCGTATCTGTCTTCTACATAGGTGTCTGTCATACGTAAAGGGTCAAAAACATTGGCTTTCATCCATTGCGGAAACTTTTCTTTTGTAACATTTTCAATGATTTTGGCCATGAGTATATAGCCTGTATTACAATATAAATATTCATCACCTGGGATGAAATTTAATTCCTTCTGCTTTAACATAAAGCGATACAAATCTTCGCTTGTTCTAGGGTCGCCATCTCGCCAACCAGCTAACCCAAGCATAGCGTGTAAACTACGCATACCACTTGTGTGATGTAACATATGGCGTATGGTAATGGTATGTCCAAAATCTGGCATATCAGGTAAGTATTTGCGTATGTCATCATCTATAGATAGTTTCCCTTTCTCATGAAGTAATACAATTCCCATAGCAGTAAGCTGCTTAGAAACTGAAGCTATGTTAAATATTGTTCCGATTGTATTTGGTACTTGATATTCTAAACTAGCTAAACCAAAAGCTTTTGAGTAGATGATTTTTCCGTTTTGCATAATTCCAAGAGTTCCTCCTGGATGATTTTCTTCATTCCATGTATTAAACAGACTATCAATTTTTTGAGATTGAATTTCACTCAATTGAGCTTGAACGGTAACTAAATTAAAAGAGATTAGTAAAATAAATAAGTATTTTGGTTTCATGTTGTTCAATTTTAGTTCTAATGATTGTGAATATTCAAGCCAACGTTTGGTGTAAGAATATTGCGCATTTGATAAATGCTGATTTTATGAAGGAAAATCGGACGCTAGCAAATAAGCACTACCTTACGTTCAAGAAATAAACTTACGCATTATTTTTACACATTGTGCCTGTTGCACAACCCCTATGTAAATATACAGAAAATATGTGTCTTGTATTATGCAAGGCAAGAAAGCTTAATTATATGGGGCAGTTAAGTGTAGACACCGGGCATCATGTGATTACAGATATCAAGACGTACCATGCCGATGGAAAAGACAGTCAGTATTTGCCCGATATCTGTAACCGCTTAGAAAGACGTTTGCACAAACAAGGCTTATTATGGCATACTTGCATAGCAGATACGGGCTATAGTAGTGGGGAGAACTATGCTTTTTTAGAAGCAAAGGGTCTACGTAGTTATATTCCGCCCCATGGGACTTACAAAGGCGGATCAGATGGGTTTAAGTACCACAAAGCGGACAATTGTTATACCTGCCCCCAAGGAAAGGTAATACCTTTTAAAAAGGTATTTTTCGAGAAAAAGAATCATACCAAAAAGAAGGAATATAGAGCATTAAAGCCTGTTTGTGTAGATTGCCCAATACGATCGGCATGTTTAGGTAAATCGGCACAAGAAAAGAAATTTACCGTCACCTTTTATCTAGAAGGGTATGAGCGTAATAATGCCCGGGTAAACAGCTCGAGAGGCAGCTACATGAAAGGCAAAGGCCAAAGTGCCGTAGAACCTGTATTAGGAACGCTAACTCAGTTTTTAGGACTTCGAAAAATAAATTACCATAGGCATTGATCAAGCTAATAAAGTAATGCACTTATCGGCCATAGCTTATAACCTGAAAAAGTATTTAAAATTCACTGCTAAAACTGTAAAAAGTGATACCAAAGCAGTGTGTCATGTTGTTTTAAACATAAAAGCCTTAATAACACTTCAAATAAGACTTTTAACAAGCTCCTGAATTTGAAAACAAACAAGAGCTTCTAAAAACTAAAGCTTCTTAAAAAGGAGCTTTGGGGCTGAATTATGCATTTTTTAGTGCCTTGTGCAACGATTACCAATGTTGGCAATAGTATTTTTTTATTTTTTAAGTTTTATTTCGTTTATTAATTTTTCAAATGTTAAACTATCAGATGGTCTTGGGGCATTGTTGCTTTTTACCCTATTTTTACCATCCAAAATACTATACCTAGGAATGCTGAAATATGTTTTATTTGAATTTTCTCTTATCAGCATATGTTTCAATATTCTTGATTTTTTTCGATTTATTATAAGGTATTGATTTTCTCTTGAAACATAGTTCTGTAGACCTGAAATGGTTTGACCCCATTTATTTTTATCATCATCAATCGAAAAGTACAAAAAGTTGAGATTTTGTTCATCTTCCATTTTTTGCTTGAAGTTCTTGGCTTTTTTAAATTCTGAAATACATGGTCCGCACCAACTTGCCCAAAAATCAAGAACTTTAATTTGATTCGGATATTTGTTTAGTACGTTGCTTAAAGTTATTGTGTCACCATAATTAGTGAGAAGCTTTTCATTTAACAATTCTTCGGTTAAAAGAAAGTCATATGAGTTTATGTCTTCTAAAATTTCGTTCATTCTACTGGTATATGAAGGTTCAGAAAATTCGTCTTTATATTCGATTATTAAATTTTTTAGTATCTCTATATCCTGTTCTCCTTGACCAAAACCTTTCATGTAATAATCATTTATAAGTCGCCCCATTGCATAGGTTCTTATTTGTCCATTTAGATTTTTTTGAATAAAGTCTTTTTCATTCAAAAAATTTCTTCTTGAATATTCAAGATAATCATGATTAGCAAAAACATGACGGATATAAAGTACTAATGTACGTTTAAAATAGTCGTTGTTTATTAGGTCGGGTCTTTTAAAGTCTTCTATTGTAATACCACTATAATAGCTTTCAGAGTCAAAGAATTTTTCGTTTTTAACATTGGTAGTTGCATATACATACATTATGTCATTTGTATTGTTTTTATATGCACCTGCTAATTTTTCATCAGGTATGTTTCTTGGCAATATTAAATTATACAAATATTCATATTTTAATTCAGAACCAACTATATTTTTAAAATCTTCGGATACTTTTGTATTCTGATTGATAAACTCTTTTAAGGTGGAATCTTTCTTTTTATACGATGAGTAAAGTTCTTTTTTATATAAAAAAGGGTCATATTTATAATGAGCCCAATTTTGTCTCAAGGGGTCATTCATTTCAAGGAAGAAATTATAATGAGATTCATTTTTTCCTGAAAAACGTATTTTTCCATTTTTCACTGTCATAGAAATGGTGTCGCCTGGGGTAAATAAAACCCTTGTAAAATAAGGTATTGTGTCTTTCTTGTCTGTAAAAGCCACTAAATCCATTAATTGAGGTTTTTTAATATTATACATTGTAAGAGATAATGAATCTCCAATTAGATTTCTATTTTCAGGGTTTTCATATTGTGAGAAGGCAAAATTCGAGAAATTCAAAAAATTAAGGTATTTGAGGGCATAGCTATCATCTGTTTTTCCGTAAAGTGTGATTTTTTCAGAAGAATCAATGGCATTTGGTAATCTTTCTTCTATTTCAAAATTTTCGGCAGTTCTTTGTTTCGTTTTTTGTTCTTTTCCACAACCAATAAAGCAAATAATAATTATTAGTAGAAAACTTAATCTTCGTATCATGGTTTCGATGTTCGTTAAGGGACATTGTTTTGTTCGTTAAGGGACATGGTTTACACAAGTTAAAGATTAGACTTTACACTAAATTAGTTTCTAACCTTGTGGATTGTTCTTTATTTCTAAGATGTCTTTCATCAAAGAAACCTAAAAGTACGTTTCTATAAAATACTTTCCAAACTCCATTTCCAATATCTTGAATTGCGACATATTTTCCCATTAAAGCTGCCGTTACATAAACCCAATAATAAGACTTCCATCTGATAGATCCATTCTTTGTAACCTTAAGCACTTTATATTTAGTATCGTAGTCAAATTTAGGGATCTTTTCAGGGAATGGTCTAGTAGAAAAGTCATGTATGTCAGCAGGTGTTTTCATATCTAAAGCTTCATGAGGTCTTATGTTATTATATTCCTTTACAAAATGATTTAATCGCCTTTGTTGAGCTTTTAAGTCAAAGGCAGCAGGTTTGGCACAAGCCGCTTTTAAATCCCGATGCATACGTTCATGTCTGCCGTTTTGTTCTGGGTGTGCTGGATCAGAAAACACAGGGGTAATTCCAAGTTCAATAAACCAATAGGAGAGCCTTGTATACCTTTGAATAGCTCTCACAGAACCAAAGGGACTACCGTTGTCTGTATGGATTTGTTCGGGTATGCCATATGTTCTAAAAACCTTTGTAAACTCAGTTTTAGCAGACTTTAGGTTTTCTTTGTAATGCCCTTTGGCAGTAAACAAAAAACGGCTTTTGGAGTCTGCAATGGTTAGTGGATGGCAATAGATCTTATTACCCATTAAAAACTTGCCTTTATAGTCAGCACTCCAAACTTCATTACATGATTTAGGGTCGAAAATAGGGAATACAGGTTTGACTCTTCGCATGCGTTTTTGCGGACAAACCAAACCATGTTTCTTAAGTATGTTGTGTACAGTAACCACTGAAGGGACTTCTTCCTTTGTAAAATCGTTAAACAATAGAACCCTTATTTTTTTGGCTCCCCAGCGAGAATGTTTCCCTTTTAGTTTAATGATACTTTTAACGATATTTTCGTCTGTAGCATTAGGATGTTTACGAGGTGCTCTAGATTGTTCTTTAAGACCATTGTAGCCTTGGTTTTCGAATCTATCAATTAGCTTGTAAGCTGTTGGTCTGGAGATTCCAAAGTTTTTGCATAATTCTGTGATGGTATATTTTCCAGTTCTCCATTCACAAATAAATTCAATTTTTTGTTCCATAGTTGTTGTTGCTTTCCAAGGCATGATAATTTGATTTTTATCTCAAATTACAACCTAAAAAAGTGTAAACTATGTCCCTTTAACTTTGTAAACTATGTGCCTTTACCATACCTCTTTAAAGCTAACGCTTCGGCTATGATTAGTGCGGTGCGGAAATTCAAAGAATTTCAAGCCTAGCACAAGTAAAAGCTTTTGCCGTTTTTTAGTTTGTAGTTAAAAATAAGAAAAAAGCTTTTGCGATAATACAAATCAACCAACATTTCGGCTAGCAACTGTTCCCGCATTAATTATAGGACACGTTGTTGTAAAACGTTTTCTTTGTGTAGATAATCTATTTCTTCCATAAGAGTTTCGAATAGTATAAATACATTCGACAAACTTTCATAATCCTTTTTCCTAATTCCGCCCTTAAAGATTAAATTTTTTTATCAAGTTTAATCATAGGTTTTTTGCTATCCATCAAACATTGAGTTTCTACACTTTCGAGTAATAATTCAGAGTAAATACTTTTATTTCCACTAAAGTTGTATGTTTCTGATCTTGAAAGAAAAGTAAAAAATTGTGCTTTTGTAAGTGAACATGATGAAAAATCATTTTCTAAATCTGTTTTTCTAGAATCCAAATTTATAGTTATCATTCGTTTATTCCATTTGACAGAAGCTTTTACTATCCATTTGTAATAGCTTTCTGAAAAACTAATTTCTCCTTTTAGGAGGGTTTTCATCGAATCAATTATTGGTTGGGTGAATTTATGTTTTTCTTTCAAGGTTTTAAGAATATAATGAAGACAAAGAAAGGGTTGAAAGTACAGTGGTTAGACCAAAATAGAAGAAAGCATTTTTTCGACTCTTTATAGTTGAGTGTTTTTCACAAATTTTTATAGCAAATTTAAAAATGAAGTTATTGTTTTCAAAGAAGTATGATAGCAAAAAAACGAATCCAATAAGTTGAACATAAATGATTAGGTATACATTAACTTTTAATTCTGATTGAAAATGATAAGTCGCTAATAACAGAAATATTGCTAAACTTGAAATTATGAAATATCCATTCCGGTAATATCCTTTATTTTTAATTTCAGAACTGCTCTCAAATGTTTTACAACGTGTTTGTATGATTAATGGCGTGTTTGAGCACCTAAATTAGCAAATAAAAACTGAATAGAAAATCCGCGAGGATTTTCGTAAGTAAGCTTGAACTAGCCATTAATTATAGCACGTTGTTATCCACAGTAATTTCTTCGTTCAATTTAGCTGGATATTCCGTAAATATTCCGTTTGCTCCAATTTTTTCCAATTCATCCAATTCCATTTTAGAATTTACAGTTATAACTTCTTTTCCCTCACTTAACCAAACCCAAAGCCTTTTATTTCGTTTAGTAACGTGGTTAATTACTCTGTTGGTCAAAAGTTTTATATTTCCAAATTTTACTGGCAACATTAAGATGTCCGATTTTATTGGGAAGAGATTGTCCAAAAAAAGGAAACTGCTGTAAACCATTTTTTTAATTTCCTTTGTTGACGCTCCAAATTTCCAATTCGGTCGTTTTGCTTTAAATTCAGCCGAAACTTGGTCATAATGACTTACCATGACAATTTGCTTTTCCATTCCGTACTGTTCTATAATTTTGATTATTTTGTCGATTGCGTTTAAGTTGTCTGTATGAATATCGAGCAATAATTTTGCATTTGGGAACGATTGACAAACTTCTTCCAGAGTTGGAATTTCGATTGGGTTTTGGCGGTATGGAAACCCAGAACCTACTTTGAAATTATAACCAGCATTCAGTTTTTTGACCGAACCCAAGTCCATTTCTTGAATTTTGTTTTCAATTCCAGTTGTCCTAATCGTTTCATAATCATGAAATAACACAATTTGTCCGTCCTTGGTCATTTGCAAATCCATTTCAATTCGCCAATCAGGATTTACTTCCAGACAATGTTTAACTCCCTCGATTGAATTTTCAGGATTTTCTCCTCTACCGCAACTGTAACATATTATTTCCAAGGTCTCTTTTTATTGTGGCTAACGTAAAATTATTGTGTTCAAAATCAATAATTTAAAATTAGTTGTTTTTTATCTCATTTTCCTCATCTTCGTTAGCCATAGTACTAAAGACTCTTTTGGAGTCTATGAGGGATTGTGGCTAACGTGTTTGTATGGTTGCGTGTTTCAGCAACTAATTTAGTAAACAAAAACGAACGCGAGAAAATTCCGAAGGAATTTTCCAAATAGGCACTTGCCAAAGCAATTAATTACACGTTGTTGCCATTAGTTTTTTATCCGTTTTTATACCAATCTTTCCATTCCTCATTCTCAGGATAGGTCAGTTCGTAAATTATTCTTTCAGTATCAGTTATTTTGTCTAAATACTCAATTAGGTTGTCAATGTGTTCTTCTCCATATCCCATTCTCCAACCAATACTATATCTATCGATTTCAGGATGAGCTAACCAAGGTGGTAAAACAGAATTTTCAAGTAGTTTAAACTCTCTAATTTTGTTTAAAATATCTCTCGTTTCCATTAAAGCGTAGCCAAGTAAATTCAGTCCGTTCCAAAAATATGGGATTTCGGCATTTTCGTCATTTTGAGCAAGTCCAATTCCCCAAATTTTATCTACAGGACTAGCCTCAACTAAAATTCGGTCATTCGTGTTTTTCAAAAATTCAGATAGCTCTGGGTTTTGACTAAACTTGTGGAAATTACCTCTAACTACTATTTCAAATCGATTTTCTTCCCAAATTGTTTGATTAAAGTTTTTTACTTTTCGTCCAAGTTTTTTTACTTTTCCTGCTTTTTCTGACTCGATTATCTCCTGATAAATTTCTTTGTCACCAAACAATAGGGCTTTTTCAGCCATCATATAATGTTCGGCTGTCAAGAATTTAATTCCGTTAACCTCAAATTCAGATTCATACCATTGACTGAAACAAGATTTCGTAATTCGGTCAGACTTTTGATGTCCCCAAAACAGAAGATATTTCAGGTTTTCTCCTGATTCAAGTCGTTCAATTATTTTCTCGTTCGTGTAGTTCATTCAAATTAATGTTAGGCACTGTACCTTCATTTCTCAGATAAAATTAAATCTAATGTGAAACCCAATTCTGTATCAACTTCATTTATCACATCTTCAATTCCAGGCCTAATGTAGTAGTCAGGAAAAACGCCTCTTCCTTTAATAAAATCTACAGCAAGACCTGTCTTGGTTAAAGGAATTTCAATTCGTATTTTGGTATTGGGTAATATCATCCTAGCATAGCCTAACGAGGTGTTGCCCTCCATTGTTCCTCCACTCTCTTCACCTATGAATGTAGCCCTTTTACTGTTCTTTAAAATGCTTCCTACTACTGTTGACATAGATCCAGAAGCACCATTCACCAATACGTATAAGTTTCCTTTAAAATGCTTTTGATTGGGGATCTGCTCATTCAACAAGGGAATATAATGATAAAACTCTTTTTTCAGTCTATACATTCCTTTATCAGTTTTGTAAACAATAGAATCAGGAAAAAACAAATTTTCTCCATTGTCCAAATAATCAACTACCGAAGGGTGTCCTATGAATTTTTCCTCAGTAAACGCGAAGTGCTTAAAAGGACTAGTCATTAGGTAGGTGAGTAATCTTTCGCCAGTGCCATCTCCCCCTTCATTATTTCTTAAATCGAGTATCAAATTCTTAGTGGCTCTTTGATTGAGCTTCGTGAAAATACTATCATATAAACTGTAAAAATTCTGATTAAAATCATCCCTGTGCCATTTGAGAAAGGAAGATATTCTCAAATAAGCTACCGAGTCTCGGATATATTTGAATTCAAGTGGGGCTTTGTACCCTATTCGTAGCTTGTAGAATTCCTTGTAGTCTTGATAGTTCAAACCTGACAAAGTCACAGTTTGTTTTTGCGATTTTATGTCAGGTGAAATAAATTCAATACTGAAAGAGTCTGTATCTTCTACGAAAATAGGATAGTTTAAATCGAAAAGATTTTCATTTTGGGTCATGCTATAATCTTCAAGATGACGGATATTAAAGGTTTGAATGTATCCATCTGAAGGTATAGTGGGCAGAAGTATATTCAAAATTTCTTCTACTGGATACCCATTTATGGACAGAATTTCCGATCCAACAGGAAGTAAGTCTTGGAGTTGTCGTGTTTGATACACATAAAACCTTCTATCGACAATTTTCAGCGAAAATGGGAAAAAATGATTTGAGTTTTGCAACTCTCGGTAATACTCTTTGGATGGTTTCGGTATTAGATGCTCATCATCTACTCTTGCACATGTGTAGGCAATAATTTTATAAAACTGCCTTTCGTCCATCGGTTGGTTTAATGACGTATACTGATTCTCCAAGAATTCTGTCATTGGTAGACTATCAGTGAATCGGTATAGACTTGGATAGGTCTTCTCTAGAGTTTCCTTGAGAACCGAATAATCTTGTTGTAATTCTTTTGGTGTAAATAGTTCTTTATTCTGATCCTCTTTCAAATTTTGTGCATTTGTAAGGTTAAATGCATTGAAAATCAATAAAAAGGCTATTAATATTTTTATTTTTTGTCGTGAATTTTTCAGCATTGTGCCTAACGTGTTTGTGTATGGAAAGTGCAGTTTTGTGCACGGCGATTTTCCGATAGGGAAATCAGACGTAGCAAAAGAGAACTTTCCGTTAGGTTTGGCACTAAATTAAGTATTTTTCATAGGACACGTTGTTGGCATTAGTTTTTTTCTTTATATACTTTATGCGAGATAAACCTATTGTCAGAATTCAGCTCGTCAATAATTGATTTTAAAAATAGATTTATTTCGTCAAATATTTCAGTCCATTTTGGAAATCCAAGATGAAATTCCATAACTATTTGATCATTTGATTCGTTATTCTGCATAAAAATCCGCGGATTAAAGTTTTCCGTTTCCATTATGTTGTCAAAAGTCATTAACGCTTCGTTCTCAAGGAAGAATTTAAAATTTTGGTTTTTACATTTAACCTTAAATCTCGTTTTTCTTCTTAAAAACAAATTTTCGAACGGACTTACGCAGTCAATTTCAAATTCAATCGGTCGAGTATATGTCGAAAGTGTGGTAATAACTCTGGCTGTTTCTGTAAATCCGGTTTGGATTAAAATAAGAATTTCAGATTCGGCATATTCATATTTGACTATATGATATGTTTCTGGACTTCGCGAACCGTCGGTAAAAATCATTTTGTAATCCTCAATGGTGTATTCACCATTTAATTCGGATGCTATTTGTTTTAATTTTGATTCTATCATTCAAATTAATGCCAACGTTTTTGTGTATGATTTCGTTGCGTGTTTTAAGCACTAAAGTTAGCAAATAAAACACAGATAGAAAGTCCGCGAGGACTTTCGTAAGTTACCTAAAACCAAGCAATTAATTATAGGACACGGTGTTGGCAACAGTATTTATTCAATTATCACTTCGTAATATTTCATTTCGTATTTCATTCGACTATTGTTTTTTATAATCTTTCCTCTATATTTCAAAAAATCATAATCTTTCATTTTAGTAATCATAATTTCGAGTGTTAATTTTCTTCTATATTTCTTAATGACCTTTCCTTCAATTACAAAATCATAATCTTTTTCAGTACAGTTCTCACAAGGCGAATAATAAGTTCTTACTTCATTTTCCGATGAATCTATTCCAAAAGGTATTTTTACAACATCTCCAATATTTAATTCATTAAAATCATTTTTGTTAACTTTTCTAAATTCTTTTAGTTCTAACCTTATTCTATCTAATTGTGGTTTATATGGTTCAAATTCTCCATTGAAACAAGGTTTTTCGGTTTTAAAAAGACCTTTATTGAAAGCTTGTAAATGGAATTCATTTATTTTATCAAATCTTTTTTTTCGAATACGGTCAACTTTTCTATTCGATTTATAATGATAGTTACCATCATACAATAAAATTATTTCTAAATTCTCACAATTTATAGGAAGTTTAATTTTAGTCCATTCGTAACCAAGTCCAGCAAAGATTAATTTCTTATGGTTTTTTTGTAATTCAATCTCGAAATAACCATTAAAATCCGTTTTTCCAATTTCGGTTGTGTCTTTGTCGAAAATTTTTATTCCCATTCCTATTCCTAAATCTTCTCCAATTATTCGACCGCTTATTTTCTGCTGTCCAAAAGTTGTAAAAAGACAAAAAAAGAATGATATAAAAAAGCTTGTTTTAAATCTCAATGTTTTCGGATTTTTATATTGTTGCCAACGGTTACGTATAAGATTAGTGGCGCGTTTAAGCTACTAATTTAGTAAACAAATACTTGCCAGCGGAAAATTCCGCAGGAATTTTCCAAGTAGGCGAGAACCAGCCATTAATTTTATACTTTGTGGCTGTTGCACAACTCAAAAAATATTGTAAATACACTTGTTTTTGGTGTTTATGTAAATGTAACTTGTTGATTTTCAACCATATTTTATAGATGATTGTTAAAAAATCCATAGATTAATTCAAAATCATGGGTTGTGCAACGGCTACCTTTGTTGGCAGTAGTATTTATGATACCCAAAGCATATTTCTTTCCACTATTTTCCATTTATCATTTTCTTTAATACAAAATATTATTTCGCCTGAGCCACATAATTTTCCACATAAGAAATCAAAGAAAAAAATTGCTTTATCGTTGTTTTTATTTAATTTAAAATCAGAAAATCTAATTGACGCAATATATCTGTATTCGTTACTTTTCCAATATTCTTTATTTTGTTTTTCTAATTGTTCTAAATCCTTGATATTATATTTTCCTGTTTGTTTTAATTTTATTAATTCCAATTTACCTTTTTCAAATGAGGTACTATCGACCAATTCAGTTAAGAGTTGGTCAAAATCTTTTGAATGTAGAGAGTCAGGATAGTATTCTCTAGGGAATGATGATTCTTTGGTATTCCAATATCTAAATTCTCTTTTTGGATTTTTGAAATCAGAACTAACTCCCAATACTAGTTCTGATTTATCTAATTTAGGACAAGCAAAAGCTTCATCATACTTTTCTTTTTGAATTTGGTGGCTTATGGAATCTTGTTTGTTCTCAGCATATTCCAATGGCATTGGTGGAATCGGAAGTCTTTCATAATAATATTCAGTTCCGACTAATTCAAGAAAGATATCATTGAGTAAATTTAGTTCAGAATCAGAATCAACATTGTCTTTTTTAGATAAGCAACTTACCAAAATAAAGAAAAAACTAATGTAAATAATGACTTTTTTCATATTGGCTACAACGTTTGTGTATAAGATTAGTTGCGCGGATAAACCACTAATTTAGTAAACTTGGATTAACCAGAGGAAAATTCCGCAGGAATTTTCCAAGTGGGTTTGCACTAGCAATTAATTTATATGTTGTTGTGCAATGTTTTTATTTTTTTATTCAGAATGTTTGAATTCAACTGTTGTGCTGAATTCAAAAGTTTCATTTTTAGCAAGCATTGCATCTTCAAAATCAACCATGATTTTTCCTTTCACTTGATATTCGTTTTCTTTCACTTTCTTAAAGGTCAAACTATCTATATCAAAAGGGTTGTGCACGTTTCCAACATAGACTGATGCGTCAACATCTGATTCTTTATCGCTCGAAATTATAATTCCGTGAATTTCATTCGGATTTTGTAAATCCAATTTCAAAAAGTCAAATACTAAAGTGGTTTTTAAAGGTTGAGTTTCATATTCAAATCCAGAATTAAAAGGTTTGAGTGGAATTTCAATTCTATGTAATAAGGTTTTGTCTATTCCAATGTTTTTATTCTCAAACCAATATTTTTCTATAATTCCTTTTTCAGCAGAAGTTTTTGTCTGAAGATTAACTGTAATTTCTTTGTACGATGGAATTTCTTCATTAATTGATTCAGAGGTCTTTCCTTTTTTCTTTAAAAAATCAAAAATGCTCATAGTTTTCTCAAATGTTCGTTAAGGGGCATGGTTTACACAAGTTAAAGATTAGACTTTATACTAAATTAGTTTCCAACCTTATGTTTGTTTTTTTATTTCTTAATTCATTTTCATTAAAAAAACCTAAAAATACGTTTCTGTAAAATACTTTCCAAATACCATTGCCTAGTTCTTCGATTCCTACATATTTACCTTTTAGGGCACTAGTTAGATATACCCAATAATAGAATCTCCATCTGATAGCTCCGTTTTGAGTTACTTTAAGAACTTTATGACCTGAATCATAATCAAAGTGAGGTGTTTTTTCAGGAAAAGGTCTGGCCGCAAAATCATGAACGGCAGCAGGTGTTTTCATGTTTAAGGCTTCATGGCAAGCCATACGAGCAGACCCTGTGACGCAGGCATATTATCGCAAACATCAAGGCAAGAATGTTAAGAGTATTATCATAAAGGTAGCCCGTAAGTTATTAAGTAGAACATTAGCCGTAATAAAAACAGAGACACCCTACACCATTGGTGTAGTAGAATAAATAATAACAGATAACAAAGCTCACAATAAAAGTAGATCAACCTGTATCACAAAACAACGTAGGTGAACTAATTAGTATCTAATTTAGTATCACATTTTTATAGCAAGTGGACAGGTTATTATAACTTATAATCATACAGATGCTGGTGACGGTCACAAATCGATCACAAATAGGATGCTGAGCAAGTTATATCAAAAAGAAAAAAGTGGTTTAAGTCAAAAATAAAATAGTAACTTTGAAGTACCGATAGCTATCGGGATTGGCTAGTGCTTTTCATAGGACACGTTGTTAGGCTTAGTTTTTTCCGTTGAATAGATTTAAAAAACTCCACTTTTCTTTGATGAATTTATCACCTATTTCTCGTGGCTTTATTCCGCTATTTTTTGCAGGCCATTCCGCTTGAGTTCCATTTTTTGTTACAATTAGAAAATGTCCATCGGATTTTTGTGCTTCTTCGTTAATTCTGTTCATATTCTCAATATTCAGTCTTAGCATTTCTCGGAAAGAATCAAACCTCTTTATTGTTTTGTTTTCTCCTTCCATATATTCATAGATAGGAAATTGGTTATCCTCCTTTTTGAAATATTGAAAAACATAGCCTTGATGAAAATTAAAAACGAGAGTATCTTCATTTAAAAAATCAGGAATTTCATCATCGTCTATTATTTCTTTTGCCCAAATCTGATATTCAGTTAATTTCTCTGGTTCAATATCTTGACCACAGCAAAACAATTCTCCACAATTTTTTCCGAATTCTAATAGATATTCTCTAAACTCTAATGGAAACTTTTTTCCAAGATTAATTTCTAGTTTTTCAATTTCATTTTCGCTTAATCCTTTAAAATCAATTTTTGAATTTAAATATAATTCGGCGTCACGTTTAGTAGTGTTTTTAAAGAAGAAATTTCTCTTTTCAGATAATTTTATTAATTCCTTTTTTTCTTTTTCGAAGTTCATTTTTCAAATGTTATTTTTTATAGTATTCTATAATTCTTTCTTTTCTTGTCAGTTCATTTTCAGACTTTGTCCAATTTTGATTCAAGTCCAATTCATAAGTAAAACTTTTACTTTCCGTCATTTTTCCGTTATGATACTTTTCCTTTTTTTCGAGGTTTCCCAAGTTGTTATGATAGAAAATTTCTTTTGTTTCTGATGTTGGAAATGAATATTTTTTAGTCAAAACCTTTTTGTTTTCTTGAGGAAAAATTTTCAATTCAGTTATTTTTTCTGGGGAATTACTTTTAAAAAATTCCTTTGTCAGAGTTGTGTTTTTATCTAGATATTCATATTCCCATTTTCTAAACCCATTTGAGCCCGCATATCCAAATTTCTTTTCAATTGTTTTTCCTAAACTATCAAGTTTGAATTTTGTAATCGTATGAAGTTTATTCAAATAATATTCTTCTTTTTTTTGAAGTCCAATATTATTGTATGAATATTTACTCGTGAAAGTGGAATCTCCATCTGTTATAATTTGCTCTTCTATTAATCTATTCTTATCGTCATATTTATAATGTCGGACAATAGAAGATAAATTCGGTTCAAAACGGGTTTCTTCTTTTTCAATTATTCCGTTTTCTCCATAAAATTCCAACACTCTTGATTTCAAAGTATCATTTTCAAAAGTTTTAGTTTCGACACTTTTTACTTTCCCAAATAATTTGCTCTCAATAAATTCCGCTTTCTTATTTTCAGGTTTTTCATTGCAAGAATAAAGTAACCCAAATAAAAGCAGAAATATTATTAATGTGCTCGATTTCATAATTGGTGCTAACGTTTATGTGTAAGAAGTTGCGTGGTTAAGCAACTAACTTAGTAAAAATGGAACGAACCAGAGGAAAATCCGCAGGATTTTCCGAGTAGGCTAGAACCAAGCAATTATTTTTAGCATCGATGAAAAAGCAACAGTATTTTATTCTTTTTTAATTTGTAACTTCCTAAATTCAGTCAGAATCTTTTTTTTTTCTATTTCGGTTAAACCAAAATCTGGTAATCTTTCTGGTGGTGGAATTTCGTCATCAATCAATAAAACGTTTTGCACAAGATATTCTCCAATATCCATATTCCAACCTGAACAACCAGATTGATAATCTATTTGGTAAGTTGTGTCACGAATTGCTTTTAAAGTTAATTCTGTTTTATTAGAAAACCCTTTTTTTCTTAAAAGTCCTTCGTATGCAATTCCCTTTACAATTCCATTTGGATATTCAGTCAATTTTAGAAGTTCTGATTCGGTTGCGTTTTTCATAATCCACTTTCTTCTGTCAACTTCGTTTTTTGTTGAAATACCCATTCCTCCAATTCCGCTAGTAATTCTACGTGATTCCGAAACTTGTAAAGAATCCTTTATTTCTTTTCTTATTCCATTCCAATTATAACTCCAATTCGGCTCATAATTTGTCGAAATAGTAGCTATAACTCCAATTCCGATTAATGTCAAAATTGGAAATAAAATCGAAAATCGACTTCGTTTGCTATTATTTCTGCGTTTAGTCATATTGTTGCCAACGTGAGTCTGTGTATTAACTTAGTTTTGTTGATTCAAATATATAAAAGTTGTTTTTGATTAATACTTAAGTTTAATCTTTTAGAAAAAAAGAGCTTAAAATGATTGTTTTTGACTGATAAATAACGGGATTTAGTTAAG
>NZ_JAUOEK010000151.1 GCF_030540835.1 Flavivirga aquimarina | reverse complement strand
GTTAATCTAAAGAATTCCTCGACGCTCTGCGTCGGGGTTTAGCTGAAAAGTTTGAAAAACGGAGAGTTTTTCATAACACTTTGAAAAAGTGTACTTTCGAAAAATGGGAGAACATATTTTTAAAAGGCATAATAAGACGTTATTGTTATATCACTTGGTTTTTCCATTGAAGTATAGGCAGTTGGTTATAACAGAAGAGATAGGTGAA
>NZ_JAUOEK010000150.1 GCF_030540835.1 Flavivirga aquimarina | reverse complement strand
TAACTAAATCCCGTTATTTATCAGTCAAAAACAATTATTTTAAGCTCTTTTTTTCTAAAAGATTAAACTTAAGTATTAATCAAAAACAACTTTTATATATTTGAATCAACAAAACTAAGTTAATACACAGACTCACGTTGTATACCATTGACCAACTTTTGGGTTTTTCCGGGTTTATTACCAACTTATCAAAAACTCAGGATTGAAGGACAGTACTTTGAAAGGGGTATAGAATGGAAAAGCCATTGGAAGCACTTAATATGATGGGAATATTCATGGAAAGGTGTAGAAACCCCTAGCAAGACGATAATGGATTTATAAAATCAGGAATATTATTAAATATCGCACTTTTACTATTAAAAACATTTATTTCTTTAGCTCCAGTTTTTCGGCAAAATAATCGCAAAAATCTTTCATGGTAGCTGTCATTTTTTCATCTTGAGTTGCTCTATTAAACGTATCACTCATAGCAACTAATGTTTGGTGGAAGAATACTTTCATTTCATCTACAGGCATATCTTTAGTCCATAGATCAATACGAAGTGTTTCTTGTGTTTTAGAATCCCAAACGGCTAACATCATAGCTTTTGCTTCTTCATTTGTTATACCGCCATCTTGTGCAGTCCAATGCAATTTTTCGGGGACTCTACTTTCATCAAGCTCTATATTCAATTCTATTTTAGAAGTTATATTATCGGACATTATTTTCGTGGTTTAAACTTTGAATTATTAAAAATATCTTCAGGACTCGTCATTAACATATCTTGTAAGCTTAACTCATTTTGCGCCATATAAGCTCTTACTATTTGCCAACCTATATATTGACCTAAACGACCGGGAGATTCTGCATCAATACCTTCTAAATAAAACTTAGAAAATGGTGCCGGGTTTATAAACCTACCCAACAATTTAGTATCTGTACTAAATAACAATTCATACTCTACAAAATACTGCCAAATAACGCTTTCGTTTGCAATTGCCCAATTTAACTGCGTTTCAGAATAACCCATTCGCTCTGCATCTGTTTTAAATGGAATAACAACATCTTTAAAATAAAGTTGTTTTCCAAAATATATCATTTCGTCTAATAAGGTTCTATGTTGACTTTGATATGTATACTTTTTAGCATAAGCCTCGGCCATATCAACCACAATTTGTTCTTTCTTTAAATTTTCGCTTAAATACTTAGGAATATTAGCATAAAATTCATGCTCACTCCCCAAATACGTATCTAAAGCCAATATTGCAATAGTGTCTGTTATTATAACTCTGTTTCTATAATCTACATCACTAGTCGCTGTAATAATTCTAGGTGGGTTAAATTCGGGAAAGTAATATTTTAAATGGTTAAATAAGGATTCTATCTCTAACTCCGTTTCATTAAAGTTTTTAAATTCGTTTTCTACAGCATTAAATAATTGTATTTGCAATGTATCTGCTTTTTTGGCAATCCAAAACGAATCTTTATATTTCTCTGAAAACATAAAAGGGTAAGCCTTCTTTAGTTTTGGTAACTCTTCGGGCATAGCATTAGCAAATAACAAATCAAAACGTTCTATCTTAATATCTGTATTTATATTTGAAATTTCAGCTTGTAATGCCTGCTTATCTTTACAAGAAATAACAGCAATGCTTAATATTAAGCACAATAATAAATTCTTCATATAAAAGTTAAACGACATAAATTTTTATTAATTGAGTCTTTCGTTTATTTTTGTTTGCAAAGGTACTATTCTTAGATTTAAATTCATTTAATATGCAAACAGAAAAAGTTGTAGATTATATAATTAACTGGTTAAAAGATTACGCAACAAATGCTGGTGTTAATGGGTTTGTAATTGGCGTTTCTGGCGGTATTGATTCCGCAGTAACTTCTACTCTATGTGCAAAAACAGGTTTAAATGTTCTATGCATAGAAATGCCTATTCATCAAGCTGAAAGTCATGTAACAAGAGCCCAAGAACATATAGCACAACTAAAACATCGGTTTGACAATGTAAGTGATACGCGTACCAATTTAACACCAGTTTTCGAAGCATTTAAAACCGAAGTGTTTTTTGATGGAGACCAAGCTACCATAGATATGGCTTTAGCAAATACACGAGCACGTTTACGTATGACAACACTTTATTATTATGCTGGACTTTATAAATTACTAGTTGCCGGAACCGGTAATAAAGTAGAAGATTTTGGTGTTGGTTTTTATACAAAATACGGCGATGGCGGTGTCGATTTAAGTCCTATTGCAGACCTAGTAAAGTCTCAAGTCTATGCTTTAGGGGATTATTTACAAGTACCTGAGTCCATTATAAAAGCCGCTCCCAGTGACGGCTTATTTGGAGATGCCAGAAGCGATGAAGATCAAATTGGCGCATCGTACCCAGAGCTTGAATGGGCAATGAAAATGGATGATGAAGGCAAAAATGCCAATGATTTTTCCGGTAGAGAATTAGATGTTTTTAAAATCTACAAACGCTTTAATAACACGAACAAACATAAGATGATTCCTATTCCAATTTGCGATATTCCCGACAATTTTTTATAAACCTTGTAGGGTAATCAAAAAATCATTACATTTGTAGCAAGCTTACTCTCTCAATTATAATACTAATCTCTAACTAAATATTATAAAAAGCTTTCATTATGATAAAATTATTAATAGCAGACAACCACCCTATTACAAGAAAAGGGTTAGAAATTCTATTTTCAGCATCACCAAACATTAAAATTGTAGGAAGTGTAAACGATGGCGAGGCCATCTTAGAATTTATTAAAAAAAATCCCGTAGACATTATTTTAACAGAAACAGATTTCCCAAAATTAAATGGGTTAACGGTTTTACGTTATTTAAAGCACGACTATCCAAATATAAAGACCATTATATTTAGTAGTCAGCCAGAAGAAGTTTATGCCATAAATGCCATTAAAGCTGGCGCAGCTGGGTATTTAAACAAATCTGTTAATGTTATAAGTATCAACGAGGCTATATTAAAAGTGCACGACGGAGGAATTCATTTAAGTAATGAATTAACTCAACAGTTAGCATTTGGAAATAGAGTCAATAAAGGTGGTACTTTTTACAAAAAACTCTCAACCAGAGAAGCAGAAGTTTTAAAACTTTTAACTGTTGGTAGAAAAAACAAAGAGATTTCTAAGGAACTTGATATTAACGAAAAAACGGTTAGTACTTACAAAGCAAGATTAATGCGAAAGTTAAAAGTTACTAATTTGGTTGATTTAGTTAATCAAGCTAAACTTAGTGCTCAACTATAGTACACGATTTAATTTTCTAGAGAGTAGCATTTTTAAACCGGAATAGTCTTTGACTTCTTCAAGTATAGTTCTATTTACATCGTTTTTACTTTGTAATGTCTCTTGTTGAAACTCTTTCACTTTTTGGTCTATTAAGAAACATCGTAAACTTAAAATAGTTTCACTAACTAATTGTGCAATGCTTTGTATTTTTTCTTTTGGAAAAATATTCATGCGTTTCCAGTCATCTAATGTATAACGTTCGTCTTCCATTAAAATGGCAGTGATTTCGTTGGACATCTGGTTATCGACTGTATTTATAAATGATTTAAGCTCAAAATCAGGGTTCTGATTTAATGCATCTATAATACTATAATACAGGGTTTTAAATTGCGCATTAGAAAATTCCATTTCATCATCTTGAAGGTCTAGAAATATTTTTTCATAGACCTTCGCTTGATGGATTACCGGTTCTAAAACCAATTCACCCTTGTCATTTTCCTTTAAAACCAAATCTTCAAAGTCTTCTACTTTGTTTCCATAAAGCAAAAGAACTTCAATAATTTTTCGTTCTAAAACATACTGTACATCAACCTTTTTTACGGGTTCCTGATGTTTAACAACCTCGAACGCTTTTTGGTCTTTTTTTAACTGCTTGTTTTGTTCTTGAAATTCTTTTTTATTAATCTGGGCCAGAGTGCTAAATAAAACTTCTTCGCTAATGTCCATAATTCTGGCACATTCTTGAATATAAATTTCCTTTTTAATACGATCTGGAATCTTAGAAATACTGTTTACAATATCTCTAACAGTTTCTGCTTTTTTAATGGGATCGTTCTTTGTTTCTTCAAATAAAATCGATGCTTTAAATTGAATAAAATCTTTAGCATTCTCATTTAAATACAAAGTAAGCTCTTCAAGCGTATTTTGTTTTGCAAAACTATCTGGATCTTCGCCTTCTGGAAAAGTGCAAACCTTTACATTCATACCTTGTTCTAGAATAAGGTCAATGCCTCGCAAAGAGGCACGCATACCGGCAGCATCGCCATCAAAAAGCACTGTAATGTTTTTTGTTAGCCTGTTTATAAGTCGTATTTGCTCTGATGTTAAAGCAGTTCCGGACGAAGACACCACATTTTTCACACCTGCTTGATGAAATTGAATTACATCGGTATACCCTTCTACTAAATAACAATTGTCTTCTTTAGCTATGCCCTGTTTTGCATGATAAATACCATACAATACATTACTCTTATGGTAAATATCACTTTCGGGAGAGTTTACATATTTAGCAGCTTTTTTATCGTTTGTTAAAATACGTCCACCAAACCCCAAAACGCGACCACTCATACTTTTAATAGGGAACATAACACGGCCTTTAAACCTATCGAAACGTTTATCTTCTTTTACAATGGTAAGCCCTGTTTTTTGCAAAAAATCTATATTATAGCCTTGTTTTAAAGCTTTGTCTGTAAAAGCTTGCCATTCATCAAGCGAATAACCTAAATCAAACTTTTCAATAGTTTCCTGAGTAAATCCACGTTCTTTAAAATAACTCAATCCTATCGATTTTCCCTGATCGGTTTTATGCAGTATTTTTTTAAAATAAGTATTAGCAAACTCACTTACCAAATATAAACTCTCGCGTTCGTTTGCCTGCTCTTTCTGTTCGTTAGATTGCTCGGTTTCCTCAACTTCAATATTATATTTTTTAGCGAGGTACTTAATGGCTTCCGGATAGGTAAAATGCTCATGTTCCATTAAAAAAGATACCGCTGTACCCCCTTTGCCTGTAGAGAAATCTTTCCATATTTGCTTTACAGGCGATACCATAAAACTTGGCGAACGCTCATCGCTAAAAGGGCTTAAGCCTTTAAAGTTACTCCCTGCTTTTTTTAGGTTTACAAAATCGCCGATAACCTCCTCTACACGAGTCGCTTCAAATATCTGATCTATGGTTGTTGCTGATATCAAAAAATGTATACTTGCTTTTAAATTAAAACTCTACTTGACTTTATAAGGAAACGTAAAAATAACACAAACTATTGATATTAGAAACCTAAGGTTTCTGTATTGTTGTTATGACAAAAACTTGCCCATACACTTAGCAATCTATATACGACTAAAGTACCGCTCATATTTCAATATTTTAAAAGATAAAAAAACCGTTTGGTGTTCTATAAAATTTCATCTCAAAACAACTACATTTGAAATAGGCTTTAACACAATTATATTTATATAAAAGTTGCAAGATATTTGAAGATTACAGCTTTACATTAACAAAAATTTCAACCTGAAATAGACATGAAATATAAAAACTATTTCCTTTCTCTAGCTTACCTACTTTTAAGTCACTTTAACTTTGCTCAGAATCCTGTTATTAAAGATATTGGAATGTCAGACCCGCATGTTAGGGTATTTAACGATACTCTTTTTTTATACAGTGGACATGATTACAGTCCTAATGATAAGACCTGGATAATGAAAGACTGGCGTGTGTTTTCATCAACAAACTTGATTAACTGGACAATTAGGACCTCAATCAGCCCCAAAGACAATTATATGGACGATAATAGTACGGATTGTTGGGCAAGTGATGCTGCAAGTAGAAACGGAAAATATTACTTTTATTTTTCGGACAGGAAACGAGGAATTGGTGTCATGACCTCTGATGCTCCTTATGGCACTTTTAAAGACCCTCTTGGCAAAGCTCTTGTTGCTCCTATGCATGATCCGACAATATTAATTGATGATAATGAAAATCAAACACCTTATCTTGTTTATGGAGATAAAGACAATGGAAATGGTTTTCATATCGCAAAACTAAATGACGATATGATATCTCTTGCCGAAAAACCAAAGCTGATTGAAATCAATGGTGAAGAATGGGAAAAAGCACCCCACTGGATGGATAAAAACTATATTTTTAAGTATAATGATACTTATTATTTAAGCTGGGGGCGCGATTATGCTATTTCAAATAATATTTATGGTCCATATAAATGTGTTGGAGCAGTTGGACATGGTCATAACTTAAATGAATTTGCTCATGGTAGCTTTTTTAATTGGAAAGGTCAATTTTATCACATTTGGTGTTATTATATCGAAAAAGGCTTCAAATACCGAGAGTCTATTATTTCATACTGTCACATGGATGACGATGGAAAAATTGTTACGGACATCAAGTTTTTAGACGCTCATTATGCAAATGGTGTAGGTCAATACAATGCTTCATGGGATACTATTGAAGCCGAATGGTATTATGAAATATCTGGCGATATAAAAAAACAAGGAAACAGGAAAGATGGTTTTGTAATTACAAATATTCAGAATGACGATTGGGTTCGATTTGCCAATATTACTTTTGATAAGAGTTATGAAAAATGCGTCTCTAACCTATTACTGAATGGCAAAAAAGGCTTGCTTGAGATTAGATCGGGTAGCCCTTCTGGCACTGTTTTGAGTGAACTCAAATTATCATCATCGAAATCTTTTCAAGAATTTAAAAACGTTATCGAAGTTAGTAAAGGAAAGAAGGATATATATATGATATTTAAAGGTGATAAAGGGAGCTCTTTGCAAATAGATTGGATAAGGTTTGAGTGATAAAAAACACCTTGTGACACTAAATAAATATAGGTTATTGGTCAGGTAACACACAATAGGCTTTATAGAGTATTTAAATAAGAACGTACTAAAAATGAAACCCAAAAGTGCCCGTAATACCAAACTTTCTGGCATCCGGGTTTCTAACTTCATCCAAATAATTACCTCTAAAATTAAAGTCTATTCTAAATACTTTAAAAATATTACCTATACCCAAACTATATTCATAATACATTTCATCAGATGGTGCTATTAAAGCAATAGAGTTAGGGTTACTTGTTGTATTTAACAATATATTTTCTTCAGAAATCTCACCCCAAACACCACGAATACTTATAATTTCTCGAAGATTAAGTTTACGTAAAAAAGGAATTCTTGAAAATAAGCGTCCGTTAAAATTATGTTCTAAATGCACCGATGTATAGGTATCAGACACAAATTCGTAAAAATCTAACTGAGAAAAGGTATTATAAATTGAGAAATAGGATTGGTTTCCTGGTATTACACTTAACAGCCCTAGTGGTACTTCTCCAAAAGTTTTACCGGCTTCTATCGTTGTTGTTAACCTTCCAAAACCACCAACTTGCCAAGGCTGTATATAAGATAATTGTAATTTCGTATAATCAAAATCGCTATCAAACAAACTCTTATCACCTCTGCTTATCTGTGCAAATATACGGGCAAAACCATCATTAGCCTCACGGCGTTCAACACCAAAGCCTGTCATTTTTCGTTTTGGAAAATAGGATACGGATAACGAGGATTCAAACTGTCTAATTTCAGATGCCACACCTGTTGGTGTATTGTAATCTAAACTAAACGTAGGGGATGCCGATTCTAAAGTCCTGTAGTTTCCTCCCAGCCTAAAAATAACATTACGCCATGGTTCTGCTTCAATAGCTAAACTGGTTAAATTTATGGAGGTTAATTTATCATTTGCACTTGTTCCAACAACCGATGAGGATGCCAAACTTCTACCTAAAACATCTGTAGAAGTGGTTAAACTCGCTCCTATTTGCTCCACATCACGACGGTTTCCTCCAGAAATAATAAGCCTACTTTTTTTATCTAGCAACCATTTTCCTGAGATACCATATTTAAATTTATCATCTTCAAAACCATAGGCTACAAATCCTTCTAATCGCCAAAGGTCATTTCTTCCAAAATAAGTACGTCCACCTGCACGTAAACGTAAACCTTCTACTTCATTAAACCCAAAGGTTGAAAAAATCGGGCCATAATCTAAAGGCAGGGTATTAAACTCAATATATCCTGATGCTAAAATGCTTCCTAAGTTATAAAGCTGTTTAAATTTCTTGACTGTTTTTAAAGTGTCAAGCATTTTATAAACCCCTTGTTCGTCCTTATTTAAAGCTTCTAAACGATTCTCTGCCCAAAACGCATCGCCTCTGTCATAAACATCTTTATCGTAATTGTAAACTTCCTGGTCGTAGAACTTACTATCTAACTTTTTATCAAATTCATAATTATCGTATAAGGTAGTACGCTTACCATAAACACCTCTTGATTTCTCCTTTTTGCTAAAGGCAAAGTCAGACATCATATAATCACGCTTCACAAGAAATAAGGAATCGTTTAACACTTCAAACTCTTGTTCTATATAAATCTCTTTTATCCAGTTTATATTGGCACTTTTTGATGCCTGAAGGTTAATATCTTTAATGGCATAGGTCGTATCTGCCACCCAAAAATCGCCTTTAAACGTCAGTTCGTTTTTACGTCTTGGGTAATAAATGATATTGTAACACCATTTATTATCTATATAAGCACTGTCTGACAATACATAATTATAAGTATTAATTCCAGTTTTAGACAAAGGACTTACAAAACTTTTATCGAAAAACTTTAGATAATTATCGTAGACATTATAATCGGAATATAAATCATCAACAAAATCAATCACTACTTGATTATCGCTAAATCCAGAGTTTTTATTTCCTTTTAAAACTTCTTTTTCTTTATTAATAGTATTATCGCCATAAACTCGTGAAGCTGCTTCGTTTATAAACATTGGTAAATATGTTTTACCTGTTACTCGCGATGTATCTACTTCATTAAAAACAAACTCCATACCTCTAAAAAGTCTGCTTCTTATAAGAGCACTGTCTATGGTATTAATATCGAATTCTACTTTTTCGTATTTATCGTATGCGTATTGTTTATATAGGTTTAAACCATTTTTTCGCTTATGCTCCCATATTTTTCTTAGTAAATCAATGGCCGGGTTATTCTTTTTTGATTGTTTTCCAGAAACGATAACAACCTGATCGAGTTCACCCAGTTCTTCTTTAAGTATAAACTTTAAATTATAATTTATTTTTTTATCCAAAGGAATATTTAATACTTCGTAACCAATAAAAGAAATGGTAAGTGCTTTCCATATTTCATCAGATTCTAAATAAAACTTTCCGTTTTCGTTTGTTATAGTCCCAATGGTAGAACCTTTAAAAATAACGTTTGCAAACGAAACAGGTTCATTAAATTCATCAAACACATAACCGCTTACTTTAGTTTGTGCTATTGCAAAAAACACATTTAGAAGGAAAAGAGTAAAAATTAGTTTTATCTTCATCAAACGATTTTAATTATTTTCTATAAAGACAAATATAATTTGCCTTGGTTGCATGAAATTGAAAAAATATGGTTGAATTTATTTCATAACAAAAAAAACTTCATCAACAACCATGCTAATGAAGTTCAATAACGTAAAAAATATTGATTTATTTATATAATACTTTTTTTACTGCTTTAATAACATCATTACTATTTGGCAACCACTCTGCCAATAAAACTGGTGAGTAAGGTGCTGGTGTATCTGCAGTATTTATTTTTACAATAGGAGCATCTAAGTAATCAAATGCTTCACTTTGTACTAAATAAGTAATTTCGGTAGCCACATTTCCAAAAGGCCATGCTTCTTCTAAAACAACTAATCTATTGGTTTTCTTAACCGATTCTAATATAGCTTTTCTATCCATAGGACGCACAGTACGTAAATCGATTATTTCACAAGAAATACCTTCTTTAGCTAACTCATCAGCTGCTTTATAAGCTTCTTTAATTATTTTCCCAAAAGACACAATCGTTACATCGGTTCCTTCTCGTTTTATTTCGGCAACACCTAATGGCACAATGTATTCTCCTTCTGGCACTTCACCTTTATCGCCATACATCTGCTCACTTTCCATAAAAATAACCGGATCATCATCACGAATCGCCGCTTTTAATAAACCTTTAGCATCATACGGATTCGATGGTACGACCACTTTTAAACCTGGTGTATTAGCAAACCAATTCTCAAAAGCCTGCGAGTGCGTTGCTCCTAACTGACCTGCGGAAGCTGTAGGTCCACGAAATACGATTGGACATTTAAATTGTCCGCCCGACATTTGCCTAATCTTAGCTGCATTATTTATAATTTGATCAATTCCAACTAAAGAGAAGTTAAACGTCATATACTCAACAATGGGTCTGTTTCCAGTCATAGTAGAACCAATAGCAATCCCTGCAAATCCAAGCTCTGCAATAGGCGTATCGATAACACGCTTAGCTCCAAATTCATCCAACATACCTTTTGATGCCTTGTAAGCACCATTATATTCTGCTACTTCTTCTCCCATTAAATAAATGCTTTCATCTCTTCGCATTTCTTCGCTCATGGCTTCGCAAATAGCCTCTCTAAATTGAATTGTCTTCATTAACTTAATTTTAATTCGAATTGCAAAAATAGGAATTATTGATTATAATTTGATATAAAAACCAACAGTAAAATTATCTGTAAAAAAAAATTAATAATTTCATAGAAATCACATATTAATAATGAGGATTTGTCACTTTTAATTAATTCTAATTCTTTTTATTTATTCTTCAGTTAATCTACTTATGAGTTACATATTCACAAATAAAAATTAATAATTCTATACTTTTTGATAATTATTTTGATTAATTTACTATGCATGCATAGCAAATAATCGAAATAAAATAATTACCTTCGTATCTTCAAAATTTTGCCAATCATTGTATTATTTAAACGGTTGTTTTCTAACTATTAATTACACAAAATTGGCTAACTAACTTAATTAAAAAACTAAACAATTAAATTGTTATAATATGAAAATATTAGTGTGCATTAGTCATGTTCCTGATACGACATCTAAAATTAATTTTAGTGAAGGTGACACAAAATTCGATACCAATGGTGTACAATTTGTTATAAATCCGAATGATGAATTTGGTTTAACCCGTGCCATGTGGTTTAAAGAAAAACAAGGTGCTAACGTTACTGTTGTAAACGTTGGTGGTGCAGATACCGAGCCTACGCTTCGTAAAGCTTTAGCTATTGGTGCCGATGCTGCTATTAGAGTAAATACACAGGCTACTGATGGTTTTTCGGTAGCAAAACAATTAGCAAACGTTATTAAAGATGGGGCTTACGATTTGGTTATTGCAGGCCGTGAATCTATAGATTATAATGGTGGTATGGTTCCAGGTATGATTGCTGGGTTAACTCAAGCTAATTTTGTAAATAATTGTATTGGTTTAGAAGTAGATGGTACTTCTGCAAAAGCTGTTAGAGAAATTGATGGCGGAAAAGAAACCGTTTCTACTAGTCTACCATTAGTAATTGGTGGACAGAAAGGTTTGGTTGAAGAAAGTGATCTTAGAATACCCAATATGAGAGGTATTATGATGGCACGTAAAAAGCCTTTAACGGTTATTGACCCAATTGATGCCAGTGCAGAAACCACATCTATTAAGTTTGAAAAGCCTGCACCTAAAGGGGCTGTAAAACTAGTATCTGCAGATAATTTAGATGAGTTAGTAAACTTACTTCATAACGAAGCTAAGGTGATATAAAAGCCGCCCCTAGCCCCTCCAAAGGAGGGGGAAACGATTGCGGAAGGATACAGTAAAAAAGACCAAATTAATATTAAAAACAAACAAGCTCAAAAGCCTCTCTCCTTTGGAGAAGGGTTGGGGTGAGGAAAAAATAAGATTTATGTCAGTTTTAGTATATACAGAATCAGAACAAGGAACATTTAAAAAAACAGCTTTAGAAGTTGCCTCTTATGCCAAAGCAGTAGCCAATCAATTAGGAACTAGCGTTACAGCCATTACTATAAATACAGATGACGCCTCTGCATTAGGAGATTATGGTGTCGATAAGGTTTTAAATGTATCGAATGCGCAATTAGAATCTTTTAATGCTAATGGTTATGCAGAAGCTATTAAACAAGCAGCAGAAAAAGAAGCTGCAAAAGTTGTTGTAATTAGCTCTAGTGCTAATAGTAAATATTTGGCGCCTCTTTTAGCAGTTGGTTTAAATGCAGGGTATGCTTCTAATGTTATTGAAGCACCAACCAGTACATCTCCTTTTACAGTGAAACGTACTGCTTTTACTAATAAAGCTTTCGAAGTGTCACAAATTAACACCGATGTAAAAATTATAGGTGTTTCTAATAATTCATTCGGGCTGGTAGAAAATAGTGGTAGTGCTTCTACAGAAGACTTTTCACCTTCTATTCCAGATTCGGGAGTTAAAGTAGAATCTGTTGATAAAGCAACAGATAAAGTAAGTATTGCAGATGCCGACATTGTTGTATCTGGTGGTCGTGGATTAAAAGGCCCTGAAAACTGGGGAATGGTTGAAGAATTAGCAGATGTCTTAGGAGCAGCAACAGCCTGTTCTAAACCTGTTTCAGATTTAGGATGGAGACCTCACAGCGAACACGTTGGTCAAACCGGTAAACCCGTAGCATCAAATTTATATATAGCTATTGGTATTTCTGGAGCCATTCAACATTTAGCAGGTATTAATGCTTCAAAAGTAAAAGTAGTTATTAATACAGACGAAGAAGCTCCTTTCTTTAAAGCTGCAGATTATGGTGTTGTTGGAGATGCTTTTGAAGTTGTTCCACAACTCATCGAAAAATTAAAGACTTTTAAAGCACAACAATAAATAATTTTTTATAAATTGTATAGTCGTATAGAACTGCTTAAATTAGCACTAAATACTTAAATCTGTCTCAGTCAGTTGGTAAAGTCCTAATTTAAACAGTTCTTTGCGTTTTTTATAAATTATGAGTTTAGTAAGATTAAATATAAAAGGAATATCCTATAGCCAAACCCAAAACGGTGCTTATGCCTTAATTCTAAATGAATTAGATGGTGACCGTAAACTTCCAATCGTTATTGGTGCTTTTGAAGCACAATCTATTGCCATTGCTTTAGAAAAGGAAATTAAACCTCCCAGACCATTAACGCACGATTTATTTAAAAACTTCGCAGATCGATTCGATATTGTAGTAAAACAAGTGATTATTCATAAATTAGTTGATGGTGTTTTTTATTCCAGTTTAATTTGCGAACGTGATAAAATTGAAGAAATTATAGATGCCAGAACTAGTGATGCCATTGCTTTAGCACTTCGCTTTGACGCACCTATTTTTACTTATAAAAATATTCTTGACAAAGCTGGTATATACTTAAAAGTAAATCCTAAGGAAGAAGATGAAAATCAGGATAGTATTTTGGTAGATGATATCATATCTAATGAGTTAGAACCAGATGCGCCTCGTGAAAACCTTAAAGGAAAAACAATAGAAGAACTACATAACTTATTAGATGAAGCTGTTTCTGATGAAGATTACGAAAGGGCAGCTCATATTCGTGATGAAATCTCGAAACGAGAATAATATTTACTTTTTAGTATGAAACAGTTCCCTTTGTTTATTGTCGCTATCTTTTTCTTATTCACATCATCAATTATAGCACAAGAAATAAATGAAGAACATGACAGTTTATCTGTTTTAAATAATGAAGCTTTATTAAAAATACCTCGTGATATTAGAGTAAATAGTTGGCAACTTTTTGAACACATTGTTTATGAGGAATACCCAGATAGCATACAATCAAATATAGAGTTCAGAAAAGGAAAAGAATACCTAAATTTATTTGAAAATGGGGAATACATATCTATATTAAATAACACATTCAGCAAAGGAGTTTGGTTACAAAACAATAATCTCATTGTTTTCAAACAAAAAGTTCCAACTACTGTAGACATTTATTACGAAGTCATTGACCAAAAAAGTAATTTATTAAAACTAAAGAAAGGAAATACTGTTTTAATTTATGGTTCAAATACTCACCCAGATTTTTTAGCTCAAGTAGCACCCACAGATACTATCATTAAAAGTCAAGGTTTTTCTTTTTCAAGTCTTTGGCGAGGTGTTTTAGGAATGGTTTCTCTTATTTTGGTAGCATTCTTATTCAGTAGTAATAGAAAAGGTATTAATTGGAGAACTGTTGGTTTAGGACTATCTTTCCAATTAATTATTGCAATAGGCGTTTTAAAAATTGATTTTGTTAAAAGTGTCTTTGAAAGTGTAGGGCAGGTATTTATCAATATACTAAATTTTACAAGAGCTGGAAGTGAGTTTTTGTTCAGTGGTGTAATGGATGTAAACTCATACGGTTTTATATTCGCATTTCAAGTATTACCAACCATCCTATTCTTTTCAGCTTTAACCTCTGTTTTATTTTATTTAGGCATTATTCAAAAAGTAGTAAAAGCTATGGCTTGGCTACTATCTAAAGCCTTAAAAATTTCTGGAGCAGAAAGTTTAAGTGTTGCAGGTAATATCTTTTTAGGTCAAACAGAAGCACCTCTTTTAATAAAGGCTTATTTAGAAAAAATGAATAAGTCGGAAATACTATTAGTTATGATTGGTGGTATGGCAACTGTTGCAGGTGCTGTACTAGCAGCATATATTGGCTTTTTAGGAGGTAATGACCCTGAACTCAGATTATTTTATGCTAAACACCTTTTGGCTGCATCTGTTATGGCTGCTCCCGGAGCTATAGTCATTTCAAAAATTCTTTATCCACAAACAGAAAATATTAATACAGACGTTAAAGTATCTCAAGAAAAAATTGGATCAAATTTTTTAGATGCCATTGCCAATGGAACTACCGAAGGCTTAAAACTTGCAGTTAATGTGGGTGCTATGCTTTTAGTATTCGTTGCTTTTATTGCTATGTTTAATGGTATTTTAGGTTGGATTGGCGATATATCTTCATTGAATACTTTGATTGCTAATAATACGTCATACGAAAGTTTATCGCTCGAATTAATTTTAGGCTATGTCTTTGCGCCTCTCATGTGGCTTATTGGTGTTGCCAAAGAGGATATAGCTTTAATGGGACAATTATTAGGTATTAAATTAGCTGCCAGTGAATTTATAGGCTACATTCAGTTAGCTGATTTAAAAAATACTGCAAATACTATCCATCTTAATTATGAAAAATCTATAATCATGGCAACTTATATGCTATGTGGTTTTGCTAATTTTGCCTCTATAGGTATTCAAATTGGCGGTATTGGTTCTTTGGCTCCCGGTCAACGAAAATTACTGTCTCAGTTTGGTATGAAAGCGCTTATTGGTGGTACCATTGCTTCCTTAATTTCTGCTACTATTGCCGGAATGATTATTGGGTAATCTAATATTCCTGTGAAGGCAAGAATCTTATTTTTTATAGTTAATAACTTTATAATATATATTAAAATATCAAGTATTAAAACTTGATGCTTTTCTTTATTTTTATTGCCAGTATTTTGTCATACTGAGCGCAGTCGAAGTATCTCTAATAAAGATTCTCAACACAATATATTTTTAATTTAAAAAGATTCCTGCCTTCGCAGGAAGTTGTTATGAAGCAATATCACGACTTAGTAAAACATGTTTTAGAAAACGGAAACGAAAAAGGAGATCGTACCGGTACTGGTACCAAAAGTGTTTTCGGACATCAAATGCGATTTGATTTAAGCGAAGGTTTTCCTATGGTTACAACCAAAAAACTACACTTAAAGTCTATAATTTACGAACTGCTTTGGTTTTTAAAAGGTGACACTAATATTAAATATCTCACAGAAAACGGGGTGCGTATCTGGAATGAATGGGCAGACGATAACGGTAATCTAGGACCTGTTTACGGACATCAATGGCGCAATTGGAATAGTGATGAAATAGATCAAATTAAAGAAGTTATTCATGCTTTAAAACATAATCCAAATAGCCGAAGAATGTTAGTTTCTGCATGGAACCCATCTGTATTGCCAGATACCTCAAAATCATTTAACGAAAATGTCGCTAATGGTAAAGCGGCATTGCCCCCCTGCCATGCTTTTTTTCAATTTTATGTAAGCCCCCCAACCCCCAAAGGGGGCGTAAATGCTAGACCACGATTATCTTTACAACTTTATCAACGGAGTGCAGATATCTTTTTAGGTGTACCTTTTAATATTGCATCTTATGCTTTATTTACGATGATGATGGCACAAGTTTGCGGTTATGAAGCCGGGGAATTTATCCATACATTCGGAGATGCTCATATTTACAGCAATCATTACGAACAATTGGAGCTTCAATTATCTAGAGAACTGAGACCTTTACCAAAAATGCTTTTAAACCCTGAAATAAAAGATATTTTCGAGTTTACTTTTAATGATTTTACTTTAGTAGATTACGATCCACATCCGCATATAAAAGGTGCGGTAGCCATCTAAAAAAGATACGAATTACACGAATTTTCACTAATCTAGATTGTACCTAGCTGTGTACCTATAAATACATCAATATTAGCGGTGACAACTAAGGTTAAAAAACAGATTTATACCTGTTCGTTCGAGCATTATTGAAAACTTCTTTAAACAACTTCTTTTTTAAAATACTAAGAATGTCTTTAACTAAACATTCAATACGCCATTCTCAGCTGATGCGTAATCGTTCCATGCATAGGCATCTGCCTGTTCGTCATTAATGTAAGTACCATCAACAACATATCGAAACTCATAAGAGTTATCCTTTTCTAAGTCTACAGTCCCTTTAAATGTACCGTTTTTTAGTTTTTTAAGTGTTGTTAATTTTGTATTCCACTCGTTAAAAGTTCCGACTACAGTGACTTCATTTGCTTCTTTAGCAGGTACAGAAAAAGTAACTTTACAAATCGGTTTTGTTTTTAAATATTGCTTTGTAATTGCCATAATTCTAATTTTTGATGTGTTTTTATATACCAAATTTATAAAATAATATGCCACCACATATATATAATCTGACAAACCAAAAAGAATTATTAATTTGATAAGAATCACTTTACATTTATTTAAACAACATAAAATACCAGTATCTAATTTATTAGATTATTAAACACTTTATTTTTATTTCTTCCTGATTTTCAATGGTGTTTAAACAAATACGATTTCGTCTTAAACTATTAAAAATTCAACAAAATATTATAACTTTACATCTATTATTAGATACTTATGTTTGGAAAAAAGAAAGAACAACCTCAAATAGACAAAGAGCAATTGGAATTGATTCAAAATGCTCAAAAGCGTATTAAACAGAAAAAACGTTTATACGTTCACTTTGTTCTTTTTTTAATTGGTTCTGTATTTATAATTATTGCTAATACTGTTTTGAATATAGGTAAAGATTTCAAACTATTAGGTAAAGAATGGTTTTTGTTTGCTATCCTTATCTGGTTATTCTTTTTAATTTACCATGTATTCAATGTATTTATCACTCATAAATTCATGGGGAAATCTTGGGAGAAAAAACAATTAGACAAACTGATAATTCAACAGAAAACAAGAATTGAACAGCTTAAAAATGAGCTTCACAAAGAAGCGCCTCTTATAGCTGAAAGTGAACGCTATAATGAATCTCTAAACAAAAAAGAAAAAACATCTGAGCTTACTATTATAGTAGCCGCAGCAGAGAATGATGCTATTGGTAAAGACAATAAACTCATCTGGCATTTAAGTGACGATTTAAAGCGATTTAAGAGCCTTACAAATGGCCATCATATTATTATGGGGAGAAAAACATTTGAAAGTTTCCCAAAACCCTTACCTAACAGAACACATGTTGTGATTACTAGGCAAACTGATTATCAGGCTCCCGAAGGTGTTATTATAGTGAATAGCTTAGAAGATGCCATTAATGTTGCTAAAAATGATCCACAACCCTATATTATTGGAGGTGGTGAAATATACAAACAAGCACTATTGCTAGCTGATAAAATTGAATTAACTCGTGTACACGAAAATTTTGAAGGTGACGCTTTCTTTCCAGAAATAGATGCATCTGTTTGGACAGAAACTACCAATGTATTTCATACTAAAGATGATAAACATGACTATGAGTTTTCGTTTTTGACTTATGTGAGGAAATAATCTAAAACTTAATTCACATCGTGTCTTTGTATGTAATTTACTTGCCACTCGAAACACCTCACAAAATATCCTCTGTAATCAATTTTTATAGATGGCAGTAAACGATTCACAATTAATAATGTTGCCATGAAGAGTATTTTGAGACAATTATCCCTTGTATCATTATAATGGTACAAATTTTTCAATTATGTCAAAGTTTCAATGTTTTGTTTAATATTTACCAATATATTGGTAAATATTAAACATTATAAAATAAAATAGGTATATTTGATAACATATTACCCATATAATGATACAGAGCTATGAAAATAGATGAATTAGGAAAACGAATAAAAAATAGAAGGAAGGTATTGGGACTAACCATTAGGGACTTAGCCGAACTTACTGATATTTCCAAAACGACCATTTCCCAAATAGAAAGAGGTGTTAGAAATCCCACATTTGAAATATTGGAAAATATTTTTGAATATCTCAATTTGGAAATGAAAGTGGAAGTAAAAAATCGCAAATAATAAAAATATGAAGTTAGGAAACAAGCTGGATGTCATATATAAAGGAAATACCAAGGCTGGCGAACTTTGGGTTGATAATGATGGCTATCATTTTGAATATGATGACACCTTTATTGAAAATGTTACCACACGTCCAATTTCAGTTAATATGCCTAAGACTCAAAAAACTTATCATTCCAAAGAATTATTTCACTACTTCAAATCCATTCTTAGTGAAGGCGAGAACCGAGAGCAAATTTGTAAAGCATTAAGCATTGACCCAAGTGACGACTGGAGTTTATTAGTATTAACATGTCAATATGATACAATCGGAGCAATAACAGTAAAAAACATTGAACATGGCACAATGTAATGGATGTCTTAAGGATAATATAACTGGTTTTTGTTCATCTTGTCAGACAATTTTATTTGACCGCTCTAAGGTCAGTCCTCAACTCAAATTCAATTGGGAAGATATCTCAAAAAGAATTGATGGTCAACCAATGGGATTTAGTATCTCAGGAGTTCAACGAAAAGGGTTTATTGGAAAACCTAGAGGAATCGAGTTAGTTCCAAAAATGAATGTAGATGAAAAATCTCAGTATATCATAAAACCTTTACTGTCAAGATTTAATATTCCTGACCAATCGCCAGCAAACGAACATGCAACAATGCAAATAGCCAAACAACTATTTGGCATCAAAATAGCCGAATGTGCATTTATGAACTTTGCCAATGGTACTCCAGCATATATCACTAGACGCTTTGATTATAATGATAATGGTGAAAAATTAAATCAGGAAGATTTTGCATCAGTTCTTAAAGCAGCAAATAAATATAATTCGAAGACCTATCAAGATGTTGGGGAATGGCTTAGCCCATTAAATAGAGTTGAGTTTCTTCGTATTCTGATATTCAACTTCCTTACTGGTAATGGCGATGTTCATTTAAAAAACATCTCGCTACTGGAAACTGCGGATGGTGATATGATGTTGTCGCCCTCATACGATTTGATGAATACAAAAATTCATCTTACTGATAATTTAATGGCATTGAATCTATTTAAAGAACTTGAACAGACTAGTTTGCCGTTAGGAGAAAAATATAGTTATAAGAGTGAGGATTTTATCGAATTTGGAAAACGTTTGAAAGTTAAAGATTCTATTACCACGAAAATTATCGCTACATTTAATAAAAAAGAAAATGACATATTAGCTATGGTTGACAAGTCATTTTTATCTAACGATGCCAAGAATATGTACAAAAATAATGTAATGAAAAATTATAAATTGTTTAGACAAACGACACCTATTGCAAATTAATGAAAAATTAAAAGTCACGAATAAAACTATATACAACAATATTAGCCAATAAAATTGAATTAACTCGTGTACACGAAAATTTTGAAGGCGACGCTTTCTTTCCCAAAATAGACACTACAGCTTGGAAAGAAACAGCCAATACATTTCATACTAAAGATGATAAACATGACTATGAGTTTTCGTTTTTGACTTATGTGAGGAAATAGATCAAGATTTGTTTTTGTAAGAAAAATAAACTAAGTTTACTTTGTAATGTTTTTTACATTAAAAGTAAATTATGAATACTTACACTGAGAAAATACAAGAAAATAAAAGAAAGTCAATTATAAATGATGCATCTAAAAAACAAGCAGATAGAGTATCTAATTTTCAATTTATTGACAATCGAACTAATACTATTTTTCAACAGAAACTAAAAAAGACAACTAATAATAGTTCAAAAACGACTCAATTGAGATCTTTTCAGGACATGGCTAATAACTCCACACAAGTTAAACAAACAGCTCAATTGCAAGCCATGGCCGACAATAATTCTAGCCAACAACTGACCTTTCAAAACAAAGAAAATAATACGGGTTTGCCTAATAATCTAAAAACAGGAATAGAAAACCTATCCGGCTATTCAATGGATGATGTTAAAGTCCATTACAACTCTAACAAACCAACGCAATTACAAGCCCATGCTTATGCACAAGGAACTGATATACATTTAGCTTCTGGACAGGAAAAACATTTACCTCATGAAGCCTGGCATGTGGTGCAACAGAAACAAGGACGAGTTAAACCTACCATGCAGTTGAAAGGAAAGGTAAATATCAATAATGATATGGCGTTGGAGAAGGAGGCTGATGTAATGGGAGATAAAGCACTAAAGGCAAATAATAAATTGGGAAGTAAAATTCTAAGTTTGAAAAGCTATGAGAATGATTCTGTTCAACTAATGAAAAACACTCTTGTTTCATATGGTACTTCTGATTATTCAGCAGATGCACGCGAATGGAGAGAAGAAGAAGACCTGGGAGGTAGAAATATCGCTACAATCTGTTATACAGTGAAAGCTAGTGGAAAGACATTTAGAACAAGTGAACATTCAGAAGGAAAGCATTCTGAAAAATTATTATACATTTTTATTCTTGGTACATATGGCCCTAGTTATAAAGATAAATTAGATTTTCACTGGCTTTATACAGAAAGAGAGACCTGTGGAGCTGATTATCATGACTGTAGCAGCAATGTCCCTGAATGGTTTGATTTAGATTTAGCTGACATTAAAGCTTCTGTTGTTTATCCAGCTGAAGATGAAATGTCGTCAGATTCAGAAGAAGAAGAATCTAAGTCGGATAAGGCCAAAAGAAGAAGAGGAAGAGCGTCTAATATCATAAAAAGGTTTCAAACCAGAGCAAAAGCTGTAGCAAAAGGCGATGCTACATGGGACGAACCTTACTCTGGAGGAATAACAAGACCAATGTCTCCTGCTCATTACCCCACAGATGAACAATATAGTCTGTAACAAAATCCAAATTGCACTGAAATGTAGTTTATTAAAAGTCTGAATTTTTGACTTATTAAAAGATTCTTGCTTATCAATAATCCTGCATCGTTTTTTTAAACCGTTTTACAAATTCCTTAGCCTCCGTCTCATCATAACGTGCAAACCCCACCCTTATAGCATTATGGTTCGCATTAGTCATATCATAACGTTTCCATTCCGAAATAATTAGCTTTTGTTGTTTAGCAATATCAGTAACTGTTTCCCACGAATAGTTTTTATTTAGGGTTACCCAAAGTGCCATACCTCCTTTTGGAATTTCAAAAGAGAGATAATCGCTTAATTCTTCCTTAAGAAGTTTACAAAAGAAATCCCGACGCTCTTTATAAATTTTAACAACCTTTTTAATATGCCTGTCTAAACTGCCGTCTTTAATAAAGCTGGAAAAGGTCAATTCTAAAATAGCATCCCCTTGCCTGTCTATAAAACGTCGTAAATTAGCGCATTCGTTCACAAAAGGTTTTGGTGCGATTAAATAACCTACTCTAAAAACAGGGGCTACTGTTTTGCAAATCGAACCTACATAAATAACATTCCCACAAGTATCATGGCTCGCCAAAGGCAAAATAGGCGCATGGTTATAATGAAAATCGTAATCGTAATCATCCTCTAAAATGGCAAAATGATGCGCCTTGGCTAAATTTAAAAGATGCATTCTACGCTCAGCACAAAGCGTCACGGTTGTAGGGTGATGATGATGCGATGTTGTATAAACCGCCTTAACCGCATACTTTTTACAAAGTTTTTCTATAGCATGAGTATCCAATCCGTGTTTATCTACCTTAACCTTTAACAGCTTAGCACCGGGAAATTCAAACGTGGTATTCACAGAACTGTAATTGGTTTCGCCCACTATAATATAATCTTGATTCTTAATTAATAACTGAGCTGTCAAGAACATACCCATCTGGCTACCTCTGGTTATAAGAATATTATCTTTAGTAATATTTAATCCTCTGGTTTCGTTTAAATACCCTGCCAAAGTCTCTCTTAATTCTGGATTTCCATAAGTGGTTCCATAATTCATATAATCAAATGTGCTTTTTTTATTTGCTATTTTTCTATAAATAATAGATAAATCTTTAATGGGTGTTAGCCGTTCATCTGGGACACCATCGTTTACATACATATAATCATCAGCATAATGCTGTGGAAAATTTCTACATAAAATAGGATTTTGTTCAAAGGCAAATCCTGTCTTATCATCCTTTTTGCCAAGCAGTTTTTCTGGCCATTCTTGCTGTTGTAATATTGGAATGTCCTTATGTACAAACGTTCCTTTTTTTGGAACACTTATTACCCACCCTTGCATTTCAAGCTCTTCATAACAAGCTACCACCGTTTTTCTATGCAGACCTATTAAATCTGACAAGGTTCTGCTTCCCGGTAATTTTGCCTGCGGCGGAAGGGTGCGTTCCTTGATTAAATCTATAAACTGATTGGTAAGCTGAATGTAAACAGGTTGTTTACTAGTTCTATCTATTTTAATAATGGTTTTATAAGGAATCATAACTGGACTATTTAAAAAATGATTTCTGGATGAATATGACGATCCATAAATCTACTAAATTTGTTTTAAATAACAAACATCAATCAAATCGGATAGTTATGTCAACTTACACAACATCAGAACTAAATCAAGTAAAACGAGGGCCCAAAAGAGCTGTTTATGATGTAGAGGAAATAAATAATATTCTGGACGCAGGATTTGTAGGACACGTAAGCTACAATTACAAAGGGAAAGCTATTTGTTTGCCTATGGCTTACGGTAGAATAGAAAATAAAATATATCTACACGGCTCCCTAAAAAACAGAATGCTATTAGCTCTTTTAGAAGCCAAAGAAGCCAGTATGACCATCATGCATTTAGATGCACTTGTATTAGCTCGTTCCGGATTTCATCATTCGGTAAATTACAGATCTGCTACACTATTTACCAGCATTACAGAAGTTGAAGATCGGGAAGAAAAGAAAACGGCTTTAAAATGTGTTCTGGATCACATGATTCCTGGCCGATGGGATACATTAAGACCTATGAATCTTAAAGAGCTGAATAGCACACTAGTTCTCGAAATGGAAATACAAACTGCTTCGGCAAAAATTAGAGACGTAGGGGTTCAGGATGAAAAAAGTGATTTAGAGTTTCCTGTTTGGGCAGGCATCGTACCATTAAAGCAGGTCGCGAAACTTCCTGTTAAAGACGCCTTGTTACCAAGGCAAATTAGAACACCCAAACACGTAGTAACTTATTATAAAAAGCATAAAGCCTAAAACAATGAAAAAATCCGACTTAAAATTTATTCCAAACTTTTACGACAGATATATCGCTTTGGTAGATAACGATATTGACTTAATAAGTGGCTTAAGAAACAGTGAAACTATTTTTGACAGTATTTCTAAAAACCTCATACTACATGGGGAATACAGATATGAATCAAACAAATGGACTCCTAAAGAATTGCTTCAACATGTTATTGATACTGAAAGAATATTTGCTTACAGAGCTTTATCCATAGCTCGGTCTGAACCAAAGGCGCTTTTGGGCTTTGATGAAAACATATATGCCGAAAACTCTAATGCTAATAATAGAAGCATTGAAGACTTGTTAAAAGAGTTTAAATTCGTAAGACAGTCGAATACTATATTGTTTGAAAGTTTTAGCAAAGATATGCTTCATAAAACCGGCATTTGTTCCGAAAAAGAAATTACGGCACTCGCTATTGGATTCACCATCATTGGACACGCAAAACATCATCTTAATATTTTAAACGAACGTTACTTTACACATAAATAAACTTTTAAAAAATCGTTCTTTTAAATTTAAGTAATTTTACCTCATGGTAAAAGAAATTCAGCTTCGTATTTCACTTAAAGAAGAAGAGCGTAATGATATTTTAACAATAAAATCGGCACATGCTTTAGATATTGATAAAGAAGTTATAACAGGCATTAAAATCCTTCGAAAATCTATTGATGCCCGAAAACCAAAAATAATCTTCAACTATAAGGTTGCCGTTTATATTAGAGAAGCATTACCTAAAACTTCTGAATACCAATTTGATTATAAAGATGTCTCTAAAGCTAAACCCATTCATATTATTGGGTTTGGCCCAGCTGGTATGTATGCTGCTTTGCGTTGTATTGAATTAGGTTATAAACCGATTGTATTAGAACGCGGTAAAAATGTGAAAGACCGTCGTCGGGATTTAAAGGCCATAAACCAAGATCATTTTGTAAACAATGATTCTAACTATTGTTTTGGTGAAGGTGGTGCTGGCACTTATAGTGATGGGAAATTATATACCCGAAGCTTAAAGCGAGGGGATGTTAGACGCATTTTTGAAAATTTAGTATTTCATGGTGCTACCAATCAAATTTTAATTGATGCTCACCCTCATATCGGTACTAATAAATTACCCAAAGTGGTTCAAAATATTAGAGAAACCATCTTAAATTACGGTGGCGAGGTTCATTTTGAAACCCGGGTAGTCGATTTTATAATTAAGAAAAATAACATACAGGCCATTCAATTGCAAAATGGCAGTGAAATGACTGTAAACAAGGTTATTTTAGCCACTGGACATTCTGCTCGTGATATCTTTTATTTACTACATAAAAAAGACATAGCGTTAGAAGCTAAGTCCTTTGCTATGGGAGTACGGGTAGAGCATCCACAACACATTATAGACTCTATACAGTACCATTGCAGTGGCGAACGTAATGCATTACTTCCTGCTGCCTCTTACAGTTTAGTAAATCAGGTAAACAACAGAGGGGTTTATTCCTTTTGTATGTGTCCCGGTGGTTTTATAGTACCCGCAGCAACAGCAAATGGTGAAGTTGTAGTAAATGGTATGTCGCCTTCTAAACGAAATAACCTGTATGCCAATTCGGGTATCGTCGTTGAAATTAATGCAGATGTTGATTTACATAAATATGAAAAATTTGGTGTTTTAAAAGGGTTAGAATATCAGAAAAATTTAGAAAAGCTAGCCTTTACATCCGGAGGTAGAAGTCAGGTCGCACCAGCACAAAGACTCACCGATTTTGTGGAAGGCAAACTATCGAACGATTTAAACCCAACCTCCTATCAACCAGGATTAAAATCGGCTCCTTTGCATTCATTATTACCAAAATTAATAGGAAGCAGACTTAGAAAAGGATTTCTTGCTTTCGGACAAAAAATGAAAGGCTATTATACTGCTGAGGCGAATATTGTTGGAGTAGAATCCAGAACCTCATCACCTGTTTGTATTCCCAGAAACGAACAATTACAGCATCCAGAAGTATCCAATTTATTTCCATGTGGTGAAGGTGGGGGCTATGCCGGTGGTATTATATCTGCTGCTATGGATGGGGAACGTTGTGCTGAAGCTGCTATTATGAATTTGTAATAGTAGAAAATAGACCGCTTCGCTTTCAGAAACAAGAACATAGACCTTATCGATAAAAGTGCAATATTTTTCTAATCAAGTTAAATTTAAGTCTTGATTCTATTTTCTAACAGTTCTGAGCCTTCAGAACGATACTTATATCTTTTTAAAGATTTTATTTATACTTTTGCAGCACCAAAACGATAACTACTAGTACATGAATGCATATATATTTCCGGGTCAAGGTGCTCAATTTTCAGGCATGGGTTTAGACCTTTACGAAAACTCCCCTTTAGCTCAAGAATTATTTGAACAGGCAAATGATATTCTTGGTTTCAATATTACAGACATAATGTTTGAAGGGTCTGCAGAAGATCTTAAAGAAACTAAAGTAACGCAGCCTGCTATATTTTTACACTCAGTAATTTTAGCAAAAACATTAGGTGATACGTTTAAACCAGAAATGGTTGCCGGACATTCTCTTGGGGAATTTTCTGCATTAGTAGCAAACGGTGCCTTAAATTTTAAAGATGGACTAACGTTAGTATCTCAACGTGCTTTGGCTATGCAAAAAGCTTGTGAATTACAACCAAGTACCATGGCTGCTGTTTTAGGATTAGATGACGATATTGTTGAAAAAGTATGTGCTACCACTGATGGTGTTGTTGTTGCAGCAAACTATAACTGCCCGGGGCAACTGGTAATATCGGGAGAAGTTGAAGCCATAAATAAAGCTTGTGAATCGTTAAAAGAAGAAGGTGCACGCCGAGCCTTAGTATTACCTGTTGGAGGTGCTTTTCATTCACCATTAATGGAACCTGCTCGCGAAGAATTGGCAGCTGCCATAGAAAATACCGTATTTAGTAAACCTAATTGTCCTATTTATCAAAATGTAACGGCGAATGCTGTTATTGATGAAACGGCTATAAAAACTAATTTAATTTCTCAATTAACAGCTCCGGTACGTTGGACACAATCTGTACAACAAATGATTACTGATGGTGCCACTCTATTTACAGAAGTTGGCCCCGGTAAAGTATTGCAAGGTCTGGTAAAGAAGATTAATAGAGAATCTCAAACAGCTTCGGCAACTTTTGAAACTAACGACTAAATGAAATTCACTAAACGTTCTATTTATATTTTATTAGTTATTGTTTTAACGATTGCTGTCGATCAAATTTCTAAAACACTGGTTCGCACTCATATTGAACTCCGAACAAATATAAATCCCGGCGAACGTATTTCTTTAATAGGAGATGCTTTTTTAATGATGAATGTTGAAAACGAAGGTGCTTTTCTGGGTATGGGTAGCGACTTAAACCCAACTCTTAGAATTATTCTATTACTTATTTTACCCATAGTTGTGCTCGGCTTTGTATTAGTACATGTTTTTAAAAATAAAAGCTTAGATACACTTTCTCTTTTTGCTTTCTCGAGTATTATTGGTGGTGGATTAGCTAATGTGTACGATCGTATCGTTTATGGAAAAGTTACTGATTTTTTCTTTATAGATTTGGGCGGTATTTTTAGAACTGGTATTTTTAATATGGCCGACTTGTCTGTAACTACAGGTATGATTATTCTTGTTTTAACTAGTTTTAAAAAGAAAACTGTATAAATAAAAAAAACCAAGATAAATATCTCGGTTTTTCCTAAGTTTAGTTTAGTTAATTTATGAGGGCTTAATGCTTAATTTACAGTAAATTCTGTTTCTACCCCACCCCCATAGACTCCATCTGATGAAAATATAATACTTCCATCATAGGATATTGTAAACGGACCTGCACCATCTGCATACTGATCTTGAATTTGAAAGGTATAGATTCCAGATTGTAATATACATAATGATCTTGATATCATCTCTCCAGCTTCGCCGCTATAAGCGCCATATGCGCCTCCATCAGCACTTTCAAAAACTATATTATCACCTGAATCCAGTACAGCCCAATAAATTTCACCTGGGAAATCATCGAATGTTATATCTAAAACCACTTCTGGATTAGGGCAAACTTGTCTTAAATTTAAACTAATAGGATCGCTAATAAGAAGATTTTCCTCATCTGAAACAAATTTAATAGCAAGAATATCATCGCCCAAAGCATTTATGTTTTCACCATTAACCTCTACAACAAAACTTCCTAAATTAGTATTTGCTGGGATAGTTACTGTTGAAGGGAAAGAATATGCAGAAGGGTCAGCAGTTGTTAAATCTGCATCAATAACTATATTAAAAGTTCTATCGCTATTTGTAGTATTAGATGCAGCTATACGAACTTCTTCTGATGCTGTTCCTATAGGGTCTGATCCTAAAATAAAACCAGATTCAAAACCCACATAATTAATATTAATAATAATTGGGGAATCGTCATTTTTCTCACAACTTAAAACAGACGATAGGGACAATACAATTGTTAATATGTATAATATTTTTTTCATGTCGTTTTTAATTTATTGGTTAAGACTAGCATCCATATTAGGATTTGCATCTATTTCTGATTGCGGAATGCTTAAATAAAACAATTCGCTATCGGCAGGAACATTTACAACGATTCTATGCTCCGGATCTCTATTAATAGGTAACCTAAGCCTTTTAGCATCAAACCATTCTACTCCTATTTCTCCGTAGAGTTCTTTACGCCTTTCTAACAAGATCTCGTTCATAAGTGCACTCCCAGAATTAGTAGATATTGTCGCATTAGGATCTCTATCTTGTTGCAATGCAAATAGTAAGTTTCTGGCTCCAGTCTCATTCCCTAAATTATATTGTGCTTCTGCATCGATCAATACCATTTCAGATTTACGCATTAAAGGCACATCTGATGCAAATGTAAATACAAACTTATTCGTAACAAATTCTCTATAGGCTGTTGAAGAATTATATAAATCTTCAAACAACTTCCTAACATCTGTATCAGAAAACATGTCTCTAAAATTCGTATTTATGAAAGTAGCGCTATATCCATCTCCTTTATGGTCGGTCATACTATGTGGTGATAACCAATAAAAATTAGATTCGCTTATACCATTTTGAAAGTGCCCCCACAGCCAGTCCTGATCTGATAATTCATCAAAACCATTACCCCAATTTGTTGAAACCACAGCAGATGAAGCATTACCTCCATAAGCAGCTTTTGCTGATGAAGCAGCCAAAGTCCAATCATCTTGAGTTACCAATAATACACGTGCTAAAATGCCGTTAGCAACCGATTTGTTAATATAACTTTTACCTAACCTTTCTTCCGATAAATCCGGAATGGCAGCTTTTAAGTCTGATAGTATTAAATCATAAACATCTGATAAGGGGCTTGGAGCATTTCCTGTCGCCGGTCCAGTATAAATAGGAATTCTTGCTACTGTTCTATCGTTGTTATAATTTGGAGCAAATTCTAAGGCTATTTGAAAATAATGAAACGCACGTATCACTTTTCCTATTGCAATAAACTCTTTTTTAGTTACTTCGTCTAAATCCGGGCTATTTTCAACACCATTAATTAATACGTTTGCATAATTTACAATTTCATAGTTAAAGGTCCATGTAAAATTTGTCCTTCTATAGGTAGGTTGTTTATTATCGTGAGCATAATCAAACCTAAAAAGTGAAGGTGCCTGAATCAAATCATTTCCTTTAACGGTTCTTGCAAAATACATAGCGTACAAGCCTCCTGTATCAACAGATGAATTATTCACACCATCTGTTAAATCATTATCCCACTGCCCTTTGTATCTATCATAAATTCCTGTCACAAAAGATTGTACAATTTCTCTATCTGAAAAAACAACGTTTTCTGGAAGTCCTGCCGTATTTTGAGGCTCATCTAAAAAGTCTTTTGAGCAGCTAAACAGTATAGTCGTTATAAAAACTAATAGAAACTTTTTGTATATAATTTTGAATGTTTTCATTTTCCTTTAATTTTTTTAAAATTCTAAAATAATCCCAGATGTAATTGTTTTAGATAATGGTGATCTGTTATTCGTAACACCATTAAATGCTTGCTCTGGATCAATTCCCTTATGTGATTGCCAGGTAAAAATATTATCTGCCTGTAGAAACAACCTCAATTTGCTTAATCCTATTCTTTCGATTGTTGTTTGTGGAAGATTATATCCAAGCGTCAAACTTTTTAATCTTACATAATCATTTTTATATAAGAAGCGCGTAGAACGAGATGCATGATCATTATTACTTGTTAATAATAATGGAACATTGCTAATGTCTCCAGGGTTTTGCCATGCATTAAAATTATCGGGATGAGCACTTCCGCCAGGGTTTTTAAAAGGATTTATAAGCAGAGAATAGTCACTGTCTAATAAATAAGCTCCAAAACTATAATTAAACAAAATATTCAAATCAAATTGCTTGTATCTTATAAAAGAAGTAAATCCGCCTTCTATATCCGGCAATGATGTTTTTCCTTGTTCATATCTTGTTGCATCGTCATAATCTTTCGTTGTTACTTTATCAATAACATCACCATTAGCATCCAATACATCCGTAAACCACATACCACGTCCATCTGCTGGGTCTACTCCTGCCCACTCCCGAATATAGAAATCAAAAATAGAACCACCAACTATATAACGTTTAGACCCAACGATAATCTGATCTTGTGATAATTTGGTCCATTCGTTCTTGTTTAATGCAAAATTAACTCCAGTGGTCCATGTAAAATCATCAGAATTAAAATTAATAGATCTTAATGATGCTTCCCATCCATAATTTTTAATGGATCCTATATTTGTTACAATTTTATTAACTCCCAAAGAAGAAGGAAGTGGCTTATCCATAATTAAGTCTACAGATTCTTTACTATAGTATTCAAGAGTTCCTGATATTGTTCCATTAAACAATTCGAAATCGGCTCCAATATTTAAAGACTCTACTTTTTCCCATCTTAAATTTACATCAGAGACACCTTCTAATAATATACCCGAATTGCCTTCATTAACAAAACCTGTTCGAAATACGGATTGATAAGGAAAAAGGCTTGTCGTTCTATTATTTCCTATTTCGCCATAAGACCCTCTAAGTTTTAAAAATGTGAGTGTATTACTTTCATTCAAGAAATTCTCTTTAGATACGATCCAACTCACACCACCGGCTAGGAAATTACCCCATCTTGTATCTTCATGAAAACGGCTAGATCCATCTCTTCTTATTGAAAACTCACCAAAATATTTTTCATTAAAATTATAGTTAAGTCTCCCTAAATAACTATTAAGCCTCGATGTAAGAATATTGCCTCCAACACCTTCTGGGGTCCTACTTCCATCCAAGTTTTCTACTCCAGGTAAAAAACCAGTACCTTGTGCCAGTAAATCATCCTGAGTATTTGTATAAGCCTCTGTTATAGCATCAATAGAGATATTATGATCTCCAAAATTCCTCTTATAATTTAAAGATTGTATAGCATTAAGGGTCGTTGTTAAGTTTCTTTGCTGGCTTACTCTTCCTTTTACATCTTCACCTGAAGCAATGCCTATCTTATCGTCATCAAAACTATAAGAATCAAACATATAATTTTCATAACTCAATTGGGTCCTGAATGTTAACCCTTTATAAAGGTTTACCTCTGCAAAAGCATTTGCCAAATAATTGGTTAGTACTCTTTTTTCTTTTCCTAAAGTTAGACCTGCCAAAATGTTTTCTCCTCCAAAAACCGGTCTTGTACTATTTACTGCCTGCCCGGTAACGAGCCCATTTCCTAAATCGAAAATACGATTTCCAGCATCATCTCTAATCAAATTTCCGTTGGCATCACGTGCGTATATTGGGTAAATACTGGATAATCCATAAATCCAGGAAATGACTTGCGTTGTGTTCCCACTTGTTTGATCCGGATTATTAGAACTAGAGCGTGAAAAACTGGTATTAAGCCCTACTTTAAGCCAATCATTTACTTGAGTTTCTAAATTTAATCTTGAAGCTACTCTTTCGAAATTAGAAGGCATAACAGGTCCGTCCTCATTTAAATAATCCAAAGACATAAAATATCTTGTTTTTTCACCACCTCCTGATACACTAATATTATGATTTACTCTAAGGTAATCTTCTCTAATAATTTCTTCTTCCCAATTAGAATTCCATAACAAGTTTGCACCTGCCACCAAATTACCGTTAACATCTATTGGGTTTGTTGCACTATATGGATTATAGCCTAAGTAATCAACCAGTTCATTTGTCGCACTTTGAGCTGCTACGGTTGCAGTCTGACCATTTTCGTATTGATTGGTATTTTTTAAAGCTTGCCAGGTTAACTTGAGATAATCTTCAGGCTCAGCTAAATTATGAATCCCAATGGTTGGATTAGATATCCCAATCTGGGATCTCAATGTTACTTTTGGAGCTGTGTTTATATGTCCCTTTTTGGTTGTAATCAATATAACACCTCCTGAAGCTCTTGAGCCATATAACGCAGATGAAGAAGCGTCCTTTAATACTGAAACAGATTCGATTTGATCCTGACTTATTGTATTAAGGTTACCATTAAACGGTACGCCATCTACCACAATTAAAGGACCTCTTTCCAAGCTCTCACTCGAAATCCCTCTAATTCTAATAATTGGGTTACTTCCCGGTTGACCTCCTGCTGTTATTAAACTCAATCCTGGTACGGCTCCTTGTAATGCTCTTAAAGGGGACGTTACTTGCTGAGTCTCTATAACTGTACTTGAAACAACTCCTACAGATCCAACTATAGACTCTCTTGTCTGCGAACCATATGCTACAACGACAACCTCTTCAAGGTTTGTTCTGTCTTCTCGCATGGCCACATTAATACTGTTTGATGCACCAACTATAATTTCTTGGGTTATATACCCAACAAAACTAAAAACCAGAGTTCCTCCCTGATTTACTTTAATTGAATAATTCCCGTCAAAATCTGCTGAGGTGCCATTAGTAGAGTTCTTAACGATAATGGTTGCTCCCGGTAATGGTATATTATTTGCATCCACAATAGTACCGGAAATAACTTTTTCTTGTGCAAACGATGACATGACACCAAACACCATTAGCGTTAGCACTAAATAGTAATTTCTTACTTCCATAAATTATTTTTTTGAGTTAGTCTACGCAGATTGAAAATAAGGAAGGCAGTAAAGATTTTTTTAAGTGACTAATTCAAAAAATTATACTCTACTATGAAATTTTAAAGCATTAGAAGAATCTAAAAATATTTAAAGTAAAGCTCCATTACCACCTTACCTTATTACAATTGCAATGATAAAAAAAAGGATAAAGCTAAAATTTAGTGGCAATCCTTATAATACCTTACCCTACCGAAGATGGTTTACTTCATATTTACCTATTCGTGCTCTTTTTTAATTGAGTATTTATAAACTCTGAAGGGGTAACCGATGTCTCCTTTTTAAATGCTTTGTTGAAAGTAACTTTGTTATTATATCCTACTTCGTAGGCAATATCTATAATATTAAGACTTCCATAAACATCTTCCTTAAGAATCCTAATAGCTTCTTGAATTCTAAACTTATTTACAAGTTCAAAAAAGTTTATATTAAAATGTTCGTTTATTATTTGAGAGGTATTATGCCTTGTTGTATTTAACTTCTGAGATAAAGATTCAAGGTTTATATTATTTTCTTTATACACTTTATCTTCTACAAATAACTTGATTAGATTTTCTTTAAGCTCTTTTGATAAAGCATTCGTAAGTCCCGATTTTTGATATTTAGTTAAAGTCATTACATCTTTAAATGTATGCGGATAATCGAACTTAAGAATTTCTGGTTGTACATACGCCATATAAGCTAAGTAAATAACCATAATGGACATAACACTTACTTGTATATAATTGATAAAATAAGGGAATTCAAGTAACAATCCGCTTACTGGTAATCCATAAATAATATAAGAAACGAGGTATACAATATGTATCCTATAAATAGTTCTTTTCCATTTATTAATTGGTTGCTTTTTATATTCAGAATTAATTTCTTGTTTTCTATGCGCATATTGTAGCTTTCCTATAAAAATGGCGTATATAAAAAGTGACGTAACTTTTGAAATAAAGATGACATATCTATAGCTATCATATGAATTATTCAACCCTAACATGATTCTAAGTTTTTCATATCCAGAAAGTGAATACATAGGAAACAAAAATATAATCAAAACAAGAGTTGGTAGAAAATGTAATAAATCAATAGCTTTAAATTTAAAACTATAAGTAACACTTTTAAAATAAAAATATAGGAATGGCCCGTATAAAAGTGCAACCAGTGATGCCATTAAATATGTATGAGGAACTTTATACTGAATATTAGAAATGTACAAAACAAATTCCATAATAAATAGAGAATGTACACCTACAAAACCACTAATGAATAATTTTGCTTTTCTATTAGATTTTTTAGAAAAATTAATTATTACAGTAAAAAAAAAGCCGATTAAAGCCACATATAAAAACAAAAAAGCAATCCAATCTATTTCCAATATATAATTATCAGACAACTCTTTATACTCTTCAGAATCTCTAATAACCTGATATACTCCATCATTTAAAATTGAAAAATCTAACGTATTATTAATATATTTTTCGGTGTAAATGAATGCATCTTTGGGCTGGTCTAGATCCGCATTTATGATAGCTAATTTTTTAAATATTCTAATAGAATCTGAATGTTTATTAGCTATTGCATCATTATAAAGTATTAATAGTTCTAACTGAGCCATATCATTGCTGATATTTTTCTGCTCGATTAGGCTATCTATTTGTACTAATGCTAAACCGGGTGGTATATTTAAATTTGAAGCTGCAACAAATTTGTTTGGTATAACAAATAAGCATAAAACAAAAAGAAATGTTCTTAAGTTAAATGACATTGGTGCACTAATTGAGAGTAATTACAAATAAAACACCATGAAATTATAAATAAAGGCGATCATATTTCTTAAAAAAAACTTAAAAAGGTAAGATCCGATAATAATATACCCTATTACGCATCATTTACAATCTATTCTTTACTAAAAAGCTCTCTAATAAATCTTTATAGTTTTTTAAACGAATAATCAGGGAGGTTATTCCTTTTCATTTCCTCTAACCTTCTGTTCCCATGCCCACGCAGAACGCATAGCATCGTCTAAAGACAATTCGGTTTTCCAACCTAATTCATTATTAGCTTTATTAGTATCTGCATATGCAGAAATAATATCGCCTTCTCTTCTATCAACAATTTTATAATTTAGTTTTTTTCCAGAAACACGTTCAAAAGATTGAACAACTTCTAATACCGAACTTCCTTTACCTGTTCCTAAATTAAAAGTTTCGTAATTAGATTTATTCTTGTTTTTAAGTAAACGCTCTAAAGCTATAACATGTGCTTTAGCCAGATCTACTACATGAATATAATCTCTAATACAAGTACCATCTGGTGTTGGGTAATCATCTCCAAAAACTGATAATTCCTCACGCAAACCTATACCTGTTTGTGTAATAAAAGGAACTAAATTTTGTGGCACACCAATAGGTAATTCTCCAATCATAACAGATTCATGTGCTCCAACCGGATTAAAATAACGTAATGCAATAGCTTTTAAACTAGGTGACACCTTACAGGTATCGCTAATTATTTCTTCTCCTATTTGCTTTGTGTTTCCATAAGGAGATTCGGCTTCTTTTACTGGTGCATTTTCTGTTATGGGCAATTCGTCTGCCTGCCCATAAACGGTACAGGATGAGCTAAATATAAAACTCGCTGACGGTAATTTTTTTAGTTCTTTTAAAATATAAACTAAAGTTCCTATGTTATTTTCGTAATACAATAAAGGTTCTTTTACACTTTCACCTACAGCCTTACTGGCAGCAAAATGAATAACTCCTTTTACATCATTATGTTTTTTAAAAAAAGCTTCAACACCTAACTTATCTTTTAAATCCAACTTTTCAAAAAGTGGTTCTTTACCTGTTACAGCTTTTATGCCATCTAAAACTTTAATTGTAGAATTTGACAAATCATCAATTATTACAACTTCATAACCTTCGTTTTGTAATTCAACTACGGTATGCGACCCTATAAACCCTAACCCTCCTGTAACTAATATTTTATCCATTTATAAATTTAATAATTGTTGCTGTAATATATTCTATTTGTTCATCGTTCAATTCTGTATGCATTGGCAATGAAATCACTTCTTTAACTAACTGATTTGTTACTTTAAAGTCATTTTCATTATACCTTTTATCTTTGTATGCTTTTTGTTTATGAAGTGGAATGGGATAATATATGCCACATGGTATATCATGCGCATTTAAATGTTTCGCTAAAGCATCTCTGTCTATACCTTTTATTTTAAGTGTATATTGATGAAAAACGTGACAATCGCAAGTATCACAAACCTTTAAACAGCCATTCGATACTATAGGTGTTATTATATTCTCATATCCTTCAAATGCTTTATTATATTTTTTTGCAGCATTTTGTCTCGCTTTAGCATAACTATCTAAATGCGGTAATTTTGCATCTAAAACTGCTGCTTGGATACTATCTAAACGAGAATTTACTCCCACTACATCATGATGGTAACGCTCGTACATACCATGATTTACAATACCTCTAATAGTATGTGCCAAATCGTCGTCGTTTGTAAAAATAGCACCACCATCGCCATAGCAACCTAAATTCTTAGAAGGAAAAAATGAAGTAGATGCAACATGTCCTATCGTTCCAGCTTTTGCCTTATTACCATCTTTATAAGTATAAGATGCTCCTATAGCTTGTGCATTATCTTCAATTACAAATAAATTATGTGCTTTAGCTATCTCCATAATAGCTTCCATATTAGCACACTGCCCGAATAAATGAACAGGCACAATGGCTTTTGTTTTTGGTGTGATAGCTTTTTTAATAGCTTCTATATCTATATTGAAATCATCGGCATTAACATCTACTAAAACGGGTGTTAACTGCAACAATGCGATCACTTCTACAGTAGCTGCAAAAGTAAAATCGGCAGTAATAACCTCATCACCTGGCTTTAAACCTAAGCCCATCATTGCTATTTGCAACGCATCTGTACCATTTGCACAGGGAATAACATGTTTTACTCCTAAATATTGCTCTAAATTCTTTTGAAATTCATGAACCTTAGGTCCATTAATGAATGAGGTATTTTCTATAACTTCTTGAATAGAAGGATTAACAACATCTTTTATGCCGTTATACTGACCTTTAAGGTCAACCATTTGAATTTTCTTCATCTAAAAAAAATTGCAATCTTTTATTATTTTAAATAAAACAATTAAGACTAAATTTAATGAACCTCCATCGTGGAGTAACAGCTCACAAAATTACAAAATTCATTTACGCTAACCAATGAATTTGTTTCAAAGAAATGTATTTTAGCGGTAAAGAAAAGAATTGAGTTTTATTTACAACATAGGTATCCATATAGCGCATTTTGGTTTAAAATGCACCTCTTTACTTAATGAAAAAATTAAAAAAGGGGTTATTGGTCGTCAAAATACTTTTAAGATTCTTGAAAGTAATTTAACCCCCAATGATAAAACTTTATGGTTTCATTGTGCTTCTTTAGGTGAATACGAACAAGGCCTTCCTGTTTTTAAAGAACTAAGAAAACACTATAACCAGCATAAAATTGTACTTAGTTTTTTTTCTCCCTCTGGATACGAAATACGTAAAAACTCACCTATTGCAGATGTTGTTGTTTACTTACCTCTGGACACTAAAAGTCATTCAAAACGATTTGTAAACATTGTTAATCCAGAGCTCACCATTTTTGTTAAATATGATATTTGGCCTAACTATTTAAATGAATTAAAAAAGAGAGCTTTACGTGCCATTTTAATTTCGGCAGCCTTTAGAAAGAATCAATCTTACTTTAAGTTTTATGGTGCAGAATTGAGACGGGCTTTATTTTCTTTCGAACATATTTTTACACAGAACGAAACGTCAAAAACATTACTTCAATCTATAAATTATAATAATGTAACTATTAGTGGAGACACCCGTTTTGATCGTGTTTTTAGCCAATTAGATTTAAACAATGATTTAAGTTTTGTCGAAACTTTTAAAGGCGACAAACTATGTATAGTTGCTGGTAGTACATGGCCTGAAGATGAAAAATTATTGATTAATTATATTAATTCTTGTGATCATAAAAATGTAAAATTTATTATAGCGCCTCATAATATAAAAACATCACAAATAAATAGCATTCAAGATAAGTTAGACTGCCAATCTGTATTATATTCCAAAAAAAATGACCAGCTGTTAATAGATGCTCAGGTTTTTATAATAGACACTATAGGAATACTCACAAAAATTTACAGTTATGCAGATATTGCTTATGTTGGTGGTGCCATGGGGCATACTGGTTTACACAACACTTTAGAACCTGCTGTATTCGCAATACCTATTGTTATTGGCTCCAATCACGAAAAATTCCCAGAAGCTAAAGCCATGATAGACATTGGTGGTATGTTTTCTATTTCCAATCAAGAAACGTTTAATAATATTTTAAATGAATTAATTAGGAATGAGGAAAAACGCTTGTCTTGTGGGAGAAGTAGTATGGCTTTTATTAAAAAGAATAAAGGTGCCGTCATCCAAATACTAGATTATCTGCGTATATAAAGTATTTCACCGAATAAATGTTAAAAAAATTAACATAAAATTCTTAAAATATACCAAAAGTCACTAAATTCGTAACTAACACTTTAATACTTGGTTAGTAATCAGTATTTTAACGATCAAATAATTAACACTAAAACAAGAACAATGAAAAAATTATTATTAAGTACCACTTTATTATTAGTACTAAGTATATCTCTTACTTCTTGTAGAGATACTAAAAAAGCCGAAGATGCAGAAGCTGCTGTTGAAGCTGCCGCTGATGCTGCTGCAGAAGCTGTAGAAGCTACTGCTGATGCTGCTGCAGAAGCTGCAGAAGGTGCTGTTGATGCCGCTACAGATGCAGCTGAAGGTGCTGTTGATGCTGCTACTGATGCTGCCGAAGGAGCTGCTGATGCTGCTGTTAAAGCTGCAGAAGGAGCTGCCGATGCTGTAAAAAGTAAGGTTGATGAAGTAAAGAAAGAAGCTGGTCACTAATACCAACAATATCTTTATATAAAAAAGACTGCTATATAGCGGTCTTTTTTATTTATAGGTATTTTTGATACAGAGGAGTATAGAAAACAAAATATATTTTATTTGAAGGCATAAAGTGTAGCTTGTAATGAAAAATCTCATCTTTATGAGATGTCTCGTCACTCATGCTTCGTTCTGTCGACATGACAAAACATTATTTATCAACAATATAAACATTACTTATCTGTATTTCAGTTTACATAGGTATTGATCTCAAATGGATCTCTTTTACCTGCGGATTGCCTTCTATTATTTTATAAAACGTATTCAATTTAATATTTTCAAATATTTGGCGCGTACCGCTTCCAGCCCAAGTCAATTCTAATTTGATTATCTCTGAAGCTTTACTCAAACCAATTTCTGCTCTTAGTGTCGAACTACCAAAACTACCTCCCGAGCTTATCGTGTGAAAAATGATACGTTCGTGTTCATCTTCTATAATAGTTACTGCTAATTTACTTCCTATAGCAGAACGATTAGCCTTTGTTCCTTCTAAAATAAATTTCACCCAACTGTTCTCATTTTGATAAGGATTCTCATACACAGAATTAAAAAAATTATCACCTTCGAAAGCACCACCCATAACAACATGTATATCTTGATCCCCATCGTTATCAATATCTGAAAAAGATACCGCATGCCCTTTTTGCAAATGTCCGAAACCTCCAGCTGTTGTAACATCTTGAAAGGTTTTTCCATACGAGTTTCGAAACACGCGATTCGGAATAATGGATTCAAAACCCGTCTCTCCTGTACTTAAATATATGTCTAGATAGCCGTCGTTGTCCAAATCGCCATAATTAGCTCCCATGGCATATCCGATCTTATTCAATCCTACTTTACTTGACACATCGGAAAAAGTGCCACCGCTATTTTTGTAGAGACGCATGGTCTCTGCCTGATGAGGGAAACCTAGATATTCTTTAGTAATATCTGCCGATATGGGATCTCCATAACCACTCCTTTTGTAGCCTGCTACAAAAATATCCATCCAGCCATCATTATCGTAATCGAAAGACCAAGTGGGAAAACTAGAGAATGTTTCTCCTATCCCAATACTTGTTCCTACTTCCTTAAAGTGAATCTCTCCTACTTCATCCATACCAGTATTTTTGAATAATAGGTTTTTACTAGATGTTTTATAATTGGACACGTAAATATCCATCCAACCATCATTGTCAAAATCGACCGTAGTAACTCCTTTTACATAATAAGCATTTTGAGCATCGCTCACAGTAAGTCCTGCGCTTTTAGTTTTATTGGAAAAAGTACCATCTCCATTGTTTACGTATAGCTCGCAAGGATGCATATTATTTGGTTCAGACTCATTCCCTATAAATAGGTCTATCCATCCATCATTATTAAAATCTGCCCAAGTTGCTGTTTGTGTTGGATGAAACGAAAGCAACCCTGCTTCTATGGTCACATCTGTAAACGTATTATCCCCATTATTTCGTAATAGAGAATTTGGATGTTTTCCCAATTTACCTAACCAGGCACCTCTAAGAACAAACACATCTAAAAAGCCATCATTATTATAGTCTGCCTGCACCATATTCAATCCTCCTCCAATCTCAGTCACACCAGCTGTTTGTGTTTTTTCTGTAAAGTTACCGTCACCATTATTAACAAAATACCTCAGGAGATGCGAAGGAAACCAGCTAGAGACCAATACATCTAATAAATCGTCATTATTAAAATCGTCTACCACAATACCTCCCGAAAGTTCATTGATGTTCAACCCTAATTTAGGAGCTATATCTCTAAATTTTTTTAATGGGTAGTCCGATTTAAAAACACTTTCTGGGATTACCCATTTTTCGGGTACTCCATCTGGGTATTCTCCTAAGGTCATATATGCAATATTCAACAGCCAACGACTATTAAAATCATGAGAATTATAACTCAACATTTTCTCAAACATTACTATGGCTTTTCTTGAGCCTTCTTTTACATGATGGTATCCTTTGGGACCGATAGGAATAATGCAGGAGGCGGAAGCCTCATGATGATGCAGGCAATTTTGCTGTTCTCCCATTCGTAAATAAGCAACAGCTAACAAAGAGGAGATCTTTTTTTCTTCACGAGGTTCCAGGTTATAATTTATTGGCCCATTTAAACTTCTATCCCATAAGGTCTCTAATATTTCAATCGCATTTTTTGTTTTTCCTGCGTATAACAACTCTTCAGCCTTCAACAGATTGAGACTGGTTTTTTTATTAGCTGGAGCCGTTTTAATAATACTATCAAAATAGGCTACCCTGACCGAGGACGCATAGTCGTTCTCTGGAACAAAAAACTGTTCTTTAGCTGTTTTTTTGAGTAGCTCCTGTATGGTTGATTCTTCCTTATTACAACCTAGAATAACTAATGCAAACAATAAGGTTTTTGATACACGTTTTAACAATTTCAACATTTTTTTAGAAAATATAATATTCTAATTAGACATTTTTAGCAGATGTATAGTGCCATTATTAATTCCAATTAGAACACCTTTAGTACTTTTACCAAGTCTTATAGCCTTACACTCCTTGACATTAAACGGTAAAAAAACACCACTTGAATAGGACTTTAATTCCTTAAAACCAAAATCCCCAATACCTTCTAATAACAATCCGACAGAAGCATCTGCCCGTGTCGTTTCTATTTCAACATTAAATTTATTTCCTGCAAGTAAAACATCATTAATACCATCTTCATTAAAATCATCTACAACAATACCCTGTACTGTAGAATACTGTGCTTGACTAGGAAGCTTCATTATTTCCAAAACCCCTCCATTATTAATTAAAAATACGGATTGAAATATATACGCTTCGTGTTTTTGAGAAGTAAGTGCTTTATCATCTAATATAGTTCCTATATCTGCAGATGCAAACTCATTATATGTTGAGAATTTTTTAGATAAATCCGGTAATTGCTCTGTTGAACATTCTTTACCGCGTATTGGTACAATTTTATCTTTATAATCTTTAGCAAGAAACACATCGTTTGTTCCATTTTTATCATAATCTGATGCAAATACATAAAATGGTTTCTCCTTACTAGCCTTAAATTTATAATTCTCTCCAAGATTTCCTAATACAAAATCTATGTCACCATCAAGATCAATATCTTTTGCTTCAATGGTATTCCACCAGCCATTTGTTTTATTTAAAGTTGGTACGTTTTGTTTTTTAAAAACACCTTCTTCTATTTTAAATACACTTATAGGCATCCATTCTCCTACCACAACTAATTCATTTTTAGAATCTCCATCTATATCCTGCCAGGTCGCATCGGTCACCATACCTGCATACTCCAAATCTTTAGCAAATTGAGATGTTACGTTTGCAAAAACTCCAGAATTGTTTTGTAACAAATAGCTTTTTGGAGATACTGGATAGCGGTTAGGCACTAACCGTCCGCCAATAAACAAATCTAAATCGCCATCGTCGTCATAATCTAACGGTACAACACAGCCACCACTAGACTCCATTTTTGGCAAATTATCCGATTTAACAAAATATCCTTTTCCATCATTTATATATAATCGATCTTGATATTCTGGAGCATTTTCAGAAAATTCATTACCTCCGCTAACAACATACAGATCTGTGAACCCATCCTTATTTGCATCAAAAAACACCGAAGCAACATCTTCAAAAATTTTATCTTTTAAAAAACTTAACTGCTTACTTTCTACAAAGGTTTCATTCTTTTTTTGCAATAACAGTTTCCCGCTTTGATTTGCTGCACCTCCTATATAAAAATCTTCAAACCCATCATTATTTATATCTGAAACTGAAATACAAGGCCCTTCGGTTGAAAGTTTATGAGGCAGTAATATTTGGGCTTCAAAATCATCAAAACTATTCTCTTTGTGAGTTACTTTATTCCCTGAAAAAGCAGTGCTGGTTATATCTTTAAAAATCGGGCTATACTTAGTTGCATTTAATTTTACGGCATAGGACTTCTTGTAGTCTATTGTTAAAACTGTATCAGTTTTTATATTAGATAAAAAACTCATTTTTTTATCTGGCCATACAACTTTTACAGAATCAATTGTCTTTGTTTTACTCAATCCAAAATGTGCTATTGGGTCGGTTGAAGACAGATACCCACGTACATTCTTTAATTCGTGGTATTGCATACTATTTTTAGTAAATACCGTAATTTTTGCTCCTAATCCTAGTGTGTTATTTTTAGGGCCTTTTAATTTTACTCTAAGAAAGTTATTTCCAGATTTCTGTGAATTGTTTTTGTAAACAAAAGCATCATCATTAATATTATTTACAACCAGATCTAAATCGCCGTCATTATCCAAATCCCCAACAGCTGCGCCATTAGAAAAACTAATAGTTTCTAAACCCCAGTCTTTTACTTTATCTGAAAACTTTAAATCGCCATCGTTTTTATAAATATAATTATGAATTTTATTTTCGTTAAATAAGTTTACTATATAGTCAACATTTTCGCTTTTTGAACGCTGTTTTTTTTCTTTTGATTCTATATACTTGGAAAACTCATTGGTCGCATCTTTATCAAAAATATCACGCCTAAACCCATTAGAAACAAACAAATCTCGTAATCCGTCGTTATCAAAATCACTCCCAATACAAGACCAGCTCCAATCGGTTTTATCGATACCTGCAAACTGACTTATTTCACTAAAGAATCCATTGCCATTATTTATTTGAAGTACATTATGCATGTACTGATAGTGATTCCCTTCATTTAAAATGCGGTTAAACGCATCAACATTCATTGTAGCCATGGTTGTTTTTGCGCGTACATGATCTGATGATGTCATGTCCAATTCTACAAGATCCTCATAACCATCATTATTAAAATCAACAACATCTATACCCATACCATAAAAGGCCACATGATTGGTAATAGATTCAATGTTTTGCTTAAATGTTTTATTCCCTTTGTTTTCAAAAAAATAATCGCTTTCGAAATAGTCGTTAGCCACATAAATATCACTAAAACCATCGTTATTTAAATCGGAAGTCGATAGCCCTAATCCGTAAGCATATGTTTGATTTATTCCTGACTTTAAACCTATTTCTTTATAAACGCCATTTATGTTCTCATAGAGTTTATCTCTGTACAAAGGACTTTGTTCTGCTTTACCTTTTCTAATATCGTCGTGTGAAAGAAAAAAACGTTTTGGACGGTTGATTAAATACATGTCTAAATCGTTATCATTATCCATATCGAAAAACGAAGCCATCATAGAAAATCCTATATCTGCAATATGATACTCCTTAGCTTGTTCTGTAAATGTACTATCGCCATTATTAATATAAAGCAGATTGGTACGTTCTGCATCTGTACCTCGCCAACCGCCTTTGCATACATATATATCTAAAAAACTATCTCCGTTTATATCTACCATAACAACGCCATTGCTCCAACCTTTTCCTCCTCCTACACCAGCTAAACTTGTAATATCCTCAAATTGAAAGTTTCCTTTGTTTAGGTATAATTTATTTTCAACTTGATTCCCTGTAAAATAAATATCTGAGAGTCCATCGTTATTAATATCACCTATAGCGACACCACCCCCGTTATAAGCATAATTATAAACTATAAAAAAGTTATTGGGGTTTTCTTGTATGGTATTGTTAAAGCGAATTCCTGTTTCTTTTGACGACAAACTTTTAAACAATGTTTCTTTCTCAACCACCACTACTTCTTGCTTGGCTTGTTCTTCTTTACAGCCAAAAAACAAACACAAACTAAAAATATAAAACCATGGTTTTTGATAAAAAGCATTTAATGGCATCATTGTTATGTGGTTCTAATTTGATTTAACTTCAATAAATTTAAGGATGTCGTTATTATTTGAAGCGATAATCATTTGTTTTTCGCCAACCTTTATTAAGGCTAAATCTTTAACATCTTTAGGGGTATAAAATCCGCTTTCCTGAATGCGATGCGGTGTAAATATTCCTTGACCATTTCCTGATAAAAACACACCTGTTCCTGCATCATTTCTTGGGGTTTCAATCTCCGCCCCATATAAGTTTCCTGCTGTTAGCAAATCTAAATTTCCGTCGTCATTAAAATCTTTTACTAAAACCTGATTGATGTTCGATAATTGCACCTCATTAGGTAATTTATGTAAAATGAATTGCCCTCCTTTATTTTCAATATATGAAGTTGCAAATGTATTGACTTGATAGTGTAGCGATGCTTCTAATTCTTTTTCGCCATATACATCAACTAGTGTTGCTTCGGCAAATTCATTATAGGTTTTAAATTTTTCTTTAATTTCTCCTACTTGCGATGACGAACAGGAGCGCCCTCTAACTGGGTATTTTTTACCTTCGTTATAATAACTTAAAACGATATCTTTTTTATTATTATCATCAAAATCATTGAAGTAAATATCGAAGGTTTCATTTTCAAACGATTTATATTTATAATTAAGCCCTAAATTCCCGGCAACAAAATCAATGTCGCCATCGTTATCAAAATCACCACTCGCAATACTAAACCACCAGCCTGTAGTATCTGTTAATCCTAAATTTTCAGAAACCTCATTAAAGCTTTTGCCTTGATTATTTTTAAAAACTCGTATAGGCATCCATTCTCCTACTACTACAATATCTGGCCAACCATCATTATCTATATCTCCAATACTCGCAGAGGTTGCTAGTCCCAATTTATTAAAATCGGAAATTAAAACATCTGTAACATCTAAAAATTTAATGGTTTCGGGGGTGCTAACGTTTTCTAAAATATATGTTTTTGCAGGTGATGGATAGTTTCCCGGAATTAGCCTCCCACAGATAAGCAAATCTTGATCACCATCTTTATCGTAATCTAAATTATAAACACGAGACCCACTGGTAATCATTTCTGGAAGCCCATTTTTTAATAGGGATAAGTTACCTGAGCCATCATTTTTATAAAGCCTGTCTTGAAGCAACTTAGAATGGGGTTCGAACTCATTGCCTCCACTAACAACATACAGATCTAAATCGCCATCATTATCGGCATCAAACATTAAAGACCCCATATCTTCATGAATGGCATCGCTACCTAAAGCCACTATTTTTTTATCAAACGTGCCATTCTTGTTTTGATAGAATAATCCTCCTTTTTGTTTTGAAGCGCCACTTATATAAAAATCGTCTAAACCGTCTTTATTTATATCGCCAACAGATATATACGGACCAAAAGTAGATGTTTTATGCGGCAACAGAATTTCTTTTGCGTAATCATCGTACTCATTCTCTATATGCATAAACAATGAATCTAATGTGTTGTTTTCTGAATTAAAAAACTGAACTGTTTTTACTTCTTCTACAGTATTTTCCGATACGGCATCCGCATAATTTAAGACCACTGTTTTATTGACTAATACATTAGTTATTTTTTGCACTTTACCATCTTGCCATTCTATAATTAATGTATCTATGGTTGTTTCTTTTCCTAGTCCAAAATGAAGTAATGGCGCCATAGAAGAGATATAACCATGCTCTAAACTTAATTCTTGGAATTGTTTTTTACCATCTGCAATAATGGTGCATTTTGCACCTATCCCTTTAGGGTTTAATTCATTTCCATTAAATTGAACTGTGATATAATTATTGTTTTCACTATTATTATTCTCAAAGATGACCGCTTTATCATCTATGTTATTCAATATGATTTCAAGGTCTCCATCATTATCCAGATCTGCATATGCAACACCATTGGAAAACCCTTTAAACTCCAATCCCCACTCGGCATTTATTTTTTCGAATGTTAGATCTTTAGAATTTCTAAAAACAAAATTATCTGTTTTTTCTGATGGCATTTTTAATGAATTTTGAAGATCATCATTCTTTTTCTTTTTTCCAAAAGGGTTCTTCTCTTTTTTAATAGCATTAAAAAAATCGGTATTGTTTATTTCTCGTCTTGTCCCATTAGACACGTACAGGTCTTTCCATCCATCATTATCTAGATCTGCAAAAATGGGTCCCCAGCTCCAATCGGTACTAGAGATATTTGAGATCCTGGAAATATTATTAAATTGCGGTGTATTATCTAAACCTAAAACACCTGTGTTTAGTTGCAAACAATTGTGCATATATTGATAATATAATCCAGAATTGTAAGTATCCCAAAACACCTGAGGGTTCATACTTGCCATATTCGCTTTAGAACGTTTATTTGTAGAAGCATCCATATCTGCTTGAAAAATATCTAAAAAACCATCGTTATTAAAATCGGCAATATCGGCTCCCATACCATACAAAGCTGTATGCTTTACAGATTGTTCGATGGTGTTTCTAAATGTACCGTCTCCATTATTTATATAACAAAAATCGGCGCTGGCAAAATCGTTACTTACATAGATATCTTTATAACCATCATTATTTAAATCACTTACACTGGCACTTAAAGACAAACTATACGACAGCACACCTGCCTCCTTTGTAACGTCTGTAAATACGCCATTACCATCATTTTTATATAGATGATTTGAATGTCTTGAAGACGCATGCCTTATATGTTGTTTAAAAATATCTGGTGGGGTATTAAAAGGGGTTATAGGATAATTGGCAACATACAGATCCAGATCACCATCATTATCATAATCAAAAAAAGCGCTTTGCGTACTATGGCCTGTATCTGCAATACCATAGGTTTCGGCCTCTTCTTTAAATGTTATATGCCCTTCTTTATTTAATCCTTGGTTTACTAATAGTTTATTTGGACAATTTTCTTTTTTACCAGATACACTTAAATAAATATCTAACCAACCATCATTATTAATATCAATCGTAGTTGCTCCTAAGAACCAATCGTTATGCGATAAACCCGCATTGGCTTTTTCTGTAATATCTTCGAAAGTTAAAGCGCCTTTATTAAGGTAAAGCCTATTATTAACCATATTACCTGTAAAATACAGGTCTTGCAAATTGTCATTATTAAAATCGCCAACAGCAATACCGCCTCCCATATAAATGTATGGGTAGTTAAAATAATTTAGACTGTCTGATTCTGTTAAAGCATTTTCAAAATTTATTCCTGATGCTTTTGGACTTAATAATGTAAACTGTTTTTTCTCAATATTTTTTGAACAAGAAACAATAAAAACGAGAAGTAAAAAACTCTTAAATAATTTCATAATGAAACTAATTTATGGGGATAAACAAATATAGAAAATCCTGTATAACAAGTATACAGGATCAACTAATAAATCAAATTAATATAAAAACTAAACTATACTATTTACAAATTAGGATTGCCCGTTAATTCTTTGTTTGGTATCGGCATTAAATATGGGTCATTATCAAATCGTTGCAGGTCTAACCATCTGGATTGCTCACCTGCTAATTCCACCCATCGTTCATGTTTAATGGCATCTAAAATCGCATCAGTACCAGTTACATTAACAGGATCCATAGACACTGATGGCCTTGCACGAACCTCATTCAAAAAGCCTAGAGCTACAGCTTCCGATCCACCTGAACGTATCTCTGCTTCTGCTTTCATTAGTAATACGTCTGCATAACGAAGCACTCGTGCATTTATACCACTAGATGGTGTTTCTGAAGGTCTGTTATCTAAATTTTGATACTTTCTCCAAGCAGGATTACCATCTTCACCTATAGATATTAAATTATCATTTTCATCAGCAACACCTAAATCATGTGCAACATATCTAGATTCCCCGTTATTGAAGGTGTCCGTCATTGTTCCATTATCACTAGCATCAAGTGAATAAAAAGTAAACGCATAACGCATATCATCATCCTCGTATTCATCTAAAAGTGTTTGGCTTGGCTTTACATTAAACCACCCTGAATACTCTTGAGCTCTAAAGGTCGTTTCTGCGTTCCCAGTTCCATCACGCAAGGACCAAGCATCACCTACCCCCTTAGACTCATCAAAATGCACCTCAAATATAGATTCATCATTATGCTCTCCTGCTACAGTAAAATTATCGGTGTACTCATCTACTAAACTATAACCCGTTACATTTGCTAAAGCAGTCTTTGCACCTGCCGCATCATCACTTTGTAATAATACTTTTCCTAATAGCGCCCAAGCTGCACCAGATGTTGGCCTACCATTCTCCTGCGTTCCTTTTGCAGGTAAGTTAGCCGCTGCAAATTCTAGATCGGCAACAATAGCATTGTAAATATCTGCTATTGGAGACTTAGGCCTTCCTCCCTTAACTTTATCAGGATCTAGGTCAAGAACCAAAGGTATTTCTCCGTATTTAGCAACTAAATTGAAATAAAAAAGCCCTCTTAAAAATCGTACTTCTGCTATGCTTGTTGTTATGATATTATCAGGTATATTTTTAAAATTTGGCTCATTTTCGATAACAAAATTACAACGTCCTATACCTTGATAGTTATGTTGCCAATACAGATTACTACCATTATTTGATACTTTTACCTGCCTATCGATCATATCTTTCTTATCTGCTTCTAAATTACCTACCGCATAATTTTCACCAGCAATATTATCGTTAATATAGAATTGATATCTTGAATAATTACCCTCTGCTTGTAGAAATGTATAAGGTGCTGTCACCGCAGATTGTAATTGTACGGTAGATGTGAAAAACGCTTCTACCGACGATTCATTTGGGTCAAGTAAGTCTATTTTTGATTCATCACAAGATATCAGGATCCCAACAACCACTAAGATACTTGCTATAAAGATTTTAAATTTTTTCATGTTTTTTTTATATTATTTAATTAATATATTAAAATGCTAATTGGACTCCAAGAATAAACGATCTTGGTTGTGGATACACCCCTCTATCAATCCCAACACCAGCTGCGGGAGATTGTTGATCTGGGTTTACCGTAGCACTTCCACCAATTTCTGGGTCGTAACCAGAATAATCCGTTATCGTAAATAAGTTTTGTCCTGTGGCATATATTCTAAACTTTGTTATAGCTCCATTTGCTAAACTGGACAATGTTGACTCTGACAAACTATAACCAACAGTTAAATTTCTAAGTTTAGCATAAGATCCATCTTCTATATAACGATCTGAACTCACCACATTATCAGAATGAGTTGCAAACTTAGGTATCGTTGTATTTGTATTAGTTGGCGTCCATCTGTTTAACACAGCAGTTCCCGCATTAAACAAACGTGTCATCCCTTCTAAATCATACAGCGTTGTATTATAAATATCGTTTCCACTTACGCCACTAAAGAATAAGGTCGCATCGAAATTTTTATAATTAGCCGATAAGTTTAAACCATATGTGAGTTCTGGAAATGGGTTTCCTATTTTTACATTATCTGCACTATTAATAACGCCATCACCATTTTGGTCTATAAAACGAATATCTCCTGCTGCTGCATTTGGTTGTGCACTTGTATCGTCACCTTGTTGAAATAAACCATCTGTTTGAAGTCCATAAAAATAAAATAGTGATTCACCTGCTGTTATTCTAGACAACTTTTGGCCTTCAAAAGTAGAACTTTCTACAAAAGGCAACTGGTCATTAAGACTAACGGCCTTATTTTTAGATGTCCCAAGATTCAAATTAGCAGACCAACTAAAATCACCTCCTTTATTATGGTTATAACCAACATTAAACTCAAACCCTTTGGTATTTGTTGATGCACCATTACGTTGCGTAAAACCTTCTCCTAACCCTTCTGATGCGACATTAGGAATTGGTACAATAACATCTTCTATATCGTTATTATAATATTCAAAAGATACTGTAAGTGCATTATTTAAAAAACCTGCATCTAAACCAATATTGGTCATTGTCGCTTCTTCCCATTTTAGATCTGGGTTCGAAAGGCCAAAAGTAGAAGCCCCTGTAGCATTACCCAAGTCTACATAACTGTATGTGCTTATTACACCCGATTGAAAGGCATATTCCACAGAACCATCGTTACCTGTAACTCCCCAAGATCCTCTAAGTTTTAAATTACTTATTGAATTAGAATCTTTTAAAAAATCTTCCTCACTTAGCACCCAACCTAAAGACACAGCTGGGAAATTTGCCCATTTATTTCCTTTACCAAAACGAGAGGATCCATCACGACGAAGTGATGCCGATAACAAATATTTGTTATCATAATTATAATTAACCCTCCCTATGTAGGAAATTAAACCATATTCAAAAAACTGATTAACAACCTCTGCACCACCTAGAATTACTGGTACCGCATCTGTTAATGGATTTGATGCTTTAGATTGATTGTTTCGAGCCGTAGTCTCAAACTTTTCAACAACTGCTAATAAATCTAAATTATGAACTTCATTAAAAACAGTTGAGTATGTTAATGAACTTGTGTAAGTATCCGAATTAAAAAGATTTGCTTTTTGATCGAGTTCCGCAGCAGTACGAAAATTTGCGCCCTCATTAAAAGATGGTCGGTGAATATTTGTTGACAATGATGTTCTTTCAAAACCATATTGAAACTTATACTCTAAACCATTTAAGATCTCATAAGACGCATATATAGACCCTAATATTTTGGTAATATCAGTTGTATTATTACTTATGGTTTGAAGTCTAACTGGGTTTTCTGGATCTGCATTACTATCTGTAGTGGGTACTGCTCCTCCAAAACCACCTAGATTATCCGCATTATAAACAGGCGTGTAAGGCAATGACTTGATCATATGTTCTACCAATGTTCTATCTCCATTCTCCTCTTCGTTTTTCATGTGAGAATCTGCAATAGCTAAGGTTTCTCCAATCTTAAATTTCTCTCCGAGCTTAAATTCACTATTTGCTCTTAAGGACGATCTTTTAAAGCCTGTATTAATGATAATACCTTCTTGATCAATATAACCCGCAGATATATTAAATACTGCCGAATCACTTCCTCCCGAAACACCTAAGTTCGTATTATGGGTAAAGGCCGTCTGAAATACTTCGTCTTGCCAATCTGTATTAAGTCTAGTTGATGCTTCGTCTGAAGTATACCTAGCAGGCAAACCAAAAGTTCCCTCTGCATATTCTCTAAATTGACTAGAATCAAGCAGGTCTAATGTTTTTGGAACACTTTGAGTAGCAAAATAGGAATCGAAGGTCACTTTTGTTTTTCCAGACTTACCTCTTTTAGTTGTAATAATTACAACACCATTAGAAGCTCTAGATCCATAAATAGCAGCCGTTGATGCATCTTTTAATACATCAATAGATTCTATATCGTTAGGATTGATCTCATTGATTCCTCCAGAAACGATACCATCTACTACATATAATGGTTGACTATTACCAAAAGTTCCCAAACCACGTATTTGAACTTGAGGCGCCGTACCCGGTGAACCTCCATTAATTATAGTAACACCAGGTGCTTGTCCTTGCAAAGCTTGTTCTGCAGATGTTACTGGTGTTTTAATAATATCTTCTGATTTTACTGAAGAAATAGCACCGGTTACTAAACGCCTAGATGTTTTTCCGTAACCCACTACAACTACTTCATTTAAAATACTAGTATCTTCTACAAGAACAGCATCGATGATAGACTTCCCACCAACGGTTACTTCGAGTGTTTCATACCCTACATAGCTAAAAACTAATACGGCATCTGAACCCACATTAGTAAGACTATATTTTCCATCAAAATCTGTTACAGACCCATTAGAAGTTCCTTTTACGATGACATTAACACCGGGCAAAGGACCATTAGAGTCAGAAATAGTACCAGTGATATTTTGAGAATACATAGATATGCTCAAAATAAAAACCGATAAAAAAAGTAACTTTTTAAATAATTTTTCTTTCATAAGTTATTGTAAATTAGTTTATTGAAAAATAGTTTTTAATAATTTCGCTAAATAAATTAGATTTGCAGTAAGTAAAAATTATAATCTATATTATTTAATGATAAATTAATATTTAGTTTGTGATACAAATTTAACATCAAAATAAACACATATATAATATGATTTTATCAAATAATAATATATATTTCTCACAATATCACAAAAACGTATCAGATGCTAGATAATATACATAGAGAAATAACACAATTAACTCCTGAAGACAGTTTTTTAGTTTTCGACCGAGTAAAAGACGATTTTGATTTCCCTATTCATTTTCACCCGGAATACGAATTAAATTTTATACAGAACGGGAAAGGCGTAAGAAGAATAGCTGGAGATAGCATAGAAGAAATAGACGATATTGAGCTTGTTTTTGTTGGGTCTAATCTAGTTCACGGATGGGAATTACATAAATGTCAATGTAAAAAAATCCATGAAATCACTATACATATTAATTACGACTTACTTGATGAAAAACTATTAGCAAGAAACATATTTAAACCCATAAAAGATATGTTTGAAAAATCTGCCCATGGCATTTTATTTTCAAAAAAAGTTTCTTTAGAGATGGCGCCAAGACTTATACAGCTTAGCAAAACAGATGGTATTGACTATTATTTAGAATTTATATCTATACTATATGATTTAGCTAGCTCAAGAAACCAACGTATGCTATCTAATTCTACTACACAAAAAAGAGACTTTGAAAATAGCTCGAAAATAAAAAAAGTTTATGACTATATTCAAAACAACTTCGACAAAAAAATATCACTAGACGAAATATCTGCACTAGTAAATATGACACCTGTTTCTTTTAATAGGTTTATAAAAAAGCGAACAGGTAAAACCTTTGTTATTTATGTAAATAGTACACGTATAAGTCAAGCTAGCAAACTTCTTTTAGAAACAGATTTAAGCATTGCTGAAATAAGTTTTAAGTGCGGGTTTAACAACATAGCAAATTTTAATCGCATTTTTAAAAAAGAAAAAAATGCCACTCCTAGTGAATTTAGAGAAAATTTTAATTCTTGCATCAAACGTGTTTTGTAGAATTTGTCTTTCTTTTTATTTATTAATATAAGCACCTCCTCACTACCATATCTTTATTTAAATTATTAAAAATAGTATCATCAATTGATCATTTAAGACAATTTAATACGTGATAATACATATATTTTTGTAAAACAAATTTGTAAAAAGAATTATTTCAGCTTTATTTTTAAAAAAATAGACCTATAAAACCAATAGAATAAAGAGACTCATGAAATTACACACTTATTTTATGAAATATAAGCAAAATTTAAATCGTACTTAAGCGTGATAAATTATGCTAATTTATATGAGGAAATAGTATTATTAATAATACATAAAAATATATAATACTAATCTTTATAAAGTCTTTTAAAATACAAAATGACTGATTTTCAGCTGTTTAAATGAAATAATGTCTTTATTATGAATATCAAATTTAAACTCATAACGTATATAATAGTAACAATAATGTTTATGGCTTGTACCAATAATCACAACAATAACAATACTATAACCTATTCTAAAGTAGAACTAATCAATGAAAAGGTAGATTCTCTCATTAAAATAATGACACTAAAAGAAAAAATTGGTCAAATGAACCAATACAATGGATTTTGGGACGTAACCGGCCCAGTTCCCAACGGTGGTGATGCAGAAGAAAAATACGATCATTTAAAAAATGGCCTTGTTGGCTCTATGCTTTCTGTAAGAGGCACTAAAGCCGTGAGAGCTGTACAAAAAATTGCTGTAGAAGAATCCAGATTAGGAATTCCATTAATAATAGGCTTTGATGTTATTCATGGCTACAAAACATTAAGCCCCATACCATTAGCTGAAGCTGCTAGCTGGGATTTAGAAGCTATAAAGAAATCTGCACAAGTTGCTGCTGCAGAAGCATCGGCCGCAGGTATAAACTGGACATTTGCTCCAATGGTGGACATATCTAGAGACCCTAGATGGGGACGTGTTATGGAAGGTGCCGGAGAGGATCCTTATTTAGGAAGCAAAATTGCAGTAGCTAGGGTTGAAGGGTTTCAAGGAGACGATTTATCTGATGTAAACACTATAGCTGCTTGCGCCAAACATTTTGCCGCTTATGGATTTTCTGAAGCTGGAAAAGAATACAATACAGTAGACATAGGACACTCAACGCTACATAATGCTGTATTACCTCCATTTAAAGCAGCTGTTGATGCTAACGTAAAAACCTTAATGAATGCATTTAATGAATATGATGGTGTACCAGCTACCGGAAACAAATATTTGTTAAGAGACATTTTAAAAGACAAATGGAATTTCAAAGGCTTTGTGATCTCCGATTGGGCTTCTATAAAGGAACTTGTTGTTTGGGGTTACGCAAAAGACAATAAAGACGCTGCTAAAATGGCAGCACTGGCAGGTTCTGATATGGATATGGAATCGCATATTTATATATATGAATTAGAACAGCTAGTAAAAGATGGTGTTATTGAAGAAACCATTATCGACGACGCTGTTAGAAGAATTTTAACTGTAAAATTTGAATTGGGGTTATTTGATGACCCCTATAGATATTGTGACGAAGCCAGAGAAAAGGAAGTCGTAAATAATCCGAAACACTTAGATGCTGTTTTGGATATGGCAAAAAAATCTATTGTTTTGCTCAAAAACGAAAACCATTTGCTACCACTACAAAAAAAAGGTCAAAACATTGCTTTAATTGGCGCTTTAGCAAATGAAAAAAACAGTCCACTAGGAAGTTGGAGAATTGCATCGAAAGACAGCACTGGAGTATCGGTATTAGAAGGCATGCAACATTATAAAGGCAATAATTTAATTTATAAAAAAGGAGCTGACGTATCTGTTGGAGATACTAAATTCGTTAACGAGATTAAAATAAATACCACGGATAGAAGTGAGTTTAAAGATGCTATAAATGCAGCAAAAAATGCCGATGTGGTCGTTATGGTTTTAGGAGAACATGGGTTTCAAAGTGGAGAAGCCAGAAGCAGAACCGACATTGATTTACCAGGTGTTCAACAAGAATTATTAGAAGAAGTATACAAAGTAAACAAAAACATTGTTTTAGTATTAAACAACGGAAGGCCTTTAACTATTAATTGGGCAGACAAACACATACCTGCTATTGTTGAAGCGTGGCAACTTGGTACGCAAGCAGGGCATGCCATAGCACAAGTATTATACGGAGATTATAATCCGAGTGGCAAACTACCCATGACTTTTCCAAAAAACGTTGGGCAAATACCTATATATTATAATCATAAAAATACAGGAAGACCTGTTAGAGACGAGAGTAACCCTAATTTAGTTTTTTGGTCTCATTATAGTGATGTAGATAACACTCCCCTTTATTCGTTTGGTCATGGCTTAAGCTATACATCTTTTGAATATAAAAATTTAACACTTAACAAAAAGGTGCTTAATATTGATGAGGATGTTAAAATTTCTGTTGATGTCACCAACACAGGAAAAATAACAGGCAAAGAAGTCGTGCAACTTTATATTAGAGACCTTGTAGCAAGTACTACACGCCCTATAAAAGAATTAAAAGGATTCGAATTAATTGAATTACAAAGCGATGAAACTAAAACGATCCATTTTGTTTTAAACAAAACGGAGTTAGGTTTTTATAACAATCAAGGCGATTTTATTATAGAGCCTGGAGAATTTGAAATTTTTATTGGAGGAAGCTCTAATACTAATTTAAATACACGTTTTGAATTAAAATAGTACCTTATTACAATGAACTAATCTTGACTTTTTCTATTTCCTAAAACCTACCTGCCGGCAGGAATGACTAAAATTCGCCCATATTTCGTTACTTTTTTATGCTTAGCGATGCTATGCTTTTCGAAAAGTGTCTCATCTGAACAAATTTTATCTCATTTTCGGTTAAAAACAAAAAGTCAAGATGGGTTCAATTACAAGAAAGGGTTGTTATATATGTTATAGCGACCCTTTCTCTTTTACAGCACATATTTTACCTCTAACCAATATATGCTGTCTATTTTTTACTAGAACTATTCTGATTCCCTTCTAGCATTCAATTCTAAAGTTACAGTATCTAATGTTTTTTGGTTGAGTGGATAGAAAAACATTAGCCCAGCAGCAATTAAAGCTATTATAGATGGAATCCAACTCATTAACATAACAATACCAGGAACAGCTCCACTAATAGCTACTGCGTCTTGACCATCGTAATTAAAATTTGCCAAAACAAAACCTATAATAGCTCCTGCAATACCACCTCCAAACTTTGTAGCAAATGATCCTGCCGAATACACAAGACCTGTAGCACGTCGGCCATTTTTAAACTCAGAATAATCTGCTGCATCTCCTAGCATTACAAAAAGCAATGTTGGAAAAATTGCTGCAAAAAATTCGGAAATAATACCAATAGTAAAAATAGCCTCTACATCATCTGAACCACAAAAAACAAGTAACGCATTTACTAAACCTGATAAAATTAACGCATAAATAAACAGGTTTCTCTTCCCTAGTTTTTTTCCTAAAGGCGCTGTTATTATAGCACCGGCAATCGAAGCTAACATCAATCCAACTAAAAAACTTGCAGCTAATAATTGGTTATTTAAATAATGTGTAAAATAGATAACAACAATGCCTTGCTTTATTGAATTATAAATATTGAACAACAAGCCTACCAACAATAAAACCAACCAAGGTTTGTTGGATATTAAATCTTTTAAGTCTTTCCCTAAATCACTTTTCTGGTTTTTAGGTGGCGCAACCCGTTCCTTCGTAGTGTAAAACGTTATAAACATAAAAACAGCCAAAAACACAGAAAGCAAGTACATAGAGTTACTATAACCTTCTTTTTGGTCAATAATTGAGATTTTACCGGCATCAACATTCTTTTCACCTGTTACAATAAATGTATATGTTTTATTTGCTTCTACAGAAAAACTTTTTGCATGAGTAGGCGTATTCTCTTCTGCATTAATAGCTTTATTATCCCATACAAATAGAGCGATCCCATCTTCTGTTTTTATATTCACATTAGATACATCTGATGGTGCAGACACCTCTACTCTAAACTTATCTTCATCTAGTTTGTCCACTTTAATAGTAGGATCAATGTTCCCAAAATAAGCAACTAAATAAAGTAACACACCTTGTACAAGCATTCCACCCCCAAAAGCACCAACCATTCTATAAGAGCCAATACTTGTACGGACTTTATCATCGCCAGTCATAACTGCCATTAATGCGCCATAGGGTATATTGTTAGCTGTATAAATGAGCGTAAATAAAATGTATGTAATATAGGCATACACAATTTTCCCAGAATCATTCAGCTCCGGACTGGCAAAGAGTAACGAAAGAATAGCTGCCAATGGAATGGCTGTCCATAAGATCCAAGGGCGAAACTTACCATATTTAGATTTCGTTCTATCTCCTATAATACCCATTAAAACATCACTAATACCATCACTAAATCGAGCAACTAAGAATAACACTCCAACAGTTGCAGGGTTAAGTCCAAAAACATCAGTGTAAAAAATAAATAAAAATGTTGCTACGCCTCTCCATGCTATATTCGCAGCGCCGTCTCCTAATGCATATCCTATTTTTTCTTTTATTGAGACTCTATCTTTTAATATAGACATTTATTGTATATTTTTTAAGTTAAATAGACGAATTAATAGTATTTAACCAACCATTAATTGTAGGTTAAATTAGCTATTTCATGTTATGAATTTAAATACTTTTTCTATCAAATCCGATATTATTCTTTCATTTAACTTAGCAAAAAACATTTTACTACTTGTAATTGAATATTAAAGAGTTACAGGAAACATTTTTAAAGTTTCGGAATTACCAATATTAAACATTTTGGGGTTTTAAGTAGTAGAAATAAAAAATACAAATATTAGCAGACTTGTAAACGGATATTCACATCGTTAAAGAAACTCCCAAATTTGGTGTTTTGTTTAATAAATGCCTAAAATGCAATATTGAAAACAGATTTATTATTTATGTTTTAGGAGGCCAGAGACCTCTTAAAACAAAAGAGCATTTAAAATGACATATTTTTAACTAACCATATATTAATGTAGTTGAATCGTTTTTGATGTACACAAAAGGTTAATCTCCTTTTGTCATAGTGCATCCTTAAGACAGATTTTGCAAGGCCTTAATAACATCATCAGGTTCTGAACGTGTTCTATAATCAACGTTAACGTAACTCCATGTGACTACTCCATCACGCCCCAATACAAACGTGGCTGGAATTGGTAACACACTACCGTTACCATTATTAATTTTTTCTAAATCAAGATTGCGATCTACACGCATATGTTCCACCAAAAACTCCGGCACCTCCCATGCAACGCCATATTGTAAAGCAACTTTTGCATCTTGATCAGACAATACAATAAAATCCATTTCGCTAATTTCACTTTTTGTCATTGATCCGTCAGGTACTTGTGGACTAATGGCAACCAATGTAGCACCTAATGCATGAATTTCACTTAACCGGGCCTGTAAGGCTCTAAGTTGTAAGTTACAGTACGGACACCAATCACCACGATAAAATGTGACAACAAGAGGGCCTTTATCTAGTAAGACATCTAACGATATTGATTGTCCTTCAGGATCAGGTAACTCAAAATGAGGAGCCTTTTGACCAATTTTAATAGCATCACTACCTTGTTGGAAGGCTTTTGCCTTAATAATAATATCGTCAACGCCTTTCATAAAATCAGGGTTGGCTTGTCGTCCTGCTGCAATTTTAGCATCAGTTTGTTCTTTTAAATTTTTCATAATTTTCCTTTATTTGCTTTAGCTATATGCCAAAGCTGCTAAGATAAAATTCTTTATCATATGAAAAATATTATTTATCTTAATTAGGTATTTCTTAGGTATGGCGTACCGAGACCTTCCGAATAAAGAATTTCTTGAAACCAACTATCCTCGAGGCAAAGCCTTAGAGGTATTTCGCTGGTTTCATTTTGACCTAAAAAGGTCAAAAACCGAAATTCTGTATTTAGATTCCCGTTTTCACGGGAATGACAATTTCAACGGAAACCCCGAGGCAGAGCCTCGAGGAATTCTTTTCGATTAAATGT
>NZ_JAUOEK010000147.1 GCF_030540835.1 Flavivirga aquimarina | reverse complement strand
TCTTGTCCGGAGACGATCACTAGAACTTATAGTGTAACCGATATTTGTAATAATCAAATTCTTGTAACTCAAAATATTATTATCAACGATACAACATTACCTACTGTTTCTGGTTCTATTGCTGAATCTACGGTAGAGGGTTGTACTGCTACTGATGCTACTGCTCCTGTTAATACTGTCGCCGCTCTAGAAGCTCTTGGGCTTGCTATTGCTGATAACTGTACTACAGATGCAAACCTTGTGGTGACTAACTCTGATAGTGCTACTGGTACCTGTCCAATCGTTGTTACTAGAACGTATACTATTACGGATGATTGTGGTAA
>NZ_JAUOEK010000146.1 GCF_030540835.1 Flavivirga aquimarina | reverse complement strand
GTCGAGGGGTAACGGGGTAGCTTGCTACCGCCGACGACCGGCGCACGGGTGCGTAACGCGTATACAATCTACCTTATACTGGGGGATAGCCTTTAGAAATGAAGATTAATACCCCATAGTTTGCATAGATGGCATCATTTGCGCAATAAAGGTTACGGTATAAGATGAGTATGCGTTCTATTAGCTAGTTGGTATGGTAACGGCATACCAAGGCCACGATAGATAGGGGCCCTGAGAGGGGGATCCCCCACACTGGTACTGAGACACGGACCAGACTCCTACGGGAGGCAGCAGTGAGGAATATTGGAC
>NZ_JAUOEK010000145.1 GCF_030540835.1 Flavivirga aquimarina | reverse complement strand
GGTCGCCCAAAAATCGATCAATACCACTTTCCCTCTCATGGTATTAAGATCTACGATACTCCCATCTATAGCTGTAAAAACCATATCTAATGGCTTGGAATAATCCACTTCTTTTAAGGCCTCTATAGCAGCTACGTTTTCAGCTGCCAGTTTATGCAAGGCTTTAATACCTAGTTGGTTTGCTTGTGGGTGATTGCTGCCCGTAATTTCATAAAAGTATTGCCAATAAGCATCTGATACTGCAGGTGCATAGTTAATAACAGCCCCTAAAGCATCTTTAACATAACTAGAAACGCTTTCTAATGCTGCATATTTATCAACAAAACGTTCTAAAGATAAGCGGATATGTTTCCAAGATTGAATTTCAAAGTGTTCCCAATAATCGGCTTCTGATTTTTCTTTTCTTTGTACCATAAAATATAGTCGTGAATTAAGGTTAAGTTCGCGTGTAATAGTTAATTGAAACTCGGCATCCACTTTAGATTTTAAATCTGCATCTGAATTAAGTATGCTGTTCACCATATCGTCTCCTGCTTTTACCCACTGGTGGTACGCTACTTTGTCTACAGGCATTAATCGATAAAATTTTCGCAAATATTTCATACGTTTAGGAATAGTAAGTGCAAACGCTTTTAAACTATCAGAAATTTTATTAGGTACAAAATAGGGCTGAGCATAAGGGGAAAAAAAGAACTTTAAGGCTTGAATACGACGTGGGTCTTGTGGGTATTTATACCAGAATGCCTTAGCTAATTCTGAACGTTTTTTAAAATATTTATCATAATATCTTTTTATTCCTAATGCCCCTTCTCCCTCTTCCATTTTTTGCTTCTCTTTTACAGCACCATAAGTTATCATAACATACTTTAATTCTTTCCAGTCCTTATCTGCCTGTGTTTCAATACCAGTCTCTGCTATTGTTTCTTGTGCTTGTATGTTCGTAGTAAAACAGCAAAACAACAACAGGGTACTAATTTTTATTTTTAGTGCCCCTGCACCCTTAATCTTTACATAAGTGTTCATTTCTAATCTATTTTTTTTCATTATTAATCTATTTCACCCGCCCCGTATTTTAATATAATGACATGACCGGGAGGTCTTCCATCCCATTTGGCAACTTCTCTAAAAAGGTCTACCAAACATTTTTTATGTCCCGTCCTATTTATTCGACGGTAATTGCAATATCTATTTTTTTTCTAACTGGTGGGTAACAGGTTTCATCATTACACGTTTGATAAATGATATTAGCCACTATCGTTTGTTTTCCTGCTTCTAAATCTTTAACGACTTGAAATTTTTGAGACATCCTTATATTCTGACCTCTATAGGTGTCAAAAAAAACATTCTGATCAGGTAGTTGTAACGTTCCCATCTTCTTAATACCAGCTGGTACTTTAAAAGATACTTTTGTAGGGATCTTACCTTGAGCCGTATTCATTGCAATGGGTGCATATACATACCAATTAGGTGCTATATTAAATACAGTACTTATAACAAACTCGTCACCCGCTTTTACGGTTTCAGGAGCCTCTACCGTATAGTTTACAGGATCTCCAGATGTAGACTGTGCTACCATCGGAGTTCCTACATTGTTTAATAGCAAGATGAATACAATTACTGCTTGGGTTTTATAAAACATATCTTTTTCTTTTTATTATATACTCCACTGAATTTGATTGGCCGCTTTTAATTCTTAATTTTTTATTCGCTCTGGATCATCTGGCTCTTTCAATAAAACAGTCAACAGGTTAGGATTTATACATTTGCCACCGCACCACCTAGCCCATCCACTAAAAGCTTTCTCAAAGCTTTTTCAACTTTTCCATCGCGACACCTGGCCTGTTCGCTAAAAATGCCCACAGGGCATTTTGGCCCACAACATTTATTATTTGATTAAATAGGTGTTCGTGAATCTTCGATTTCCTAACGCTCCACCACCCCCAACATGACATACACATGGCCTTGATGCGCTAATGTTTTATTTTTATAGCCTCCTTTTTCGTAATAATATTCAATACGGTCTTCTTTGGTCAAACTCCCCGGTTTTTTTGTTTTTTCTGCACTCTTTATTTCTGTCTTTTTTTCATGCTAGACGGATAATATGCAAGGCCTTTTATGACTCAAAAACCCTCTCTGCATGTGGTCCATCCCCTGGATTTTAGCTTTTTTTCACTTCATAGTATAGCAATACTATGAGGAGGTGTTTTTTTCAGGGTGGTGGATGAGTCGGTGTGAGAATCATTTTACTTCATTAAAAAATGTGATATAAGCTCTATAGTCCTTAACACAGCAAAAAAATAAAAGTGGGTGGTACGATCAAAAAAAAAACAAATATTTAACCATCAATAAAGAATTTATTAAAACCAACTCTCCTCGCAAGGGCCATAGAGGTATACTTAGACCTCAGTTTATACTGAGTGCCCGCCCGCCTGCCGCACGGGCAGGCGAAGTACCCCGCACATGTTTCGCCAGTTTCATTTTCACCTTTTGGGTCAAAATCGAAATTCTGTATCTTACCCAGCCTTTGGAGGGGTGAATTGGGAACCTCGACGCAGAGCGTCGAAAAATTCTTTAGATTAAAAATAATATGGCTATTACTATTAAAAAGCATATTTTTTTTTAGAGATACTGTTTTCTTTTTTTAAATCGTTTATGATTTGATCTTTTGAAGATATTAAAATAGTGGATCATGTTTTTTTATTATTCTCTTTGATATATATTTACTGTTCCCATGCCCAAAATGACAGCTTATAGGCTTTTTAGACCTACATTTTAATAAAAGAGCTTTTTCTTTTAGTTTTTTTCTTTTTTATTGTGAACCTTTCTTGAAAATAAAACCATCAAAAAGCAACTAAATCCCTTTAATACAATTATTTATACGTTAGAAATAAATCTTATTACATATCTTGATAGTGTTAAATATCATGAAAATTCATAGTGGATATAAAAACATATCGTTAGCTATCAATTAGGGGGCCGTTTTAAGGAAATACAGACTTCTCCTGTTTTAACAGTATAAAACTCAAGACCTAAAACTCAAGACCCGAAAACCTAAAAACAACACCGGAATATCTGGTTAAACATACTGCAGTCAGGGCTAAGATCGAAAACCTGTAAAATAGAGTAGGTCGTTAATTTTTAAATATCTATAATTATGAAAACAAAATTTTTTAAAATCGTTTTACCAGCTTTTGCTCTTATGTTAGCAATCACTGCTTCTCTTGCTTTTACCTCTGCGGATAGTGCAGAGGATCTTCTTAAAATTACCGTAGCAGAATACGAACGCACTGACATTGTTTGTACAGTCACAAATGAGGTTGAATGTCAACTTACAGGAAATGAGCTTTGCACAATAGTTGTGCAAAATGATGCTGGGGAGAATGTTGTAGTTAATTTATACTTAGTAACAACAAATTGTACTGTAATTTTGTATGAATACATACCAGAGTAATTTTGTAAAGATTAGGTATTGATATTTCTTCTTTAATAATATAGCTCATAAACGGAATAAGTTTTTGAAATCAAATTACAATATATTTTTCAGCATCATCTATACTTAATTGTAGACCTGTCAATAATTGTTCTAATTTTTTCATTACAGAAAGGTAATAGATATAAACTAAAACCTTTCTGTAATGAAAAAATTAAATGGATGGGTCTGATATTTCAGATACTACGTTTTTTATAAATTACTGATTATAAGATAAATGAATTTTAATTTGATTTCAAAAAATTATCACTTATAATACACTCACATCTAAATAATCACCTGATTATTAACTGAATAAATGTTTTTTTTCGTAAATTACCAGCTCTTCTTTTGTTTTATTATAATGTTTTTTACAGCTTTGCTTACAAAATCATCTGCTGTTATTTAATAGATGAAATGGTATACCCATATAAGCCACCATTCTATAAATTATTTTATTCTTTTTTACAATCTGCTTCTGTTTCCATAATTCATTTTATTTAAGTGTTTATTAAAACCCGTTGATAGTTTTTATTTTTGAACGAGTTTTGTGTATTTTAATTGATATCATTCTCAATGTTCATGATTTTAATTTTCATGAAGCGCTGCTTTTCAGTTTTAGTCATTTCCTCAATTTCAGACGCTTTATATCTAAGATTTCTTATTTCTTGAATAATATAAAGTTTCATAAAATGACAGATAACGTAATAATTTATCTATTACGCTTACATAGTTTAACCCTTATATGAGTCATTATTTTATTAAGTTTATTCAAAAGATTTAATACCCAAGCTTCATAACTCAATTTATAAGGATACCTAAAAACCATTTTGCTCTAAACAAAGACAAATTTCATCATAAAAGTTAAAGAATTGTTAAAAAGAGGCTAATTCGGTGTCACTAAAATCTAAGGTAATTTTTTAAGCCTTATAAAACCTAGAAAAAATAATTTTTGGATAGTTCCTTTTTCTTCTCTACAACTATTAATTTTACTTAATTTAAAACAAAAGAAACAATATAGTTATTGAACTCATCTTGACTTTTTCTATTTCTTAAAACCTACCTGCCAGCAGGAACGGCTGAAATTCGTCTATTTTCTTATGTGTATCAATGCTATGCCTATCAAAAATAGTCTCATCTGTACAAATTTCAACTCATTTTCGGTTAAAAACAAAAAATCAAGATGAGTTCATTCTAAAAAAGCAAAAATTTAAACTTGCATTTAATTATATTTGTACCAACGAATGTTAAAATTAGCAGATAACTTATAAACACTGGTGTTTGAGCTATAGTTCCTGACCCCAGCCCGGTCACTAAATCGAATATCATCCGAAATCAAAACCTTGCTAATTATAAAATTAGCAAGATTTTATGGCTTTTAGGCAATCATTTAATTTGATGTTATTTAGTTTTAAAAGTTCATAGATCATCAACATTTTAACTCGCAAAAAAATGCTGACGATTATCCTTGTAAGTTATTGATTATATGAACAATAGTTGATTTGACTTTCATCATCAAATGTTTAACACTTTAAAGACGATAACCATACATTGGTATTCTGTACTTTTTCTCCGCCTTGGTACTGAATATTCAGATTTAGTAAGACATATAAAAGTGCGAGGAACAAGCTTGGTTATGCTGTCGTCCAAAGATAAATGTTTTTATTTTGCTGTCAAATTCACCCGTCCCGTATTTTAATATAATGACATGACCGGAGGTCTTCCATACCATTTGGCACCTTCTCTAAAAAGGTCTACTAAACATTTTTTACGTTCCATCCTGTTTATTCGACGGTAATTACAATATCTATTTTTTTTCTAACTGGTGGATAACAGATATCTCCGCTTTAATCGTTTGTTTACCTGTTTGGTTGCTTTTTCCCACTTGAAATTTTTGGCTCATTCGGACATCATTTCCTATATAGACATCAAGAA
>NZ_JAUOEK010000144.1 GCF_030540835.1 Flavivirga aquimarina | reverse complement strand
GGTCGCCCAAAAATCGATCAATACCACTTTCCCTCTCATGGTATTAAGATCTACGATACTCCCATCTATAGCTGTAAAAACCATATCTAATGGCTTGGAATAATCCACTTCTTTTAAGGCCTCTATAGCAGCTACGTTTTCGGCTGCCAGCTTATGTAAGGCCATAATACCTGGCTGGTCTGCCAGTGGGTTACTAGCACCTGTGGTCTCAAAAAAATAGTTCCAATAGACCTCCGTTGCTGCGGTAGAAAAGTTTTGGAGTAAATTCAAAATAGTTTGAACACGTGCGGCAACTATTTCTAATGTCGCATATTTGTTAACATGTTGTTCTAAACGCAAACGGATATGTTGCCAGTACTGGATCTCAAAACGATTCCAGTATTCAGTCTCTGAATTCTCTTTTTGTAAAGAACTCTCTAATTTAATGTCATAACGAAATTCACGGGCTATCAATTGAAATTCAGCTGCTTCTTTACGTTCCAAGGATGCATTCGAGTGAAGGACACTTGAAACCATATCGTCTCCTGCCTTTAGCCATTGTTCTCTTGCCAAATGATCTATTGGTAACAGACGATTAATTTTTTTATATTCTTTAATAGGAATAGTGTTTAAAACCTGTATTAAATTGTCAGGGATATTGTTTGGTATAAAAAAAGGCTCGGCATTAGCATTAAAAAACAGATATAAAGCTTCATCATGACGCACATCCTTTGGATATTTGTCCCAGAATGCTTTTGCTAATTGTGATCTTTTTTTTAAATATTTGTCATAATATCTTTGCTTTTCTAGAATTGTACCTTCTTTTATAACTCGATATTCTTCCACAGTACCATAAGTACGCATAACAGAACTTAAAACCTTCCAATCCTTATCTGCTGGTGTTTCCATAACAGGCGAGTCTGTTATTATTTCTTGTGCTCGTATGTTTGTGGAAAGGCAGCAAGAAAAGAATAATGCTGCAATTACTAATTTTATGCCTGTTATGTTTTTAATCTTTATGTTGTTATTCATTTTTAGTTTATTTATTTAACTGTTCTCGAACTGACATTTATTTATTAACCGTAATTACAATATCTATTTTTTTTCTAACTGGTGGATAACAGATATCTCCGCTTTAATCGTTTGTTTACCTGTTTGGTTGCTTTTTCCCACTTGAAATTTTTGGCTCATTCGGACATCATTTCCTATATAGACATCAAGAA
>NZ_JAUOEK010000143.1 GCF_030540835.1 Flavivirga aquimarina | reverse complement strand
AACGATTGTTCTCCTATAGTGTACATCCCCGATGTCAATTTTAAAAACGCTTTGCTGTCCAACACAGCCATAAACCCCAATAACGATACAGAAATAAGTTATAATGAAGCGGCCGCTTTTACAGGAACAATGGATGTTTCACGTAAAGGCATAGCAGATCTAACAGGTATTGAGGCTTTTGTTAATATTACACATTTATATTGTAGAGACAATGCTTTAACAAGTTTAGATGTCTCTGCTAATACAGCTTTAACAAGGTTATATTGTGACGATAATGCTTTAACAAGTTTAGATGTCTCTGCCAATACAGCTTTAAGAGGTTTATATTGTGACGATAATGCTTTAACAAGTTTAAACGTTGCCAATGGCAATAATACTAATTTAATAACTTTTACCGCAGAAAACAACCCTAATTTAAGCTGTATACAAGTGGACGATGTTACCTATAGCAACACCAATTGGGCAAATGATATAGATACCACCGCAAGTTTTAGTACCGATTGTTCTCCTATAGTGTACATCCCCGATGTCAATTTTAAAAACGCTTTGCTGTCCAACACAGCCGTAAACACCAATAACGATACAGAAATAAGTTATAATGAAGCGGCCGCTTTTACAGGAACAATGGATGTTTCATTTAATAACATAGCAGATTTAACAGGTATTGAGGCTTTTGTTAATATTACACGTTTATATTGCAATTACAATAATTTAACCAGCTTAGAGGTTGCCAACAATTTGGCTCTTGAAGAATTACGGTGTAATAGCAATAATTTAACAAGTTTAGATGTCTCTGCCAATACAGCTTTAACAAGGTTAATATGTTACGATAATGCTTTAACAAGTTTAGATGTCTCTGCCAATACAGCTTTAACAAGTTTATATTGTAACAATAATGCTTTAACAAGTTTAAACGTTGCCAATGGCAATAATACTAATTTAATAACTTTTACCGCAGAAAACAACCCCAATTTAAGCTGTATACAAGTGGACGATGTTACCTATAGCAACGCTAACTGGGCAAATGATATAGATACCACCGCAAGTTTTAGTAACGATTGTTCTCCTATAGTGTACATCCCCGATGTCAATTTTAAAAACGCTTTGCTGTCCAACACAGCCATAAACCCCAATAACGATACAGAAATAAGTTATAAT
>NZ_JAUOEK010000142.1 GCF_030540835.1 Flavivirga aquimarina | reverse complement strand
AATTGAACTTTTTGTTGTTGATCTAGCATAGGTAAAAGAATATTTTTACTCTTTTAAGATACAAAAAAAGGAGTAGAAAATCTTCGATTTCTACTCCTTTTCATTACTATTTAAGTCTTAATAGACTTTTTCAGTGGCCTCGCTGAAAAGCGGGCTTTTTTATTTATTATCATACATATGCCCCTCAGTAAAATCTGTATAATCCTGCTCATCTTCATCAGATATTTTTGTATCTATATTGTTTAATCTCTCATTCTCTTTTTTTAGTTTATGTGATTTTCTTACACCAAGAATCAATAAAACAGAAAAAAATATAACGACAATAATCAATATAGTAACAATGTCAGATTGACTTATTAAGAGCTTAGTTTTAAGTAACATAATTTTAGTCTATGGAGTTGGATTAATCTATAATCAAATATAATACAATTAATTAATTGTACAATTTAGTAAAAAAACACAACATAGAGAAAGAATATTCTTTCAATAAAATAATGTAACATTTTAAAAATATATAAGACTCATAATTAGTAGCAGGATTAATTTAAAAATCATTTTTAAAGTTTAATTTAAGAGTTCTATTTAATTGTTATTTCCTTGAACCTGTTTGTTGTTAGATAGGAAAAGAATGTAAAAAGTAAACAATTGTTTGCTTTCAAAATTGACTTTTTTTAACGAAATTGCTATTCTAATATATTTATAAAATTTAAAACCACTCTAACCTTATGTCCGACGATTTTGATTTATTGGAAACCAATTCTAACGAGAAAACAGAGAAAGTAGATGTTAACTGGGGAAAAGCCATCGACACTATGAAATCTAAATTATCTCAAGAAGATGACCCAGAAGTTCGACAAAAAATATTGAACGCCACTCTGGATGATGTAGTACATATGGCAGAAAAAGACAGGTCTACTCTTTTAGATGCTATAAAAGATTTAACCGATTATCAAGATGAAGTTGGTATTATTTTCGAAAAATTCTCTGCACTTAATGCAACTGAGCAAAAAGTAATTGATGATGCACAAAAAGCTTTAGAGCGTGCTAAAATCGAATTAGAAGATGCCGAAGCAAAACCAGATACTTGGTGGAATAACCTTTGGGGACGTAAGAGTAAAATTAAAAAAGCACAAGAAGAGCTTAAAACTGCCGAAAAAACACGTGCTGCTGCCGATAATAAAGCAAAGGCCATGTTTCAAGAGCGTATAGAGAGTGCAGATATCCAAACACTATTAAGTGAATTATCTTATAAATCTCAGGCAGCTGTAAGTAGATTAAAAAATCGTGAAGTAGAGATTAAAGAAGTAGAGGATAAGTTGCAAGATGCTATTGTGGAAGCAACTAAAAACCATACAAAAGCATTAGAAAAAAAGAAAGAAGTAGAAGCTAAGTTAGAAGAACGCTACGCACTACTAAAACAAGCACGTCAAGAACTTGAAGATATAGCAGACAAACAATCTGCCGATTATGCACAAGCCGTTGGTAAAGTAACAACCCTAGAACAAAAAGTAGAAGAATTAGAAGGGCTAAAAAATGCCTATACCACACTGGCAGCAAGTAAAGATAGTTTTGTACACAAACATAATTTAACCATTAAAGTGTTAACCTCGTTGCGTAGCAATTTACAAACGCATCGAGCAAAATTAAAAAGTGATACCGAAGAACGTTTAAAATATTACGATGGCTATGTAGTCGCTTTAAAAGCAAGAACCGATCAAGAGTTTGCAGCTATTTTAGAACATTTAGGTGTGAAAACCGATGAGCATATTGGAGAGACTCTGGCATCTATGCATACGGCAAGTGCCAAAGCACGTCAGGACATGATGGATAATATTCCAGTTCATGAAAAAGTTATGCAAGGCGTTTATAGTAGTTATGCTGAGGCTTTACAGGAAATTCGTGCCAAAGACAACGATATACAAAAGAATTTTGCAGAGCGTTATGGTATTGATATGAAAGAGATTTTTGAAGATTACTATAAAGTCGATCCCAATAAAGCTTCAGAAGGTGATGGTGGCGAACCGGAAGGACAACCAAAGCCAGAAGCCAGTGATGACGACTTACTTTCGTAACGTCATTGCGAGGAGGGACGACGTGGCAATCTCATCAAATAACTATGAGTTTTTATCTGATTAGAACTTTACTTTTTTGCAGTCGCTTTTTTTGAGAAAAACAAAAAAGAGTTTCAACAATGTCTCAATCCTTAAAGCAGAGTTTTCATAAAGGAATTTTTAAAGAAAATGAAACTTTTAGATACTCTAGAAACAGGTTTAGGCATTTCAAAGCAAGAGTTTGTAAACAGATTAAAAATTTGCGTGGAAAATTATGACTAATCGAATACTGTAACAGAACACTTAATTAATGTCCATAAATCATATAGTAACACCATTAGATTCTGCAGTTCTAGATTCCAAAGAACATTATGTTTTCTATCATAAAACAATCGATTTTGCATTTAAAGAACTTATAGTTGCAGTACAACAACAAAAACTTTGTACGAATCAAGAAGTCCGTTTGTTTAAGCAGTATTGCGACCTGTTGTTATATTCTATAGAAGCTATGCGCATTAAGTATATGTACGACGACGAAGATAATATGAAAGTCGATTTAACCTATTCTGGATTTCCGAACTATTTAGAATTTAGGTATTTGTTTAATGATCTGGAATTACGAGATGAATATTTAGAAAAGTTAACACCAACAACGACTTTAAAAGAGGAGTTTTTAGATACGCTAATGCGTAAAAAGGTGCCAATTAAAAAAAGTAGGCTATTTCAAGCAGCGTCAATAGTATATTATTCATCGGTAAAAAAACAATATATTTTTAATCGTTTTGTACAAGGAAAAATATTGAGTAGTTCAGAAAACTCAATAGGAGATTTGCTTACTAGTTGGAGTTTTTTCGATGTGTCCCTTAACCGACCATTTATATGTTTTATGTATTTTAATTATGATGGCTCACGTATTGACGATTATAAAGATGATATATACGAAGTTTTAAAAACTACAGCCGATAGGAAAATGAGTTTAGATACGATGGCATATACTATAGATAGAAAACTTCCAAAAGTATCACCAAAACAGATAAAGCGAATCGATTTAGGGCCTATGCATAATGTATTTACAAAAGACGAAAATGCCATTACACATGCTATATTAGAAGGAATAGGAAAGAAGGAAATCCCTTTAGAATCGTATGCGATTTCATTAAAAATAGACGAAGTAGTATCGGGAGGTGAATTTAAAGAAGGTGGATTTTTTACAAAACAGATATTGCAAAAATGGAATGATGTGTATAAGCAAAAATATGTATTTGCACCACATCGAATCATTCAATTACTATATAATAAAACCCCAGAACTTATGAATAAATTGGCAAAACCGCCTGTTGAAATAGTTGGAATGAAAATAGATAAACCATGAAAAAAGAAAAAAAAATAAGCTTAGTTTTTCTTTTTTTATGTCTATCCTTAGCCTTTTCTCAAGAAAACACTCCTGTTTTAAAAAGTTTAAGCTCGGATACAGGTTTAATTATAAGTGATTCTATTACTAAATTAATTATTCATAATAGCTCTGGCGATATAGCTCATGATTTGGTTCAGGAAATTTCATTAATTGATAGACAACAAAATACAGAAGGTTATAACAAATCTATAAACCTAATCGAAAAAAAAGCTAAAGAATTTGGTCTCGATGAGTTAAAAGTAGAATATTATAAATCAGATGGTGAAACTAGTTATTTTGGAGACGCTTCACAAATGACATGGAAGGTTAAAAAAGGAGAGTTGTTTGTAACTACACCTTACTACTATAAATTAACATCCTATAAAGAACTTCCAATGTCTTTAGTCGTTAATAGTTATTCAAAAGATACCATTGCAGATTTAGTGGATATTGGACAAGGCAAAGATTCAGATTACATAAACAAAGACATAAAAGGAAATATAGTATTAACATCTAAAAGCCCGTATACTGTTCTAAACAAAGCTGTTTGGGAAAAAGGAGCTATAGGTATTATTTCCTCATACACGACCCCATATTGGGATAAATCAAATAGGCAAGAAGGTGATTATCAAGATCAAGTAGGGTGGACTTATATGCCAACAGTTGAAAATAAGGAGAAACAATCTTTTGCTTTTATGATATCTAACCGCAGAGCAAATGAGTTAAAAAGTCAATTAAGCAGAGGAAAAGTTAGTCTACAGGTTAATGTTGACACAACACTTGAGCCTGATGAATTTGGTATTGTAAGTGGTATTATTAAAGGATCAAAATTCCCCGATGAAGAAATCATTATAACGTCTCATATAGATCATTATAAACCAGGAGCAAATGATAATGCATCTGGAAGTGCGGTTTCTTTGGAGATAATAAGGACTTTTAAAAAACTGATAGATGAAAATAAGATACAGCAACCTTTAAGAACGATACGTTTTTTGTGGTTACCAGAATTCACGGGTACTAAGGCTTGGTTTTCAAGACATTTAGAGGATAAAAATAAAAAGCTTCTTTTTAATATAAACTTAGATATGTTAGGTGCAAACTTAAAAAAGTCAAATTCTTTTTTTAATATAACATATACCCCAGATTGGAATCCATCATATATAAACGCATTTTCAGCATCTATATTAGATTTTGTAAACACTTTTAATAATAGTAAGTATCCAAAAAGAAAAGACTATCATATTATTTCTTTAACAGGTTCTCGAAATCATATTAATGCAGGTATTGAAAGGTATACACGAGGCTCTGATCATCAAATATTTAATGATTTTGGAATCCCAGGAATCGCCTATAGTACTTGGCCTGATAATTTTTACCATTCTAGTGAAGATACTCCAGATAAAGTTGATGCGACACAATTACACCGTGTTGTTTTTATAGGAATGGCAAATATCATTATGGCTGCATACGCAGATGAAGATAATTCAGTAGATATAATCAATCTCGTAGAAATGTATGGTAAAAAACGATTAGAAGAAGATAAGTTTGAAAGTAGAAAGTATTTGTTAAGCAGTAATGAAAATAAAAAAAAGACATTTTATTTTGCTTCACAAATTATAAACTATGCATACAAAAGAGAAATTGAAACACTAAAAACATGTTTACAGTTTTCTAATAATAGAAAAGTTAATAAAATAATTTCGCATAAAATTGAACAATATAATTTAGAAAAAAGTAGCGCATTAAAAGATTTAGCATCATTAGTAACTATAAATAATGATGGCGTAAATAAAAATTATAATTTATCAGAAAAAGAACTAAAAGCTAATAAAATAATACCCAATAAATTTTCTGATAAAAGACTAAACTCTTTTTATTCTACATATGGGCAAATAAAGGAAGATGAAGATAAATATGTCAAAATTCAAAGCGAAATTGAAAAATTACTTTCAGTTTTAAGAGAACGAGAAGTAGGAGAATTAAGAATTTATGAATTTGAAGATATCATTTTAAGTTATGCAAATGGAAAAAATACAATTATAGATATACAAAATGCTTTATTCGCAGCATATAAAATAATTGTGCCTACACAAACATTGCTAGATATATTTGATGTATTAAAGCATGCAGAAGTAATTTTCTATAATAATAAGTAATCAAATGGAACACAACTCAACATTCCCAATAAAACTTACCGAACTTGATATGCTTCGTGATGAAGCGTCTTCTTATTTAAAAAGTATACAATGGGAGCAAGGTCAGCGAGCAAAGAACAAAGATAAAGACGCTCAAGGTGAGTCTATTTTGTTATACCTGTCTCGTGCCAATAATGGTAGCAATGTAGCAGAGATTACCTCAGTATCAAAAACGATTTTAGCTTTAAAAAAACGCTTATTACCAGACTCAATTGCGATTCCTATTTATTTAAATCAAACACTCTATGCCGTACAAGAAGGTATAACATTGGGAATTTGGATTAAAGATAGTTATTATGATGCATCAGGTTTATCAAGCTTAAATGAGAATAAATCGGCACTAGATAGTAACGGCAAAAGAGAGTTTGAAAGTAAAATGCATACAGCTACAGCATTTATGCTTTTTAGTACAGCATATAAAATATTAAACGATTTAAAACCATATGCATCAGACGATTTAAGCGTGATGAAGCAGAAATTTGCAGGCATTCCCGAAGTGTCGCTTATGTCACCTTTAAAAGGTATTTCTTGTAGCTTATTTTATTATGATAAGTATATGGGACATCCAGATATCATAAAATCAGATAAAGATGTTATTGATTTCACAGTCGTTTATTTTGAAGCATTAATAGATGAGATTCAGTTACGCAAAAGTTCTTTAGAATATGTCGAAACAATTGAAGACAGAACTTATAAGTTAGAAAAATCTGAATTTGCCGTTTCTGGCTGGAGTAATGTGTTTCAAGGAACAGCACAAAGCATAGAATTCAATAAAATAAAGTTTGAACAAATTGTAGGAAATCGAGATGCTAAACATTTTGCTCGTCGTTTAACCGAACGTATGTTGAGTTACGATTTTACAGCAAAGAAGAACCCATTTCAGGAACTAGGCGGTTTTATGCCCGTATTTATGGGTTATGGTATTCCAGGAACAGGAAAGAGTATGCTTATAGCAGCCATTGCAACACGACTTAAAGAACATTGTGATGCTTTAGGTATTCCGTTTTTGTTTCACCCGATGCCAGATACACTAATAAGCACCTTTCAAGGTGGTTCGGCAGAAAAAATGGTGGAATGGATGAAACCATTACAAGACCCTTCAAAATTAATTTTTGCACCAATTGATGATGCCGAAAACAATTTACAAGAACGAACAGCACAAGGTGTTTCGGCAGGAGTAAAAGAGGTCATAGGTGTATTTTTGCGTTATACAGAAGGCGCTTATGCAGTAAATTATGGGAACAGTTCGATTGGACTGTTTACCAATCTACCCGAAATGTTAGATAAAGCAGTCATTTCCCGTGTACAAGGACGTTTCAAGATAGATGGGGCCAGAACAGAACATGACTTTTTAGATCAAGATCACTTATGGTGGCGTAAATTAGACGAAACCATGCCAGATTTTGTAAACATGCAAGGACCAGAAAATTATAATTATTTGCAAGATCAAGGTATAGCAAAAAACATGGGAGAAATTTTAAATATAACCGATAAACCAAATGAAGAACGTGTACATGATATTTACGATAGTGTAGAAAAACGGTTTAAAACGAATGAACATCTGTTTTATGCGAATTTGTATAAAGACATGCAAAAAGCATTTCCATTCTTTTCATCTCGAGATGTTAGGAATATACAAAGTGCTGTATCATTGCGTTTAACAGATTTCGATTTGGAAGAAGATTGGTTTGAAAACCCAGAGATTTATTTTAAACAAGATTATGAAACGAAGTTTAATATGCTTCAAGAATTGATGAGAGCTAATATGAAAGGGTTGGATTTTTCAGAAATCCGTCGTCAAGAAGTGGTTCGTTATTTAGATAATGTAGCAACCATTGCCGATACCGATTTTAAACGAAAAGTAGATGCCAGAGTAAACCAGTTAAATATAGAAACAGAAGCAAGAAACACTTTTGAAAATGGCAACTAATCGGGTTAAAAACATAATAAGTAAACTACTTTCAGATAATTATTATATACTCAAAAAACTAACTTTCGATTATTTAATGAAAGATGGTAGATGGGTTACACAAGCAAGAGAAGTTTACGATAGAGGAGATGGAGCAGGGATTCTACTTTATAACAAAGAAAAGCAAACCATTATCCTAACAAAACAGTTTAGGATGCCTACATATGTGAATGACAATGACGATGGTTTTTTAGTTGAAATTTGTGCCGGAATGCTCGATAAAGATAACCCGGAAGCCTGTATTATAAGAGAAACAGAGGAAGAAGTTGGTTATAGGATTAAAGAAGTACAAAAAGTATATGAAGCCTATTCGTCCCCCGGTGTGATGACAGAAAAGATGCATTTCTTTATTGGTGAATACACCGATGATATGAAAGTTAATGATGGTGGCGGATTAGATAGTGAACATGAAGATATTGACGTATTAGAGATGCCTTTTTCTGAAGCAGTTAATATGCTGAATACTGGAGAAATAGTAGATACAAGGACTATTGTTTTGTTACAGTATGCAATGATTCATAAGTTGTTGGAGTAAAAATGAAAAGTATGTTTGAGGAATTCGAAGAAGAAAATAAAATTGAAATAGCACAAAAACGCTATAGGGTTTTAGCATTTTTAATTGACTTTTTTGTTTTTTGGTTAATTGGTATGGTATTAGGAATGTTTTTTGGAACTCCAAATGAAGATGAACTTGGGTTTAGTTTAAATGGAATGCCAGCACTTGTATTGTTTTTATGCGGCTTTTTTTTATGGCCAATAAGTGAGGGCGTATTTGGACAAACACTGGGTAAAAGATTGATGAAAATAAAAGTTGTTTCTAACTCAAATGCGCAAATAAATATGGGACAAGCTTTAGTAAGATTCTTTTTTGGATTTATAGATTACATTTTCTTAATTGGATTGATAATTGCGTCTACCGATAAAAATAATAGGCGTATTGGAGATATGGTAGCTAATACTTTAGTTTGTAAAAAAAATAATTGATAAAAGTAAAGCTCAGAGAATCTCCATGTTTCTCTGCGAATCTCAGTGAAACAATAAAAAAATGCAAAAACTAAAAGAAGCCAATTTATATAGAAGCGAACTCATCCCAGTAAGCGGAAAGTTAGTGGAACGTTATAATAAATGTTTAGTAAAACTTGGATTTACAAAAACGAAGTTAAAAACGTTTCATATAGATGGTATAGGGTGGAGTCCGGAGATTGCAGAAGAAAAGAAAGCAATGCATTATCTAAATAATGGTGATGCCAATGCACATGGTATTATAATTTCTCCACTTCAAAAAGGAAAACCTGTCTATGTCCCATTTCATACATTCGATAGAGAAATAATGCAACATGTTTTTAAAACACATGGAGAAAAGATACATGATATTACCCGTGACTGTGCCATTTGCTTAGATTTTGATCAGGGAATAGATGCTTTTTACGAACCTTTAGATGTTTTAAAATACAAAACGGTTTTTATAAATTTCCATTTAATAAATAATTTAGTGGATGTTCAAAAAGAGCAACTAAAACTCATTGAAACCTTCAACAGCGATAATAATTTCATAGATGAGAAAATTCATGAACAACTATTAGTATCAGCTAAAACTTATGGCGATTTGCGTAATAGAGATTTAGAATTATATCAGTTACAATTCAACACCGATTCTTTTTATACCAAAGCATTTAATGGTGTTTATGTGTTACGCGATTTTATTACACCAATAATTGTTTTTGAAGATGAGGCCTGGCATAAAGAAGCCATTAAAGACACAAATTATGATGTGCTAATATATCATATCCATCAACCGGAATTAATGGATAAACTGCGGGATCATGTCATTATAGAATACGATTTAGAAACAGAAGTGAAAACAGAACGTTACGAACGTATTAAAAAGTTCGAAATAACTCAATATTTGGAAAAAACGCAACACCCAGTAAAAGATATTTTAGACAATCCTATTCTGTATAAAAGCTATCTTAATAAATTAGATATAGAATCACGTAAAAAGGTCATGAGTGTTGAACGCTATTTAGAAAAACTAGAAACAAGTAATCAATACAAAATAGCCGATATTGTAGATTTGAAGTTATTTGAAGCCCTACATAAACCACATTCCTCTTTAGAAGGAAGACACCAAGATTTAATTTGGAAACTATTGGTAAACATATCACCTAAAGATGTTTTATATTGGTATTGGTACGATAAAGAAGATTTTTATGCTAGTTTTAAGTCATGGGACGATTCGCTTAAAGAGTGGGTTATAGCTATTATTAGTAACAAAATTTGATAGTTTTAGACTAACTTTATATTATAGTAATTAATGCACTCCTTCCCTAAATAAGGGAAGAGCTTGTGCCGAACTTGATTCGGTATGGATTTAATTCTTTGAAGAATTAAAGACGGAAGGGTAAAATAACCACCTCGTCTTTTGATTTTTGAGAAATCAAAATCCACTCCTCCTTAAAAAAAGGAGGAGAACAACTAAAAAACGAACAAGTACGAGTAAGAAACTTCAAGCTTCAAACTTCGTACTTCAAACTAAATAACAACATGGGACTAGAATTAATAATTTTTATAGCAGCAATCTTTTTTGGCGCCTTTTTGTATTGGCGAGAATCTCATGGTAACGGTTTATATCGGTTTTTTAATAAAGTTTTTAATTCTAAAGAATTACAAATGAAACCAACCGATAAGAAAGGATTTGTATACAAACAAACGTTCTTGGTTCGGCTCATTTTTATCGGATTTATGTTTTTAATAGGTATTGTTATTGTCCGTTTTTTAATCCCAATAGATATAGCCACCATTTCAATATTTGCCTCTATGATTGTTGGTACATTAGCAGGAACGTATTTGGCTAATTTTGTGTTTAAATCTGGTGAAGTTATCGATGAAAAAAGTGATTCTTTAGAAGGTATGGTACACGATACCATTGAAAAAGGAAAAGACTTTATTGAAGATTTAAAAACTAAAGATACCGAAGAAATAGAAGATGTAGAGGAAATAAAAGAAAAACCAGAAGGAGAACAGAAAAGTGCTAGAGAACGATTAAAGGATAAAGGATTGTTGTAATTGTCATTCCTGCGTGGTCATTGAGTGAAGTCGAAGTGAAGGCAGGGGGCAATTTAAAAACATGATAGTTTAATAAGATTCCCGACTTACTGAAACTAGTTCAGCACAGGTCGCGGGAATGACAAAAAGATAATATGATTAAAAACTACTGGAACAGAGGAAAAAGACAAAAGATAAGAACAATTATTATTGCATTGATCTTACTCATTTTATTGTTTATTCTACGAGACGATTATCAACCCGCTTTATTATTTGTTAGAAAATTCATTTTCATCATTTTATTAAGTGCGATTGTTTTATTTTTTGGTTTGAGAAAATTCAGAAGCTCTGCAAGTACCGGAACCCGTTTGAGCATTCTGGGCTTATTGATTGTTTTCTTCGGAGTTTTATATTTAGTAGGCTGGCATTTTAAAATGTATGATTATATGAAAACTTACAATGTTTTTAATAGTCTAAATAGAGTTGAAATTAATGAATTGCCTTTAACACAAAACGAACGTATACAACCTTTAAGAAATGTGTTTTCTATGGCAAATGAAAGCGTTGGAGAAACGAAAGACGTTTCATTGCCACATTTAGTAAGAGTAGGAGATGAAAATAAATGGACCATGGCTATTCAGCCTACAGAAAAGTATGTATGGCAAGGTATGACTGATAATACTGAAGAAGTTTTTGCAGTGTCCAGTACCACACCATTTCCAAGATTTTCTAATGAGAATAGAATCCCTGTAACCTTTTCAATAGGGGAATCATTAAAGTTTAGTAGAAATACTTATAACGCCGTAGTACAACGTTTTAACTTTTTTCAATTATTTACGATGGAACCCAGTGATACCTATTACATGAAAAATGATACAGGGCAATGGGTAGAAGTTGTAAGTTTAATTAAATGGAAAGGATTTTTATTTCCCTATCCAACCTTTGGAGGTGTTATGGTTATTGAAAACGGTGAACATGATTTTAGTGATTATATCGAACGTATTTTAATAGGGAAAGGAACTTATATAAATCCTGATGAGATGAAAAACCACCCGTATCTCACAAAACAAAATACATTAGCAGAAAAAGTCTCCCGATTACAGGCAGAGTCTTTAAAGTTTTTGGGAGGGTTTAGTGATCCATTGCCATGGAACATGGAAACAGCAGTTAAGATTCCGGATTTACCAGACGACCAGAATCAGCAACCATTTGTAACCGATTTTGATTTTTCTGATACCGACTCTGATGCTTATAGCGGATTATATCATTGGTTTGGCTTAGAACCAGTAGGGGATACCCGTACCAGTTTAACCTTTAGCGTTTTTATACCAGCAGATGGTACCGATGCGGTTTATTATTACGACCATGCTTCAAAAAAACAAGGATATGCGGGCGTTTCTGCCATGCCTTTAAAGGTGATTGAATCTCGTAAAGAGTTTGATTGGTCGGTGAATAAGCCTGTTGAGTTTAGACCATATATAAAAGATTTAGCAGGTAGAAAACGTATGTTCTTTTTGGGGACTATATCTGCCATACGAGAAGGTTCCGATAATTTTGATGGATCGGCTACACCAGATTTAGCATTGATTGACAGCGAGTATAGAGACGTAGTTTGGATTGATGTGAAGCACCCAAGTCAATGGGACAAAACTGTTTATGACCAATTAAACGAGGCTTGGAGGGCTAGTGAAGGTATTGGGTATTATTTTGTTGAAGAGACTAAAGAAATAGACATTTCTGAAACTGTAAAAGATTCCATAAGTATTCTTCCTGTAGTTGATAAAAAAGCTGAAGAAATCGAAAGATTGCAGAAACAGATTGATTCGCTCAAGGCAGTTAGCAATTAATATTAAAAAGTTAGTCTCTAAATAGATTCACCTTCTTTATTCTCTTTTGAAATGGTTGATTTTCTATGGGAAAAATGGTCATGGATATGAAGCGGAATATTAAAAAACTGGTTACAACAATAAATAAAAAACAGTTAATTAGTTAGAGTATCGTAAAATAAAAAAGTCGTTTTTAACTTGTTTAAAAACGACTTTTTAGTATTATAAAATCAATTTATTCCTTTTTTGTAAAGGTTCCTATGTATACATAAGTATTGTTACTGTCTACTTCTACAGATTTTAAGACCATTGTAGTTGAATTAAGAGTAACAATTTCTAAAGGTAAATCATCACCTACTATAGTAATAATATTATTATCTATGCTATATGCATGGGTGTAGGTGTTTGATACTTCACATGGAGCACTTCCTGAATTATATTTTATAGATGTAGCTTGTGTTTCTGTGAAAGTATATGATAATTCGCATTCGGTTAATGTCTCAGCAACATCATTTTCGGAAAAAGCAGTCAATTCCCATGTTCCAATAATTAATTCAGAGTTACTTTTTACATCATCGTCGCTACTGCAAGAAAAAGTTAAGCAAACTGTGATAATAGCTAATAAAGAGGTTTTAAAAGTTTTCATTTTGTATTTGGGTTTTTTAATTTTTCGTAAAAAAAGACCAAATTTATTTTATAACAAACTAAAATTTACATTTTTGAATCGTTAGAATTAGGTTTTACCTTTTAACGGATTTTTTTGTTCTACATGGTAACATTTTCCTAAATATTTATAACCTTAAAGTCTCAACATTGTTATTTACTGTTACTTTTTTATGATCAAATACGTCATTATTAAAATACCAATTCCATTTTAATATCACTTCGTTTATAAGGCGTATCAGGTTCTAAAGGTTGTTCTATAAAACCATATTTTCTATAGATGTAAATAGCATTTTCTAAAGAAGTATTAGAGTAGAGAACTAGTTTTGGTAAACCCATTTCTTTAGCAAAATCAATACAGTGTTGCATGAGTTGTTGTCCAATTTTATGTCCACGATGCTTAGGAGAAACAGCCATTTTTGTTAATTCAAAAAGGCCATTATTACCTATAGGCATAAGCGCAACAGTTCCAACAATTTGTTCATTAATTTTTGCAAAAAATATGTGACCTCCTTTTTTTACAATATACTGTTCAGGTTTGCTTAAAACCTCTTCATCATAAGGCTCAACATAAAAATAACGTTTTAACCATTCTACATTCAACTCATAAAAATCCTTAGCATATTGTTTATCAAAAGAAATAATTTCAAGCTCACTCGTTATATTCATTTTAATATTATTTATTATTGTAGTACTGAAACTTTTAGTGTTAAGTTTATTTTCTAAACTGTTTAAATGTTCTATTAAAGAGGAAGAACTTTCTAAAGTATACTCTTTAATTATTTTATCGATACTTTTCCAGATAGGTTTTAACCTTTGTAATAAATTAGAACCTTTATCTGATAAGGAAATTATTTTTTTTCGTTTATCTAGTTTATCAGACTCATATATAATTAAGCCTTTGTCATTTAATTTATTAATAGCCTGTGTTATGGCAGGTTGCGTAAATTGTAGTGCGTTTTGAATTTCAGAATTTGTTACACCATTTTTATTAGCTATAATCTTAAACATAGGGAATAGGTAAGGGTCGAAATCTACATTAAAATGATTGTAAACTAATTGAGTTTCTTTCATCATATATTCACTCACTCTTTTTAACCTAGACCCTAAGCCTAACTCTCCGTAACCACGTAATGCATCCATAATATTATTATTTATATAAGTGCTTATGCAAATATATGTAATTAATTAAATTATCTGAAAATAAAATTATACTTTTATAAAATCTGTAATTAAATAGGTGATAAGTTTCCCAACCATAGTACGAGACTTTTTGTTTGGAGCCGCTTCACAAATATGCAAGTAACAAGCATTATCTTGTTTGGCGAAAAAATTTAAAAAACGTCTTGTTTTGTTAACACTAAAACCACTTGGAGTCATGGCACTACTTGGAATGTTTTCGATAGCATCACAATCTATTTCTATGCCAAATGGTGCTTCGGAAATATGGTTCAAAGCGCGTTTTAACTCTTCTTTAAATTCGAGTTCTTTTCTAATTTCTAACGATTCAAATGTATTGTACTTAATAGACTTTAATTTATTCAACGTTTTAAATAGTTTATCCGATGTATAGTTTTCATGCAGACCAAAAATAAAATAGTTTTTTAAAAAGCCTTCAGCATAGGCATAGCTAAATCCATTACCACTATGTCTTCCTTCTTCGGGTCTAAAATCGGAATGCGCATCAAAATTAATAACATTTATAGGATTGTTTAGTGCTAACGATGCACCCTTTATATTTCCATAAGCATTATTATGTCCGCCACCAATAATGATAGGTTTTTTACCAGCTAGAATTATTTGGTTTATAATAAATGACACTTGGCTATCAATTTTCGAAACTATTTTTCTGGCTTTTAAAAGATCTTTTTTATTAGAAATATCCAATTCTGATATATCCAATATTTCTGAAGTAAAGTCTAGATGCCCCAATATTAAAACTTTGTCAGCCATCGTATACTGGTTACTTTGGATGTTTAACAAAACTTTAAGGGTGGCTTCCCAAGCCTTTGAAGTTCCTGTTTTTCCATGATTAGCAAACACGCCAACATCTTCTGGCAAACCAATAATTACATAAACAACATCCAAATTTTTAAGTTGTTCGTATATATTGGAAATGCTGGTTAATATTTTAATATGTTGACCAAATTTGGATTCACCAAGGCGTTTGTTTATTAATTTATTTAGTGAAGAATTTTTAAATAAAACCAGGTTGTCCATTTAATAAATAAATTTTATTGAGTACTAAAAATACACCAATTATTTGTTTATTGCATTAAAAATTTTAACTAATAAAATTATAATAACACTAGACTTTTAAAAACAAGTAATTATGGAAAACGACAAAAGTATTAAGGGACTTAAGATAGCATTAGGGATCGCATTAGTTTTATTTTTAGGAACCGGATTTTATACAATGAATTTGTATAGAAGCAGTAATCAGGTGCAAAAAGATTTAACAGAAGAAAAGCAATTGGTTATGAACGATTTAAATGCTATGGCAAAACAATATGATGTTGCTATTAGTGAAAATGATGTAGCAAACAAAAACTTATCTGATGCAAGATCTCGTATCCAGGGTTTAATAGACTCATTAAAAATTTCTGAAACAAACGTTAGAAGTTTATGGAGGTATAAAAAGAAATACCAGTCTTTACAAAAAGAAATGGATGTATTGTTAGCACAAAATGATTCTTTAAGAGTTGAAAACTCATATTTAGCAACGTCTTTAGATAGTACTCGTGTGCGTTTAGAAGAACGTACAATATTTACAGACTCTTTATTAGTTCAAAATAATGCTTTAGCCGAAGTTGTTGAAAATGCAGCAGTATTAAATACGGTTGGTTTAAAAGGATTTGGGGTTATTGAAAGAACTTCTGGTAAATTAATACCAACAGAAAGAGCTTCTCGTACAGATAAAATTAGAGTATGTTTTACTGTTGCTAAGAATAGCTTAGTTCAAGCTGGAGACCAAGAATTGTACATACAGGTTATAGACCCAAAAAACAATACTTTAGGTTTAAATGAACAAGTTAATTTTAATCAAAAAGCATTAAGTTATAGTATTATAAGTAAGTTTAACTATGAGAATGCTAGCCTTAATATATGCGAATTTGTAGCATCGAAAGGAAAAAAGAACTTTGAAAAAGGACGTTACATTGTAAATGTTTTTAACGAAAAAGATTTAGTATCTAGCTCAGAATTTACATTAGAGTAAATTATTATTAACACTTAAGCAAGAAGAAGCTTCACTAGAAATAGTGAGGCTTTTTTGTTTTTATTAAAGAACTCTATATGATGTTGTGACTAGATAACTTTAAATAATTCTTATTTTAATACATTATAAATTAGAGGTTGTTAAAAAAAATGATCAAAAAAAACACTAATTTTGTTAAAGTTTCAAATCTGCAAAAGGAAATAATCAAGGGGGATTTTCAAGAAAACATGCATTTAATGAATAATTTGATCTGAGTTGTCTAAATGATAGTGAAGGATGTATATAAATATATTATTTGCAAATTGATAGATAAGTGAATTAATAAATGGTACAAAAGTAAAAGGTGCTATTTTAGAATGTACTCAAATAATATTGGATAGCACAACAAATTAATTTGAGCCTGTTTTCTACGGTTACAAAACACACTCCTAAACAATTTTTATATAGTTAAAATTATAGTAAATGAATCCATATGCCATTTTTGTAAATTCATTTTTAAATGTTTCAGAAGAAACTTTTAATAAGCTTGCAAATATATCAACGTATAAAAAATTTGAGAAAGGCTTTCAAATAGATAGTTCTGGTGAGGTTCCTGGGAAAATTTATCTGCTCACATCTGGGATTGTACGTGCTTACCTTAGTTCTGAAGAAGGAAAAGAATTTAATAAGAGTTTTTTTATGGCTTATAGTTTTGTTGGATCGCTTACAGCCTTAATAAAAAAACAACCTTCAAAATTGACTTACGAAACACTTACTGAGTGTAAAGTGTATGAATTAAGTTTTGATGAAATCACAAAACTTTGTCGTGAAGATATTACTATTAGTAACTTATATAATAAAATATTAGAGTCCATTTTTATTAAATATGAAGAGCGACAATTGGAATTTATTTCTATGAATGCGACGGAGCGATATTTAAAATTGAGAAGGAGAATACCTGAAGTAGATGATTTAATTCCACAATATCATATAGCATCATATTTAAGTATAACTCCAGTACAATTAAGTAGAATTAGAAAAAAAATAGGAAGGAATTAACATTTGTTAATTTTTACTTATATGTTTAATTATATATTTGGTCAGATTTCCTTTTATTGTATATATAAAGGATTGATAATTAACTAACCAACCAAAAAAAAACAGGTAAATATAATTTTACCTGTTTTTTTATATAATAGTAATGATTTATTTTAAGCTCCCAACCATGTCTTCTGGTTTAACCCAATCATCATAATCTTGAGCAGTAACATAGCCTAAATTGATAGCTTCTTCTTTTAAAGTTGTGCCATTTTTATGTGCCGTATTAGCAATTTCTGCAGCTTTATAATACCCAATTTTGGTATTTAGTGCTGTAACAAGCATTAAAGAATTGTTTAGCAATGTTTTTATAACATCGTGGTTAGGTTGAATACCTATGGCACAATTTACATCAAAGCTAATACATGCATCTCCTAAAAGTTGTGCAGACTGTAATACGTTAGCCGCCATTACTGGTTTAAAAACATTTAATTCGTAATGGCCTTGCATACCACCAACCGAAACAGCAACGTCGTTACCCATAACTTGTGCGCAAACCATAGTTAAAGCCTCGCATTGTGTTGGATTAACTTTTCCGGGCATGATAGAGCTTCCTGGTTCGTTGGCCGGAATAATAATTTCTCCTATACCAGAACGAGGACCAGAAGCCATCATTCTAACATCATTAGCAATTTTATTTAAAGAAACGGCCAATTGTTTTAAAGAACCATGAGTCTCTACCAAAGCATCATGAGCAGCTAAAGCTTCAAATTTATTTGGCGCTGTTACAAATGGTAAATTTGTAAACTCTGCGATATATTCAGCAACAAGCTTACTGTAACCTTTTGGTGTGTTTAGTCCGGTTCCAACTGCAGTACCACCTAGTGCTAATTCGCTTAAATGTGGCAAAGTGTTTTCCAGAGCTTTAATGCCATGATCTAATTGTGCTACATATCCTGAAAGTTCTTGCCCCAGCGTAAGTGGCGTGGCATCCATTAAATGTGTACGTCCAATTTTTACAACGGCTTTAAAATCTTCAGATTTATTTTTTAAAGTATTTCGTAATTGTTTAATACCGGGAATCGTAGTTTCTACAATTTTTTTATATGCGGCTATATGCATACCGGTAGGGAAGGTGTCGTTAGAAGATTGTGATTTATTCACATCATCATTAGGTTGAATGGTTTTATCGCCTTCACCAATTACTTTTCCGGCTATTTGATGTGCTCTGTTGGCAATAACTTCATTTACATTCATATTGCTTTGAGTTCCCGAACCTGTTTGCCAAATAACCAACGGAAATTGGTCGTCATGCTTACCTTCTAAAATCTCATCACATACTGTAGCAATTAAATCGCGTTTTTCAATTGGTAATACTCCCAATTCACAATTGGTATATGCCGCTGCTTTTTTTAAATATGCAAAACCATAAACTATTTCTAATGGCATGGATGCAGATGGGCCAATTTTAAAGTTATTTCTAGAACGTTCGGTTTGTGCTCCCCAAAGTTTATCGGCAGGTACTTTTACCTCGCCCATGGTATCTTTTTCTATTCTAAAACTCATCGTTGTAATAATTAAATTTGAGCTGCTAAGTTAGTTGTTTTCAATTGTATTTTATTATGATAACTATCAGTTTTTAAAAGATTTTTTTAACACTTATATAACGAGATAAAAGAAAAAACCATATTAAAATTTGGTATCTTAGCTAGATTAATATTAAACTGAATATAACTATTAAAATTTTATAATTATGGCAACAATTAGATTAGGTGACGAAGCTCCAAACTTTACTGCACAATCTACCGAAGGAAATATAAATTTTCATGATTGGTTGGGGGATAGCTGGGGGATTTTATTTTCGCATCCGGCAGATTATACACCTGTTTGTACTACTGAATTAGGAACTGTAGCAAAATATAAAGCAGAATTTGATAAGCGTAATGTAAAGGTAGTGGCACTTAGTGTTGATGGCATTGATTCGCATAACGGATGGATTAACGACATTAATGAAACGCAGAATACTACAGTTAATTTTCCTATAATTGCAGATGAAGACCGAAAAGTTTCCGAGTTGTACGATATGATTCATCCTAATGCAGATAGCAAACTAACAGTGAGATCTGTTTTTGTAATAGGTGCTGATAAAAAAGTAAAACTTACTATTACATATCCGGCATCTACAGGAAGAAATTTTGATGAACTATTGCGTGTTATCGATTCGTTACAACTAACGGCATATCATAAAGTAGCAACACCAGCAAACTGGAACAATGGTGATGATTGTGTGGTAGTGCCTGCAGTAGCAACCGAAGATATTCCGGCAATATTCCCTAAAGGGTTTAAAGAAGTTAAGCCTTATTTAAGAATGACACCACAACCTAATTTAAACTAGGAGGAGCAAATATTCTTGGGACAAGTCCAAGAAGTAGTTTTACTAATAAATTTTAATTTGATATTGTATAACAATTAGCTTTACGCTATCTTTGCAAAAGATTTTTAAAAGACACTTACAATTATGTTTGATTTTGATCAATATTTAGGATTTTTAGCATTTTTAACCATTTTAACAATAGGATTTTGGTTAATGATTTTTTTATTAACTTTTGTAATTCCTTATTGGATTGGAGGTTCTTTAATTGAAAGAATTAAAGAAATAAGAGCAGAAAAGAAAGCTAAACGTCAAGCTTAAACATAATATTAAATTATAAAAAAAAGGAAACTAATTATTTTAGTTTCCTTTTTTTGTTTTAAGTATTATCTATCCTGCTGATATTATCCTTCAAAACCGAAGTCTTCGTCACCTCCATTATTGCCTCTTCGGCCTTCATTCTCTCGTGTTTTCTTTTGATTAAACCTATGTGTATAAGAGATATTAAAACTACGTTCTCTTCTTTGAAACTCACCATAGCTATTAAACGAATCTGTAAATGATTCTACGATACGTTTTCTGCTATTAAATAAATCATTTATAGAAAAAGCCAGCGATGCCTTGCTCTTAAATAAGTCTTTGCTAAAAGCAAGATTTGATGAGAACATACCTTTACGTAAATTTTGAGCATCTTCTGTTGGTCCCATATAAAATAAGCGTGTTTGCCAATCTATATCTCCTGGTAATGTATATTTATTATTTAACCTAACAAACCAGCTTAAATTATCTGCGTCGTAAATAACATCATTATGACTGCCTCTGGTTTTAGAATCAAATAAATTGAAATTACCGTTTAAGTTCCATTTTTTATTTGGCCTGTAAGTAAGTGTGAACTCGAATCCCAACCTATCGTTAGTTGCCAAGTTTATAGGTGTTCTTCTAATAACAGGTACTTCGGTTCCATTAACTATTGCAAAATCCCCAGTAGCTTCTGTTATAAATGTAAATACATCGGTAGAACGGCTAAAGTAAATTGATGAGTTTAATGTTAATTTTTCAAGACTATTTAAATAACCTAAATCTACTGTATTAGAAAAACTAGGATCTATATCTGGGTTTCCTTGAAATAAGTTGGTTGCACTACTTCTAGAAGGAAATGGGTTGATATAACGAGAACGTGGGCGGCTAATTCTTCTATTGTATCCTAGTATAAAACTTTGATCTTCAGAAACTTCATAAGCTAAGTTTACTGTAGGGAAAAATTCGACATAATTTTTACGATCAAAATCACCACTGGTAATTTGATTAATAGTAATGCGCGTAGATTCCATTCTTAGTCCTAAAAGGAATGAGAATTTGTTAGCTATCTTACTCCCAAATTGGCTATAAGCAGCATTAACATATTCTCTATATATAAGATTATTACTAGCATTAGTATCTAAAACAAAAGCATCATTTTCATTAAATTTTAAGGTGTAATCTGTATTTAATTCGTTAAATGTTCCTCTATAACCTGCTTCAAATTGAGCATTTTCTCCAATAGGGAGCGTATAATCTGTTTGTAAAAGAATTTCATTTTGTTCTTCTAGAGTTCTAACTTGTTCAGCATCATCACCATCTTGAGTTATTATGGCATTTTCATCTTCTGTACTGGTTTCATATTGAAAATCGAACGTTAATCTATGTTCACTATTTCCATTAAATTGTTTGTCGAAATTTATGGAGTACTGAATCGTTTTGTCATCTTCTAATTCGGGCTCTAAACGAATAGACTCACTTAATAGACTACCATCAATATCAAGTTCTGTAATTGTATTGCTAGTATTGGAGGTGTTATCGCTATTTCTATGCACAAAAGAGGCCGTTAATGAAGCTGTATCATTTATATACCATTCTAAACCAAAGTTTGTTGTAAGGCTTTTTCTTTGTCTGTCGAATATTCGCTTTTCATTAATAAATGTATCCGGATCATTAACATCAACTAATAAATCTTCATCAAAATATTCATTAAAATATTGTGTTTCTGTTAAAGCATTTCCAGGAGATTCTCTATAGCTATATCCTGTAGTATTAAAAAAATTAAAGTCTCCGGTTCTATAATTAATATTACCAGAAACTCCTGCAGAAGTTGGGTACCCTGCATTAGTAGTTATAGCGCCATTTAAGCCTTGTAATTTGCTTCTGCGTAATATAATGTTTAAGATTCCTGCAGTACCTTCTGCATCATAGCGTGCCGAAGGAGATGTAATAATTTCTATTTTTTCTATAGCTTCGGCAGGAAGTTGTTGTAGTGCATCTGTAGAATTTAAACCGACCAAGCCAGAAGGCTTTCCATTGATTAAAATACGAACGTTATCGTTGCCCCTCAAGGCTACATTACCTTCAACATCTACAGAAACTGATGGCACATTATCTAATACATCACTTACGGTACCACCTCTAACGGTTAAATCTTTTCCAATGTTATAGATTTTCTTATCAAGTTTTAATTCTACTGTAGTACGTTCGGCTATAATCTCTACTTCTGCTAATGATTCTGTGTCTATTTCTAATAAGTATGTTCCTATGTTTTCTGAAGTACTTAATTTTTTGTTTGGTATTGTGATTGTTTTAAATGAAATATATTCAATTGAAATATCATAGATACCACTTAATACATCAATACTAAAATTTCCATTGATGTCTGTAATACCTCCGGTAACTATTTTGTTTTGTCTTTTATTGAAGAGCGCAATTGTAGCATACTCTAGCGGTTCTTTGGTTTCTTTGTCTATAACTTTTCCTGTAATATTTACTTCTTTTGATTCAGGCCTTTGGGCTGATAAAATATTTGTAAATAAGCTAATAGTTATAGATAAAAATATGGTTTGCCTCATGAGATTGGTTTAGGTACTTTGACGGCAAATTTATACCATGGTTTAACGCGCTTTGGTTAAACTTATGTTAAAAACAAAATGTATTTTATGCTATAGAATGTCGAGAATGACTTCGGGAGGTCTTCCTATTATCGCTTTATTGCCGTTTATAATTATGGGGTTTTTTAACAGACTTGGATATTGCAGAATAATTTTAATTAGCTCTTCGTCCGTAAAGTCTAGATTTCTTAGTAAAGTCTTCCAAATAATCTGACTGGTTTTTATAATATCTATAGGTCTATAATTAAGTAATTTTAAAATTTCTTTTAGTTTTTCCTCTGATAACGCTAGACCTTCATACCTTATGTCATGTTGTCCATTAAATTTTGTTTCAAGTAATTTGATACATTTTCCCGCTATTCTACACTTAGGTTTGTGATAAATTATAATCATATCTATAAAATAAATAAGTAAAATAATTAATCTCTTAAGTAGATAATACGATTTAAACCTTACATAAAAGTTTATTTAATAATGTTTAAAATTAATTCTGGTGGTCTTCCTATCACTGCTTTTTTGCCATTTATAACTATAGGACGTTCTATAAGCTTTGGGTTTTTAACCATAGCATCAATAACTTCCTGATCTGTTAAAGTTTTATCTTTAAAATCACTTTTCCAAATGGGTTCATTTTTTCTAACTAAATCGATGGGTTTGATTCCTAAAAGCGCAATGATGTCTTTTAGAGCTTTTGCAGAAAGATTATCTTCTAGATATTTAACTACTTCGAAAGGTTTTCCGGAGTTTTCAAGAATTTCCAATCCGCAACGTGATTTACTACAGCGGTTATTATGGTATATTTTAATCATTACAAATGAATATTATAGTGTTTTAATTGTTGGATAAGTTGCTCGGGAGATTTAAATTGAATACCGTTTATTCCCAGTTCTTTAGCAACCTCTATGTTTCTTAAGTTATCATCAATAAAAATTGAGTTTTCGGCTATTATATTGTATCGATTTAGGGTAAGGTCATAAATTTCTTTAAATGGTTTTCTGGTTTTTTCTTCACCAGAAACAATAATACCGTCAAACCATTGTAAAAAATCAAAGCGATCTAAAGCAATAGGAAATGTTTCTGCACTCCAATTGGTTAAAGCAACCACTTTATAAGCATCAGATTTAATAAATTTGTCTAGAATTTTTACTGTTCCTTCAATAGCATCTCCTAACATTTCTACCCATCTGCCATAAAACATTCTAATGAGTTTTTCATGTTCTGGAAAAAGAGCTACACGCTCTTCGGTAGCTTTAGCCATAGGGTAGCCAGCATCTTGATTTTCGTTCCAATCACTGGTGCAAATGTTATCGAAAAACCATTGCATCTTTTTTCTATCTCCGTTAAATTCGTCTAAAAAAACGTATTCAGGTTGCCAATCTATTAAAACTCCACCGAGGTCGAAAATTATAGTGTCTATTTTATTCATAATTGATTATCGTCTTCTACTTTTTGCCCCATCATCATTAAATATGATTTTAAAAAGGCGTCAATATTTCCATCCATAACAGCATCTACATTACCAGTTTCGTAAGCTGTTCTCACATCTTTTACTAGTTTATAAGGATGCATTACGTAATTACGAATTTGACTTCCCCATTCAATTTTCATTTTGCCAGCTTCAATATCGTCACGTTGTGCCAGTTGTTTTTGTAATTCAATTTCATATAATTGAGACTTAAGCATTTGCATAGCACGTGCTCTGTTGTCGTGTTGCGAACGGGTTTCGGAACATGAAATTTGAATACCTGTTGGTTTATGAGTTAACTGTACTTTAGTTTCAACTTTGTTAACATTTTGTCCGCCGGCACCACTTGATCGTGCTGTTGTAATTTCTATATCTGCAGGGTTGATCTCAATTTCTATAGTATCATCTACTAGTGGATATACATAAACGGAGGCAAAGCTTGTATGGCGTTTGGCATTACTGTCAAAAGGAGAAATTCTAACTAAACGATGTACACCGTTTTCTCCCTTTAACCAACCAAATGAAAAATCACCTTCAATTTCTAAAGTAACTGTTTTTATTCCGGCGACATCGCCTTCTTGAAAGTTAAGTTCTTTTACTTTAAAACCATTTTTTTCGGCATACATTAAATACATACGCATTAACATACTGGCCCAATCACAACTCTCTGTACCTCCAGCTCCAGCAGTAATTTGTAACACAGCACTTAAGCTGTCTCCTTCTTCAGATAACATGTTTTTAAATTCAATGTTTTCTAGTAAATCGGAAACTTTAATGTATAGTTTTTCTATTTCTTCTGCGGTAGCTTCTCCTTCTTTATAAAATTCGTAAAGAATATCTAAATCTTCAATAAATGTTTTTATGGTATTATAGTCTTCAACCCATTTTTTCTTTACTCGAAGCGATTTCATAATCGCTTCTGCCGTTTTTGAATCATTCCAGAAATTAGGGTCGAACGTTTGTTCTTCTTCGTTTTGTATTTCTATAAGTTTGGCGTCTACGTCAAAGATAGTGCCTTAGTTTGTCAAGGCGGGAATTAAGATCTTTTATTTGATCGGAAGTTATCATAGTTATTCTATTTTTAACAAAAATAGGATTTGAAATACCTATTTAAAAATAAATTCAGTTTTATTTTAAAGACATATTTTGAACCTTAACGATTAAGTTTAATATTGAGTTTTATTAAATCTATTTTTATAGAGACAAGAACAACTCAACTAAATGAAATTAAGTATATTAATTCCAATGTATAATGCTAACAAGTATATTGGGAATTGTCTCGATAGCTTATTGAATCAGGATATCTCTAAAGATGAATATGAAATTATTGTTATGGACGATGGGTCAACCGATAATTCGGTCGAATTGGTAAAAAAATATCAATTAAAAAGCTCGAATATAATTTTGCATGAAGAAGAAAATGTAGGGACTTATTCAACAAGAAATAAATTATTCAAATTAGCCAAAGGCAAATATATATACAATATTGATGCAGATGATTATATTGTACATAATTCATTGGGGGCTTTGTTAAAAATTGCATTTCAAAATGACGTAGATGTTTTAGGGTTTGGAACTTTAGAAACCATAGAATTGGATTTGTTAGGTTTTGATAATAAACTAACAGTTTCTGATACAATGTCTGGAATGAAATTTTTGAAAGATTATAGATATTTAAGACATGAAATATGGTGGTATTTTGTTAAAACGACTTTTATAAAAAGTAATGGACTCTGGTTTGATGCTAATGAATATTTTGGAGATACTACTTTTACATTAAAGCTTTTATCACTAACCAAAAAAATGATTTATGTGCAAGAGTCTATACATAGATACGTGCAAACGACTGACTCTATAATGAGGAACAAAGATTTAAGCAAAAGAAAGAAACAAATAGAGAATATGTTTATATCAATTTATGATTATAGTAAGTTTATAAATAATATTCAATTTAAAAACGGTAGCCAGAAAAAAGCCATCATGGATAACTTAATGTTTCGTAGAGATGCATTGACTTTTTTTACTTTGTTAAAGATGATTAGACTTAATCTAAACACAAAAAAGATAAAAGAGCAGATTAAGGCATTAAAAGCAGTTCAGGCTTACCCTATAACAAACTTTTTGGGAAAAGAACATAATTCATTGCATTATAAAATACTAACCAAAATATTAAATAATGAATTTATCCTATATAAATTAGCGACATTGTTTAATGTTCTTAAGATCAAGCTTTACAGATGAAATTAAGTGTTATAATTCCTGTTTATAATGTTGAAAAGTATATTCGAACATGTCTGGATAGTATTTTAAATCAAGGGCTTGAGCCTTCTGATTATGAGATTATTTTAATAAATGATGGTTCAAAAGACAATTCGGTATCAATCATAAAAACGTATTTAGAGAATTGTCCTAATATGGCGCTTTATAATCAAAAAAACAAAGGATTAGGAGCCACTAGAAATGAAGGAATTAAACTTGCTAAAGGCGATTATATTTATTTTATAGATTCGGATGATTACCTGGCAAAAAATGTTTTAAAAACTATTTTATTACATGGATACAAATACGATTTGGATGTTATAACATTTAATTCGACAGTAACACCTCTATTTGATCTGGATGAATCAAATACAAATAACGATGAGGCGTTTTCTTTAAATACAATGCATGGAATCGATTATATAGGTCATGTAGGTTTTAGAAATGAAGCGTGGTGGTATATTATTAAGAGAGGCTATTTGAGTGAGATAGGCATTACATTTGTTGAAGGACGTTTTTTAGAGGATGCCATTTTTACGGCGTCTTTATTAATTAAATCGAAAACAATAGCTCATATACCAATTGACGCTCATAGATATTTTAAAAGGGAAAACTCGATTATGACTAGCAAGTCTTCCAGTAATAAATTAAAAATGATTTATGATATGGAAGATGTAGTTATTAAATACAAGCCTTTAATTGAAAGTATTCCTGTTACTGTTGAAAACAAATTATGTATTGAAAGATTAAAATCCAGACAGCAATCCTACGTATTTTTTATGATGGTGAGAATATTGAAATCTACAATAAAATTAGCTGAAATTAAAGTAATAATTAACAATATTGCTAAAATAAAAGTGTATCCTTTGAAATCTTTTATAGGAAAAGATTATAATGGAATCGTTTACTTACTAATCACAAACTTTTTTAATGTTAAGTATTTATATTATTTAGCTTTTTTATTAATAAACCCATTTTACAGGATAAAGAAATTTTTGTAAATTATTTAATGTTAATTACTAACCACATAAAATGACTAATATTTTAATAACTTCTGCGGGAAGAAGAGTTTCATTAGTTAAAGCATTTAAAAATGAATTAACGAAAATTGATTCGTCAGGAAAGGTATTTGTAGTAGATGCATCACCCGATATTTCTGCAGCAAGCCAAATATCTGATAAGGCATTCAAGATTTGTGAAATTGAAAACCCTGATTATATAGCCTCTTTATTAAAAATAAGCATTGAAAACAATATAAACTTAATAATCCCTACTATAGATACTGAGCTTTTAGTATTGGCAAAGAATGAAGTGAAATTCTCGGAGTTAGATATTCAATTAGTAGTATCAAGTCAGGATTTTATTAATAAATGTAATAATAAGTTAAAGACTCAAAGTTTATTCGATCAGTTAAATGTGCAAATCCCAAAAGTTTATTCAAAAGATAATTATAAACTACCAATATTTATTAAACCAATAGAGGGTAGTAGTAGTAATGAAAACTATGTTATCAAGAATAAAAATCAGATATCCAAATATCATGAAGAGGATGATTCGTTTTGTTTTTTTGAATACTTGGATCATGATGTTTATAACGAATATACTTGTGATTTGTATTATGATAAAGATAGTATCCTAAAATGTGTTATACCAAGAAAACGAATTGAAACTAGGGGAGGAGAAATTAGTAAGGGCGTTACGAGAAAGAATGAAATAAAAACTTTAATTGAAACTAATTTCAGTTTTTTAGAAGGAGCTAGAGGATGCTTAACGGTTCAATTATTTATACATAAAACACATCGGACTATTTTTGGTATTGAGATTAACCCAAGGTTTGGGGGTGGTTTTCCGTTATCTTATTTAGCTGGTGGTAACTACCCTAAATGGATTATTCAGGAGTATATTTTAAACGAAGCGCTGCATTATTATGATGATTGGGAAGAAAACTTGCTTATGCTTAGATATGATGACGAAATATTAGTTCATAATTATGAATGATAAAAAAATAATCGTTTTTGATTTAGATGATACGCTTTATAATGAAGTTGATTTTTTAAAATCTGCTTTTATCGAAATATCAAGTATAGTTACTAGTAACTCTGATGTTGAAAGTATAACTGTTTATAATAGCATGCTAAACTATTTTTATAATGGTGAGAATGTTTTTGAAGCGATAATCAATGATTATAAATGCTTGCTAAGCATAAAAGAATTACTAAATATATACAGAAACCATAAACCAAACATAAAACTGTCTGATGATAGAATAAATGTATTGAATCAATTAAAAAGTAATAGCAATATTGCAGGCTTAGGCTTATTAACAGATGGTAGGAGCATACAACAACGTAATAAAATAAAAGCTTTAGGGCTTAGTACGTGGATTTCCGAAATTGTGATATCTGAAGAATTTGGTAGTGAAAAACCAAATATGAATAACTATAAATATTTCGAACGAGCTTTAGGAGAAGCTCATTACTATTATGTTGGTGATAATATTAAAAAAGATTTTGTAACTCCCAACCAACTTAATTGGACTACAATTTGTCTGGTCGATAATGGCTCAAACATACATAAACAAGATAAGACATTAGTAACCAAAGAATATTTAGCTAAGCACACTATTATTGAATTCTCTGATTTGTTAAGGATCATCGATTAGTATTAGTTTCGAATTCATATTGACTTTTTCTATTTCATTAAATAAAATCAAGATGATTTCAATAGTAAAAGCCAGAGAATTTTTGTTTTCTCTGGCTTTTACAATTTTATATTATTTAATATTGAATAGGCTATTGTTCACAAACCACAATATGTCCAATCACATATATATCACCAGATAAATTAGGTGTTATGGTATATTGTCCTGGAGCGACAGTGTCTTCTCCTTTTTTAGTCGGATAGCTGTTTTTTCCAGCATAGGTGTGGGTTTCACTTACTGTATAAGCGTCATCTATGTTATATGTTACGGTTACTTCTCCATTATCATATTTAACATCCGCAGTACCAACTAGAGCTCCTTTGTCAGTATCACATTGTCCGGCACCAGCGTAAATATCATACGTATATTCTCCCTCAGAAAGAGGCCCTATAGTCCATCCCCATCTGTTGAAACCGTCTTCTATGAAGCAAGTAGAGTCATTATCACTGTTCCCTTTTGCGAATGCAGTTTCGCAACCCCCTTCTCCTTCTTCTTCACATTCAAAATTGAAATTGAAATCAAATATCCATAAACGTTCGCCAGAATCATTAGTTAACCAACCCCATGTGCTTAATCCATCTTTAGTCGGGTCTGAGTCGTCAAATAAACCTGCTCCAGGACCAACTAAAACACCTAAGTGAGGTGTATTAAGATCATTTGGATCTGGACGTTGTTCAACACCAAAAGTACCTTCTTCTAAACAGTCTCCTCCTGAAGCTGTAATGGTACTTTTTGATGAATCAATCACATAATAGTATAAGTCTTCTTTGACTACATTAGTACAATCATTGGGTTCATCTTTAAATGACCCACCGTCAGCACTAAAAGTGACCCAATCTTTTTTGTCTTTTAACCAGACATCAACTTCAACCACACAACTACCTAAAACGGTAGCCCCCTTAATACTAGCAGTCCCATCATCGTAAGTCGTAAAAGTCATATGATGATCATCGGTTGATCCGAAATATCCATTGTTCCAGTCAGTTGGGTGGCTAGGCCACCAAAAATTTCCTGAGGGTTGGACTCCGTCACATCTATTTAAGTCAATAACTTTACATTCACTTAAAGCTTTAGGCTCTTTTTCTTTGTCTCTTTTGTCAGAACTTATATTTTCGTCCCCGAACACAGCATTTTCTGTGTTATCTAACTTTTCAGTTTGGCAGGATACAAAAAACAAGCTGATTCCTAATAAAATAGTAATTTGTTTTTTCATGAATAAAATTTATTAAGTTAGTAAGTATTTGAATAACAGCAATTATTAATCATAAAAATAATAGAGAAAACTTGTTAGGCATTAAATTTTAGGCTAAACCCTTAATAATTCGATGAATAGGTGGAAATCATATTTCCCCGTTGTATATAATCTGGGATGAATTGACAAAAAATAGCCTGTACAATTACTATAAAAGAATACACTAGATATATGAAATGTGAGGGTTGTAACTTTTAAGAATAGATGTGGTACAAGGATTTATTATTGTAAGTTTAATGATGGCTGGTTTTTGCCTTTAGCCTTAATATAATTATTGTGCTTCATCTAGCAAATAAATATTTTAAACGATTAAGTTTTATTAATCATATAGTTTACATTAAGATTGATGTATAAAATTAAAAACATTGCTTCAATGTCAATATACCACTTCTTTAAGAGGTTATTCTTAAGCTTTATAATAAAGACCAAAGCAAGTTTATTACGCTTTAATTTAATAGCACATTACAGGAATAAGATTAGAGGAATAAATAAGGTTAACGAAGTACCATACTTAGATAAAAATCAAAAAAAAGAGATTGAACAATATTATAAAAAACAGGGGTATCGTGTAAAGTTATATTGGCATCAGTTTTTTATAGCATCAAATAAGCATTTTTCTGTTAAGTACATTCCCGATGATATTTTTCATGCATTTGTAGCAGCTCGTTTAAATGAGTCTAAACAATGGCCGTCACTTTTGGATAAAAACCTATCGGAAGTTTTGTTCAAGGGATATAAACAACCTCAAAGCGTTGTAAAGAATATAAATGGATTTTATTATACTGATGGCGAATTGGTTAGTAAAAAAACAGCCATGGAAATATGTGTGGAAACATCTGAAAAACTAGTAATTAAACCATCGATAGAGTCGGGAGGGGGTAGGCAGGTAATCGATTTTAATATTAGCGGTTCTGTTACAACATACAAAGATTTGTCTATGGATAAACTTTTAAGATTATTTAATAAAGACTTTATTATTCAAAGAGTGGTAAGTCAGAATAAACAATTAAAGCTACTCAATGCAAGTTCTTTGAATACCTTAAGAATAATGAGTTATTTAAAAGATAACCAAGTCTATATATTGTCGACAATTTTAAGAATAGGCAAATCTGGCAAGTTTACAGATAATAACTCTAGTGGGGGTATGGTGTGTGGCATAGATGATAAAGGATGTTTGAAAGAATATGGTTACTACGGGACTGGAAAACGGGTAAATAAGACAGAGTCAGGTTTTGTTTTAAAAGGTTTTGGTATTCCTTCACATAATAAGGTTTTGTCTATAGTTAAAGAATTACATAAAAAAGTGCCTTATTTTAAAATTATTTCTTGGGATATTGCTGTTGATGAAGATAGTGATCCGGTTTTAATAGAATATAATACGTATAAACAAGATATTAGGATTCATCAACTGGCAAACGGCCCTGTTTTTGAGACGGTTTTAAGTGAGTTTTTAGAAATAGGTAGGGGTATGGATTTTTGAATTAAGTATGATAAATTTATAATAATATCTTAAGCAGTATGAAAATTAGATATTTTTTGGGCATTACATTCTTACTATTCCAGGTGCTATTAATCATTTATGCTCGTTTTGTTCCCGAACGCTTTTTTTGTTGGGCTCCTTATGACCAACATACTCAAATGGAGGTTGAAGTAGTCATTAACAATAAAAAGCTAACCAAAAAAGAAATACAAGAGCGATACCATTATAGATCTATTGGATGGGAGAAAAGATCTATAAATAATGTGTTTGATATCATTAAACAATATGAGTCCACTTACGGCTTAAACGATAATGCAAAAGTAGTAGTTAAATATTCTATAAATGGACAAAAACAGCAAATATGGACTTTAAAGTAATTACCTCGTCTCCCTTTTTTCCGTTAGGGTTTGTAAATACTAGTATGAGGCCAAACGTGCTCTTAATGTGTAAACTAGTTTTTTTGTTATTGGTTTTTCATGGTTTCTATGCCATTATAAATGATCCCTATATCCCTTTTATTTCTTATCTGGACAAGTTTAATGATTTTCCAAATGTTTATAAAAATACGCTAAGAACTCTATTTTTTACTTCAGGAATATTTATGCTTTTTAATTTTAAGGTTAGATATATGTCCTTTGTTTTAGGGTTAACGATTGCTTTTGTATTATTAGCATCTAAGCCTAATTTTGCAAACCATTATTTCATTTGTGCCTGTATATTAATATTGGCAAGTCTTATTGATAAAAAACAAACACCATGGCTATTATTTATGCAAATTAGTATACTATATTTTGGTGCTGCAATTAATAAAATGCTTCAAGTAGACTGGTGGAATGGACAATTTATGCATAATTGGCTTGCAAATGCAAGAGAAACCCATGTATATATATACATGTCGGATCTGCTACCCGAAATGTGGCTTGCAAAGCTATTATCATGGGTAGCTATGCTTGTTGAAATAAGCATTGCAGTACTTGTCTTGTTTAAGAAAAAACATCGTTTAGTTACATGGATGATATTATTGTTTCATACTTTTTTATATACGCTAACAGCATTTAGGTTTGGTCATTTTTATGAAGATATATTAATAATTCTATTAATTTTTATTAATCATATACCAGGAATCATTCGAGTAAGTTTTAATAAGTTAAAAGAACCTTTTGTCACAAAACTTTTTAGTTTTTTGAATTTCAATGATACATTTAGCTTTGAGAATAGAGTTTTAAAAAATAATAAATGGCTTGAAGTTGAAATTAAAAACACAACAGTTTCAAATTGGGATGCATTAAGGTTATTTCTTTTATATAACACTAATTTCTATATCTTTCTGTTTTTATTAGATTTGCTAATAAGATATTTGTTCAATGGTTTTTTAATGAATTTCATTCATATTTCTTTAATCTGGATAACTATTTTATTCTTTCTTCCGTTATTGCTGAAAAAACGAAAAGGTCAGCTGATTTGAGTAATATATAAATAGCTAAAAATGAAAAAGCAAAAAAAAGCCATATTAATTCCGGACGGAGAGAGTCATATTCTATTATATGTTATTAATTGCCTTGCTCAGGTGAAAAACCTGAAAATTTATGTTATGTCCAATAAAAAGCATAACCCTATGCGTTATTCCAGACATATAAAGGGGTTTTCGTATTATGAACAAACAAGTTCTGATTTAGATTGGATTTATAATATAAACAAAGAAGTAGAAAAACATGATATAGATGTTATAATGCCCATTTTTGAAACTGGTATAAGAATACTCATAGAGCATAAAACTAAGGTGTTACATCAGGATAGATTGGGATTATTACCTTCTTTAGCTGATTTTGATACAGCCATAAATAAAGGATTTTTATCTGAGCATCTGGAAGAAAATAGAATTCCAGGACCTAAGAGTGTAATTGTAGCATCAAATACCGAGTTAGATAGAGTAGATGCCTTAAGCTTTCCTGTAATTATAAAGCCTATGGAAGGGTTTGGAGGAGGACAGGGCATTAGTATATTCAATAGTAAAGAAGACTTAAAAAAGCATTTTACCAGCCATAATTTTAATTATATAAACATTATACAGGAGTATATTGAAGGTTATGATATAGATTGCAGTGTACTATGCAAAAACGGTGAAATTTTGGCTTCTACAATTCAAAAAGGTAATATGATAGGTAAAAGCCAATTTACACCTCAATTTGGATTACTCTTTTTATATGAAGAAGCATTATATCAGGTTGTAGAAAGGCTTATGAAATCTCTTAACTGGAGTGGTGTTGCTCATATTGATATGAGATATAATCAAAACACCAAACAATTCAATATTATTGAGGTTAATACGCGATTTTGGGTGTCTTTAGATGCATCATTAATAGCAGGAGTAAACTTTCCTCATTTATATTCTTTGTCTAGTATAGGTAGTGTGTTCCCTAAACCAGAATACAAATTTGTAGAGTACTTAAACTTAAAAGGGTTAGTGAGGAAAATAAAACAAAACATAACGTTTCTTTTTAAAGTAAAATTTATACTAAACAATACCCCTTTGAAATTTGCTTTATTAGACCCATTACCTATGGTTTATAAGTATATTACAAGAACGAGGAATATTTTAATATCAAGATTTAGATAATGCTTTTAATGATATATGATATGATGTTATTGCAAAATAAAACAACCAACTAAAAATACCAACAAACTTAACAGCAACCCTAGCAATAAAATACCATTGGTATAGATGGAAACCGTGAAGAAGTATTTTTTTAACATAAATTAAGAGTTGTAATTGTTAACTACCTTTTTTCGCTTTCCGGAAGCAAGTAAAGGTATTTCATCTACATATGTAATCGTTACTTTAGCATCATTTCCAAAATCACTCTTAATACTTTCGATCAGCTCCTCTTCGTATGGAAATGTGTCAAATACATTTAGTTTTATTTCATATTCTTTTTCATCTTGTTGAATAAATTGATATTGTTTTAGCAGTTTATAATGCTTGTAGAATTTAGTATAGACTACAAAAGATGAGACGATGTTCCCTTTTGTGTCATAAATTAGATCCATTTTGCGGCCTTCAATTTTTTCAAATTTAGTTTGGCCATTTTCAAGCACCATCAATTTGGCAATATCACCAGTGTCATATCTGATAATAGGCATGCTATAGTTAAACAAATCGGTAATCACAATTCTTCCAAATTCTCCAGGTTTTACTGGTTTGTCTTTGTCTAGGTCTAACAACTCCACATGATAACTAGCATGATTTATTACAAAATGCTCGGTTGAATTACTTGTCTGCTGTGCTATAATTCCAACTTCTTCACTTGAATACCTTGATAAGACAGGAGTGTTGAAGTGTTTGCTCAATGATGTTTTTGTATAATAATTCAGGTATTCAGAATTAGCTATAACAGAATTAATATTTAAGTCACTGAGGTTTAAATTATTTCTATCCAAATATTGGCATATTTGCTCATAAGAAGATGCAAACCCGAGGATATTCTTTTCTTGTTTTGATCTTTTAAGCAAATTTATAAAACTTAAAATTCTGGAATCTGTCAGTTTGGAAATGTCAAACTGTATAACATTTTGCAACCAGGATTTAAAACGTCCTTTTTTGTTATGTGCTCTCCATACTTCCAGTTCGTATAACCTGTTTCCAATTTTAAAATTTGATTGACCAGAAAAGTATAAAACATCAGCTGTATTTCTGTTTCTTTTATTTTTATTCTGAAAAAGAAAAAATGGAATACCCGTAGAACCACTTGTAGATACTTTATAATTTTGTTTTTTAGTATATGGAATCGATTGGAAATCCTTAAAGTTTTCCTGAATAACCGTTTTTCTTATAACAGGAAACACATTAATATCAGTTACGTTTTTATAATCAAAATAAAAAGGGGTTGATTGCGCAGCATGTATTAATAAACCTTCTAAGTGCTTTTTTCTAATTTTTAAAGCATCAGAGCTATTAGGGTTACTAAGAATATATGAGATTTCACCCAAATGATGTTTAATATTTCCTCCTTTTAAGAAATCTATTAACCAAAAAGATTTATTTCTCAAATAATTGAGCAAGTTCATAAAATAAATTTTCTGAATATTAAATTTTGAGGGATAGTTCAAATATAGTATTCCAATATCATTGTCTAATATTTATAAGTTATAATGCTGATTTTAAACGATATTATGAAAATTAGGACTTAAAAATAGGGTGGGGGTTTTAGATCTAGTTTGCGGAGATTCCTTTAAAAATAAGAAATTAAAACACGGAAAATAAACGACTATAAGTTTTATATTTGTGATTGTTGAATCCATATACGTACAGCTTAATATATTTTAATGAGAATTGACCTAAGAAGCGACACAGTTACAAAACCGACCAAAGAGATGCTTGATGCTATGATGCAAGCTAGAATTGGTGACGATGTTTTTAGAGAAGACCCAACAGTTAATGAACTGGAATGTCGTGTTGCAGATATGTTTGGAAAAAGTGATGCTTTGTTTTTCCCTAGTGGAACCATGGCAAATCAAACTGCGTTAAAACTACATACAAACCCGGGAGATCAGGTCATTTGTGATAAGTATTCCCATATTTATAATTATGAGTCTGGTGGCGCATCTTTTAATAGTGGTGTTTCTTGTAAACTAATGGATGGTAATAGGGGAATGTTTAAGGCAGAACAAGTATTAGAAGCCATAAACCCAGAAGCTTATTATTATAGTCAAACTAGTTTAGTAGAAATAGAAAATACCACAAATAAAGGAGGAGGAGCCTGTTGGGATTTAGAAGAGATTAAAAAAATAAGAACCATTTGCGATGAAAACAATCTTGGGTTTCATTTAGATGGAGCACGCATATGGAATGGCTTAGTAGCCAAAAATGAAACAACAGTACAGTATGGTAAACTTTTCGATACCATTTCTGTATGTCTAAGTAAGGGTTTGGGGTGTCCGGTAGGGTCGGTTTTGGTAGGAAATGCTGAAATTATGAAACAGGCTATTCGAATAAGAAAGATTTTTGGTGGTAATATGCGTCAAGCCGGTTATTTAGCAGCTGCAGGGTTGTATGCTTTAGATAATCATATTGAAAGGTTGGTCGAAGACCATAGAAAAGCCCAAGAGATAGGAGAGGAGCTTACTGGGCTATCTATTGTAAAAGCTGTTGAACCTGTTGAAACTAACATTGTTATTTTTGAGTTGAACTCAGATGTAAATGAAAATGCATATATACAAAAGTTAGCAAATAAAGACATTCATATAATTAGCATGGGAAACAATAAACTACGAATGGTCACACATTTAGATTATACAAGTGCTATGCATGATAAGTTATTAAGTACGTTACGTAACTAATCTTATTTAAACATATCCATTCCGGGGATATTAGGCATGCCCTCTTTAGCAGTAGCAGCTAACTCTGCCTCGTTTATCTTTGTCGCTTTTTCAATAGCTTTGTTAAGGGTAAGAATAAGATAATCTTCCAGCTGCTCTTTATCTTCCAGTAATTCATCATCAATTTTAATAGATTTAATGGATCTGTTAGCTGTAAGTGTCACCTTAAGTTTATCGTCACTACTGGCCTCATCAACTAAAACAGTATCTAAGCGTTTTTTAGTTTCTTCAACTTTTTTCTGAGCTTCTTTAAGTTTGCCCATCATATTCATCATATCTCCAAACATAAGTTTTTATATAGAATTATTTAATACAAAAATATTAAAATAATTAAGGTAAATTTATCCAACTAAACATATTAAATGAAAAATCAAGTTATTATTTTATTCTTAAGCATTATTTTTGCGCTTTCCTGTAAAGAAAATCTACAAATGACACAAAAAATAACTGCTCCTAAATCACCTAAAGCCAAGAAGATTTCAAAAAAACTTAGTATTCATAATGATACACGTATTGATAATTATTATTGGTTAAATGATAAAGAAAACCCTGAAGTTATAGCATACTTAAATGCTGAAAACGATTATACAAAAAGTATGATGCAGCATACAGAAACCTTTCAAAAAGAACTCTTTGAGGAAATGAAAGGCAGAATAAAAGAAGACGACATCACAGTACCTTACAAGCTTAATGGCTATTGGTACTTAACACGTTATGAAAAAGGCAAGGATTACCCAATTTATGTTCGAAAAAAAGAACATTTAGATGCTACCGAAGAAATTTTGTTTAATTGTAATGACATGGCTAAAGACCATGCTTATTTTAATTTAGGAAGTATAGCTATAAGTCCAGATAACACATTAGCAGCATTTTCTACAGATACTGTTAGCAGAAGACAATATACCATTCAAATTAAAAATTTGATTACAGGTGAAATATATCCAGATAAGATTTTAAATACAGCAGGAACTGCCACATGGGCTAATGATAATAAGACCTTATTTTATTCCACTAAAGATAGCGTTACGTTACGTTCGCATAAAATTTTAAAGCATAAATTACATACAGATGCAAAAACAGATGTTGAAGTTTTTTATGAAGAAGATGAAACCTATAACACGTTTGTATATAAAACAAAATCTAAAAAGTATATAATCATTGGGTCTATAAGTACTTTAACCACAGAGTACAGGGTTTTAAATGCAGACACGCCAGATGATAAATTTAAAGTTTTTCAAGAACGTACTCATAAGTTAGATTATAATATTTCTCATTTTGAAGATCATTTTTATATAATAACCAATAGTGATGGAGCAACAAATTTTAAATTACTTAAAACTCCCGAAGCAACTACTCAAAAAGAACATTGGAAAGAAGTTATTCCACATAGAGAAGATGTTTTATTAGAAGATATCGAGATTTTTAAAGATTATTTAGTGGTAAATGAACGTGAAAACGGACTCAATAATTTACGAATTATAAATTGGGATGGAAATGAAGATTATTATCTACCATTTGATTCGGAAACTTATACCGTGTATATTGGTAATAACCCCGATTTTGATAATGATGTATTGCGTTACGGTTTTAATTCTTTAACATCTCCAAGTTCTGTAATTGATTATAATTTAAAAACTAAACAGAAAGAGATTAAGAAAGAACAAACCGTATTAGGAGGTAAATTCGATAAAAACAATTATGAATCTAAACGAATTTGGGCAACAGCCAGAGATGGAGTAAAAATACCTATTTCTTTAGTTTATAAAAAAGGAGTTAAATTAGATGGAACAAACCCGTTGTTACAATATGCTTATGGTTCTTATGGTTCAACTATCGATCCGTCATTTTCAAGCATTCGTTTAAGTTTATTAGATAGAGGTTTTGTTTATGCCATTGCCCATATACGTGGCGGAGAGTATTTAGGAAGAGATTGGTACGAAAATGGAAAATTACTCACTAAATTAAATACATTTCACGATTTTATAGATTGTTCAAAACACTTAATAGAACAAAAATACACATCAAACAAACATTTATATGCTTATGGAGGTTCAGCTGGAGGTCTTTTAATGGGGGGTATTATAAATATGAATCCAGAGCTCTATAACGGTATTTTAGCGGCAGTACCTTTTGTCGATGTCGTTACAACGATGCTGGATGATAGTATACCGTTAACAACAGGAGAATACGATGAATGGGGAAACCCAAATGAATTAGAGTATTATAATTATATGAAATCATATTCTCCTTATGATAATGTAGAAGCTAAAAACTACCCTAACATGTTGGTTACTACAGGACTGTATGATTCGCAAGTACAATATTGGGAACCGACAAAATGGGTTGCTAAACTAAGAGAACTGAAAATAGATACTAATAAATTGTTATTGCATACAGACATGGATTCCGGTCATGGAGGTGCTTCTGGACGATTTGAAAGTTTAAAAGAATCTGCCTTGGAATACGCCTTTTTATTAGATTTAGAAGGAATTTATAGGTAATACAAAAAAATATTTTATTTTTGTCTGGTTTTAGGTTACAAATATTTTTAGTAATATTACCAAAGCTTATAAAGAGCATTTATGAAACACAAAAATCAGGTTTTTGACAATCTATTAGATTTAATAGGTCATACACCACTTATTAAACTTAATAAAATAGCCTCTAAGTTTAAAGGAAACTTTTATGCAAAAGTGGAATCTTTTAATCCTGGGCATTCTTCAAAAGATAGAATAGCACTTTACATTATAGAGCAAGCGGAGAAAAAAGGAATACTAACTCCTGGAGATACTATCATAGAAACAACATCGGGTAATACCGGGTTTAGTATTGCTATGGTAAGTATAATAAAAGGATATGACTGCGTTTTAGCAGTAAGTTCTAAGTCTTCGGCAGATAAAATAGACATGCTTAAAACAATGGGAGCTAAAGTTTATGTGTGTCCTGCACATGTAAGCGCAGATGATCCTAGGTCATATTATCAAGTTGCTAAACGTTTACACGAAGAGATTAAAGGTTCGGTTTATATAAACCAGTACTTCAATAAATTAAATATTGATGCACATTATAACTCTACTGGCCCGGAGATTTGGAAACAAACGGAAGGTAAAATAACGCATTTGGTAGCATGTAGTGGTACTGGAGGAACTATTTCGGGTACTGCTAAATATTTAAAAGAACAGAACCCTAATATCAAGGTTATAGGAGTAGATGCTTTTGGTTCTGTTATTAAAAAATATCATGAAACCAGAGAGTTTGATGAAAAAGAAATTTATCCATATAGAATCGAAGGATTAGGAAAAAATTTGATTCCTACCGCTACAGATTTTGATGTTATTGATGAATTTGTAAAAGTAACAGATGAAGAAAGTGCTCACACAGCCAGATTAATCGCTAAGTCCGAAGGTTTGTTTGTTGGTTACACTTCTGGTGCAGCAATGCAAGCCATTATGCAATTGGGAGAAGATGGAGAATTCAAAAAAGAAGATAATATAGTTATTATTTTTCCAGATCACGGATCGAGATATATGAGTAAAGTATACAGTGATAAATGGATGAATGAACAAGGCTTTTTTGATAGTAAAAATGAAGCAGCAGCACAAAACATACAATATATAAAATAGTAGAAATCATTACTTTAAGAGGGAGATCGAATTTTGTTTTTATGACAAAATTCGATCTCTTTTTTTATTTTATCAATAATTGAGCAGTAAAAATTATGTTCAAACGATATAAATATTTAATTTTGCATTACTAATTAAGGACAAAAGCTTTCATGAAATATACTTAAACATTATAATTGTTTTTGTTTTCCCTCAAGAGCAACTACTATCAACGTAGTTATGTCTTAAAATTTTAATAGCAATAAGATTATAATAGATGAAGGATTTATTTGAAAAAATTTATAAGGACAAAGGGCCATTAGGTAAATGGGCTTCTCAAGCTGAAGGTTACTTTGTATTCCCTAAATTAGAAGGAGAAATTTCTAACCGCATGAAATTTCAAGGAAAAGATGTTATTACTTGGAGTATTAATGATTATTTAGGACTAGCTAATCATCCGGAAGTAAGAAAAGTAGATGCGGAAGCAGCAGCTCAATATGGATCTGCTTACCCTATGGGAGCCAGAATGATGTCTGGACATACAGATTTACATGAAAAACTACAAGATGAATTAGCATCATTTGTGAAAAAAGAAGCAGCATATCTATTAAATTTTGGATATCAAGGTATGGTATCTACTATAGATGCTCTAGTATCTAAAGACGATATTATTGTGTATGATGTAGATGCTCATGCTTGTATTATTGATGGAGTTCGTTTGCACATGGGTAAACGTTTTACCTATAAACACAATGATGTTGAAAGTTTAGAAAAAAACTTAGATAGAGCTACAAAAATGGCAGAGCAAACTGGAGGAGGTATTTTAGTTATTTCTGAAGGTGTGTTTGGAATGCGTGGAGAGCAAGGCCGATTAAAAGAGATTGTAGCCCTAAAAGAGAAGTATAATTTTAGATTGTTTGTTGATGATGCCCATGGTTTTGGTACTTTGGGAGCAACAGGAGCAGGAGCAGGAGAAGAGCAAGGTGTGCAAGATGATATTGATGTTTATTTTGCAACATTTGCTAAATCATTAGCAAGTACAGGAGCGTTTATTGCTGGAGATCAAGAAATAATGGATTATTTAAAATATAATTTACGATCTCAAATGTTTGCAAAATCATTGCAAATGCAATTAGTTGTTGGTGCTTTAAAGCGTTTAGAAATGCTTAAAACTATGCCAGAACTTAAAAATAAGCTTTGGGAAAACGTAAATGCTTTACAATCTGGGTTAAAAGATCGTGGTTTTGATATAGGAACAACTCAAAGTTGTGTAACACCAGTATATTTAAAAGGGAGTATTCCAGAAGCCATGGCGCTAGTAAGGGATTTACGAGAAAACTATGGAATCTTCTGTTCTATAGTTGTTTATCCGGTAATACCTAAAGGATTAATCTTGTTAAGATTAATACCAACTGCAACACATACATTAGAAGATGTATCGGAAACTTTAACAGCTTTTGAAGCTATTAGGTCCCGATTAAAAAATGGAACATACAAACGCTTATCTGCCTCAGTAATGGCAGCCATGGGCGAGTAAAGTATATTTCATAATATAGATGGAAAATCCGATTCTAATTGAATCGGATTTTTTTATGAAATATCTTTTCTAAAAGTACAACGTCTTTTGTTGACAACGGGTTTGAAATTTTTCCATATTTGCTGAATAGCAACATTGTCATCTAGCTCAGGACCTCTTACGCATACTTCAATACCTTTTTCTGCAAATGTTTTGTAAAACTCATTAAAAATAATGGCAGTAACTCCTTTATTTTGGTATTCGGGTAAAATACCAATTAAATAGAAAGTCACTGTTTTAGCATGTTTCTTTGCATGTAGCAAGTGCTTTATACCAAAAGGAAAAAGTTTACCATTCATTTTTTGCAAAGCCTTAGCATAAGAAGGGGTTACAATTCCAAAGCCAATCAATTTATCATCCTTATCTACAACAAATTTTACATATTCGGGATTAAGAAAACCAATAAATTTTTTCTTAAAATACTCACGTTGCTCATCATTTATCTCAACAAATGTAGAAAGTACTGCATGCGATTTAGAAAACACTTCAAACATTTCATCAGTATAAGGTAAAATATCTTTGTTTTTTGAAAAATTTAAAGCTTTTAGTTGGTAACGTTTTTTTATTATCTCTTGTATTCTTGCGAAAGATTCTGGCTGGATGTTTTTAAAATTCATGACATTCTCAGAATATGTTTTTGCTACATCGTAGCCCAGCTTTTTAAAATGTGTCGCATAATAAGCAGGATTATGCCATGTAATCATACTACCAATCTGGTCAAACCCTTCCGTTAATACACCTACTTTGTCAAGATTAGAAAAACCAACAGGTCCTTCAATAAATTCAAGTTCTTTTTCTTTTCCAATTTCAATAACTTTATCAAGTAAAGCCTTAGTGACATTAATATCGTCAATAACATCAAACCATCCAAAACGCATTTTTTTCAACGTTTGGTCTTTTACTTCCAACCAATTGATTATAGCAGCGATACGACCGACAATTTTTTTGTCTTTGTAAGCCAGAAATAATCTGGCTTCTGCATCATTAAATACAGGGTTTTCTTTTTTGTTAAAAGTTTTAATCTCCTCACTAATAATAGGAGGTACCCAATATTTAGAATTTTCATTAAGTTTAAATGGGAATTTAACAAAGGCTTTTAATTCTTTTTTTGTATGTACTTCTTTAAGTATAATCATATATAATGACAGCTCTTTAGATTCTTAATTGTCGTTAAAATCTATATCGTCTTTTTTTTGTTTTTTCTTTTTAACATCTTGAGTATCGGCATCTTTCTTTTTTATTTTGCTTTTGTTGCGCCTAGACCTTCTTTTTCCTTCTTCTTTAGCAGTGTTACCATTATCTATTTTTTCGTTTTTAATTTCTTTATCTTTATGAAAATCTAATCTATAAGATACACCGAAGTTTGCACTAAAAACAGAAGGGGTGTCTTTAGTATTAAAAGTAAGAGCCGTATCTAACTGAAGATTTTTTTGCCATAAATATGCCCCTCCAAACCTAAAAAGGTTATCCGCATAAAAATCACTCTGAATACCTTGGGCTTCTCCAAATATAACCCACTTGGGGTTAAAAGAATGGGTTAATGTTAATATATATTGAAAATCTGATTGATCAGAGCCTATTCTATCTTTTATTAAATTCATAACGAAAACCCATCCACCAGGAAAGTTATTTTGGGTAGCGATCATTATTTTAGGACTAAAACCTTCAACACCTGCGGCCGTATAAGGATTATTATCTGTGTCAAAATTAGCTCCCAGATATACTGAAACAGCGGGAATTAACGAGCTCCATTTAAAACTATGGTTTGCTCTCCAGCTATACAAATTAGGTTTGTTTTTTTCTGAATTTTTATAAGGGTCATACATTAAATATTTAGCTCCAAATGTTACTGTTTTAAAATTAGCGCGTTCTTCTTTGGTAGATAAATTAGATGTAGAGGTTTTAGTGTCGTTTTGGTAGGTGCCTTCAATGTTTAATTCCAGTTCTTCAAATAATAGCCCATAACGTGCTGCAAAATCAATACCATATCCAGACACTTTATAGGAAGTAACGGGAGTTCTTTTCTCATCTATAATATAAGGCCCAATTTCAAATTGGACAACATTTGTACCTACAGAAAAGGCACTACGTGATGCACCGGGTCTATTAGAATTGATGACATCTGTATATTGACTATATGCTTGAATTGAAGTTAAAATCAATAATAAGCAAAGTGTAGATTTAATTGGGTTCATAATTAAGGTTTTAGTTTACAGCTAGTAATGGTTTAGTAATATACAGTTATCATTTTTAGCTCTAAAGACTTTTTCAAATATAGATATTTTATACTTTTTTTATCATTTTTGAGCGTTTTTTAAACATATAGAATTGTATTTTTGTTAAAAATATTTTTTATGCTACAATTTGCATCTGTAACAGGTTTTGTTAGAATGGTGTTAATCATCCTTCTTATTTATTTCGGAATAAAAATTTTATCTCGCTTATTTGCACCGTTTCTTATTAAGTATGTTGCTAAAAAAGCAGAGCAGCGTTTCGGAGATCAGTTTGGTCAACAGCAAAGACAAGAAAAACCAAAAAAAGAAGGTGAAGTAACTATCGATAAAATACCAAAAGCCAAAACCTCAAATAAAAATGTTGGGGATTATGTCGATTACGAAGAAATTGACTAATTTTCACAATCATAGTTTTAATATACTTTCATGCAATTTTCAATAAAAAAAGCACTTCCTCATTTATTAATTTTAGTAGGGTTTGTAGTGCTGTCTTTAGCTTATTTTAGCCCTGTTTTAAAAGGGGAACAAATATTTCAAAGTGATATCATGCACTATATAGGCATGAGTAAGCAGCAAAAGGATTTTAAAGTAGAAACAGGTGAAGAGACCTATTGGACCAATAGTGCATTTGCAGGGATGCCGACCTATCAATTAGGAGCGAGGTATCCACATAATTATATCAAAAAGATAGACTCAACGCTTCGGTTTTTACCTAGACCAGCAGATTATCTTTTTTTATATCTGTTAAGTTTTTATATTCTATTGTTGGTTTTAAAAGTCGATTTTAAACTTGCAGCACTTGGAGCGATTGCCTTTGGGTTTTCAACTTATTTAATAATTATTTTAGGCGTAGGGCATAATAGTAAAGCGCATGCCATTGCTTATATGCCATTGGTTTTAAGTGGTATTTTGCTTGTTTTTCAGAAAAAATATATTTTAGGTTTTTTGTTAACTGTTATTGCTATGGGCTTAGAGCTGGTGGCTAACCATTTTCAAATGACCTACTATTTGCTGTTACTGGTTATCATTTTGGGGATTGCGTATTTAGTAGATGCTTATAGAAAAAAAATACTAGCACATTATTTTAAATCAATAGGAATTTTAATTGCAGCGGTTGTTTTGTCCATTGCTTTAAATGCTACAGGTATATTAGCAACACAAGAGTATGTAAAAGAAAGTACTCGTGGCAAGAGTGAGTTGACTATAAACCCTGATGGCTCTACAAAAGAAGTGACTTCTGGTTTGGATAGATCTTATATAACTGCTTATAGCTATGGAATTGTAGAAACTTTCAATCTTTTCATTTCAAGGTTTATGGGAGGAGGGAATTACGAAGATTTAGGTAAAGACTCAAATACATATGAAGCTTATAGAAAGTTAGGAGCCAGCACAACACAAGCATTAGAGGAATCCAAACATGTGCCTACATATTGGGGTAATCAGCCTGGAGTGGAAGCGCCGGCTTATATTGGAGCTGTTATTTTGTTTTTATTTGTTTTCGCATTATTTCTTGTAAAAGGTCGATTGAAGTGGTGGTTAGTTGGAGGGACTATACTCTCTCTATTGTTGTCTTATGGGAAGAATTTAGGCTTTTTAACGAACTTCTTTATTGATTATGTACCACTTTATAATAAATTTAGGGCTGTAAGTTCTATTCAAGTTGTTTTAGAGTTATGTATCCCTGTATTAGCTATTTTCGGACTGGTAAGATTGTTTAATGATTTTGAAAAGAAAGAAGATAAGCTAAAAGCATTAAAATTCGCTACCATAATAACAGGAGGTTTTGCTCTTATATTCTTGCTGTTTAAATCATCATTATTTGATTTTGTTGGTAATAGAGATGGTCAGTTAATACAAGCTTATGGTCAGGATTTTATTAGATCTATTAGGGAGGATAGAAAAGTCATTTTTACCCAAGATACTTTGCGAACTCTTGTTCTAGTGTTATTATCTGCCGGAGCTATTTTTATGTTTTTAAAGGGTAAACTAAAAGAAAAGTGGGTGATAACAGCGTTTTTTGCGCTGATTCTTTTTGATTTGGTAGGTGTTGATAGGCGTTACGTTAATAACGATGACTTTGTATCGAGTATTAGAGTAAATAAACCATTTCAAGCCAACGAAGTAGATAAAGAAATTTTAAAGGATAAAACACATTTTAGGGTGTTTGATCTGGTTTCAGCACCTTCACAACCTACAAAAGCATCGTATTTTCATAATTCATTAAATGGTTATAATGCTGCAGAATTAAAGCGCTATAGAGAGGTTTTTGATTTTTATGTATTACGAAACAATATCAATGTACTTAACATGCTTAACACAAAGTATATTATAGTACCAGATGATAAGGGGAGTATGTTTTCCTATAAAAATGATGAAGCAAACGGTAATGCCTGGTTTGTGAAAAATTTGCAAAATGTAGAATCTGCAGACGAAGAAATTAAGCAATTAGATAGTCTGTCTAATAAAGTTAAAGCTGTTTATTCATCACATAAAGCTTTAGAAAAATTAAAAGATATTAAACCACATTATGTGGTTGACTCATTAGCTTCTATTGATTTGGTTGAAGTAAAACCAAATTATTTAAAATACGAGTCTCAAAATTCAAATGAAGGTTTTGCAGTCTTTTCTGAAGTGTATTATGGTAACGGGTGGAAAACCTTTATAGATGGAAAAGCAAGCTCGTATATGCGTGTTAATTACACATTACGAGGTATGCAAGTGCCAGCAGGGAATCATACTATAGAGTTTAAGTTTGATCCAGATGTTGTTAAAACAGGAAGTAGTATTGCTTTAGCAAGTTCAGTTTTGTTTGGAATATTGCTGCTTGGCGCATTGTTCTATGAATTTAAGAAAAAACAATAATTGTTATTTCTGTACGTCAATGGCAGCTTGTTGGAGAGAAAGAAGGCAAGGGCATATATTATCGTAATACAATTTCAATTTATAAGATTACTTGCATTCGCAGGAATGAAAGATGAAAAAGAAGGCACTCATAATAACGTATTATTGGCCACCTGCAGGAGGGCCTGGGGTACAACGTTGGTTGAAATTTGTTAAGTATTTGTCAGAATTTGATGTAGAGCCTATTGTTTATATTCCTGAAAACCCTAATTATCCATTGGTAGATGAAAGTTTAACTTCTGAAATACCAGATAATATCACCATTTTAAAACAGCCCATAAAAGAACCTTATAAATTAGCCGGGATATTTTCAAAAAAATCATCAAAAACTATAAGCAAAGGCATTATTTCAGATTATAAAAAGCAATCCTTTATTGAAAAAGTGATGCTCTATATAAGAGGGAATTTTTTTATACCAGATGCTCGTATTGGTTGGGTAAAGCCTTCTGTGGCATATCTTTCAAAATATATTTCAGATAATAGCATAGAAACTATCATCACTACTGGACCTCCTCATAGTTTACACTTAATCGGATTGCAACTTAAGAAAGGGCTAGGGGTTAAGTGGTTAGCCGATTTTAGAGACCCCTGGACAACCATTGGATATCATAAACAATTAAAGTTAACCAATGCTTCTAAAGAAAAACATAAAACTTTAGAAAAACAGGTTTTAAATACTGCAGATCATATAATAGTAACTAGTTTTACTACTAAAAAGGAATTTCAGGCTATTACAAATCAACCCATTGAAGTTATTACAAATGGTTACGATTATGAACCTGCCAGTGTGGTTAAACTGGATTCTAAATTTTCAATAGCACATATTGGTTCTTTATTGTCAAAACGTAATCCGAAAATTTTATGGCAAGTATTAAGTGATCTCATTAAAGAGCGTGATGATTTTTCAAAAGATTTCGAGCTCAATTTTGTTGGTGCAGTTAGTAAAAATGTATTGGAATCTATTAAGAATAATAATTTAAGTAATTATATCAATGAGGTAGGATATGTTTCACATAAAGAGGCTATTAAATATCAAAAAAAATCACAAACACTATTGTTAATAGAAATAGATTCTGAAGACACTAAGTGTATTATTCCTGGGAAATTATTTGAATATATGGCTTCCAATCGCCCCATTATAGCTATGGGGCCAGAAGATTCTGATGTTGAAAAAATAATTAAAGAAACCAATACTGGAACCTACTTTAACTATAATGATTACGACTCACTAAAAAGAAGTATATTAGAATCTTATAAAGCTTTTTTAAACAAAAGCTTACAATCGCATCCAATTGGCTTGCAAAAATATAGTAGAAAAAATCTAACTCAACAGTTAGCAGAGATAATCAAAAAACAAGAACCTTCAGATTATCAAGTTTGAGTGTTTTTTTAGAATTTTAATCTTTTAAAAAATTAATGGGAATAGTTGCTTCACAATCTTTTAAAAACGTCATATCAACTTATTTGGGCTTTTTAATAGGAGCAATTAATACGTTATTTCTTTATACAAAATTTCTTAGTGACGAATATTACGGAATGGTAGGGTATATGCTGTCTTTAGCATATGTTATTATGCCTTTAATGGCGTTTGGCGCACATAATACACTCGTTAAATTTTATTCATCTTTTAAAACAAGAATATCTTTAAACAGCTTTTTAACACTTATGCTGTTTTTACCATTTTTAATTACGATTCCATTAAGTGTTTTTAGCTACCTATGTTATGATATGATTGGTGATTTTTTATCACAAAAGAATGATATTATTAAAGGGTATGTATGGCATGTTATAATCATAGCTCTTGCATTGGCTTATTTTGAAGTGTTTTTTGCATGGGCCAAGGTGCAAATGCAAACCGTATTTGGAAACTTTATGAAAGAAGTTTTTCACCGAGTGGGAACCATGATTTTATTGTTTTTATTGTATTTAAAAATAGTTGATGTAGAACAGTTTATGATTGGATTGGTTTGTGTTTACGTTTTAAGGATGTTTGTTATGAATGCATATGCTTTTAGCGTTAAACTTCCAGTTATCACATTTAAAAGAATTAATGGTTTAAGCGATATTTTTAAATATTCGTTTTTAATAATTATAGCAGGGTCTATAGCTACTATTTTTTTAGATGTCGATAAGGTTATGCTGGGACATTATATTGAAATAGAAGAAATAGCATATTATAATGTTGCGGTTTTTATAGCGGCAGTTATTGCAGTGCCTCAGCGTTCTATGCAACAAATATTAATGCCATTATCGGCCAAGTATTTAAATGAAAGGGATTTTGATGCTTTAGGAGATTTATATAAAAAGAGTTCGTTGAATTTATTTATAATCGCTGGATTTATATTTCTTTTAATCGTATTAAACATTAATCAATTGTATTATATAATTCCTGAAGAGTTTAGTGGAGGGCTTTTTGTAGTATTAATAATTAGTGTAAGCAAATTGTATGATGCGCTTTTAGGAAGTAACAACGCCATTCTATTTAATAGTAATTACTATAGAGCAGTATTGTATTTAGGGGTTGTCCTAGTAATCTTGATGATTGTACTAAATATTGTTTTTATTCCTTTGTTTGGCATTAATGGAGCGGCTTTAGCAACTTTTTTAGCCATTTTTGCATATAACTCCATAAAATTACTTTTCGTTTATAAAAAATTCAAAATTCATCCCTTTACTGGAGATATACTAAGAATAACCGGTTTAATATCTTTATGTGTTTTGTTATTTTATTTTTGGGAATTCCCTTTTAACACCTTAATTAATATTGCTTTAAAATCGACTTTAATTACCGTATCGTATGTGTTTGTGGTTTATAGATTTAAGTTTTCTGAAGATATTACGATGCTTATTAAACGTTATTTGAAAATTAAATAATGTAGTTTAAGTATATATATATATAAGGGAATTACAGTGAACTTATTTAAGTTATTGTTCTAAAACAGAAAACCCCACGATGTCGCTTTGAGGCAAACATATCGCAGGGTTTTCCAAACTAACCAACCAAAATTGTTATGATCTTCTTCTACTAGTAGTAGTTGATCTTGTATTGTAATTACTAGATTTACTTCTGTTTTGAGTAACTTTTGGTCTGCTGCTTTGAGTAGACTTGCTAACGCTTTTTCGTTGTGTTACTCTAGGTTTACTTTGAGTAGTAGTACGCTGTGTAACTACCCGTTTTGTACTTCTAGTATTGTTGTTTCTATTATATGTACGAGTATTCTGTGTTCTTGGTTTTTGAGTAACTACATTTTTACTTTTCCTAGTTACTGTACTTGTTCTAGGTTTTATTGTTGTATTAACGTTTACTCTAGTTCTTTTAGTATTATTTGCTTGCGCATAATTTCTAGTATTATTATTACGTCTAATAGTTTCGTTTCTAGAAATTACAGACTTACTTTTTGTGTTTCTGTTAACATTAGAATTGTTACGTCTAGTTGTATTTTTATTTCCTGTTGAATAATTTCTTCCAGAGTTTCTATTAACAGTACTATTACGTCTTATCTTATTAGTTTGCGCAACATGTCTTCTGGTATTAGCATTTCTGTTTATACGTGTTACGTTTCTTGAACTTCTATTTACAGTAGCATACCTTTTGTTTCTTGTTATTACATGACCACGTCTGCTAGCAATAGAAGTTCTAGGTCTGTAGTTATTGTAAAACGGTCTGTTATAAACATAGCGTACAGGCTTATAATATTGTCTGTAAGGTCTGTTGTAAACCACACAGTGGTTGTATGCAGGAATGCTATAATATCTATGCCAAGGTCTGTAAACATACCCTCTGTTAAATACATTTATAAAACCAGTGCAGTGAGAGAAATTGTTATACCTGTTATAATGTACGTATAACCCACCTACACGAGATACATATCCAAAGTTATTATAGTAAATATTCACATTTCCTACCTGACTAATACGTCCGTAATAATCATAATAAATAGGCGTATTTTCAATTTGAATTATAGCACCATATTCATCATATTGTACATAAGCATTATAGTCGTATCCAGAATTAAAACTGAAGTTTACATTTGGAGTTCCTATCGAAACATTTACATTAGGACGGTAGCGTTGTATGTTAAAATCAAACTGTCCATCACGGAATACTGAAAACTCTATATCATTTTCAACAAATATGAAAGAGTTACCATAACCTCTGTTGTAATTAAATGTACTTGTATCTGTGTTGGTTGTGGTTGCGTTAGAAGTAAACCCTATAAGGATTATACTTGCTACTAAGAATATATACTTTTTCATAATAATTTATTTTAATGGATGAATATGTTTGAATAATTACAAACAGCGTGCCAAAAAAAGACGTTAGCAGTTAAGGTATTGTAAATCAATGATTAATAATTAATATGGTTTAGTAATAAAAAGGGTTTAATTGAAATTTGATGATTAAAGGAGCGTTTTTTTAAGTTGTTTATTAAGCTATTAAAAATTAGTCAAATCGTTTCTAGGGATATTAGCGAATAAAAAAACTCGAAGCTTATAAGCTTCGAGTTTTTAATTTTTAGACTAATCAAATAATATTATTTGTTATTTCTACAGTGGTTTAATACATATTGTTAATTGAAATCACCATAGGAATGAATAGATTTCATGATGTCCTCATAAAACAAAACAGCAGAGACTAGGTTGCCTGTATCGGAATATGGTAAAATCACTTTTTGAAACTCAATGGTGTTTTTTACATAAGTATCAGTATTTTCAATTTGATTGTCAAGAGCTTTTCTATTACTGTTGCTATTTGGAATACCTAAAGTGGACATGGTAATACCAGGTTTTGTAGCAAAAGCTATATAAGGTAATATATTTGCTAGAACTTCAATTCTTTCGGTATACAAGTTTAATAATTGACCTTTTTGCATTCGCTCTAGCTCTTCACTGTCGTGATACTTTTTTATGCCTACATTACTTATGATACTTTTTGGGGTATCTTTTTTTTGAGCAAAACTGGAGGCTGTAATAAAAAAGCAAAAACTTAATAGGATAATTTTTATTTTCATGATTATGGGATTAAATTTGCCTACTCTTTAGCTTTTCGGCTTGCGCTATTTTGTTTAAATGGCTTTCAATTTGCGTGCCAAAAATGTATGTAATTGGTTTTTAGTCAATTATACGGTATGATTGCTTAGGTGTAAAGAAAATTTATATAAAGACTCCTATTTCTTTTAAAGTCATTATTTTAAAATCCTTATTTTTATAAAAACCAACCGTTTTTAATGAAAACAGAATTAGAAACCTGTAAAAATTGCGAAAACCTATTTGAAGAAACGTTTAGGTTTTGTCCGCATTGCGGACAGCAAGCTAAAGACGATCTTACTGTAGGAGTGCTGTTTTACAATACGATAAGTAATTATTTTTCTTTTGATGCACGGTTTTTTAAAAGTTTTTTCCCCTTATTGTTTAAACCTGGATATTTAGCAAGAAAGTTTGTTGAGGGCAAACGTTTAATGTATTTGCATCCAGCACAGCTTTACTTGTTTGTATCAGTGGTGTTTTTCTTTTTACTTTCTACAACTATAGTTAGAAATCAAGTACAAAGTTTAGATACAGAATTAAAAAAGACTATAAAAAAACCTCTAATTTCTGATAGCATTCAATTGAGAAATCAGAAAATAATAGATTCTATTAAATTGGATAGTCTTTTAAGCCCTATTTCAGAAAAAGGTATTCCTGGGATCAAAGCAGAAGAAATGAAAATTTTAGATTCTGTAATTAAATCTAGTACCAGTAAAAAATCAGAATTTTCATTTGGTATTAATGAAAAACAAATAGATTCCTTAGTGGCAATTGGCGTGCCAAACAATGTAATTTATAAGGCTATGGGTATGAGTGATGATGCTGGCTATATTACCAAGAAATTTTATACACAAACACTTAAGTTTTATAAGCAACGTAATGGTGGGCAAATTTTACAAGCTATTTATGATACGATTCCTATTTCATTATTTATTTTATTGCCAATTTTCGCTTTAATATTGAAGTTGTTATTCTATAGACGTGGTAGTTATGCATATCATTTAGTTTTTAGCTTTTACTATTTCTCATTCTTGTTTACTGTATTTAGTTTAATTTTAATAGCTAATAACTTTTTTGAAGTTCCAGACTGGATAATTGGCTACTGGTAATATCTACTTATTTTTATTTATTTGTTGCTATTAAGCAGTTTTATAATCATGGTTGGTTTTTAAGCTTTATAAAAACCAGCATATCGAGTTTTGTCTATTTAATGTTTGTGATCCCAATTGCAGTCGTAATAATAAGCTTTATAGGTTTCTTGTTTAATTGAATTTAAAAGATCAAGGTGTTAAAGTTTTTCTTTTAAATATTTCCCGGTCTCTGAAGTTTCTACTTTTATGATATCTTCTGGTGCCCCTGAAGCTACTAAGTTTCCACCGGTTTCTCCACCTTTAGGGCCTAAGTCTATAATATGATCGGCGCATTTAATAAGTTCTAAATTATGTTCTACCACAATTATAGAGTGACCGTTTTCAATAAGTGCAGTAAATGATTTTAATAACTTTTGAATGTCGTGAAAATGCAGTCCAGTAGTAGGTTCATCAAAAATAAATAGTGCTTTATCTTTATTGTTGCCTTTACCTAAAAAAGATGCCAACTTTATACGTTGTGCTTCGCCTCCCGAAAGGGTAGAAGAACTTTGTCCTAAAGTAACATAACCTAAACCAACATCTTGAAGTGGTTGAAGCTTCTTTTTAATTTTAGTTTGTTTCTGAGTATCAAAAAAATCGATAGCATTATCTATAGTTAGGTTTAAGATATCATCAATATTCTTATCACCAAATGTTACTTCTAATACCTCTTTTTTAAAGCGTTTCCCTTTGCATGTTTCACATTCTAAATGCACATCTGCCATAAACTGCATTTCAATGGTTACTTCTCCTTCTCCTTTACAAGTCTCACAACGTCCGCCATCTACATTAAAAGAAAAATGTTTTGCTTGATAATTTCTTATAGTACTTAATTTCTGCTTAGAAAATAATGCTCTTATGTCATCATATGCTTTTATGTAAGTTACCGGGTTAGAACGTGAGGAACGCCCGATAGGGTTTTGATCTACAAATTCGATATGCTTGATATTACTAAAATTACCATCTAATACAGTAAATTGACCCGGTTTATCTCCAAAATCGGTTAATTTTTTCTGTAAAGCAGGATATAGTATTTTTTTTATCAATGTACTTTTTCCACTACCAGAAACTCCGGTAATAACAGTAAGCATACCTAGCGGAAACCGAACATCAATATTTTTTAAATTATTCTCGCGAGCTCCCTTAATATCTACATAGTATTTTGACGTTCTACGTTTTTTTGGTACTTCAATCTTTAACGACTCATTTAAATATTGTGCTGTTAAAGAATCTGATGCTAAAAGATCTTTATAAGTTCCATTTGCAACAACATGACCTCCAAAGGTTCCTGCCTCCGGGCCAATATCTATAATACTATCGGCAGCAATCATAATATCTTCATCATGCTCTACCACTATAACTGTATTACCTAAATCTCGTAACGATTTTAATACGGAAATTAATCGCTCTGTATCTTTAGGGTGCAAACCAATACTCGGCTCATCTAAAATATACATAGAGCCTACTAAGCTACTTCCTAAAGAGGTTGCTAGATTAATACGCTGACTTTCTCCACCAGATAAGGTGTTAGATTTTCTGTTAAGCGTTAAATATTCTAAGCCAACATTAGCAAGAAATGATAACCTGTTATTGATTTCCTTTAAAAGTCTGTGGGCTATTTGTGTATCATAATCGTTTAATTCTAATTGCTTGAAGAAATTTGCCAGTTTGTCTAAAGGCATGTCGACCAAATCATTAATTGTAGCTCCTCCTATTTTTACATAATTTGCTTCAATACGTAGACGTTTACCTTGACATTCTTTGCATTTAGTTTTTCCACGATAACGCGATAGCATAACGCGGTTTTGAATCTTATATGCTTTAGATTCCAACCCTGCGAAAAATGCAGTGAGTCCTTCAAAATATTCATTTCCATCCCAAATAAGTTGTTTTTGGGCATCGCTTAATTCGAAATATGGTTTATGAATAGGAAAATCGAATTTATGTGAATTATTTACTAATAAGTCCCTATACCAACTTAGCGTTTCTCCACGCCATGGAAATATAGCATTTTCATAAATAGAAAGTCCTGTATTTGGTACTACTAAATCATCATCAATGCCGATAATATCACCATACCCTTCACATTTAGGGCACGCTCCATAGGGGTTGTTAAAACTGAATAAATGTACATTTGGCTCTAAGAAATTGATGCCATCTAATTCAAACTTATTACTAAAAACGCGTTGTTTTTTATCACTTAAAGTTTCTATAATACATGTTCCTTTGCCTTCAAAAAATGCTGTTTGTATGGCATCAGCCAGTCGATTAAGGAAATCTTCTTCTTTTTTAATAATAATTCTGTCGACAACTAATAGGATGTCTTCGTTATATGGTATGTTATCTATTTCATCAATACGAATAACAGCATCTTTTATTTTAACCCTGGCATATCCCTGTTGTTGTAAGGCTTTAAGTTTGTTGTCCATACTACGTTCTTCTTCTAAATGAATAGGAGCGAGGAGTAGGAGTTTTTCTCTTTCAGGAAATGTTTTTAAATAATTTAAAACATCTGTAACAGTATCTTTTTTAACTTCGCTACCGGAAACAGGCGAGTATGTTTTTCCAATTCTGGCGAATAGTAGTTTTAAATAATCGTAAATTTCTGTGGTCGTACCAACGGTTGAACGTGGGTTTGTTGAATTCACCTTTTGTTCAATAGCGATGGCAGGAGCAATCCCTTTTATATAATCTACTTTTGGTTTGTTTAATCTGCCTAAAAATTGGCGCGCATAACTCGATAAGCTTTCTACGTAGCGTCTTTGTCCTTCTGCATACAAAGTATCAAAGGCTAAACTAGACTTTCCAGATCCTGATAAACCAGTAATGACTACTAATTTGTTTCTTGGTATCACTACATCGATATTTTTTAAGTTATGCAATTTTGCACCTTTAATAATGATGTTTTCTTTAGGGTTTACTTCAGAAATATTAGTATTCATAGGCTTTTTAAAGAAATAATTTTGCAAAGATACTATAACTATTGCAGCTTAAAAAATGCGTTATAATGTAAATAAATATTAAAAAAAACGATTAATTTTTGCTTTTTAGGAACGAATGTTGTTATATTTGAACTAATTAGTTAAACAAAATTCAACTCTCGCCTATAGCAAAAAATTACTTTTAAATATGTAACCCCAAGCAAAGAAGCCCTCTTCGATGCACTAAAAGTAATTATTATGCAACAAGAATTTATTTCAGATGCTAACTTGGTTAGTAACTATATTAAAGGTGAAGAAAGTGCTTTAGAAATCCTTATCACCAGGCACAAACAAAAAATTTACAGTTTTATTTATTCTAAGGTTTATGATAGAGATGTCGCAGAAGATATCTTCCAAGACACTTTTATAAAAGTGATTCGGACACTTAAGCGCGGCGCTTATAATGAAGAAGGGAAGTTTTTACCTTGGGTAATGAGAATTTCCCATAACTTGGTCATTGATTTCTTTAGAAAAAACAAAAGAATGCCAAAATTTGATAATGCAGGAGAGTTCAGTATTTTTTCTGTACTCAGTGATACTAGCTTAAATGCAGAGAAGAGTATTATTAAAGAACAGGTTGAAACTGATGTGAGACGCTTAGTAGATGAGCTCCCTGAGGATCAAAAAGAAGTCTTATTGATGCGTATTTATAATGATATGAGTTTTAAGGACATCTCAGATAAGACAGGTGTTAGTATAAATACTGCTCTGGGTAGAATGCGTTATGCTTTAATTAATTTAAGAAAAATCATAGATAAGCATAATATTGTTTTAACAAACTAATACAATAAAGATAATTTTGCTGCGTTAATAATTTGTATAAACCCATAAATTGTTAAAATGGCGAAAATTTACTCTGAAAATTCTATTAAAAATTTAAATGAACATGAACCGAGGGAAGAAACGGTTAATTTTCTTCTAAATTACTCTAAGGCTTTAAGTGTTATAAATTGTAATAAAAAGAAGTTTGAAGCGCTTCTAAATTAAAATTCCGAAAGTCCTAGTGCATATTCATTGTATTAGGACTTTTTTAGTTTGTTGTATTCATTTATAACAGACCGCCTTCCAATCGTTTTTGTTATAATATCTTTATCTAGATCCCAACCTCTTGCTGGCGAATATTCTCTGCCATACCAAATAATTTGAAGATGTAAATCATTCCATAACTCTTTTGGAAACAACCTTTTTGCATCTTTTTCTGTTTGTACAACATTTTTACCATTACTTAAGTTCCATCGATACATAAGTCTATGTATGTGTGTATCTACAGGAAAAGCAGGGATACCAAAAGCTTGAGACATAACAACACTAGCGGTTTTATGTCCCACAGCAGGTAAATCCTCTAAAGCTTCAAAGCTTTGAGGTACTTCGCCATTATATTTTTCTATAAGTATTTTTGATAAACCATAAATACCTTTGCTTTTCATTGGAGATAAACCTACCGGTTTTATAATATCTCTTATTTCTTCTACAGAAAGCTTAACCATATCATAAGGATTGTCAGCTTTTTCAAAGAGCAATGGCGTTATTTTATTAACCCTAACATCTGTACTCTGAGCAGACATTAACACTGCTATTAATAGGGTGTAAGGATCTTTATGATCTAATGGAATAGGGATTTCTGGGTAAAGCTTATATAATGTATTAATAACAAAGTTTACGCTTTCTTGTTTGGTCATTCGTTTGTATTTTAGCAGTAACAAAGTTATAAAATATGAACACATTAAAAGTAGGAGATAAGGCACCAAATTTTGAAGCTTTAGACGAACAAGGAAATACGGTTAAATTATCAGATTTTAAAGGTAAAAAATTAGTGGTTTTCTTTTACCCAAAAGCAAACACACCAACTTGTACTGTAGAGGCTTGTAACTTACGGGACGAATATACTGTTTTACAAGAACAGGGCTATGAAATTTTAGGAGTTAGTGCAGATACTGAAAGAAAACAATTAAACTTTAAAAAGAAATTTAATTTCCCGTACCCCTTATTAGCTGATGTTGACAAAGAGCTTATTAATGCTTTTGGTGTTTGGGGAGAGAAAAAATTTATGGGTCGTACTTTTGATGGTATTCACCGCATTACTTTTGTTATTAATGAAAATGGGGTTATTGAAAAAGTGATCGATAAAGTAAAGGCTAAAATACATACAGCCCAAATATTAGAATAAAAAAGAGGCTGCCCATAATTATAATAATTTTCAGGCAGCCTTTTATATAAGTTGTATGTAACTATTTACGTTTAGTCAAGGTTAAAGGTTTTCTGGTATATCCAAACAAGCGATAATCCTTAATTAAATCTGCAGTTCCTTCCGGTACCATGTCTTCCCAACCACGATCACCTTCAGAAATCATACTCAAAATTTCACGAGAGAAGATATTCATTATACTAGTGTCGTAATCTTCTATATCGATTACTTTCCCATTGTATTTAAAGAATTTATACAATTCTTTCATACGTGGGTATACTTTTAAATTTTCACTATTAATTAGTTCACCGGTTTTAGGATCAAGCATAGGATACAGATAAACTTTTAAATCTTTGAAAAATAATTTTCCGAAAGCTTCAAGGATTCCTCCACTTATATGGCGATAGTATTTTTCGTCAAAAATATCGACTAGATTACTCACTCCCATAGCTAAGCCCATTCTGGCTTTGGTGTAGTTTGAGAAATACTCAACAACCTTATAGTACTCTTGAAAATTAGAAATCATTACAGATTGCCCTAACGAGCATAATAAATCTGCTCTATCTATAAAATCTTGTTCATCAATTTCTCCTTCTGCTCTTAAATTAGATAATGTGATTTCAAAAACAACTACAGTTTTATCCGGGTTAACTTTATTTTCCTTAATAAACATATCATACGACTTCTCATACATAGCCATATTTACCTTGGTTACGGGTCTAAAACTACCGCGTAAGGCTAATATGTTTTTTTTGTAAAAAACCCTAGCAGGAAGCACGTTTGTCCCATCTGGGCCAAAAACAACGGCATCAGTCATACCGTTTTTAACAAGCTGCAAGCTCATTAATCGGTTATCGACATTTTCAAAAGCAGGTCCGGAAAAATTAATGGTATCAATCTCTAGTTGATCTTTGTCTAAGTGATCATATAAATAGCGTAGTAATTTTTTTGGCTTATTATGTTTATAAAACGCTCCATAAATGAGGTTTGTACCCAATACACCTAGTGTTTCTTGTTGCAAACGTGCATCGGTTTCTTTAAAACGAAGGTGCAAAATAATTTCATTATAATCTCCTGTAGCTTCAACCTGATATTTAAGACCTACCCAACCATGTCCTTTAAATTGTTTGGCGAAATCTATGGTAGCAACAGTGTTAGCGTATGTGAAAAATATTTTATTTGGATGCTTCTCTCGTGTCAACCTAGTTTCCATAAGATCCATTTCATGACTAAGCATCTTTCTTAAACGAGCTTCAGTTACATAACGACTATCTTCCTCTGCACCATAAACGGCATCACTAAAATCTTTATCATACGCAGACATAGCTTTTGCAATAGTTCCTGACGCACCTCCAGCTCTGAAAAAATGACGACAAGTTTCTTGACCTGCTCCAATTTCTGCAAATGTGCCGTAAATATTTTCGTTTAAATTAATACGAAGTGCTTTCGATTTCAATGATGGAACATCATTGAATTCTTTATCACCTTTTATGGTTATTTCCATATAATAACTGGTTATTTGTACGTCTACAAAGGTATTAAATATGTATAGCAAACAAAAAAATAACGCTATTTTTGTGCAAAACTTATACAATTGAAAATAACCTTTCTTGGAACAGGAACATCACAAGGAATTCCAATAATTGGAAGCAGTCATCCTGTTTGCTTAAGTACAAACCCGAAAGACAAGCGATTGCGTGTTTCTGTTTTAGTAGCATGGGATACTTATAAGTATGTTATTGATTGTGGTCCCGATTTTAGGTATCAAATGTTAAGAGCAGGATGCGAAACTATTGATGGTATAGTTTTTACACATGAACATTCAGATCATGTATTAGGCTTAGATGACATTAGACCATTTTACTTTAGGCAAGGTGATATTCCTATTTATGCGCATAAACGTGTATTGAAATCTTTGCACAAGAGGTTTGATTATATTTTTGCTACTAAAAATAAATATCCAGGAGCGCCTACTGTTATTACGAACAGGATAAAAAACAAACCATTTAAATTGAAAAATTTAGAAGTAGTACCTGTAAATGGCCTACATGATACATTGCAGGTGTTTGGGTTTAGATTTAATGACTTTGCATATTTAACAGATATGAAAACGGTAACTAATAAAGAAATTAAAAAAATTAAAGGAGTCAAAGTCTTAGTTGTTAATGCTTTAAGGATAGATTCGCATCGTTCGCATTTTAATTTAGAAGAAGCATTACAGTTTATTGATAAAGTAAAACCAGAAACAGCTTACTTAACCCATATTAGTCATTTACTCGGATTTCATGAAGAGATAGAGAAGATATTGCCTAAACATGTTTTTTTAGCTTATGATGGTTTAGAAATAACAATTTAAATTAGATTTTATGAAACAAAGGATTTTTATGTATTTATTCGTTTTTGCAGCATTACTGGTTTTATTTCAGTATGTAAACTCAAAGCGTGTATTTGAAGATATAAATAGTAAGCTAGTAACTCAGACAGAAGTAATAAAAAAATATAAGGATTCGGTAGCTGTTTTGCAAGATGACATTTTAGAAGTCTCGCATTTTAATTTAGATAGAAACGAGGATGCTATTAGTTATTTTGAAAATGATGGGTACAATGTGTCCGAATTAATTCCCTTTATTAAAGATGAACTTTACAAATTAAATGAAGTTAAAGGAGAGCATCCTATAGTACCGTATGCGGCCAGTGAAGGTAGAAAAATACTGATTAATACTGTAAAAATGCTAAATCATAAATGGATAATTGCCGATTTTTCGGATGGAGAATTTTGGGGTGAAATCTTTTTAACCTATGAAATAACAGAAGATAAGCAGCTTAAATTCAATTTAGTTGAATCTTTTTTATATCCGTTTTATTAATGCTTATTTAACTTTGTAAGCTATACCTTTTTGTTTCTTTGTTTCACCTACATAAGAATACCCAAAAGTATAGGAAGAGTCTGTTGTAGTTAAAATTTTTAAATGAATATCTTTTTGTTCTGCCATGTTTTTAGGATTGATTGTTTTAAAAACAACCTCGCAGTCATTAATCCAACGTAGTTTAGATGAATCTATCTTGTTATTATAAGTTTCAATTTGTAAAGTTTCTGTGCGTTTAAATTTAGATTTAAATAATTCATCATTAATGATTACTTCACTGTAAAACTCACCTATTTTATAATCTTTGCAATTACGGGTTGTTTCATAACAGCTACCCATAGATACTAGTAGAATAATTAGGAACAGAAATCTCATATTATAAATTTAGCTGCAAATTTACTAAAGAATAATACTAATTCTGATAATTTTTAAAACTTCCATCAGAATAAAAAATAACGATACGTTCTACCTCCTTTTTTTCTTTTTTGCTAGTAGCTTCAGTTTTCAATTCTTCGTTTATAGAGAACAGATCCGTTTCTCTTTTAGTTGGTTTAAATTCACTTTTTGATGGAAACTCACCTTTACCATTAAATAGCCAATACAAATCCACTTCAGGGTAGGCAGAAAGGATTTTTAAAATAAAATCTAAACTGGGTTTATTTCTACCAGATAGGATATGTGAAATACTAGAACGTTGTACTCCAATTTTTTCAGCAAAGGAGGAAGCAGATTCACCATAGTAATCTATTATTTTTTGCAGCCTGCTTATAAAATCACCTATGTTTATCATTGTAAACAGATTAAAATTGTATACGATTACAAATGTAACAATATAACTTTTAAAATGGGTGTTTATTGTAATATATTTGATTTTTATTAGAATATTTACTTTATATAATACGCATTAATCAACTAGTAAACAGATATTTATGTATTTTACAATTAATTGTAATAAATTCAGTAAACAAACAGTGTTTAAAGGCTAAATGTCTGTATAAAGATGTAAACAAATCTTATATTTTTATAGTTTACAATTGTGAATTTGTAAATGTTTACATTTGTAGCATAAAAAAACAGTATGCAAGTACAAGACATAAAATCATTATTTTTAAAACACAAGGAACCTAACTTATTTCATCGTTATATAACTAATAAACACATAGAACCTCTCTTAAACAATTTAGAAAACCATATAGAGATAAAAACCGTTGGTAAATCAGTTTTAAACAACTCTATTTATGGGTTGAAAATAGGTGAAGGCAATAAACGAATTTTAATGTGGTCTCAGATGCATGGCAATGAATCTACCACTACTAAAGCACTATTTGATCTGTTAAACACCTTTTTAAATAAAAATGGGCATCTTAAACATGTTTTAAAGGCCTGTACCTTATATATTATACCTATACTAAATCCGGATGGCGCTGAAGCTTATACACGAGTTAACGCCAATAATGTAGATTTAAATCGAGATGCTCAAAACTTATCACAACCAGAAAGCCGGGTTTTGAGAACAGTTTTTGAATCGTTTAAACCTCATTTTTGTTATAATTTACACGGCCAACGCACTATTTTTAGTGCTGGTACTGTTAATAAATCTGCTACAGTATCGTTTTTAGCACCAGCGCAGGATGAAGCTTGTACCATAACTTCTAACAGAAAGATTGCTATGGAAGTTATAGGAGTTATGAATGATATTTTACAAAAGATTATTCCAAATCAAGTAGGAGTGTATGATGATGCATTTAACTTAAATTGCGTCGGTGATACTTTTCAAAATGAAAATATTCCAACAATTCTGTTTGAGGCCGGCCATTATAAAAATGACTATGAGCGTGAAATAACACGTGAGCTTATTTATATATCGTATATCTCCTCATTAAGCTATATTTCTAATAATATAGTAACTGGGCATCATTATGAGTCTTATTTTAAAATTCCAGAAAATGAAAAGTGTTTTCACGATATTATTATAAGAAACGCTAAAGTAGCGAATGATTCAAATGAAAAAATGAATGACATTGCAATCCAATATCAGGAAAAACTGATTAATGGAAAAATTGAATTCATTCCAAAAATTGAAAAAATTGAAAAATTAAACTCATTATATGGTCATAAAGAAATAGATGCCAAAGGGTTTGAGGTGTTTGGTATGGATAACCAACTGGTTAAAATTAATTACGAAAACGTTTTCGTAATAATAAATAATGATAAAATCGCATTATTATCGAAATAAAACATATTAATTATGCGTAATTATTAATGAAAATGTATTATTTTTGGTTTTTATTTAAGAATAATTAATTATGGGGAAAATTAAATTAGACGAAATCGACCACCAAATTCTTGATATGCTAATAGATAATACAAGAATACCATTTACAGATATTGCAAAAAAGCTATTAATTTCTGCAGGAACTGTACATGTTCGTGTTAAAAAAATGGAAGAATCTGGAATTATTAAAGGCTCTTCATTAATGTTAGATTATAAAAAACTTGGTTATTCATTTATAGCATACGTAGGTGTGTATTTAAATAATACGTCTCAAACTAAGTTTGTTTTAGAGCGCATTAATGAAATTCCATATGTCACTGTTGCACATATTACTACAGGAAAATTTAACATTTTTTGTAAAATCAGAGCTAAAAGCACAGAACATGCTAAAGAGATTATTTTTCTTTTAGATGACATCGAAGGTGTATACAGAACAGAAACTATGATATCTCTAGAAGAAAGCATAAATGATAAAAAACGATTAATGCATTCTATATTTAAAAATTTGTAAAATAGGTGTATAATTAATATAAAAAAGCCCTCTAAGTGGGGCTTTTTTTATGCTATTTCTTTTCGCAACAAAAACAGTTATTTACTTTATAATAACCTCTTTTATGTAAGGATTGTATAATTCTTTCTTTAAATTTTAAACTATAAACTTCAAATTTGGTATATCCAAAATTGCTGATGCTTATTGAAGGATCAAGTGATTGTACATAATGCCACCAGTTTTGAGGTACAAATAATACGTCACCTGGCTCCAGAATTACAGTTTGAAAGTCATTATTCATAAATTCAGGGAATTTGTCTTTATCAAAATTGTTAATATCGACATCACTGGCTACAGCTCCATAAATATGCTTACTACTTGGATACATCGTTTTATTAAACTTTGTTGAGCAAATTATAAACATTTTTTTTCCTTTTATTTGGGCATATACATTATTGGCTGTATCTGCATGAAAACCAGATATGGTGTTGGCAGGTCCAATCCAAGCTGTAATGTCGTTTACTTTTGTATGGGCTTCAAAAAAAGAGAAGTCAATATGACTTTTAAGCTCTGGATAGTATTCAAAAATGTCTAATGTTGTTAAATAATCTTTAAACCTTTTATTATTATTTTCAGCATCTTTTAATTGTTTTATGTAGTCTTTAAAAGAAGCTTTTCTGTATCTGTTGTCATCTTGAATAAAATTGTCTGATAATAAATATACATCTTTATCATCTTTAAGGTTCAGGAAAAAATCTAAGTTCCATTTTTGTGTAGACTCCCATTTTGAGGCTAACCCTTTAATAATAACAGGTTTTTTCTTGTTGAAATACTCTTTTTTAAAGGAAGAGGCATCTATAGAGGTTATTTCTTTAACCGATTGACTTTGGTCTAGGATCTCAGATACTATATTCATGTTCTGTAATTTTATGGTTAAGAGTAACTAAAAAGCTATTTTGTTAGATAAAATTATCAAAATATTTAATGCTAATTCACTTATATTATATTATTAGATTATTGGGGCGATTATTTCGATATACCACCTAATAATGCAGTAATAATAGATTATCTGTAGATTACTTTGTGCTATTTGCATAGTAATCATGTAATTCAAAGAATAATTTTGACATTCTAGATGTGTTGTAGGACATTTAACGATATTTAGACTATTAACATATTTTAATTGGTTAGTACATGGTATTTAATTCTATAGAATTTTTCATTTTCCTTTTTATAGTTTTTGTTTTTTATTGGTCCCTCTTTAAAAAGAGCGTTAAAATTCAAAATGTCTTCTTACTTATAGCTAGCTATATGTTTTATGGTTGGTGGGATTGGAGATTTCTTTCGTTAATATTATTAAGTACTACTGTTGACTATTTCGTTGGGATCAAAATAGATTCATATACCAAACATTCAAAGCGAAAATTATGGCTATGGGTTAGCGTTATATTTAACGTCGGACTTTTAGGATTTTTTAAATACTACAATTTCTTTGTAGACTCGTGGATAGATATGTTTTCTATGTTAGGGTACGATATTAAGAGTACATGGACGTTAAAGGTTATTCTTCCGGTAGGTATTTCTTTTTATACGTTTCAAACCATGTCTTATTCTTTTGATATTTATTATAACAAATTAAAACCAACCAGAGACTACTTATCATTTGCTGCCTTTGTAAGTTTCTTTCCTCAGTTGGTTGCTGGCCCCATAGAGAGAGCTTCTAATTTGCTTTCACAGATAATTAATAAAAGAGAGTTTAGTTACGAGCAATGTGTTGGTGGCTTAAAACTTATATTATGGGGATTGTTTAAAAAAGTTGTTATTGCGGATGCTTTGGCTCCAATTGTAGATGATATTTTTGCTAATTATACTACATACCCAGCATCAACGCTTATATTAGGAGTTACTTTATTTAGTTTCCAGGTATATGGCGATTTTAGTGGCTATTCTGATATTGCTATTGGTACCGCTAAATTATTTGGTATAGAATTGAAATCTAATTTTAAGTTTCCAAGTTTTTCCAGGAATGTTGCCGAATACTGGCAACGCTGGCATGTTTCTCTTTCTACTTGGTTTAGGCATTATGTTTACATTCCGTTAGGTGGTTCTAGGGTTGGTAAACTTAAATCTGTTAGAAATATCATTATTATATTCTTAGTAAGTGGTTTTTGGCATGGTGCTAACTGGACCTTTATTTTTTGGGGAGCTTTTCATGCCTTGGCATATATCCCGGTGTTTTTAATGGGAAGAAATACGATCTATAAAAACAGTGTTGTAGGGGAGAACTCATTTTTTCCTTCTTTGGTTGAAATAGGGCAGGTGCTGCTTACGTTTTCCATAGTTACTTTTTCAAGGATATTCTTTAGATCGGAATCCATTACTGATGCATTTGCATTTATAAAAGGAATATGCTCTAATTTTACATATGAAGTGTATGATCACCCTGTGGGGTACAGAATGATTGATTACTATGTACTTATAGCTCTTTTTGTTTTGTATGAGTACCGTATTAGAAAAGATGAACGCTCACCGTTTAAGTTCAAATCTAAAATAGTTAGATTCATTGCTTATACCATAGTGATTTTAGGAATGCTATTATTTTATGATAGCAATATTGATAGATCATTTATTTACTTTCAATTTTAACCGGGATGAAAAGAATATTTTTAAAAACCGTTTTATATATTATTTTGATCTTAATCTTATTAGAGGTTATCGTGCGTATTTTACATTTAGCAAAAGATAGCCCAGCAAGGTTTATTGATGAGTATAAAGTTGAAAAATGGGTTCCTAATCAAGAAGGATATTCTGTAACTGGAAACCGACGTCAAAACTTTTCTAAATTTTATATAAACAATTCAGGGTATAATTCATACAGAGAGTTTACGCCTTCTAAAGAGAAAATAGAAATTGCGTTGGTAGGTGATTCTTTTATTGAAGGGTTTCATCAAAACTATTATAACTCAATTGGTAAAAAAATTGAGAATAAATTAAATAAGATAGAGGTATACGAATATGGTTATGCCGGATACGATCTGGCAGACCAATTGCATTTAATATCTGCTTATAAGAGCCAATTCGATTTAATAGATCATGTTGTTTTAGGGCTAAAATTTGAAAACGATCTGACTAGAGGTGAATACCGTGTTGTAAAGGAAAGAATGCATTTAGAGTCACCTTTATACAGAAATGTTCGTAAGATCAAATTACTAGTTTATGTCCAAAACATAGGGGCTTTAGATCCGTTAAGAGGGGTAGCAAAACGATTGATGTCTTTTGGTAAACAACAAGTAGATGTCCCAAAAGAAACTTTAAGTCAAAAAGTTATTGAAGCAAAACACTTTGACTATATTGAAAACTTTAAAAGTTTGGTTGATATTTATGGATTTGACAAAAAACGGTTTGTATTTCTTTTAGATACTAGTATTACGCCACAAGTTTTTTTAGATTATTTAGAAAATAATAATTTTAAATACCTAGATACTTTTACAGCATTAAATAAGTCAAAAACACCAACTACACTGATTTATGATAAGCATTGGAACAATTATGGAAGAAGTATTGTTGCTTCAATAATTGTTGATTATATAAAATCGAACCATAATAATTAAAATTAATATTTATTCCTGATACCTGTAAAGAGGGAAGAAATCTACCTCTCCTAATTCTTTATTGTTGCTCGATAATTCGTTATAAACATCATGATTACTGATGTATTTCCATACTTTGAATGATTTGAAGTCTTTAGAAAAGGAAGATTTAAATCTAAAAAGCTCATCTTCTTCATTACCTAAACCACCTCCTAAATTAAAGAATGTGTATTTTTCTTCTGTACTTCTAATGCGCATTTCATCTATTAATAAGCGAATTGGTGAGATAGCTAGAAACTCATTTTTAGTTCCCGAGATATGATATTGTATAATATTATTGGTTTTTACCATCATCGCAGCAGAAATAATTTTATTCGTTTCAATTTCAACTGCAAAGAGAACATCGGTATTGAAGTCTTTACTATTAATAAATTTATTAAAGTACCCTTCTGGGAAATAGTAATTACGTTTAGCTTTTACCCTATCCATATTTTCATAATACAATTTAATAAACTCTTTAATATCTTTTTCTTCTTGGCTACAAACTACCTTTAAGGATTTTCTACCTTTATTTAAATAGCGTTTTGTGGTTTTGGAGAATATGGTGCGTTGTTCGTCTAAGGGTAAGGTAAGGTCTATATTAACAATATTACCTAGTTTTGCTGTTTCTCCTAAGTTTTGAAGAATCTCTGATTGGTTTTCAATAAAAGGATTTAGCCTGGAAAAAACAGAAATAATGTTTTCCCCTTTAAAATATTGATTTAATTCCTTAATGAAATTACTATTGTTAAATGATGCTGTTACATTTTTTTGAAGGGGCCCTGAATATCCATAGACTGAAGTAGCATCATAATAGTCTGAATTATCAATTTTTCTTACGATTAAAGGCAAACCTATCAAGATATCACCTTCTGTATATTTAATTAAAATAGCTTTTTCGTCTTTTTCTTTTGATAAATCATGATAATCGAATGTATGATAGAAATCATAATTTTTAACCAGTTTAAGAACGGATTGCCATTCATCTTTAGATGTTATTATATTTAAACGACTGTTGTTACTCACTTGCTTATAAATTGGGAAATATGCATTAGAATTACTTACCAGTGAATTAACATCAGTATAACTAACTTTTATTTCCTTTAATAAATTACTGTATATTTTTTTGTTGATAACCTTTCTTCCAGTATAAAAAACGACATCATCGTCTTTTGGGAAGAATGATTTTTTATATTGATAAAGACCATCGAAATCTTTTCTGCCTCCTCCTAGTACATAGTATTTTTTTTCATGTTCGACAGCCCACTTCATAACTTCAATTTTTAAGAAGTCATTCGGTCTGGAATCAAAATATTCGGCATGAGTACCTCCTAAATAGGAATATAAAGTATCCCCGTCAATAATAATTAATTCGGCAGAAACAGGTATGTCATTTTTATTAATAATAGCTATTAAAACCTTGTCTTGATTGTTTTCAATTAAATTTTTAAAATAATCTAGAGGGTAGAAATAATTTTTAGCCGCAGCGTTGCGTTGCATCGTTTTTATATATATTAAATAAAAACTACTAATAATTTTTGCCGGAATAGTACCAGAATAAATGTTTGCTTTTAAATCATTCTTCTCTGCTTTCCTGTAATTATTTCTTACTTTTTGCTTTAAATTATTCCAAATTGTTTCAAAGGAATGAATTTTTCCTTTTACATTGTTTAAACTTGGAATTAAGTGACCAGAATAATGCTTGTGATTACCGTTTAAACTAAACCGCATAAACTCTGTAACAACATTATTCTTTTTATACCATTTGTCAACTTTTTTCCAAAAGGCTTTTATGTCTTCATCACTAGCATTGTTATATAAAGGGCCGCTATAACCGTAGGGTGATGTAACATCATAGAATTGAATATCTTCTAATTCATTGATTTTGAGATTATTTAAGTAAATGGGCATTAAAATTTTCACCTCATCGTTTCTTCGTAATATAAAATAACTCAATTTGCTATTATCTTTGTAATTACAATATTGTAAAGAATAAAATGAACTAAAACTTTTAAACCCTCTTAAAATAGCATTATACTTATTTACATCTGCTTCTTTAGAAATAGTATGTAGTTCAATTTTATAAGTAGATGTTTTTACTGTATTAAGCATACCTAAATATTTATCGTCTTTTTTTCTATCTTTAATTTCTTTTGCAGGAACTCCAAAGGCTGTTTTACAGTTACTTATGTTTGTATTAACTAAAGCGCCTGCACCTATTACAGAATGTTTCCCAACCTTAACGCATTCAATGATATTTGCGCCTAATGATATAGCAGAGCATTTGCCTATAACAACTTCCCCGCCAATCGTTACTCCGGGAGCGATACTACAAAAATCTTTTAAAGTAACATCATGACCAATAGAGCTTTTAGTATTGATTATACATTGCTTTCCTATTGTAGCATCACTATTTATTACTACTCCAGCCATTACAGCGGTGCCTTCTCCAAGCGTTACATTTTCACCAATAATTGCATCCGGGTGTATAACTGTAATGAATTTAAAATTTGTTAATGTAAATGCTATTTCTTTATATAATTTCTTTCTTGTCCAATTATCCCCGATAGCGATTATACCACCGTAAATATTATTAGCCTCAATTATTTTTGATAAGTCATTTTCCGTACCCAAAACCTTGTGTCCGCCAATTATAGTTCCTTTCTTTTTATAAGAATCTATCAAGCCTAATATTTCATATTCGGCTTGTTTTTTTATGATGTCAATTATTACTTTGGCATGCCCAGACGCTCCAATAACTAATACTCTATTCATTTTTTGTTCCTGTAAATTCAGGCATATTAACACCGTCACTGCTGTTTATGTCCTGAGGTATAATTATACGTTTTATAGTTAGAAGTATAATTTTAAAATCTAGTATGAAAGATTGGTTGTTTACATACCAAACATCTAAGCTAAACTTCTTTTCCCATGATATAGCGTTACGCCCTTTAACTTGAGCCCAACCAGTAATCCCAGGTCTTAGGTAATGTCTTTGTTTTTGAAAGTCATTGTATAAAGGTAAATAGTGTACAAGTAATGGTCTTGGTCCAACAATACTCATATCTCCTTTAATTACGTTTATTAATTGAGGAATCTCATCAAAAGAATATTTTCTTATAAAATGCCCAATTTTGGTTACTCGCTTTAAGTTATGTACATCTTTTGGAGCATTGGGATCTAAATCCCTCATGGTTTTAAACTTGACTATTTTAAATAGCTTTTCGTTTTTTCCAGGTCGTTCTTGAAAAAAGAAAGGTTTGCCTCTATTAACAAAAAGTAAGCATAATAGAATAATTAAAAAAATAGGGGATAGGAGTAAAAATGCAATTATTGCCAATATTAAGTCGAAAAATCTTTTTAGTATTTTATACATTTTGCCTTTTTATGTTTCTATAATCGTCTAAATCAATTATACCTTCACTTAAATTTGTGTCTGACCCTTTAATAACCTTTAAAATAGTTTTAAAAAAAATCTTGACATCTAAATAAAAACTCATTTTTTCAACATATTCAATATCAAGGGCTAGTTTGTCATCCCAATTTAGGGAGTTTCTGCCAGATATTTGAGCTAAACCAGTCACACCCGGCTTAACTGAGTGTCTTATTCTTTCAGCCTCAGTGTAAAAAGGTAAATATTTTACTCTTAATGGTCTAGGCCCAACTAAACTCATGTGACCGACTAATATGTTTATTAGTTGTGGAATTTCGTCTAAAGAATACTTTCTTATAAAATTGCCAAATAAAGTAACTCTTTGGTCATCTGGTAATAATTCATTGTTAGCATCTTTTTTGTCAGACATAGATTTAAATTTAATTATCTTAAATACCTCTTCATTTTTACCAGGGCGACTTTGAAAAAAGAAAGGCCTCCCTTTATTTGTAAATAAAAGGATAAAACTGATAATGAAAAATAGAGGGGATAAGATTAATAAACCTGTTGAGGCCAAAAACACATCAATTATTCTTTTAAACAATTTTTTGTACATGCTTCTTAGTTGATCTCAAAAATATGTCATTATTATGCGCCTTTAAAGAAAATACGTTTATATTACTATTTAATCGATAATTTGTTTTTTGGAAAAGCTAAAGTGATTATAAAACAAATGTTAATTTTTACTATCTATCGGTGTAATTATTTATAATGCCGGTTATAAACTTAATGTCTTCATCAGTGTACCTGTAATCAATATGAATATTAATAAAATACCCATAGCCAGATTTGTTTTCCGGCCATAGTAAAGAGGGATATATATCTTTTGAAATTAAATAGTTTTTAAAATGATTTAGTTTGTCAAAACTTTTAAAATGTAAAGTTAACCCAAAAGGGGTTGATTTACGATCAACAAGTTCAAAAACACTGTTGTCTTTTAATAGATCAACCATTATTTCAAAGTTTCTTTCTTTGAAGCTTAAATAATCATTGTTTAAGTATAATTCTATTAATTTTTCATGTTTTCTATCTATTTTAACTAAATCATAATTACTATGCATCATATTTTCTGCATTATAAACAAGTTGCAAAAAATCATTTTTTAAATTTTCATTAATTGATATACTTTCTTCAAACTCTTGCTTTTTCTTCATTCCCAAAATAATGTTATTCCAGATTTCACTAAAAAAAGCAGAGGGTTTTAAATCTATCTCCGGTAATTTTTCTCCGTTCGGTATCCACGCTATACCAGCAAGAGGTACGGGTACTGATTTTCTCAATGAAGCAAAACAAAAATCGGCATTACTATCAACACACGATTTACTTAACCAACCATGCGAATGATCTTCAATAATAAAAACGTTCTTTTTACTTGTTTCTAAAAAGCAATGCGAAATCCCCCAAAAATTATTAATCAAAACAACATCGTTTTCACTAACAAAATTATCTGGCTTTATAATATGGGACTTATCTAAAGGATTTACTCGATAAGTCTCAATGTTTTTATAGTTTTTTCTTAACCAGGATGTAACGTGTTGACAATAGTATTCTGGAATCCAAAACGTATTTATTTTAGTGTTTAATTTAATTGTTTCAATAATATACTTTATGGCATGTCTCCCTGAATAAAACAGTTTTCTATTAACTGGCTTGAAACTATTTTTCGAATTACTGAAAACTTCTGATTCATAATTTACATTAGAAAAAAAAGAACCATACCCTTTTTTCTTTGTTAATTTATCATGCATGATATTTAATTTATTCAAAAATCAATATAATTGAATAGCTTTGCAAGCATTAATGTTTAAAATTTTGCTTTAAATGGTAAATAATAAGAAGATTGTTTTTTTAGGTTCGAGAATTCATGTGATAAATGAATTATTACAAGATGTTCAAAGAGATGATCTTATTATTTATGCTCTTGAAAATAGTTTTTTGGTTAGTTATTTAAATGAACGAAACATAAGTTATCTTACTTTTTCGATGCGTGATAAGAAAGCGTGTTTAGATGAACTATTGTTACTGGACTTCGATGTTTTAATCTCTAATGGCTGTCCTATAGTCTTTCCTGTACAAAAGTTTAAACCTCATCAAATATTAATAAATATACACCCTACTTATTTACCCCATTTACAAGGAAAAACCCCTATGAATGGTGTGTTTTATTTAAATTATAGTTTTTATGGAGCTACGATGCATTATATTGATAAAGGAATAGATACAGGAGACGTAATTTGCCAAAAAAAGGAAGAACTAACAAGTGACATCGACTTAGGACTCTTATATCATTTAGCAATGAAATTAGAAGGTTGGGTGTTTAAAGAAGGATGGAGGAAGTTAAAACAGGCTAATTTTGAATATATAGGTATTAAACAGGATGCAAAATCGACTTATTTTAATAGAACTAATGAAATGCGAAATTTAGATTTCAATAATAAAACAGATATTTTATTATTGAAAATTAAAAGTTTTGGAATCAAAAGTCAAGGTTGTACAGCTATTATTGAAAATGAAAAATATAAAATTTTTGAAGCTGAACGGATTATACATGAACCATTGCTTAAGAATCACAAAGATTCAGAGCCGGGAAAAATTGTTTTGGTTTATGATGAGAAATTTTTGGTTAAAACAATTGATGGTATAATAAAGGTTAAAAAATATGAAATAATTTAATTTGAAAGTTCCTTTTGGATGCATTCAATTAAATTCCCTACATTGTTCATATTCATTAAATCCATTAGTTTAAATTTAATATTAAAGGAGTTTTCTATATCAGTTATAATCATCATATGTGTTACAGATTCCCAACCGTCAACATCGTGAGCAGTTGTCTCTTCCTTTAATTCGAACTTGCTATGCTCAAGTACCTTAACAAATGATATTTTTATTTTTTCTAAAATAGCTTCTTTTGTCATAATTATTTTTTTGTAATTAATTCTCTTAGTTTCTTTCTATCTAGTTTCCCATTGATATTATGGGGTAATTGATTTAAAAAATGAGTTTGAGTAGGAATCATGTAATTAGGCAGTTTTACTTGTAGATGATCAAAGAGGGTAGATGTATCGAAAGCATTACCTTCAATTACTAATGCAATTTCATTATTCCCGTCACTGCTATTTACATCTATTACTGTTAAATTTTCTTTGGTTACTATGTTCTTTACATGAAACTCGATTTCTCCTAATTCTACTCTAAAACCACGTATTTTTACTTGAAAATCTTTCCTTTCAACATACATTAAATTTCCACCATCTTCTCTAAAACAGATATCTCCGGTTTTATAAAAGTGTTTAGTTTCTCCATTTTCTAACTGTGTATTGAAAAATAATGTATTATTAAGTTTTTCGTTTTTCCAATAGCCTTTGGTTAGCTGTTCTCCGGAAAGACATAATTCACCTGCTTCGTTATTTTCCAATATGTTGCCTTCATTATTGATAATGATATAATCGATGCCCGCCAGAGGTTTTCCTATAGATAAAACACCATTATGTGATTTATTTGAATCGCCAGACACATATGTATAATAAGTACTGCAAACCGTACACTCTGTTGGTCCGTAATGATTATAAATTTTACTATTAGGAACACATGTGATCCACTCTTTAACAATGTCTTCAAATAACTTTCCTCCTCCAAACACACAATATCGGACACTTGGTTGATTTATTTCAGAAAAGTAAGGCCTTAAATAATATATTATAGAAGGCACCATTTTAAGTACTGTAAGATCGTATTTTTGCATTAATTTAAAAATGTAAAAATACTTTATACTATCGGACGGAACCGTATAGCTACAAGCACCAGCCAAAAATGCTGGCATAAACGCAGTAAGAGATGCATCGAAAGTAAGATCATACATTTGAAGACACCTGTCTGAACTATTCAATGAATATTCATTATCATTACCCAATGCTGATAGCAATGCATTTAGGTTTTCAAAACTTATCGGGATACCTTTAGGCTTACCTGTACTTCCGCTGGTAAATAGAATATAAGCGGTATTACTTTTTGTATATGATATAGTTTTTAACGTGTGATTTTTTGATACTTCTTCATTAGATAAAAGGCTGAGAATTGTAAAGTCAGTCGAATACAAAGATTTTTTTTTGGAATCAAACACGTACACACTCTTTGTAAGCTTAAAAATCTCAGTGTTTCTGTCTTTTGGAGCAGTGGGATTAATGGGGATGTATGCTTTACTTTCAAACCATAATGCAAAAATAGTTGCGTATGTTTCTAAATCATCATTCGCAACTAACCCAATTAGTTTTTCTTCAGGGGGTATTTGAGTTTGGATGATTTTTCTAATATTTAAAACGCAATCTGATAAGGCTTCGTACGTATAATAGATATCATTGATACATAGCGCATTCTTTGACGCATTAGAAATAAAAGATTCCTGAAGTTTGTTTAAAAAATTCATAGTTCCGTTTTAAGCAAAATGTCCATCTTGTTGATATACTTTTTTGTCACTAAAATCGAGACTTATATCATTGTGCACTAAAGAGACCAGTGCTCTTTTATTAGTGAAAGCTTTTAAAAACTTTTTGCTTATATGAGCCCCTAAAACTTCATCTTCGGTTAAAAGGAAAGTACACTTACTTTCAATAAAATATTCCATGAGAGCATCTAAACAATATTGATAATGATCGTGATCACAAAGAAAATACCTGGTAACAAATTCATCACCTCTAACAAGTACTGATATAAAGCCTATTATTTTATTACCCATCTTTACAAAAAAGTTTGTGTTGTGTATTTTATGTGAAATACTGCCTATTAGACAATTATAGGAGAGTTTCTTGTTTTTTAAAGTATATTGGTTGTTATCTATTTGCCAATTAATATAGTCTTTGGATTTTGGAATCAAATCATTTACTACATGTTTTTCTATAAAGAGCCATGTGTTTTTATTAATATCGGATATATATTCGCAACTAAGACTCCCTGTTTTAATTTTATTCTTATTAATTGAAGCAATTAAATAATGAGACAAATTTGAAACACCTTTAATCAGAGGGGTAATAGCTTTAAGAAAACGAAATTTATTAATAAATAAATGGTGATCTAAATTAAATACAAAGATATACCTGGTTCTTTTTGAAAACTCTTTATATGGATGTTTTTTATAATAATCAAGTGTGTCTGTTCCTAAATATTTTATAATTAATTGATTTTTTGTTGCTTCTAAAGAAACTCTTTTTGTATATGCGGATAGGATGCTTTCTTTATGTTTTTCAGCAACCCACCATCGGCTGCTCCAGTATATTTTTGCAGTGCCTTGGTCTGTATTTATCAAATCAGGAATTAAATAAATAAAAGAAACCAGAGTGTTATTTTCAATTCCCAGAATGGCACAAACATCTTCATCTTCAATACGTTCGTTTTTTAACAACCATAAGGCCTTATTTTTACTAAATGGAACAAATTCAGCATCACTTTGCCAGTATAAGTTTTGTTCCAAAGCGTCTTTAAGCATTTTACGGGTTAGTGATACTATTTGTAGGTCTTTCATTGATTTCTTAATAATTTTTAACAAAGTTATTAACTGTGGCTTTTCTTTTTCCTGAAGACAATAAAGGGATTCCTTTAACATATTTTATATTGATGATGGCATCGCTACCCAGATACCCTTTGAATTCTTCAATGACCTGTTGTTTTTGGTTAAATTCGTTAGTTGTATTTAATTTTAATTCATATTTTTTATTAGATTTCTGGATTAGCTGACCTTGAATAACACCTTTATATTCAACTACATTGGTTACTATAAAAGATGAAACTATTTCGCCTTTCGTATTATATATAACATCAGTTTTTCTTCCTTCTATATTTTTTAAGACAGGCGGTGTTGCTGTATAATCAATAGTGCCTACATCTCCGGTATCGTAACGTATTAATGGATTTGCATAGTTGTACAGATCGGTAACTACAATTCTACCAGGTTCTCCGGGTTCTGCCAGAATATCTTCGTTCAATTTAAATATTTCAACGTGATAACTTGCCCAGTTTATAGCAAAAGTATCTTCGCCTATTTTTTGCTGAGCGACAATGCCATTTTCCATGTTAGAGTACCTGGATACAAGTGGTACATTAAAGTATTTCTTCATTGATTCTTTAGTGTATCTATTTACACCCTCAGACATTGCTATAATTGATTTGGTATTTACTTTTAATGGTTTGGAATTCGTTTTATCCAGATATTTACAGATAAGCTCATATCCAGAGGGATAACCTAGCCAGCCTTTGTTTGAAGGGTCTTCTGTGATCTCTGAAATTATTTTAGAGATGTATACATCATTCATATTCAAAACTTCGAGTTCTTTAATGTTCTGTGAGAAATTTCTAAATGATGATTTTCTTAAGTGATTATCCCAATGTCTTAAATACAAAAGTTTATACCCAATTCTAAATCCGGCTAGTCTCGAAAAGTATATGGTGTCTGCCGTATTTCTTATTATTTTACTTTTGTTTTGATTTATTTTAAGAGTGATGCTTGTAGAGCCACTTGTTGATACCGTTTTTAGTTTTTTTTTTGTATAACGTTTAGACCGGAACTCCTGATAGCGATCTCTAACCATGTTCTTGTTAATTACCGGAAACCCTTCAAACGTCATATGGTTTTTATAGAAATCTGTTGTTGTACGTACATGTTGTGTAAGGCGTTCCAATTTTAAACTTAGATTTTTCTTTGCCTCAGGGCTTGAAAAATTTTCAAGTATATATGTGATATCACCTAGATGCTTTTTAATTTTTCCGTCTCGTAAGAACCTGTCCAACATCCAAAAACATTTATAGCGTAAATTTTCAAGCACTGTTTGAATTTTCCTCATAAACTTATAATGTCATTATTGTCGTGAAAATCGATTCAGTTTAATTAAGTTTCATTTAATCCGATCACTAGTTTCAAGTTGCTTATATTCTTTTAATAATGCATCCCAAACTACTTGGCATTTGTATCTGGTAAGAATTAAGTCTCTACATTTTTTTGAATCAAACTTAATATCCTTATTATATATTTGAAGCATTTTATCGTAAAGTAGGTCTGAATTTTTCACAGGAATAATAGTGCCATTTTCTCCCTCAAGAATAATTTCGTTAGAACCGTTAATATCTGTCACTATAGAAGGTAAACCTAAGGCTCCTGCTTGCATTACTACATTGGGAAAGCCTTCTCGGTAACTTGGAAAGGTAAGTACGTCTGAAATCAAAAAATAAGGGCGAACATCATCCACCCAACCTGTAAATATTATGTTCAGGTTATTCTCAATGTATGCCACAGTTTCCAGGGTTAGTGGATCTAGGTTATTCTCATAAGTTCCTACTAATAATAATTTTACATTATCATGTTCTTTGTTTAGCTTAACGAATGCAGTTACCAATTCGTTTATACCTTTGTCTTTAACAAGTCTGCCAGCAAACACAAACACAAAGTCATCATCAGAAATACCAATTTCATTCTTGAATGCTTTTAATTTATCACCTTCAAAAATTTGAGGATCAAAAAAATCACCATCAATCCCGTTTACATTTCCATTAGCAAGTACTTTAAGAGGCTTTTTAGTAATGTTATAGTTTATTAAATCTTTTTTAACACCTTGACCTTCAGGGAAAATTATAGTGGAAAAACGACAGAGTAATCTATCTGTAAAGATTAGTACTTTTTTCATGAAACCGACTTGTGTCGGGAAAATAAGCCCTGTAAACGTGTGTATTCGATTAGGTACTCTAGCAAAATAGGCTGCAATCATACTTAAAAGTCCAGCTTTAGGCGTCATGGAATGAACAATAAAAGGTTTTTCTTTTTTGAAAAACCTGTAGAGATGATACAGTGATTTAATATCCTTGGAAATACTAATTCTTCTTTGCATATCTATACACTTAACTGATATTAGTTCATTTTGAATGACTTTATCAACATTAGGCCCTGGTGATGATACTCCAATAACTTCGTAATGGTTATTCAGAAATTTTAGTTGACCTTTTAGAAGTGGAAATGATCCATCTACAGTTACTGCTCTTATTATTTTCTTCTTCATGTTAATTATAAAAAAATGACTAAAAACCATCGTGAGCAAATATAAAAAAGTAATTTATTAGCAATTTATTTTCTCTTTCTATTGCTTGGTTTTAGCGTTAAACGCAATTTTTAGACGAATCTTAAAGTATGAGAGCACAAAACTTGATTTTGATTTAATTTTGAAATAACTTTTGATATTTGTTTTTCCCTATAATTAAGTATTCATTATTATTAACCTTATATACGTTTATGCTTTCAATGTGGTCTATAGTAGTATATGAAAAATCGTGAATGTGTCTCCTTAAAAAACATGACGACTTATCTGTGTGTTTAATTGCTTTTAAATTTGAAACTTCATGACGAATACTGTCTTCTATATTTTTAATTTGAGTAAGGGATACCGAACTGTTTATTGCGGCGGATTGATTTTTGAGGCAGCCTAATATTTTTTCGGGTTTCTTTGATTTTAAATACTCTTTAAGCCTATATTTTAAAGTATTGTAAATTCCAAAAAAGGTAGAGTTATCGGAATACACTATATATTGATAATATCTGTAAATATTATTACTCCATCTTCGTTTATAGTCTGTGCCACCTACGCCCATTTCAAATAGGATGTAATCGTTGCGCTTGCACCATTCTACTTGTTTAAAAATTTCGACATGCCCCAATCCGAATTTTGAATAATCTATACTATAAGAAGATACGTAACTAAAAAGAATTTTGTCGTAATGGTAGTTTAAAGAAATTTCAATGGGTTCTTCATCATTATAAATAACAAATAATGACGCTGTTTTGTTTATTATTTTTTCGTAAGTACTACTTAATAAGAAATCCCATTCTTTCATGTTTTTGTGTGTGTCATTTAATTCTCTGAATCGTTCTATGATCATATTTTTTAATGACTCCATGATAAAAAAGTAGTTTTCTTGAGACAGGTCACCATGGTATAGCTTATAACGTATGTTAAAACAAGACTCTAGTCGATTTACATATCGTTTTATAATACTTCTTTTTTTACTGCTGAATTGTTGCTGTAAATAGCCTTCTATAGAGTTTACATCATTTAAAAGAATGGAGTATCCCCAGTTATATTGGGGGATTTTTTTTGTTTTATACTTATGGTTTCTGCGATTTAATTCGAAATATTCCGGAACCAGCTTAAAAGAATAGATGTTTTCATATTCAATATCGGGTTCTTTATTAATTACTTTTTTATTAAAATATTCAAATGAGTCATATAACTTTTTTACCCTTTCTTCAATAAAAAGGTTTGGAAATACGGTTATGTTTTTATGTAAAGGCATATTAATTACTAAACTATATTGCTATCTCCAGTTTTATTTTTTTTTCTTTTCCAGCGAGATATGTTACGTTATTGTTTGTTTTATCTTTAAAAACCGTTAGATCATTTACTGACTCTTTGTTATTGTACAAAAAATAGTTTACTGACTTTATTAATGCCGGATCTATTTGGTTGACTTTTATTGGATTTAAATTACTAAAATCAGGGAGCTTATTAACTATAGTTTCCATAACATGATTTTTTGCAGTGTTTTCTTCTTTTTTAATATTAAAAATTTGGTATTTAAGCCTGACATATTTACTGTATAAAATCTGGGCGTTTATTTTTTTTAGTTCCTTAATGGACGTGAATTTTAATCGAAGCATAAAAAATTTATAATAAGCAAATAGGGAAGGGGTTATGTTTTTTGAATTATAGACGATGTGCTGCTCATAGATGTAGTTATCGGTGATGTATTTCCTTTTATGTAAAAAGTCACCTCTTCCCATATCGAAAGTTTTGATTCCATGATTAAAGCACCATTCCAAATGGTTTACCATATTCACATGCCCCAGGTTAAACATTTGATAATCTATATCGTAACAGCTGTTCCAATGAAGCAATAACTGGTCTTCAATAAAATTTAAGGTGATGTTTATGGGTTTTAGTTTGTCGTAAATAACAAAAATACTGGCCTTTTTTTGGCGGACTAGTGGATACATCATCTCTCGATATATTTCCAGGTATGGTAATTCGAAATTGGTTTCTCCCTTTTGCTCGAACCTTCTTATTGTAATATGTTTGAGGATATCGAATATGTGATCGTACTCGTTTTTTGAAAAATCACCAAAAAACACTTTGTAACCCGGGGCGATACATAAATCAAGTCTTTTTTTATATCGTTTTAATTGCGATTTTCTTCCTCTGCCTAACTTTCTGCTCATGTAATCGTTCAAGTCCTGATACTTCGCCAGATTAATGAAAAAACCTGTATAAAGCGGAACTGTAAGCGTTTTAAGTTCGGGGGATTTCTTCGATAGTTCTAGTGAAAAGTAATTGGGGATATCAAAAACAGAATATATGTTTTCAGAACTATCAGTTTGAGATACGTTTTTATTGTTGAATAAAATACTATTGGATATTTTATTTACAACTTTACTATAAAATCCAGGAAATTGCTTTTCTTTAAAAGTAAAGTCCAAAAAGAAGCTTCGTTTTATATATTTCAATCCAAACATTATCCTTTTATGATATCTACAATTAATAATTGGTTATTATCTTTTCCTATTACTTCGAAGTAGTTAGGTTTGTCGGCAATGCTATATACACTGGTATTGCTAAAATGTTCTTTATTTAAGAATAGAAAATTATAAACATACCGTTTTAAATAGCGATAATCGGCATTAGTTTGGATGTTAATTTTAGTCTTGGCGTTTTTAGTATGTATATTGTTTTTTACGGTGATTTTTACTTCCTTAATATGCTGTGGTTTGTTTGTATACTTATAAGTAAACTTTCTAATCTTTTTATAGGGTTTGTCTAAGTTGTATGATTTTACCTTTTTTATAAGGTATTGCCTAAATCGTTCCTTTGAGGTCATGTAATGAGCTTTCATATTAAAATATATTGCTCCGGAATTATAGGCTATTTGCATATAGTTAAAATAAGAACCTGTAGCCCATTTTTGTTTATAATAGTCGTAACCTTTTAATAGATCGTATGCTTTAAATTTATTCTGAAAACACCATTCTATATTTTTAAGCATATCTATGGCTCCTAAATGGAATTTACTATAATCTATATCGTAACCACTTATTATATAATATGCTAAATCGTTAGTAAACATATTTATTCTTATACTAATAGGAGTGTTGTCATTATAAATTACAAATAGGTTCGCTCTGTTCTGTATAATCATATCATAACAAAGTGTATGAAACTCTTGTAAATACTGTAATTCGTAGTTTTTTTCTTTTTTCTCCTGAAACCTTCTTACTAAAAAGTCTTTTAAAAAGATAAATAGTCTGTCGTATTCTTTTTTGTCTATGTCTCCATGATAAACAACGTATTTAGTGTTAAAGCAGGTTTCCAGCCTATTTTTGTATCGATTAAGATTATATTTGCTTTTGGGGCTTATTTTTTTTGATACGTATTCTTTAAAATCTTTAAATAAAGTCAGGTCAACAAGATGCCCTCTTAAGGTTTTTATGGTATTAATCCTGATGTTTTTAAGGTTTCTGGATAGATTCAACTCTAAATAACCCGGAATATCTTTTATGGTTGTTAATTGAACTGTCTGATTGTTTTGATTGGTCGTCTTTTTAGTGAATAAGTTAGTATTCTTATAAGTTATCGTATTATAAATAGGAGGTAAGGCACTATTTGTTAAAAGTGTTTTTAAAAATGTTATGTTTTTTTCCGTGCCCATTGATCTCTTTTCAAGGTTGTAAAAAACTTATTTGTTGTACACTTTTATTACCCTTAACAAAAAACGTGTCTGCATGGGTGGTCGATTTATATAGTTCGATATCTTTTACAGACTCCTGGCTCTTGTATAAATAATCGTAAACGGGTCTTTTTAAGGAGGCGTATTGATTATCATTCAATTGAATTTTTATTGAATCTGATCCAAAATTATGATCCTTTAATTTGATGGATGTATAATGTAAAGGCTTTTTAGTTACTTCATTCCGGTACCGGAAATTTAAAAAAGCATGGTATAATTTATCTACGTCACATTTTTTTAGTAAACCCACTAATCTATAGAAACTTTTTATTCTAAAGCTGAGTAATTGCCCAAAAACTTTTGCTAATAAGTTATTGGTATTGTAAATAACATGTTTTTGAAAGTAATACTCATCGTTTGCAAGATATGCTTTATAGGCATAACTTCCTTTGAGCAAATCGAAAATTTTTATGTCATTTTCGAAACACCAGTGTAATTGTTTTATAAAATCGATAAAGCCAAGGTAAAATTTAGAGTAGTCAATATCGTAAGCTCTGATATAGCCGTAAATAACATGACCTCTTATTAAATTAAGACAAATACTAATAGGCTTGTTGTCGTGATAAATAACAAAAAGAGCCGCTTCTTTGTTTTGTATTAAAGGATAAGCTATTTTATGATAAACATCCCAGCGTGTCAGGTCATAATTTTTCATCTTTTTCTCAACAAAACGCCTTTCAATTAAGGCATGGAATTGTTTAAAAAGCGTTTCGTAGTCTTCTAAATCAATATGCCCACAATAAGTCTTATAAGTTATATTAAAAGCGGTTTCCAATCTTTTTTGATAGGTTCTGAATTTAGACCTTCTTTTAGAACTAAAATTATGTTTTAGGTAATCCTCAACATTGGTGTAATTCTTTAAAACTATCATGGAGCCTTTAAAGCTATTGATAGTATTTGTTTTCCATTGAGAATTTTTGATGTTACCTTTCAAATAATTGGGAAAATCGTAGATGCAAACAACTTGTGCCTTGCCGTTATTTAATTTCGAATCGTCATTTTTATATACTTCTTCGTTGGAAATGGTATTGAATAAAGTGGCATAAAGTGGCAGTGCATTTCTATTTTCCAAAAAAATGCTGAGCATATCGAGTTTTTTTGTCTTTATATGTTTTAGCATTTTTTTATTAAGTATAGTATTTTGTCAAAATTAATCAGATTTCCTATAATATTTCGGTCTCTTAAAGATTTTAATATTTTAAGTTCCCAAAAAACAATTTTTGCAATAATTTTTGAAATTACCGATTTGTTATTGTAATGAATGTGGTAAAAGAAATCATATTCATAATTACACCATTTATCTTTATAATCAGATTTTCCGATAGCCAAATCAAAAATAGAGATACCGTTTTCAAAACACCACTTTAAGTGATTAAGCATGCTTATGTCTCCCATGTTATATGATGTGTAATTAGTATCGTATGTTTGAATATGACTAAAAACGACATCAGATCGATGGAAATTAAGTGTGATTGTAATGGGGGTGCCATTATCAAAAATAATATGTAAAGACGCATCTTTTTCTAAGATGCTTTTATACGCTAATGTTTTTAAGGATTCCCAACTTGCAAGATATCTGTTATGTGCTTTTTTCTCCTGAAACCTTTTTTTTAATAGATCGTAAAACGAATTAAATATAGATTCGAAACTTGATTTGTCTATATTTCCGAAGTAAACTTTATTCGTTATTTTATGGTTTCGTTCTAACTTTCTTTGTTTTGAAAACAGATTTTTTCGGTTTCTTCTACTTAGGTTTTCTTTAAGGTAATCTTCAACGGTAGCATAGTTAAGTAAATTAACGAGATATCCTTTGTATTGATTAACTTTCCTAGCTTTTAAGGTATTTTGATTGTTTAGTTTTATGTTTAAATACTCCGGGATATCTTTTGCAATAAATACCCTCTTGATAGGTGTAATACCAAATGAGTTTATGGTATGTATCGTTTTTTTGGTAAGTGCATTTGAAACTTTAGACGTATATAACGAAGCGATTTTACCTTCTAAAAATAAATCGAATACGAATTGATTTGACTTAAAAAACTTATTTATAATCATGCACCATATCTTTTGAAAATCACATACTCTTTTTTTTTCTTATAAATGACAGTTTGTGCGCAAAATTTATTAGGTCGTGTCTTCTTAAAAATAGTTTAAAACTATAATACTTGTTATAAGCCAAGGCTAAAACATAGGAAAGAAACGATTTTATATCGTAATGAATATGGTATTCAAACCAATAAATTTGATTGGACCACCTTTTTTTATATTCAAAATAACCTTTAGAAAAATCAAGAGCTTTTAATTTATGCTCAATACACCATTCCAGTTGCTTCATTATACCAACAGTTCCAAGCCGATATTTAGCATAATCGATATCGAATGCTCTAATAACATCGTACATAATATTTTCAGAGAAGTTTGTTAGGGTAATGGCAATGGGTTTTTCATTATCGTATATAACAAAAAGAGCGGCTTCCCTTTTTCGGATCATAGATAAAGTCACATCCTTGTAAAACTCCCATTCTTTTGGAGTTAGGTTGTTGTTTACTGTTTTTTTATTAAAGAAACGCTTTCTTAGAAGTTCTTTGAAATATGAAAAGATAAATTCATAATCTTTATCGCTAATCTCACCAAAATATACCTTGTAACAGGAGCTAAAGGCGTTTTCTATTTTTCTTTTATATGATTTGAATTTATATCTGCTTTTTCTGCTTATGGCATCAGACATATACTCGTCGAGCGAACTATAATTATCCAGTACACAACGGAACCCTGGGTATTGAGTAATTTTATAGGAGTTGAGATTTGGCTGATTATTTAACGTACTTATTTTGGTGTGGTCTGGTACATCATAAACAATAAGTACTTTACCTTTATAATCCTTATAGTTAACCGTTTCCGAGAGGTCGTAATTTATTCCTTTGGTATTAGTTTTGCCAATATTATAAAACAAAGGCAGATAGTTACTTTTTACAAACTCCAGCTTAGGTATTAAGTCAAAAACAAAATACTCCTTATCACAGTTAAAGTGTTTTAACCAGATTGTTTTAAAAGTGTCAGATAAAAATGGGTTACCTTTCATTTTACTCAGAATAATTACTTAAGTAAGTTTTAATATCAGTTGCTAATCGCTTTGTGAATCTTTTTGCACTTTCAGATTCCAAATGAGAGCCGTCATATGTTTTATAATTGTTTGATTGTTTTGAGTAATTAAGATAGGGGATATCATGCAAATTAGCAATACTATCCATTTCAAAATCAAATCGTCCCCAATGTTCGTTTTCAAACTTTAGAAGATCTGTATGTGAAGGCATTCTTGTTAAAAACACCTTGCCTTTTGTTTTAAGGTATTCTATGGTTTTAATAAAATAGTTATAACGATATGTTGATAACTGCTCTAATTTAATCTTTTCATTATAAAATTTTACTGTAAGTGATTTCCAATGCTCTATATCTTTATCTGTTATAATATTGTGGTTGTTTTTTAATTTAATTTCATTCCATCCATTTTGATGTGAAATTCTATGATTCCACTGGTCTAAATTATGCAAGCCATTATACAGAGGTGCTCCATAGGCATTCATTATATAATTATAGTTAGGAGACGACGTGACATTGTCAACTTTTCCTAAAGTTAATCTTTCATCATATTCGAAAACCTTTTCATCGTTTAATCCAGAAGGAGCCGTGAAGTTTCCTGGACTGATTGAAATAATGAAAATACCATTATTGGTTTTTATCTTTTTCTTAATGACGTTATAATAAACTTCTCCAAAATGCGCTTCATTAAAAGCAAAATTAACCAATGGTTTATCAAAAAAGCCGTATTTTTTTAACTCTTCTTCAATAACGAAGGGAGATATGCCTACATTGGCTCTGGACAGGCCTAAAATTAAACTACCTGCTTCCTGGGTAAATTTGTTATAATGAGGATCAACAAAACCTTTAGCTAATTTATCTACAAAGAATAGATAAACAGCAATAAAGGTTATAATAACGATACATAATTTTATAACAAAGCTTTTTAACATAGTCTAAAATTGAAAATAGATAAAAGAGTTTTGCCTGTTAATAGCGAACAAAACAATAATTAAAATATAAGCAAGACACATGCTATATTTTGCCAGTTTAGTTCGTTCTGTAAACAATTCGTAAACCTTACTATTGCCCTTGTAGTAGTATATAGCTTGCACAACTAAAATTAGAAACACACATAAGAATAATTCAAAATAGTTGTTTAATATGTTAATATGTAAACTGCTATTAAAAAACAACATATTTTTTAAATAAAGCATAGCATGGGATATGTTTGGAGACCTAAAAAAAACAAGTGTTAAGATAATTAAACAGATCCCTGTAAACCATCCTAATAGCTCTCTAAGCTTTTTAGAGAGTTTCAGCATATCAAAAATAGAATAACGAATCGGTTTGGTAGCAATTTCGATAACTAGTAATAATGCATTTAACAAGCTCCATACTACAAATGTCCAATTGGCTCCATGCCATAATCCGTTGACAAAAAACACAATAGAAACAGCTATAAGCCTTGGCATTCTGCTATTTTTAACTAAAGGTCTGTATATAAAATCTCTTAGCCATTGTGTGAAGGAAATATGCCAACGTTTCCAAAATTCAGCAATAGAAGTTGCAAAAATTGGCTGGTTGAAGTTTTGAATCAAATCGTAGCCCATGGTTTTAGCTGTACCCAAAGCTATCGACGTATATGCCGAAAAATCATAATATATCTGAAAACAAAAGAAAACGCTTCCTAAAACCAGGGATAAACTATGTGGTGATTCCGGATTCCTAAAAGCCTCATCTACATAAATTCCTAACCTGTCTGCTACTACAAGTTTTAAGAAAAAGCCCCAGGCCATGATAATGATGCCTTGTTTAAGATTGTTGATGTCAATTTTAATATTGGTCTTTAATTGTGGAAGAAGTCTCGAAGCTCTCTCTACAGGCCCCGCTACCAATTGCGGAAAAAACGAAACATACAAAGCAAACTTGCCTATATGCCGTTCAGGTTTAATCACACCTCTGTAAATTTCTATAGAATAGCTCATAGTTTGGAATGTGTAAAAGCTAATACCTATAGGAAGCAGAATGTTATTAAAATTATAGGAATCCACCTCTTGTTCGTTTAATAGTTCCGTCCCAAAGAAATCAAGAATCCACTCAATATTTGTTGTAAAGAAAAATAAATACTTGAAAACAAATAGGATGCCTACATTGGTGACAATACTTAAAGCTAAAAAGCTTTTTTTAATAGATTTCTTTTTTGCCTCATACATCTTAATACCGCAATAATAGTCCACAAGGGTAGATACTATCAACAATATGATGAGTTCAGGCTCATGAGCCATATAAAAATAATAACTTCCCAATAGAAGCCATAACCATCTATATTTATGACTTAAGACATAAAATCCTATAATCATAATAGGCAAAAAAAGTAGAAATTCGAACGAATTAAATAGCATCTATACTTTATAATTAGTGAGGGAAATTTAGTAACAAACATAAATCAATTTAACAAAATCTCACTAAAAATTAAGTTGAAATGAAAATATAATGGTTCAATCCCTTCGGTTGCATTTCATCGAATTTTTCACCATATATTATATGCATGTTATCGTATTTTATCCTTTCAGGTTAACATCAATATAACTTTAAAGATACATTCTCTTAAAACTCAATGTGCTTTGAGTTAATTATCTGAATATTAATACGTTGTTGATAAAAAGTTATTAGAACTTATTAACAATTTTTAGATATCATGACTTAACACTCTATTTTTAAGTTTTTTAAAATTATTGTTGAACAATCCAGATTTAGTTTTTAAACGTATATAGTTTTAATTGCAATTATCAAAAAAACATTTAATCGTATAAATGTGCTTTTAAACGATATTTAACAGGTTTTAACATGTGTTTTGTCGAAAAAATAATACATTTTAACGATTATTGTAAAAAATATTTTTAGTATTGAGTAAATTATTAACACCCCAAATTTTGATTATTATGAAAAGGATTTTAAAAACTATGCTGTTTGTCATAATTTTAGCGATATCGGCGATATCATGTAATAAAGAAGAGTTATTTGTTGAAGAGCCCGTTATAGTGGTTGATGAGGAAGACCCTACGAACGATGAAGATACAGATGTGGATGAGAATGACGAAAATGAAGTTGATGCAACTTTACCATGTGATTTTACACTGGAAAATATAGAATCAAATTCTACTGTGACTATTAATTGTATTATGGATCTTGGAGGTCAAACAGTTAATTTACCTGCAAATATTACCATTGACTACGATGGTGGAGATATTATTAATGGAACACTTAATTTTGGAGATGGAGGTTTAATTGACGGAAGTTTCTTAAATCCATCACTAAATCTTACAGGATCAAGTCCACAAGTTAAAGATCCAATTTTTACTTTTGATCCAGATCGATGGGGTATTATTGAAGGAAAAGTTTCTGATGAAATTGCTTTAAAAAATAAAACAATTTTGCAAGACATAATTGATAAAGCTCCTAGTATAGGTATTTCAACTTTCGTTTTAGATAAAATGGATGCTTATTTTAAAGTTGGTATATATGGCACGCCAAAAGATTTGGCAGAAGACGCAATTCATTTACCATCAAATTTTACTTTAGAAATGTCTGATGATACTTATTTAAGAGTTCAACCGAATGACCTACCTTTTTCCATCTTATTAGCATTATATGAAAAAAATAATGTTAAAATATCAGGAGGTAATTTAATAGGTGATCGCTGGGATCATGATTATAAAATAATTAGTAATGGTACTGTTAATAGAAGTTCTCATGAATGGCCAGTATTACTTCAATTGTCCGGAGTAAAAAATTCGGTTATAGATAATGTCTATATGTCTGATGCTACTGGGGATGCTTTTGTTTTAGGTAACCCGAATGAATATAGATATAATGGTTCAATCTTCAATGAAAATATAATAGTTAAAAATTGTACTATGAATGAGTCCAGACGTAATAACATTACTGTTTCTGATGGTGACGATTGTGTTATTGAAAATTGTTTAGTTACTAAAGCTGGTATAGGTTTACAAGAAAAAGACGCTAGTGGTAATACTACTCAGTATAATTCTAATGGAGTACTTCCCAGAACAGGATTGGATATTGAACCTTTTATTGGTGGTGATGATCCTAATAATCTAGTGTATTATGCTAGAGTACAGAGGCTTTTAATAAAAGGCTGTACATTTATAGGTAATGCAAATGGCAGTATTATTGATTACGCAGGAGAAGATGTTGAAATAAGAGATAATTTTTCTGATGCTGCTATTAGTGCAAATCATGGGTGGAGAACAAAATTTATTAATAATACGTTAGAAGCTGCTGATAATAGAGAGGGAGTAGCCATATCTACAGGTTATAGTGAAGGAAGTTATGAAGTTAAAGGAAACACTATTTCTGGGTTTAGAGTAGGTATAATTGCCAATGGAGAATCTGGTGTGATATCTGAAAATACCATAACAGATTTCAATGTTGGTATTGAACCCAAGCGAACGTCAAGTTACATTTTTGAAAACAATGTAATTAATGGAACTGAAGGCGTTGGTATTTCGGCTTTTCAAGCTTCTGGGAATATGATATTTACTAACAATCGTATAGAAGTGAACAGGTCTCCAATGAACTGGCAATTAACTAATTTAGATAGTGAATCTGCAAACAATTCGGTTACTTTTGATAATAATCAATTCATTGCCAGAGAAACCGGCTATTATGTTTATGTAAAAGAGAGTCCTAATGTTACTATTAAAAATAACACACTTACCAAAGCTAGATTGCTAGTGGTTGACTCTCCCAACTTTACCGAAACTAATAATATTGAGAATTAAGATATATTTTTATGTGTTAAAAAAGCTCCTTATAAAAATCATAAGGAGTTTTTTTTACTATTGGGATTAAAAATCTCTAACTATTTAATTTATTTAAAAATGAGTTAATAAACTTTTTATCTCTATTAAAGTTAAACTTACGTGCAAATAAAGCATTACTTTTTAGTAACAATTTTTCATCATTTTCATTTAATACTCTGGGGAATTCAGGACCTGTTTCCCAATCAATATATCTCAAATCATTATTAATAACTTTTTCTTTTAATACACTATTATTCATAATAATGGTTTGAATCCACATTTCATCTGTTGCTCTGGAATATTTTAATTTTTTTAAATATTCAGGGTTCGAGTTTAAAAAATTAAAAACAGCCTTTAAGGCTTCATGTGTTAAATTTAGCCATTGAGAACCAGCATAAAGCTTTATAGGAAAACGTTTTATTTTTATTCCAAATATTCTTTGCACGTAAAGTAATATTCTATTTATAGCTTTTACAGTATTTCTTGATTTTATTTTCATATACCAATATCTGTCAACTCTATCAAATCCGTTATTGAAAGTCCATGTTTTTATAGGCAGAGGATTAGCATACATGTATATATTACTATTGTTAACAGTCAAAAAATCAATAATTTCTTTGTTTGGTTTTATTGGGAAATCATCTCCACTAATAAACAAATAATGACTATGATTATTTTTAAAGGCTTTTTCTAAAACAAACAACATGTTTTCGACCAGACTATAATCACCCCAGTAAACATTAACTTCCTTAAAATAGAATACATTATCATGCTTGGGTAATTCTGATATCAACAACGTAGATTTCTTATCTATTTGCACATAAACAATAAAATTTTCACTTAAGTGTTCTATTAAAGTAGTTAGCTGATCAGGGTTGTGGTGAGCAAGAATTAAAATAGCAATTTTATCTTCCATATCGTAGGATATTATATTTGCAAAAGATTATGCAACTTAAAGAGAATAACTGATATTGGTTCGCAAAAAAAACGAACCACTTTTTACTTTTCGTTTTTGGCTTAAAAACAATAGGGTATAAATCCTGATTTTTAAGTTTAATTATAATATTCTTTTTGATTTTTATTGTTTTAGTCTCTTTTAACACTCTTAAAAGCATTGTCGCTATTAATGCACTAACTCTTTTTTTTAAAGGTATATATGCTATCGATTCTTTAGTTACGTTTTTTTCTGTAAAACTGTTTATAGAGTTTAAAACTGTAAAAATGTCAAATATCATTTTTTCTTTTTTAACAAAGTTTTTTGTCCGTGTTATCGAACCTTCACGTTGCAAAAAATGAGCTAATATATCCTTGATTGCTATAATTTTTTTACTTAAGAAAACAGCTCTGGTATTAAACTCAATATCTTCGATATAAACATTTGGCATAAACCGCAAATTATTTTCATTTAAAAAAGTTAAGCGGTATAGTTTATTGCAAGCAGAACCCATATAGTTAATTTGTGATAAGTATTGTTCTCCTGTTAGTACTTCGTTGTTTGTAGTAGCTGTTGTAGAATAAGTAACTTTATTTTCAGGAGTTACCCCTTCAGCTCCAAATTCTAGTATGTCAATTTCGCGATTAACTCCTTTTTCAACTAATACTTTTAATGCATTAGGTAAGATATAGTCATCTGAATCAACAAATAAGATATATTGTCCATCAGCATTTTCTAATCCGGTATTGCGTGCACCACTAAGCCCCTGGTTTTCTTGAGTAATTATTTTAAGGTTTTTAGTTTTTTTCTTTATTTCTTCCAGAACATTTAAGCTACCATCTGTAGAACCATCATTTACTGCTATAATTTCAAATTTATCAGAGTCAACTTCCTGATTTACTATACTTGATATACATTTGTTTAAAAATTTTTCAACATTAAAGACAGGTATGATAATAGATATTTTTATTATAGATTTGGTGTTATCCATAGTATACATAAGACATTAAATAAGTAAAACTAAAATATAATAGAGTAATGATTCCTATTTTGTAAAATTGTTTTTTCCAAAAGATTTGCTTTAAGTAAGGGTAACAAATAACTATCCCCATTAAGAACCAGGATAAATAAGCAAACCTATTTGAAAAATTGGCTGTATTAACCATAATCCACATGGCATTACAAATTAGATAGGTATGTAGAATACGCTTATATAAGACATCCGAATATTTTTTTTTAATGATAAAATAATACCCTGCATAGACTGGTATGGCACCATATATTAAAAAATCATACCTGAACCCCACACTTTTAAAATCTTCAGCACTAGGTTTCGTTGCCAAATAACCACTTAGCTTTTCTCCCCCTAATCCTAATTGACTAAATAATGAAACGAGTGTAGGGCCGATTGCAATTGATAGGAAAATTGAGAACACCCAAAACAGAAAATATTTTTTTGAGTCATCTATAAAATAAGTGAGAATAAATGCCAAGACTGGTAATTTCATACTTTGATGTATACTCATGGCAATTAATAATACGACTATCATTAACACCCTTTTTTCACTTAATGAAATTCCTAAGATGAATAATGATGTTGCTATGCCATTTCGCATACCATTAACACCATATGTGTAAAATGAAAATGATGCTAGTAGCATAATGAATGCAAATAAATGGTATTTTGGAAACCATATCTTACTAGCAATGTATAGCGGCAAAATATAAAGGACGGCACACAAAACAAAAAACAAGTCAATAGAACCTAACTTGGCTAAATAAAACATGAACAAATCAAACCCTATATCACCCTCGGTAAATAAAGGCATACCTGATTTATACAATTCAAATGAACTTGCATAGGTAGACATATCGACAAAATAAAGCCCACTAATAGGCCTAAACCCAATAAATATTATTAGAAAAACCAGTATAAAAATAGATAAAGATCTATTTAAGGCAAATACTTTCTCTTCATATCCAGTTAATGTATATGTGTGCAATAATATACAAATAACTATAAAAAAGACTAAGTTTATATATATATCGTAATAATGCTGTAAAGGTATAAAATCAATCATCTATTAATCCAAAATGCTTTCATTTAAAATGTATATTGTAGTAAATTAGCGCAAAAATTAAAAATTAAAATTATTTATTGAAAATAATACGACATGATGCATTTAACGTTGTTATAAAGCTAGTCATTTTATTTTAAATCATTTTTTTGTACTATTGAATCACAAACAGATGTAGTGAAAGTAACACCTCCATATTTATCTAAATGGTGGCCATCATAAGTTTGAAACTTTAGCTTAGAATTAAGTTTGGTATAATTTAAATAAGTAATTTTATTTGTTTCACAAATATTCTTCATAAAAAGATCAAAATTTGGAAAGAAAATATTTTCTAATTCCAACACCTCTCTGTCAATAGGAGTTCTTACTATATAAACTTCTCCATGGAGTTTGAGATCTTTTATAAGTGTGTCCAGACTTTTTTTTCGGTAATCTGAAACATTGTAGTCTTTTATAAAACCTTTAAAAATTTTTAGCTGAGAATTTTTCCACTCTTTAAATGTAATACTATCCTTTGGTAAATTATTAGCTTCTAACCAACCATCTTTGTGAAGGGTTGAATTTTTCCTAAAAACACCTTTAAAATTAAAATAATTAAGGTTTTTAAGCAAGTACTCAAAATTAGGGTTAGAAGAAACATTTCTCATATTATGTGGGGGTGTTCCACTTTCTTTAAACTCGCCAGCTAGATTATTATTACTTTTTTTCGATCCCAACATCCAAGGTGACAATGAGATAATAAATAAGCCTTTTTTTGATGTGTCATCAAGTTTTTTTAATATACTTTTTCTATATAATTCTCCTATATGAGCTTGAGCTATTGTAAAGCTATAATTAGAGATTGGAAGTTCAAAATTATCTGCTTTAAGTTTTTTGTTAATAATTTTTGGCTGAAAGCCTTGTAACCCCCTGCTATCACCAATTATAAGAGACTTCGATTTTGGAGTTGTGAACTTGTTATAAAAAAAATCAATATAACACCCATACTGCATTAAGGCAGAAGACATTATTATTAACACTATAATAAAAAATGCAAGACATTTAAAAATAAACTTTTTCATATCAAAACTGAAAATAAATGAACGATTGTGATTGTGCTCCAAAAAATAGGATGATCATAAAAATTAACGTGTAAATTCCCCACCTTATAGAGGCTATTTTTAAATTGCTTAATTCCAGCCCATGTTTTTTATCCCTAAATAACCACTCGAATATTAATAAGATAAAAATAAACAAGAAGGGTTTTATATCGACACTAGGCATTGTTAGCATAGATTTAGAAAATAAACTAATTACATATGAAAAGCCCTGTTCTATAGATTCCGCTCTAAAAAAAACCCAAGCGATTGTTGTTATTGTAAAAGTTATTAAAACCTGATAAATTTCTGTAAAACTTATAAATAACTTGTTTTCTGCTATATTGTTAGTATGAATCCTATTCCTTTTTAGTAATAATAATGGTAAAAAATAGATTGCATTAAGTGTTCCCCAAAAAATAAAAGTCCAATTGGCTCCATGCCAAAAACCACTCACAATAAATATTATAAATGTATTTCTGATTTTTAGCCATAACCCTCCTTTACTACCACCTAAGGGAATATATAAATAGTCTCTAAACCATGTTGAAAGCGATATGTGCCAACGCCTCCAAAATTCTGCAATATCCCTAGAAAAGTATGGAAAAGCAAAATTTTGCATTAAATTAAAACCAAATAATCTTGATGTACCTATGGCTATATCCGAATACCCGGAAAAATCCCCATAAATTTGAAAGGCAAAAAAGATAGCTCCTACAGCTAATGTACTAGCACTATAATCTAAATGATTATCAAAAACCTGATTAACGACAATGGCACAATTATCAGCAACGACAATTTTTTTAAATAACCCCCAAAGGATTTGCCGCAACCCATTCACAGCATTTTTATAATCAAAACGTCTTTTAGTGTAAAATTGAGGAAGCAAATTAGTAGCTCTTTCTATTGGACCGGCAACTAATTGAGGAAAAAAACTTACAAAGGCAAAAAATGAAATGATATTTTTTGTAGGTTTTAACTTGCCCTTGTAAACATCAATGGTATAACTCATTGTTTGGAAAGTGTAAAAACTTATACCAACCGGTAATATCACTTCTAATGTTAATGGGCCAAATTGATAACCAACAGAATTAAAGGCATTAGATAACGATTCTGAAAAGAAATTAAAGTATTTAAAAACACCCAAAAAACCTAAGTTAACTATCATGCTTACAATCAACAAGCGTTTCTTTGTTTTTTTAGATGGCGATTTTTCTATTTGTAAACCGCAAGTGTAGTCAATAATTGAACTAAAAATAATTAATGATAAAAACCTCCAGTCCCACCAGCCATAAAAAATATAACTTAAAACGAGTAATAAAGTGTTTTGAAAATTTAGTCTTTTATGAAAAACGAACCAATATAAAATGAAAGCAATTGGCAAAAAAAACAGATATTCTATTGAGTTAAATAACATATTTTGTCTTTTGTTAAAACTTGATCTTTTACAAGTCGTTATTCTAAATACGAATCACAAACATAATCAACATCAAATTTTTTAGTTAGCTTTTTAGAATTCTTCGAAACAGAAATTTTATGATTCTCATTATTAATTACTTCAAACAAGGCATCAGCAACTTTCCTCTCTTCTTCTGAAATATTTAACGTATTTTCTGGGATTCCTATAATTCCCTTGTAAACGTTAGGCGTAATAATTCCACTCTCTACTTCAATATTTTGATTTGAAGAAATTACCTCGCTATGATTAAGACTCATTAATTCAGCTATACCATTTGTACAGTTTGAAGAAACTACCGGGATATTTAAAGCTATCGCTTCGATAATTACATTAGGAGTGCCTTCATAATGTGACGTTAATACAAGTGTTTTAGCTTTTGACAAATATTTATATGGGTTAGACTTACGCCCCATAAAATATACACTATCTTCAATGCTGTAATGTTTTATCATTTTGGAAATTATATTTATAACCTGTTTGTCCCCATCTCCAATAAAAACTAAATTAACATCTTTCTTTTCTTTTAATAAGCTAAATGCGTTTATTAGATGCCATGGCGATTTTTGCACAGACATTCGACCTAAAAATACAATAACATTCTTGTTGAATATGAGTTTTTCTTCATTATCCTCAATCTGCCTTTGCCCCAGCTCAAGTATAGTTTTCGTATCATGTGGATTGTATATAACCTTCAAATTCGATTCAAATTTATAGCCACAATTTTCGATCAAATCTTTTTTGATAGCATGGCTAATACTAACCATTTTATCAAATTTTCTATAGCTGGTTTTATAAGATAGGCGTGTTAATTTGCTAAATATGCTATTATTACTTAGCTCTACACTTTTAAGAGCATGTATACTTCCAATTTTTTTCTCATTAGTATATGTTAGCGCACTGAAAATATTCGTTAAATCACCAAAAGATATACTGTGAGTTATATTATGTGTTTTTATAATACGTCTAATTTTAATAGGCGTGAGTAGGTAAAACTTAATTCGTTCTAATTTATTAAAAGCATATAAATCCTTATTAGAAAGTATTAACTCATCTTCATTAAAATTAATAATATCGGATTCCAAACCAAAAAATTTTAGTGCCTTAACATTATAACCTTTATCTTTATAACAACTGTAAAAGTTTAAGGCTAAACGTTCCATGCCTCCAACACCTCCATATGGTAAAATCAACAGAATATTTTTCATTTTGTATTTGGTTTACGTCTTAAACTACAGAAAAGCGAATGCCATTGTCCAATTATTTGCTCAGGCAAATAATTTTTAGATTTTATTTGCGCGTTTTCGCCCATTTTAATTCTAGCAGTTTTATTGCTCATTAAAAATTTTAACTTTTCTACAAAAGCATCTTCATTGCCATTTTCAATTAAATAGCCATCTTTACTATTTGTAATAATATCTCTTGGACCACTCGGACAATCGAAAGAAATGCAAGGAAGTCCATATGCCATAGCTTCTATAAGAACCATGCCAAAGCCTTCAGATCTCGAAGTCATGGTATAAATAGAAGCGTTTTTATATTTACTCCCTATATCCTTTACAGGAGCATAAAAATTTACTTTATGGTGAATATTTAATTTCTTAGCTAACTTTAAATAGGTTTGATTTTTATCTATTTTACCAAAAATATCAAGTTCCCAATCTGGAAACGAATGAATGATTTTTGACCATATATTTAATAATATATCAAATCCTTTTTGATGGTAATGGGAGCCTACTGCTATTACTTTTTTTTGATTTAAACTTGAAACTTCTTTAGGGGTTAAAGAGAGTGGGTTAGGTATTACTTTTAAATTGGTTAAATTCCATTCTTTAAGATTATTAGCAGTTAATACGATAAAGGAGTTAAATTGTCTAGCTCCAAAATGCATTATTTTGTTTTGGAAATAAAATTTGAGCTTTTGTTTCCAACCTGTTTTATTAACAGAAATATGCTTTGAAGCATGCCTTTCATAAATTACAGGATATTTTTTAAATAAGACTAACGGTAAATAAAACCCTTTAATACCATCATCGCATACAGAAATACAGTCTGGATTGATCCTTTTAACGGCTGTTCTAATACTTCTGATATAACTTGATATGTATAAAATATTTTTACCTTTAATTTTCAGATCGTGTAGTTTAATCTTATTACTAAATGGGTAAAACAAATCTTTTTCGCCTTGATTTAAAGTGATAATATGTACTTCATAATCATAATCTTCCACTAAAGCACTCGCTTTAATCGATAGTACTCTTTCTAAGCCTGCAGCTGCGAAGATTTGATTTGTTATATAAAGTAGTCTCATCTATTAATATTTAAATAAAGTTTCCTTGCATTAATAGGAAATTTGTTTATAAAAAATCTTATTATATTGTATAAAATAGACTTATGTACTTTTTCATCTTTAATAGGTCTGAATGGGTGTAAATTGTTTTCTTTTAATTTGATTATCAGTTGTTTTAAAATACTATCATCAAAATCATTATAGATAAATTGTAAAAATAGGATTCTATTTATATCTGATAGTTTATTATTAATACCAATGTATATCAAAGAACTCTTTGGTAGCGTATTTTTAAACACATTTAATAAATGAGCTACTTTTATTATGGAGTAGTAATAGCGTATTCTAACTTCTTTATTCTTGTTATTAATAAAAGAGTTTTCACGATTTACGTAATAATAAATAATCTTTGATTCATGCATTATTTTTTTTACGTGTATCATAACTCTTGGCATGATTTCCGAATCTTGCATATTTATACGTTCTTCGAAACGAATATCATTATCTATAAATAGTGATCTTTTAAATAAATAAAGCCATATATAACTATGCTTATAATTTGCTAAATAAAATGTGTCCCCAGTCAAGTACGGTTGTTCTTTAAAATCTAAGCAGAAATCAATCCATTTAATGGACTCACCTTTTTCATTAGTACAACCAAAATCAAAGCTAAGAACATCAACATCATTTAAAAGAGATTTTGAAACTAAATCTTTTATACTATTAGTTTCAATAAAATCGTCTGAATCAATAAACCAAACGTATGTACCTTTTGCTAGTGTAATTCCTTTATTTCTTGCTCCTCCTAAACCAGTATTTTCTTGATTATGAATAATAATATTGGAATATTCCTTAGATACTTTGTTTATAATATCTATGGAGCTATCTGTAGAGCCATCATTAACAATAATAATTTCATATTCATTTTTTGACAAATCTTGATTTGCTACAGAACGAATACATCTTTCAATATATTTCTCAACATTATACACAGGTATAATTATACTTAGTTTCATTATTTTTTATCTTTATTTGAAAATGAGATATATGATAGTGGGAGTAACTTTGGAACAATTTTACCCCAAAAAGCATGTGTTCTGGAGATATTTCTAAAAAATAAATCAATAGCTAAAATGGGGGCCTTTTTTAAAAGATATTTAAATCTATATTTAAAAAAAACTTTTTTCATTGATTGCTCATAAATAAAATTCCTGGTACTCATAACACTTTGCTGGTGTATTCTATACCAAACAGTCTCTTTATCCATAAAATCTAACCTGAAATTATGTTTGGATGCCTTAATCCACATAGGATAATCTTCACATAAACGAATTTCTTCATCAAATAACCCAAGTTTATACAAGGTTTCTTTTTTTAAAAACCCTGTTGGTGCTGGAACATAAATACCTCCTTTTACAAGCATGTTATACTGCTCTTTAGCTATGGTGTTATAAAAACGTTCATCTATTACCGGTAAGTCTTGTCCATATTTAATGGTCAAATTTTCATTTTTCAAATAGGTTACTCTTGAAAATAGTAAATGGATGTCATCATTTTTTTGAGTCCAATTTATATTATCTTCTATACAATTATCTAAAAAAAGATCATCTCCAGCTAATAATTTTATCCATTGACCTTTAGATGCTTTAATCCCACGATTACAGTTCGCAGGGATGCCTTTATTGGTAATTGTCGTAACAATAAAAGCATTAATAAAATACTTTTGGTTTTCAACTAACCATTTATTACAAATGTCTATGGTATTATCTGAAGAGCAATCATCACTTATTATTAATTCTATATTCTTATATGTTTGGTTTTTAGCACTCTCCAGAGTCTCTAAAATAAATTCTTCCGAGTTGTATGTCAAGATAATAATAGATACTAAAGGATTTTCTTTTTGTTCTGTATTTCTTATCGTTTCCTTCAAAATCATTTAGACTATTTTTTTATGAATTTCCTTATTATGCTTTTAATATCTATTCGTTTATCTAATTCTCTGTATGAAATCCAACTAGTTAATATGATGACAATACCTCCTAAAATATACATGTAAGGTGTAACAATGTACCTAGAAATTAAAAAGCATAGAATTGCTAATAAAAATTGCAACCAAAATATTTTTAAAAATTCAGTTTTAAATGAAAACTGATATTTAAATTTTGCTATTACATATATTTGAATTAAAACTAAAAAATATGCAATAAAAAAAGAAATCCCTAAACCTTCAAGTCCGAATAAGTGATACCCTAAAATATTTAAACCTAAAAGATAACTGATTCCAAATAATTCACTCCAAAAGAAAGTTTTAGAGTCACCCTTAGCAATTAAAATAAAACCAATACACCAACTAACTATTTTAAAAAACATACCTAGAGCTGCCCAATGAATCATTTCATTAACAGGTGTGAATTTTGTTGAGTATAGCAAAATTATTATCCAGTTAATGAAAATTAAAAAAACCGATAAAAGAGGAGCAATTATTAGCACCCCTATTTCAGATTGTTGATTTACTAATAGTTTTGTTTTATCCTTACTATGTATAACTCCTGATAATCTCGGAAAATAGTCCGTACCCATAGCAGAAAATATAAGCCCAACATATGTCCCAATAATGGCAAAACCAGCATTATACAATCCAACATCTTCTAAGCTTCCTGTATTACTAATAAAGCTTCGGACCAAAAAAGATTCACCTACCGTCATTAATGCACTTAGGCTAAGCGTAAAACCAAGTAGCATCATACCTTTACCTTCAAGTATGATTTCTTTTCTTGAAACTAATACCTTTTCAACTCTTATTTTACTACTAAAGTACCAAGATATGAGTATTGCAAATATTGATGATAAAATCATAGTAGGCACGATACCGTCAATTCCATGATAATAATAAATGGGTAATGAAATTATCAAGCCTGATAGAGAACCGAGCATATTTGCCCTGGCTAAATATTTGAGGTGTCTCAAACCTTGAAGAAGTACCATTTGACCACTTGAAAGTTGATTTAAAAGAAGCGTAATTGAAAGCCAAATAAAGGCAGAAGTATATTCGTCATTACCAAAAGTGAATTCGCTAAGCCATGGGGATAATATAACAGTTATTACTGTGCCAAGTACCCCTGTTACCCAAACCAATTTTCTGAAAACCGCAATAACTTTAGCTATTCTGTTTTGGTCTGCTGTTGAGTCTGCAGCAGCAATATCTTTTACAGCACTATTGCCTAGTCTAAAGTTCGTTAAAGTACTAATTAGGCTTATAGCTGACATAAGTAAACCTGCTATACCCATACCTTTTGGACCTAACAGTACAGCTATAGCCTTAGACTTAACTATTGAAATAAGGATATTAAAAACTTGAACCCCTCCAAATAAAGAGGTGGCCTTCATGATTTGCCTGTATGACGATTGGTTTTCTTTCATTAAGTTAAATCATGAATTAGAAACTATATCTCTACTCCAATTAATATCAGTTTTAACTACTCTTGCAGGAGTACCAGCTATCATTGAGTTTTTTGGGTATTTTTTATTTATCACTTTTGTATAACTGGCAATTATTGAGTTTTCCTCGATTTGAGATCCTTTCAAAATACTAGAGTTGTTTGCCACCCATGTATGATCGGCAATTGATACATCTGCCTGATGATTTTGTCCATCTATAGAATGCCAATCAGAATCACTTATAAATACATTCCATGCACAAAGAAAATCTTTTCCTATGTTAATGTTTTTGTATACCATTATCATTGTGTTGGCAGTTATGCCTGAATCAGATTCTTTATCTTTTCCTCCAATAACTAATGAAGAATTACTGGCAAGCATAAATTTAACTCCATTTCCAATAGAGAAATCGCCATTGATCTCCAATTTAGAATTAGCAGCCATATCAATTACCGAAATCGTTTTCCCGGAAATATGTGGTATAACCCTAAATAACCCTTTAATAAACAAATTGGCAGTTTTATCTTTCTTTATTTTGAATTTAACAAAAGGTTTGGTTATAATTATTCTGCCGTTTCCACCATCTATATATAATGAATAATACCAAGATCTTACACGGCAAATTAAACTAATTATTAGCCTAAAGGGAAATGTAAAGGGGTTTTTAGATATATAACGAAATATACCTATGAATTTACTTTTCATAATAATCCTTTATTAGTTCTGCCAACTGCATCGTGGCTTTGTTAGCTCCTTTATAATTCATGTGGTGTGAGTCAGAGAAATTAGCATCTTCATACCTGTAATTAGCATTATTAATCGAATTAAAATCGAAAAATTCAACGTTATTTTGAGTACATAAATCATTAAAATATTGCGTTACCAACTTATTGTCGCTATCATCTTCATTATTTAATCTTGTTGGCGGAAACGGAGATCTTACACATACAAGCTGAATCCCCTTTTCTTTACATAAATTAGTTAGTTTATTAAAATATTCTAGCTTCATTGTTGAAGTAGATGTATTATCAAGGTTAACCATCCTTTCAAAATTTGAAATAGTATATTGATCTACTTCCTTTTCCTCATGTAAATACCCTGAGACCCAATAACTATTGTTCTTTTTTTTGGTAACTGTAGAGTTTCCCCCTACAAGTAACTTCATAATATCTGCTTTGATATACAATTTATTACGTAAAATAGGAGAGAGGTAGTTCGCAATACCAGATAAACCAAAACCATTAACAATAAGCTCTCGTTTTACCTTTGATGACCTCAAAAATGAAGCATTAGATAGAATATGGTAATAATCGTCAGTAGTATCGAAGGAAGGTAAAAACATTTCGTAGACCACAGTTTTTGGTTTTTGAAACTCAAGAATATCTTTTAGAATATAATAAGATTCAATGATGTTTTGAGAACCTGTACACATATTGAATGACTTTGTATCTAAAATACTATCAAAAATAACGGGGTTATATGCTGTATAACCTCTACTTGACCCTAAAAAAATGGTGTTATAAGTATTTGTTGTGTCATGTACTTTTGAGTATTTTTTATATTTTTTATGAGTTTTATTTTCAATAGATTTTTTAACCGGAATATTATAATAATAACCTACCAGTATATTTATCAATAAAAAAGTAATTATGAAACCCATTATTTGTAGTAAAAATTTCTTCATAACGAAACAATTTAGAATTGAAAGTATATAAAATCTTGTTGACTAGCCCCAAATATTATGATTATTATAACCAGTAATAAATAAAAGCTCCAACGTATAAACCTAAACTTAACAACATATATTTTTTCCAAAGCAAACTTTCCTCTTCTTCCTAACCATTCTACAGATATAAAAAAGAATATCATTAAAATAATTATCATAGATTTAGTAAACCCTTCAAAACTTGGGATACTAAGTGTACTTTTAGAAAAAACCTCTTCGAGTATACTAAATGCATGTCCTACATTGTTTGCTCTAAAAAATATCCAAGCTAAAATAGTTAAACTAAAAGTCACTAGCATTTGAATTATTTCTTTAAAATTTGGAAAAAACTTATTGTTGGCAACGATTTCGATGTAATTTCTATTTCTATTAGTAAGTAATAGTGGTAAAAAATAGATGGCGTTTAATGCTCCCCATATAATAAATGTCCAGTTTGCACCATGCCAAAAACCACTTACTACAAATATGATAAATGTATTTTTTATTTTCTTTAGAATACCTCCTCGGCTTCCTCCTAAGGGAATGTATACATAGTCTTTAAACCAAGAGGAGAGAGAGATGTGCCAACGCCTCCAGAATTCTGCAATGTTTCTTGAAAAATATGGAAATGCAAAATTTTGTTTTAGATCAAACCCAAATAATCTTGAAGTTCCAATGGCAATATCAGAATAGCCTGAAAAATCACCATATATTTGAAAAGTAAAAAATATAGCACCCAATATAAGCGTGCTTCCTGAATAATCGTCAGAATTATTAAATATTAAATTAGCGTAAACGGCACAATTGTCTGCAATTACTATTTTTTTAAATAACCCCCAAAGAATTTGTCTTAAACCGTCAATAGAAGACCTATAATCAAACGTTCTTTTTTTATAAAATTGTGGTAATAAATTGGTGGCTCTTTCTATTGGACCAGCAACTAGTTGCGGGAAAAATGAAACGAAAGCAGTAAAAGCAAAAAAGTCAGACGTGGGTTTAAGCTTTTTTCTATAAACATCTATAGTATAACTAAGCGTTTGAAAGGTATAAAAGCTAATCCCTACAGGAAGGATTATGTTTAAAGAATTAGCTTTAATTTCATTCCCAAAAAAGGAGAAAGCCGTTATAAAATTGTCTAAAAAGAAGTTATAGTATTTAAAAAAACCTAAAAACCCTAGATTAACAAAGATACTAGTCCATAATAATAATTTACGATTATTGCTATTAGATTCATTTGATAACTTTCTTCCAATAAAAAAATCTACAATTGTACTAAAGGCAATCAATGATAAAAATCTCCAGTCCCACCAACCATAAAAAATATAACTTGCAATTACTATTAATATATTTTGAGCTTTTAACTGATTTTTAAAAACAAACCAATAAAGTACAAATACAATAGGCAAGAAAACAGCAAAATCTAATGAATTAAAAAGCATTTGGGTTTTTTTAGTTATACTTTGAAAGTATTTATAAGGTTTACAATTTTTTGTAATTTATTTACATCCAATGTAGCACTAATAGGTAAACTTAATACCTCATGTTGCATTTTTTCGGTTATCGGATAACTTTGGTTATTTAAATCTTTATAAGCTTTTTGCTTGTGAGGTGCTATTGGATAATGAATTAAAGTTTGCACATTATTCTCTAACAAATAATCTTTTAACTTATCTCTTTGCTTAAGCCTAATTACAAATAAATGCCAAACATGCCCCGATTGTTCTAATAATTTGGGTAATGTAATTAATGGATTTGTAATATGTTTTAAATAATAATTTGCAACCTTACGTCTCGCTTCAATATCCTTGTGTATATATTTTAGTTTTACATCAAGAAAAGCAGCCTGTATTTCATCCATTCGAGAATTTAATCCCTTGTGGCTATGTTCATATTTTTTTGAAGATCCGTAATTTGCAAGATTTCTAACCATATTTATTAGTTCTTGATCATTAGATGTTACAGCTCCAGAGTCTCCCAATGCTCCCAAATTTTTACCAGGGTAAAAGCTATGCCCCGCCGCATCTCCAATACTCCCCATAACTTTGTTTTTCCATTGAGCACCATGAGATTGAGCAGCATCTTCAATAAGCTTTAGGTTATGCTTTTTACATAAATCTAACATAGTATCATCTATTGAATTTTGACCATAAAGATGCACTGTAAGTATAGCTTTGGTTTTAGGAGTAATAGCACTAACAATTTTAGAGGAATCAATATTGTAAGTACGATCGTTTGGTTCAACCAAAACTGGTATTAAATCATTATCTGTAACAGCCAAAACAGAAGCAATGAAAGTATTAGCAGGTATAATTACCTCATCACCTTTTTTCATAATACCTAGCTCAATATATGCTTTGAATATAAGTCTAAGAGCGTCTAAACCATTAGCTACTCCAACACAATACTTTGCATCACAAAACTTGGCATAATTATCTTCAAAAGTGTTAAGCTCTTTTCCAAGTAAATACCATCCTGAGTCAATTACTCTTGAGGCGGCTTCTTTAAGCTCTTTTTCAAATTGCCTGTTAATTTCCCGAAGATTTAAAAATTTAATCATTTTTTTCAATTAAAGTATTATCATACCACTCATACTTCTTATTATCTTTATCAGTCAGGTCTAATCCTAAAATACGACCTTCATTTGTGATATATCCTATATGTTTAGCTGGGTTGCCCACCCATAATTCGTTATTCTTAATAGGTTTTGTCACAACAGAACCAGCTCCAACAAAAGCATATTGACCAATTTTATTGCCTGCTATTATTGTGGCATTTGCTCCAATTGTTGCACCTTTTTCAATTATAGTTTCAATTTTAGTAAAACTATTTGAGTTTATCTTAGACCTAGGTACTAAATCATTTGTAAAAGTTACATTTGGTCCTATAAACACATTATCTTTTATTGTGATTCCATCCCAAATTTGCACTCCGGATTTGACAGTAACACTATCGCCTATAATGACATCATTTTCTATAAGTACTTGTGCACAAATATTGCAGTTCTTTCCAATAGTTGCTCCCTTTAAAATGACTACAAATTGCCATACTCTTGTCCCTGCACCAATTTTATTGGTATGGACATCGGATAAGTTATGAATAAAAACACTCATTATTTCTTATTTATGAATTCATTATAATCTCGTATATAATCTTTTTCATCGTATTTATGGGATGCTAACACCATGCATATTGATCCGGAAGAAAAGTTGTTTAATTCTCTCCATAGTCCGGGAACAATATGTAATGCCAAATTAGGCCTATTAAGAGAAACTCTTTTTGTATTAGTCCCATCATCAATAATAACATCAAAACTACCACTTGCCGCAATTATAAACTGTTCAAGTTCGTAATGAGCATGACCCCCTCTGGACTCCCCACTAGGGACATCGTATAAATAATAAACTCTATTTACATCAAACGGGATATTTTGACTATTTTCTACTACAGTAATATTTCCTGAATCACTATGCACTTTGGAAACATCAATTACCGAACAATCATAAACAGTGCTATTTTTTAATTTCATTTCGTAACATTTTGAATTCATCAAAATCTCTTATATAATCGTTTTCATCATAACTTATAGAAGAAACAATTAACGCAAGGGAATTCGTTGAGAAATTTTCTACCCTTCTCCAGAGCATTTTCGGAACATATAACCCAAAGTAAGATCTGTTTAAATTGTATTTTTTTTCAACCTCGCCATCATTCAGAATAACATCAAAGCTACCAGAAAGAGCAATAATTAATTCACAAGACTCTTTAAAAGCATGACTGCCTCGTATTTCTCCACCAGGAACATCATAAATCCAATAAGTTCGCTTTATTTTAAAGGGAATTTGATTATTACTTTCAAAGAAACTCAAATTACCTCTTCTGTCTAAAACTTTTGGCAGATCGATAAGTTGTACACTGTCCATTATGACGATATTACTTTTTGTATATATGCTCCATAACCACTTTTGCCGTACTTTATTGATGCATCTACAGCTTGTTGTTTGTCTATAAATCCGTGCAGATATGCAATTTCTTCTATGCATGCTACCTTTCTGTCTGTTCTTTTCTCCATAACTCTTACGAATTCTGTAGCACTATCCATAGCATCAACTGTACCTGTATCTAACCAAGCCATGCCTCGTGTCATAATACCTACCTCTAGCTCTCCTAATTCTAAATACATTTGATTTAACGTAGTAATCTCTTTTTCTCCTCTAGCGGATGGTTTCACATTTTTTGCAAACTCCACAACTCTATTATCATAAAAGTAAAGTCCAGGAACAGCATAAGAAGATTTTGGTTTTGCTGGTTTTTCTTCGATGCTTACAACCTTTTCATCATCATTAAACTCAACCACTCCGTATCGTTCTGGGTCATTGACAGGATAAGCAAATATTGAAGCGCCGTTAATATCTATTTTACTTCTTAGAAGTTTTCCAAAACCATTCCCGTAAAATATGTTATCTCCCAAGACAAGTGCTACTTTATCATTTCCAATAAATTTTTCACCAATTATAAAAGCTTCGGCTAGACCATTGGGTTCAGGTTGAACGGCATATTCAAACTTACAACCTACTTGAGAACCATCGCCTAATAATTTAATAAAACTAGCCTGATCATGAGGGGTAGTAATAATAAGAATTTCTCTTATTCCTGCTAACATTAAAACTGAAAGCGGGTAATAAATCATAGGCTTATCATAAACAGGTAATAACTGCTTACTAACCGATATCGTTAAGGGGTATAGTCTTGTTCCCGAACCACCTGCTAAAATTATTCCTTTCATATTAAATGTTTAAATACATGTTTTTATAATATTTTAAATATTCTCCTGAGGTAATATTTGATAACCATATAGAGTTTTCCAGATACCAATCGACAGTTTTTATTAAACCTTGTTCAAAAGTAACTGTGGGCTTCCAGCCCAACTCTTTATTTATTTTTGAAGCATCAATCGCATAACGTAAGTCATGTCCCGGCCTATCCGTAACATGGGTTATCAACTTTTGTGAAGTTCCTAAATCTCTTTGTAACTTATCATCCATTACCTTGCAAAGTAATTTTACTAGGTCAATATTTTTCCATTCATTGAACCCTCCTATGTTATAGGTTTCATGTATCTTTCCCTTATTAAAAATCAAATCAATAGCTAAAGCATGATCTATCACAAATAACCAATCTCTAGTATATTTACCATCTCCATATACTGGTAATGGTTTATTGTGTATGATATTATTAATAAATAAAGGGATAAGTTTTTCAGGAAATTGATTAGGCCCATAGTTATTTGAACAATTAGATATGATATATGGCATACCGTAGGTTTCTCCATAGGCTCTTACAAAATGATCTGAACTAGCTTTTGAAGCAGAATACGGTGAGTTGGGGTCATAAGGTGTTGTTTCTAAAAAATATCCTTCCCCACTTAAACTTCCATAAACTTCATCTGTACTTATGTGATAAAATAATTTATCTTCCCAACTATTTTTCCATGTATTTTTAAAAGCATTTAAGAGAACCATGGTTCCTAAAATGTTAGTTTTTGCAAAAGATAATGGTTTTTTTATTGATCTATCAACATGAGATTCAGCTGCAAGGTGAATTATGGTATCAAACTGTTGGTCTTCAAATAAATCATTAATAAACAATTCGTCTGTAATATCACCTTTTATAAAAGTATAATTTTTTGAATTGTTTAGGTCACTTAAATTTTCCAAATTACCTGCATAGGTAAGTACATCTAAGTTATAGATGTGATATTCAGAATATTTGTTAACAAATAGTCTAACAACATGACTACCTATAAAACCTGCTCCCCCTGTAATTAATATTTTCTTTTTAATCTTGTTCATGGTTATTAAATAATTTTATAGTCGACCGTTGACTTTATCTTTTAATATTCCTTTAACATCATATAAAACTCCATTGGAATTTAATAAAGATTTTAAATCTTCTTGGAGAAACTCTTTATGAGCTACAGCTAAGACGATTGCATCAAATTTACCTTTTGGTAACTGTTTTTCTGTAAATAGGTTGTATTCATTTTTCACTTCTTTTGGATTGGCCCATGGATCATATATAGTTACTTGAGTCCCGTAACTTTTCAGTTGATTAATAACATCAACTGCTTTAGTATTTCTAACATCTGGACAGTTTTCCTTAAAAGTAATTCCTAAAACCAATATCTTAGATTCTTTAATTCGAATATCATTTTGTACCATTAGTTTTATTACTTCAGAGGCAATATATTGCCCCATGCCATCATTTACACGGCGTCCTGCCAATATAATTTCAGGATGATAGCCAATTTCTTGGGCTTTTTGAGCTAAGTAGTAGGGGTCAACACCAATACAATGCCCTCCAACAAGTCCCGGTTTAAATGGAAGAAAGTTCCATTTTGTACCTGCAGCTTCTAACACTGAGTGAGTATCAATATCCATCAGATTAAAAATCTTTGCCAGTTCATTTACAAAAGCAATATTAATATCACGTTGAGAGTTTTCAATAACTTTTGCTGCTTCTGCGACTTTAATTGTTGGAGCCAAGTGAGTTCCGGCCGTTATAACCCTAGCATACAAATCATCTATTTTTTTGCCAATTTCAGGAGTTGAACCAGCTGTAACTTTTAATATCTTATCTACTGTATGAAGTTTATCTCCCGGGTTAATTCTTTCAGGAGAATACCCAGCATAAAAATCTTTATTAAATATTAACCCGCTCACTTTTTCTAATACTGGTATACATTCATCTTCTGTGGCTCCAGGATATACAGTAGATTCGTAAATAACGATATCCCCTTTCTTTAAAACTTTGCCAACAGATTCACTGGACTTATACAGCGGGGTTAAGTCCGGGCGATTATTTTTGTCAATAGGAGTAGGTACCGTAACAATATAATAGTTGCAATCTTTTATATCTTCAATATTTGATGTGCAAAACAAACCAATGTTCTCATCTAAATTCTTTTTAAGAACAGATTGTAGTGTTTCAGAATCGACTTCTAAAGTTGAATCATTACCTTGTGACAATTCATCAATTCTTTCTTGATTAATGTCAAAACCTATCACGAGAAACTTTGTTGCAAACAATCTAGCTAATGGCAGTCCTACATATCCTAATCCTATAATAGCGATTTTATCTGTATTCATAATTATTTTTATTGACCTATTGAATAATACTCAAATCCGATTTGACTCATTTTGGATTTATCTAACAAATTCCTTCCATCAAAAATAAATGCTGGTTTTTTCATTTGTGAATAAATTTTTTCCCAGTCATAGGTTTTAAACTCATCCCACTCCGTCATTATAGCTACGGCATGGGCTTCATTTAATGCTTTATATGGTGAATCGACAGAGGTTAAGCCTTCATAATTTTCTGCTTCCGTTCTGGTACCTAAATAATTTAAATCCGATTGAATTTTTGAACAAGATACTTTCGGATCATAAACCGAAATCATTGCTTGCTCATTTAATAGGTGGTCTGCAACATAAATTGCTGCAGATTCTCTGGTATCATTGGTATCCTTTTTAAAGGCCCAACCAAGCATTCCTATTTTTTTTCCAGAAACTGTGTTGTAAAGTGTCTTTATTAACCGATCAGAAAAGCGACGCTTTTGGTGATTATTCATTATTACTACCTGTTCCCAATAATCGGCAACCTGATTTAGGTTATAACTTCGAGCTATATATACAAGATTTAAAATATCCTTTTGAAAACAGGAGCCTCCAAATCCAACAGAAGATTTCAAAAATTTAGGGCCAATTCGCGAATCCATTCCGATGGCCTTAGATACTTCCTCAATGTTAGCTTCTGTAAGCTCACATAATTCAGAAATGGCATTGATAGAAGATACACGTTGCGCCAAAAAAGCATTAGCGGTTAATTTTGATAACTCTGAAGACCAGACATTTGTCCTTAGAATCTTATTTTGTGGAACCCATGTTCCATAGATCTGAGCTAAGCTTTCAATTGCAGCTTCGGATTCTCCACCAATCAGAACACGATCCGGATTTAATAAGTCCTGAATAGCAGTACCTTCTGCTAAAAACTCTGGGTTTGATAGAATTTTAAAATCTATACCATTTCCTGTATTGTGAAGTATGCTTTTAATGGCTTCAGCTGTCCTTACTGGCAATGTCGATTTTTCAACTACTATTTTATCAGTTTTTGCAACTTTGGCAATATTCCTTGCACATAGTTCAATATATTTTAAATCTGCCGCCATACCTTTTCCCACACCATAAGTTTTGGTTGGGGTATTCACTGAAATAAAAATCATTTCCGACTCGTCTATGGCCGTATCAATATCCGTGGAAAAAAACAGATTCTTGTTTCTTGTATCATCAACTATTTCTGCTAAGCCAGGTTCGTATATGGGCAATTTAGACAAATCGCTATCATTCCAGGCATTAATACGAACCTTATTAATATCAACAATCGTTATTTTTAAATCTGGATTCTTTTTTGCGATGACAGCCATTGTAGGTCCTCCTACATAGCCAGCACCTATACAACAAATTTTTCTTACTAACATTTTACTAAAGATTTTTCCAATACCAGTTTATGGCTTCTTTAAGGCCATTCTTGATATCGAATTCAGGGTTATAATTTAATAATTTTTTTGCTTTATCAATAGACGCAAGGGAGTGAGGAATATCTCCTATTCTATTTTCCTTATACTTAATTTCTATCTTACTTATTGAACTGTCGAATTCCGATAGATATGTTTTTAATATAGTTGCTAATTCAATTAAAGTTGTTCTTTTTCCATATGCTACATTATAAACTGTATTTAGTGCTTCAGAGTTAGTGGCAGTCATAGCCTTGATATTCATTTCTATTACGTTGTCTATATAAGTAAAATCCCTTGAATAAGAACCATTTCCATTAATAATAGGAGATTCATGATTAATAAGCTGTTGAACAAATTTTGGTATTACTGCAGCATATGCTCCATTTGGGTCTTGTCTTCTTCCAAAAACATTAAAATATCTCAAACCCACAGTATCCAAATTATATGTGGAATGGAAAATATTTGCGTACAACTCATTTACATATTTTGTAATAGCATATGGTGAAAGAGGTTTCCCTATTGTATCTTCGACTTTTGGTAATGCCTTGTGGTCACCATAGGTTGAGGAACTTGCTGCATAAACAAACCTTTTAACTTTAGTGTCTCTGGCAGCAACCAGCATATTCAAAAACCCGGATACATTTACATCATTGGTTGTAATAGGGTCATTAATAGAACGAGGAACTGATCCTAAAGCAGCTTGATGTAGAATATAGTCTGCACCATCACAGGCTTTTTTACAGTCATCAAGGCTCCTTATATCACCTTCTATGAGATTAAAGTTATTATTATTTATAAAAGGAGTAATGTTTTTTCGTTTCCCCGTAGAAAAATTATCTAAACATATTGTTTTAATATTGTTAGATAAAAGAGTTTCACATAGATTAGAGCCGATAAATCCAGCCCCTCCTGTAACGAGGACTGTTTTATCTCTTAGTAGTTGTATGTTCATTAAATCTGGGTTTTAATTTTAACCGAGCCAAATATGTGAAAAATAATTTAAACACTGGGAATTATTATATTAACTAAATGTTTTTGACGATAAATGTCATTTGTTTTTATGAAAATGTAAATAAAACCGATAATATGTATTATTGTTTGTAATACTCTATGAACCAATCAATGAAAAATTTCACTCCTTTTTGTATACTTGTTTTGGGACTATAATTATAGTCATTAATCAAAGCATCCACATTTGCCCAAGTGCGTTCTACATCACCAGGCTGAATGGGTAACATATCTTTTTTAGATTTCTTTTTTAAGTTTACCTCAATCTCTTTTATAAAATCAAGCAGTTTTACTGAATTATTATTTCCTATATTATAAAGTTTATAAAAATCATTGTTTTGGACTCTTTCCTGTATTGGTTTATCAATAATAAGAGTGATGCCTTCTACAATATCATCAATATATGTAAAGTCACGTTCCATTTTACCATAGTTAAAAACTTTTATAGGTTTATCTTTAATAATGGCATCTGTAAATAAGAACATTGCCATATCAGGTCTACCCCAAGGACCATATACTGTAAAAAAACGTAATCCTGTTGTAGGTATTTTAAACAAATGGCTATACGTATGCGCCATTAATTCATTGCTTTTTTTTGTGGCAGCATAAAGACTAATAGGGTGGTCAACATTATCTTCAGTAGAAAAAGGAATTTTCTTATTAAGTCCATAAACGCTTGAGCTACTTGCATATACTAAATGCTTAATATTATACTGTCTGCAGCATTCTAAGATATTTAAAAAACCAACTAAATTTGAATCTACATAAGATTCAGGGTTTTCTAAACTATATCTAACCCCAGCTTGTGCTGCTAGGTTGCAAACAATATCGAATTTCTCCTTTTGAAATAGTTCAGGAAGCCTTTCACGGTTTTCAATATTCATTCTGACAAAAGAAAAGTCCTGATAACTTTCACTTACACAAGTATTATTAAAAACAACAGCTTTTTTTCGGTCTATACCTAATTGTTCTAATCTTGAAAGTTTTAAACTTATGTCATAATAATCATTTATATTGTCTAAGCCGATAACCTTGTGTCCTTTATCTAATAGCACTTTGGATACATAAAACCCTATAAAACCGGCTGAGCCTGTAACTAATATTTTCATTTAATATTTTTTAAAATTATTCAAAGATTAAAAAAATGTATTAACAAATCATTATTTTTTTTTAAATCTTTGATAATTAATCATCGACGATATGCATACTTTTACTTTCAATTAAAAGCGCGAATGTATTTAACCGATTTTAATTACTCTTTTAGCGAAATAAGTTAGTTCTGCCCTTATAGCTTTAAAACAATTATTAAATTTACACCGTAAAACACAAATTGAATTGATTAATAGCAATGTTGATTTAATTGTATTAATAATGTATGAAATAAAATATTTTCAAATTCTCTCATTATTTAATCTGTTGAAAGTTAGGTAATAATAAATATTTTATAATCAATTAATACTAATTTAATTTATGCTAATAAGTAGGGAATTAATTTTGTTTTATGAACGCAAAGAGGGTAGGAATCCAAGTGAAATATGTAATTAATAGCATAACAAAAAAGTTGTGCAGGGATTTTATGCGATAAACTGAAATTATAAAGCTTTTATGAATGTTGACCAAAACTAAAATATATTTATCATCACCTCATATGGGAGGGACAGAGCAGAAGTTTGTGGCTGATGCTTTTAGCACTAATTGGATTGCTCCATTAGGGCCTCATGTTGATGGCTTTGAAAATGATTTAAAAAAATATTTAGGAGATAATAAATATGTTGCAGCATTAAGTTCTGGTACGGCTTCAATTCACTTAGCTTTACAACTGCTTAACGTATCGAAAGGCGATGAAGTTTTATGTCAGAGTTTTACTTTTTCTGCTTCAGCGAACCCTATAATATATCAAGGAGCTACTCCTGTTTTTATTGATAGTGAGTCTGACACTTGGAATATGTCTCCTGAATTACTAGAAATAGCAATTAAGGACAGGATTGAAAAATATAAAAAACCAAAAGCTATTATAGCAGTGCACTTATATGGTATGCCATATAAAGCTAAAGAGATTAATATAATTGCCAAAAAATATGAAATTCCAGTAATAGAGGATAGTGCAGAAGCTCTGGGAAGTACATATTTTGGTCAACCTTGTGCAACACTTTCTGATATTGGAATATTGTCATTTAATGGAAATAAAATAATAACCACTTCTGGTGGAGGAGCTCTAATTACTAGTACGCAAAACTTAAAAGAAAAAGCTGTTTTTCTATCAACTCAAGCAAGAGACAATGCGCCTCATTATGAGCATTCTTCAATTGGCTTCAATTATAGAATGAGCAATGTTTTAGCAGGTATAGGTAGAGGGCAAATGGAAGTGATTGATGACAGAGTTAAAGCTAGAAGGCAAAATTTCGACTTTTATAAGAAGAATTTATCACAATTTAATACTATTGAATTTTTGCAAGAACCTCAGGGTTTCTTTTCAAATAGATGGATTACTTGTATAAAAACTGATTCTTTTGAGACTCGTGAACAAATAAGACTCAAGTTATTGAAAGATGATATTGAATCTAGACCATTATGGAAACCAATGCATATGCAGGCAATCTTTAAAGATTGCCTGCATTTTACTAATGGTACTTCAGAAGATCTTTTTGACAAAGGCCTTTGTTTGCCAAGTGGCTCTAATTTAAGTCAAGAAGATTTAGATAGAGTTTTAAATAATATTTTAAAAACCCCTAGCTTATGATATATAACTACTTTACCTATTTCTCTCAGAAATATGCTTCAAAATGGCTGGTTTTAGCTATTGATCTGGCAATCATTTTGTCTACATTTTTCATGGCATATTTGATTAGGTTTAATTTTACATTAAATTTCGATTTAAAACAGTTTTTAATCCAATTGCCCTTTTTAACTGTAGTGGCTGCTTTTAGCTTTTTATTAATTGGGTCTTTTAAAAGTGTTATTAGACATACTGGGTTTACAGATGTTGTGAATTTATTTAAATCTGTTAGTGTTATATCATTAATATGCATGACTGTCGTGTTTGTTAATAGAACGTTTGAGATACTTCCTGAATTCACAATACCTTTATCTATTGTAGTAATGCATGCTTTGTTGAGTTTTGTTGTACTTAGTGCAAGTAGGTTACTTTTTAAAATGACTTATAAATACTTGAAATGTAAATTAATGTCATCAAAAAGAGTTTTAATTTATGGTGCAGGAGACTCAGGAATAGTAACATATAATGCTTTAATAAGTAATGTTAATACAAAATTTCAAGTAGTCGGATTTATTGATGATAATTTAAGGAAGAGAGGGAAATCTATAAATGGTATTTCTATTTTTTCAAAAGAAAGAATCAATAATAACTATATCGAATCAAATCAAATAGATGAATTAATTATTGCTTCTAAAAATATTAAAAAGGAAAACCTAATTGATTTAGTAGACCTTAATATAAAGATAACTAAAATACCTCCTATTGAAAGTTGGATTAATGGAGAATTGAATGTCAAACAAATCAAACAAGTACAAATAGAAGATTTATTAGGTAGACCTCCTATCGAAATAAATAATCCTAATTTAATAAATGAATTTACAGGAGAGACCATCATAGTTACTGGAGCAGCTGGTTCTATTGGTAGTGAGTTGGTTAAACAGCTTTCCGATTTCGACGTAAAGAAATTAATTTTGATTGATCAGGCTGAATCTGCACTTTATGATGTACAGCAGGATTTAAAACAAAGCGGTAAGCATAACTTTACGGCTATTGTAGCAGATATAAGAGATGGCTTGAGAGTCGATACTATTTTTCAAAATCATAAACCAACTATGGTGTTTCATGCTGCGGCCTATAAGCATGTTCCTTTAATGGAGCAATCTCCATACGAAGCTATTAAAATTAATGTAAATGGGACTAAGCTTTTAGCAGATACAGCATCTCGTTATAATGTTAAAAAGTTCGTTTTTGTATCTACAGACAAAGCTGTAAACCCAACGAGTGTTATGGGAGCTACAAAACGAATGGCAGAAATGTATATTAGCTGTCTTCAAAAAGAAAGCAAGACAAAATTTATAACTACAAGATTTGGTAATGTACTTGGGTCAAATGGATCAGTTATTCCATTGTTCAAAAAACAGATTGAAAATAATAAACCCCTTACTTTAACACACAAAGATATTACGAGGTATTTTATGACGATTCCTGAAGCTTCTCAACTAGTATTAGAAGCCGGAACGATGGGTAAAGGCGGCGAGATTTTTATATTTGACATGGGAGAATCTGTTAAAATTTATGATCTTGCTAAAAATATGATAAAGCTTTCCGGTCTAAGGTTCCCAGAAGATATTGATATTAAAATTACAGGATTACGACCTGGAGAAAAATTGTATGAAGAGCTATTAGCAAATGGCGAAAACACATTGTCTACATATCATAAAAAGATACTTATTAGCAAAACTAGAGAGTTGGATTATGTCAAAATTAAAGCGGAAATAGAAGAACTTTGTATTACGAATCGTTTCCAAAACAACAATATTGTTATGAAAATGAAACGCTTAATTCCAGAATACAAATCTAACAATTCTGATTACGAGCGATTTGATAAAAGAGTCCAAATTTATAAAAAAGTTAAAGAAATGTCAGAAGATAGAACTGATAAAAATTATGGAAATCTATAGTAGTAGTTTTTATTTCGCTATTTTCCCCAAATAATTTAGAAATGAGCAAATGAACAAATCACTTATAAAGAGTAAACTATTAATTGCTGGAGCAATAATTAGTATGTTTTTGACTTCATGTGCAACTAAACACGATGTCGTTTATTTTCAGAATGCTAAAAGTTTTGAAACTATTGTAGATACTGATACTTTTAAAGCTAAATTAAAAGTAGGGGATATAGTTAGTATTTACATTTCTACCTTAGATGAAACAGTTACTAAGCCATACAATTTGGTTAAGTCTACTGGTGGTCAAGGCTTGTTAGTGGATTATTTAATTGATGTTGATGGAAATATAGATTATCCAGTTTTAGGTAAAATAAAACTACTTGGACTTACTGTTGAACAGGCAAAAGCACTATTCAAGAAAAAATTTGATGAGGGGCAGTTATTAAAAGACCCTGTAGTAATTTTTAGAGTTCTCAATTTTAGGGTAACTGTTGCTGGTGAGGTTCGTGATCCAGGAGTTTATCCAGTTTCTGGAGAAAGAATCTCTATATTAGAAGCTCTTGGTATGGCAGGAGATTTAACTATAAAAGGGAGAAGAGATAATATATTGGTAGTTAGAGATTTTAATGGTACTAAAACGTATACAAGAATTGACTTAACGAATAAAGAAGTTTTCAATTCTCCAGTTTATTATTTAACACAAAATGATTATGTTTACGTTGAACCTAATAATTCAGCTATAAGTCTAGCATCAGGAGATTCAAGGGTTAATACAATCATTACGATTACTTCTTTCCTTTTAACAACAGCTCTTATATTTGTAACAAGAAATTAATTTTATGATATTAAATCCAAACAATATACCGACTGAAGCCGATTCTGCGAAGTTTGATATCAAAAAAAGTATTAGCATCTACTCAAAACATTGGAAATGGTTCTTATTAAGTTTAGTTGTGTGCTTGGCTTTAGCATATCTAAATTTAAGATACTCCACCCCTTTATATGCTGCTTATGCAAAAATAATGGTGTTAGAAGAAGATGATAATACTTCTGGAGCAAATGCATTAAAAGATTTATCGATATTCTCTAAAAATGAGGCAGCAGAGATAGAAGATGAAATACAAGTAATCACCTCTAGAAACTTTATGCAGAATATTGTTAAAAAACTAAATTTAAATATTCAATATTTTACAAAAGGTAGGGTAAATGAAACAGAATTATACAAAAATTCTCCAATACAAATAAACTTAATAGCTTCTGATTCTATAATTGATAAGACGTATTATAACTTTTTTATAGAAATTACATCAGATAAAGATTTTAATTACCGTAGAAATGAAGAAGATTTTCCTAAAAAAGTAAGTTTCGGAAAAAATATTTCTACTACATTTGGAGGGGTAGTTGTAACTCCCAAGTATAATCTTAAAAATTTAATAGGCACAACTATTAGAGTTGTCGTATCTCCTGTTGAGCATGTAGCGAGTTCTGTAAGAAGTAGAATTAATATAGCCCCAACTTCTAAATCATCTAAAGTACTTACTTTAAGTTTTCAAGACCCTGTTGAAGATAAAGCAGTAAATATTATAAATACTCTAATACAAACATATAACGAATCTACTATTGAAAAAAAGAATATTCGATCAAGAGCTACAGTAGATTTTATAGATCAAAGAGTAGAATTAATTGCTTCTGATTTAGTAAATGTTGATGATAGTATTGTTCGATTTAAAACAGGTAATAAAGTTACTGATGTTACTTCTGAGGCTGGGCAATTTTTGAGTTCTAGCTTACTTAATGAGCAACAACTAGATGAAGCTATGGGAGAATTAAGGCAATTAAGCTATATAGAATCTTTATTTGCGGGTGATGGGGATTTTAATTTAATTCCATCTAATTTAGGAGGGTCGGATGGGTCAATTAGTGCTCTTTCAACAAGGTATAATGAATTAGTGAATAATAGAGACCGTTTATTAAAAAGTGCTGGAGCTAAAAACCCAATAGTCCTAGAATTGGACCAAACTTTAAGAGATTTAAAGAATAATATTTCAAATAGTATAAATAATTCAAAAAAATCTATTGGGATAAGAATAAATAGCTTACAAGAACAATCTAAAAAAATTAATTTAAAAATTTTTTCAGTTCCTGGGCAACAAAGTAGACTTAGATCTATAGAAAGGAAGCAAGGGATTAAAGAATCTTTGTACTTATATTTATTAGAGAAAAGAGAAGAAGCGGCAATATCTCTAACGGCTACTTCTCCTAATTTGAAAATTATTGATGCTGCTTATGGAGTCGGAAATCCAGTGTCTCCAAATAAACAATTGGTATATATTGGTGCCTTATTCTTAGGTCTAATAGTTCCTTTCTCTTTCTTATATGTAAAAAATTTATTAGATACAAAAATCCACAACAGAGAAGATTTAGAGAAAGAAATTAGAAATCTAACCGTTTTAGGAGAAGTTCCAAGAGTAAAAGGAAATGAAAAACCTTTAATAGAAAGAAATGATAGGTCTATTTTATCGGAGTCGTTTAGAATTATAAGAACAAATTTCGATTATGTAAAACGAGGTAGAGATGTGAAAAACTACGAAAATATTATTTTCGTAACATCGACAATTAATGGAGAAGGTAAATCTTTTTTTAGCTTAAATATGGCTCTTACACTTGCTAATACCGGCAAAAGAGTTTTGCTTCTTGGGGCAGATATTAGAAACCCTCAAATTTATACTGCAATTAAAAACAAAAAAGAAAGAGATCTTTCAAAAATTGGATTTACCGAATTTTTAGTTGATAAGTCTATAATAGTTGGAGAAACTATTAATACATACGATATTAATGGAATAAACATTGATATTTTACTTTCTGGAAAAGTACCTCCAAACCCTGCTGAATTATTAATGAATGACAGGGTAAAAGATTTGTTTGATTCTGTTTCTCAACAGTATGACTATGTTATCGTTGATACAGCGCCTTCTATGCTTGTTACAGATACTTTATTGATAAGTGAATATGCAGGACATACCATTTATTTAACAAGAGCTGATTATACCGAAAAACGTATATTGAATTTTGCTAAGGAATTACATGCAGAAAAGAAACTTAATGGTATGATGCTTGTCGTAAATGATGTAAAGCAATCTAACTTTGGATATGGAGCAAAATATGGTTACTACGGAGCCCCGAAAAAGAAAGGTTTTTTTAGAAAATCTTAAATTACCGAAAATGTTCGGTTAGTGTTTTCAATTATTTGTTTTAGATATTCCGTTGCTTTTTTATTTAGTATGAGATTAGATAGCTTATCTATATGTCTTTCATTATGAATATCTGTACCAATAAAATCAATTAATTGTTTTTCAATCAAATAACTAGCCGTCTTTTCAACGTTTTTTCCATAATGATCACTTAACGAAAGCATGTTAAGCTGAAAAAAGCATCCTAATTGTTTGAGTCTTTTATAATAACTTAGGTTTTTATGATAAAAAGTATAACGTTCAGGGTGTGCTAAAACAGGTAAATAGCCCTTTGTTTTAATTTTAAAAAGAATGCTTTCTAAATTTAGAGGTGCTTGAAAATATGACATTTCAATGAGCACATAATCTTTTTTTAAAGTAAATAAACCTCTTCTTTCTAATAGACTTTCAAAATGACTGTCGAGCATATATTCTGCAGCTGGATTCAATGTGATATTATTAAATAATTTAGGGTTTAAAGCGCCTAATAAAATTTGATAAGCATTTCCAATAGTATCATACGTGTTAGGGTAAAACTCCTGCATAATATGCGGTGTAGGTATAAATTGTTTTATACCTAATTCGTTCATTTTTTTTACTAAATATAAAGACTCTTCAATATTCTTAGCGCCATCATCAATACCAGGAAGAATGTGATTATGTATATCTACAAAATCTTCCAATAAATCTTTTAAAAATAGTTTCTTAGAAAAAAAATGAAGCATTTATATAGTAATGAAAAATATTAAGACAAAAAAAACTAACTATTGGTTATCATAAAAATGAAAAGCATCAATTATTATTTTGTCATCAACTAAACAATCTATTTTAGGAGTTCCAATAGATTCTAAAAGCACAAAGTTAATATTACCGTGATTATTCTTCTTATCATATTTTAATAATTCTATTATGGCTGGATAATCCTCCTCCTCAATAGTTACTTTGCCATAATAATTAATGAATAAATCTTTAATATCTATCGTTGTTTGCTTAGGGAAACCAGTTAATTCAGTAGAAATATAACAAGCTAAAATCATACCAACTATAATAGCTTCGCCATGTAATAATGTCGTTTTATTAGGGTTACTTAAAAAATAAGATTCTATAGCGTGGCCAAGCGTATGACCAAAATTCAAAGTTTTGCGTAAATTATCTTCAAGCGGATCGTTTTCAACAACATTTTTTTTAATCAATACAGATTCATAAATTAAAACATCGAGATCGTCCAAAGTTAATTTTGACAAATCTTTAAACTTATCCCAATATATTTCATCACTTATTAAACCATGTTTTAACATTTCTGCTAAACCGGAACGCATTTGGTTTTGTGGTAAAGTATTAAGGAATGTGGTGTCAATTAATACTAAGTTTGGATTATCAATAACACCTATTTGATTTTTTAAATGCCCTAAATCAACACCTGTTTTTCCTCCAACAGAAGCATCAACCATCGAGAGTAGGGTAGTTGGTATATTAATATAAGCAATACCTCTTTTAAAAGTGCATGCCACAAACCCTCCTAAGTCTGTAATAACACCACCTCCTATATTTATAAGTAAACTTTTTCTATCTGCATTTAAATCAGAAAGTGTATTCCAAACGCCAACACAAGTATCTATTGTTTTATTAACTTCTCCTGATTCAATTTCAATAATTTCAACAACGATATTTGTTTCTAACTTCTCTAAGAAATATGGCAAACAATATTGATGCGTATTTTCATCAACCAAAATAAAAATTTTGGAAAAATTATTTTGCTTAACATGCTTGTTTATAGCTTTGTAGCAAGCATTATTAAAATGAATTTCGCAATCATTTGTGGTAATAGAATCCATAAAATAATTATTGTTTTAAAGTTGGTGAAATTAAGGAGATTTTATATAAAATGATAATATAGATATAATTATATTTACACAATTTTTTTGTATGAATATGGAACAAATATTTAACAACACAGAAATCGCATTCTCATTAAAGAATGATTCTGAATTAGAACGTGCTTTTTTTTTATTTAAAATGATATCTATCGAACCTTTAGTCAAAATTGGTACAGCAGCTACAAACTTTGCTCTTAAGGCTAATTTACCTATCGAAGGCCTGATTCGTTCTACAGTATTTGATCATTTTTGTGGTGGTATAAATGAAGAAGATTGCTTACCGGTGATTGATAAAATGTTTTTAAAAGGAGTGAGTTCGGTTTTAGATTATTCTGTAGAAGGAAAAGAGAGTGAAAAAGAATTTGATGCAGCCATGAAAACTGTGCTCAAAATTATTGATTTTGCTAAGGATCTGGATGCTATTCCAATTGCTGTTTTTAAACCAACAGGTTTTGGTAGATTACACTTATATGAAAAAATTGGTGATGGGGAAGAACTTACTCAAAACGAGCAGGAAGAGTGGGCAAATGTTGTAAATAGATTTGATATAGTTTGTAAAAAGGCTAAAGAAAATGATATTGCAGTTTTAATTGATTCTGAAGAAAGTTGGATGCAAGATGCAGCAGATGCTTTAATAACAAGAATGATGCAAAAGTATAATACAGAAAAACCTATTGTATATAATACATTGCAAATGTATAGGCACGATAGATTGGATTTTTTAAAGAGTGAACATCTAAAAGCAAAAAAAGGTCATTATTTTCTTGGCTATAAATTGGTTCGTGGTGCTTACCTAGAAAAAGAAAACGATAGAGCAGAGGAAAAAGGGTATGTATCCCCAATTTGTACAAGCAAATTAGCTACAGATGAAAACTTTGATAAAGGCTTACATTATATAATTGATAATTTAGATGATATATCTTTATTTGCAGGAACACATAATGAGAGCAGTTCCTATTTACTAATGCAATTAATGGCCGATAAAAATTTAAAAAATGATGACAAACGTATTTGGTTTGGTCAACTATATGGTATGAGTGACCATATTAGTTTTAACTTGGCAAATAAAGGTTATAATGTAGCTAAGTATATCCCATTTGGGCCTGTAAAAGATGTTATGCCTTATTTAATTCGAAGAGCAGAAGAAAATACTTCTGTTGCTGGGCAAACTGGTAGAGAGTTAGCACTACTTACTAAAGAAAAGAAACGTAGAAAAACGTTATAATTTAAACGTATGCCTCTAAAACAGACCTCATTTCAGAATTTGATGTGCTAGGTGTGATGAGTTCCAAATTAGAAAAATCAATCTCTTTTGTTTCCAAATTATTTTTTTGCTTAATTAACAAAATGTTTTTATTTTCGGTTGGAATCAATATTTCATTCTTTGAAACGATATCTTCATGAAGTTTTTCTCCTGGGCGTATGCCAATAATTTTGATTTTGATTTTTTTACCAAAAGTTTTGTATAGAGTTGCTAATCTTTCTGCTAGATCAATTATTTTAATAGGTTCACCCATATTAAACGTAAACGAATTACTTTCTTTATTGTTAAAAGTGGCTATTTGTAATATTAAAGTGCAAGCTTTAGTTTTACTAATGAAATAGCGGGAAATACTTTTGTTTGTAACAGTAAGAGGCATGTTTAATTCTATCTGCTTTTTAAAAAGAGGCAAAACAGAACCGTTAGACCCTAATATATTACCAAATCTGGTAATAGCAAATTGTGTTTTTGATTTAGTAGATAAAGAGTTAAGATAATTTTCTGCTATAAGTTTTGACTTTCCCATAACACTAATAGGATTCACCGCTTTGTCTGTAGAAATGAAAATGAATTTTTTAAGTCCGTATTCTATAGATAAATCAGCTAATAATTTCGTGCCCATAATATTGAGCTTAATAGCTTCATATGGATTTTTCTCCATTAAAGGGACATGCTTATATGCTGCAGCATGAAAAACAAGTGTTGGCTTATAAGTTTCAAAGAGGTGTTTTAACGGTTGATTTTCTGTGATATTTAGAATGAGAAAATTAATCTTACTAGTGTCTTCAAATTCTAAATCCTTTATAAGATTATAAAGAGGTGATTCTGCAACATCAACAAGAATAAGCTTTTTATAGTTACATGTTAGCAATTGTTTTGTAAGTTCACTACCTATAGAACCAGCTGCACCCGTAATTAAAATGATTTCATTTGAAAAATCAAAGTTATTTGAAGAAGGGCTTTGTTTTTGTTTTTTTGTAGGAAACAACCCGGAATCAATTAATAATTGATCTATATGATTAGAAGTAGAGGTATTCATTTCAGACTTCACTTGGCTTAAATGCATATTTAAAGGGGTGAATTACACGTCCAAAATATGAATAATAATGTTTAGTGACAAATAGAGCAGAAAAAATACACTTAAACTACTTTGTGATAACTTTAATTATAGTAATCGATATAAGTTTTAAATCAAAAAAGAAATTTCTCTTTTCAATATATTCTTTATTGTATTTTAATTTATCTGGGATAATGGTATTAATAAAAAAATCTTCTGGGTTTTCTGCAGCTTTTAAAAGTTCTACTTCATTTCTGTATTTTAAAGAGGCAAGACCTGTAATACCCGGTCTAACAGAGAAAATTCTCATGTCATCTTTTTTATAAAAATTCACATAATACCTTAATTCTGGTCGTGGCCCTACAAAACTCATATCACCCTTTAAAATATTTATAAGTTGAGGGAGCTCATCAATTTTATAACGTCTTAAAAAATAGCCTACTTTGGTTATCCTTGAATCATCGTTACCTAAGGTGAGCAACCCTTTTTTTTGAGATTGTACACTCATAGTACGGAACTTGAAAATATTGAAATCGATATTATTTTTTCCAACACGCCCTTGAATAAAAAGAACGGGGCCTTTTGAATCTAATTTAATCAAAATAGCAATTAATAGTAAAAATGGAGATAAAATTAGTAATCCTATTATAGACAAAACAATATCGAAAATACGTTTAGGCATAGTAAACTATTCTATTTTTAAGTTGGTTATAGTGGCAATGCTGTCACAATTTTCAACAGTTAGAATAATTTCTTTTTTTTCAAAGTTACCTTCAATCTGATATGTACCGCATGGTTCTTGTCTTGCATTACTTTTAGAAAAGTCAATGTTTCCCTTTCTTAAAATATAATTTACAGCAGTTGAATCAAAATTATTTTGCTGTAAATTAGATTGAACATGGTCATTGTAAATAATTTTTTTTAATCTAATATTTTTTAAAACTCTGGCATCTAGGCCATAGCTACATGATGTTTTTTTGCCATTTAAAAAGAAAGCTAAAAGTATTAATCCGATAGAAAACCCACCAAGATAGTAGCCAACGCGCTGTATAAATTTCATTTAATGTATTTAGTGATGTAAATCGAGGGTAGTAATCAATTAAAAAATAAGCAAATTAACATCGCTAAAATCTAAATCGAACCAATCTCCCACAGATTTACTAGTCAAAATTCCGTGGTAAAAATACAATCCATTTTTTAAACCCTTGTCAAATCTCAAAGAATTTTCTATACCGCCATCTTCGGCAATTTTTAATAGATAAGGTGTAAAAATATTACTTATGGAAACAGATGCTGTACGTGAATATCTAGCAGGAATATTAGGAACACAATAATGAACAACATTGTGTTTAATAAATGTAGGGTTTTTATGGGTTGTTACTTCACTGGTCTCAAAACAACCACCCATATCGATACTTACATCTATGATGATAGACCCTTTTTTCATAGATTGTACCATGGCCTCAGAAACTATTACAGGTGCTCTATTTGCACCCCGTATGGCTCCTATAACTACATCGCATCGTTTCAAAGCTTTTGTTAGGTTTTTTGGTGTTATAGTAGATGTAAATAATGGTCTGCCAAGATTCGTTTGTATTTGTCTCAATTTTGTAATAGAATTGTCAAATACTTTTATATCTGCTCCTAGTCCAATAGAACTTCTTGCTGCAAACTCTCCAACTGTGCCAGCTCCTAAAATAACAACTTTTACAGGTGGTACACCACTAATATTGCCAAACATTAATCCATTACCATCATTAGATGCAGATAATAACTCTGAAGCTATTAATACAGATGCTGTTCCCGCAATTTCACTTAACGACCTAACAGCCGGATATGCACCATCTGCATCACGAATAAACTCAAAAGCTAAGGCCGTAACCCGCTTTGATGCTAATGTCTCAAAATATTTTTTCGACTGTGTTTTTATCTGCAGAGCGGATATTAATATTGTTTGCGGATTAATAAGTTTGATTTGCTCTATACTTGGAGGCTCAACTTTAAGAATCATTGGGCAGGCAAATACTTTGGCTGTATCTTTTGTGATTTCTGCACCAGCTTCACTGTAATCTTTATCGCTAAAACTAGCACCATTTCCTGCACCCGATTCCAGTAGTACTTTATGACCGTTACTCACAAGAGCAAATACAGCATCTGGTGTTAAACACACCCGTTTTTCCTGAAAAGCAGTCTCTTTTGGTATCCCAATAAATAATTTCCCTTTACGCTTAAATACTTCAAGGGTTTCTTCTTGGGGTAAAAGTTGTTGCTTGGTAAAAGGCGAGAGTGATTTCGACATGGTTAGCTTAGTTAATAAAAATCAAATTACAAATAAATTTTATATTGTTAATACAAACTGAAAATAAATCTTTTATTTTTTTAATAATTACTAAAATAATACATAAATTCATTTGTGTAAGAAAAAAACTAAAATCATTATTGTTTTTTCTTAAAATGTTTTAAATTAATTATTTATAAGTTTGCATTTTTACTATAATTTATGATTAAAAATTTATTTTGTCATTTTATACTCCTGTTTTCTTTTGTATCTTTTTCTCAAGAATTCAGAGTAAATGGTAATGTAAAAGATGGAAACAATAAACCAATAGCATATGCTAATGTCGTTGTTACAAGTCTTGGAATTTCAAAAGCCGTGTATGGTACCTCTACAGATGAGGCAGGCTATTTTATAATAGAAAACTTAAACCCCGGCGATTATATTCTAAAGATTAGTTTCTTGGGGTTTAAAGCTTATTCTACAAGAGTGGAACTTGATAGAAATATTCACTTTGATACTATTATACTTGAAGAAAACCTAGAAGAGTTAGACGGAATTACTGTAGTTGCAAAAAGACCTACAGTTAACCGTATGGTAGATCGTGTCGTTTTTAATGTGGAAAACTCCACATTATCAAATGACAATATTTTAGATGTTTTAAAGCATACTCCCGGTGTTTTGGTACATGATGGCACTATAACAATAAAGCAGTCAACACCCACTATATATATAAATGATAGAAAAGTACATTTGTCTTCAAGCGAAATCCAGCAGCTTTTAGAAGGAACCTCTGCTACGAATGTAAAATCTATTGAAGTGATTACAAACCCACCTGCTAAATATGAAGCGGAAGGCGGAGCAGTTTTAAATATTGTAACTAGTAAAAACATTGTTGCCGGTTATCATGGAAGCGTCTTTGGGAATTATAAGCAAGGTTCGGAATTCCCTAAATATTCATTTGGAACGAGTCATTTTTTTAAAGCGAAAAAGCTTAATGCTTATGTAAACTATAGCATTAGTCCTAGAAAAGATTATAGACATAATAATGAATCTATAAATTTTATAGACGGAAGTAATCAAATCACTTCAAGTTGGGAAACAGATTATAAAAGAATACGAAAAACTGAGAATCAAAATATAAATGCCAATATTGATTATGATATCAATGATAATAATAGCTTGGGTTTTTCAACAAGTATGCTTATAGTTCCAAGGGCACTTACTAAAACTTATGTAAATTCCTTAACTGAAGTTTTAGATACAAATAGTCAATTAGATTCAACTTTTAATACTGTTAATCGCAAAGTGGATGAGACCTTTAATTTAGCATTTACACTAGATTATATTCATAAATTTAAAAGGGCAGGAGAGAAGTTGTCTGTTAGTACGCATCATACCAATTATGATGCTTCAAATTTTCAAAATGTTGATACAGATTATCGATTTCCTGATAATGTACTAATAAGGAATAATAGATTTCAAACATTTTCAAGCCAGGTCATAAAATTATATACTGGGCAAGTAGATTATGAATTACCAATAAGCAATTCAGTCCAACTTGAAACAGGCGCTAAGGTGTCTCATATTAACTCTGAGAGTATTTTAAATCAGTTTAATTTTATAAATGATGAAAGAATTGAAGATTTACAAAATTCGGATACTTTTTTATACGATGAAACTAATTATGCATTATACCTAAGTTATGCAAAAGATTGGGAACACTGGAGCTTTAAATCAGGAATACGAACAGAATACACCAATATTAAAGGAAATTCACTGTCAACTAATCTGATGAGTAATAATAATTATCTAAAGCTGTTTCCTTCGTTTTATTTATTGTATAAATTAAACGATAACAATCAAGTATATTTTAATTATAATAAACGTATCTATAGACCAAGGTATAATGAGCTTAACCCGTTTAAATACTTTTTAAATGACAATGCTTATGTAACTGGTGATCCTAATTTAAAACCACAAATTGATGATGTTTTTACATTTGGGTATACATTAAAAAACACATATACTTTTGAGGTTTATTACCGTAATGAAAATAATCCGACATTAGAAATAGTATTTCAAGACAATGATGACACTATCCTAAAATATATAAACACCAATATTGACAGAAGTATTTCTTACGGATTAGATTTCACTACCTACACTAGACTAACTAATCGTTGGAATTTATATGTACTATCATCATTATTTTATTATGAAAATAAATTTTTCGCTTTAGAAAGTAATAATGAAATTGCTACTAATGATAAATGGTCTCTATATGGACAAATAATTAATTATTTATCTTTCCTAAAGGATAAAAGCTTAACAGTTGATGTTTCTTTTCGATATATTTCTCCAATAGCAGATGGGCCTTCTATTATAAGTAATAGATCTGGATTAGATATTAATATAAGAAAAACATTTTGGGATAATAGAGCATCATTAAATGCCGGTGTTACAGATATTTTTAACACACAAAACTTCACAGAAACTACTAAATATTTAAATCAGGACGTGTTTTTAAATTCGAGAATGGAAAATAGATTGCTCATATTCGGATTTAATTATAAGTTTGGAAACTTTAGGTTAAATACCAACAAAAAAGAAATTGAGTTACAAGAAAGAGATAGACTAAATAATAATTAAAAATACTCTTTTATTTTCCCCCAGAAGTTTTTAGGTGATAGTTTGAATTCATCTTCTAATTCTTGCATACTTTTGTTGGCGTCATTAATCTTATTGAATATTCTTGCTCTAAGCAAATATATTGTTGGAATCACTATAGCCATTACAGGTATTAGATATAAAACCTGATTACTATCGACATACTTTAAATCGTCATTCAGTATGATTATAATTTGGTATAAATACATAGCAATTGGTACTAATAATGTATGATACCACCAATGCCGACAAGTGAAAAACCAAATAAATATTAAAACCAAAGGAATTATTTTATTCAACAAAGTCCAAACTAAAACCCTAGCACTTCCATAATATTGGCTATCATAATTAAATAAAAAAGTGTTCCAAACTTTAGTATTTGGAACACTTTCATATAAATCAAAAAAATAAGGCGTAATTGCTATAAATGTAGCAATTACACTACCAAGAACAAGGTTTTTTTTATTGGACTTGACCTGGTATTTTGATTTTATTTCTGTCAATTTTCGCTGTTTGTTCTCCATTTTGGTTATAAGCATCAGCAGCTTGAACCATAAACAACATTCCTCCGAAGATTGCTAGTGCAATCACATACTTTTTAGTTTTCATTTTAAAGGGATTTATTAATTAATATACCCAAATGTAACTAAAGGCTATTTTGAAGTATTTCTTAAAATGTTAAAAAAATGTTAAAAACAGTTGTTTTTTAAATTTACAATGTGGTTTTCCCGTAAAACTTCAAAATAAAGGAGGTTTATTTGTTATTTATTCGTATAATAAGCTGTTATTCGGTTAATTACTTGTCTCTAAATTTAATCTTAAAATTCTATTATTAGCATCTAATTCTAAATCAATTCTATCAAAAGAATCAGCTAAGATTGGTGTTATCTTTTCTGGCCATTCAATTAATTTCCAATTATTAGAATCTATATAATCTTCAATTCCAAAATTAAAGGCCTCTTCTAAATCATTTATTCTATATAAATCAAAATGATATATTCTATCATCATCTAATTGATACTCATTTACAATAGAAAATGTGGGGCTACTAACATCATCCGTACTGCCCAAAATCTTAACGATCGTTTTTATGAGTGTTGTTTTACCAACTCCCATATCTCCATAAAATAATAATGTTTTGGTTTTCACATTACTAATGAGCTGCTTTGCAACACTTTCAACATCATTCAAACAGTAGCTGATCTCCAATTGACTAAATTTTATACACAATTATAATCATTTAAAATTAGAAAAACAATAAAAAACAGCATTTTGACGGTGTTTTTTGCTTTTAATAGATTATTTAGGGTTAAATACTACAAAAGGAATAATCATTTCTTCAAGAGAAACCCCACCATGTTGATAGGTGTTTCTAAAATAGCTTACATAATGATTATAGTTATTTGGGTAGGCAAAAAACAAGTCGCTTTTTGCAAAAATGTAAGAACTACTCATATTAATAGTTGGTAGATGAGCTTCTTTTGGATTTTTAATTACCAATACATCTTTATTATCATAAGTTAAACTTCTTCCAGTTTTATAACGAAGGTTTAAGCTGGTATCTCTATCGCCAATTACTTTTGAAGGGTTTTTAACATTAATAGTTCCGTGATCTGTTGTTAAAATGAGTTTGAATCCTAATTGTTGTGCCTGTTGTATCATTTCCAGAAGCGGTGAGTTTTTAAACCAACTCAGCGCTAAAGACCTGTATGCCTTATCGTTTGAAGCTAATTCCTTAACAACTTCCATTTCTGTTTTGGCATGCGAGAGCATGTCAACAAAATTATATACTATAACTGTTAAATCATTTTTTTTAAGCGATTTAAAATTATCAGCTAGTTTTTTGCCATTTTTTAGATTTGTAATTTTGTGATAATCATAATTTAAATGGGTTAAGCCTAGTCGTTTTATTTGTGTTTCCAAAAAGGCTGCTTCGTGCAGGTTTTTACCACCGTCATCCGTATCGTTTTTCCAATATTCCGGGAATAATTTTTCCATATCACTAGGCATTAACCCAGAGAAAATGGCATTACGGGCGTATTGGGTGGCTGTTGGTAAGATGCTAAAAAAGGCATCTTCTTTAACTTTCTTGTAGTAATTGTTAATTATTGGCTCAAAAACTTTCCATTGGTCATAGCGTAAATTATCTATAACTATTAATAAAGTTGGTTGTTCTTTACTAATCTCCGGAGCAACTTTTTCTTTAAAAAGCATATGAGACATTATTGGAGACTCCGTATTTGGTTGAAACCAATCGGCATAATTTTTTTCTATAAATTTACCAAATTGAATATTAGCTTCATTTTTTTGAGACTCTAAAATCTCGAACATACCTGCGTCTTCAATGTCTTCAAGTTGGATTTCCCAATAAATAAGTTTCTGATATAAATTAACCCATTCCTCATAAGAATTCACCATAGATAAATCCATGGCTATTTTTCGAAACTCTTGCTGGTAATTAGATGTTGTTTTTTCAGAGACTAATCGCGAATGGTCTAAGTTTTTCTTTAAACTTAATAGTATTTGATTTGGATTGACCGGTTTTATAAGATAATCGGCTATTTTATTACCAATGGCTTCCTCCATAATATATTCTTCTTCACTCTTGGTAATCATAACAACTGGAAGGTTGTCTTGCTTTTCCTTTATTTCATTTAAAGTTTCAAGCCCAGTAAGTCCGGGCATATTCTCGTCTAAGAATACAATATCAAAATTTTTCTCATCTATTATATCAATAGCTTCAGAACCACTCCTGCATGTCGTAACATTATAATTGCGTTGTTCTAAAAATAAAATATGTGGTTTTAGTAAATCAATTTCATCATCTACCCAAAGTATTTGTATTGTATTCATTCAAATGTTTTTAGTAATCATTTATTTAATAATTGTGTTTTTGTAATGGCTTTATATAGACTCATATAATTATATTTGTGTCTATAAACATTAACTTTTCAAGTTTGAACAAACTTAAAATATTAAACGACCCAATTTACGGATTTATTACTATTCCAAATTCGCTTATTTTCGATTTAATTCAGCATAAATATTTTCAACGCTTACGTAGAATTACTCAAATGGGAATGTCTTATTTGGTATACCCCGGAGCGCATCACACCAGATTTCATCATGCTATAGGTTGTGTTCATTTAATGCAACAAGCTGTCAATGTACTTCGTTTTAAAGGAGTTACGATTTCTAAAGAAGAAGAAAAAGGGCTTTATGCTGCTATTTTATTGCACGATATTGGTCATGGGCCTTTCTCTCATGCTATGGAGCACAGCATTGTTAATAATGTTTCTCATGAAGATATTTCGTTGCTTTTTATGGAACGATTAAATAAAGAATTTAACGGAAGTTTAACGCTTGCCATTAAAATATTTAAAGGAGAATATCATAGAAAATTTCTGTGCCAGCTTATTTCTGGACAATTGGATATGGACAGAGCCGATTATTTAAAAAGAGATAGTTTCTACACTGGCGTAGCAGAAGGTAATATAAATAGTGAACGATTAATCACTATGCTCCATGTTGTAAATGATGAATTAGTCGTTGAGGAAAAAGGCATTTATAGCGTTGAAAAGTTTATTGTTGCCAGACGTCTTATGTATTGGCAAGTTTATTTACATAAAACAGGATTGGTGGCAGAACAATTGTTAATTAGAGTATTAAAGCGAGCTAAAGAATTACATAATAATGGAGTCGTGTTAGAAGCAAGCCAAGCGTTATTGTTTTTTTTAAAGAATAAAATAACGCTTGATAATTTTAATGACAATACTTTGGATACCTTTTCTCAATTAGATGATTACGATATTATTTCTGCCATGAAACAATGGCAGCATCACGATGACTTTGTACTTAGCAATTTAAGTAAAATGATAATAAACAGAGATTTATTAAAAATTAAATTGAAGAATAAAACCGTTAAAAAACAAAGCCTTGAAAAACATATTCAAAATCTAATTAGCTCACAAAAAGTAAGTAGGGAAGAAGCAGAATATTTTGTGTTTACCGGAAAAATATCCAATCAAGCCTATCAATTAAAACATCAAGGTATAAATATTTTACACAAGTCCGGGAAAATTGAAGATATCGTTAAAGCGTCAGATCAACTTAACCTTAAAGCATTGTCAAAACCAGTAACTAAGCATTATATATGCTATCCTAAGTGAGAAGTATAGTCAAATTTTTCAAAGTATAAATTAAGATTTGAGCTGTATAAAATGTTACGCATGTAAATAGAAAACAATAAGTATCTACTCATGAAAAAACTTTAACACATTTTCCCTATTTTTGCGTCAATCAAACAAAAAACTACAAACTTTTCAGTGTGAAATTTACAGCACAACAAATAGCAGAAATATTAGAAGGTGATATTGTAGGGGATCCGGATGTAGAAGTTTCAAAATTATCTAAAATAGAAGAAGGCACTAACAGTTCCTTAACTTTTCTATCTAATCCTAAATATACACAATACATATATTCTACAAAAGCTTCGGTGACTATAGTTAATAAAAGCTTTGTTCCCGAAAATGACATTACTACCACGTTAATTAAAGTTGAGGACGCCTATGCTTCTTTTACAAAATTACTTGAGTATTACAATATGGCAAAACTTAATAAAGTAGGGATTGAACAACCTTCCTTTATATCAGAATCTGCAAAATATGGCGATAACATTTATATTGGCGCTTTTTCGTATTTAGGCGAAAACGTTAGTATTGGAGATAATGTTAAGATATTTGCAAATACTTATATAGGAGATAATGTCGTAATTGGAGAGAATACCATTATTTTTTCAGGAGCCAAAATTTACTCAGATACAGTTATCGGAAGCACATGCGTTATAAACTCCGGAGTTATTATTGGAGCCGATGGTTTTGGCTTTGCGCCACAACAAGATGGTAGTTATAAAAAAATACCCCAGATAGGAAATGTTATTTTAGAAAACCATGTAGATGTTGGCGCAGGTACTACTATCGATAGAGCCACCATGGGGTCTACCATAATAAGAAAAGGGGTTAAATTAGATAATCAAATTCAAATTGCACATAATGTAGAGATTGGCGAGAATACTGTGATCGCTGCACAAACTGGTATAGCTGGCTCTACTAAAGTTGGCGAAAATTGTATGATAGGAGGACAAGTAGGTATAGCTGGACATATTAATATTGGTAACAATGTTAAAATACAAGCACAATCCGGAATTGCAAGAAATGTGAAAGATGATGAAGTTCTACAAGGATCTCCAGCACTACCAATAACAGATTATAACAAATCTTATGTGCATTTTAAAAACTTGCCTAAAATTGTGAAAAATATTAATGACTTAGAAAAAAATAAATGGGAATAGTTAATACCGAAATAAAACAAAAAACCATTAAAGGAGATATTTCTTTAACGGGTGTTGGATTACATACAGGAAAAGATGTTACGCTTACTTTTAAACCGGCCAGTGCTAACTCTGGATTAGCTTTTAGACGAATTGATTTAGAAGGTGCTCCGATAATCGAAGCAGATGCTAATTATGTTACCAACACACAAAGAGGCACCTGTTTAGAGAAAAATGGCGTAACCATACAAACTTCAGAACATGTGCTTGCAGCTTTAGTGGGTCTGGATATTGATAATGCCATTATTGAATTGGATGCATCAGAACCACCTATTATGGATGGGTCTTCTAAGTTTTTTGTGGATGCTATTGAAAAAGCCGGTATTATAGAACTTGATGCTTTTAGAGAAGAGTTTGTCATAACAAATATTGTTTCATATACAGACGAAGAAACCGGTAGTGAAATTTTAGTAATGCCTTCTAAAGAATACCAAATAACTACTATGGTAGATTTTGGCACTAAAGTTTTAGGTACACAAAATGCCACTTTAAATCGGATTTCAAACTTTAAAAAAGATATTGCAAATTCTCGTACATTTAGTTTCTTACATGAAATTGAAACGCTTTTAGAGCATGGGTTAATTAAAGGCGGAGATTTAAATAATGCCATTGTTTATGTAGATAAGGCATTATCTCCAGAAACCATGGAAAAACTAAGAACGGCCTTTAAAAAAGACTCCATTGCAGTAAAACCTAACGGTATTTTAGATAATTTAACTTTACACCATCCAAATGAAGCGGCACGACATAAACTGCTGGATGTTTTAGGTGATTTAGCTCTTATAGGCACTCGAATTCGCGGGAAAATAATAGCAAATAAACCAGGGCATTTTGTAAACACACAGTTTGCTAAAAAAATGTCTAAAATGATAAAAAACGAACGCCGCAATAATGTGCCAACCATAGACTTGAACCAACCGCCTTTAATGGATATTGTTCAAATTATGGCCATGCTTCCTCATAGACAACCATTTTTATTAATAGATAAAGTCTATGAACTTACAGATAATTACGTTACCGCTATGAAGAATGTGACCATGAATGAGCAGTTTTTTGCCGGTCACTTTCCTGGAGCGCCTGTAATGCCGGGTGTTTTAATTGTAGAGGCTATGGCACAAACGGGTGGTATTTTAGTGCTAAACACTGTTCCAGATCCAGAAAATTATCTGACCTTTTTTATGAAAATGGATAATGTTAAATTTAAACAAAAAGTAGTACCTGGAGATACGTTAATATTTAAATGTTCGTTAATTACTCCTATTCGTCGCGGTATATGCCATATGCAAGGTTATGCCTATTCTAACGGAAAACTTTGTGCAGAAGCAGAACTAATGGCCCAAATATCTAAAGTTAAATAAAATATGAATCAACCACTAGCATACGTTCACCCCGGTGCAAAAATTGCAAAAAATGTAGTCATTGAACCATTCACAACTATTAATAATAATGTAAAAATTGGTGAAGGCACATGGATAGGCAGTAATGTTACCATTATGGAAGGCGCTCGTATAGGTAAAAATTGCAATATTTTCCCAGGTTCAGTTATTTCGGCTGTTCCTCAGGATTTAAAATATAATGATGAAGATACCACTGTTGAAATTGGTAATAATGTAACCATAAGAGAATGTGTTACAATTAATAGAGGTACAACCGATAGGATGAAAACAGTTATAGGAAATAATTGTTTAATCATGGCATATTGCCATATAGCTCACGATTGTGTGGTTGGAGATAATTGTATTTTTTCTAACAATAGCACACTTGCCGGACATATAACCATAGGAGATCATGTTGTTTTAGCAGGAATGACGGCTGTACATCAATTTGTATCTGTAGGTAATCATGCTTTTGTTACCGGTGGGTCTCTAGTTAGAAAAGATGTACCCCCATATGTAAAAGCAGCTCGCGAACCTTTATCGTACGTAGGTATAAATTCAGTCGGACTAAGAAGGCGCGGATTTACAACAGAAAAAATAAGAGAGATTCAAAATATTTTCAGAATACTTTATCAAAAGAATTATAATAACACTCAAGCTTCAGAGATTATTGAAGCTGAAATGGAAGCCACACCAGAGCGTGATGAAATCCTTCAATTTATTAAAAATTCACATCGAGGTATTATGAAAGGATATTTTAAATCAAATTAAAACGAAACTAAAGAATTATATAAGAGAATTATGGCAACTACAAGTGACATTAGAAACGGATTATGTATTAAATACAATCATGATATTTTTAAAATTATTGAATTTTTACACGTTAAACCAGGTAAAGGCCCGGCTTTTGTAAGAACTAAATTAAAAAGTGTTACTACAGGGAAAGTAATAGATAATACTTTTTCAGCAGGTCATAAGTTAGAAGATGTCCGCGTAGAGACTCATAAATTTCAATTTTTATACAATGATGGAGAGACTTTTCATTTTATGAATACAGAAGATTATTCTCAAATAGAACTTCAAAAAAACACTTTAGACAATCCAGGCTTAATGAAAGAAGGAGAAGTCGTAACAGTCCTTATTAATTCTGAAGATAGCATGCCACTTTCAGTTGAAATGCCAGCAAGTGTTATTTTAGAAGTAACTGCAACCGAACCGGGAGTAAAAGGAAATACAGCAACTAATGCAACAAAACCGGCAACTGTCGAAACAGGAGCAACAGTTAATGTACCCTTATTTATTAATGAAGGTGATAAGATAAAAGTTGAAACTGAAAAAGGAACTTATAAAGAACGCGTTAAGGAATAGTTTATAAATGAAATTTCCTCAACCACATACCTTAAAAAATATTGCTGAATTAATAGGATGCACCTTTGTTGGTGATGATGATTTCCCAGTTCTGGGAATGAACGAAATTCATGTTGTAGAGCCAGGAGATATAGTTTTTGTCGATCATCCAAAATACTACGACAAAGCACTTAATTCTGCCGCAACAATTATACTGATTAATAAAGAAGTAGACTGCCCTTTGGGCAAAGCATTATTGATTAGCGACGATCCTTTTAGAGACTTTAATAAACTTACAGATCATTTCAAGCCGTTTCAATCTGCTAATAACCAGATATCCAACACTGCAATTATTGGTAAAAACACCGTTATACAACCCAATAGTTTTATTGGTCATAATGTCGTAATAGGAGACGATTGTATCATCCATTCTAATGTAAGCATATATGATGATGCAGTTATAGGAAACCATGTAACCATACATGCAGGTTCCGTTTTAGGAGCAAATGCCTTTTACTATAAAAATAGACCAGAAGGTTACGATCGTTTAAAATCTGGTGGCCGTGTTGTTTTAGAAGACCATGTAGACATAGGAGCAGGGTGCGCTATAGATAGAGGTGTTACAGGAGATACAACCATTAAAGCAGGAACAAAAATAGACAACTTGGTTCAAATAGGCCATGACACCGTTATTGGAAAAAAATGCCTAATCGCATCCCAAGTAGGAATTGCTGGTTGTGTGATTATTGAAGACGAAGTTACTATTTGGGGGCAAGTTGGTATTACCAGCGGTATAACCATTGGAAAAAAGGCTGTAATATCTGCGAAAGCAGGTGTTAGCAAATCGTTAGAAGGTGGTAAAAGTTATTTTGGGATTCCGGCAGATGATTTTCGTTCAAAATATAAAGAAATAGCATCAATTAAAAAGATTCCAGAAATACTTGAAAAATTTAAAGAACATGACAAAAAATAGCACTTGGGTTCGTTTAAAATAAAAGTGCGTTTTTACTTTAAAATTTTAATACAAAAAATTACATTTGCTCAATAAAATTAATAAAAGACAAAATAATCTCATATGAGTGTTTTAGTAAATAAAAATTCAAAAATTATAGTACAAGGGTTTACAGGTAGTGAAGGGACATTTCACGCAGGTCAAATGATTGAATATGGAACCAATGTTGTAGGAGGTGTTACACCAGGAAAAGGAGGGCAAACACATTTAGATAAACCAGTTTTTAATACTGTTTTAGATGCTGTTAATGAAGTAGGAGCAGATACAACTATAATTTTTGTACCACCAGCTTTTGCAGCCGATGCGATTATGGAAGCTGCCGATGCTGGCATTAAGGTTATTATTACCATTACAGAAGGTATTCCAGTTGCAGATATGATAACTGCATCTAATTATATAAAAGGAAAAAACTGTCGTTTAATTGGACCAAACTGCCCAGGAGTTATCACGCCAGAAGAAGCTAAAGTTGGTATTATGCCAGGCTTTGTTTTCAAAAAAGGAAAAATAGGTATTGTGTCTAAATCTGGAACCCTTACTTATGAAGCTGCCGATCAGGTTGTAAAACAAGGATTGGGAATTACTACAGCTATTGGTATTGGTGGTGACCCAATTATAGGAACAACAACTAAAGAAGCTGTTGAATTACTAATTAATGATCCAGAAACAGAAGCAGTTGTAATGATTGGTGAAATTGGAGGTCAATTAGAGGCAGATGCTGCAAATTGGTATAAAGATAGCGGTAGTAAAAAACCTGTTGTTGGTTTTATAGCCGGAGAAACAGCGCCTGCAGGACGTACCATGGGACATGCTGGTGCTATTGTAGGAGGAAGTGATGATACTGCACAAGCTAAAAAGAAAATCATGAGAGCTTGTGGAATTCACGTGGTAGATTCTCCTGCTGAAATTGGAAAGAAAATAGCGGAAGTATTAGGCTAAACTTAGTAATTCCTTTAAAATATAAAACCGTTGACTTGATAAGTCAGCGGTTTTTTTGTTACTATATCTAGACCTGCTAGGTTTTAAAAACCTGGCAGGTCTTATCGTATCAACAATTTAAGTGTAATAGGGTAACAAAAATGTGTGCAAATTGATATACTAATATAAAGCTAAAAATTAGAGAATCATGAAAACACAAAAAATCATATTAGGTCTATTAATTTTAGGGTTAAACTTTGTTAGTTGCTCTAAAAATGATGATGATGATGTACAAATCGTTGAAAACACACCCGAATATCCAATGAAATCTTTGATAGAAGATGGCGTTATAGAATTAAAAAACACAACATTAAACAGCCCCAATACTTTTGAGCTTGGTTATAAATTTAAATCCTTTAAGAATGGTCAAATAACAGCGTTAGGGATTCGAGTTCCAGATAATGATATTTACAGAGTAACCTTATGGAATGTCGATACCGAAGAAATTTTAAAAACTATAAATATTACATCAAGTTCAGGACTGTTATCATTTGAAGATATCGAGCCTGTAAACATTGAATCCGGAACATTATATTTTATCTCTATCAATACTAATGATTATTATATATTTAACGATGACGGTAATGTCGTATTTCCTGTAGAAACTGACAATATTCTTGTTACTGGTTACGGATCAAAACTAGGGCAAAATCAATCTTTACCAACACAATTTACTAATACAGCATATTTAGGAATGGTCGACATTAAATTCACTGCAAATAATTAAAATTAGCCCATTATAAGTTTATTAAAAACCTCACTAAATCTTGTGAGGTTTTTTTATTTGGTACAACTTGTATTTGTTATATTTGAATTGCAAATTACACTTATATTAAAATAAATATAATTATATGAAATTATTAGAAGGAAAAACGGCTATAGTTACTGGAGCAAGTCGGGGAATAGGTAAAGGCATTGCTAAAGTATTTGCAGAACAAGGTGCTAACGTAGCATTTACGTATAGCTCGTCTGTAGAGGCTGCAAATGCCTTGGAGACAGAGTTGAATGCTCTAGGTATAAAAGCAAAAGGATACCAAAGTAACGCTGCTAGTTTTGATGAAGCTCAAAAACTGGCTGCCGAAGTTGTTTCGGAGTTTGGAAGTATCGATGTTTTAGTAAATAATGCAGGCATTACAAAAGATAATTTATTGATGCGTATTAGCGAAGAAGACTTTGATACCGTTATAGAAGTAAACCTAAAGTCCGTTTTTAATATGACAAAAGCGGTGCAACGTACCATGCTAAAACAACGTAAAGGTTCTATAATAAATATGAGTTCGGTAGTTGGAGTTAAAGGAAATGCCGGACAAACAAATTATGCAGCTTCAAAAGCCGGTATTATAGGATTTTCTAAGTCAGTAGCCTTAGAATTAGGATCTAGAAATATAAGAAGTAATGTTGTAGCTCCTGGGTTTATAGAAACAGAAATGACAGCAAAACTTGATGAAAATATTGTAGAAGGATGGCGTGCCGGAATTCCTTTAAAACGTGGAGGAACACCAGAAGATATAGCCAATGCATGTGTGTTTTTAGCCAGTGATATGAGTGCTTATGTTACAGGGCAAACACTTAATGTTGATGGAGGCATGCTAACTTAATTATAGATTTACGAATTACGATTTTTGAATTTAAAAATCGTCAATCAAAAATTGTCAATCGTAAATGAAAACAGAAACTCTTATCTACATAATACTTGCCGGAATAGTAGCTATTTTATTAGCAATTTTCCAGTATTACAATAAAAAGAAAAGTATATCTAAATTAGATATGCTTTTCTGTTTTTTAAGGTTTCTTAGTATTTTTTCTATTCTGTTACTACTTATAAATCCGAAATTTGAGCAGCTTCGTTTCTCTATTGAAAAACCAAATCTGGTTGTAGCTATAGATAACTCAAGCTCTATAAAACACCTTAATCAAGATACTTCGGTTATTAATTTAATTGAAAAACTATCTCAAGATCAAGATTTAAATAATAAATTTAATATAGATCTGTATACATTTGGAGAATCGTTTAAAGCATCAGATTCAACTACTTTTTCAGAAAACCAAACGAATATCAATAATGCTTTCGGGCAATTATCTCAAATATATAGGGAAACTACAGCACCTACGGTATTAATTTCAGATGGCAATCAAACTTACGGTAACGATTATCAGTTCGCAGCTACAACATACAAACAAAGTATTTATCCGGTAATATTAGGAGATACAGTAACATATACCGATTTAAAAATCCAACAGCTAAACGTAAACAAGTATACTTATTTAAAAAACAGATTTCCAATAGAAACCATTTTGGTTTATAATGGAAATAACACGATAAATTCCCGTTTTCTGGTAACCAAAGGAAATACAACTGTTTATTCTAAATCAATTCGTTTCTCAAAAGAGGATAACTCAAAAGTCATAAATTTCACGTTACCGTCAAATGGAGTAGGCGTAAGTAGTTATAAAGCGACTATAGTTCCAATTGATAACGAAAAAAATAAAGTTAATAACTCTAAAAACTTTGCTGTAGAAACCATCGACCAAAAAACAAAAATAGCAGTTGTTAGCGATTTTATTCATCCAGATTTAGGAGCTTTAAAAAAGAGTATTGAAAGTAACGAACAGCGTTCGGTTGTGTTTTTAGATTCAAAAGAAATTATAAATCAAATAAATGATTTTCAATTAATTATAGTTAACCAACCAAACTATAAGTTTAAAGAATTGTTAGAAATTTTAAAAAAAGAAAATAAAAACCACTTTATCATAGTAGGTACAAAAACCGATTTAGGGTTCTTAAATAACAGTAGGCAAGATTTCTTAAACGAAATAACAAATCAAACCGAAAGTTACCAGGCAGAATTAAACGCCGATTATTCACCATTTCTAGTTGATGATATCAATTTTGAATCGTTTCCTCCACTAAACTCAAATTATGGAAGAGTGTCTTTTACCATACCATTTGACCCCATTTTAAATAAAAGCGTTAATGGAATCTCAACAAACGAGCCCTTATTGGTAACTTATGAAACTAACGGCAGGAGAGAAGGTGTACTGTTTGGAGAAAATATTTGGCAGTGGAGAGCCCAAAGTTATATTAACAGTAAATCATTTAATCAATTTGACGATTTTATAGGGAAGCTTGTACAATATTTAGCTTCAAATAAAAAGAAAAGCAGATTGAATATCGATTATGAATCTTTTTATAATGGCAGTAGTAATATTGTAGTAAAAGCTGAGTTTTTCGATAAAAATTATGTTTTCGATACACGGGAAACGCTCAATATTTCAGTAACAGATACTATTTCAAAAGAAAACAAAACATTTCCTCTTATACTAAAAAACAATAATTTTCAAGTAGATTTAAGTAGTTTGCCGCCTTCATATTATCGCTTTACAGTAAGAGCAACTCGAGAGAATATAGCCAAATCAGGTAGTTTCCAGATTTTAGAATACAATGTTGAGCAACAATTTTTAAATGCCAATGTAACAAAGTTGCAACAGTTAGCTACTAACAGTGAAGGCAAGAGCTATTTTATTGACAATACAACAAGTTTAATAAACGATTTAGTAAATGATAATCGTTTCGTATCTATTCAGAAAAGCCATAAAAATATCATACCTTTGATAGATTGGAAATACCTACTTGCCATCATCGCTTTAAGCTTAAGTTTAGAGTGGTTTATTAGAAAATATAACGGATTAATCTAAATTAAAATAAATAATGGAAAAATTACCAAAAATTGCATTACCAGTAATTATTGCTGCTGTAATACTTGTTATAGTATTAGCAAAATCTGCTGTAACTATAGGTTCTGGTGAGGCAGGCGTTCTATACAAAACATTCGATAATGGAGTTGTTACAGATGCACCCCCTTTAGGAGAAGGGTTTCATATTGTAGCACCATGGAATAAAGTTATAATTTATGAAGTACGTCAACAGGAACTTTTCGAAAAAATGAAAGTACTTTCATCTAATGGCCTTGAAATTCAAATTGATGCTTCAGCATGGTATGAGCCTATTTACAATGATTTAGGAAACTTGCACCAATCATTAGGAGAAAATTATTTACAACGTGTTATTCAACCAGCTATTCGTAGTGCAGCTCGTAGTGTTGTTGGTCGTTATACTCCAGAGCAATTATATTCTAGTAAGCGTGACGCTATTCAAGATGAAATTTTTGCTGAAACGAAAAAGATTCTTGATAAACAATATGTACAATTGAATGAAGTATTAGTAAGAGATGTTACTTTACCAAATACCATAAAAGAAGCTATTGAACGCAAACTAAGGCAAGAACAAGAGTCTTTAGAATACGAGTTTAGATTGGTAACCGCTGCAAAAGAAGCTGAAAAAGTAATTATTGAAGCACAAGGTAAAGCAGATGCAAACAGGATTTTAAGTGCCTCTTTAACGGATAAAATTCTACAAGATAAAGGTATCGAAGCAACCATTAAATTATCAGAATCACCAAATAGTAAAGTTGTAGTTATTGGTTCTGGAGATAGCGGAATGCCTATTATACTTGGAAATCAATAGGACTGAATTAAATAATTTAAAATTTTAGCTGATATTTTGAACATTATTGATTTTTTTTAGCTAAAAACATATAATATTTATTTGAGACAAAAATTGTTACTATAATTTGGAATTATAAATATAAATTATAGATATTTGCATAAATAAAAAAGACATGACTTTTATTCAATTACATCATCATTTTCATATTTGCTCTCAAGCGAACTGAAAATGTATTGAATAAAATCGACATATTTTTAAACCCGTTTGAGACAATCAAGCGGGTTTTTCATTTCTAATTGTTTTAAGACAATTAGAAATAGTCTCCACGAAGGAGGGGATCTCATAAGAAATAAAAACTTAGTAAGTAAGGTAATGAGTAAATTAAGAATTGCAGTACAGAAGTCGGGTCGTTTAAACGAAGATTCGATGAGAATTTTAAAAGACATCGGTATATCTATCGATAACGGAAAAGATCAATTAAAAGCATCAGCCAGAAACTTTCCAGTAGAAGTTTTCTACTTAAGAAACGGGGATATCCCACAATATCTTAAGGATGGCGTAGTAGATGTCGCTATTATTGGAGAAAACGTCCTAATTGAAAAAGGTAATGATATTCGTGTTGCCGAAAAATTAGGGTTTTCCACCTGTAGAGTTTGTATTGCTGTGCCAAAATCGGTTGACTATAAAAGTATAAAAGATTTAGAAGGAAAGCGCATTGCGACCTCTTACCCAAATACAGTTAAAAACTACTTGAAAGAAAACAACATTTCTGCCAACCTACACATTATCAATGGTTCGGTAGAAATTGCTCCTAATATTGGATTAGCAGATGCTATTTGCGATATTGTTTCCAGTGGAAGTACCTTATTTAAAAATAATTTAAAAGAGGTAGAAATGATTTTGAAATCTGAAGCAGTATTAGCCGTTTCACCAGTTCTTAGCAACGACAAACAAGCTATTCTTGATAAGATTCAGTTTAGAATTCAGTCCGTATTAAAAGGAAGACAATCAAAATATATTTTGTTAAATGCACCAAACGATAAAATCCAAGATATTATTAATGTGTTGCCCGGTATGAAAAGCCCAACTGTTTTACCTTTAGCGCAAGAAGGGTGGAGCTCAGTACACTCGGTAATAAGCAAAAATGAGTTTTGGGATGTTATAGATGACTTAAAAGAGAATGGAGCCCAAGGCATTTTAGTTTGTCCTATTGAAAAAATGGTTATTTAGATATTTTTTTTATTTCTTCAAAAGCAGAAATCTAATTGATACTAAGAAAAACACGAATTATGCAAATTGTAGATAATCCAAATAAAGATAGCTGGTTAAAGATATTAAAACGTCCAACACAAACGGTTGATGATATAGAAGGTATCGTGAGCGATGTTTTTAATGATGTTATTAAAAATGGAGACGCCGCTATCAAAAATTATACAACGCGTTTTGATGGAGTAGAACTAGAGTCCAATATAGTCACATCGGAAGCTATTCAACAAGCCATTGAAAATGTTCCTGAAAAGCTTCAAAATGCTATAAAAAAAGCTAAGAAAAATATAGAAGCCTTTCACACAGCACAAAAAACATCAAAAATAGAAATAGAAACCACCAAAGGAGTGCAATGTTGGCAGGAAAAGCGTCCTATCGAAAAAGTCGGTTTGTATATCCCAGGAGGTACAGCACCTTTATTTTCAACAGTTTTAATGTTAGCCGTTCCAGCACAAATAGCGGGATGTAAAGAAATTGTATTATGCTCACCACCCAATAAAGAAGGGACTTTAGCACCAGAAATTCTTTTTGCAGCACAACTTTGCGGTGTTACAAAAATTATAAAAGTTGGAGGAATTCAAGCCATAGCCGGATTAACATTTGGTACAGAAACCATACCGCAAGTTTATAAAATTTTCGGACCGGGAAATCAATTTGTGACCGTTGCAAAACAATTGGCTACAAAATTTGGAGTTGCTATTGATATGCCAGCGGGACCAAGCGAATTATTAGTGGTTGCCGATGCCGATTCAAATGCAGCATATATTGCTTCAGACTTGCTAAGTCAAGCAGAGCACGGCACAGATAGTCAAGTTATTTTAGTGTCAACCTCTAAAACAACAATAGACTTAGTGTCGAAAGAAATCGAAAAACAAATTAAAGAGTTGCCAAGACAAGCTATAGCAGAAAAGGCTATTGCAAACTCAAAACTAATTTATATGGAAACAAATGAATTAGCACTCGATTTAATTAATGAATACGGACCAGAACACTTTATTATCTGTACTAAAAATGATGCTTTCTTTATAAATGGAATAACCAATGCAGGGTCTGTTTTTATAGGTAATTACACCCCTGAAAGCGCAGGCGATTATGCTTCAGGAACAAACCACACGCTCCCAACTAATGGGTTTTCAAAAGCCTATTCTGGAGTTAATCTAGATAGTTTTTTAAAAAGTATGACTTTTCAAAAAATAACAAAAGAAGGCTTATTGAACATAGGAGAAACCATCGAGTTAATGGCAGAAGCAGAAGGTTTACAGGCACATAAAAATGCGGTGTCTATCAGATTAAAAGACATTATTCCTGCGAAGGCCGGAATCTCATAAATACTAGTTCCAGAATTAAAATGAAAACAACAAGTTTCAATATAGACGATTTAATACGTCCAACCATAAAAACATTAAAACCTTATTCGTCTGCAAGAGATGAATTTCAAGGTAACAGCAATGCTATGGTGTTTCTGGATGCTAATGAAAACCCTTTTAATAATGGTGTAAACCGTTATCCAGATCCACAACAAGGAAGTTTAAAGGCGATACTTTCTGAAATTAAAAACATTGATGCCAAAAATATTCTTTTAGGCAATGGAAGTGACGAAGTATTAGACCTTATTTTTAGAGCCTTTTGTGAACCAAACAAAGACAATATCATCATATTGCCTCCCACATATGGCATGTATAGCGTGTTAGCCAATATTAATGCTATAAGTATTAAAGAGGTACAGTTATCAAACAATTTTCAACCACAAGTTGAAACCATATTAAATATTGCTGATAATAATAGTAAAATTCTTTTCCTATGTTCGCCAAATAACCCTACAGGAAACAGTTTTTCAAGTCAATCAATTGAAGAATTGCTTAATAAATTCAAAGGTATTGTAGTTATTGACGAAGCGTATATTGATTTTTCAGAAGAAATAAGTTGGGTTGATAGGCTAGAAGCGTTTCCTAATTTAATAGTTACCCAAACCTTATCTAAAGCATACGGAATGGCAGGGATTAGACTAGGGATTTGTTATGCATCAACTAATATTATTTCAGTTTTAAATAGAATAAAACCGCCATACAATGTTAATGAATTAACACAACAAAGAGCTGTACAACAGTTAAATAAAAAAGATTTAGCAACCAACCAAATAAATGATATTTTAAAAGAACGAGCCTTTTTAATATCAAAATTAGAATCTGTTAGTTTTATTACAAAAATTTACCCGTCTGATGCTAATTTTGTTTTAGTTAAAGTTGATGATGCAACAAAACGTTATGACCAACTTATAGACAAAGGTATCGTAATAAGAAACCGAACCACACAACCCGGTTGCGAAAATTGTTTAAGGTTAACAGTTGGCACAAAAGAGGAGAATGAGATATTGATAAAGGAACTTTTATCAATATCGAAATCCTGAACTTGTTTCAGGAGCTTTTAAATTAAATAAGGAATATTAATTTGAAACAAACACATTATTGCTACATTCTAACTAACAAAAACAAAACCGTATTATATATTGGTTATACAAATGATTTAAATAGAAGAATTAGCGAACACCAAAATGGAAAAGGTGTCGTGTTTACCAAAAAGTATAATGTTTCATATTTACTCTATTATGAGAAATTTGAAAATATAAAAGAAGCCAAATCAAGAGAAAAGCAATTAAAAAATTGGCATAAAGAATGGAAATGGAATCTTATTAAGAATTCAAATCCAAAATTAGAAACATTGAGTGTAAAATAAAAAGATCCTGAAATAAATTCAGGATCATATAATAAAAAAGATGAAAAAAGTATTATTCATAGACCGAGACGGAACCATTATCAGAGAACCAGCTGATGAGCAAATCGATTCGCTTGAAAAATTAGAGTTTTACCCTAAAGTATTTCAATACTTAGGTAAAATAGCTAAAGAATTAGATTATGAAATAGTCATGATTACCAATCAAGATGGTTTGGGAACCGAAGCCTTTCCGGAAAGTGACTTTTGGCCGATTCATAATTTTATTATTAAATGTTTCGAAGATCAAGGTATTGTCTTTAAAGAACAATTTATAGATAGAACTTTTGCAAAAGACAACGCACCGACAAGAAAACCTAATACAGGCTTATTGACTAAGTATTTTTCTGATGATTATGACCTGGAAAACTCTTTTGTAATAGGAGATAGACTTACAGATATCGAGTTAGCAAAAAACCTGGGAGCTAAAGGTGTTTTTATAAATGATGAAACAAACTTAGGAACGGACGAAATCACCGTAAAAAGAGAGCAATTAGACGCTTATATAGCATTAGAAAGTAATGATTGGGAAAAAATCTATACCTTCTTAAAAACCAGTGCTCGTATCGGAGATATTATTAGAAATACCAATGAAACAAAAATTGCCATACAAATTAACCTGGACGGAACAGGGAAAAGCAATATAGATACTGGCTTAGCCTTTTTCGATCACATGCTGGACCAAATAGCGCGCCATGGACAAATAGATTTAAACATAAAAGTAGATGGCGACTTAGAAGTTGATGAGCACCATACCATTGAAGATACTGCTATTGCATTAGGAGAGTTATTTAATACCGCTTTAGGTAATAAATTGGGCATAGAGCGCTATGGATTTTGTTTACCTATGGACGACTGCTATGCACAAGCAGCTATCGATTTTGGTGGAAGAAACTGGTTGGTTTGGGAAGCGGATTTTAAGCGGGAAATGATTGGAAAAATGCCAACAGAAATGTTTTACCATTTCTTTAAATCGTTTACAGATGGTGCTAAATGCAACCTGAATATAAAAGCCGAAGGACAAAACGAGCATCATAAAATTGAAGCTATTTTTAAAGCCTTTGCCAAAGCTATTAAAATGGCAGTAAAACGAGATGTTGAGAAAATGATTTTGCCATCAACCAAAGGAATGTTATAAAAGCCCATCCCAACCTTCCCAAAAGGAAGGAGTTATAACCGAATAAAAATATAAAATGAGTAAAAAAGCAGAACAGAGTAACAATTCTTCCCCTTCGGGGAAGTTAGATGGGGCTTCTGTTGTTATTATAAATTACGGAGCTGGTAATATTAAAAGTATTCAATTTGCTTTTAAACGCTTAGGGGTTGATGCTGTTTTATCAAATAACCCAGAAGAAATATTAACGGCCGATAAAGTGATCTTTCCCGGTGTAGGTGAGGCGAGTACTGCCATGAATATGCTTCAAGAAAGTGGATTGGACAAGCTTATTCCAAATTTAAAACAACCTGTTTTAGGAATTTGTTTAGGAATGCAATTACTTTGTGAATCGACAGAAGAAGGAAATACTAAAGGCATCGGTATATTCAAAACAAAAGTAAAACGCTTTAACAGTGGTGTAAAAGTACCGCAAATGGGTTGGAATGTTATAAAAGATTTGAAGTCAGATTTATTTTCTGGAATTAAAGAAAATGAATATATGTATTTAGTACATAGTTACTATGCAGAGCACTGTGATGAAACCATAGCAAAGACAGACTATGGTATTAATTACGCTTCAGCATTACAGCATAATAATTTTTATGGCGTTCAATTTCATCCAGAAAAGAGTAGCTTAGCAGGGGCAAAAATTTTGAAGAATTTTTTAAAATTATAAATTAAAGTAATTTTCTGATGAATAGCCATGATAAAAAATTAATACTCGAAACTTATAAATGGATTAAAGTTAAGAGATATAAAGACGACGAAAGTTTATCTTGGGAAGAAAGATATAAAAACCTAGAAAAGCATCATATAGAAGAAACCTCGTTTTTGATTGATAAGATAAGAGAAATAGTCAAAAATGTTTAATTTGTCACACTGAGCACAGTCGAAGTGCTTCAATAAAGAATAAGAATTAATTAAAAAGATTCCTGCCTACGCAGGGAAAATTATGAGAATAATACCAGCCATAGATATCATAGACGGAAAATGTGTACGATTAACCAAAGGTGATTACGACACTAAAAAAGTATATAACGAAAACCCTTTAGAGGTTGCTAAGATGTTTGAGGCTTCCGGTATCGAATATTTGCATTTGGTTGATCTAGATGGTGCAAAAGCGAAGCATATCGTAAACTATAAAGTACTGGAACAAATCGCTTCAAAAACAAGTCTTAAAATAGATTTTGGTGGTGGACTAAAAACAAATGAAGATTTACATATAGCTTTCAATTCAGGCGCAAGACAAATCACCGGAGGGAGTATTGCGGTTAAAGATTCCGAAACTTTTGAAGGTTGGATTAATAAATATGGTCCCGAAAAAATTATTTTGGGAGCCGATAGCAACGATGGAAAGGTGTCTATTAGTGGTTGGATGGAGCAAAGTAAAGAAGAGGTCATTCCGTTTATTAAATCGTATCAAAAGAAAAGTATTAAGTATGTTATTTGTACAGATATTTCAAAAGACGGGATGCTGGAAGGACCATCGGTAGAATTATATAAACAAATCATTTCAGAATGTTCCAATAGCAGTACCGATCAATCAATTAAATTAATAGCTTCTGGGGGTATTTCATCCATTGAAGAATTGCCTGTTTTAAAAGAGATTGGTTGCGAAGGTGTCATTATTGGCAAAGCCATCTACGAAAACAGAATAAGTCTGTTTGAATTAGAAAAATTTATATAATACATGTTAACAAAAAGAATCATACCCTGTTTAGATATAAAAAATGGCAGAACCGTTAAAGGTGTCAATTTTGTTGATTTACGTGATGCTGGCGATCCAGTTGAACTAGCTAAACAATATGCAGATGTTGGGGCAGACGAACTGGTATTTTTGGATATTTCTGCTACACTAGAAGCCCGGGCAACCACTTTAGATATGGTGCTCCATGTAGCAGAACAAGTAAATATTCCATTTACAGTTGGTGGTGGTATCTCTTCTATTGAAGATGTAGATGCCTTGTTAAAATGTGGAGCAGATAAAGTATCTATAAACTCATCTGCAGTTAAAAGACCTGAGTTGGTTAATGAATTGTCGGATAAATTTGGAAGTCAGTGTGTCGTAGTTGCCATAGACGCAAAAGAAGTAGACGGACAATGGAAAGTACATTTAGCAGGTGGTAGCATTCCGACTGAAATTGATTTGTTTGAATGGGCTAAAGAAGTTGAAAAACGTGGCGCAGGGGAAATTTTATTTACATCAATGAATCATGACGGTACAAAAAACGGGTTTGCTAATAAAGCATTGGCCAGATTATCTAAAGAATTAAACATTCCAATTATTGCTTCTGGAGGCGCTGGAAATGTGCAGCATTTTATCGATACCTTTAAAGAAGGGAAATCTGATGCCGCTTTGGCAGCTAGCGTGTTTCATTTTGGGGAAATTCCAATTCCTGACTTAAAAAAAGAACTGAAAGAAAATAACATAGAAGTACGATTATAATCCCCATATCTCAAAATGGGATTTATTTCGAGTAAAAGTTAAGTTATGATGAATAGTAAAAATTCAGATATTATTTCTCCCCCTTGGGGGGAGTTAGAGGGGGCTCTTATACCAGCCATCATCCAAGATGCTACAACAAAAAGCGTACTAATGCTGGGGTATATGAATGAAGAAGCTTACCAAAAAACAATGGAAACCAAGCAGGTAACCTTTTTTAGTAGAAGTAAGCAACGTTTATGGACTAAAGGTGAAGAAAGTGGCAACTTTCTAAACTTGATTGATATAAAAAATGATTGCGATAATGATACGCTTTTAATTACGGTAAATCCTGTTGGGCCAACATGTCACAAAGGAACAGATACCTGTTGGGCAGATGAGAATAAATCGACCTATGGTTTTTTCTCTACGTTAGAAGATGTTATTGCAGAACGTGTTTCAAATAAAGATACTAAAAAATCGTATGTCGCGAGTTTATTTGAAAAAGGCATCAATAAAATAGCCCAGAAAGTAGGAGAGGAGGCTGTAGAAACCGTTATTGAAGCTATGGATAACAATGATGAGTTGTTTTTGTACGAGTCTGCAGACTTATTATTTCACTATTTAATGCTATTAAAAGCCAAAGGGTTTTCTCTTAAAGACATTGAAGAAGAATTAAGAGGTAGACACAAATAACTAAAATTCATTATATTTACGGTGTAATTTAAATAATTAACCCCATGAATCTACAAAAAACCATACTGTCATTGTTATTTCTTATAATGACTTCAGCTACCGTATTTGCTCAAAAACACATCGATACTCAGGTAAATAATTTTATCCAGGAGTATAATGATATGTTAACAGAAAAAGATAAAAGTTTAAAACTTTCAGAAGCACAAGAAGCTAAAGCCAGAGAACTTTACAAATCACTCGCGATTTTAGAATCTAAAGCTCCAAAATCAGAGAAAAAGAAACAAGCATTTGTAGAGGAGATGAAACCTAAACGTAGAGAAATAATGAGGTCAATCTGGGGTTTATTTACTCCAGAACAAACGAAAGCTTTTAAGTCTCATAAGAATAATGAGAATCACTAGTATTAATCTCTGATAATACAAAGAAGGCTAAAAGGATTACTACATATAATTTTTGTCATAAACATAAAAGGGCGTATTTTTCGTTGCTTTAAAAATAAGTAATGAAAAAGTATTTCTATGTTTTTACCATTCAATATCTTGGATATCGCTTCCACGGTTGGCAAAAGCAACCCAATGTGAAGACCTTACATTTAATGGTAGACAGAACGTTAAACTTTATTCTTGAAGGAAAACGGTTTAAAAGTTTAAGCTCAGGGAGAACCGATGCTATGGTCTCTGCCGAAAATGCTGCTTTTGAATTGTTTTTATTTGAACCCATTGAAGATAAAAATGCTTTTTTAGAGCTCTTTAACCACAACCTGCCACAAGACATTAGAGCAACTAGTATACGAGAAGTTGATGCTGCATTCAACATCATAAATCATTCAAAAATTAAAGAATATCTTTATTTATTTACTTATGGTGAAAAATGCCATCCCTTTTGTGCACCAATAATGACGACTATTCTTGATGATTTAGATATCGATACTATGAAACTAGGTGCTAAACTTTTTGAAGGTGAGCACTATTTTAAATCCTACTGTTATAAACCTACAGAGAATGGTATTTACGATCGAGAAATCCTGTTATGCGAATTAGTAAAAAACACAATTTATTCTGCTAATTATTTCCCGAAAAACACCTATTTATTGAGGGTAAAAGGAAAAGGGTTTATGCGAAATCAAATTAGGTTGATGATGGGAACATTAATCGATTTAGGAAAAGGAAAATTATCTATAGAAGATATTAAAAACAGCTTACTTCCTAGTAGTAACACAAGAATGGAATACATAGCTCCGGCATCAGGACTCATTCTTAACAATATTCAGTTTGAATAATACCGCGATTTTTGTAATTTCCTCGCATTATTTAGACTAAAAGTCTTTATATACTAACCATCAATATCAAAAAACATAATAATATGGGAGTAACAGTTCCAAAAGAGGCATTAGATTTTTTTAAAAAATTAGAGAAAAATAATAACAGAGACTGGTTTAATGAGCGAAAAAAAGCGTTTAAAAGTATAGAAGCTGAAGTAAAACAGGTCTATAATAGCATTTTCGAAACACTTAACACGCATGATGAAATAGATAAACTTAAAATGTTTAGAATTTATAGAGATGTACGTTTTTCAAAAAACAAAGATCCGTATAAAACACATTTTGGAGGCTCATTCCATAGAGCAAAGCCCAAATTAAGAGGTGGATATTATCTTCATATTCAGCCAAATAATGAAAGCTTTATTGCAACTGGTTTTTGGGAACCTGCACCAGCCGATTTATTACGCATTAGAAAAGAGTTTGAAATGGACGACAGCGAAATTCGTGAGATATTAGCAAATAAAAAGTTTAATAGTATTTGGGGTGACACTTTTATCGGAGACGAAGTAAAAACAGCACCAAAAGGCTTTAGTAAAGAACATAAAGCTATTGATCTTATAAAGAAGAAGCAATACATATTTACTAAAAAGTATACAGATAAAGAGGTTTTAGATACTAACTTTTTAAAAGATGTAAATGATTCTTTTAAAGCCATTAGACCATACTTTAACTATATGAGTGATGTGCTTACTACAGATTTAAATGGTGTGTCCTTGATTTAGGAGGTATACGGCATTTTTTTAAAGATTAAACAGCTTCAAGTAATTCTGGTTTTTCAAAAAGTTGAATATTACTTAGTAAACGCTCTTTAACGATGCGCATCATCCGTTTATTCAAAGCAGATGAATTCTGTATGTATATTTGATATTCTTCGACAGTAAATTGTCCGATAATCATGCCCTTTAAAGCATTTCTAAATTTCATGTCTTTTTGAATGGCATTTTCAATATAGATCATGCGTTTCTCTACAGACAAATCATAAAAAACCGATTTATGCTTAACAATGTAATTTTTAAAAACAGCAATTAACAAGTCATTTTGCAACGTAGCTATAGGTCGCAAAACTAAGTTTTGAAAACGCTCATCACTACTCATAGTATCATTAATCGTAGTTGCTAGGACTTCCGGACGAATACTTTTAAGGTTAAATTGTCTTGTGTTCATAATACGATGTTTTTTATAAAAGTATAGATTTTATAAACCGAAAAAATGAAACTTAACCCGTAATTGTTAACGATCTTATTAACAAAATGACTGAAAACATTCATTTTCAGTCATTTACATAAAAAGATCTATATTTGACTTAAACCGCCATCAACCACTAACTCAACACCGTTTATATATGAAGCATCATCAGAAGCCAAGAATAAAGCCGTTTTTGCGATTTCTTCAGAAGCTCCAAAACGCCCCAGAGGTACCATCCCTGCAAAACCTTTTGCCGTTTCTTCCAGAACTTCCTCAGGCAACCCTAATTTTCCGTAAATAGGCGTGTCAATTGGTCCTGGAGCAATTGTGTTTACACGTATCCCTCTAGATTTCACTTCAGAAGTCAATACTTTCGAGAAAGAACGCAAAGCGCCTTTACTAGCAGAATACACACCAAAACCATCAAATGCTTTTTGATTTACAATAGAACTGGTAAACAACACCGTACCACCATCATTTAGATGTGGCAAGGCTTCTTTAGTAGCCAAAATAGGACCTTTAACATTCGTGTTAAAAACAGCATCATAATGGTCTTTATCAACCGTTTCAACAGGAGAAACAGGGGCAATTCCTGCATTAAGAAATAAGATATCAATAGTTCCAAATGCATTTGTAGCTTCATTTATTAGCTTTACATTGTCTTCTGGTACAGATACATCTGCCAAAACCGTAATAAAATCACCTTCTAGGTTTTCTGCAGCCTCGTTCAATGCTTCTTGTCTTCTTCCAGAAATAACAACTTTAGCACCTTCTTCTAAAAATAGTTTGGCTGTTGCTAAGCCAATACCGCTATTTGCGCCAGTTATAACAGCGACTTTGTTTTTCAATTTATTCATGATTTACATTTTTTATTTGAAACAATCGTTCCAAATAGGATTAAAAAAAATTAAATTAACGTTTGTATTATAGTTTTTGCAATTGTTTGCAAGTCTTTCTTATTAGATATTAAAATCCCAGTAGTTCTTAAGCCTCGTATAGAGGATAATAAATAAAAAGCATATTCTTTAGAAGTTCTTTTGAGATTAATAGTAGACTCTTCCTGGCCTTTTAAGACTAATCCTTCCAATAATTCTATAAAAGAATCCTGATTTGAACATAAAAAATTTGTAAGCGATTGTTCTTGATTTGCCATTTCTGAGGCACAATTAACAACTAAACATCCCTTACCATCTTTATCATTGATAATTTCATTTATATAAAATTCAAAAAGAAGTTCTATAGCATGTAATGAATTATCTGCTTTATGTAAAGTTTCACAAATTTTTATGGTATATATATTTTCATAAGATTTCAAGCATTCTAAAAATAAATCTAGTTTGCTTCCAAAAGAGTTGTATATACTCGATCTGTTAAGAGCTGTAGCATCTACTAAGTCTTGCATAGATGTAGCATTAAACCCCTTGTTATGAAAGACATAGGTGGCTTTTTTTAAAACTAACTCTTTATCAAATGTTTCTACTTTTGGCATTTTTATTTGAAATGAACGTTCCAAATATATAAAATTTTCTAAACATAGTATGTTAAATTTTTTGTTAATACTTTAAAAACACAAAAATGATTTACAAAATATTTACTTTTGACGTATGAAATTTGGAAGTGTAAATAACCCGGAAATAATTGATTTTACTTTACCCAAAGACCATTTAGATACCAATCGGGTATTAAGCCATGTGAAAGATGATAATGTTCCCGAAATTTATGTGGGTTGTGCTAAATGGAATAGGGCAGACCTCAAAGGATTTTATCCAAGAGGAACCAAAGACGAATTAGGTTATTATTCGAGTCAATTCAATGCCATAGAATTAAACGCCACGTTTTATAGAATTTTTCCAGCTGAACAATTTGCCACCTGGTACGATAAAACCCCCAAAGGGTTTAAATTCTTCCCTAAATTAAATCAGGAAATAAGTCATTGGAAACGATTAAATGAAACTCAGGCGATTGTTGAAAATTATTTATACAATGCTTCCAATTTAAAAGAAAAACTAGGCACCATCTTTTTGCAAATGCATAGTAATTTTGCTCCCAAAGATTTTAATAAAGTAATCTCTTTTGTAGAAAATTGGCCAAAAGAAGTTCCATTAGCTGTTGAATTTAGGCATACAAACTGGTATAACGATGCCACGGTATCCCAAGAGTTATACCAATTATTAGAAGAAAACAATATATCCAATGTTATAGTAGATACAGCAGGTCGGCGAGATTTAATGCATATGCGTTTAACCAACGCTACAGCCTTTGTTAGATACGTAGGTGCTAACCATGAAACGGACTATTCTCGTTTAGATGATTGGGTAAAGCGATTAAAACTTTGGAAAGATTCAGGAATCAAGGAAATTGATTTCTTTATTCACCAAAATATAGAAAAAGAATCACCATTATTATCGGCATATTTCATAAAAAAACTAAATAAAGAACTAAACTATTCATTAATAATTCCGAACGAAAACACACAACAAAAATTATTTTAACCAAATTATTAAGAATAAAATGAAATTTCACACACGCAAATGGGTAAAACCCGAAGATTTAAATCCAAACGGAACATTATTTGGAGGTCGTCTTTTAGAATGGATAGATGAAGAAGCCGCTTTATACACAATTATACAACTGGAAAATCAAAAAGTGGTTACCAAATACATGAGCGAAATAGATTTTAAATCCTCTGCAAAGCAAGGTGATATTGTAGAAATAGGGATTGAAGTCGTTAAATTTGGTAGCGCTTCCATTACGTTAAGTAGTGAAGTTAGAAACAAAATGACGCATGAAACAATTATTACCATTTCCAACATTGTTATGGTTAATTTAGGAGGCGATGGAAGAGCAAAACCACATGGAAAAACACAAGTAGAATACGTTGTAGACAGATTAAGATAGTTTAACAAAATGCATGGTTTTAAAATTTGTAGCAAACATGCAGTTCTATTGAAATAAAATCGATTTTTTACAATTCCATTAATAATCCTGTAAAAATATAGGGCAAAGCGCCTTAATTTTTATTATATGATGATTAAAAAGTCGGTTTTTTATAAATTTGTTTTCTTATAGTTTCCTGAGTTTTTTATATAAAAACAGGGAGTTTCAAAATTAAATTTAAGATATTTATGAGTAAATCGTTATTTGATAAAGTGTGGGATTCGCATGTTGTAAGAAAAATTGAAGATGGACCGGATGTATTCTTTATAGACCGCCATTTTATACACGAAGTAACAAGTCCTGTAGCATTTTTAGGGTTAAAAAATAGAGGGTTAAGCGTTTTGTATCCAGAGCGTACATTTGCTACTGCCGATCATAATACACCAACTATTAATCAACATTTACCAGTTGAAGACCCATTATCTGCAAATCAACTAAAAGCTTTAGAAGATAATTCTAACGAATATGGGATTAGCCATTGGGGATTAGGCCATAAAAAAAATGGTATTGTTCACGTTGTAGGCCCAGAAAACGGCATTACATTTCCTGGAGCAACTATTGTTTGTGGAGACTCACATACCTCTACACATGGCGCTTTTGGCGCCATAGCCTTTGGTATTGGAACCTCTGAAGTTGAAATGGTGCTATCTACGCAATGTATCATGCAGCCAAAACCTAAAAAAATGCGCATTAACGTAAATGGGCAATTAGGAAAAGGAGTGACCCCTAAAGATGTAGCACTTTATATCATTTCAAAATTAACAACTTCTGGTGCTACTGGATATTTTGTAGAATATGCCGGTGATGTTTTTGAAAACATGACTATGGAAGGTCGTATGACCGTTTGTAACCTTTCTATAGAAATGGGTGCTCGTGGTGGAATGATTGCTCCAGACGAAACAACTTTCGAATATTTAAAAGATAAACCATTATCGCCAAAAGGTGAAGATTGGGATAAGGCTGTAGCTTATTGGAAAACCTTAAAAACCGATAACGACGCAACTTTCGATAAAGAGTTAACATTTCCTGCCAGCGACATAGAACCTATGATTACCTACGGTACTAATCCGGGTATGGGAATTGGTATTTCTAATAATATCCCTAATGCCGATGCTATTGAAGGTGGTGTTGCGACTTACAAAAAGTCTTTAGACTATATGGGGTACGAAGAAAATGACTCTATGATTGGTAAAAAGATCGATTATGTTTTCTTAGGAAGTTGTACAAATGGTAGAATTGAAGACTTTAGAGCTTTTGCATCTATAGTTAAAGGAAAACAAAAAGCAGATCATGTAACTGCTTGGTTAGTTCCTGGTTCACACGAAGTAGAAGATAAAATTAAGGAAGAAGGAATCTTAGATGTTATTACAGAAGCTGGATTTGTATTAAGACAACCGGGTTGTTCGGCATGTTTGGCAATGAATGATGATAAAGTTCCTGCTGGAAAATATGCAGTAAGTACCTCTAACAGAAATTTTGAAGGACGTCAAGGACCTGGTTCCAGAACATTACTTGCTAGTCCATTAGTTGCAGCAGCAGCTGCAGTTACAGGCGTAGTAACCGATCCTAGAGACTTAATATAAAAGAATAATATATAATACTGCCAGCTGAACACTGGCAACTGAATACTAAAATATGGCTTACGATAAATTTAATATACTAACAAGTACAGCAGTTCCATTACCGCTAGAAAATGTTGATACCGATCAAATTATACCTGCAAGATTCTTAAAAGCTACAGAGCGTAAAGGGTTTGGAGATAATTTATTTAGAGATTGGAGATATAATAGCGATAATACCCCTAAAGAAAACTTTGTATTAAACAATCCAGTATACAGTGGTAAGATATTAGTAGGAGGTAAGAATTTTGGTTCTGGGTCTTCTAGAGAACATGCTGCCTGGGCGGTTTACGACTATGGATTTCGTTGTGTAGTATCCAGTTTTTTTGCAGATATTTTTAAAAATAACTGTTTAAACATAGGGGTTTTGCCTGTACAAGTAAGTCCTGAATTTTCTGAGAAAATTTTCAATGCCATATACGAAGATGCCAATACAGAAATAGAGGTGAGTTTACCAGAACAAACCATCACTATAAAGGCTACGGGTGACCAAGAATCTTTTGAGATTAACAGTTACAAAAAAGAAAATATGCTTAATGGTTTTGATGATATTGATTATTTGCAAAACATTAAGGGAGACATAGAAACATTTGCAAATGGGCTTATGTTATAAAAATGGCAACTAGGAAAATAGAAATAATGGACACGACATTGCGCGATGGTGAACAAACCTCGAGCGTGTCGTTTTCTGCTTCAGAGAAACTTACCATTGCAAAGCTATTATTAGAAGAGTTAAAAGCCGACCGCATAGAAATCGCATCTGCCAGAGTATCTGAAGGAGAACTTCAAGCTGTAAAAGATGTAACTGTCTGGGCCAAAGAAAATGGGTATTTAAATACTGTTGAAGTACTTACTTTTGTTGATAAAGGAGTTTCAATAGATTGGATGATTGAAGCAGGAGCTAAAGTGCAAAATTTATTAGCAAAAGGCTCATTAAACCATTTAACTCATCAACTCAAAAAGACTTCTAGTCAGCATTTTAAAGAAATATCAGAAGTTATTTCATTAGCTCAAGAAAAAGGTATTGAAACCAATATTTATTTAGAAGATTGGAGTAATGGTATGCGCAATTCTAAAGACTATGTTTTTGAGTTTTTAGAATTCCTTTCAACACAACCGATAAAGCGTATTATGCTTCCAGATACATTAGGTGTTATTACACCTAAAGAGTCTTACGATTTTGTAAAAGAAATTAAAGATAAATATCCGAGTTTGCATTTCGATTTTCATGCACACAACGATTACGATTTAGGAGTTGCCAATGTCATGGAAGCACTTAAGGCAGGTGCAGATGGACTTCATTTAACCGTTAATGGCATGGGTGAACGAGCCGGTAATGCGCCTATGTCTAGTGCAATTGCTGTAATTAATGACTTTATGCCAGGCATAGAAGTTGGTGTAAATGAAAAGGTTTTATATACTGTTAGCAAATTGGTAGAAACGTTTTCTGGGGTTATGATTCCAGCCAATAAACCTGTAATTGGAGCGAATGTATTTACGCAAACTGCTGGTATACATGCCGATGGCGACAATAAAAAGAACCTGTATTTTAGTGATTTATTACCAGAACGTTTTGGAAGAACCCGTAAGTATGCTTTAGGAAAGTCGTCTGGTAAAGCTAATATTCAGAAAAATTTACAAGAATTAGGACTTCAACTCGATGATGATGATTTAAGACAGGTAACACAGCGTATTATAGAATTAGGTGATAAAAAACAGGTGGTTACAAAAGAAGACCTGCCTTATATTATTTCTGATGTCTTAGACCAAAGCTATGAAGAAAAGGTAAAAGTTAACTCTTATGTGCTAACACACTCAAAAGGGTTAAAGCCATCGACAACCGTTTCTATTACTATACACCATGATACTTTTGAAGAAAATGCACAAGGAGATGGGCAATTTGATGCTTTTATGAATGCAGTTAGAAACATTTTTAAAAAGAAAAAAATGGTATTACCAGATTTAATAGATTATGTAGTGAGAATCCCACCGGGAAGTCATTCGGACGCGTTGTGTGAAACCGTTATTACCTGGAAAAATACGGAGAAAGAGTTTAAAACACGTGGTCTGGATTCAGATCAAGCAGTGTCTGCTATTAAAGCGACCGAAAAAATGCTAAACATTATTATTAACTAAGATTACAATAAAATAAATGAAATTTAATATTGCGCTTTTAGCCGGAGACGGTATAGGACCAGAAGTAATAGATCAAGCTGTAAAGGTAAGTGATGCTGTTGCTAAAAAATTCGGACACGAAATAACTTGGAAACCAGCATTGACAGGTGCTGCGGCAATTGATGCCGTTGGAGAACCTTATCCGGATGAAACACATGATGTTTGTGCTGCTTCAGATGCGGTTTTGTTTGGTGCTATTGGTCACCCACGTTTCGATAACGATCCTTCTGCGAAGGTGCGTCCGGAGCAAGGATTATTAAAAATGCGTAAAAAATTAGGTCTGTTCGCTAATGTAAGACCAACTTTTACATTTCCTTCATTAATAGAAAAGTCTCCTTTGAAAAAAGAACGTATAGAAGGTACCGATTTAGTGTTTTTACGCGAATTAACCGGAGGTATTTACTTTGGAGAAAAGGGTAGAAGGGATGAAGGTGAAACTGCTTACGATAACTGTGTATATACCAGAGCAGAAGTACAACGATTAGCTAAAAAAGGTTTTGAATTAGCTATGACTCGTTCTAAAAAACTATGTTGTGTTGATAAAGCTAATGTATTGGAAACATCACGTTTATGGAGAGAAACAGTTCAAGCTATGGAGAAAGATTATCCAGAAGTAGAGGTGTCTTACGAATTTGTTGATGCTGTAGCCATGCGTTTAGTACAATGGCCAAATAGTTATGATGTATTGATTACCGAAAATTTATTTGGAGATATTTTAACAGATGAAGCCTCTGTTATTTCAGGATCGATGGGACTGATGCCTTCTGCATCTATGGGAAGTGATATCGCTTTGTTTGAGCCTATTCACGGTTCGTATCCGCAAGCAACAGGATTAAACATAGCAAACCCTTTAGCAACAGTGTTATCTGCTGCTATGATGTTTGAAACAGCATTTAACTTACCTGAAGAAGGTGCTGCTATTAGAGACGTTGTTAACAAATCGCTTGCTGAAGGTGTTGTAACTGAAGATTTAGCTAACGGTGGAAAAGCTTACGGAACCAAAGAAGTAGGAGACTGGTTGGCTGCTAATATTTAGAATATATACTACTCTAACATATATAAAAAGACCTGTAAAGTATTATTTCTTAACAGGTCTTTTGCTTTTTTAATAAAGCAGCTCTTTAGCATTCTCTATTTTAATATATTTTTATAGTTTAAAATTAAAGAGTCTAATTCTTTATCTATATGATTAATATATTCTTTTTCAGACAGATCAATTTTACCTTGATATTGTTTTTGATTTGCTATTTTATTAATTGGGTATTTTTCTAAAAAAGAAGGATAAACCATATATATAACATTTGTTTCTATATTTTGTATAACTTCAAAAATATCATCAAACAGAAAATGTTCTTTTGTTAATTTATTTTCTTTTGCGTCGGCAACAGAAATTAAGCTTCTTTCGCTATAACCATTGATCCCTTTTGCTACATAATATGAACCTAGACTTTTATATTCACCAATTATAATATGCTGTGGCTTAAAAATATTTCTTCGAATTTTTAATTCATTAGAAGTTTTAATTATAACTTCACTAGGTATTATATCATATTTCTTAGTCGTTTTTAAACTCCTTCTAGCTATCTTTAATCTGCTGTTCACATCTGCCTCATTGAGTTCTTTTGCAATTTCAGGTGTAAATTTTGATTCCTTTTTTAGCTGAGCAATTTTTGTACTATCGCTTTTAGCTTTTTCTGCAAATGCTAAAGTTCGTTTATAAAACTTAGATATACGAGTCGTGGTAGGTTTTTTAATGGTAGTAGTACGTTCTTCAGATAATATTTCAAAGGCATAAGGGGATTTGCCTTCTTTTAATGCAATTAAATCGTTAAATTCTTTACTAAAAACAAAATCTACGTTTTGCCCTTCTAATTGAAAACATAGAAAAAACAATACAAACATAAAGCACAAAAATTTCATAACTATGAATTACAAATATTTACTTTGGGGAGAAATACAAATATATATAATTATAGTATATCTGATAAGAGTGGATGATGTAAACCAATAAATTATTATTAACTATGTTTTCCTTCGAAACTGGAGCCACTGGGTAGCTCAAATACTTCCAAATCGAAATAGGGAAGGGCTGCTATAAGATGATCGAATATGTCGGACATAATATATTCATAATTTTCCCAGCGCTTATCACTGCTAAACGCATAGATTTCCATAGGAATACCTTGTGTAGTCGGTGCTAACTGACGTGCCATAATCATCATATCTTTATTGATTGCAGAATGCTGTTTTAGATACACATCAATATACTTTCGAAAGACTCCGATATTAGTGAGATTCCTACCGTTTAGTAGTAATTCTTTATTAATAGTATTAGAACTATTATATGAATTTATATCTTCTTGTCGGCTCTCTAAATATAACGTAATCAATTGAATATCTTTAAGTTTATTCACTTCATTCTCATTCAAATATTTAACACCTTCTTGTTTAATAAATAAAGCTCTTTTAATACGTCTGCCTTCCGAACTAGTCATACCTCTCCAATTTTTAAAAGAATCTGATATAAGGGCATAGGTAGGAATGGTAGTAATTGTTTTGTCGAAGTTTTGAACTTTAACCGTTGCTAAATTAATTTCAATCACATCACCATCGGCACCATATTTTTCAAAAGTAATCCAGTCGCCAATACGTACCATATCGTTTATTGATACTTGGATACTGGCTACAAAACCAAGAATAGTATCTTTAAAAACTAAAATAATAACTGCAGATGCGGCTCCTAAAGCTGTTAAAAAAGACAGGAGGGAAGTACCTGTAATAATGGCTATTGCTGACATAAAACCAGCTACCCATGCAAAAATCATGAATACCTGTATATAACTGTCTATAGGCTTATCTTTTAATCTAGGCAGTGTTTTTAAATAATCTTTTACTGTATTTAACAAGCTCCGTACAATCCAAAGCGTTAAAACAATAGCGAAGACTTGTAATCCTTTTTCAAAAACACCATCAAAATTCGGAAAATCTCCAAAAACAACAGGTGTAAATTTCATAGCGATTAACAGCGGAATGATATGCGCTATATTTCTGGGTGTCTTATTGGCTACCAATAAATCATCAAAATTGGTTTTTGACACCGAAGTGAATTTATTAAAGGCCTTTACTAATAATTTTCTGGTAATAAAGTCTATGATAAAAACAATGATTAATAGTGCCAAAAGAAGTCCGAACATATTTATGTATTCGGCAGTAGTTTCGGGTACATTTAACGCTATTAAACGATCATATATTAAATGCTTAAATTGTGTTTCCATCACTTTGTTTGTTTTAAATATTTTCTATCAATATAAAAAGTGCCAAACGGAATAATTGATGCTATAAGCACAGTAGCAAATTGTTTTGTATTCCAATTGAAGTCCTTTTTTAGCATAAAAGCCAAAGCCACATAGGCCACAAATAATAAACCATGAGGCATTCCTAATAGTTTAACATATTGCGGATCGTGCATCAGGTATTTTATGGGTGTTGCTATAAATAATAGTAAAATATAGGATATTCCTTCTAAAAAAGCTACAATTCTGAATATCATAGGAAATGAAAACATATATCAGGTTTTCATACAAAAATAAGGCAGAATAAGAGAATAACCTTCAATAAACACCGCTTATTTATAACGCATTAAAAATAATAAGACCATAGATAAAAAAACGTACCAATCGCAACGATCCATATAAAATAACATTTTTAAATGGAAATCTAATTATACCAGCTGCTATGCAGGATATTGAGAATGGAAGTGGAAGAAGTGCTCCAACTATAATTAAAAAACCGCCCCATTTTTTCGAGTTTTTTAACTGGGTTTCCATTTTTAATTGCATATAATTATGGATCCTTGGTATCTTGGTAATGGCAACTCCTAACCAATAGGATATTAAACCACCAACATAAGAAAGCACGGCTAAAAATGATAAATAAAACCATGGACTAGGCATTTTACCAGACCAAGCTATAAATATTTCTGGAGGAATAATTCCTAATAAAGTTTCTGAAGCAAAAAAGAATGCTAATACACCATAAGCTGGAAGTGTTTCTGTTAAATGTATTAGAGCATCATTAATACTGAAATATTTATTAACTATATAAATACCTGCTACAACAATAATAATATATGGCAACGCTTTTTTAACGGCATTACCAACAAAACTGTAAAATCCAGTATAGTTATAATATTGATGTAATAACTGAAATCGAGTTTTCTCTGACTTCGATTTAGGTTTGGGTTTCATAGCTCTAACAATTTAAGGGCATACAAATATAAGGGTAAACTTTTTAAACGAAAAGAGGTTACTTATAATAAATTGTTAACGTTTTTATGTTTTTTATGTCGTCCCCGCCAAATTAAAAAACCTGTTATTGGTAAAGAGGCGACTATTAAACTCATTAAAAAATTCAAAATTTTTGTTGGCCAACCCCCAATAGTTCCTACATGGATGTCGTAATTTAATGCTTGAATTTTATCGCCATTATTTTTATCAGAAAAATAGTGTTTACTTAATAACTCAGCCGAATTTCTATCATAATACATTTCAATTCGTTTATAATTAATGGTTTCACTAACATAAGATCTTACAATATAAGGGATGTCATTTTTGGGATGTTTTCGAATTAAAATATATTTAGATTCGGGAATTTCTGCAAGTGTATTAGTAAGAATATCATCTAAAAGGGACAGAGATGATTCATGAATTTTTGGTTTAGGAATCTCAGTTCTTGCAATGGTTTTACCTCCGTTAGCAACCCATTTCACGGTTTTATTAAAACTCCCAGATGCCCACATTAACCCTGTTAAAGCTGATATTAATGCCAATAACAAGACATAAAATCCAAGAATTTTATGTAAATCGTAGTTTTTTCGCTTCCACCGTGTATTTGTCTTCCATTTGAAAGAAAAGCTAATTTTACGTTGATTTTTTTTAGGCCACCATAAAATTAATCCACTAATCAACATAAATACAAAAATCCACATAGAAATTTCTATAATCGCACTACTTACTGTGTTATACCCAAGAAACAAAGTCATATGAATCCAGAAAACAACATTAAAAAACTCCCATTTGGTGTTTTCTATCTTTACAATTTCGCCTGTGTAAGGGTTTATATAAACTGTTTTATTAAATTCCATGTAATTCTTATACCAAAACTTGTTTTCATCTGTTTTTTGAAAAATGAAACTGATTGTTTTGTCTGGAAAATTTGGAATTACAATGTTTTGAAAGGAATATTCATTATCAAATGCACCTTCGGCAACTTTAAGTAATTTACTTATTGGTAATTTTTTGGTATTTAGAGGTATTTCTATATTTCGTCTATCTTTATAAATAACATGTTTAATATCTTCTGAAAACACATAAATAGCACCTGTTAGAGCAATTATAAAAACGATGACACCGGAAATCATCCCAAACCAAAGATGCACTTTTCTAATATAATTTTTTGCCTTTTTTTTCATGTTGAAAAGCCCTATTTATAAAGTTTACTTAAATACTTAAAGTATATTCTTAAAACTGGTTTTATATTAAAAATGTCTTAGCGTTTGATAAAAACGCTAAGACATTAATTCAATAAAAGTACTAGACTTTTAGAAGTTTCTATGTAATGAATTTACAAATACATTACTTCCATCAAGAACAGCTCCTTTTTGGAAACCATTTGCACCACCATTAATATCAATTTGATAAATATTGGCTTCACCACCACTAATACTTACGGGTAAATAGAACTTACCATTTTCTACACAATTTAAATTAAATATGTCTACATAAGATGCTTTAGGTATATTTAATTCTGTTACTGTTTTTGTTGCAAGATTAACTTCTACCAATGTATTTGTATTTATTTTTAAATCACCCCATACTGTAATATCAGCTTCTTTTACAACACTTGCATATACTATGTCATTACCAGCATACCAAGCATTCCAAATAGCGATTGGTTCAGAAAAACTAGCAGAAACGTCTAATACATAATCATCATAATCCCCATCTTTAATTCTTGTAAAAACAGTTGGTTTTCCTACCAATTCATCATGACCATACCAATGCGAACTCGTAAGGTTATATTGGTAAATATCTCCATTTTCTGTTTTAAATGTACCGTTATTCCTATAACCAGCTGTTTGTCCTGTAGATGCTGTAGAAACTAGTATCTCTGGATTCGTTAATGATGGATAATCGAACTTAACTGTAATTAAAGAATCTTCAATTTGAGTCCAAGTTGCCCAATCACCATATACAGAACCAAAATAGATTTCGTTATCTTTTACAAGTCCATTTACCCAAAGCGCATCTTTACCATTTACATCAGGTATATTAACTAACCCATGGCCTTCGACTGTAAATGTTTCAAGGTCTATAATTGCATAAGGGGCATCGCCATCTTCATTTGGGAAATTTGATAAAAATAAATCTCCACTACCTGTATCTTGAATATAACGAAAGAAACTTCCTGGAAGTAGTGCTGTGGTTGAAATAGCATCTCTTTTTACAAGCCCACTATCTGTAAATTCATATTTATCTAATGTACCTTCATCTCCATTAAGGTTATATAAAAACCCTTCTACACTAACAGATAGGTTTGCCCATCCTTCATAACCGTTTCCAACTATAGAAATAGTACCTGACGAAATATTATCGGTTGTAACGAAATACCCCTCACCATCTACAGCTGCTCCAACTGTAAATTTAGAATTTAATGGCCCAAGAGCATCACTGTCATCATCCGAGTTGGAAACATATCCCTCAGGTTGTTCACAAGTACTTAATGTCGAATTTGGGTCTCCTAATCCATCATTATCTGTATCGGCATACCAGATAGATGATTCGCACGTTGGTTCATCGCCACTACAAGCTACAAAGGTTATAGATAAAGCTAAAAAGAAACAGTTAAGCGCTCTTTTTAATAATTTATTTGTTTTCATGATCTTAAATTTAATGTCCATTTTATTTTGTAATTCTCTATTTTTCATTATTCTATTTAATTATTGTTGTGTTATTTTATAATTTATTTTTAAGAAAATTGCTCTACCAGGTTTTTGAAGTAAATAGTTGTCATAAACTTGCTCATTAAACATGTTAAATATATCTACTGCCAAAATGAATTTCTTAGAAGGGAAGGTGTAGCCTATTCCTGCATCGAATACTAATTGGGAAGGTACTATGCTCTTATTTTCTTCACTTCCAAGACTTGGCCATCGTAGAAAAAATTCGTGTGTATAACTAGATTGTAGGTAGGCGAAAATTTTAGAATTCTTTTGTATATAATCTGACACATTATAATCTAACCCTGCATTAGCCATAAAGTATGGCTCATTTCTCATTCTATCTCTATAAACAATATTCTCTCTTCCATCTTCGTCAAATTCGAGATTGTTTCTTAGGTCTTGGTATGTTCCGTTTAGCTTAAATTTGAAATTGTAATCAAAATCATAAATAAAATCTAGTTCTATTCCTGTTCCTGATATCCTATCAATATTTCTAAATTCACCATTACCTTGGCCATCAATTACGGTAAATAGTAATTTATCTGTAACATCTCTATAAAAAGTATTTACAGCAATTTTGATTCCATGGCGAGAGGAACCTAATTTATACCTTCCTAAAATGGTTCCTAAATTGACATTAAAACTTTGTTCCGGATTAATAAAAGGGTTATTATTAACAGTAACTCCATCTCCAAGAGCTTCTGTAGGACTTGGCATTCTAGTGGCTTGCTCCAAAGAAGTTTTAATTAATAACTCTGGTGAAAATCTATAAGATGCAGCAAATCCACCTCCCCAATTGTTTAATTTGTTTTTATATTCAATAATTTCCCACTCATCTGTGTATTCTAAATCATTGATACTCGCATTGTAACCGTAGTATTTAACGAAAGCATTAGCACGTAGTTTATTATTAAATTTTACTGTTTCTAGTGATAAACCTGCAAATTGTGACCTTATATTTTGTGGTTCTAAATAAGGTATTCTATATTCTGGAGTAAATGGGTCTTCACCTGTAATTCTAGTAGTTGAATAAAGGTAGTTGAACCCTAATTTAAAATCTGAAGGCAGTTGATACGTTGTATTTAATCTGTAAATTTGTGATTGGTTTTTCTGGGTATATTCAGATTTACCATCATATCCCATCTCTCCACCAGATTCTCTAACACCTATTTCCATTCCTCTCCAATCATATTGAACGTGTGAAGTATCAATTAAGACACCTTCTGTATATGTATAACCTGCAAAAGCATTTACATCCAACCCTTTAGTTATTAAATTCGTTTTCTTATAACTTATACTAGGCATAATTACTTGCTCGTTGTTTCTTACTTTACCGAAAACACGTGCCATGGTTTGTGCCGTTTGGATGCCTTTTTTAGTATCTGATGCCAACAGGGTAAGGAAAAATTGATCTGCCCATTTTTTTTGAGTAAACCCTATATCAAGCTTAGCACTAGTCGTTTGAAAATCGTCATTGAATCTTTCAGCTGGATTATCTCTGGTAAATTCTACAGCCTTAAAACCTGTAGATTCATCAGCATAATGAACACCTTTGCCCCAAACTTTGTAATTATTGTCTGAGTAGGTATAAAATGTGGATAACTTAGTAGTTAGGCCAGATTTAAGCTGCCATTGTCCGTGTAAAGCTATCTTGTGGGTATTAAAAGAACCAAAAGAATACGAAGCTTCTAAAAAATTCGATATTTTTTGATTTGTTACGAGATTAATGGCACCGCCTAAGGCATCAGATCCTAAGCTAACCGGTACAACTCCTTTATATATATCAATACGGTCAATAAGTGATACTGGCAAATTGTTGATAGAATATGATGAACCAAAATAATCCATTGGAATACCATCAATAAAAAAACGTATGGCATTGCCCGACATGCCATTTAAAGAATAGTTATAATCTGAACCAACTCCTCCAGATGTTCTAACATTTATACCTGTAGTTCTAGTTAAAATGCTATTTAAACCAAGGTTTTGAGATTTAAGCTTCTGAGTTTCTATGGCAGTTACACTAAATCCTTTTTCTTCAATTTTTGCGGCTTTTGTTTTTCCTTTTATGACAACTTCACTAAGTTCCGACCTATCTTCAATTAAAATAATATCTCTATTTGTAATCTCATCCGGATTTATACGTATAGATAACTTCTCTGTTTTAAAGCCTATTCCAGAAACGATAAGGGTATAATTACCCGATACAATGCTCTTTAAATTATATATACCGTCAAAATTAGTTGCTGCTCCCTTTTTTGTACCATCTATAAGAACTGATATTCCTGGAAGAGGTCGCCCCATTTTGTCAATAATGGTTCCTTGTAATTCTCCTGTCCTTGTTTGTGCCTCTAACGACATACAACAAACTACAAGAATAGATATGAAAAAATATTTCATTTTATTTAGACTGAATAAAAATAATGTGCAAAAATGAAAAATTTAAGTAGTTTTTGAAAGAATAAATCTGTAAACGACATATATAATACTATGAACGTCAAGTGACAATTTTAATATCTAGAATCTTTATAAATAACTAAAAGAATATTATATTTTTGACTTTCATCTACGCTTAAAATGATACTAAAAGCCGTGTTTTTTTTTAAAAAGAATTATGAAGAAATTATTTTTCAAATTATAGTTTCTATTTCTTTATTTTTATTTTATTCTTATAATCAAGGTGTTTCTCTTTACAACGAACCAGGTACTGAAAAGATCATCCCTTATGAACTGTCTTTTTTTTGTAATTATATGGTAGCTGCTATGCTTATTAACTATGTATTATTACCAAAAATATATTCTAAAAAGAGGTTTACTTTATTTTTTGTTGCTTTAGCTTTATTAATTTCTATTGTTATTTTGATAGATGAATTTGTATTAGAAAAAATATATTTTCCAGATACAAGAGGAGTTTATTTTCCAGGAATATTATTTACACTTATAGAAACGCTTCCTACAATTGTTGTTTTTGTTGGGTTTAAGTTTGCTTGGGACTATAATAAGAAACAAAGCGAAATTGAAACATTGAAAACTTTAGTTCAAGAAAGTGAACTCCAATTTTTAAAGTCTCAAATAAATCCGCACTTTTTATTTAATAATTTAAATAATCTGTATGCTTATGCTATTGAAAAATCTCCTAAAACACCATCCATAATTTTAGAACTTGCTTCTGTTCTACGCTATATGCTTTATGATTGTAAAGAGGATTATGTGTCTCTTTCTAAAGAAATTATGCATTTAAAAAACTTTACAGCGCTTTATAAATTACAAATAGAACATCGTGGAGACATACAATTTAATTCTGGAGTTAAAAGACCGCATTTTACTATAGCACCTCTAATATTAATGGTATTTATTGAGAATGCTTTTAAACATAGTACAGCTAGTCAATCTGAAAATATTGTAATCCATATTAATATAGATGTTTCTGAAGTAGGGGAGTTGCTCTTTACATGCAAAAATGGATTTTCTCCAATTGCAAATACAAACAATTTATCAAAAGGTATTGGTTTAATTAATGTTAAAAAGCGTTTACATTTATTATACCCTAATGCTCATGATTTAAAAATTACAGATTCTAATAATATTTTTAATGTTGAATTAATTTTACAGTTAAAACCTATTGAAACATGCTAAATTGTATCATTATAGAAGATCAACCGCCAGCGCAACGTATATTACAAAAATATATTTCTGAAGTAGAGATATTGTCTCTTAAAGGAACGTTTCCTGATGCCATAAAAGCCAAATATTTTATGGATATGGAGCCTGTAGATATAATTTTCTTAGATATTCATTTGCCAAAAATGTCTGGGATAGATTTTTTAAAATCTGTCCCAAATCATCCCAAAGTTATTCTTACTACAGCATTTTCTGAGTATGCTTTAGAAAGTTATGCCTTTAATGTTGTCGATTATTTATTAAAACCAATTTCTTATGAACGGTTTTTACAAGCCATTTCTAAGCTGAAATTAAATATTAATGAAACCCCAGAAGGATCTGAAACTATAATTTTAAAATCTGGTTATGAACATATTAGACTATTAACGTCTGAGGTTATTTATATTAAATCTGATTCTTATTATACAGAGGTTACTACATTGGAAAAGACTTATATAAGTAATGATTCTTTAAAACAATGGTTAGAAAAATTAGATAACAATTATTTTTGTCAGGTTCATAAATCGTATTTAATTAATATCCAGCATTTAATTAAAGTTTCAGGTAATATAATTCACTTAACCAATACGTCTTTGCCATTAGGAAGAGCTTTTAAAAAATATTTTATGGATACTTATTTAAAGTAGGCATGTGGATTTTGAATGATATTATATTTTTAAGTTTGTTTACAATTCTATTTTACATAATATTAATTATAGTACAAATGTATTTCATAGCATTAGATAGCTATAATTCAATATTATATAAAATATCCCAGAGTGTTCACGTTTCTATTTGGTGTTTAGTGCTTGGATCATTAAACATTCGTGTTTGGCTTCTCGTATAATTTTAATATTCTGTACAATCGTTCAACATTTTTTAAATAAGCGATTCTCAAGAAGCTTCACGTTTACACATTTGTAGCTATAATTAGCCATTATGTAAAATTGCCGCTGCCAAGCGCTCGATTGCTTTTTAAAAATAATTATGCTATCGCAATAATTTTTTTAAACACAATTATCCATCGCTTGCCAACGCCAAAAAAAAGCTAGCTTTTAGATCCGTTTTGAGCTTTACGTTGGCGAGGATATTCTCGTTATATTTTTTTCACGAGCTTTTCGTTAAGTTGCCACAAGAGTATAAAATTTTCCCTAGCTCAAATCCACACTTTAAAATTTCTATACACTTGTTATATGTATAGCTCCGATTAAACTTCTTTTGTTTGGTGTTTCTAACATTATGTCAAATAGAATCATAATTTAGTGATCAAACCAAATACAACATCCGTATCTTCCTTATTTGTAATTTGAGCTTTATATAAATACGTTCTATCGTCCAGAACTTCTATTATTTCAACAGATATATAGTTGCCTTCTTTGTGCTTATCTTTTTCTAAAGGCATTTTTATAGTTTCTAAATCGTATTTGTGATCATCAATCCATTTAATCTTATAAACCTGTCGCCCACCTAAACCACCTTTTTCTATTTGTCTATTCTTTCTTCGTTTCATTATAGTTTCACTATACGCTGGGCTTTCATATTTAAACTTGCCTCGATGAAACATTTTACATTTTGAACGATCTTCTTTTGATAGTTGGTGCTTTTTATATTTTGAATTTACAAAGTAGTAAACAGATTGCCAGCATTCATTTATCATCTTCATTGGGTAAATTAACTTACCCTTTTTAAAATGTTCTATACAGCCTTCTCTCCATCCTTCATGCTTATATGTGCTTTTTTCTTGGTTTATTTTTATATCATAACGTTTGCCATTCTCATCTACGCAGTAGTCAATTACAACTATGGCTACCTTATCAATATCATTAACAAAGGTTTGCGAATACGAACAAAAGGAAACAATAATAAATACAGGAAAAAGAAGTTGCTTCATATTATTGGTTTTTAGCTAAAGTACTTTTTCTTTTTTTCTTGATAAAAAAAGAAACAAAAAATTCAAGACTGCATATAATTTTGGAAACAATGTACGGCTCGTTACGCTATATTTTAGGAAACAGGCTAACTTTTTAAGACTGCTTTTAGAAGCATTTAAAATTAGAACTCTTAAGGTTATATATTACTAGACCCCTAAAATATGGACGCTCCACTCACCTATTGTTTTAGCCAAAATTAGTATGAGGTCGTTTTAACATCCTGCTTCTATTGAACATTTCGTTAAATATTGAGTTTTGATACGCATACAAGTCGCACCAAAGTTATGTTTTTCGGTTCGTGAAATGCAAGGGTAAAATGAAGTAAAGCTATTTAGCCAACACTCAATCCAACGCACCGTAAACCGCTTTACCCCTTGCATTTGACTCATTCAAAACAAAGTGAACGGCTTTCCTTGGTAAAGTGCTAAGGTTTTAACTTTAAATATTTTTATTATGCAAGTTCGTTATCTTTTCTATTTCAGGCTAAAGTTTAATCGTAATCGCAATTATTTATTCTTAGCTGTAAATCCTAAATGTAGTTTTAAAATAATTTATATGCCTAAACATAAAATCTATGTACATTCTATTAGGTTATTTAGGCTAGAACTGGGTATTACAAATTTTCCTCCTCCTTCGTAGGGGGATTTTTTTGCTTTCAAAACTTTAGTTTAGCTTTTCTATTTGATTAGGAATAGTATATATTTCAAATTGACTTAAGCCTTTGGAAAATATTTTAATCTCCCAATTTGATAAACTTGGCATTAGACTGACTTCGTTCTCTTTAAAGATATTACTATCTGGCTGTGATAAGTCTTTTGAAGGTATTAAAAAAGAAACCTTAGGTTGTTTATCTATTATCAAAATTAAAGCGATAAATAGATTATCTCTTAATTGTCCTAATTCTTGCTTAGATATTTTAATGCTACGTTGTGCTGTATCTAAATCAATGGATTGTAAATAAATTTGATTGTTTCCGATTAAAAAATCTACTCCTTCCCTCCCATTGATTTTTTTAGTTAATTCTAGGTCAAAAGTTTTGAGTTCCGATTTTAGGAAATTTAGAATTAAAGAAGACATTAGTTATCTTCTTTTAATCTAAGGTCTTTACAAATCTCTTTGAATATGTCGCAAGGATCCACATCTATAGCTAAAGCAATTAGGTACAATTCATCTACTCTAAGCTTAGTTCGTTCATTATTTGCCAATTCACTAAGTCTTGTTTTACTAATTCCTGTTTTTCTTGAAACATCGGAACGATTAACAGATTTTCTTGATAAGAATAGCCCTAATTCGGTCATTATTGTCTGATTTTAAGAACATAAATTTACATAATAAGATAATTTATTCCGATTTTTTAAACTTTCATTTTGTATTTTATCCATATTTAGGTGTATTTGTTCTGATAATCGGAATACTTAATCCTAAAACAAGAATAATGCCAAGAACGAGATATACAAAAGCACAACTAGAACAGATAGTTTATACACAATTAGAGAACTTAAACGCCATTCATGATCTTTTACGTATTATGAAAGTGCAGAACGAACTTATAGATAATGCTAATAAGAAATTAAAGGATGAAGTGATTGATTTTAAGAAACGGGTTAATTATGGGACGGGGAAGTTTGAGTGATATTAAAATTTATAACTTCAATTGTGTACTAAGCTTTTTCTTTTATCATTGACTTATTGAACTATTCATGATTTATAAAAATTAATTATTTAAAAACTCTTCGATTGTATCAGTCATCTCTACTAATGTCTTATCAACCTCAGAATCTGACAATATGCTTAAAGGCATACCTGGATCATTAAGAGCTTGAAATTTACATAAATCTTTATTCCTATTGAATCTACAATATCCAAGAATAATCGGTAGGACTTTGGTTCCATGTTTTTCAGCATTAAGTAATAATTTTGGTAGTTCACTATTCATTATAAAATCTGAAGCCAAGAAGTTCGATGAAATCAGTAATATTGAGATTTTAGCACTTTCCAACGCATGTTCTATTTCTTTTTCCCATTTTTTGCCAGGCAAAATCTTAGTATCATCCCATACTTCAATTGATTTATTTTCTAATTGAAGTACTTTAATATCTCTTAGGACTAAATCTAACCACTTTTTATCTTTATGTGAATAGCTGATAAATATTTTAGTTTTATTTGTATTTCTTATTGGAAGTTCAATAATGTTAAAAATTAATTTTAGGGTTTCATCTGAAGGTTTATTGTCATTGTAATGGAGCAGTATTTCATTTTTGTAATCTTGAGAAAACTTTATAAAATCTTTAATACTTTTTTCAAAATAATAGCTTGTTAGTAAATTAAGAATCTTTCTAGATGGAATCTTATAGTCTACAGCTACTATCTTTCTAAATTTTAAATTTTCTCGCAAATTGAAAGCTCTTACAATTGTCCTATAGTTAATATAGAATTTTTCTTCTTCTTCAATTATTTTCGAAATTTTATTAGCTATAGCATAGTAACTCAAGTTTTCGATTTCCTCTTTAAGGATTAAATCAATCAAATAAATATAGCTTGGTAATTCTTCTATAGAAAGACAATTTTTGTTTGTAATGGTTATTTTCATTGGTTTATTGAAATTTTTTATTTGGTCTAAACAGTCATCTAAATCTTTTTTAGATGTCATTTCCCATTTTCTCTTCCAGATGAAAAATATCGCCAGAATGACATCTTTTACCTTGGTGAGATTTATTTATTTCCTAATATAATAGTCACTTTACCCAATCCTTCAGTATGCATTTTGTTAGATTCATTATAAGGAGGAGCACTAAGTTTTTTACTAAGTCCTCTAAAAAAAATTCTAGCATCTAAAGATCTTCCGTTTGTATCGAATAATGGTATCCTAATCTGTTCGAAAAGCCCATAAGTATCCGTTACATCCGTAGTCGAAAAACGTCCTTCAACTGTATTTAAGTTCAACCAATCTTCAATTTCAAAAGAAAGCTCTTCCAAATCTCCATGCCAATCATCCCAGGTCAAAATCTGCAAAGTAACCTCCCGTCCATTTCTAAACATATCATTAAAATGTTCTTGTAAAGTAGACGTTAAACTTTCCATACTTCCTAACATTGCTTCTTTAATTAGAGCCGGTAAATCTGCGGTAAAAGAAGGCGCTCCTGCCATAGTAGCTGTTGCTATTTGTTTATAGGTATAAGAATCCAAGCCTTGTAAATTACAAATAATTGAGGTTTTTGGCCCCATTTTATTTACCATCCAAGTTAATTGTATCACAATATCAGCTTTAGCTCTTTTTACTATTCGATCTATTGGGGATTCGTTTAAAGAAGCACCCGTTTTCCTTGAAACAAAAGCTTCATTTTTCTTATTGGAAATATCTAAGCCCTTTAATACTGTTTCCAAATCTTTTAAGGGAAACCCTCTGTCAGCCATTAGACCATTTAAGGAGCTTATTACTAATAGTAAGTTAGGGTCTTCTTTAAAAGCTTTTCGATAGTCTGGCATTATTGTTTTTACCCCTTGATTGTCGATAACCTTCACATAACCATTTTTGGTACACCAAACATCACTAGGAACGATCATTATCGTAGGTTTTTTTACCAGTAAAACAACAGGTTTGGAATTATTCGATATAGATTCAATTTGTGCTTGTTCTTTATAGTGTTTTTCTCTAATCGAATTATTGACTATCGTCTTAACTGTTTTGGATTCTAACCTATTTTCCATCGAAAATTGTTCTTCGTCATGCTTTTCTCCAACTGAATAACTATCTATTGGTTCAGGTATTTTAAGCCCTGACATAGTTTTGACTGGCAACGTTTTATAATCTAGAAATTGATTGTTTTTCACCGATTCTTCAACGACCGAATCCGATATTTTTTTCTCTGGATTTTCGATTATTGTAGTGATCTTATTTCCACTTTCATTATTAGGAAAAAAACCAAAATACAATCTAATAGCAATTCCAAAGATTGCTAAAATTAATCCAAATATGGCTATTCGATAAGTAACAGAGTTTTTATGATACATCTGGTATATCATTTTACTTGGTGTAGACCATTTTTTATACTGCTGTTTAGTGGGCTTTAAGCTCTCTTTCCTTTGTGATACCAATTTCTAAAATATTGTACGTTAAAGCATATAAGAATATTACTTCAAAAATAGAATAAATAATTAACTGTTCATAATCCTATTATATAAAATAAATGAATTGAAATTGAATCAATTAAAGCTAATTATTTTCCAAGTAAATCAGCCTCATTTCATACACATTTTGCCACCACTCCTCTGCCCTTTCAGCAAAAAGAGTATTCCATTACATTTTTAAAAGAAACTTTTGGGAGTAAATTTTTTCAAGAAACAGTAGAAAGGATTTGAGCTTTTATCCAAAGCTCAAGTTACATAACGAGAGAACATATAGTACAAATGCATTCAACCTGAATTAGGCTAATAGGTGATGAAAATATTTCGTACACCAATCAATTACTTTTTTGCGTTCTACTATGTCAAGTTCTAGAGGAATGGTTCTTTGAAATTCTTTTTTTGCATATGCAGAAACATAAGAACTTGTAACTAACAACGCTTTATCTGCGTTGAGAAGTTTTTTCACACCATATAGTTCTCTTATTACACCAACACCAACTGATCGATTCGGAGCAAAATGCTTAACCTCAATAATAGTAATTTCATTTTTTAATGAAGCATTACTTAAGGCCATAATATCATAACCACCATCCCGAGTTTTTGCTGTCAATTCAGTATAAAACCCATTATTTTTAAATATGCTATTTATCACTTCTTCGAATTGTCTAGAAGTCAAATTATTTAAATAATCGGGCTTATACCCACAAATACTTATTAATTCCTCTGACACCGGAGCCAGAATTCGATTTTCTTCACTAATACCTTTGAAGGTTTTATTCCAAACATCAAAAGCTTGATTAAATGCTTCGTTAAATTCACTTACCGATGCTGGCTTAGTTAAAGGAATCATTCTCTTATCCTTATTAGCCCATTCATTAAATAAATTATCTAAATACGTATAAGCAGAATGATAAATACAAATTGCGTGAGGTATATATGAATCTATTATATAATTATAAAAATCTCGTGGTGGTTCAAATTTATATAAGTTAGAAGCTACATTAATTTTGGGGTTAGATTTTTTCCAAGCTTTTATTATTTTACTTTCAGTTCTACAGGTGTCATGAATAATTAGAAATATATCATGATAATTTTCAATAACAAACAAAATAGCATCATCTTCATATTCAAAAGATTCAATCCTAATTAATTCATTAAAATTAAAATAAGATAGCATTATTTTAATTCGTTTATGTACTTGAATTTCATTATCAAGTATAACTGCAATCGGCTTTTTATTATAACCCATAAATAGTTAAGATAATATTTACTAATATAACCCATTCCATACACATTTTGCCTCCCCCCTTCTACCTTTCAGCAAAAAGAGTATTCCATTACATTTAAAAGAAACTTTTAAGAAGAAAAAAATCAAAGAAAATTAATACTAGTAAAAGCTTTTTACCAAAGCAAAGTTACATAACGCAGAACATTATAGTACAAATGTATTTCATTTCATAATCCGACATTATGTAAAATTGCTTTATTAACTAATACCAGCTTACTTTTATTGTAAATAACAAAATAAATGATTATATTTATAGATGTCATAAACATTGGACACATATTTTTTTCTTTGAACAATAAAAAGAACAAATTGCTGTTAATACATTGTTAATCTAAAGAATTCCTCGACGCTCTGCGTCGGGGTTTAGCTGAAAAGTTTGAAAAACGGAGAGTTTTTCATAACACTTTGAAAAAGTGTACTTTCGAAAAATGGGAGAACATATTTTTAAAAGGCATAATAAGACGTT
>NZ_JAUOEK010000040.1 GCF_030540835.1 Flavivirga aquimarina | reverse complement strand
AAAAAAAGCCTCCAAAATACATGTCTGGAGACTTTTTAAAGAGCACATAAGTTTTTCAAACCTGCTTCACAACAAATAGAATTCTATAAATTAAGATAGGTTTATATTACTTTTTTACAAATTTTCTAACTGCAATTTTTCCGTCTCCTGTTTTTACTTTTAATACATAAGACCCTTCTGATAGATAGCTTATATCTATGGTTGTATTTGTAGTTTCTAATACTTTTTTTCCCAATAGATTATAAACCTGTACTTTTTCTGCTTTATTTAATGTGCTCAAGCTAATATTCAATGTGTTTAAAACAGGGTTGGGGTATAG
>NZ_JAUOEK010000128.1 GCF_030540835.1 Flavivirga aquimarina | reverse complement strand
TTTATGTCAGTTTGAGTGATTCTTGCAAAAAATCGTATCGAAAACCAATAAATTTTCGACTAAAAAAGCTTCTCGATACAAAATTCTTCCAGAATTTCACTCGAAGTGACTTCTGAACTCTTAAGCAAGATTCACGTTAAAATAAGTCAATACAAAAAAGATTTGTTAAGATGTGTGAAGAATTATAGGTAACCATTATTAATATTTTAGATTTTTTAATTATAGGTAAATACTTTATAAAATCGACGATTTCTCTTTGAATTAACTCTCTGTTTTTGCTGAAAATTCTTTAAATTCGCATCCTTATAAGAATGTATAGTAAATGAGCACTAAATTTCCTGAATATAAAGGACTTGACTTACCAAATGTAGCAAACGAGATACTACGATATTGGCAAGAAAATAACATCTTTGAAAAAAGTGTTTCTACCAGAGAAGGCAGTAAGCCGTATGTGTTTTATGAAGGGCCACCATCAGCAAATGGTCTTCCCGGAGTACACCATGTTTTAGCACGTGCTATTAAAGATATTTTCCCACGTTACAAAACTATGAAGGGATATCAAGTAAAGCGTAAAGCAGGTTGGGATACACACGGACTGCCTATCGAATTAGGTGTTGAAAAAGAATTAGGAATTACCAAAGAAGATATAGGTAAAACTATTTCGGTAGAAGATTATAATGCGGCTTGTCGTAAAGCTGTGATGCGTTATACAGATGTATGGAATGACCTAACGCAAAAAATGGGGTATTGGGTAGACATGGATGACCCGTATATTACCTACGATCCTAAATACATGGAAAGTGTTTGGTGGTTGCTAAAGCAAATTTATAATAAAACCTTGCTTTACAAAGGGTATACCATACAACCATATTCACCAAAAGCAGGAACAGGTTTAAGCTCACATGAATTAAACCAACCAGGAACGTATCAAGATGTAACCGATACTACAGTAGTTGCTCAATTTAAAGCAAATCCAGATTCGTTACCAGACTTTTTACAAAACGAAGGTGATATTTATTTTATGGCTTGGACAACCACACCATGGACATTACCAAGTAATACGGCATTAACCGTTGGACCAAAAATTGATTATGTATTAGTAGAAACCTATAATCAATATACGTTCGAACCCATCAATGTTGTTTTAGCTAAGAAATTAGTTAACTATCAGTTTTCTGAAAAATTCAATCAAGTAGAAGATAAATCAGAGTTATTAAATTATAAATCGGGAGATAACCTGCCTGCCGGCAAGGCAGGAAAAATTCCTTTTTACGTTGTAAAAGAATTTGTTGGTAAAGACTTAGTAGGGATTACTTACGAGCAATTATTACCTTATACATTGCCAAATGATAATCCAGAAAATGCTTTTAGAATCATTTCTGGAGATTTCGTAACAACAGAAGACGGAACAGGAATTGTACATACTGCACCTACTTTTGGAGCAGACGATGCCTTGGTAGCAAAACAAGCAACCCCAGAAGTGCCTCCTATGCTTGTAAAAGATGAATATGGTAACCTAGTACCGCTTGTCGATTTACAAGGACGTTTTAGACCAGAAATGGGAGAATATGCTGGTAAGTATGTTAAGAATGAATACTATAATGATGGCGAAGCACCAGAGCGTTCTGTAGATGTAGAGATTGCTATCAAATTAAAAGAAGAAAACAAAGCCTTTAAGGTAGAAAAATATAAGCACAGCTATCCCAATTGCTGGAGAACAGATAAGCCGATTCTTTACTACCCGTTAGATTCATGGTTTATTAAAGTGACCGATGTTAAGGATCGTATGCACGAACTTAACAATTCTATTAACTGGAAACCAAAAAGTACTGGAGAAGGACGATTTGGAAACTGGTTAGCAAATGCTAACGATTGGAATTTATCACGATCACGCTATTGGGGAATTCCATTGCCAATATGGAGAACGGAAGATGGTAAAGAAGAAATCTGCATTGGGTCTGTAGAAGAATTAAAATCTGAAATGAGTAAAGCCGTTTCAGCTGGTGTTTTACAGTCAGCTATTTTTGAAGATTTTGAAATTGGAAATAACTCTGAAGAAAACTACGCCAAGATAGATTTACATAAAAACATTGTAGATGACATTGTATTAGTATCACCATCAGGTCAAAAAATGTTCCGCGAAAGCGATTTAATAGACGTGTGGTTTGATTCCGGTTCTATGCCTTATGCACAATGGCACTATCCATTTGAAAATGCCGATTTAATTGATAAAGGAACAACTTTTCCAGCAGATTTTATAGCCGAAGGCGTCGATCAAACAAGAGGGTGGTTCTATACGTTACATGCTATTGGAACCATGGTTTTTGATTCAGTAGCCTATAAAAATGTAGTATCTAATGGATTGGTATTAGATAAAAACGGACAGAAAATGTCGAAACGTTTAGGAAATGCCGTCGATCCTTTTGAAACCTTAGGGAACTATGGTGCCGATGCGACACGTTGGTACATGATTAGCAATGCAAACCCCTGGGACAATTTAAAATTCGATTTAGAAGGTGTTGAAGAAGTAAAACGTAAGTTCTTTGGAACGCTATATAATACCTATTCTTTCTTTACTCTATATACCAATTTAGATAACTTTAGTTACTCAGAAGCAGATATAGCTATAAAAGAACGACCAGAAATAGATCGTTGGATTTTATCCGAATTGCATACATTAATAAAGAAAGTAGATGCTTTTTATGCCGATTACGAGCCTACAAAAGCAGCACGTGCTATTTCAGATTTTACGCAAGATTATGTAAGTAACTGGTTTGTTCGTTTAAGTAGAAGACGTTTTTGGAAAGGCGATTATGAACAAGATAAAATTTCGGCATACCAAACGCTTTATACGTGTATGATAACAATTGCTAAACTAGGAGCTCCAATTGCACCATTTTTTATGGATAAATTGTATTTAGATTTAAATTCAGTGACCCAAAAAGAATCATTTGAGAGTGTGCATTTAGCGAACTTCCCAGTTTATAATGAAGCCTTTGTTGATAAAAGTTTAGAACGAAAAATGGAAAGCGCTCAAACAATATCATCATTAGTTTTATCGTTAAGAGCTAAGGAGAAAATAAAAGTGCGTCAGCCACTTCAAAAAATAATGATTCCAGTTGATAATGATCAACAGAAAGAAGAAATATTGGCTGTTTCAGAGTTAATAAAACATGAAGTTAATGTTAAAAGTATCGAACTTTTAGAAGAAGCTTCAGATATTTTAGTAAAACAAATAAAGCCCAACTTTAAAGTGCTTGGGCCTCGTTTTGGTAAAGAAATGAAATCAATTGCCAATGCCATTAAAGCATTTAATTCTGATGATATTAAAAAAATTGAACAAAATGGTGTTTTAGATGTTGAAATTAATGGAAAAAATATTACTTTAGAGCTTGAAGATGTAGATATTACATCTCAAGATATTGAAGGTTGGTTGGTTGCAAATGAAGGATCGTTAACAGTAGCTCTCGATGTTACAATATCTGATGATTTACGAAGAGAAGGTATTGCGAGAGAACTTATTAATCGTATACAAAATTTACGTAAAGATTCAGGCTTTGAAGTAACAGATAGAATTGATGTAACACTTCAAAAAGATGATCATGTTATACATGCTGTAAATGCAAACATGTCGTATATAAAAACAGAAACTTTAACTAATGAACTTGAAATTATTGATAAATTAGACAACGGTATTGAGATTGCTTTTGATGATGTAAATACTAAATTGTTTATACAAAAACATTGAAAATTATGAGTACAGATGCAAACGTGAGATATTCTGATAAAGATTTAGCAGAGTTTAAAGAATTAATTACAGAGAAAATAGATAAAGCGCAACACGATTTAGAGCTTATAAAAAGTGCCTATATGAACGACCATAATAATGGGACTGAAGATACGTCACCTACGTTTAAAGCTTTTGACGAAGGAAGTGCTGTAATGAGTAAGGAATCTAATTCGCAATTGGCAATTAGACAAGAGAAATTTATTCGCGATCTTAAAAATGCGTTAATAAGAATAGAAAATAAAACATACGGTATTTGCCGTGTAACAAAAAAGCTAATAAATAAAGAACGCTTAAAGTTAGTACCTCACGCTACTTTAAGTATAGAAGCAAAAAACATGCAATAATTATAAATTACATATTAAAAACGTCTCGATTTAAAGCGAGACGTTTTTGATTTAAAAAGAAAAAATGTCCTTAAAAAAATCTATCATTCTCATCGTCATCATTTTACTTATTGATCAAATAAGTAAAATATATATAAAAACCCATTTTAAACTTCAAGATAATATAGAAGTATTTAGTTGGTTTAAAATATTTTTTATCGAAAATGATGGGATGGCCTGGGGGACAAAAATTAGTGACTTTACCTCTTTCATATCAGATAGAACAGCAAAAGTAATATTAACACTGTTTAGGGTTGTTGCTATTTTTGGAATTGGTTACTGGTTATATACAGCAACAAAAAACAAAGATTCCAAAATATTAATATTAGCAATTGCTTTAATTTTTGCAGGTGCTTTAGGTAATATTATAGATTCTGTTTTTTATGGCGTTTTGTTTGATGGTAGTCGCAATCAAGTCGCCACATTTTTGCCAGAAGGAGGAGGTTATGATAGTTTACTTCATGGTAAGGTTGTAGATATGTTGCATCTTCCTTTGTACAATGATTATTTGCCAGACTGGATACCATTTTATGGAGGCGAATTCTTTACTTTTTTCGAACCTGTTTTTAATGTTGCCGATGTAGCGATAAGTGTAGGTTTTGTTATGCTTATTGTTTTTAACAAGAAAGCATTTCCAAGGAAAAGTAAGGAAGAGAATAGTTAGGGTGTAGAGGAATGACAAGTAAAACGTCAACCAGAAGTTACATAACATTGAACTTGATTTATTAGTATAGCTAATCAATTGAAATAATTAAAACCTATAAATTCTTTCTGGAGTTAAACAATAATCTAATTTTACATCATTGTCAAAAACATCAGTAATCTCGGTTTCAGCTTCAAAAAAAGACAAACCAATTTTAATGGTTTCCTGTTTGCAATCGGCTAAAAAACGATCGTAAAACCCTTTGCCATAACCAACCCGGTTTCCTGTTTTATCAAACCCTAAAAGCGGTATAAAAACGATTTCAATACTATCATTTAAAATAGGAATACCACCAACAGGTTCAGGAATATTATAAGTGTTTTTTCTAATCTTTGTGTTATCAGTTAAAAGAAAATGAGTCATAAGCCCTGTTTTAAAATCACTTTTAGAAATAACAATGTTTTTATCCTTTCCAGATAAAATATTGAGAATATAATCTGTATTAACTTCTTTCTGTTCCTCGATAGAAAGAAACAAATGATAAAATGTATATTCCCAAATAGGAAGTTTTAAAACCAGATTAGCGATTGAAATACTTAGCTCATCTATTTGTTCTGGAGATAAATGTTTTCGAAGTGTTTTATACTTAAGGCGTAATTCTTTTTTAGTCATAATTATTCCCTAAGAGCTGTCGAGATATGAAACAGGGCATCCCCTTGATAAACAATAGGAGCTTCATTTACATTTATAATGTACCCCGAATTGTCTGCTTTTACAAAGTAATTAAACTTACCATATGGGTCTGTAATGTTACCAAGCACATCCCCCTTTTGTACTTTAGAACTAATTTTAGCAGATGCCTTGAACATCCCCGAATATTTGGCACGTTTCCATTTGCTTTCACTTATAAAAATACAGTCTTTTTTAGGTGTTGATACTTTAAATTTGGAGTTTAACATGTTTAAATGATTTAAAACCCGTTTAGCTCCATTTACTCCAGAGTTTGTTACGACATCATCAATATGGAAGGACTTTCCACCTTCAAAAAGAAGCAGAGGTTTTCCTAATTTGGCACAAGTATGCCTAAAAGATTTATTTAAGTTTTTAGAGTACAATACAAATGGAGCTCCAAAGATTTCAGCAATTTCATTAAGCTGCTCATCATCTTTAACAACCCGAATTTGCGGGGCGTTAAACCTACCAGACCCTCCCGTATGAAAATCCAGAATATAATCTGCATGCGGAACGATTTCGTGTATAAGCTTATGTGCAACTCTACTTGCTAAAGAACCACTCGAACTTCCGGGAAACACACGATTTAGATCCCGTCCGTCAGGAAATTCACGCTTTAAATTTATAAAGCCAAAAACATTAATAACTGGAAAACAAATAGTAGTTCCACGTTTTGGTTTATTAATACCTTTTGCAATAATTTGCCTAACAATTTCTACACCGTTAACTTCGTCTCCATGAATACCAGCAGTAAATAATACTGTTGCCCCGGGTTTTTTAGAACGCTCAATAATCACCGGAACATTTATAGGAGTAGATGTATGTAAATTAGCGACATCGAAATTAACCTCTTTACTTTCGCCTGGTTTAATAGGTGTACCAAGAATGGTCAATATGTCGTTTTTAGTATGAGCCATTAATTTTGTTTACTTGTGTCTATTTCTTTCTACGTAAGTAATAATACTTTTAGCAATGTTTTTACCAGTGGCAGTTTCAATACCTTCTAGGCCCGGAGTTGAGTTTACTTCTAAAAGTAAAGGCCCTCTTGTAGATTGCAGCATATCGACACCACAAATAGGAAGCTTTAAGGCTCGCGATGCTTTCATAGCAACTTTTAACTCGGCTTCATTAAGTTTTATAACCTCTGCCGTGCCGCCTCTATGCAAGTTGGAACGAAATTCTCCTTCTTTACCTTGTCTTTTTATCGCGCCTACTACTTGTCCATCTACCACTAAAGCCCGTATATCGGCACCTTTTGCTTCCGAGATATATTCTTGAACCAGAGCCCTTGCTTGCAATCCGTTAAAAGCCTCTAAAACAGATTCAGCAGCATTTTTAGTTTCAGCTAATACCACTCCCAACCCTTGAGTTCCTTCAAGAAGCTTAATAATAACAGGAGTTCCTCCTACGTGGGCAATTACTTTCTCAACATCTCTAGAGTAATTGGTAAATACTGTTTTTGGCATACCAATTCCGGCTTTAGAAAGCCTTTGAAAACTTCGTAACTTATCTCTCGATCGTATAATGGCATCAGATGTAACCGAAGTAAAGACATTCATCATTTCAAATTGTCTAACAACAGCGCAACCAAAAAAGGTTGCAGAAGCTCCAATTCGAGGAATAATAGCATCCACGTAATCTAAATAACGGTCTTTGTAATAAATAGTAGGTTTCTCTTTTTCGATAATAAGATCACATTTTAAGGGGTCTATAACCTCTATAATATGTCCTCGTTTCTTACCTTCGACAACAAGGCGATTTGTCGAAAACAAATTAGGGTTTCGCGATAAAACAACGATATTCATTAAATATACTTTACCTAGTATTGCAATATACTAAAAAAGGTAAATGAATGTTTACATTATCTAGAATTTAATATACCTTTGAGTTCATGGATGTGCCTGCATTAGAAATACAGCTAAAAACCCTGCCAAATGCACCAGGTGTGTACCAATATTTTGATACAAATGACACCATTTTATACGTAGGTAAAGCAAAGAACTTAAAGAAAAGAGTTAGCTCTTATTTTACAAAAACCCATGATAATGGTAAAACCAGAGTACTTGTAAAAAAAATTGCAAGGATAAAACATATTGTAGTAGAAACAGAAACGGATGCATTGTTGTTAGAAAACAATCTTATTAAAAAACATATGCCCCGGTACAATGTGATGTTGAAAGACGATAAATCTTATCCTTGGATTTGTATAAAAAAAGAACGTTTTCCAAGAGTATTTTCAACACGTAGAATCTTTAAAGACGGAAGCGAGTATTTTGGACCTTATACCAGTATGAAAACGGTTTCAACCTTGTTGGATTTAATAAAAGGCTTGTACCATTTAAGAACATGCAATTACCATTTATCTCAAGAAAAAATAGATGCAGGTAAGTATAAAGTATGCTTAGAATATCATTTAAAAAATTGCAAAGGTGCTTGCGAAGGCTTAGAAACCGAGCAAGAATATCATGACAATATAAAAGCTATCAAAGAAATTTTAAAAGGAAACTTTAAAGATTCGTTGTCGCAGTTTAAAAAGCAAATGAAACAATTTGCTGAAGCCATGCAATTTGAAGAAGCCCAGAAAATAAAAGAAAAAATAGAAATATTAGAAAATTATCAAGCAAGATCTACTATTGTAAATCCAAAGATTAGCAATGTTGATGTGTTTTCTATAATGAGTGACGAAAGTTATGGCTATGTTAATTTTTTACAGCTTTCATACGGATCAATAATTAGATCGCATACCTTAGAGATAAAAAAGAAGTTAGACGAAACAGATTTGCAACTTTTAAAATTGGCGATTATTGAAATCAGACAGCGTTTCAATTCTAATTCAAAAGAAGTTTATGTGCCTTTTAAAGTCGATTTAGGTAAAGAGATAAAAGTAACCGTGCCAAAATTGGGAGATAAAAAACACATTTTAGATTTATCACTTCGAAACGCCAAATATTATAGAATGGAGCGTTTCAAGCAAGATAAAATTGTAGATCCGGATAGGCATGCCAATAGGATTATGGCCCAGATGAAAGCAGATTTAAGGCTTTCCACAGAACCAAGACACATAGAGTGCTTTGATAATTCTAACATTCAAGGTACAAATCCGGTTGCAGCATGTGTGGTTTTTAAAAATGGAAAGCCCAGTAAAAAAGACTATCGCCATTTTAATATAAAAACGGTGGTTGGACCAGACGATTTTGCATCTATGGAAGAAGTGGTGTATAGGCGATATAAACGCTTGGTTGAAGAAGAGCAACCTTTACCACAACTTATAATTATTGATGGCGGTAAAGGACAATTGTCTTCGGCATTAAAAAGTCTGGACGCATTAAATTTAAGAAGGAAAATCGCAATTATTGGAATTGCAAAACGTTTAGAAGAATTATTCTATCCAGACGACCCAATTCCCTTATATTTAGACAAAAAAAGCGAAACCTTAAAAATAATACAACAATTGCGTAATGAAGCGCATCGTTTTGGTATAGAACATCATAGAAATAAACGTAGTAAAAGTGCGTTAAATACAGAATTAGAAACGATTTCTGGGATAGGAGATAAAACAGTTGTAGAGTTGTTAAAGTATTTTAAATCGGCTAAACGAGTAGCAAATGCTAAATTAGACGAATTAGAAGATGCTGTAGGGAAATCTAGAGCAGAAAAAGTATATAACTATTACCATAATAAATGAAGTACGTTTTAACGTTAATATTGATTTTTATTTGTTTTGAGGGATCTTCACAAGAACCAAAAAACGATGACGTTAAAATTGGTTTAGTTCTTAGTGGTGGTGGTGCAAAAGGGTTGGCACATGTAGGAGTTCTTAAAATTATTGATAGCTTAGGTCTAAAAGTTGATTATGTTGCCGGAACCAGTATGGGGGCTATAGTTGGCGCATTGTATGCCTCAGGATATTCAGGAAATCAACTTGATTCTATTTTTAAAAATGTAAATTTTGATAACATTATAAATGATAATTTACCTAGGGCATCTAAAGCATTTTATGAACGTGATAATAATGAGAAATATGCTGTAAAACTTCCTTTTAATGATTTTAAAATTAAGTTGCCATCAGCACTTTCAAGAGGCCAAAATGCTTATAATTTACTTTCAAAACTAACACTTCATGTTAACGAAATAAAGAACTTTAGTGAGTTGCCAATTCCGTTCTTTTGTATTGCTACAGATATTGAAACAGGAGAAGCTGTTATGCTAGAAAAAGGAAATTTAGCGCAGTCTGCTATAGCCAGTGGTGCGTTACCTTCAATATTTCAACCAGTAGTCATCAATGATCAAATGTTAACAGACGGCGGCGTAGTAAATAATTACCCGATTGATGAGCTGAAAGCCAAAGGCATGGATGTTATTATTGGAATAGACGTGCAAGACGGATTAGTTAATCGTGAAAAATTAGCTTCTGCACCCGAAGTCTTATTTCAAATTAATAATTTTAGGACTATTAAATCCATGAAGTTAAAGGCTCCAAAAACAGATATTTATATTAAGCCAGATGTTAAAGAATTCAATGTAGTATCTTTTAGTGAAGTGGTTAAAATTATTGAAAACGGCAAGCAAGCCGCCATAAATAAATTAGAAGACTTACAAGCTTTAATAAAAACAAATGTAAAAGAAGAAGTTAAGCCAAAAATAAAAATACAACCACAAGACAGTATAATAATTAATTCACTGTCAATTTCAGGAAGAAATAGCTACACAAGGTCTTATATTTTGGGTAAGTTGAAACTAAAGCTTAATAAGAAAATAAGTTATAAAGACTTTAATGAAGGCGTTAATAATTTAGTTGCGACAAATAATTTTGATGCATTCCAATATGAGTTTAAAAAAACAAAAGAAAAAGAAGGATATGATTTATTTGCAACATTAACAGAAACTGAAAACACGCTTTTTTTAAAAGCAGGAATACATTACGATGATTTGTACAAAAGTGCTCTATTAGTTAATGTTACTAAAAATCATTTTTTATTTAACAATGATGTAGCATCATTGGACATTATTTTAGGCGATAATGTTAGGTATAACTTTGAGTATTTTATCGATAAAGGCTTTTACTGGAGTATTGGGTTAAAATCCAGATATCAGCAATTCAATAAAAATATAAACGCGAAATTATTATTAGATGATGATGACGCTACAGTAATAGGGCTAAACAAAATAGATGTAGAATTACAAGATCAAACCAATCAGTTTTATTTGCAAACACTATTTCGAAAAGATTTTGCTCTAAGTTTAGGAGCAGAACATAAACGTTGGGAAATTAAATCAGAAACAATTTTATCTATTGATTCTGATGAAGGTTTTATATTTGAAAACACTGATTATTTTAGTGTTTTTGGGAGTTTGAAATTAGATACTTATGACGATAAGTACTTTCCAACAAAAGGCTTTTATTTTAATGGAGATATGCATTTGTATCTTTATGCGTCGAGGTTCAATGAGAATTTTGATAGATTTTCGATAGCCAAGGCAGATATTGGTTATGCCTTTAGTTTTTCAGATAAATTAGCGTTCAATTTACAAACAAGTACAGGCTTTAAATTAGGAGATAAATCTACTCAATCATTAGACTTTACATTTGGGGGGTATGGTAATAATCTTATAAATAATTCTGTACCGTTTTTAGGATATGATTTTCTTTCGTTTACAGGGAATAGTTATATAAAAGCATCAGCCAGTGTTGATTATAATATATTTAAGCATCACCATATTACCTTAGAAGGAAACTGGGCAAATGTAGATGACGATATATTTGAAACTGGTGAGTGGTTTAGTTTTTCAGATTATAATGGCTATGCATTAGGCTATGCCATAGACACTTTTGTTGGTCCTATACAAGGAAAATTCAGTTATTCTCCCGAACAGAAAAAAAGTGTCTGGTTTTTCAATATAGGTTTTTGGTTCTAACAAATACTTTTGTCATTCTCACGACATGTGTTCAACTTGTTTCAGTAAGGTGGAAATCTTTTAAAAACAACGAGATATACAATTAAAACTCCAAAAAAATCACGATATTTGTATAGTTATGCAAGCTTTTTGGCAAGGACTTTTAGAATTCTTACACTATCTAATCAAGAGAAATCCTGAGTAGGCAGGTTTATTGTATCTTTAAAATAGACCATTTTAAGGTTTAAGGCTTTACGCCTATAACTTTTATATTTTTTTAATCTTTAATATTAGAAACAATGCCTTTTTATCATAAGTTAGGGAGTATTCCGCATAAGCGTCATATTCAATTTAAAAAACCGGACGGGAGTCTGTATTACGAACAGTTGTTTGGAACGATTGGCTTTGATGGGATGTCCACAAATAGTTATCATGAACAACGCCCCACGCAAGTAAAAGAAATTAAAAAACAATATAGTGTATCACCAAAAATTGCTTTAAAAAATAATATCAAATCGTATCGTTTAAAAGGTTTTAAAATAAAACCTGAACAAGATTTTTTAGAAAGTAGAAAAACAGTACTTGTAAACAGCGATTGTGCTATAGTATTGGCAGCGCCAAAGCAATCTACAAGTGATTATTTTTATAAAAACACAGATGCAGACGAGCTAATTTTTATCCATAAAGGAACCGGGAAATTAAGAACCATCTTTGGTAATCTCGATTTTAAATACGGAGATTATTTATTAGTGCCAAGAGGTATCATCTATAAAATAGATTTCGATACAGAAGATAACAGGTTGTTTATAGTAGAGTCTCACAGGCCTATATATACGCCAAAACGTTATAGAAATTGGTTCGGACAATTGTTAGAACACTCACCATTTTGTGAAAGAGATATTCGCAGACCCGAAGAGTTAGAAACCTATAACGAATCTGGAGATTTTTTAATAAAAGTAAAAAAACAAGGGGATATTATAGAAATGGTTTACGCATCACACCCCTTTGATGTGATTGGATACGATGGGTATAATTATCCATACGCCTTTTCAATTCATGACTTTGAGCCTATAACGGGACGTATTCATCAACCACCACCAGTACATCAAACTTTCGAGACAGATGCTTTTGTAGTGTGCAGTTTTGTACCGCGCTTGTACGACTACCACCCAGAGTCTATTCCGGCGCCCTATAATCACAGTAATATAGATAGTGATGAGGTGTTGTATTATGTAGATGGTGATTTTATGAGCAGAAATGATGTAGATGCAGGACATATTTCGCTGCATCCTGCGGGAATTCCGCATGGTCCACACCCAGGAGCTGCCGAAAGAAGTATAGGTGAATTAAAAACCGATGAACTTGCCGTTATGGTAGATACGTTTAAACCTTTAATGGTTACCGAAGAAGCTATGAAAATAGCAGACGAAGATTATCATAAATCTTGGTTATAATAATTTGTCATTCCCGCGAAGGCGGGAACCCATTTTACCAAAATTCAATTTCAAACAATAAGATTCCCGCCTTCGCGGGAATGACAAAAAATAAACAATGAGTAAAGACATAAAATCAGTAAACTACGGTTTAGAAAAAATATTTGAAGGGGCTCAAGATTTTTTACCTCTTTTAGGAACAGACTATGTAGAATTCTATGTAGGTAACGCAAAACAATCTGCTCATTTTTACAAAACAGCATTTGGATTTCAATCTTATGCCTATAAAGGTTTAGAAACGGGATCTAAAGACTCTGTAAGTTATGTGCTAAAACAAGATAAAATACGTTTGGTTTTAACCACACCACTAAACAGTAAATCACCAATAAACGATCATATTGTAAAACATGGCGATGGTGTAAAAGTAATAGCACTTTGGGTAGAAGATGCTAGAAAAGCATACCAAGAAACAACAAGTAGAGGTGCAAAATCGTACATGGAACCAGTTGTAGAGAAAGACGAACATGGAGAAGTAGTTAGAGCAGGGATTTATACTTACGGTGAAACAGTACATATTTTTGTTGAACGCAAAAATTATTATGGTACATTTTTACCAGGTTTTCATGAATGGAAATCAGATTATAATCCAGAACCAGTTGGGCTTAAATATATAGACCACATGGTAGGTAATGTAGGTTGGGGAGAGATGAATACTTGGGTAAAGTGGTATGAGGATATTATGGGGTTTGAAAACTTCTTGTCTTTTGACGATAAGCAAATCCATACAGAATACTCAGCTTTAATGAGTAAAGTAATGAGCAATGGGAATGGACGCATAAAATTCCCAATAAATGAACCGGCAGAAGGAAAGAAAAAATCGCAAATAGAAGAATATTTAGATTTTTATGAAGGACCAGGAGTTCAACACATAGCCGTTGCTACCGATAATATTATTTCTACAGTCTCTAGTTTAAGGGCTAGAGGTATTGAGTTTTTATCCACGCCACCAGAAGAATATTATAGAGCCGTACCGGGGAGGTTAGAAGAACATAGTCATGAATTAAGAGAAGATATTGAAACATTGAAAAACTTAGGGATCATGATTGATGCAGATGAAGAAGGCTATTTACTGCAAATTTTCACAAAACCGGTTGAAGATAGGCCAACCTTATTTTTCGAAATCATTCAGCGTATGGGAGCCCGTGGTTTTGGAGCAGGAAATTTTAAAGCGCTTTTCGAGTCTATTGAAAGAGAACAAGCCAATAGAGGAACATTATAATGTATAAAAATTTGAATAAAAACTCCATCACTTATTTGTTGGAGTTTTTTTATTTCTTGAATGTTAGTAACAAATTATTGTTAAGCTCTTCTTATTAATAACAGCGAGTCTGAAGAAATTTTTTATTTTTGGAATAGTAATTGTAATTTCTAGAATAGAATAATAAAATATGTATTAAGAAGTTACATTATTAATGACCCATATAAAAATGAAAAAAATACTACTTATAATAATTGCAATATTAGCTATGCAAATGTCTTTTTCTCAACAAGAATCGGCGTTTGGTAATGGTGAATGGTTCAAATTTAAAATGAGCTATAGCGGTTTTTTAAAAGCAGGGAGTGCAACACTTACTGTTAAAGACTCTAAATTAAAAAATAAAAATGTATATCATGTAGTAGGTAAAGGTTGGACCACAGGTATGATAAAATGGTTTTTTAAAGTAGAGGACAGGTATGAAAGCTATTTCGATAAAAAAACTATTATGCCATATAAGTTTGTTAGAAATATAGATGAAGGCGGCCATACTAAAGATATTGAAATAGATTTTGATCAAGAAAATAATAAAGCATACGTAAACAATAAAAAGCATAAAAAGAAGACAGTAATAGATACGAAGCCCAATATTCAGGATATGGTATCTACATTTTATTATTTACGTAATAATCTGGATACAGATAAATTAAGAATAGGTGATGAAGTGAGAATAGATATGTTTTTTGATGAAGAAAATTATGGTTTCAAACTACAATACCTTGGAGAAGAAATTATTGATACAGAGTTTGGAGAAATAGAATCTTTAAAATTCAGACCATATGTTATGGCTGGCCGTGTTTTTAAAGAGGAAGAAAGTTTAACACTATGGGTGTCGAAAGACAAAAATAAATTACCTTTGCGAATTAAAGCAGATTTAGCAGTTGGCTCTCTTAGGGCTGATCTCGAGTCTTTTAAAGGGCTAAAACACCCTTTTAGAATAGTTGTTAGATAATTAAGATATTTTGAATTCGGAAATAACCAATCAACTTAAAGAGAAATACGAAGCTATAGATCAGGATTATGAGACCCATTTAGAAGGTTTACTACATGGTAAGCCTATTAATTATTGGGATTACATCCAAACAGATGCGTTATTAAATCTTCAAATACAACGTACTGTTTTTCCAGATGAAATGGTGTTTATCATGTATCACCAAATCAATGAGCTCTTATTTAAAATGATACTTGGTGAAATAGACCAAATAGCTAAAGAAAGTAAGGTTAGTACAGACGTGTTTACTTCAAAATTAATGCGTATTAGTCGGTATTTCGATATGCTTACCTCTTCTTTTAGTATCATGAAAGATGGTATGGATGTCGATCAATATAATAAATTTAGAACCACGTTAACACCAGCCAGTGGTTTTCAAAGTGCGCAATACAGAAAAATTGAATTTGCATCGACAGAACTTATAAACCTTATCGATAAAAGGTTTAGAGACACTATAGATAGAAATTCGTCTTACGAAAATGCTTTCGAGCATTTATATTGGCAAGCAGCCGGAAAAGATTATAAAACAGGCAAAAAAAGTTATCTTTTAACGGTGTTTGAGGAAAAATATAAAGATGAATTTATTAGATTTACAAAGTTTTACTATACCAATAATCTTTGGACAAAGTTTAAGACGCTTCCTAAAGAATCAAGAGAAGATAAAGAATTAATAAAAGCCATGCGTCACTATGATTACACAGTAAATATAAAATGGGTAATGGCGCATTATAATACGGCAAATCATTATTTAAATATAGGAGGCAAAACAGCAGAAGCCACAGGAGGAAGTGAATGGGTAAAATACATGCATCCAAAATATCAAAAAAGAATATTCTTTCCAGAGTTATGGTCAGAAAAAGAAATACAAAATTGGGGAACAAATATTTAATAACACTAATATTAGCAATATTATGTATTGCTTGTAAAGAAGATCCTAAACCTGTTTTAGAGGAGGAATTGGAATTAGCAGTAGTAGAAGAAATTCCAGAAGATATTTATGAATTTGGTTTTAACCTTAATGATTATGTTGTTAAGCGAGATACCATAAGAAGAGGTGATACATTTGGTATAATCCTGGAACGTAATAATGTGGGGTATCCTAAAATTTTCAATATTGCAGAAAAAGCAAAAGATACTTTTGATATTAGAAGAGGATTGCAAGTAGGTAAACCTTATACACTTTTGTGTATTAAGGATTCTTTAGAAACGGCAAAATGCTTTATCTATCAGCCAAATTTGGAAGATTATGTAGTTATTAATTTTCAAGATTCTATTCACGCTTATAAAAGTAGAAAGCCTATTAAATATGTTGAAAAAGTAGCCACGGGTGTTATAGAAGAGAATATTTCGCTTACGCTTGAAGAACAAGGATTAAGCCCACGTTTAGCATATAAAATGGCAGACGAAATTTATGCGTGGACTATAGATTTTAGACGCCTTCAAAAAGGAGATAGATTCAAGGTTGTTTATACAGATAAATATATTGACGATACTATTTATACTGGTGTACACAATATAAAAGCAGCATACTTTGAGCATAATAAAGAACCTTTCTATGCTTTTGAGTTTGAAACAGATTCAGTAAAAGGTATTATTGACTATTTTAATGAAGAAGCAAAAAATCTAAGACGTGCTTTTTTAAAAGCCCCGGTAAAATTTAAGCGCATTTCTTCCAGGTATAATTTAAAAAGAAGAATTGCGGTTTATGGATATAAAGTACGTCCACATAAAGGTACCGACTTTGCCGCAGCTATTGGCACTCCAATTATGGCTACTGCCGATGGGACAGTTACTGAATCTAGGAGACGAGGTGGTAATGGAAATTACGTCAAGATTCGACATAATGCAACCTATGAGACACAGTATCTGCATATGAAAAGCCGAAAAGTAAAAGTTGGTCAGTTTGTTAAACAAGGTGATATTATTGGTTGGGTTGGTATGACAGGAAATACAGGAGGGCCTCATGTTTGCTATCGTTTTTGGAAAAACGGAAGGCAAGTAGACCCATTTAAACAAAAATTACCAGAAGCCAAACCCATATCAGATTCCTTAAAAGTTAGATATTTAGACTTTATAGCACCTATAAAAGTACAATTAGATAGCATTCCTTTTAGAGAAACTATTTTGGAAGAAACATTAGAAAATAAAGACAATCTAATCTCATTTAAAAATTAATGACATTACCAAGTATAGACCCCACAGCTACAGATTCATGGAAACGATTACAAGAACATTTTAAAACTGTAAAAGATGTTCATATGAAAGATTTATTTGCTCAAGACAAAGAACGAGCAAATAAGTTTACCATTAAATGGGATGATTTTTATGTAGACTTTTCAAAGAATAGAATAACAGAAGAAACTTTTAATTATTTACTGGAATTAGCCGATGAGGTTAAATTAAAAGACGCCATTAAAAGCCAGTTTTCTGGAGACCTAATCAATCAAACAGAAGGGAGAGCCGTTTTGCATACCGCATTACGCGCTCCTGAGACTTCAGAATGTTATGTAGATGGTGTTAACGTGATACCAGAAGTATATGAAGTAAAACAAAAGATAAAACAATTTACAAATGATGTTGTAAATGGTGATATAAAAGGTTTTACAGGAAAGGCTTTTACAGATGTAGTAAATATAGGCATTGGAGGATCGGATTTAGGGCCTGCTATGGTGGTAGACTCTTTGCAGTATTATAAAAACCATTTAACCACCCATTTTGTAAGCAATGTAGATGGAGACCATGTTAATGAAGTTATAAAAAAACTAAATCCAGAAACCACACTTTTTGTAGTCGTTTCGAAAACATTTACCACACAAGAAACACTGTCTAATGCTAATACCATTAAAGCTTGGTTTTTAAAATCGGCAGGTGAAGATGCTATAGCAAAACATTTTGTGGCAGTCTCTACTAATATTCAAAGTGTGAAATCATTTGGCATAGACGAAAACAATATTTTTCCTATGTGGGATTGGGTTGGCGGTCGTTTTTCATTATGGAGTGCCGTTGGTTTAACCATAAGTTTAGCTGTTGGATATACTAATTTTGAAAGCTTGCTTGTTGGAGCTAATAAAATGGATAACCATTTTAAAAATGAAGATTTTAAAACCAATATTCCTGTTGTATTAGCTTTAATAAGTGTTTGGTATAATAATTTTTTTAAAGCAGAAAGCGAAGCGGTTATACCATATTCTCAATACTTAAATCAATTTGCTACCTATTTGCAACAAGGCATCATGGAGAGTAATGGTAAAAGCGTAGACAGGAATGGAAACCTTATTGATTATGAAACAGGTACTTTAATTTGGGGAGAGCCAGGAACGAATTCACAACATGCATTTTTTCAATTAATACACCAAGGAACTAAATTAATTCCAGCAGATTTTATTGGTTTTACGAAGTCTTTACATGGTAACCAAGATCACCAAGATAAACTTATTTCTAACTTTTTAGCACAAACAGAAGCGCTTTTAAATGGTAAAACAGAGAAAGAAGTAATTGCTGAAGGGGCTCGACCAGATATAATTCCTTTTAAAGTTTTTAAAGGAAATAAACCAACCAATACTATTTTTGTAAATAAATTAACTCCAGAAAGTTTAGGAAAACTTATTGCCATGTATGAGCATAAAATATTTGTACAAGGTATCATTTGGAACATTTTTAGTTATGATCAATTTGGAGTAGAATTGGGCAAGCAATTAGCAAGTAAAATTTTGCAAGAATTTAATAGTACAGACAATAATGAGCATGATTCTTCCACTAGTAATTTGTTAAATTATTATAAGAGTTTGATGTAAAAGGATATAAAATTCTTAACATAAAGACTGAAAAGGCACCGATATATTAATATTGGTGCCTTTTGTTTTGCTTAAATGTTAATAAAATTAACATTTGGTATGGCTATTATGTCTTAATATACGTACTTTTGCATCGACTAATTTCAAATAATTAATTCTTTTTAAATCATGAAAAAAACGATTCATTTTTTATTCATGACTGTGGCATTTTTGTTTACTACAGTTATTATGGCGCAAAGTACTGTTACAGGTACAGTGATAGATGCCGAACTCAATTCCCCTCTTCCAGGAGCGAATATTGTTGAAAAAGGAACCTCTAATGGGATTTCTTCAGATTTTGATGGTAATTTCACTCTGCAAACAAATGCCTCATCAGGAGACATTGTGATTTCTTATGTAGGTTATAATTCTATAACAATAACATTTAATGGTAATCAAGATTTAGGGAATATTAAATTAACACCAGATAATTCGCTTGATGAGATAGTTATTATCGGTTCCGGGGTTATTGATTTAGCTGAAGGTAGAAAAACACCTATTGCAGTTTCGACTATTAAAGCGAATCAAATTCAAGAAAAAACAGGAAATTCAGATTTGCCCGAAGTTTTAAAATCTACACCCTCAGTGCAAAGTATTCAAGGTGGAGGTTTTGGAGAAGGCCAACTGTTCTTACGTGGTTTTGATCAGACAAATACAGCATTCATGCTTAACGGTCAACCAATTAATAGTCCAGAAGATGGTAGAATGTTTTGGTCTAACTGGTCTGGAGTTTTAGATGTGGCGAAAGCGGTGCAAGTACAGCGTGGTTTAGGGTCTTCTAAATTAGCCATTTCGTCTGTTGGGGGTACTGTAAATATTGTGACTAAAACTATTGATAAAAAAGAAGGTGGTTTTGTACAGCAAATGGTTGCTAACGATAACTACACTAAAACGACTGCTTCTTATTCAACAGGTATAATGGAAAGTGGTTGGGCTTTTACGGCCTTATTAGGACATTGGCAAGGAGATGGTTATGTAGATTATACAGACGGGCAAGGGCAAACTTACTTTATTTCTTTAGGATATAAACTTAACGAAAAGAATATTTTTAACTTTATGATAACTGGAGCACCTCAATGGCACGCAACTTCAGGGTTTAATAATCTACAACGTTATTTAGATAACGGGAGAAAATATAATTTTGCCTATTCTGGTGTAGATAGCCCAAACCTATTGAATGGAGGGTTATATCCAACAGGAAGAAATGTGTATCATAAACCAGTCGCTAATTTAAACTGGGATTTAACCATTAACGATCAATCAACGTTATCCACTGTATTATATGCTTCAGCAGGACGAGGTACTTTTGCTTCAACTAGAAGAACTAATGATATTCCCACTTATGCCAGAGGATCAAATAATAACCATAACTGGTATGGTTTGGTAAGTAACTACAATAATAAATTAAGTGAAAACTTAAGTGTGAATGTAGGAGTCGATATTCGTTTGTATAATGGAATTCACTTTAGAAGTGTGAACGAATTTTTATCGGTAAATTCTGTTGAAGGGTCTAGTAACTATAACGGTGGAACTTTTCAAGTAACAGATGCTTTTGGAGGGATCAATCCATGGAATGTATTCTTTAATACTAATGATGATCATGCACAGCGTTTACATGGTAATGGAAATTATGATTACGAAGAAGATATTAATTATTATGGAGTATTTGGACAATTAGAATATTCTAATGATAATTTTTCTGCTTTTTTTCAAGGATCTGCCTCTACACAATCTCATTTAAGAACAGAATATGCTAATGCCGCTATTCAAGGGCAATCTGAAGAATCTGAGAAAGTTAATAATACTGGTTTTAATGTAAAAGCAGGTGCAGCGTATAATATTAATAATAATAATGTTGTTTTTGCTAATGCAGGGTATTATTCACGTCAACCATTTCATAGTGATTTGTTTACAAATGATAGAAGTTCCAACCAATTGAATCCATTAGTTCAAGGCAATCAAAAAATTACAGGATTGGAAGCAGGGTATAAACTTTTGGGAGATCAAGTATCAGCTAATCTAAATGTGTATTATACAATCTGGGATAATAGAATTGATTATAGTTCTAGAGATACAGATGGTGATAATTTTGACGATGAATTTACTCAAACAAGTCCTTTGAAACAAGTTCATAGCGGGGTTGAATTAGAAATATTTACACGTTTTGCAGATGGACTAAATATTAATGGATTTGTATCAGTAGGTAACTGGGAATATGATGGTAATATTACAACGAGAACTACAGATGATACTGGAGTTGTAATAGCAAATGGTGCTACTAGTTATATTGATGGTGCCAAAATAGGGCAAGCTGCACAGTTTACAGCTGGTATTAGTGCGGATTATGAAATTTTACCACGTTTAAAAGTAGGAGCCAATTGGAATCAATATGATAATTTATATGGTAATGCTGATTTTGGAGGAGATGAGTTTTTAACAGAGAATAATAGAGGTACTATTAAATTACCATCTTATGATACTGTTGATGCAGGTGTATCATACAAATGGTTATTAGGAAAAGATGATCAGAACTCATTACAATTCCGAGTAAATATCAATAATATTTTTGATGAAGTATATATCGAAAATTCAAGAGATAATATCCATGTAGATTCTGGAGATATAGCATGGAAAGGCGTTAATGTTAATAATGGTGTTAGATTGGGCTATGGCAGAACTTGGAACTGCAGCATGCGTTTCAATTTCTAATATTATTTAAATATATAATATTTAAAAACCGCTTCTATTTAGAGGCGGTTTTTGCTTTCCAGAGCTTTTATAATAAATGGCTTTAATTTAAGTAGATATATAGATCATAAAAATAGTTAAAAATGATAATTTCATTTAATCTTAACACTAGCATAATAAAGCTTTGTGGGTCATTTACTGTGAACCATTTGTTTGTAGTACTTTAGAGTATTTTTTGTTTTTAATCTTCATGTTTTCAATATATTAAAAACAGGTATTTAATAAATATTTGTTAAAACTTAATTAATAAAAAACGCTCATATCTTCAATTAATTTGCATGACTAATTCAATTAATCCTATGCAAAAAATCATGAAGAAAATTACTCAACTTTTAATAACAGCTACGGTCTTTTTATTTACTATAGCAGCAATGGCTCAAAGTACTGTTACAGGTACTATAATAGATACAGAACTTAATACCCCGCTTCCAGGCGCGAATATTGTTGAAAAAGGAACAGCCAATGGTGTTTCCTCAGATTTCAATGGTAATTTTACTATAGAAACTCAAACATCGTCAGGAAATATTGTTATTTCGTTTGTAGGATATGCTTCTATAACTGTATCGTTTAATGGAAATACAGATTTAGGTAATATAAAATTATTACCAGACAATTCTCTTGAAGAAATAGTAATAGTTGGAACCGGAGTTATCGATTTAGCCGATGATAGAAATACGCCCGTTGCAGTATCTACTATTAAGGCATCAGAAATTCAGAACAAAATAGGGACACAGGATATTACCATGACACTGGTTAACACACCTTCGGTATATGTTGCAGGACAAGCTGGAGGTTTTGGAGATTCGAGAATAAATGTTCGTGGATTTGATCAAACCAATGTTGGATATTTATTAAACGGACAACCTATTAATGGTATGGAAGATGGTAAAATGTATTGGTCAAATTGGTCTGGTGTTAATGATATTGCTAGTGTTGTTCAAATACAAAGAGGTTTGGGTGCTTCTAAATTAGCCATTTCGTCAGTTGGTGGTACAGTAAACTTTGTTACCAAAACGACCGATAAAAAAGAAGGAGGATACTTATATACAGGAATCGCAAATAACAATTACATCAAAAATACAATTCAATATAGCACGGGAAAATCTGAAAAAGGATGGGGTGCTAGTTTTATGTTATCGCATTGGCAAGGAGATGGCTATAATGAAGGTAATTTTGGGGCAGGTGAAACCTACTTTTTATCTGTGGGATATACTCCAAATGATAGGCATAATTTTAATTTCCTACTAACTGGAGCACCTCAATACCATGACCAAAATTTCACTAAAAGTATTTCAGATTATTTAGAATATGGAAGAAAGTACAATAATAACTGGGGTACATTAGGAGGAGAATATTTAACAGAGAGACGAAATTTTTATCATAAGCCGGTAGCTAATTTAAACTGGGATTTCAACATTAGTGATCATACTAATTTGTCTACAGTACTATACGCGTCTTGGGGACGTGGAGGAGGAACTGGAGATAGAGGGAATCGCATAAGAACAGCAGATGGGCGAATTGATTATGATGCGATTTATGCATTCAATAGAAGTGTGCCAAATGGAGAAGGTGGTTATTTTGCTGCCGGAGGCGGTTATGTAACAAGATCCTCAATGAATTTACACAGTTGGTATGGTATGGTTTCTAATTTAGAAATGCAATTAGGAGATAATCTATCGTTAAACTTTGGAGTAGATTTAAGAACATATTACGGTGAGCATTTTAGAATTGTAGAGAATTTTCACGGACTTACATCATGGCAGGAAGACATACGTTTAAGAGACCAGAACGACAATCACCAAACCTATGGAACTTTTGGAACGTATAAAAATGTGATTACATCTGAAGATTTATCTGCGAATCCATGGGCAGTATTATTCCACGATTTTAAAGAAGAAGATAAAATTGCTTATAGTAATGATGAGCGTATTACCTATGGAGGTATTTTTGGACAATTAGAGTATACAGGAGACAGGTTTTCTGCATTTTTTCAGGGAGCAGCTTCAAACCAATATCACCAAAGGTTTGATCATTACCAATATGCAGACCAATCGCTTATAGATGGAACCTCACCTCAATGGACAGGGACTGCTTTACCAGCAGGAATAACCGATGGAGTTGATTCTGAAAAAGTAGATAATTTTGGATTTAATGTAAAAGCAGGAGTAAACTATATTATTAATGACCAGCACAATGTGTTCTTTAATACAGGTTATTATTCTCGTCAACCTTTTCACGATACGATTTACTTGAATTTTACTAATCAAATAAATCCACTAACGCAAAATGAAACGATTTTCGGATTAGAAGCAGGGTATAGTTTTAAAAGCCCAAATTTTTCTGCCAATATCAATGCCTATAGAACGGCATGGACAGATAGAGTAGGAACATCGTCAGATATTGTTAATGATGTTGTAATATATGAGCAACAAGAAGGATTAGATCAGATACACACAGGTGTGGAAGTAGATTTTATTGCTAAATTGATGCCTCAGTTAAAACTAAAAGGGTTCTTGTCTATTGGAGATTGGGTTTATCAAGGAGAAGTATTAACCAGAGTAACAGATGAAGATCAAAATATAATTAGCACTGAAACTGAAGATATTGATGGAGGTAAAGTAGGTGATGCGGCACAGTTTACAGTTGGTTTAGGGATAGACTATCAAATTTGTGAAAGATTTTCTTTTGATGCAGATTGGAGAATGTACGATAACTTATATGCTAATGTTGGAGGGACAAAAGAGAACCTAAAACTACCTTCTTACGATATTGTAGATATGGGGCTTTCTTATAAAATGTTATTAGGAAAATTCAAAGATAAATCTTTGAGTTTTAGAGCGAATGTAAATAATGTTTTCTATGAAGTTTATCTTTCAGAATTGTCAACGAATGTAACTGCTGATGCTGGGGATGATACGTTCAATGGTATTAGTGTTGATAACAGAGGTTACTTTGGTTTAGGTAGAACATGGAACTTTAGCATGCGTTACAAATTCTAAACGAATTGTCGATATATAATTTAAAAGAGGCATCTAAAAAAGTTTCATCACTTTTTAGGATGCCTCTTTTTTATGCTTTTAATTAGTACATTTGTATGAACAAATTTTAATAATATTATGTACGACGTTATATTAACATTACATTCTTATTGGGCATATTTAGTGCTTGTTGTTTTAATAATTGCCGCAGTCAATGCTTTGATAAAAACATTTGGGGATAAAGAATATCAAGCCAACGATTTTAGAAAATCACTATTTACTTTAATAGTATCCCATATTCAATTATTAATTGGGTTGATACTTTATTTTGTGTCTCCCCGATTTGATTTATGGAGTGAATTAGGAGGAGAAGTAATGAGTAATTCCTTAGCAAGGTTATACCTCGTAGAGCACCCTTTTGTAAATATTATTGCTGTAGCTTTAATAACTATTGGCTATTCTAAGCACAAAAAGAAACTAACGTCTAAATCAAAATTAAAAACAATAGCTATCTTTTATACTATTGCTTTAGTTCTATTTTTATCACGAATTCCTTGGAGTTCCTGGATAGGCTAAAATAAAAGAGAGTTGAAAGACGAAACAAATGTTGAGCACTTCAATTTTGCTCAACATAGGCTTTGCCGAAATAGTTAGCCTCTTTACCTAACCAACATTGATTTATTTGTCTTTATATACGTATTTGTCTGTTAATTTGCTGGTCTAAAGAAATGATAGATTCGGTTCTGGAAACACCAACAATCGTTTGAATTTTGGTATTCAATAATTGCATTAAATGGTTGTTGTTATAAGCTAACATTTTTATAAAAATATTCCAGTCTCCAGTAGTGTAATGACATTCTAAAACTTCAGGGATTTTTTTTAAAGCTCTAATAACATCTTCAGTATTTACAGCTTTTTCAAGATAAATACCAACAAAAGTCATGGTAGAATAGCCTAAAACTTTTGGATCGATAATGAACTGGGAACCAGAAATAAGTTTAGATTTTTCTAGTTTTCGTAAGCGTTGGTGAATAGCGGCGCCCGAAATACCTACATGTCGTGCGATCTCTAAAATAGGTGTTCGGGCATCTGTTGTTAGAGCACGCAATATCTTTTTATCGATACCATCTATTATTATAGGTTTAGTTTTAGACTTCATTAATTATATTTTAAAACATAAAAATAGCTATTTGGTTTCAATTTGAAACTAAATTGATATTAAGTATTTAATGAGATCTTATTTTTGAATGTCAAGCTAAGTCATGATCGGAGTATAGTCGAAACAATAAAACTAAATATCAATTATTTAGTGGGTTATAACCCAAATAAGGTATTTCCTCTTCTCTAAATGTAACACCAAAAGTTTCCAACTCTTTTAAAATAGGTTCGTAAACTTCTTTAGTAATAGGGATTTGAACGCCGGGCGTTGTGATTTTCTTGTTGAGAATTGCCAGTGTAGCCATAGCAACAGGTAAACCAACTGTTTTTGCCATAGCAGTATAGGTTTGATCTTCTCCTAAAACGACCATATTAGCGTCTATTTGATGTTTCTTACCGTCTTTTTCGTAACCGAATTTATGATACATAACAATCATGTCCTTATCATGCTCATCAAGTGTCCAGCTATCCATAAGTATTTTTTGAAGTATTTGGGCCGGAGTTGCTTTTTTAAGTCCCACCTTTTTTTCAGCATTGAAAATATCGAGTTCGGTGAGTTTATCCCACACAATATCATCCTGATCAATTTTTAAGGCATGTCTTAGCTTTAATTCTACAGAATCAAAAGGACTGTAAGTTAAGAAAGCATTTATAAAATCGCGGTAACTCATATTTTCACTATCATCCATGGTATAGCTATCATCAGTCATTCCTAATATGACAAAAATATTCCATGCGCGACTAAAACCAACGCGTCTCATAGTGCCTCTATATAAAGTTTTAACATGATCGAGTCCGTAAACATTTTGGTATTTTAAAGAATCCCTATTTGCATAAGCTTCGAAACGTCCATAACCATCGATGTCTAAAAATTCGGTACGCCTAAACAAACGATGATAAGGGATGTATTTATAGGTGCCTTCCTGTAAAAATTTAGCGGTACTACCTTGCCCAGCTGTTACTACATTTCTGGGATTCCAGGTGAATTTATAATTCCATAGGTTATTATCGCTTTCGGGAGCCACTAAACCTCCTGTAAACGATTCAAATAAGATTATTTTCCCACCATTGTTGCGTATACGATCTAAAACTTGCATCGCACTCATATGATCTATACCTGGATCGACGCCTATTTCATTCATAAGCACAAGTCCTTTAGCTTTTGCATCGGCATCTAAAGCCTGCATTTCCGGACTTACGTATGATGCCGTAACCATATGTTTTCCTAATAAAACACAATCTTTAGCAACTTCAATATGAAAACGGGCAGGGAGCATAGATACAACAATATCTGCCTCTTTTATAGCATTGGTTCGTGATGTTGCATCGAAAATGTCCAATAATATAGCTTTAGCATTTTTATTATTACCAATTAGTTTTTTTGCAGTATTAAGGTTTAAATCTCCAACAGTAATAAAAAGGTTTTCTGTACCCGATTTATCTAACAAATATTTTAGAAGACTGGAAGCTGATTTCCCTGAACCTATGACTAAAATTTTTCGCATAATGAAAATAAGTTAATTAGTTTTGTAGTAGCGAATTTAATAAATACAATAGGTTTTTATAGTTATAACAAAACACATATTATGAACAAAAAAATATTAATTACAGCATCAATTTTTGGTTTATTAGCTGTTATTTTAGGAGCATTTGGGGCGCATGCATTAAAAGAATTAATTACAGTTGAATCCCAACAAACTTTTGAGACAGGTGTAAGATACCAGATGTATCATGCTATTTTACTATTATTTGTAGGAACTACTACATATATTCAACAAAAAACGAAAAAGGTTTTATACTATTTAATTGTATTGGGAATTATTTTATTTTCAGGATCTATTTATGGGCTAGCAACAAATTTGTTAACAACTTTTAATTTCAAAACGGTTGGTTTTGTAACTCCAATAGGTGGATTGCTTCTAATTTTAGCATGGGGAGTTATGATTGCGAATTTCTTAAAAATAGAATCTAAAAACGACAATAAATAGCGGATAATTTAAAATAATTGTTTTAATTTTACGCAATAAATAATTTTATAACAAATTATGGTAAACTACAATCAAGCTGCGAAAACGATTTCGTTAGAGGAATACGGGATAAAAAATGCCGATGTAAAGTATCAACTTTCTCCAGAACAACTTCATGCTATTACGGTTGAAAAAGGACTGGGTTTAGAAGCTTCATCCGGAGCTTTAGCAGTTAATACTGGTGAGTTTACTGGTCGATCTCCTAAAGACCGATTTATTGTTAAAGACGATATAACACAAGACCGTATTTGGTGGGGAGATATTAATATTCCATTTAGTACTGATAAATTTGATGTATTATATAATAAGGTGGTTGACTATTTGTCTAATAAAGAGGTTTTTGTAAGAGATAGTTATGCCTGTGCAGACGAAGATTATAAATTAAATATTCGCGTTATTAATGAGTACCCCTGGAGCAATCAATTTGCTTATAATATGTTTTTGCGACCTACAGACGATGAGTTAAAAGATTTCACCCCAGAGTGGACAGTGGTTAACGCACCTGGTTTTATGGCAAACCCTGAAGAAGATGGTACGCGCCAACATAATTTTGCCATTTTAAACTTTTCTAAAAAGATAGCTCTAATTGGAGGTACCGGATATACCGGAGAAATTAAAAAAGGCATTTTTTCTGCTCTTAATTTTATACTTCCAGTATTTAAAAATACATTGCCAATGCATTGCAGTGCTAATGTAGGTAAGGATGGAGATACAGCTATTTTCTTTGGGTTATCTGGTACGGGGAAAACAACCTTATCAACAGACCCGAACAGAAGCTTAATTGGAGATGATGAACACGGTTGGACTGCCGGAAATTCTGTATTTAATTTTGAAGGCGGATGTTATGCTAAGGTTATTAATCTTTCGAGAGATAATGAACCAGAAATATATGATGCTATTAAAAAAGGAGCTATTCTAGAAAATGTTATTTTAGATGCAGGCGGACATGTAGATTTTGAAGATATTTCTATTACCCAAAATACAAGGGTTAGTTATCCAATTGAACATATTGAAAATATTCAAATACCTTCAATAGGCAAAAACCCAAAGAACATTTTCTTTTTAACGGCCGATGCTTTTGGAGTATTACCTCCAATATCTAAGTTAACACCTAGTCAAGCAGCCTATCATTTTATTTCTGGATATACAGCAAAAGTAGCAGGAACAGAAGCCGGTGTTGTAGAACCGCAACCGTCTTTTTCAGCATGTTTTGGTGCGCCTTTTATGCCTTTACACCCAGCTAAATATGCCGAAATGCTAAGTAAAAAAATGACAGATTCGGGAGTTAATGTGTGGTTGGTAAATACTGGTTGGACTGGCGGCCCCTATGGTATAGGTACAAGAATGAAATTAAAATATACCCGAGCTATGATTAATGCTGTCTTAAACGGCGATTTAGGGTTGTATAATTATGATGATTACCATATACACTCTGTTTTTGGTGTAGCACAACCTAGAGAATGCCCGGGAGTGCCAACAAGTGTTTTAAGCCCGAGAGCAACTTGGGGAGATGATGAAAAATATTATAAAACAGCGTTTAAATTGACTAATGCGTTTCGTGAGAACTTTAAAAAGTTTGAAGCACATTGTAACGAAGAGATCAGACGTGGAGGTCCGCAACGTTATGCATTTTAATAAACTAAGCGTCTAAAGAGACGGGACATTAAATAAAATAAAAAAGGGATGATTTTTTAAATCGTCCCTTTTTCTTTATAAGAATAATTGGTTTATTTTCCTTTATTAACTTTATCAATATATTTCTGTAAAGCCATAGTCATTGATGGCGTTTCGGGTGTTGGTGCAGCAATATCTACTCGCAACCCTTTTTCTTCTACAGCTTTTATTGTAGTATTTCCAAAAACAGCAATTCGCGTATCGTTTTGTTTGAAATCTGGGAAATTCTGAAATAAAGATTCTATTCCAGAAGGGCTAAAAAATACTAAAACATCATAATACACATCAGCTAAATCAGATAAATCGCTAACTACGGTTTTATAAAAAGTGGCTTGTTTCCAATTAACACCTAATGCGTCTAAAGTAGCAGGAACTTCTGGTTTTACTTTATCTGTGTTAGGTAATAAGAAAGTTTCTTCTTTATATTTCTTAATTAATGGCGATAATTCTGAAAACGTACGTTTACCAACATAAATTTTACGTTTTCTATATACCACATACTTTTGAAGATAGAAGGCAACCGCCTCAGACTGACAAAAATATTTCATAGTATCTGGTACCTTAAATCGCATCTCTTCTGCAATCCTGAAAAAATGATCTACAGCATTTCTGCTAGTTAAAATAATCGCCGTGTAATTATTTAAATCAACCTTTTGTTGTCTAATATCTTTTGCAGAGACACCTTCAACATGAATAAAAGGTCTGAAATCTATTTTTACCTTTTGCTTTTCTTGTAAATCAAAGTAGGGTGAATTCTCTATTTTAGGTTCTGGTTGAGATACTAAAATTGTCTTTACTTTCATACGTGTAAGTAGTTTGTTCTGTCTAATTATTGGTAAAAAAACACCTTGTATAAAATAATATAAGGTGAGATTTCGAGAGCGCAAAGATACAAAATAAAATAAAAATAATTATGTTTTATTAAACTTTGATGTGTTTTAAAAGAAGTAATAAGGCCAATAATATAAACAATTAACAATAAAACAACTATTATGTATATAATTGGTAAAGACGGTTTAAAACTAAATAGCAGTAGCGTATTTATAGGAAGCAATAAAACACCTAAGTAGTTTTTATAACTAATTTTCTGAAATAGGTATTGATCTATTTGATTATCAATTTCGAAAAGGCTACCAAGAAGGCGTTCAATAAGAACCTTTATTAAAATGAAAACACCAATGCTAAAAGCCAGTTTAAACATGGCATCTGCTGAAAAAGGTATATTATCTGTCGTGTATTGGTAAGCGATAAAGATAAAAAGAGATAAAGAAAGAATTAAATTGCCAAATAATAAGGCATCAAATTTATCTAAAAACTTTTGCTCTCTAGAGTAAATTTTAAGGTATTTAGAATTCCCTAAAACATATATAAAGTCTTCAAAACGTCTTGGAGAAGTCAATTTTGCGATAGCTACAATAAGGAACCCTGCAACTAATAAAATTGTGTATAACTCATTTGAAATAGTCTCCCGAAACATGCTATAAAATTATTATAATTATTAACATTATGCTTATAATTATTAAGGAATATTTAAAAAAAATAAAAGGTTATTAGTGTACATTTGCTAAAAATAAAAAAGATCTTTAATAAAGTTAGAGAATGAAAGATACAATTGTTATCATTCCAACATATAATGAGATAGAAAATATTGAAGCTATTATAAAAGCTGTGTTTTCTCAATCTGATAGTATTCACCTCCTTATTGTTGATGATAATTCACCAGATTTAACAGCTTTAAAGGTAAAAGAACTTCAAACTGATTTTCCTGATAGATTATTTTTAGAAACACGAAAAGAAAAATCGGGATTGGGAACAGCCTATATTTATGGTTTTAAATGGTGTTTAGATAAGACCTATAAATATATTTTTGAAATGGATGCAGATTTCTCGCATAACCCAAAAGATTTAATAAAACTATATAATGCATGTCATTTAGATGGTGCAGATTTATCTATAGGTTCCAGATATGTAACAGGTGTAAATGTTGTTAATTGGCCAATGAGCCGTGTGCTTATGTCTTATTGTGCATCAAAATATGTGCGTATTATTACAGGTATGAAAGTTCACGACACAACAGCTGGTTATGTTTGTTATAAGCGACAAGTACTTGAGACAATAAATTTAGATGCTATAAAATTTATTGGTTACGCGTTTCAAATTGAAATGAAATTTAAAGCCTATTTAAAGCAGTTTAAGATTATTGAAGTACCAGTTATTTTTACCGATAGAACAAAAGGAGAATCAAAACTAAGTTCAAGTATCATTTCTGAAGCTATTTTTGGAGTTATTTCCATGAAATTAAAAAGTCTTTTTAAAAAATAAAAGTTATATGAAGTCGACACTTATTAAGAATGCAAATATTGTAAACGAAGGCGTTATCTTTAATGGAGATGTGTTAATTGAAGGTGAATATATTAAAGAGATAAGCGATTCGATAAGTGTGAAATCCAACGATGTCCTTGTTGTAGATGCAGAAGGGAAATATTTATTGCCGGGGGCTATAGACGATCAGGTTCACTTTAGAGAGCCGGGGTTAACGCATAAAGCAAATATAGAAACAGAGTCTAAAGCAGCTATAGCTGGTGGGATCACTTCTTTTATAGAAATGCCAAACACCAATCCACAAACGACAACTATTGAAAAGTTAGAAGAGAAATTTGATATTGCTTCGAAAACATCATCTGCTAATTATTCGTTTATGTTTGGCGGAACCAATGATAATTTAGATGAAATTTTAAAATTAGATATAAACCAAGCTGCTGGGTTAAAATTGTTTTTAGGTTCTTCAACAGGTAACATGTTGGTTGATGATTTAGACGTATTGGAGAAAATTTTCAGAAACACCAATATGCTTATTTCTGTTCATTGTGAAGATGAAACAACCATAAAAAAGAATTTTCAAGAGCATTTAGAAAAGTTTGGAGACGATATCCCTATTAAATACCACCCCATTATAAGAAGCGAAGAAGCGTGTTATATATCATCTTCTAAAGCTATAGAATTAGCGAAAAAAACAGGTGCAAGACTACACGTATTTCACCTTTCAACAGGAAAAGAAACAAATTTGTTTAGCAATGAAATTCCTTTAAAGGACAAAAGAATTACAGCAGAGGTTTGTATACATCATTTGTGGTTTAGTGACGAAGATTATGATAAAAAAGGCACTTTTATAAAATGGAATCCAGCGGTAAAAAATAAAGATGACAGAGCACAATTATGGAAAGCTTTGTTAGACGACAGAATAGATGTTATAGCCACCGACCATGCGCCACATACTTTAGAGGAAAAAGAAAACGTTTATACTAAAGCACCATCTGGAGGTCCGTTGGTACAACATGCCTTACCAGCGCTATTAGAAATGTATCATAAAGGTAGAATTTCTATAGAAAAGGTGGTTGAAAAAATGTGCCATAATCCAGCAATTTTATTTCAAATTGCGAGAAGGGGTTTTATTAAAGAAGGTTATTTTGCAGATTTGGTGTTAGTAGATTTAAATAACCCATGGACTGTAAATAAAGATAATATTTTATATAAGTGTGGGTGGTCTCCTTTTGAAGGTGTAACCTTTAAATCTAGAATTACACATACATTTTTAAACGGTAGTTTAGTGTATCAAAATTCTAAATTCAATAATGTAAAAGCAGCCAAACGATTAACTTTTAATAGATGATTTTAAGACGATTTACAATATATTTAAGTGTTATTATACTTGTTTCTGCATGTTATAGTATAGATAAGCCAAAGAAACCCGATAATTTAATATCCAAGGAGAAAATGGTCGATATCTTAATTGATGCTAAATTAATAGCCTCTGCAAATTCTAAGAACAGAAAAGTAATGGAAAATCGTGGTGTTAAATTGAACACGTATGTTTTTACCAAGCACAATATAGATAGCCTACAGTTTGCCCTGAGCAATGAATATTATGCCTTTTATATAAAGGATTACGAAGAGATTTATGCTAAGGTTAAAGATAGTTTAGAGTTCCTTAATGTGAAGTTTAAGGAAGAAGAGGAGAAAATAAGAATAGAAGATTCTCTTAAATTGGTATCTAAGAAAAAAGACTCCTTAAATTTATTAAAAATTAAAGATTCTTTAAAAGTACTTGGAATAAAGGATTCATTAACAGAGATACCGGTACAAAAAACACTTAAAGAAGAAAACCGTTTAATTTCACCTATTTCTTCAGATAAAAATCGCCAATAGTATCAATAGTTTTGTCAATAGGTTTAAACTTGTAATTTAAAACAGATTTAATTTTATTGCTATTATATTTTGTTTCTGTAGATAGCGATCTAGCAATATGTTTTGTTAATTGTCTTCGTTTACCCGTTAATTTAGTTTTTAGCCAATCTAGTTTCCAAACTAATTTTAATAACCAACTACTAGCCAGTTTTTCTGGAGGTTTTGCATGAACCGATTTAGCTAAAGCTTGTAAAAACTGTTTGTAAGTCCAATTTTCTGCAACTAATACAAAGCGCTCATTTAAAATATCGCTTTTTATAAGTGTTATCATAATAGAAACCACATCTTCAATAGCAATAAGGGGAATGGTACCAGAGGTGTAATATTTAAAACCCTTATGTGCTTTTTTAAAGAAACTTCCGGTGCCATAACGCCAAATACCGGCACCTAAAATAACACCGGGATTAACAATTACAACATTAAGACCTTCTTGTGTAGCACGCCAAACCTCCATTTCTGCACCATACTTTGTAATAGCATAAACACTATTATCGTCTTCTGGGTTCCAGATAGTATCTTCTGTAATGTCTTCATTATTAATGGCGTTTCCTAAAGTTGCTACAGAACTTACATAGCAAAGTTTATTAACAGCATTAGATAAACAGAGATTTACAATATTTGCAGTTCCTTCAATATTTGTTTTCCGTAGTATTTGATATTTATCTGGTTCGAAAGAGACGAATGCAGCACAATGATATACATGAGTAATCCCTATAAAAGCTTCAGATAAAGCAGGAATATCCAAAAGATCTGCCTTTACCCATTCAATAGTTTTAAAAAGAGACTCGTAGTTAGAAGTGTAAGTAGCGAAAACAGATTTTACGTTGGCAAGTTTTTTTTCTGCTCTGTAAATAGCTCTAACTTTCTCGTTACTGCTAACGAGTTTGTAAAGTAAATGAGAGCCAACTAAGCCCGTACTTCCTGTAACTAAAATCATGTAACGAAAGTAATAAAATATTTAAGAGTATTTAGGTGTAATTAACAGCTAAATAAATGTCTTGTTTGAGTGTCAAGGAGAACTTATTAAGCTACCGATTTATAAAATATCCCGATTTTAGTTTATGTTGATAAGAATTGAAGTGCTCTATGAGACAACTTTTAGCATCTAATGCTTTTTAAACCATATATTTTCGAGTAAAGAATTATTCATAATACCTAAGTAATTATACATTGATTTTTATCTTTGCCATAGTTTTGTAAAAAATAAATAATAATGATAAAGAATTTTGTTGAAGAGTTAACATGGAGAGGTATGATACATACCGTAATGCCCGGAGCTGAAGCACATTTAATGGATAGTATGCGCAGTGCTTATGTGGGTTTTGACCCAACAGCCGATTCTTTACATATTGGAAATTTGGTGCCAATTATGCTTTTGGCACATTATCAACGTTGTGGACACAAACCGGTGGCATTAGTTGGAGGAGCCACAGGAATGATTGGCGATCCGTCAGGAAAATCGAACGAACGCAATTTGTTAGATGAAAAAACATTGCGCCATAACCAAGATGCCATTAAAAATCAATTATCACATTTTTTAGATTTTGAGAGCGATGCCCAAAACGCAGCGGTTTTAGTGAATAATTATGATTGGATGAAAGACTTTTCATTTCTTGAATTTATTCGCGATGTTGGTAAGCATATTACTGTAAACTATATGATGGCAAAAGATTCTGTAAAAAATAGAATTTCATCAGAGTCGTCTGAAGGGATGAGCTTTACTGAGTTTACATATCAACTCGTTCAAGGATACGATTTTCTTCATTTATATAAAGAAAGTGATTGCTCCATACAAATGGGAGGAAGCGACCAGTGGGGTAATATTACAACAGGAACTGAATTAATTAGAAGAATTGCCAACGGAAAAGGGTATGCTATAACCTGCCCATTAATTACAAAGTCTGATGGTTCTAAATTTGGAAAATCCGAAGGAGGTAATGTATGGTTAGATGCCAATAGAACATCACCATATAAATTCTATCAATATTGGTTAGATACTAGTGATGAAGATGCCGAAAAGTATATTAAGATTTTTACTTTTTTGAGTAAAGAGGAGGTAAATAGCATAATTAATGAACATAAATTAGATGAAGGCCGAAAAATTCTTCAAAAGAAAATAGCTGAAGAAATAACTAAGATGGTTCATTCTGAGGAAGATTTACAGTTTGCAATTGAAGCTTCAAATATTTTATTTAGTAAAGATTCAACAAAAGATGTTTTCGAAAAATATGATGATGAAACTTTAAATGATATTTTTAATGGAGTTCCTCAAGCTGAAATTTCTAAATCTGAAATAGAAGGAAATGGTTTGGACATGATTGGAGCGTTATCTGCAAAAACTAATTTTTTAAAATCTAACGGAGAAGCAAGAAGAGCACTTAAAGAAAACTCTATTTCTGTAAATAAAGAGAAAGTAAAGGACGATTATAAAATAAGCAATAAAGACTTAATAAATAATAAGTTTGTTTTGTTGCAGCGCGGAAAGAAAAACTATTTTGTTTTACGCATCAAATAAAAATTGCCTTTTTGATTTTTCAAAAAGGCAATTTTGCTAAAAGAATAAGTGTTTATCTTAATTACTGTATTGGGGTATCACTAATATAATTTGTAGAAAAATTAGTCCAATTATATTTATTTTTTAAGTATTGTGCAGGGTTTTTACAAAGCACACCATTTTCCCATCCCCAAGGAGTACTAGCTTTATTACTTCCGCTGCCATTATCACCTACAAGAGCTGTACCAGTTACAGTTAAAGGGTTGTTGCGTTGAAGCCATAACGTACTTTCTAAAGCAAGTAAATTATAATGTACGGTTTGAGGTAAATTATGAGAATCTTTGTCTGGCGTTACAGCTGGAGCTCCATCATAATAATACTCGATGTACGAACCGTCCATGTCTGATGAACCGTTCATTTTTCTAATACCATGTCCTTTGGCTTCAATAAAGAACTTAGAAGTATTAGTGTTAGATATTATTAATAACTCACTATTAGTATAATCGTAAATATCCGAATGCCAAATAGTCTGAGCATTTATAATACTACCAAAACTACCATTAGTGTTTCTTTCTGCTGTTATTAATACAGCCTCCATATCGTTTTCATGAGAATCTAGAGAACATAAAAATAAGATATCTGTCCAATCTCTAGGATGGTACACACTATACAAAATGAAAAAATGTGTTGCTGTGTAAGTTACATAATAGTAAACATAAGGTTTTAGTTGTCCGGAATTTCTACCAGAAACCATGTTGTCCCAGTTGTTAGAAGTGTTCCAGTCACCATCGTAATCGACCGCTGCTATCCAATCTGCAGAACCACTTTTAGATTGGTTACTACATGGACCATCGGTAGTATCGACATCCTGGAAAAATTGAGGAGCATACTCTTGGGCAATAGCTTCATCGGTGTACGTAACCGTAGCCACGCTTTGCGTTACTTTTGAAGCTTTAGCTTCTTCTTTTGTTGTAGTTGTTGCGGTAATTTCAGAATTTTCTATGCTATCTATACTACAAGAAAATAGTACTAAAACGATAGATGTTAATAGAAAAAAGCTGGTAAAATGTGTTGTTTTAGTTTTCATAATAAATTTAGTTTATATTAAAGTAAACTTAGAATTTCAGCATAAATATTTCGTTACAGGAAAGTAAATAAAATGTTATTTTTACTACAGAAAGATTTTTTAAATCAATTATTTATGCACATTTAAAGTTGAAGATCTACCCTTTATTACGGGTTTCTGGTCTATGAATGTAGTTACTATAGATAGTATGAAATAAAATTTACTTTTAACGGATGAAAACTTTTCTAAAAGGGATTATTGCTCGAAGAAATATAAAGGGATAAAAGCGTTTACTAATTGGTGATAGTCTTCCTAAAAAAACAAAACCCTGATTTTAAAATCAGGGTTTTGTCTTAACCAAACCAAACAATTAACAAATTAAATTTTTCTTTTTCTTAGCTGGTTATTTCGTCGTATCTGTTTTAAATAACTTACAGGAAAATTATTTTTTTTAAAAAGTTTAATTTTTCTATGTACTAAATAAGGTTAAAGTACCATCAAATTACATCCGCGAATATCTGAATTATCAAAGCGCCCAATAATTTCGAATGTGCCATTATTATTAATACGACCTAAATCTTGAGTAGCAATAAAAGAGCAGGAATTTATGTTGGCAAGATCAATAACATTTATTCCTCCGGTTTTACCCGATGATAGTATGGAAAGCGGATCTTCGGTGTCACGTATTAATATTTGCATCCAGTTAGGGTAATTAAAGATACCGTGTCCTTTAGAATAGCCTTGGCTTAAAAGCTCGGTCATACCATATTCACTATGTATTGCATTTACTCCAAAGCCTGTTTTTAATGTTGTATGTAGTGCTTCCCTAATAAGTTCTTTTCTCCGTCCTTTCATACCACCAGTTTCCATTATAATCGTATTATTTAAATTAAATTGATGAGCTTCAACCAGATCTAATAAGGCAAAAGACACACCTATTAATAATATTTTTTTTCCACGAGAGTCCAATGTTATTAATGTGTCTTTCAATTCGGAATAGTTATCTAAATAAAACCCACTTTCAGCATGTTTTGATTGTTTAATCATGGTGTCTACCATATATATTAAAGAAGAACCTTCACGCTCTAAATAAGAAGGTAATAAAGCCAGAATGGCATAGTCTTCAACATTTCCGTAGAATTGCTGAAACCCTTTACTAAAACTTTTATTATAAATATCTAAATCTGTTACATGATGTTTACTTGTTATACTACCAGTAGTACCAGAACTTGAGAAAGTAGTTTTAATGGTGTCTTTAGTACTTAGTATTTTATGAGATTTAAAGAATTGAATAGGTAAAAAAGGAATATCTTCTATAGCCTTTATGTCACTAGGATGTTTATATAATAAATCACAAAAAGAACGATAAACAGAATTGTTTTCAAATTGAAATTTAAAAATTTGCATCGCTAAATCTTCAAACTCGGTTTGATTATTAATGTTGAAAACAGAATTAATATCAATCATAATTATGAAAACAAAAATATGTAAAATAAAAAAACGCTACCATTGGTAACGCTTTTAAAATTTATGAATTGTTGTGATATTATTATTTAATCACTAATTTTCTAGTTTCGCTAATGTCGTTTTCAGTAATCTTTAAAATATAGACTCCTTTACTTAAATTAGAAATGTTTACTTGTTTGCCAGTTAAAATGATAGAATAAACCCGTTTCCCTAAAACATTAAAGAATTCAATCTTCTTAGTTAAATTACGTTTAGACGTTAAATATATAAAGGTTTTACCTTTATTAACAGGGTTGGGATATATAGACAAACCTTCTATATTTTGTTGTACAGAATCCCCATTAACATTACTTTGTGCAAACCCATGCTGAGTTATCGCAAATGTTAAGGTTAAAAATAAAACAAACAAGTAGTTTTTTTTCATACGTTCTGTTTAACGTTATAAAGGTAATAAATCATTGCAAAAGTGATGCCAAAAAAGTGTTAAAGATTTAGTTATTTTGTCGAAAGTTTAAATTACTGTAACTTGGTTGTTACGTTAATGTTATTAATTTGTGAGTATCCATAAAACCGTATTATTAGTTTTATCTTTACTTTAAGAAATAAATATAATTTATTATTATAAGTATGAAAAAGAATGATATTAAGATATTATTAGTTGATGATGAGCCGGATATTTTAGAGATCGTTGGATATAATTTATCGAGTGAAGGTTACCAGGTTATTACTGCCGAGAATGGATATGAAGGTGTAAAAAAAGCTAAAAAGGAACTTCCACAATTAATTATTCTAGATGTAATGATGCCTGAGATGGACGGTATCGAAGCTTGTGAATTGATTCGAAAAAATTCTGACTTAAAGAATTGTATTATTACTTTTTTAACAGCAAGAGGAGAAGACTATTCTCAGGTTGCAGGTTTTGACGCTGGTGCAGATGATTATATAACTAAGCCAATAAAACCAAAAGTTTTAGTTAGTAAAGTAAAAGCGCTTTTAAGACGCTTTAAAGAAGAGGATGCCTCCAATACGGTTAAAATAGGGAGTTTAGTAATAAATAGAGATGAGTATAAGATTATTTCAAAAGGTGAAGAAATTATTTTACCAAGAAAAGAATTTGAATTACTATCTTTACTTGCATCAAAACCAGGAAAAGTTTTTAAAAGAGATGAAATTCTTGATGCCGTTTGGGGTAATGAAGTTGTTGTAGGAGGTAGAACAATCGATGTACATATTCGTAAGTTAAGAGAAAAATTAGGAGATAATAGTTTTAAAACTATAAAAGGAGTAGGCTACAAGTTTGTAGAATAATGCAAGCAAAATTTAAAAGATCATATAGGTTTTCAATAAAAACATCACTTTATATAGCATTATACACAACACTCTTAGTGAGTGTTTTTTTATACTATTTATATGAGTTTAGGTGGTTTTACGTGCTTGCTTTTTTAGTAAGCGTTTATATCTTTTCTTTTGTAATAATTCAATTTAGTGTAGAACGATTTATATATAAACGTGTTAAAAAAATATACGATGATTTAACACTTTTAGAATCTGCTAGCTTAAGTAAAGGACCTATTACTACAGATATGCGAACACTTACTCAGGAGATTGATAAGTTTGCGCGAGATAAAAAGATCGAAATAGAAACTTTAAAAGTTCGAGAAAAGTATAGAAAAGAGTTTTTGGGGAATGTCTCTCATGAACTTAAAACACCATTATTTACAGTACAAGGATACATTCTTACATTGTTAGATGGTGCCATGGACGATAAAAGAATACAAAAAAAGTATTTAGAAAGAGCCAGTAAAGGTGTTGAACGATTAGGCTATATTATTAAGGATTTAGATATGATAACCAAATTAGAAGTTGGTGATTTAAGTTTAAATATAGAAGAATTTGATATTGTAGAATTAGTTAAAAATGTATTCGAAATGCTGGAAATTAAAGCTAGCAAAAAGAGAATCACACTTACTTTCGATACTGACTATAACAATCCAGTGCTGGTTAAGGCAGATAAAGAACGAATTCAGCAAGTATTAGCAAACTTAATTGTTAACTCCTTAAAATATGGTAGAGATAAAGGAACTACCGAAATTAGTATTGAAAATTTAATAAAAAACAAGGTTATTATTCGCGTTACAGATAATGGAGAAGGTATAGAAAAAAGCCACCTTCCTCGGTTGTTTGAACGTTTTTATAGAGTTAATAAAAGTGGATCTCGTAAAGAAGGAGGATCAGGTTTAGGGCTTTCTATAGTAAAACATATCATAGAAGCACACAACGAAAAAATATATGTAGAAAGTGAATTTGGTGTTGGGAGTGAGTTTTCATTCACACTCGAAAAGGTTGAATAGCTTCTTAAAATTCACATGACTATCAAAAGATTTTAATCCTTTAAAAGAAGAAATACTTTTTAATTTATCTAATGAAAAGTCTTCTTGACTGCAACTTGGCACCAATTCTAAATCTGTTAGTCTTTTCGCTAAATATTCCTGTTCAAACTGTCCGGGTGTAGGTATAAAAAATGCTTTTTTATTAAGTTTTGCTAAATCCATAATAGTGGTGTAGCCAGATCGAGATATAATTAACGCACTTTCATTAATAGTTTTTTCCAGTAAATTAGAAGTCATAAAATTATAAACCGTCATATTTCCTATAATCTGTATTGTTTGCTCTTTTTCCATAATGCCTTTAACAAAAAACACGTTTCCTTTGTAGTTTTTTAATTCCAAAAAAAGTTTTTTTTCAAGGAGTGTACGCTGTGGTTCTGGTCCAGAAATCAATACCATTAAATCAGTCTTAATCTCCAAACGTTTGTTTTCAAACCTACTTAAAGGACCAATATATTCTGTAGGTATTTCAAAATTATTACGATGCCCAAGTTTTCCACTTAAATTTATATCTCCTTCGGTATCAGGAACCCAGCACACATTAAACTTTTTTATGATTTTTTGATGCATTTTTGTGCTTAACCATGTGGTGCTCCCTGTTAAAACATTTAATTGATGAGTTATAAAGACAGATGGTACTTTTTTACTATAAACGCCCAATCGGTTATCGGAGATAATACCTTTAATGTTATGGGTTTCCACAATAAGCTTCGTTGCTTTTTTTTCAGCCTTAATGGCTTTAAGAAGCTTAGGCGAATCCTTAATCATTTTTAATTTAAAATGCGCTCTCTTTTTAGCATAGGTAACATTGTAAGAAGGCAATTCTATTGATGAAAGTTTAGGGAATTCCTTCTGTAAAAGTGTTAAAGCAACTCCATCGCTAGCAATAATGGGTTCAAACCCATGTTTTATTAACTCGTAAATAATGGGGATGCTTCTTGTGGCATGCCCTAAGCCCCAGTTTAAAGGTGCAACTAAAATCCGTTTTTTCATAAATAGTTTATAGCGTGCCTTTTGTGTTTAAAAGTCGAGGTTTTAGCAACATCTTTTTTAATTTAGAGTATTAACTAATTAAAAAAGAATCTTGCGATAATACCACACGCAAATTTTCAGTAAAAACAAAGATAAGCATATAAACACTCTCGTATATTTCCTTAATTTTACCAAAATCTTAAATAATAGTGGGAAGCAAAAATAAACTCAGACGATTTAAAGAAAACGAGACTTTTTCAAATGTGTTTCAACCATCTAGAAATGAATTGGTTAGTGGTGAGTATGAGCTGGAAGGTTGTTGGAGAACATCGGTATTTAAAAATAAAAACCCATTAGTATTGGAGCTAGGTTGTGGAAAAGGAGAATACTCTGTAGCATTAGCAAAAAAATATCCCGATAAAAACTTTATAGGAATAGATATTAAAGGGGCACGTTTTTGGAGAGGAGCCAAAACAGCCATTGAAGAAGATATTCCAAATGTTGCTTTTTTAAGAACTCAAATCGAGTTAATAGATTATGCTTTTGCAGAAAATGAAGTAGACGAAATATGGATTACCTTTCCAGATCCGCAAATAAAATACAAGCGTACTAAACATAGAATGACTAATGAGACATTTTTAAAACGCTATAAAAAAATACTAAAAGCAGAAGGGGTTGTTAACCTAAAAACCGATAGTGAATTCATGCATGGGTATACTCTTGGTTTATTACACGGTGCAGGACATGAGGTGCTTTATGCGAACCATAATGTGTATAAACAAGAAGGGAGTCCAGAAGAAGTTACTAGTATTCAAACGTTTTACGAATCGCAATATTTAGAACAAAACAAACCAATTACGTATATTCGATTCAAAATTAAGCATTAGTGAACATAACTTTTATCTTCGTTTTAGGATTATTTATAGCTTTAATAGGAGTTATTCCCCCAGGACTGTTAAATATGACAGCGGCTAAAATAAGTTTAAAAGAAGGGTATGCACGAGGCATTACGTTTTCTATAGGTGTTTGTGTTGTTGTGGTACTTCAAACTTATGCAGCTACTGTTTTTGCAAGATATTTAAGTAAACATATAGAAGTTGTGGACATTCTACAACGGGTTGCGTTTGTAATTTTTATACTAATAACGGTCTATTTTTTACTTATAGCAAAATCAAAACCTAAGCAACAAATAGAGCCACAAATACGTAGTAAGCATAGTCGGTTTTTTCAAGGTATGTTCCTCTCGGCTATTAATGTGTTCCCGATTCCTTACCAGGCATATATGACTATTACACTGGCATCTTTTGGGTGGATGGCCTTTGACCAAATTAGTGTTATATCTTATGTGGCAGGAGCAGCTATGGGGACTTTCGTGATGTTATACATGTATATTTTCTTTTTCGATAAAATAAAAGGGAAATCATTTACATCTCAAAAAGGTATGAATTATGTTATTGGAGGTATTACAGGTATTATTTCAATTATCACACTAATCAATATCATTAAAGAACTGTAGATTATGAAACCGGAAACCCTAAATTTCTTCGATAAAGTTTACGAGGTTGCCAAACAAATCCCTTATGGCAGAGTGACTAGTTATGGCGCTATTTCTAACTACTTAGGAGCAGCAAGGAGTGCGCGTATGGTAGGCTATGCCATGAATGGTTCTGGAGGTAAAGATGTTCCTGCACATCGCGTTGTAAATAGAAAGGGCTTATTAACAGGTAAACACCATTTTGATGGCACGAATTTAATGCAACAATTATTGGAAAGCGAAGGAGTTAAGGTTATAGATAACCAAATACAGGATTTAGATACTGTTTTTTGGGATCCTAACGAAATTCTATAAACGATGTTTATACTTTTAACTTGTTTTAAAGTTAGGTTTAATAATATAAGGGTTGTTCTTTTTTGTTGATAAGTTTAAAATTTTAGAGAGAAGATCTGTTTCATTTTTAAAAAGAGATTCCTTTAAAATAAGCATTTCTTGCTCCATAGCTTCTCTTATTTGTTTTTTGAGCTTATCAGTAAACGATAGATTAAATAACTTTTTATATAAAAAAGTATGATTAGATAGCGTGATTTTTCCGTCACTTACACAAATAGATATTTTGTTTTTATCGTCTATCAAAAAATATTCATCAGAAATAGGAGAAATCAATTTTTTTATAGATTCATCATTGGAATAATTGGATACTATATCAATAATAAATTTAGCATCTTCTTTTATGGCCTTTTTCTTAAATGTAAACATCTTTTTTTGTTTAAACTTGATTCATACAAATCAAGAAGGTTATACTCTTTAGAAACAACAGTAATGCCAAAGTCACGTAAGTTTCTTATTTTCAATATTTTAACGTGAATAAGTGCATTTTAACCAATAAATATTAAATTATTAGTTGAAAAGAATCGAAATGAGAGTTAATACTTACATGTGTAAATTTTTCAAGAATTTAATAATAAATAAGTAGCGTTTTTATTGGTCTCAAATGGAGTTAAAACTATGTACTTTAGTGCATGTCGCTTTCAGCTTCTAAAAACTTTTGACACGAATTTCACGAATTCACACGAATTCAGTTTTACCATATTTCACGAAGCAGACTTTCAGTCTGCCA
>NZ_JAUOEK010000118.1 GCF_030540835.1 Flavivirga aquimarina | reverse complement strand
TCCAACTGGACCATCTAATCCTGTTACTACATCTTCTGCTGTTGGTATAGCTACATTAATGTCTATTTTAGAGATTTTGTTACCATCTAATTCAGCAATAAATAAATCATCTCCATTAAGTACCATTCCAGCAGGCTCGTTGAATCCACCAGTTACACCAACAGCTGTTATTGGAATTGCTTCAGTAATATCTATCTTAGAAATACTATTGCCAGAAAATTCACTAATATACAAATCATGTCCGTAGAGTACTATGTCGAAAGGCCTATTCAATCCATTTGATGCTACGACCTCTTTTGTTGTTGGTGTAGTTGTGTTAATATTTATTTTACAAATTAAACCTGCTTCATATTCAGTAAAATATAGATCGTCTCCATTAAGTACCATTCCAGCTGGAGCATCCAATCCTGTTATAATATCTTCTACAGTTGGCATAACTGCATTAATGTCTATTCTAGAAATTTTATTTCCAGTAGCTTCAGTAAAATATAAATCAGTTCCATTAAGCAATATTCTTATGGGACGACCCAAGTTTGTTACTACATCTGTTAGCATTGGTGTGGTTGCTGTAATGTCTATTTTAGAAATTTTGCCTCCGTCAGAATCGACAATGTACAGGTCATTTCCGTTAAGCACCATTCCATTTGGGTTATTAATTTTTACGACCTCTGTAGTTTGTGCCATAAGTTTAAAACAGCTTAAAAATATAACTGTGGTAAAAAAATAAATTCGTTTCATAATCATTTAGACGTTAAAGGGGTGTATTTTGTTTTATATTAGTCTTCGAAGTTTACAGCCTTGGTTGTAAACTTCGAAGCGTTTAGTTTTTTAATTGATAGGAATTATAATCTGCCTGAAACGATTGCTATTCTTTGGTTTGATAGCAAAATAAATCTGAGTGTGGTTTTCCAGATCAATATCAGAAGTATTATATCCAAGTATATTATAAGAATATTCATTCCATGAAGATACTACCCCATCTGGAGCTGGGATACTGGATTGCCATCCATTTTCATGAATATCATCAAAGGCATAATGTACTTCAAATTCTAACTGGCCTTCATTTTTATCCCGAGACCAACCAAGAATAAATTCATTATTAATATTATTATAAGTTCCTGTGAGTGTGCAAATTTGTTCGATGTTCTCATCATTTTCATCCCTGTAAAATTCAAATCGGTCAAAATAAAAAGCTGAAGAATTTGTAACAAAATCTCCCCAAATATAAAATCTGGTAAAAGCATCAAAATAATTGAAGCCTTGTTCGTTTGTTGGGTATTCCTTTACTCCTTGTTCTATATTACCGTTATCATCTCTATTATGAGTAGGATGAAAATCAATAATTACTTGTTGCCAGTTGCCACCAGCAGATTCAAGATTAAAATAATGATAATAATGTCCGCCTCCAGATTCTGCACTACTAGGATTTCCATTCCTAGCACGAAAATATGTGCCAAAGTGTAGGTTTGGTTGACCAGTGATCTTTCTTTCAATCCCTTCAGGTAATTTGATCCAAAACCGCAAACGATTATATGTGTTTTCTTTCCATTCTTGTCCTTCATCTATATGTTGTCTTGTCCAATGCCAGACATAATCAGTTTGCGAGTAATTATACATTTGCAGATATAATGGCCCCCTGGTCATTATAGCCTTTAACGATTTGTCGCCAGAAACCGAATAGCTAGATGATAACTCTGTTTTTCCTATACTTTTTGAACTATTAGGGTAAATATTAAAAAGATATTTATGTTGATCTTGTGGTTGATTAGGATTTATAATGATTACTCCATCTCTTTCAAAATCTGAAAGAATAATAGATTCTTTAATTTCTTGACCATTAGAATTATCTAGGATGTTTGAATTAAATCTATTAATCTCATTAGAGCTACAGGAAGTAAAAAATAATAATAACAAAAGTAAGAGTACATTGTAAGTATGCATGGTAATTGGTATTTTTGGGGTTAAACATTAATTATTTAATTCAAGTTTTTTAAAAATAGATTTTAAACTATTTCTTCCTTTTATAATGGTATGATGTTCTATTAATTAAAACTTATATACATTTTCTTTTATTAGCATCCATCATTTACATTAAAACATACTTTTTAGCTTTTATAAGCTTTTAGTGATTATATTTTTTGTTTTCTATCACAATAAACCAAAAGGTTTAACTATTTGGTTAACAAATATGCTAAAAAAACTAATAATGATAATTTTTTATTTTAAAAATTTTCTTAGGATAATCAATTTAAAGAATAGCTTTCCAGTTAATTATTGTATTGGAATTTGCTAACTAGATTAACTCACTTCATTAAGTATATTTTTAACGTAGTCCGTCCGTATTGAGAATTAAGTATTTCGTCATTTCATATTTCCACACCTATTGTAGCTAATCGCAAGTTCTATATTGTTCATTTTTACGTAATTTTTTTCAATAGTAATTCATTTACAAAAGCTGTTTTTTTTTCAAAATTACCTTTTATTCCCATGATGAAATAGGATAAAATTCAAAATAGATAGGATTTATATAAAATTGTTCCAGAACATAATCAGAGGTATGTCCTGTATGTGTTTTGAATAATCTGATGAAATGCAAAACATAATCATACCCTAATTGGTAAAATATAGAGATTATTACAAAAAAATAGATGAATTTCGAATTCTGGACACCAACGTATTTTCCTTTAAAGATTGACTTTTATTTGGATATATTTTTCAATATTTTATCTTAATAAATTAATTTTATCATGAAGTTCAAGAGGATTTTGAATATGCAACAATTACATAATTTTTAAGTCTTTGTTCTGCCTCGCATAAAATAGTTAATTGTTCATGTTTTAGAACTGCAGATTTAAAAAGTAAACAAAGTCCATTCTTACTTTTCTTATGTTTACGATTAGAACCTTTATAAACAGGAATATTTGCTTTTGATGCCCAAATATTGGAGCGTTCGTTCAAACTGATAGTAGAAGTTTGAAAACTATAACTGAAAAAAGTAAGTAGCGTAATTATTAGAATCCGCATAATTACTTCTTGCATAGATTGGTAATTTGACTCATAAGTTTTAAAATGATTTAATGGAAAGATAATTTTTATTTAGAATAAGCTTGCAGGTGACGTTTATTTGTAAGGATAGTTTCGAGTTAAGTAAATAACTTACAAAAATTGAACGAACCAGAAGGTTAGCTGAATAGTTTTTAGAGTATGTCTGAACCAAGCAGACACACTCAAAGGATTTAAATCTGGACAATTGCATTTTATCAATTACAGGTGTTTCCTGTATCTGTAATTTCGCTTGGGTTTAGCGAGCTATTATTAATACACACAAATCTATCAGCTCCGGTGGGCTCAAAAATAGTATTGTTCAAGAGCGATATGTTGGTGTGCGCCTCAAAAAGACGAATACCGTCAAAATCGGTAGGTCTCAACGTGTTTTCTGATATGGTTAAATTCGTAGAGTTTCCTATTTGTATTCCGGCTACCTCATTTTTGGTAAACGTAATTCCATTTACGTTCGAAAAACTTACTTTCTTGCCATTCTTAGCAATGTTTTCGGTTACGGTAAAAGAATAGCTAGCATGTTCAGGTTCATTATTGCTATGTGAAAAAGACATATTTAAATTGCCAGCCGCTATTTCATTCCCTTTAATCTCTACATTATCAACCCATGTATTACCGACACTTATTCCTGCATAGGAGACCGTAATTGTATTGTTGTAAACTTTTGAATTTTTAGCTTTTCCCATTTGAATACCGAGCGTTCCGCCCGAAATTACATTATCATGTACGTCAATATCATTAGAACTTAAAATGATTCCAGAACCATAATTTTTAATTGTATTGCCCGCAATTTCATTATTATAGACCGTCTCTCCATCACCCGTTGCAAATATGGCAAAGCCTTCTCCTGAATTTTTTGCAACAAATCTATTATTAATAATTTTAGTGCCATTGGTATATGTATAGGCTACTTGAGTTTCAAAGTCATTATCCTCTATAGTTACATTTTGTCCAATATGTACAGAAACGGACCCTCCTCTACTGCCCGTCTCCGTATTTCCTTTTATTATAATATCTGTTGCCTTTTCCTGCTCAATTAAGGTGCCACTTGCATCTCGTATTCTACCTGCTTCTATATTAATTGCATACCCTACCTCACCACCGTCTGCATTTGCATCAGGCTGAGCCGTATCTGTAAAAGTATTTCCTTCAATTAAAATATCACGCCCATCTGTCAATGCAATACTCATTCTTCTAATATTAGTAAACTCACAGTTTAATACTTTCAGATTTCTAGTAGGATTATAATCCGGATTGGTCGTAAAACCTATAGAACTAATGCTTAAGCCTCCTTTAGAGCCATCAATGAACTTAATTCCGTCTAGAGTAACATTCCTTCCTGATTGAATATAAAACAAATGACTGCCTTCTAAACCATTATCATTTGGAGAAAAATATCTTAGTGTTCTATCCCCGTGTAAAACACCTCCGGTTACGGTAATATTATCCTCATCACGTATAGAAAAAATAGCACCATTATCTAATTCTTTAGTACTTGAAGTTGCTGGTTGTATCCTTAAATGTGTATTATCGGTCATGACCAAATTAAAATCTGACGGAATATTTACCGCTTCTCTGTGCGGATAAAAATTGGTCTCTGGTGGTGTTGGTCTAGACCCTTCAAAATAAGCATCTATGGCATCTATTTTAAAAGTGGTTGCGCCTAATTCTTTAACCTTAAACATTGCCGATTGCAGTGCTTTATTATTAGCCCATGCTATATCAGATGATGTTTCACCTTCTACAATTCCCCATTGTTTTGGGTCAAAATGAAAAGTAGGGTCTTTTAGTTGTAGGCCAGTACCTGATACTAATAATGTTTCGTTTAATAATTCACCATCAATAACTCCATTCTCACCAAAAATTAGGGCTCCATTTATAATGACGCCACCATCAAAATCTAGGGTGACATTGGCAGGAAGGTTCACTGTTTTACCTTCTAAATCTAAACTACAGTTTATTGTTACCGTCGCATTTGGAGCTAAATTGTCTAATGTGAAATCACAGGGTATTTCCGCTTTACCTTCATCTATAGGTTCTTCATTATCTGAACTGCAAGACATCATTATGAGTAACGTAAATAGAAAGGTTTTTAAAATTATTTTCATACTATTCTTGATTTGGGATAAGTGTATTTTTTAATTTTCCTTGAAAAACCACCTGCATAGCAGGTGGTCATGTTCTTAAGGCTATGCCTATATTTGTATTATGAGCAAATATAAGAAACTTAGTCATGTTGTCTATAAATATGATTATCATACAGTTTGGGTTCCAAAATATAGGTTACGAATATTGAAAGGACAATAAAAGATTTGTTAGATCGTGATATTCGTATGTTGTGTGAATGGAAAAATTGTGAAGTCCAAGAGTAAAATGTACAGGAGGATCATATCCATTTGTTGGTTTCAATCCCCCCGAAAGTTTCTATTTCAAAGTTAATGAGAATACTTAAAGGGAAAATAACCATAAAGCTTTTTAAGAGTTATCCAAACCTAAATATACTCTAATTTTTGAGTGACCAACGTCTTACCATTTTGTTCTCGATAGCTGTTCTCCATTTCATATCTTTTACGGGCCAATTACTCTCATAAAGCTCCATTGTAATCACTTTGTTTTCTTTGACTTTAATTACGCGCTCTTTTATTTTTGAACCATTCTTCATGATGCACGCTCTACTTGCCCCATTCCACTTTTATTATTAGAGATGCATTGCGTTTTTTCTATCTGCGGATTTGTATTCTGCTACAGTTTCGATATTATTTAATGTTTCCCAAACTTGACTTGGACTATTGTTAATTTCAATTTGGTGACTTAAGACAATTGTTTTATCCGATTTAATTTGAAATACAATTAAAATCAACACGATTACTCCGGTTATATTACTTGAAATCATTTTAAAAGCAAGGTTAAGCCGGATTGAATAGGATGTATGCAATTATTTATTATATAGTCAAACGAACGAACAGAGTTTAAATGCACAGCTTTATGTGTAACTTTTCATGCTTTTTTGGCTACCATATAATAACTAGAAGCTCCTTTGTATATCATTTCAGTGTCAACAGTTTGGAAATTTCCATTTGCCAATAAATCATCTAATTCACCACTTTTAAGTCTTCTTATAGGAATGGGAATTATTCCCATTTTACAGAATATCTGAACAAGCCGAATCTGAATGTTCACTAAAAATGACATTTTATCTCGCAAGCAAGGTGTTATAGAAATAAATAACCCTTCAGGCTTTAATAATTCATGTATTCTTTGCGTAACATTCTGGGGATCGGTTACTGTGTGTAGCATGTTGAAAGTTAAAATTATATCAAACATTTCTTTTCTGTATCTTTTATCAAAAATATCTGTTTGTACGAAATTTACATTTTCAACCTTACTAAGAACTGCTTTTTCTTTTGATATTTCAATCATTTTAGATGAGATATCAATAGCTTGAATCTGTTTAACCAGATGAGCAAGTTCACAGGATGTAGTTCCAGTTCCACATCCATAATCCAAAATAACATCACTGCTCTTGAGGTACTTTTTAGTGTTCTGCCTAGATTTACTGTGGATATATTCAAAACGCTCTTCGGTTTTATCATAATTTTTGGAGGCCCTATCCCAGAATTCTTTTGATTTATTCATCATATCATCTTTATTATTTAAAATTAAGGACTTCCCTTACATTTTTTGAATTAATTATATTTTCAAATAGATTGATTTTATTAGATTCTGAAAAAGGCATTTCCTTTTGTAACTCCGAATATTTATTGTTGTAAAAATCACCAAATCGCTCAGATTTATGGGTAATTACAGTGCCAATTGATTTTTCATTTTTTATATTGAATCTTAAATTTTCAGGGTCGATAAATCCATTTTGGATACTAAAGTTTGTTTTTTTTCTACATCTACATGGATTATTTTTATTAATCAAACCACATTGCCCATCCATAAAACTATAAAGATCTTTTCTTGCTCTTGAAATCCGTTTTCTATAAGTAGATGGCGTAATATCCAATAATTCCGATGATACTAGATGGTCGGCTCCAAAAATATCTCCAAGAATATACGCAATACGCTGTTCTCGAGTAAGACAAAGCAACATAGCCGACATACATCTAAATTGCCCCTCCTTAATAGAATCTTCTAACAACATTTGATCTTCCATTGTCAATTCTAAATCAGGTATAGCTTCTAGAGTGTTACCGTATTGTTCAAAATCTGTAATCCAGCCTTCCATTTTACTTTTTTTCGTATTTAAAAAATGATTAAAAGTGATGCGATATAGCCAGGTTCGAAAAGAACTATTTTTTTTAAATTTAGAAAGATTCGTTATTACCTTAATGAATACCTCTTGAGTAATGTCAGCAGCATCATCAGGATCTCCCGACATTTTCCAGGCTATATTGTAGATGTATTTTTGATGTCTTTTTATTAAGCTTTCAAGCGCCTTTTTACTCCCATTTAAGGAGTCGTTAATTAATTTTATATCTAGCTTTTTATCGTATGTATTATCAAAAATTGTATTCATATTTCGCATACCTATTAATATTGGTAATTTTTCTTTATTTTTTTAAAATTTCCGATGCTAGCGTTTATTTTCTCTCCTGATTTTTCGTAGTGTTCTAATCCAATAAACATATCCCTAAATATTTTTATAAACTGCCTTTTTGCTAAAAATCCGATAAATGCAGGTTTCGTTCTATACTCCATATGTGTTTTAATTTTGGTAGTGCTTGTATTTATTGGAGTTAAAGTAAATTGGACAAAGGATAATTCTTTATCTATTGGTTCAGACGATTCTTTAAATTTTACCCTATAGGTATGGTTCTTTTTGTCAACAAAATCTAGTCTTTCTACTAAATATTTTTTCCCGTTTGAACTTAGGGTACAATGGCGTTCACAACCTGCCACTTCTCTTAATTCATTGGCATACCTTGAAAAATAAAGCGTTGGAGTGTAATTGGCTACATTTCCAAAATTGGTAACCATAATGTTCCATAAACTATCTGTTGAGGCGTTAATGGTTTTGGTTAAGTCGATTACTTGCATTTTTTTTAAATTCATATTTAGTTTTTTTAGTGACTGTCTATTAGTTAGACAATGGAAATCTAAATGTGTGACTAGTATTGAATTTTAAACCCCTATTTATTCTTGTGTTCAATGAAGGTTAAAGGTTTGTGTCTGAAAAGTAACGAATATTGAAACGTTAATCTTTTTCTGGTATTTACAATTGTTCTGCTTGCTGCTAACGAGGGATATAACACAATATAAAGGTTAATATATGAGTTACAGCAGATTAAAACATACTTGCTTTTCGGGTAACGGTAACAATACATGAAAGCAAAAAACGGTTCGAGTATAATATCGAACCGTTTTTTGCTTTCATGTATTGTTAGGCGTAGATTTATTAAAGAAAAAATTAATAGTAACGAATAATCATGATTTTGAATTTTCCATTAGACTGATTTACCTAAGGTTCTGTTGAAATGATTTTTCTACAAGGGTTTTTAATTTTTGCAAATTCTCATTATTCCCTTTTGCCTGTGTTTTTTTAAACATAGGGTGAACCAGCCAGCCTAAAACCCCATTAACCTGTTGATAAAATGACCATCTTAAAAGTGTTTTCTTGTCTGTAATGGATGAAATTTCAATTATGAAACTGGCTTGTTTTAGAAATTTTTTAAAACCAACCGTATCTTCATAAATGTGGTATCCAATTTTAGAACCTTCCTCATGAACAATTCTTCGTTCCATAAAATATCCTGATTTTTTTCCAAAGATTACATCAACCTTCCGTACTGAGTTTAAGGATTCCTTCACTTGGCTCTCTTTTAATTGTATTTCAACAGATGGCACAAAATCTGACCAATTTTCCATTTCTTTAGAATTATCTATAAATGGCCATACAACAGCCTTTGGGGCATCTATTTCAACTGAGTTTGTGAATTGATATTTTCCCTTCATAGCATTATCCATAGTTTATTTATTATCTGGAAATAATGCGGTATCAAAAAAGAATCGCTGGCGTATTATTTTTTCATTTTCTATATCAAAGACTTCACAACACGGAATCTCGGCTTGCACTGGGGCTATCATCTTTAGTATTGAGATATGAGTCACAGAAGAATCATATCCAATCAGGTCTTGAGTTACTACGGCAAATTCCATCTGCATTTTACTCAATTCTCCAAAATATTCTTCAGGGCTTTTAGTTGAAAACATTGGCCCTGTATATTCGTGATTATGTGCCAAATAGCTGCTCGCTTTTTCTATGTTACCACTGTTTATCGCGTTAAAAAATGCTTGAACAGTTTCTAATGATTTATTTGTTTGTGTCATGTCCTCTTATTTTTTCATTTTCTCCATAAAATTGGCAAACGCCATGGAGTCGAAATACAGCTCAAAAGAATTTACTTTTCCATTTTTTACGTGCACTATTTCGCAAGTATCTAAATCGAGTATGGCCATATCTGGATGCCCTATCTGATAATTTGTTAGCACACAAGCCCAATCATCTTGAACAATCATGTTTCTAACTTTACCCTCATATACATTTTGAAGAAATTCATTGGTTTGTTGAATAAACTCATCCTTCCCTTTTACAAGTGGAATCGCAGAACCGCTCATAGTAATTTCATCGGTAATTAATTCTTCCCATCCTTTTTTTGCATACATCGCCTCAAAATAATTTTCAAGAATTTGCTTTGTTTTTTCTGTCTTACTCATTTTAATAAAATTTTAAATATTAATGTTAACTCACTTCTTGTGAGCCTCTATTATATTAGACAGATGGGAAAGAAATTTTGAACGAGGCTTATTTAAACCAACTTCTGTTTTTTGTTTTTATCCAGAGTTATCCAGTGGTTGATATTGTTTAGGAAGTATTGATGTAGACCTGTAGAAGCCCCGAAAACGGGGTCAATTGATTTGACTATTTCAAGTCGTAATTCTAACATTTTGTCGTTATTAATGTCTTTTTCTTGCTCAAGCTTCAATTTGTTTAATTCTATTTGAATTTCTTGCTCGGGATTTAGAAGCCCTTTAAGAGAGGTGCATTGAGTGCAAATACCATTTTTATTTATCAAAGAACAACGTTCTTTAAAAATTCTCTTCATATTATTTCTGGCATTTGTAATACCATGTTTCACTTTTCCAGAACTTAATTCTGTAATGGTTCCTATTTCTTTTTGAGTAAAGCCATACACATCTTTTAAAAGTAAGCAGATTTGTTGCTCAAGCTCTAATGTTCTTCCAATACAGGAAAAACAATAGTCAATTTGCTCTTTTATTTCAAAATTCGCATCTGGTGTGGCATGAAATTCCTGCTCTAACTGCTTAAAATAGGAAGGGTTCTCCATGTGAAGATTCGCACAGGTGTCCATTACATTTTCTTTCCATCTATTTACCTTATTTAAATAATTTTTAGATGTATTAATGGCAATGGTAAAAACCCAAGTTTTAAAACTAGACTCTTTTCTAAATGTATCAATGTTTTTAACAACTTTAATATATGTTTCCTGTACTATGTCTTCGGCATCTTCCACTACGCCAACCATTCTGTAAAGAAAGGTGGTGAGTTCTTTTCTTAAGTTTTCAAAGGATTCTGTATATTTTTTGTTCATTTTGGGTATCTGTTTGCACCTAGTTATTGATAGTTTGTTTTGTGATTCACTAAAATATGAAAAAAAAGATATTATAAATGATTAAGAGTTAAGAGCATTGTTAATTGCTTATTATCAATTCTTAAGGTCTTATTTTTTATTTCTTCATAGAAATGACTTGTCAGTCACAAATTAATCTTATACATTTGTGACTGTATGGTCACAATAATACATCTATGCCCAAAGAAACATTTTTAAAATTAAATGAAGCCAAAAGAAAGCAGATTACAGATGCTTTTTTGAAAGAGTGCGCAGTCAAAACCTATGACGAAGCTTCTGTCAGTGTTGTGGTGAAAAAACTCGGCATTGCCAAAGGCAGTATTTATCAGTATTTTGATAATAAACTGGATCTATTCCTCTATCTCATTGGTGAATGTTCTGCAGTAAAGATGCCTTATGTTGAATCAATAAAACGAGAAGACTATTCTGATTTTTGGAGCTATTTTAGAGATTTATTTCTTTGTGGCTATCGGTTTGATAAGGAGAATCCTTTGCAGAGCCATTTTCTACATAGTTTGCTAGAAAACTTGAACTCGCCATCCATCAAACATTTGTTTAAGGATATGATGAAACAAACCGTTTCAGCCTTTGAAGGGATAGTTGAAAATGAAATTGAATTAGGACTTTTCAAAAACAATATGCCTATAAAAACTATGGGATTCTTGCTATATAAAGTTGGCGTTAGCATACAAGAAGAGCTACTTTTTGAAGGCGCTATAAATCCGCTCAAAAGCATTGAGAGCAATAGTCCTATTTATGAAGGTAAAAAAGAATTGTTGATGCAAAAAGTCGATGATTATATAGCTCTTGTAAAACCATCATTTAATAAAAAACAGCTATAATGATACAAGTAGAGAATTTGGTGTTTACATACCCAAGGAATGATTCACCAACGCTTAAAGGGTTAAGTTTTAGCGTTGATAAAGGTGAAGTTTTTGGTTTTCTTGGTCCTTCGGGTGCTGGGAAAAGTACAGCTCAAAAAGTACTTTATAAGATTTTAACGGGATATAAAGGAATCATAAAGATTAATGATAAGGATTTATCGGAATGGGGAAGTAATTACCTCGAAAAGATTGGTGTGGGGTTTGAATTGCCGAACCACTACTTAAAGCTTACAGGAAAAGAGAATCTAGACTTGTTCGCCTCTTTTTACCAAACAAAACGAAACAAAAGTGTACAGGAACTTTTTGACATGGTTGGCCTGAGCGATGCGATTGATAAACCTGTTGAAGCTTATTCAAAAGGAATGAAAATGCGCTTAAATTTCATTAGAGCCATTCAGCACAATCCTGATATTTTGTTTTTTGATGAACCCACCTCTGGTCTTGATCCTGTAAACGCACATAAAATAAAACAGCATATACTGGATTTAAAATCGGAAGGCAAGACCATATTTGTTACTACCCATAGCATGGAAGCTGCCGATGATATTTGCGACCGTGTTGCTCTTATCGTTGACGGTACGCTGCAAATTGTAGATTCTCCAAAGAAATTAAAAAAACAGTTTGGTAAGGAACTTCTTAATGTAGAATTAAATAGCGGTGAACAAATGGAATTTCCATTAAAAAAAATAGGGGATAATGAAGCATTTCTAACGTTTATTAAAAGTGATGATGTTAAAAGTATTCACACACAGGAAGCTACACTAGAAGAGGTCTTTATTAGCGTAACAGGCAAATCGTTAAAGCAATGAAGAGGTTTATCACGCAATTAAAATGGGAGTTTATTCTCTTACAAAAGAATAGCATTATAGCTATTAGTTTTGGAGTTACGTTTTTATATGGCATTCTGTTGTATTTTTTTAGAGATTCTGATGCAATAGATCCTTTATTGGTTTCTTTGATCCTGAACGACCCATCGGTAATCGGATACTTTTTTATAGCCTTAGCCATTTACACCGAGATGAAACATGATATATTAGCAGCCATATTTACCACTCCCATTAATATACATACTTTTCTCTTATCCAAGACTATTTCGCTTTCAATCGTTGGTGTTATTTGTTCTTTAGGCTTAATTATTCCGCTTAAAGGGCTAGATTTTGGTATTCTTTCATTTACTGTAGGAGCAACCTCAATATGCGTACTGTCTACTTTGTTAGGTCTTTATATGCTCACTTTTGCGAATGAGTTTCTAAAATTTGCCATGCTTTCTTTTCCAGTATTCATAGTTTTTGTCAATATTCCACTTCTGGAGTTTCTCGATGTGATTGACCTAGGCTTTTTTGCCTATTTATTTCCTATTCAAGGGAGCTTAGATTTATTAAGTACATCCATTCAAGAAACCCAAATAAATTATTGGTTGGTTTATACTTCTATTCTTGTCGCTATTCCATTATTCTATTGGTTGGCTTACCGAAGGTTTAGCACTAAGGTTATTCATAAATAAAATTTATAAGGATGAAAAAAATAATAAACCTTGCGATAACGGATTTTAAAATAGTATTTAGGGATCCATCGTTAAAATCTTTCTTCTTTCTACCCATAGTGCTTTTTGTATTGATAATATGGGGAGTTCCTTTTTTGGTAGAAAAATATGATTTCTTGCAACCCTATATCCCCCTATTTTTAATAATTGCGGTAATTGAGAATACTCAATTGTATTGTTTTGTTAGTTCAATGGTTTTAATTGATGAGAAAGAAACTGATGTTGCAAAAGTATATGGTGTTATACCTTTTTCAAAAACAGAGTACCTTATTTCTCGTTTTTTGATTCCGTTTTTCTTTACCGTATTGTTAAATGTGATATTGTTATTCGTGCAGCCTTTTTATGAAATTGGTATTTTGGTGAATATTCTTGTTTCATTATTAGCCGCTGCTGTGGTACCGCTTTATGCCATGGCAATAAACTCAATTGTACAAAATAGGATGCAGGGCATGGTATATATAAAAGCATTCAATATGTTAGTGTTGATTCCTGTAGCAGCCTTTTTTGTTCCTGAGAGTATTAAACATGTTTTTGGAATATTGCCTACTCATTGGATTTTTCAAAGTATTGACAATCTAGCAAATGGCTGTGAAACTGGATTCATGTTGGGAATTGGCTTTTTACTCTACGCCATCTTAATTTGGATGGTATCCAAGGTGTTTGTACGAAGGCACTTCATTTAACTATGAGCATGCTAATCTTAAAATATATCAGTTCGTTTCAATATTCCTTTTTACAATGATGCTTACGTGTTTAGAAGGGTATTGATCCAATTCCAAATGTTTGCATTCACAACTAGAATTCGATATTATATGAAGAATTTCTGTTATTCCAACGGATCCGTAACAAAATTTTTCGTTGTGCCAAGTGTCAATATGTTCGTCAATTGTATCGCCAAAAGTGAATAACAAAATTCCATTTGGTTTGAGCAAGTTGCAAAGTTTTTCAACCACTGGTTTATGGCTTTTAATGGGCAAATGAAAGATACTATCCCAAGCCACAATTAGGTCAAATTTCTCATTTGTTTCCCATTCGACTATGTCTGCTTGTTCAAAATTAACATTCGAATGCTGAGCTTTTGCGAGTTCAAGCATTTTATGGGAAATGTCAATTCCCTTTATAGTAAATTTGGCTTCTAAAATTTTGTTTATTATTCTGCCTCCGCTGCCGCACCCAACATCAAGGGCATTGTCTTTTGATGAACAAAACTGAATAGCTTTTTCGACCATCGAGAGTCCGTACTCGGATTGTAGCATTTCGTCATTCCATTTTTTCGCAATGTTATCGTAGCTTTTTGCAAGGTCTATATTGTTCATTTTTTAGTAATATATTTTTTTGTCTCCTCCTGAAATATAGCTACAGGTCAAATTGATGTACTTTCTTTTGTATCGGTTTATGTGCCATCAAAACCTAAGATAAGCGTTTTATATTTCATTCGGGTTTAGGTTTTTTTTAACGGTTTATGTATGAAATGCAAGGCAGAAAGAAAAATGAACTCTTTGGTTCAGAAATTATCAATTACGTTTATAGCTTTGTATAATTACTTGGTTGCTGTAGCTGTCAACTTTTTGAAGTCAGTTTTTCAATTCCCTCTTCTACAGAACCAACAAAATTTACTTGTCCGAGCTTATTGCTTTCAAAAATAAAATCCTTTAGGCTCTTACTTTTTATATTATTAAAATCTCCAACTATGGCAATTTTAGAATCGTAAGTCGAAAATTTCTGTAAAATTTCACCTGCTACTTTTGTTTTTAATTCAAAGAAATCGGGTGTCAAATTCTCTTTAGCTACGATTATGTTTTCAGCTCCTTTATATAGACAGTTCATTAATATCTCTATAGCATCTTGAGCATTCCTTATCTCAACTTGGTCGGATGACAGTTTAGCTATTTGAACCCCTTCGTTTTCAATAATTTCTATATTCATATTGATTTAATTTTTGAATGTGTACTTTATAAGTATCGTACAAAGATATAAACCGATGCCATAAATAAAATGCGCCATAAAGCTTTTTAGGCGCAAAGTATCTGGATTTGGCAGGTTTGAGCAAGCTGCCCCAAAGCCAAAAGCTGGTTGCATGATAAAAAAAGGAGCTACAATGGTGGCTAATCCAATTACCAATGCTGGAAATAAAGTTGGCTTATCAAACCATGCTTTGCCATAAATAGCAAACATTAAAAAAGCAAAGGTTATTCCAATAGCGTAATGTGATATCCAACCTAGTAATAGTTCATTTTTTATGGGTGTGGCATTCATAATTTTGTCATGGTAAAATTGCCCGTTGAACATATGACCAACCCATCTTCCCACAAAAGCATAGTTGAGTGATTTTATTTGGAATAAACTAAGGATATAACCCCAAACATCCATAGCCAAGGTTGCTCCAACCCCCGTAAGAATTACTTTAAACAATATATTCATGTTAATTTGTTTTTTTGAGCTATTGCAATTCATTTGCAAAAGCTATTTTGAATTGTTCAAAATTAGCTTCTATCCCCATTATGGAGATAGAATAAAATTCAAAATAGATGGGATTTATTTAAATTTGTTCCGAAACATATCGGGAGTATATCCTGTATGTGTTTTAAATAATCTGATGAAATGCGAAACATCATCATATCCTAAATGAAAAGCTATTTGATTAACTTGATTTGAAGTGGCAAGGAGATTCCGTTTTGCTTCTAATATGATATGTTCTTTAATCATTTCTGAGCAAGTAACGCCTAAAGAAGTTTTGCTAATGGTGTTCAATTGGTACTGCGACAAATTCATCATATCGGCATATTGAACCACTTTTTTCTTGGTGTAAATATGTTCTGCTAAAAGCTCCATGAATTCCTCAAGGCGCTCTTGCATATAGGGCGTTCCGTTAGTTGATAGTGCATTGGATCGATGACGAACCAGTTGAGTCAATAAAATAATCATATTAGCCTTTATGGCCTCTTGATATCCTTCTTCTTTCAACATGTACTCCTTAAAAATATAATCCAATAACGGATACAACTTATTAAAGCTGTCGGCTTCTAATTGATAAAAATTTTGACTACTAGCCCTCTGTAAAAAAAGTTTTTCAGATTTGTTCTGAGTTGCATATAAATCAGTACTAAAGTTGATTAAATAGCCCTTGCTTTTTGAGTCTAACTGAAGTTGATGTACTTGACCAGGTCGCAAGAAAAACAATGAATAATTGGCTATATCAAAAGATTTGAAGTCTATATTATGCTTACCTTTTCCCCTTTGTAATGCTAACATAAAGTAGTAAGCGTGCCTATGAAGTGATTCTATAAGTGGTTTTCCATTGAGGATATCCGCAAGGCTTTTTATCCAAAAATTTTCAGAAAAATTGGATCCTGAATAGGGAGGTTTTATTTTTCTTATAGGGATTTTTTTCATTTCAACTTTAAACTCTTAAAGTAATTGTCTCAATTTAAATTAAAAATTGAAGGTACAAAAAATCTTTTTGCAGTATATATTTATATTAATCGCAAAAACAGTAGAATTATTACAAAAAACATAGATTTTTCAATCTTTGATAATTTAAGTCGCTCTTTTTTATTCTTACCATCAGCAATGTGATAAATTCACCTCGCTTTAATCTAAAAAAAACATCCGTTCTTATTTTTGAAACTTCATGTTCTCAAGTTGAAATACAAGTGCCAAAATTTAGATTATGACCACGGTTTACACTTGTGGTTTAGATTTGATATTTTTTCTTAATTCATTCCTCTTTTATATAGAGTGTATCAGCTAATTTAAAATGACATCTGCAATGGTTAGTTTTCTTGTAATTTGGAGCCAAGCTTCTAAGGATAATTGGGGGCTATAAATGTAGTCCGTTTGGCCATGTTTGTCTTCTTTTATTTCAATAGAATAGTTTCTCTTTTTAATGTCCAGTACTCTTTGATAGATATATACTTCGGTTATTTTTAAAAATTAAACATTTCATCATTTATTAAATCAAAGATTTAAGTGTTAATTGTTTTTTTACTCATCTAAAAGTATCCTAAATTGGGGTCAAAATATTAAAAGGTGTAGTTTTGTTTGTATTATAATGCATCCTAATAATACCTAATTAATGATGATACGAGTAATTTATATATGGCATGTCGAGCCAGAAAAGATTGAACTTTTTATTGAAACCTGGAAGGCTACGACAAATGAAATTCATAAAAATGTACGTGGGGCTAGAGGTAGTTTTATGTTGCGAAATATTCAAAACAGTAAGGAAATAAAAACTATAGCAAGGTGGGATTCTTTTGAAGATTGGAGAGTTTTTTGGCTTAATAAAAATCGCACCCATATGCAATCGATGCATGAACTTGGAAAGCGAATATCAGTTGAAGCATACGATGAAATTGATGATTATACGAAGTAACATATGAATTAAGATGAGTTCATTATTAAAAATCATATCAGACCGTAAAAATTGCAAAAAAGAAGTTTTGAGAAATTAGGAGTTTTTTGGTAATTAATACAACGTAGTATTGTCTCTTGAGGAATTGGGCAGTACCTAAACTAAAAAAGGTGTCAAGTTGTAATGGATATTATATCATCTTATTGGGGCTGGTCGAGGTTTTTAACCGGTTTAACTAACCTTAAAAAAAATAGTGTAAGTTTATCTTTTTCAAAACCTTTGCGTATTTTCTTATATGCTATCCCCATTTGAGCTTCAACTGTTTTTATAGAAATATTCATGATTTCTGCAATTTCTTTATATTTAAAGCCCTGCATCTTGTTCATTATTATAATCTCTTTACACTTTGGAGGTAAAGATTCTATAATATGGTTCATTTTTTCTATGCGTTTCTCTAATTGTTCAGTATCTCCATTTATCCTATCTCGTAAAGCTCTTTCGTAAACTTGATCTAATAATTTATTCTGGCGTTTATTTTTATTAACACTATCAATAAATCTATTATAAGCTATAGCATATAAATAGTTTTTTGGAGACTTTAGTTCGTCTAATTTATTTCTATCATTCCACAAATCAATAAAAGCCTGTTGTACAATATCTTCCGAACTCATTTTATCATGAGTATACATAGCTATATAAGCGACTAATCTATCATAATATAGATTAAATAGATATCTAAATGCACTTTCTTCTCCAGCTCTAAATCTTTTAATAACTTCTAACTCATTCATAAGGAAATCTTATAAATACAAAAAAAAGATTAAATTTTTTTAGGGGTTTTATTGAATTCATAAGCAATAGTATAAAAATACGGTTAAATAATCAAAATATTTTGAAAAAGTATATAATAAAATATATAACAAATAGAATTACAGAAAAAGAGCTTGAAGCACTTTGTAAATGGTTGGATAAACCTGAGAATCAATCTGAATTTGAAAGCTACATTAAGGATTATCACGATTTGAATTTGGCAACATTGAAGAATGATGTGGATAGGGCTTATCGCAATGTTAAGCATAAAATCGATACCGAAAAGTCCGCGAGCAAGGTTGTTCCTTTTTACAGAACAAAATTTATTAAATATGCTGCCGCTATTCTAATATTCGCTACCTCTGGGTATTTCTTTTTAAATAAGAACAACTTATCTGACGACCAAAATAAAAATAATAGTGTTTCCATTAAACCCGGCACGAACAAAGCTACACTTACACTTGCTAATGGGGCGAAAGTGGTTTTAGACAACGAAGCGGTTTATCAAGATGAGGAAATAATTGGTGATGGTACAGAAATCGTATATAAAACCGGAAAAAACAAGACTGAAATCGTTGAGTATAACTATTTGACCATCCCTAGAGGTGGGCAGTACCATGCTATACTATCCGATGGTACTGAAGTTTGGTTAAACTCAGATTCACAGCTAAAGTATCCGGTGAGTTTTGTTGGTGGCAAAGTAAGAGAAGTAGAGTTAGTTTATGGAGAAGCGTATTTTGAGGTTTCCAAAAGTAATGAACATAATGGAGATGCATTTGCCTTAAAAACAGAGAAACAAAATATCACAGTTTTAGGAACAGCGTTTAATATAAAAGCTTACCGAGACGAAACAGAGGTTTTTACCACCTTAGTTGAAGGTAGTATTTCGATAAGTAATAAAAACCATAAAAAATTATTAAGTCCAGGCCAGCAGTCGAAATTATCCCATAGTACAGGAGATTTTGATATATACCCTATTGAAGTAGAAGAAGAAATATCTTGGCGAAACGGTTTGTTTAGCTTTAATAATAAACCACTAAAAGATATTATGAAAGTTTTATCACGTTGGTATGATGTCGATATTATTATTACTAATAATGAAATGAAAAATATTGAATTTACAGGTGTCTTGAATAAGCAGCAATCCATACTAAAAATACTAGAAACCATTCAAAATACTAATAATATGATTTATACTTTTAATGATAGAAATTTAATAATAGAGTAAAAAAAAGGGATAAAACTTAACATCTCACAGCCAGTAATATCCCGTTATAAATTGATTAATTAATGTTTAACTAACCAATACAAATTTATGAAAATTAAATTAATTAAACTCCGTTCCATTCCTGGAAAGCGGTTACCCTTTATGATTATGAGAATAATTATTTTGTTATTATGCACGACAGTTTTCAGTTTAGCACCTAAACCGTCGTTCTCTCAAGAAAAAGTAATTATCAATCAAGACCAATGGGTTACTATTGATAAGGTATTTAAAATAATAAAAGATCAAACGAATTATACCTTCATTTACAGGTCTGATTTATTTGAAAACTATCCTAAAGTTTTATTGAAAAAGGGAACGATTAAAGCAAACAAGCTTTTAGAAAAAACCTTGCCACAAGAAGAGTTTGTCTATAGCTTTTCGGCAGATAAAACTATTGTGATTAAAATAAAGGTTCCTATACAGAACACCATTCCACAAACGATACAACACATTATTAGAGGAACCGTGGTTAGTGATAAAGGAGAACCGTTACCAGGTGTGAATGTTATTATAAAAGGAGCAAAAACAGGAACCTCAACAGATTTTGATGGTAAATATTCGCTTAATCTAAGAGATGCAGATGTAAAAAGCACTGTTTTAATCTTTAGTTATCTAGGATATAAAACCCAAGAAATTGTTGTTGATTCTAGAACCGATATAGATGTGACCTTGATTCCAGATTTATCAGGGCTTGATGAAGTTGTGGTAATAGGATATGGAACTTCTAAAGTAAGAGATGTAACGGGTACAATTTCTAGTATAAGCGCAGGAGCAATAAAAACTGCACCATTGGGGGCTACTGCAGAAAGTTTAATACAGGGTAAGGCTGCGGGAGTTAGTGTACAGATTCAGTCGGCATCGCCAACCTCTCCTATAAGTGTTATTATACGTGGCGGGTCTTCACTTAGTGGTACTAATCAACCATTGTGGGTTATCGACGGTGTTCCACAATATGCCCAATCTGATGACGGTAACATTTTTGGTCTACTTGAGGGTGATGCCAATAACATCTTCTATAATCTAAATTTAGATGATATACAGAGTATTGATATTTTAAAAGATGCATCAGCTACTGCAATATATGGATCTAGAGCAACAAACGGAGTCGTTCTTGTAACAACAAAAAAAGGTTCCTATAATAGTAAGCCTGTTTTTGAAATATCAACCAACGTTGGCATTTCAGTTGCTGATTGGAATGATTTTGATTATTTGGAGAGAGACGAATATGTCGATTTTTTAACAAATGTGTCCAATGAAGATGTTTTAGCCAGGGGTAATCCTGGTTTTAGCCGTTTCATCCTAGATAGAGCTGCTTTTTTTGAGCTAAATACAAGTGAATTTGATGGACAATCTACTTTTGCTTTACTACCTGATGCATTTAATACGGAAAGTCAAGTTCCTAATTGGTTAGATCTTTTAACACAATCTCCTATTACAACAACTCATTCTTTCTCTGCGAGAGGAGGTTCAGAGAATACATCTTATTTCACATCTTTTAGTTATAATAAAACTGAAGGTGTCGTTAAAACTGGGTTTAGTGAAAGATATAGTGGTCGAATTAATTTTGACACTAAATTTAGTAAAAACTTAAAATTTGGGTTGAATTTAAGTGGCTCAACTAGAGAAGCCGATAATAAGGATGCATTAGTAAATAATCTAAAAACAACGCGTCCAGATTTCCCAGCATATAATCCTGATGGCACTTTATTTCTAGGAGATGACGGATTTACACAAAATCCTTTATTGGATTTGGAAAACGATAATTTAAGTGAAAATGTGATTTTTCAAGGGACAGCTTATTTAGAAGTTAAGTTTTTAAAAGACTTCCTATTTAGAACAGCATTTTCCAACAATTACGTCGATACCGAAAGTGTTGTTTTTAAAAAAAGAGGAAGTCTTCAAGTTGAGGAAGAAGGTTTGAAACAAACGAACTTAAGCACAACATCTTCAAACATATGGGAAAACACATTAAGCTATAAAAAAATATTTAATGAAAAACACGATGTAACGGGTTTATTAGGATATACTTTTGAGCGAAGTAATAGATATCAATTAAATATACAAGGAAATGGTTTTCCTGATAATGAGGTTCTAGATGGTTTTGGATCTGCCTCTTTTATCGATTTTATAAACGAAAGTGAATCGGATAATGCCTTAATTTCTCAGTTTGCAAGAGGGCAGTACCAATTCGATAAGCGTTATATAGTCTCTGGTACAATTCGTCGCGATGGTTCTTCTCGTTTTGGAGCCAACAGACGTTGGGGTTATTTCCCTTCTGGAGCAATAGCATGGGTAGTTTCTGGCGAAAAATTTATGCAGTCAGATAAAATGCAAAAATATGTGCCTTTTTTAAAGTTAAGAGCATCTTTTGGTACAACCGGAGGACAAGATATAGGGAATTTTGATCACCTTTCTACATTTGCAGGTACTACTTATAATGGAGCTCCTGGTTTAATACCAAATTCTATAGGGAATAGAAACTTACAGTGGGAAGAGACAGACCTATTAGATTTGGGGATTGATTTTTCATTATTTAATGGCCGTGTATCTGGAACTCTTGGAAAATATAAAAAACAAAGTAGGGAAGCTCTTTTTAGTACAAATATAGCTACAAGTTCTTCCTTTACTGAAGTGCCTACTAACATCGGTTCATTAGATAATGACGGTTACGAAATCTCCTTTAATTATGATATTATTCGTACAGAAAATCATCGTTTGACCTTTAACTTTAATTGGGCTACCAATGACACTAAAGTCACAAAAATTAATGGAACTACTAATGAACTGTTTTTTCCAGATTTCTCTGAGCCTTTTCAGAGATTGGTCGAAGGTGGTTCAGTCGATGAGTGGTGGGGGTTTCAAACAGCCGGAAGGTTTTTCGATTCAGCTGAAGATGCTGCTTCTTATAGACCTAGAACTGAAGATGGAGGCGTAGGATTAATTCGACATAGTAGAGGAGAAGAAACTAAAGGTGATATAATTTATTTAGATCAAAATGGTGATGGTGAGATTACAGATGAAGATCGCGTAAATATAGGATCAGCAACGCCCGATGGATTTGGAGGTTTTGGTTTAGGGTATAGCCATAAAGGTTTCAGAATCAATGCCACTTTTGTTTATGCATATGGTCATAAAAGGCTATGGGAAGATGCTTTTAGATCTGGTGGAGGTGTTGCGTTTGAAAATCAATCTAATAGTATTGTTGGGCAGAGCGCTGGAGTAGTAGATGATGTTCGAGATGCTCAGTTTCCAAGGATAACCTTATTTAGCTCAGTAAATTCGTTATTTTCTGATGCGTATTTGTTTGATGCTTCGTATCTGCGTTTAAGTCAAGTATCTATCGGGTATTCAATACCGAAAAAAGTTTTTAAAAATAGAACAATTTCAGGTATTGATATCACCCTACAAGGAACAAACCTATTTACTATTACAAATTATCCAGGGATAGATCCACAAGGAAACTTTACTAGTACCCAATTAGGGACTGGACTTGGTGTTGATGTTAGTACTTTTCCACAGACGCAGGGGTATAATCTTGGTATTAGAGTTACTTTATAATAAAAAACTACGATAAATATGAAAAATATAATTTATACAGCTTTAATAATCTTAGTCTTTGGAGCGAGTTCCTGTTCCTCTGATAGCTTTCTAGACAGAGAACCAGATTTTATTCTGACTGAAGGTAATACAATTACTACTCCTACAGAAGCACGAACAGCAGTGAATGGAATTTACGCTGTTAGAGAGGATGCTTCTGGAGGATGGAGCGCAGGACACTATACTTCTAAAGCATCACAGTCTGGTTTTATAGACTGGAATGAGGGAGACTTTGAAATGTCGTCTACACAAACTAATCCAACATCAGTGGGAGAGTTCTATTGGATAGATTTTTACAGAATCGTAAATGCAGCAAATTTCGCTATGAAAGGGATTACAGATTTAGGGCCTGATGTATTTGATGGTGTAGAGGAATATAATGCACTATTAGCTGAGGCAAGATGCTGGCGTGCTTGGGCTCATATGAATATTTTCTGGAACTTTGGGCATTGGTTTTCTGATGATGATATAAATCCCTATGGTGTTTTATATCGTGAAGAAGTAGCTGACCTTGATAATCTAGAACAAGCAAGACTTAATGTTGGCGAAAGTTATGCGAAAATTTTTGAAGATTTAGACTTTGCCATAACGCATTTAAATAATTTTACTGATAATAGGTTTCTTTCCAAGGAATTTGCCAAGATTATTAAGGCAAAAGCGTTGCTTAGACGAGGTGGGTTTAATGATAATATGGATCAATTAAACGAATCACTTGCTTTAGTAAATGATGTTTTAAATAATCCTCCAGCTGGTTTTGCTATGCAAGGAGACCTTGCCGAGGTGTATCAAGATTCTTGGGATTCTGAAGAGAATTTATTCGTAGGTTTCTTAGACGGTAATGGTGAGACTAGTGATGATATTCCTTTTGAGTATGAATTCGAAATTCCTGTACGTTTTGGACAGGAAATAAACCCGTTCGATCCCATCCCAGCAGACGAATTAACAGCAGGTTTGCGCTTTGGAGATGATTTGTTTAGAGCAGATCCAAGATGGTCTATAGTTACTGGAGAGTCATTTTTTGAAACATATACATGGATTAAACTTACCCGTTTTTCTCCGACAATAGGACAGTTCGATTTAAAATTTAATACCTACTATTTTAGATTTCCAGAATTGTATATCATGAGATCAGAATTATTGGCTAGAACAGGAGCTTCTATTGCAGAAGCAATAGCGCCAATAAATACTATGCGATCTATTAGAACGAATCCAGTATTGCCAAGTCTAAATCCGACTACTCAACAAGAATTAATGGATGCTATCTTTTTTGAGTACATCTTTGAGACATTTCTTGAAAACGGTAATGAGTTTTATGCAGCGTTAAGATTTGACGCTCCAAATGGTGACCCCTGGATTGAAACAATAAAAGCTAGTTCTGGTATTCCCTTGGTAATTAATAGTATCCCTTACCCTATTCCTAATGCAGAAATATTCGGGAACCAGTTAATGATACAAAACGTAGACTTAGAATAATAACAACATAAGAACAGAATATGAAATTTATACAATATATAAAAGCAATTTTTGTCGCATTGATAGCATTCGTAGGAATAGTTTCTTGTGACGATGATGATGAAATTAGAATCCCTTTTCCTGATGACATCAACTTTAATGAAATCGAATTAGCAAGATTTAGTTCAGAAATTCCAACTGCTCCGTTTACAGCAGGTGAAAATGCATCTCGTACTATAACGGTTAATGTAGTTAGTACAGGAGGAACATCTTATAGCGGATTTGCTTTATCAAATAGAAATTGGAGGTCGTATCCTTGGAGTTTAAGTCCAGATTATGAACCTGCTGGAGGGCTATCGGTAACAGAACAACAGCAAGCTATCGACTCAACAGCATTTAGCGTATATACAAATAGAACAAATAGAACTGAAACTTATTTGATTGGAAATGCAGTTGCAGAAGATGCTTTTTTTACACTTAATCAACCCGCGGTGATTGAGCATATTCTAGTATCAAATACAACCTATAATTATTTATTGACAGAATTTGGATCAGTATTTTCTGGTGATTTTTTGGATTTTGATGCAGAAATATTTGATATTAATGGGGGGCCAATATTCAATCCAAATATCCCGAACGAAGACCGGGGAGGAAGATTTTTCCTGCCAGCTCCAGGAGGGGTTGAAGCAATAAGTTTATTTTCACATTCGGTAGTAGATAATGTAGATGGCGCTTTTGTTAAATTGGAGATAGAAGGCTCTTTAAATGGAAACGTTACTGGAACTGTAGATGCCTATTTAGCAACAACACCTGGAGGAGATCCAGAAAACCCCAATTTTGATTTTGTTTTAAATGATTGGGTTCCTATAGATTTAACTTCTTTAGGACAAGTAGATCGTGTATTGTTTAGAATGTCATCATCCTATGTTGATGGAGCTGGCAATATGATTTACCCTCAAACATTTTGCTTAGACGGTATCCGTATTCAACAATAAAGGCAAATTGATTAACCTAGTTAAGTTTCCCTACTTAACGCATTGTTTACAGGGTGAGTTTAGTTATTCACCCTGTAAACAATAATTAAAATTACCTATAAAATTATGTAGTTGGTTTTTAATAATAAGACACTTACTTTTTTAGAAAAGGCAATTCATAAAATATATTAAAACAATATCCAGAACATTTATTATTAAAAAGAAATGAAAAAAATAATTTTATTATCCGTTTTATCCCTATGGATATTGGCGTGTAAAGAACTTAATATTTAACATGTCTTTGATAAGGGAAACCATTTCTTTTAAACCATACTATATGACGAATACAAAATAAAAATATTGATGAGCTTATATATCTTCTTTAAATTATTACTTCAACATTTAACAAATTTTATACGTTATTATTTTAATAAAAAAAATTCATGAAAAATACTATAATAGTTTTACTTTCAGCATTGTTTTTAGTGTCTTGTCAGTCAACCCCCAAAAAAGATTATATTTTGCTTAGTGGTACCATTTCAGGTGCCTCAGAAAAAGAGTTTAGACTATATAAAAGAAAGAGTGGAGCCGATCTCACTATTGTTAAACTAGCAGAAGATGGCACCTTCTCTTCAGATACCATAACGACTGGAACAGGATATTACGCTTTTGGTGATGGAGGCAGAAATTCTGCAGAATTATATTTAATTAATGGAGGTGAATATAATTTGACGGCTATTGTGGAGAAATTCAGAAACACTGCAAAATTAACTGGGCCTAATTCTGATGCTTCTAATTATTTATTGTCTAAAAAAGATAACATGGATAAGCTAAGAGGAAGTCATTCTGAATTTTATTCATTAAACGAATCAGATTTTATTGCTAAGCAAAAAATGCTTCATAAGGGTCATGTTAACTATTTAGATAGCTTTCCAAATATTCCTAAAGAATTTGTTGAAAGAGAGCGTAAGGAGTTGTATTACTACAACCTTTTAAATTTAACTTACTATGAGGATTTTCACCGAAGATATACTAAACAATCTGATTTTAAAGTTTCAGCAGATTTTGTCAAGCAATTTGAAGGTGTAGATTTTCATAATGAGGAGCTCTATAAACTTATAGGTTCTTACCGTAGATTGGTTCTTAAGCACTATGAAAAGAAAGCTGAATCAGCAGCAGAAATATCAGTAGCAGCAGGAAAAGAAAGATACTTTGATGTATTGAAAGTATATGGAGCCATTCCTAATGACCATATAAAAAATGATATATTAATGTCAGCAGCCCCGTATCACATAGGTTATACAGATAATATAGATGAGTATTATAATGCTTACATGGCTGTTTCTACTTCAGAAGAGAATAACGAAATAATGACCAAAAAGTATAAGGGCCTAAAAAGACTGAGTGCAGGAGCAACTTCACCGATTTTTGAGAATTATGTCAATCATGCAGGAGGCACAACTTCTTTAAGTGATTTTAAAGGGAAGTACATATATATTGATATTTGGGCAACATGGTGTGGACCATGTTTACAAGAGGTTCCTTTCCTTCAAGAAGTCGAAAAAAAATACCATGGAAAAAACCTAGAATTTGTAAGTATTTCTATCGATAGTAAAGAAAAACGTGATGCTTGGAGAAAAATGGTGACAGATGAAGGGTTCAGCGGAGTTCAATTGATTGCAGATAAAGATTTTAATAGTGACTTTATTGCAGCCTATGAAATTAATAGTATACCACGTTTTATAATAATCGATCCAGAGGGAAAGATTGTATCAAGCAATGCTACGAGACCTTCAGATCCAGATTTGATTGTTTTATTAGATGAACTTAATATTTAACATTTCTTTTAAGCTCTAACTACATAAGGAACACAAGTGATAAACTTATACCCTTTCTTTAAATTTTGTTTTAGATGGATTATATTTGAGTTAGCTAAAGGGGAAGAAGGGCTATTTTTTAAATAGCCCTTTTAAATTTCTTTTTTAGTTATACAGTCATCCTAAGCCAATACACTTATAAGCTTTCTATTTGTACCAAAAAGTAGAAATAGGATGGTATGTGTCTTTTCTCTCGCTTTTTTTCTAATTATAGTAAAAGCTATAAAATTAACAGTATACCACGTTTCATCTTGTTAGATCCAAAAGGAAATATTGTATCATGGAATGCTCCACGACCTTCAAATCCAGACTTGATCGCTTTGTTTAAAAAACTTAATATTTAACATTTCTTTAATAAGGGGGAATCACTTTTTTTAAGCATTACTGCATAAGAGATAAGGTTGTACACTTTCCTTGTTAACTCATTTTTTTGGTGTGCGGTCATCCTTATTTTAAAAACTTAAAAAATATGAAAACATATCTTCTATTAATTTCAATAACATTTTTTGTGACATGCAAATCTGTAAATTCCGGTGAGCCTGAAAAAAAAGACACTGGAAAAACAGATGAAAAGAAGGAAATTATAAAAAAGGATCGATTACTTGCTATTAATAGAGGTAAATTCTTTGAAATTGACGGCAGGAAAATGCTTTACGGAGGAGAAAAGGAAAATCAGCATTTCGATATTACCGGGTGTTCACTAAAAGACGAACAATTTCACTATGGTCTTGGTCGAGAAAGTTTTCCAGCGTTGTTAAAACCAGAATTCATATCTGTTAAAGAAGCCAACCAAATCTGGGCAGATAGCACTAGGTTTTTACTTGCATACTCAGGAAAAGAAGCCAAAGCATACGCAGTTAAAGATCTTACGCGCCACGAAGTTGTAAATGATGTATTAGATGGCCAACCAATCATGGCAGCCTATTGTATTTTGGCAGATTTAGGTGCTATTTATGAACGAAATTATGGAAATGAAGAACTAACATTTGCTGTAAGCGGATATACATATTTTGACAAAGACGTTTGGAATGGTCTTGATGGTTTTGTGCTATGGGATAGAGAAACAGAAAGCTTATGGTGGCCGCTTATAGGCAAAGCTGTATCTGGATCGCTTAAAGATGTCAAACTTTTAGAAATGGATAAAAGTAAATGGCAAGATGTTAAGTGGAAATATATAAAAGATAACTACCCCAATGCCTTGATTTTAAAATCTGGCCAAAATTTCGAAAGGCCAACAGATTGGAAAAGAATGGAAGACGTATCATATATAAAGAAGAATTATATCTCAAAAAACTAAAAGAGTTATTTGCTTACTATAGCGGGTAAATACTTGGTCAATACAATTTTATTACAATTAAATTTCTAACAAAAAAGCAATAAACAAAAAACAGATGAAACATTTTCTAACATTATTTCTCACATTAACATACAGTTATTTGGCAACTGGTCAGGTTTTAGATTTAAACCAACCTTTAGTAGAAGATACTAGTATAAAAAAAGGCGTATTATCAAATGGATTAACCTATTATATTAAGAGCACAGACGTTGTAAAGGATGCAGCGAGTTATTATATTATTCAAAATGTAGGGTCGATTCTAGAGGATGACGACCAGCAAGGCTTGGCTCACTTTTTAGAACATATGGCATTTAATGGGACTAAAAATTTCCCAGGAAAAAGCTTATTAAATACATTGCAAGAACATGGAGCCGTTTTTGGAAAAGATATAAACGCCTATACCTCATTTGATGAAACGGTCTATAACTTGAGTCATATTCCAACAAAAGATGGTTTAGTAGATACTTGTTTAACAGTATTAAATGATTGGTCAAATTACCTATTGTTAACAGAAGAAGAGATTGATGCTGAGCGTGGCGTTATAAAAGAAGAATGGCGTACACGACAAAATGGGAGAACGCGATTATACAAAACATCGATGCCCATAGTCTATAATCATTCAAAATACGCGAATAGATTACCTATAGGCTTAATGTCTGTTGTAGAAAATTTTGAATATAAGGCGCTTCGTGATTTTTATCATGATTGGTATAGAACAGATTTACAAGCAATCGCTATTATTGGCGATGTGGATGTTCAAGACATTGAACAAAAAATCATAGAAAAATTCTCAAAAATTCAAGCTGTTAAAAACCCTAGAAAACGTTTTGTTGTTGATATTCCCAATAATGACGAGATGCTTTACAGTTTAGGTATGGATCCAGAGATTTCTACAGCAAGTATTCGCTTTGGTGTTCGTCATAAAAAACCTGTAGATATAAATACGATTGCCCATTTAAAACGTTCTTTATTAGAATCTATGGTAACCAGTATGTTAAATACTAGGATTTCTGAACAAGCTCAAAAACCAGAAACCACTTTTTTAAATGCAGGAGTGTATTATAGCAGTATATCAAGAACCTCAAATACTTTCGGATTAGGAGTATCACCTAAACCAAACCAACAAAAGGAAGCATTTTCTCAAGCATTAACAGAAGTTATAAGAGCTGTAAAGTTTGGTTTTACGCAATCTGAAATTGATAGAGAAATTGTTGAGTTAAAAAATTCATATGAAAATCGAATAACAAAAAAAGAAGATGCAAGTCATAGAAGAATTCTTGGGGGTATTCAAAGAAATTATTTAGAAAATGAAAGCATTGCAGATATAGAAAAGGAATATGAGGCTGCTGTGCAAATATTTAAAGGAATTACTAAAGAAGAATTTCATGAAACTATTAAACGATTGTATTCTAAAAATAACAGAACGTTAAATATTACAGGAGTTGCATCTCAAGAAAATTTAGCAGAAGACGTTGCAAAACAAATTATAGCATCGGTAGAGAACAATTCTGAAATTAAACCCTATAGCGAATCAACAGCAGGAAAAACATTAATATCAGGTTTAAGTATTAAGGCAGGAAATATTGAAAAAACGACTTTAAATAAAGAAACAGGTGCTACTACCTATCTTTTACATAATGGCATTAAAGTACATTATAAATTTGTAGATAAAGAAAAGGATAAAGTATCCTTAAGAGCTTTGAGTTATGGTGGAGCATCATTATTAAGTGATGAAGACTTACCTTCGGCCGAATTAGTTAACGGTTTAATAAACAGGTCGGGACTGGGCGAATTCAATGCCACAGATTTAGATAAGGTTTTAGCAGGAAAAACGGCTAATGTAAATATTAATTTTGGAGATATTACAGAAAGCCTTTCAGGGTCATCAAATACAAAAGATGTAGAAACCATGTTACAAATGGTATATATGTATTTTGAGAAACCACGTTTTGACGAACAAGCCTTTAAAGTTCTCGAAAGTAATATAGATAATTATATTATTAGAAGAAGTAATAATATTGGAGAAAAGATGAGAGATAGTTTAACGGTAACTCTTTATGGTAAAAATAACCCTAAAGAACGCATTTTTAACCAAGATTACGCGAACGATATCTCATTTGAAAAAATAAAAACTATATATAAAGACCGTTTTGCAGATGCTTCAGACTTTGAGTTTTTTATTGTAGGCGATGTTAAAGAAAATCAATTAACCCCTCTTTTAGAAACTTACATAGCGAGTTTAAACACTAAAAAGACAAAAGAAACATTTAAAGATAATAAAGCAGAATGGGTCTCAAATAATATAGATAAGCAAATTTATTTAGCCATGGAAGACCCTAAGGCAACTATAAATATAGCTTATAACAAAGAGATGTTATACACAAAAAGTAATGCTATTTATACCGACGCTTTAGGAGATATTCTTCAATTAAGAATAACCGAAACGGTAAGAGAAGCAGAAGGCGGTGCGTATAGTCCAAGAGCAAATGCTAGTTTTTCTAGAGAGCCAAGATCGCAAGTTAATATATCGTTTAGATTTGATTGCAACCCAGATATGGCAGATAAATTAGTGGATGTTGTGAATGCAGAACTACAAAAAATAGCCAATGGAAATATTAAAGAAGAGGATTTAAATAAAGTAAGAAAAAACTTTATAAAAGAACGTGAACAAGCAAAAGATAGAAATGGGTATGATATGCAGGTACTTACAGAATACTTTCGATATAACGAAAATATGAATGACCCTAAAAACTTTGAAAACATTGTAAATAAAATATCAAAAAAAGATATACAAAACATTGTAAAACATGTGCTTGATGGAGGAAAATCGTATGAAGTGGTATTCAAGCCAAAACAATAAAATCGAACTCAGGTTAAATTATTTGAATTAGTCAACGAATAAGTTTTGAAAAACATTAAAAGAACAAAGTAGCTATAAAATTTTTCAAAATTCTAAGAATTTCGTATTTGCCCTTCCTTTCCTCTAACTTATCCTAATAAAAGAAGGTCGTCTAGAAAGTAATTTCTAGGCGGCCTCTTTGTTAAGTATGATATCTAGTTAAAACCTATAACCAATTCTTAAATGAAGATTTATTGCAACTTCTCTTTTGTCTTTTACAAATCCGACATCTTTGGAGAAGAAGTGTATATAACCTATACCAACACCAGTTTTGTAATTCATGTGCTTTCCTAAAGTTTCCCCTAAAGAGTTAGTCTTCTGTTTGACGTTAGAGAAGATTTCTCAATTAGCCGAATATTAATCTTTTGAGTACCATTTGACGGCATTTTGATATAGTATTTTTTTTTGAGCTTCATCAGAAAAAATATCTTTTACCCACTTTAGATGGTCAAAAGTAAAAGGTGTTTTTGCCCGTGTTGATGGCAAATCTGTTCCGAACATTAAAGAATCGGGATTAATGGAATAAATCTTCTTCATTGCAGTAATTGGATTAAAATCTAACCGTCCGAATCCCGTAGCTTTTATTTTTACCCCTTTTTCTGCCCAATAATACAAATCCTTAAGACCCACTTTTGAAAGTCCAAGATGGTCAATCGAAAATTTCGGAATTTGGTCAAGAGTTGTTTTCAGTTCTTTTAAACTCTTACTGTCTACATAAAGTTCTGTGTGCCAGCCATAATTATCGAATAATTTATTTGATAATTCTACCAAATTTTTCAAGCGCTCCGAGCCGCCTCTTTTAAGATTGAACCTAACTGCCCGAATGTTAGATTGATTAAGCTTTTTCAATTCCTTATTTTCCATTGTAATTGGAATATTCGCTACGCCAAAATAGTTTTCACCAAAAACTCTTAGAGCATCTAATAAATAGTTCTGGTCAAATTTTTGAAATGATCCTGAAACTATAGCCCCACCTGTAATTCCAAAACCCTTAACTTTCTCTTGATAGTTTTTAACTGTGAAATCAGGCGGTAAATACCCATTGTTTTCCACTAGAGGAAAGTTAGGATTAATAATGTGGAAATGAGCGTCAAATATTTTCAATTGTTTTAATTCTTCTAATTAATACTTATTGTCTCTTCTTTGCTTCTTAATATTCTTAATCATTTTCCCTAAGTTTTTGTCCTTCTTTTTTCTATCTAATAGGTTAGATTCGAAATGGGATTTTTCTCTTTCCATTTTCTGAAAATTAGCATAAGCTTCTTCATCAATCTCTCCATTTTCAACAGCTTCAAGAATGGCACATCCTTTTTCATGTATATGAGTACAGTCTTTGAATTTACAATCTTTAGAATATTCAACTATAGATTCAAAAGTAGTTTCTAAACCATCGGCTGTATCAGCAATTCCAATTTCTCGCATCCCTGGGTTATCTATCATGATTCCCCCATTATTTAATACGATTAATTCACGGTGACTTGTGGTGTGTTTTCCTTTGTTTACACTAGAACTTATCTCACTTGTTTTCATTAATAATTTATTGGAAAGGCCATTAATAATAGTCGATTTTCCAACTCCTGAAGAACCAAGTAAACAGTATGTTTTCCCTTTTTGTATTATAGCCTCTAGTTCCAGATATCCTTCTGTGCTAAGATTACTAATGCTTAGTATTGAAACATCTTTAATTCGCTGATTTATTTGAGCTATTATAGCGTTTAACTCAGATTTTTTTATCAAGTCTGTTTTATTCAAAACTATTATAGGTTCAACATTAGAGGCATTACAAATGGTCAAATACCTTTCTAATCTGTTCAAATTAAAGTCTCTGTTAACCGCCTGAACGATTAGACCAAAATCGACATTAGTTGCGATAATTTGTGTTTGTCCAGATTTGCCAACAGCTTTTCTTTCAATAATGGCTTTTCGAGGGTAAATAGCATGTATCAATGCTTTATTATCATCATAACTGGAAAAAGCAACCCAATCTCCAACGGCAGGAAAATCATATCTGCTTTCAGCTGTAAACCTTAAATTACCTATGAGTTCAGAATCAAATTCACTTTCAGAAGTCTTTACTACATATCTTTCTTTATGTTCTAATATGACTCTGCCAATTTCAAATGAATCTAAATTCTGGACTACTCTGTATTTTTCTAGAGTATCATTATACCCTAATGCTTCTATTTTCATTTACTCATTATATTAAACTTGCAAAAAACAAGTGTTCAAATATATTGATTTTTAAAGAGAATTAACGAAATGATTGTGTTAAAATAGATTTTAGGGAAGCCGTAATGGAAGGCACTATTTAATAAAACCTATATCATTAAGTGCTCCTAGTTCATTATATTTTAATTTAATTAATTGTCGTATAAATACTTGGCTGCTGCATCCCCCATTTTTCGATGATTATGCCCAACATTTGGTACTATCCTTATCTTCCAATTAAAATCATATTGCATTTCTTCGGCTATAGACTTTGAGGTTTGGAAAAAGAAACGTGCTCTTTCCAATCGATGCAACCCTTGTAAATCTGCCGAACGGGAACGCAACAATGTTCCACCTGTTTCATTTTCATTATCGAGCTCTCCTGTAAATAGAACTAAATTCCTTTTAAATGAGGCTCTTAAATCGTCTTTGTTGATAGAGGTGTTTTTGATACCAAAAGGGAGAGCAGTATTAAAATCAGGAAGGGTGTAAAACCCAGAGTTTGAAGCTAAAATTCGATTAACTTTCGAGGATTTAGCACAGACTGCCAATCGATGTAAAATTTGCCCACCTGCAGAATGTCCAAAGGCATCGTATTCGGTTTGATTAGATTTAAGTTCGTTTACAGCAAGGTCAAATATTCTATCAAAATCGTTGAAAATCCATTCGTCTTTATTAGGATTTATTGTAAAAGTAAAATTATTCTCGTCGAGCTTTACCATATTTGTATTCTCAATATAAGTGATACTGTTTTTTAAATTGAGGTTACCCATTAATCCACATAAATGGTAGTTTTCAAAAGGATATTCTTTTTCTGGATACATAGGAGAAAGTATAAGAACGCTATACTTTTCAGATTCCTCAATCCATGCATCTCTGTAACTGTCTCCATTTCTTCCTGCCCCCGGGATGACCATTAATATTTTAGAATCTGCGTTGAAATTTTTTGGTCTGTGGTAATATACTTTTATAGATTTGTTAACCTTACCTTTTCCTCCTTCAACTAAAAAAGACCCTGAACCTTCTTGAATATTAATATCATTCAATACCTGTTCTTTTTTCTTCTTTAAATCTAAATCATTTTTTTTAATGAGGACCATATCACATTTAGGACAGGTTCCCGGTTTGGAAAAACTAAGTTCATCACATGACAAATCGCATGGTGTACAGACATAATCAACTTGGTTGTTTTTAAAGGAGAAGAGAACAAGTAAAATTACTAAAAGGCTTAAAAGATTTATTTTCATGATTGATGTTTTGATTAAGACTAATAATTTACCTTTTTATTTTTTAATGATCAGCTCCAAAATTGGAAGAATTAGGAACGGTTAGCCCATCCCAAGCTTTCATATCAGGATTACTTCCTGAGGCGACTCCAAGTGATGGAGGCTGTCCAATACCATTAGAAGAAGTAGTATAACATTGTGAATCGTTTATAGTTACATTGATCGTATTAAAACCAATGCCGTTTGAAAAGTGATTATTTACATCGTTATACCTAGTGATTTGCTCAAATATACCATTGGTTATTTGAGTCTCTTCACCTGAGTTGGTGTTAGCTCCCACAATAATTACATCTCGCATATAAACATCTTTACAGCCTTTATGAATTCGCAATCCGTTTTTAGAGGATATGTTAGAATTAAAATAAGAGTCGACAACGACCAAATTTTGTATAGATTGAAATCTGTTATTTTGAGCGTCAGACTCTAAACGAACATTTGCTAAGATAAAATTATTTCCCCTAAAGTCGGTACCATTCTTTCCCTGAATAAATAATGCCCAATCACCGTTATTGTCTCCGTTTATAACTTCCATGGTAGAGTTTATTAAAGCCACTCGATTCCATCCTGTCGCTGGACCAGAGAAGTTATTTAATTCACCTCCATGAGTAATTGAGTGTAGATTATCTATTAGTATATCTCCTTTACTTTCCATAATGATTGGTCCGGTAGTAACAAGACCACCTTTCCATTTTATTCGATTACCAGTAAAAGTTAAGCTGCCTTGAATTTCGGCATGGTCTTCCAAAATAAATTCACAATCATTACAGGTTATGTTTATGTCATTGTACGTACCCGAAGCCACTTTAGCAGAAACACCATTTACTGCAGAAGCTTCTTGGAATTCGGTGTTGTTCCTAATGTTTCTTTGTTCCATGATTTGAGGTTCAAGAGGCCATTCAACATCGGCAACAAGGTCGGGAAGAACTCCTAAATCATAATATGAACTGTTTGGGGTTTTGTTTAAGTCGTCGTCTGACTTACAATTAATAAATAGCGTAATAAAGACTAAAGTGTAGGTTTTAAGTAGGTTTTTCATTTAATTATTTTTTTGTGGAAAGCAAATTTACAAAACTAATTGCTTTTTAAAACTAGTTTTGTTTGGGAATTAATTTTTAGAGCTGTTTAAAATTTAGGACAGTATGAATCTAATTATCTCTCATATAATTTGATAAGCATAATATGCTGTCAAATTTATTGGGATTTATATTGGTTTGTCACATTGCAAATTATATATTTGCAACACGAAAGTTATTTTGACATTATAGAAATTATATAGAAGTTCGCAAATAGACAACAATAGTTTGTGAATTATAATGAGTATAAGGTTTGGATTTCGTCCAGACCGCAAAAATTGCAATAAAGAGCTCTGATGAATTAGGGCTTTTTTTGGCAATAAATACGACGTTGTGTTGTTCCTAGAGGAATCTAGGAAGTAGTTTACCAAAGTAATTTGGTAACCAATGAGAAGCTTTCCTTTTTTCTTAACAGAAGATTGGGATGCTTTTTTGTTTTATGGCATTTTGCAATATGTGACTTTTAAGAGAATGTGGTGTCCAACTATTGCTATTAATCATTCATTATACAGTGAAAAAGAGGGTTACAAGAAATTGTAGCTCTTTTTTATTTGGCCATTTCAAACTATTTAAGATAGTTGTTATGGTGACGTAGTAGAGAAAGTGCTTTTTTGTTATATAAATAGTATTCTAATACAAATTAGAATAAAACTTCTTATATTTGACAATTGGTTAACCAGATTGGTTTTCCAAAAAACAAAAATAACTGCCATGAAAAACTATTTATACTTATTAGTGCTATTTTTTATTATAAATGCCAATTCGCAGGTTGTGAGTAACAATACCGAACTTCAAAACGCAATTTCGAATGCTCAAGCTGGTACAACTATAGAGCTAACCGATGGTACCTGGACCGATATTCAGATATCAATTAATGTAAACGGAACAGACTCTCAACCTTGTATTATTAAAGCTCAGAATCCAGGAAGTGTATTTTTTGAAGGAAGATGTAATATAAGCATAGGAGGGTCTTATATTATTTTAGAGGGTATAGTTTTTCAAAATGCTTCAGGTCTTATTTCAAGTGGTGGCGATATAGAACCTATTATAGAATTTAGAGATACAAGTAATGACGAATGTGAAAATTGTCATGTTAGAAATATAAAGATAGATTCCTATAATGCTAGTGTAAGTCAGGATGAAGATGTATTTAAATGGATTACTATGTATGGGCAAAATAATGAGGTGAGCTATTGTTCGTTTATAGGTAAAAATGGCGTAGGTAGTGTTATTAATGATAATCGTAGCAGTACAACACCAGATTATACTAAAATACATCACAATTATTTTGCAGATAGAGTTCCAGTAGATAATGATATCAATGGATTTAACGATCAAGACGCTCTAAGAATAGGAAGTAGTTCTACATCGCTTTCTAATTCTTTCACAGAAGTTTATAATAATTTTTTTAATAACTGGTCGGGCGAAGTAGAAATTATTTCAAACAAAAGTGGTAGTAATAAATACTATAATAACACTTTTCGAGATTATCAAGGCACATTAACCTTGAGACATGGTAATAATTGCGAAGTATACAATAATTACTTTTTTGCAGAAAACAATTCGTTTTCTGGAGGTATTAGGGTTATAGGCGAAGACCATAAAATATATAATAATTATATAGAAGGAGTAAATCACAGAAAACCCGGAGGTGCAGGTTCTAATGCTACAGGAGGTATTAATATTTCTAATGGGAAACCAGGTTCTGCACTCAATGAGTATTATCAAGTAAAAAACACACAAATAACAAACAATACGTTGGTTAATTGTGATTTGGCTATTCGAGTAGGAACCACTGTAAATAGTAGTTTAACTTTGGCGCCAGAAAACTTAGTAGTTGCTAATAATATCATGTTAAATTCGAGCGACTCTGCTTTTGAAGAAATTACAACCCCAACAGGAACTTCCGTTTATCAGGGTAATATCACTCAAAATGGAAGTTGGGATTTAACTAATGGTGTAAATTCTAACCAAACAGTGGGTTCTGGATTGTTAACTAGCGGAAGTGATTTTTACAGACTTGTTACTGGAAGTGCGGCTATTGATGCAGGCGTTGGAACCTATTCATTTGTAACAAAAGATATTTTAGGAGGAAATAGAGAAGTAGATTTTGATGCTGGAGCAGAAGAATTTGGAGCAAGTGGAACAGTTGGTCCCTATGATTTTGCTAACGTTGGGCAAACATTAGGTTTTGGAGCTTTAAATGCGTTATCGGTAAGTGATAATATTATAAAAGAAAATACGATTAAAATATATCCTATACCTAGTAGCGACGAATTGGTTATTTCTACAAGTAACAGCCTAATAGGTGCCGTTAAAATATTTAATATTCTTGGTGAATTAGTATTAAAAACAGATGTGAAGTTAAATAGAACAAAAGTAGATGTTAGTACATTCCCAAGTGGTGTTTATCTTTTAAAAACAGAAAACGCTTCCAATCGCTTTGTAGTAAAATAAACAATGAATACACAGATGGTGTTTGTCTCACCCTGAAAAGATACCAATAAGAATAAAAGTAAGAAAACTAATTTGTTTATTGTAGGCAAGTTTTATTTTTGTATGAATTTATTTATTAGATTTGATACAAAGAAGTAATGATGAGTGATAGGCATTACTTTTAAAAACATGGGTTATTTTAAATTATTAAAATTAGTTATGAAAAAAATTATCTTATTTAGTATTATTTTAATGTCTGCTGCTTCATTTGCTCAAAGTGATAAAAATGATGATTCTCAAGAAACAAAATTCGTTTATAATAGGGAAGGGTTAAGCCCTAAAAATATAACGACTTATATAGATGGGAAGAAGAAAGAAAATATGGCTTCGAAAGCAGAAAAATGGCTTGACGAAAAATATGGAAATTTCGAGGATGTTCTTTCTAAATCGGATAAAAGTGATGAAGGTGAAACAGCAAAAGGAAATAAAAAGGTGACTTTTACTGGTCTTACAAATAATGCTATTTGTTTTACCGAGAAGTCAAACTACATTTGTGGAGACATAGAATGTAAAATAGAATTAAGGTTTAAAGATGGAGAATATAGATTTAGACCTATAAACATGTTTTATAAAACTAGTTCAAGTAAGAAAAGCAAAAAAATAAACTTTCAAAAAAATAAGTTTTATTCTAATGATGGAAAAATAATAGAAGGTTACGAAAAAGTTTTATCGCAAGTAGAAAATTTACTTAATAACTTAAATAAGAGCCTTTTAAACTATTTAACAGATAAAGAGCAAGAGGAAGAGTGGTAGTTAATAAATGTGTTTAGCAAACCACAAAATGTTTATTTAAATTTATAGCAGTTAAAAAATAAACGATCTAGAATAGCCCATTTATTTCTGCATCAATAGTATTGATAACATCTCCTAAGTCTTCTGGGTTATCTACAAAATTTAAATTATCTACATCTATAATTAAAAGCTTTCCTTTATCGTAGCCATGTATCCAAGCCTCGTAACGCTCGTTTAATCGACTTAAATAATCAATACTTATTGAGTTTTCGTAATCGCGACCCCGTTTATGTATTTGAGATACTAAATTAGGTATAGAACTTCTTAAATAAATTAATACATCCGGGCCTTTAACTAAAGATTCCATTAAATCGAAAAGCGACTTGTAATTTTCGTAATCGCGATTTGTCATTAAACCCATAGCATGTAAATTAGGTGCAAAAATATGGGCATCCTCGTATATGGTCCTATCTTGTATAATGTCTTTTCCGCTTTGACGAATTTGCAACACTTGGCGAAATCTACTATTTAAAAAGTATACTTGTAAATTGAAACTCCAACGCTCCATTTGGTTATAAAAATCATCTAAGTACGGATTGTCTACAACATCTTCCAGTTGTGCTTCCCATTTATAATGTTTGGCTAATAGTTTTGTAAGTGTGGTTTTTCCCGAGCCAATATTCCCAGCAATTGCAATGTGCATAATTTATTTTTAGTTGATTTTTATTTTATACTCATATAGGGCTTCGTTTGCGTAAATATACAAGGTTTCGTTGGTTACAAAAAACGTATTTGTTAATAAATTTGGTAATAAAATTGGAATAGCAGTGTCGCTGTTTTTTTTAAAATAAACTAACGAATCATTCTTTTTTAAAATGATATCTCCGTTGCTTTCAACAATTTTGTTATATCCATCATTTTTTAACTTTTTAACGAGGCTTCCAAAATAGTTATACGTATAAAAATGGTTTTTAGTAAGTAAATAACAAAAATTATAATTGCTTTTTAAATCTAAAACGTCACTTTGAATAGGTACTGTCTGGGCTCGCGTGGTTTGTGTTTTATAATCAAAAAGCTCTAATTTTTGATTATCTTGGTTAAAAATCCAGATCGTATTATCGTGCCCTGTAGCAACATGCGATGCATTTTTATATTTAGAAAGCGCATTAAAATCAATTTTAAATATTTCTGCTAATCGGTTATCAAGAATGATAACACTATTAAAATCTTTGTAAAAGAGGGTGATTTTTAATGGGTTAAAAACGTTTGCAGTTGTTATATCCCCAAGCTGTAAATTATTATAAGTAATGGTTTTGGTAACATCTTTTTTATTAAAAACATTATTATTTATAAAATATTTGGTGCCAAAATTATCAATAGCAACCAATCGATCGGTTTTAAAATTTGTTTTTTTTATAAGCGAAGCTTCAATAGCCTTTTGTGCAGATATTGAATAAGATAGAAGTAAAAAGAGATACACTGTATATTTCATACCGACTTGAAAAATACAAAAACCTTAGCACTTTTCAGCATATTAATTTGTAACCAAATCCACGAACATTAATAATTTGTACGGTATCGTCCTGATTTAGTTTTTTTCGAAGTTTAGTGATAAACACATCCATACTTCGTGCATTAAAAAAATCATTATTTCCCCAGAGTTTGTTTAAAATTAAAGAATTAAAAGAAGAGTAAAGAAGTGATACAAAAAGTGTATGATGAGATTTTGGATAAGACATCTAAAGAGGTGATAGAAAGTTATCAATCCAGACGTGGTGATGGCGAAAGAGTCATGATTAGAGTAGGAGGTTAATTTTAAGAAGAGTTTAACATTTAGTGTTTAAACTATTGTAGAAGTCTTTTGTCTTATAGGTGTTAACAGAATACCTAATTTTTAAAGATTTCTTAATCATGATTAAATCCATTTACAGTAAACTAATTATTGCTACGGGCTTACTATTTTTTGTTTCAGTTTGCTCATTTGCCCAAAAAGATTTTCAAGGAAAGGCATATTATTATTCCAAAACCTCGGTAGACATGACCAATTTTGGTAGGCCAGGGATGAGCGAAGAGCAAAAAAAGAGAATTGCAGACAGAATGAAAAGCATGTTTGAAAAAACATATATACTAACATTCACGCAATCGGAATCTATTTATAAGGAAGAAGAAAAATTAGAAGCCCCAAGTGAAGGCGGTCGTGGTGGTGGAAGGTTTGCAATGATGAGCAGTAGCTTTACCGGAGGGCCACAATATAAAAATGTTAAAAGCAAAGAATTATTACAAGATCAAGAATTTTTCGGAAAACAATTTTTAATAAAAGACAGCTTACCGCAATATAATTGGGAAATGGGAAGTGAAACCAAGCAAATAGGAAAGTATATGTGTTTTAAAGCCACTGCGACGATACAATCTAATGCTTACGATTTTACAAACTTTAGAAGACGACCAGATAGAGAAGAAACCAATAATAAGAAGCAAGACTCTGTTAAAGTTAAAGCCACCAACAAAGAAGAAAATACTACCAGAGAAATTAAAATTGTAGCATGGTATACTATGCAAATTCCTGTAAACCAAGGCCCGGGAGAATATTGGGGCTTACCGGGGTTAATATTAGAAGTAAATACAGATAAGACGACTATTTTATGTTCTAAAATAGTTATGAATCCAGAAGAGAAATCTACCATTAAAGTACCTACTAAAGGAAAAAAAGTAACGCGAGAAGCCTATAATGTTATTGTAAAGAAAAAAACCGAGGAGATGCGAGAAAACTTTAGAGGAAGAGGAGGCCGAGGTGGTGGCAATAGAAGAAGTTAATAAAAGACAAGATCACAATTATCTTATAATAAAAGCGATATCATAAATTATATGAAATTAAAAATAACCCTGTTACTAATATTAGTAGCAAGCACCGTTTCTTTTGCACAAGTTAGGTTAGAAGGAGTCGTGAAGGACAGTATAGGAGATCCTTTAGAATTGGCCAATGTAGTTGCCATAAATCAAGAAACAAAAGCATTAGATTCTTACGGAATTACAAACGATGCAGGCCGTTATAAGCTTAGTTTAAAAAAAAATACCACCTATAAAGTACAAGTGAGTTATATCGGGATGAAAACGGGTGAGCAGATTATAGAAACTAAAGAAGCTACCATTATAAAAGATTTTACTTTACAACAAGATAATGCTTTAGATGAAGTAGAATTGGTATACGAAATGCCAGTAACCGTTAAAGGAGATACTTTAATTTATAATGCCGATTCTTTTAATACAGGAACAGAAAGAAAATTAGGAGATGTACTCGAAAATTTACCCGGAGTAGAAATTAATGATGATGGAGAAATAGAGGTAGAAGGTAAAGTCGTATCTAAAGTCATGGTAGAAGGCAAAGATTTTTTTGATGGCGATTCTAAATTAGCAACAGAAAATATTCCTTCTAATGCCATAGATAAGGTACAGGTACTTAAAAACTTTTCTGAAGTAGGGCAGTTAAGAAGTGTTACTAATAATCAAGACAATGTTGCCATAAATATTAAACTAAAAGAAGGTAAAAAGAATTTTTGGTTTGGTAACATAACAGCCGGAGGAGGTACATCTAACGAAAACGAACTGTATTTATTTCAGCCTAAACTGTTTTACTATAGTCCCGAATTAAGCATAAACACCATTACAGATTTAAATAATATTGGAGAAATCGCTTTTTCGCGCCGCGATTATTTTAACTTTACTGGTGGGTTTAGAAGCCCCAGCCGCCAAAGTGGTACCAATATTAATTTAGGAAGTAATAACCTAGGGTTTTTAACAACACAAAACAATAGAGCTAAAGACATTATTACCAAGTTTGGTGCAGCAAATTTTAGCTGGTCGCCAAATAAAGCTTTAAACTTAAGTGGCTTTGCAATTTTTCTTAATAATAAAACAGAATTACAAGAAAACAGAGATATTCAATATACCGATCCAGATTTAGGTATCCCAGACGAAAGCACAGAGAGTAACACTTTACAACGTAGTGATTTGGGTATGTTAAAACTATCGGCTCAATATCAACCCAATACTAATAATCAATTAGATTATGATGTTTTGGGACGTATATCAAAAGAGTCTCAAGACCAGCTTTTTGTTTCTACTGTTAATGGTAATATAGACGAACTGGAAGGTTCTACACCATACAGTATTAACCAAAATTTAAATTATTACTACACCTTAAACGATGCCAATATTTTTTCGTTAGAAGTACAGCATTTACTACAAGACGAAGACCCTTTTTATAACGCCATTATAGAAGATAAAGACGATTACGAAAGTACCGCAATTAACTTAGGCTTAGATGGCGCTCAAATGGATTATAATTTAACACAGGAAAAGCGTGTTAAATCTAACCAGATGGATGCTAAGTTAGATTACTGGAATATTTTAAATAATAAAAGCAATATAAATTTTACTTTAGGAACCATATTAAGTAGTCAACAATTCGATTCTAATATTTTTCAGTTTTTAGATGACGATTCCCAGTTTAACCCAACCCCGACCATTAATGATGGTTTAGCCACCAATGATATTAAATACAATTTTAGCGATGTGTATTTAGGACTTCATTATAGGTTAAAAGCAGGTATTTTTACCTTTACCCCCGGAGTTTCGGCCCATGCATACAGTGCGAAAAACACGCAATTTAATACACAGGTAACAGATAATTTTTTTAGGTTGCTACCCGACTTTAATATGAGAATGCAACTAAAAAACAGTGAGCAAATTATTTTAAATTATGCTATGCAAACCCAGTTTACAGATGTTTCGAATTTTGCCAGAGGTTTGGTGCTTAATAATTATAATGCACTGTTTTCGGGTGCTCCAGATTTAGAAAGTGCTTTAAGGCATAACCTTAGTTTGGTGTATTCAAGTTTTAATATGTTTAACTATACCAATGTTTTTGCCAGACTTAATTATACTAAAAGTGCAGATAATATACGAAATATTTCTACTTTCGAACCCGGTAGTGTTATACGTATTAGTTCGCCTTTTAATTCCGATTTTTCAGACGAAAGTGCTAGTGCCAGTGGGCGATTTCAACGTACATTTGGAAAAATTAGAGCGAGTTTAAACGGAAATTTTAGTTACTCTAAGTACAATCAGTTTGTAGGAGCCCAACAATCTGTAAACGAAAGTTTCTCGCAAACCTATAGAGTACAATTAAGAACCAGTTTTAAAACAGCACCAAATATCGAACTAAATTATCGCTATAGTATACAGGATAATAACCAAGGAGATAGCAACACAAAATTCTTTACAAAAGCACCGTCTGTTGAGGTCGATGCCCTTATTTTAAAATCGTTTACTTTTAAATCCGATTATTCGTATAATAATTTTAGTGATGAAGAAGGCACTATTAATAGTTACGAGTTTTTAAATGCATCGTTATCGTATAAAAAAGATAAGGATGCTAAGTTTGAATATGAAATTAAAGCCACAAACCTTTTTGACACCAAATCGCAAAACAACAGTAATACAGGCGCTATTTCTGTAAGTGCTACCGAGTATTTTATACAACCTTTATACGTGTCTTTAAGATTGCGTTACGAGTTGTAAAAAAATATAGAATTTTTATTTGTAGAATTAAAGAACAATAATATATTTGCCCTCGGTTTTGGGGAGATACTCAAGCGGCCAACGAGGGCAGACTGTAAATCTGCTGACTATGTCTTCGCAGGTTCGAATCCTGCTCTCCCCACTTAACTCGAAAAGTTTGCGTGAAAACGCAGACTTTTTTTGTTTTAAAAGAAATTTAAAACTTGTTTTAGTATTTCTTTTAAAACAAAAAAAGGGCACTGCAATAGCAGTGTAGCTTTTCATTTTCACGAATGGGGAACTAGGATATTTAATCCTGCCTTAAATGTGGTTTTAGGAAATAATTTTGAAAGTTTGTTTAACGGCCTTAATATACATTCGTTTTAAAGGCGTTTTATTCTTCCTCAATAGTTTTAAAGCTATCTATACCTATAGCATAGGCCCAAATAAGTTTTTTAGAGTCATTAAAATGAATTCTTAAAAGTTTTTCATCCTTTTCATTTATAGATCCTGTTTCTATACGTCTCTTCAATATGTAAACCAATGAAAACCCAATGGTGTTCTCTTCAGATTTAGATTTAACCAATTTATACGTTAAATTAACTTCATCTGGTGCAGTAAGTAGTTCGATGACTTGTTTAACAGCCATACCCTTTTTGAGTTTATTCATATTATCAAGTATCACTTTTACTCTTTTCCCAGAAGCATTATAAGGAATGTTTATTTTCTTTTGAAAAAGGTTAATATCATCAATATTCATAGGGTTGTTTTGTTGCCTGCAACTTAATAAGGCTAATAGGCACATTATTATAAAGCTTATTAACCATTTAGCCATAGTTTCTATTTAACTCAATATGCTTTTGAGTTATTTTATTTGTGTTTACGAATATATTCTTTTAAGTATAAAAAGTTATTTAATGGTTAAAAAGCCAAGAAGCTTTTTTAATTTACTATTGGCACTTTTTTTATGCACCTTAACTGTATCGACAGATATAGATAACTCGTTAGAGATCTCATTATTAGTATAATTTTCAATACCCAATTTAACAACTTTAGCAGTTTCGTTTGGTAGCTTACTAATGGCATTTTCTATAACCGCCGTAGTTTCAATACCTATAGGTTGAGACATAAAAAAAGCATCCGATTGGCATACCTCCAGATTAGCATGTGTATAGGGCTCTGAGTTCGTTTTTTGTTTACATGCAATAAAATCGAGACACTTATTTTTAACAGTATTATAAAAATATCTTGTAGCGTGGTTTTCGTCTTTAAAAGAGATTCTGTCGTCCCAAGTATTAAGAAACACATCTTGTACCAGGTTTTTAGCAATTACCAAATCGTTAAGGTGTTTGTATGCAAACACACATAGTTGTGGATACAAATTCTCAAAAAGAACCAGAAAAGAAGTGTTTTTTTGCTTATTAGTCAACATGAGCAACGTTATTAGGATTTATTAACAAAAGTACCGAATTAAATATTATATCGACAGGAATTAAACCTCTGGAGTTAACAGGGCAATTAGGAAGCAAAGCAAAAAAGCTATCAAAAGCCTTGTCTGATAAAAGAATCGAACGCGAGTTAGCGTCCGGATTATCATAAAAAACAGCAATAACTCTTAAGCCCATTTTACAGTAATTAATATCGGTATTAGGTAATCCAGATTTATCTAGCAACACAAATAAAGTTGCAATAATGGCGTAATGATTAGGTATATTTAAATTATCTGGAAATGTAAGGTCTTTAGTTTTTTCCATAGATTACATGTTTATATTTTATATAATTAAACACACTTAAAATTGTAAGTTGAATCTATTAGCAGACATACTTATTTGTCTGTTAACTACTAAATCTTGAAACAAATTTAGTACCAAGGGTAAACACGCCATTAAACCTGTAATGTTTGGAAACAAAAAAGGCGTGGAACTCAACTTACCGAATAGAGGCACTAGTATACCTTGGAACGATAAGAGAGCTCACGCCTAGGTCGTGAGCCGATCTACTTATCATCTCGTTCCAAAAAAATTACTAGTTTTCTATTCGAGATTCAAAGCAATAGCTTCAATATTTTCTAGTTGAAGAATTGCAAATATATGTATTAAGCTACAAATATAATAAATAATCGGTTATATACAACCGATTATTTACAATCACTTATAAACAATCTATTACTTATACTTTCACTGTATGGCAAAGAAGGTGAAAAATAGTCGTCCTAAAGTAGTAATTGTTTTAGCAAAAAGAATTAAACAAATCATTATTGGCCAACAATTGGTACAAAAAAATGTTGCTCATGATGCAGGGATTGATGTAGAAAATCTAAGAAAATATATAAAAGGCACTCAAGAAATGAAGATAGGAATGCTTTTAAGGATTTCTAAATCACTCGGTGTAACAATGAGTGAATTGCTTAGAGATATTGAAAAAGATATTGAATAAAAAATCCTCTAAATTTGTAGATTAATATACATGGAATATAAAGGGCATATATCCTTTATTACATTGTTAGGTGTAATTTGAGCAATGAGACAAACTATAGCCAAATCAGATAAAAATTTAAAAATCCTAAACAAGCTGATTGTAAACGGTTTTTATACTGGTTATATTGGATCTGAAAAGTTTGAACTAATGCGGAATCGTTTTACAAATAATCACAGATTAATCGGAATTTTAAATGACAACGGAAATTATGACTTGAAATTTGATTTGAAGTCACCTATGAACATTGCTAGAAAAGTTTTAATCGGACTTGGGATTTTGACTTCAATAGTTTCTCTTATCAACGGAAATTGGATTTTGCCGATTGCTCTAATTATTTTCGGATTGATATTCTTTTTGGATTTTAAACTTAAAGAGAAGAAAGAAATAAATCTATTGACTGACAAACTCTTGGAATTTCACAAAACGGAATATGAATAAAAAACTACACAACAATATATCTTATGAAAAGCATTAGCCAAGTTCTTCAAAATTGGTAATTCCGAAGGATTATCAATCATTATAATACTATAATAATTAGCTCGGTGTCCTATTTGGGATCGATTTAAGATTGTCTCTACTCTGGTATAGTATGTCTGCTACTGTTAGCTTTTCTAGCTAGTGGCGTTAAGAGTAATAAAAATGAGAAACTCCTTGAATTTTATGATAAAAACAAATAAAACATTTACTACATTAGTAGTTTATATAATGGATATATAGTTAGTATTAACTATATATTTTTGTTAGCAGCAATTTGAACAAACCGACAAGAATGGGAATATTTGACATATTTAAAAAAGACAAAGAAAATATAGATTGCACATCAATTAAAGAATCAGCTGAATTATATCCCGAAAATTCAATTTCAGTTGTTATGGTACAAACTGACTCTGGAAAACCTGCAACTGGATGGATTGATTTGGCTTATGAAAATTATAAATTCAAAAAATGTTGCCCATTTAATTTGCAGTTCAACGTGGAGATTTCTGAAAACAATGATGAATCAGAAGAATTGGACTTTGGAACTATTGAGGACTACTTCATAAACGAATTAAAAAAAGGATGTATAACTCATCCTGTTGCAAGAGTAGCAACGGATTTTGGATTCATTATGGATATTTATGTTGACAATGCTGAATTTGCATCGAATAAACTAGCTGAAATGTATGAAGACCCAAACAAACTGGTGGAATTCGGATGTGGATTTAATAAAGACCCAAAGTGGAAAGAATATAATCGAATAACTAAACTGACAAAATAAAAACTGTCGCTAACAAAGATGTGTAAAAATAATGCGTAAGTTTATTCCTTGAACGTAAGGTAGTGCTTATTTGCTAGCGTTGTGTGTAATTAAAAAAGACAATGAATCTATTAAAAGTTTATCCTAATTTAAGTCGACTGCTTCTTTTTGCGGTTCTGATTATCATTGCTCTTTTTTTACCTGATTTTTTACCCTTACCAAAAGGGACTAAACAAGTTTTTCCATTTATCGGACTGATATTGGTTGTAATAGCAAATTGGACTTTATATAAAACGGAAAACAAAAATCTAGATGAGTTAGGATTCAATTTAAACGGCCAAAATTTAAAATATCTACCCCAAGTCCAAGTCCACCAGATGAAGATATGGAATGGGGTGTGGATTACAGAATGAATGAAATAATAAAACCTGGTGGAGAAATTCTTATAGAATTAGAAGATGATATTCTACGTTTTTTAGAAACTTATAGTAAATGGTATTTTTCTCCGCTACGTATTCAAAAATGGGGGAGTAAACAATCTGGATTTGAATCTTTATCTCAATATGATACTTATAGTATAAAAACTGAGTTACAAAGTCTCTTGAATCAAGGAAAATTGAAAACCGCTAAGAGTCAAAAAGGAAATACTATTTATAAACTTAAATAAAAAGCTGCTAACAAAGCCGTGTATAATTAATTGCTAGTGTTGTATTTAAATAAAGGACGTTGCGCGTTTGCTACGTCTGATTTTCCTTCGGAAAATCTTCGCACACAAACACACAACATTTCATATACGTAACAGTTACCCAACAAATTTAAAGAAACAGAAATGAAACATACAATATTACTCTTATTTATATATTTTTTGAGTTGCGGAAATAATAACAAAGCGGAAAAATTTAATAAAGAAAAATGGAGAAATGGAAGTCAAATTGAACGAGGAAATATGTCTGCCGATTTAGTGGAAAGCGAAATATTAATTGGAAAAAATAAAAATCAAGTAATTAAACTACTCGGAAACCCAAAAGATAGTACAAAAGTAAATTTTCATTACTTAATAGATTTCGGATATATGACACCATTTCATTTAGATGTAAACTTTGATATGACAAATAATAAAGTAAAAGATGTTACTTTGATTGACTGAATATAGAACTTGATACGATTTTAAAAAAAACATTATTAGTATTAATTGGTTTTATTCTAGTGAATTGTAAACAAAAAGTTGAAATAGAAAGACATAAAAAATTAATCGGATTCAAATCAGAATGGATTGGAGAATTAGGAGATGAAAAATATATAATCGCTGAACCTCTTGCTGAAAGTAAAAAAATAGAAACTAAACAGATTGATGATATCCTAATTATCAAAACTTGGTAATTCACAAATACCTGTGGAAAATATGAGGAAGACATTTCTATTAATGCAGACCCCGCTCGGGTATAGTATTTCGCTACCGCTAGCTTTTCTAGCTAGTGGCGTTAAGAGTAAGAAAAAAGAGAAACACCCTTGTTTTTTATGATAAAAACAAATAAAACATTTACTACATTAGTAGTTTATATAATAAGTATATAGTTAATTTTAACTATATATTTTTGTTGTGTGCAATTTGAGACCAACCGTAAAACTAAACAATTAGATGAAACATTTTAACTTATCATTTTTGATATTTACAATTTTCATATCGTTCAATGGGAATTCTCAAAATAAAAAAACTCAAGATTCCAATAAAGTTAGTTCTTATGAAAATGACCAAAAATTATTAAATAAAAAATTAGCATACACCGAAAGGATTTGGGACAGTTTAAGCTATATTCTTAAACAAAGACCTTCCGACACAATTTACAGAAATTCAGTCAGAAAACAATTCTATGAAAACAGAGACCAACAACTTATAGAATATCAAAATTTTATTTTTGAAAACCCTAACTCACTGTTATCAGCGGAGACTTTAACTAATATGAAATTTCTTTATGGTAAAGAGTTAACGCAAAAATTATTTAGTCCTATGTCTGAAAAAATCAAGAACTCTCAACTTGGTCTAGACATATCAAACTTCATTCAATTATATCAAAACCCCAAAGTTAACGAACAGTACATTGATTTTGAATTAGCAAATCAAAATGGAGAAAAAATTAAACTTTCCGAACATCTTGGAAAATACACTTTAATAGACTTTTGGGCTTCTTGGTGTGGACCTTGTAGAAAATCGAATCCTGAATTAGTTGAAATTCATAAAACTTATAAAGACAAAGGATTAACAATTATTGGTGTTTCAATAGATGATGAAAAAAAACCTTGGACACAAGCAATTGAAAAAGATAGCCTAGTTTGGATAAATGTTAGTGATTTAAAAGGAAAAGAAAACGTCGCTGCAATAAAATACGGAGTCACTGGTGTTCCTACTAATTTCTTAATTAACGAAAAAGGAATTATTATCGCTAAAGACATTGATTTAGAAACTCTAAAAGAATTAATAAAATAAAAAACTGCAAACAACAGTATAAAAAAATTGCTAGTTTTAGCTAAACCAAAGTTAGTTGCTCGTTTGCTAGCTTCTGATTTTCCTTCGGAAAATCCTCGCACACAAACACGCAACTTTCCTTATACATAAACGTTAGCACCAATTCAAGAACACCGTTCCAAAATACACACTCTCGACTAAATTTTCAACATCCCAAAAAAATGTAAAATTATTTGCGTAGTCAAATGACTTCATATATATTTGTAGTCAAATAACTTCACAATGAAATTAAGAAGAGACATATTTCAAGCAATTTCCGATCCGACAAGACGAGCGATACTGGTTTTGTTAACTTCACAAGCAATGACTGCAGGAGCAATTGCAGAGAATTTTGATGCAGCACGACCTACCATTTCAAAGCACATTCAAATTTTGAACGAGTGTGAACTGGTTGAAGCTACCCAACAAGGGCGAGAAATATACTATGAGCTGAAAATCGAAAAAATGAAAGAAATAGATAAATGGTTGGAACAATTCAGAAAAATTTGGGAAGATAGATTCGGCCAACTTGACAATTTATTATTAAAACTTAAAAACAATAAAAATGAAAAGTAATTTGCAATTCGACTTCACTGTCAATAAAGAAAACAACACGGTTAATGTTCAACGTGAGTTTGCCGCAAGTCTTGAATTGGTTTGGGAAGCATGGACAAATCCAGAAATACTGGACCAATGGTGGGCACCAAAACCCTATCAAACTAAAACTAAATCAATGGATTTTAGAGAAGGTGGCAGTTGGCTATACCAAATGTATAACACACAAAGTGAAAAACAACAAGAGTGTCATTGGTGTAAAAATGACTATCACAAAATTGTAAATCAATCAATGTTTTCGGGCTTGGACGCATTTTGTGATGAAAATGGAACAGTTAACAAGGAAATGCCTATAACTCAATTTACAAATGTGTTCACAGAAAATGTTGATACAACATTTGTAGCAATCACAGCAACATATGAAAGTCTTTCGGACTTAGAGAAAATTATTAAAATGGGCTTTAAAGAAGGATTTACAATGGCAATGGAAAATCTTGACCAATATATTGAAGCCAATTTCAAACTTCGTATGCAAAACAAAACTGATAATATCGAAACAAATGAAAAATAAAATTACCTTTATTTTAAGCTTGCTTTTTGGTTTAATGTTCACTAACGCAGGATTGAACAAATTTTTAAATTATATGCCAATTCCTGATGACTTGCCTGAGAAAACGATTAAAGTAATGACCGCATTCATGGAAATAAACTGGCTTATCCCATTGGTTGGTTTTGTTGAAATTCTTGGCGGAATATTATTTATTATTCCTAAAACAAGAGCGCTAGGAGCAATTGTGATTTTTCCAATAATGATAGGCATACTTTTAACAAACATTTTTTCTGCACCAAGTGGATTACCCATTGCTATAATATTGCTTTTAATAAATGTTTGGATAATGTATGAGAATAGAGGTAAGTATTTATCATTAGTGAAATAAAAACTGGTGCTAACACCGTGTCCTACTAATTAATGGCTGGTTCTCGAGTACTTACGAAAATCCTTGCGGATTTTCTATCTGGTTTGTATTTGCTAAATTAGTTGCTTAAACACGTAACGAAATCATAAACACGTTGGCATCAATTAAATTAACCAATATGAAAGTTACAGCCGAAAAAAATGAAAAGGTAGCCAATATGATATTTGCATCCATTTATCCACTTTACCTGAATAGATTGGAGAAAAATGGAAGAACAAAAGAAGAACTCAATCAGGTAATTAAATGGTTCACTGGTTTTGACCAAGATGCTTTACAAGTATTTATTGATGAAAAAGCAACCTTTAGAACATTTTTTCAAAAAGCTAAAATAAATCCAAACGCACACTTGATTAAAGGAGTCGTTTGTGGTTATCGAATTGAAGAAATAGAGGATGAATTTGAATTGTATAGACAATGTAGACGTATGGAAAAGCTGATTGATGAATTGGCAAGAGGTCGTAAAATGGAGAAAATTTTTCGAAAAGAAGAGAAATAAAACTGGTACCAACAAAGTGTCAATAATAGTGGTTTAACTGATAAAATATAAACATAAAACCTCCGCTCAGTTATAGTATGTGCTACCGTTAGCTTTTCTAGCTAGTGGCGTTAAGAGTAATAAAAAAGGAAACACCCTTGTATTTTATAAAAAAACAAATAAAACATTTACTACATTAGTAGTTATTTTTGTTACCTGCAAGCTGAAAAACAACAACCTTGAATAGAAAATGAACAACATTAAAGACCTAAACATAGACAAAGAAATTTTACCGTTGTTCGACTATTCTCTGAATATATTCACAAAAAATAAAATTCTTGAAATTCTTGAAACCCCTTTGCAATCAACTGCGGAAATAACTCAACGTCAAAATATATTAAAAGGGTTTTCTGGAAATAATAAAATATTAAAAGACTATTCATATACTGTTTTATACTTAAACGAAGTTCATTTTTTCCTTAACGATGAAAAAATCGAAGACCTTTCAAAGAAAAAACTGAAATACAAACTTTTTGCTTCAAAACATGAGAAAACAAGATATACAAGTAAACTTAATCAGTTGGTTTTGTTTTTCTATCGTATGGAATCCAAATATTTTTCGAGATTGAAATTAGAAGCTTTCCCTAAAGATTATGCTTCCAATATTAAGCAAATATTACAGTTCCTATCAAATTTTGAGCTTCATAAGTTTGAGCATTTAATTCGAGAAAAAAGGCTAAAAGATAATCACGTAATTGAATTGACCGAGAAAATTAATGACCTAAAAAGAAAGGAATTGATAAAACCTTTTTGGAAAAATTTTTTTCTGTTCGAATCATACCTATCCATTAGCTTCGGAATAACAAAAAACAATTTCTCGTATCCGATTTTTACAGATGACAACATTAAACTGCGAGACTTTTACCATCCATTATTAGAATATCCCGTCAAAAACAACCTTAAAACCAATAGTAACGTAATCGTATTAAACGGACCAAATATGTCTGGAAAATCAACTTTTCTTAAAGCTGTTGGACTTTGTATGTATTTTGGTCATTTAGGAATTGGCATACCTGCGTCAGAAGGGGAAATTCCATTTTGTGACTACTTTTCAATTGAAATAAACAGAAGAGATGATATTCTAAATGGATACAGCCATTTTATGACCGAAGTGATGAATCTTAAAAACGTAGTCGAACAAGTAACTAACGGAAAAAAATGCTTCGCTGTTTTTGATGAACTTTTTAGTGGTACAAACGTAGAAGATGGTTTTGAAATTTGTAAAACGACAATAAACGGATTAGGTAAATTTAATCATTCATATTTTTTTATTTCTACTCACATTCAAGAGCTAAAAAGTGTTTCAAACGGACAAATTGAAAACTATTATATCGATTGTGAAATGATTGAAAATATACCGACTTTTACTTATCAGTTAAAAAAAGGTTGGTCGGACATAAAAGTTGGTCGGATTTTATTTGAAAAAGAAGGATTGAACAAAATGTTGAATTAAAAAAGCCAGCAGGTAACAAAGGTAATCGTTGCACAAGGCACTAAAAAATGCATAATTCAGCCCGCTCTGGTATAGTATGTTCGCTACCGCTAGCTTTTTTAGCTAGTGGCGTTAAGAGTAAGAAAAAAAGAGAAACCCCTTGTGTTTTATGATAAGAACAAATAAAACATTTACTTAGTAGTTTATACAATGGATATATAGTTAATATTAAGTATATATTTTTGTTGTAGCCAATTAAAAACAAGAGCTCTAATGAACCTGAATGACAAAAAATTTGTGACTACTGAAAATAAAAGTGGATTATCGTCTGATGAAACGATTTTTCACTACTTCCAGAGTGGAACTACAATTACTGGAAAATATAAAGGAGGTTCAATACTTGAAGGACTTATAGTTGGAAAGCAAACTCAAGATTCAAAAATTGAACTTTTGTATCAATGCTTAACAAACGAGGGAGAATTGAAAGCGGGAGAATCAAAAGGTAAGATTTCAAAAACACAAAATGGAAAACTTAAATTGGAATTTAACTGGAATTGGTTGAATGGAGATTTATCTGGTGGAAAATCAGAATATATAGAAATTGAATAAAAACTGGCTACAATGGCTCCTATGAAAAGCACTAGCCAATTCTCCGCTCTGGTATAGTATGTTCGCTACCGCTAGCTTTTTTAGCTAGTGGCGTTAAGAGTAAGAAAAAAGAGAAGCTCCCTTGTGTTTTATGATAAAAATAAATTAAACATTTACTACATTAGTAGTTTATATAATGGATATATAGTTAATATTAACTATATATTTTTGTTAGCACACATATAATGAAGTCTACTTTAGTAATCATAATCATAATCATAACCCTTACCACCATTAGTTATGGACAGAATTATAAAAAAGCTGACTCTATTGCACTTTCATATCCAGAAAAGTTTAGCGCACCTGAAAAATTAGCTAAACGGATTTCAAAAGACTTTCAAAATGATTTTGAAAAAATCAGAGCTTTATATACTTGGATTGCCAACAATGTGGTTTATGACCCAACTGAATCTGGTAAATTTCTTTATGAATACTCAAATAAAAGAGAGTATGAAAAAAAAGACAAAAAATTTAACAATAAGCTTTCTAATAGAGTAATATCAAAAAAGAAAGCTGTTTGCCAAGGCTATGCTACTCTCTTTAAAAAAGTATGTGATGAACTGAATATAAAATCAAAATATGTTTCTGGTGCATCTAAAACAAAAATAAAACATATTGGAAATAGATACTTTTCCAATCATGCTTGGAATATTGTCTTGATTGAAAATAAAGAATATTTGATAGATGTTACATGGGGAGCAGGTACATATTCTAATCACTTTGAGAAAAGATTAAATTATTTTTATTTTCTAACTGACCCAAAGCTCTTTATCAAGAAACATTATCCCGATTATTTTGAAAACGCAGCCTTAAAAGAAAAAATTAAAAAAGAAGATTTTTTGAATGCTCCTTTAGTTTATAATTATGACTATGAATTAATACATCCAAAAACAGGAACAATTAAAAAAAATGAATCTGAAAAGGTGAAATTCATTTTTTCAACAGAAAAAAAAGTTAGTTCGGTCACTTACAAATTAAATAAAGATAGTTACCCGATAAATAGCTTTATCTATAACAATAATATACTTGAATTTGACATAGAACTATCGAGATTTCAAAGAGCGAATGAATTAACTCTTTTTTTTGATTATAAATCGGTTATTGGTTTTAAAATAAAATAATACGTGTGCTAACAAAGGTAGCCGTTGCACAACCCATGATTTTGAATTAATCTATGGATTTTTTAACAATCATCTATAAAATATGGTTAAAAATCAACAAGTTACATTTACATAAACACCAAAAACAAGTGTATTTACAATATTTTTTGAGTTGTGCAACAGCCACAAAGTGTAAAAATAATTGCTAGGTTATTGCCTACTCGGAAAATCCTGCGGATTTTCCTCTGGTTCATTCCATTTTTGTTAAGTTAGTGGCTTAAACACGCAACTATCTTTACACAAACCGTCAGACTGTGCATTAACTTTTTTTGTATTCTGATTGTTAATGGTTTGAGTAATTCTTATCTTGTATAGGAACACAAATCATACTTATGGAACATATACATGGTCAGGATCGTAATCAAATCCGGATGACTTCC
>NZ_JAUOEK010000116.1 GCF_030540835.1 Flavivirga aquimarina | reverse complement strand
TGGAGATGACTTGTATATTGCTGAAATTTCTGGTAACAGAATTTCTAAGCTCAACTTAGGTACACTTTCAATAAATGAAAACATAGAAGTATCCAATATAAAGTTATATCCAAACCCTTCCCCAGATTTTATTCAAATTTCAGGATTACCCAGAACAGAAAATTATACAATTTATAATATTTTGGGAACTAAAATAAGTAGTGGAATTATCTCTAATAATGAAAAAATTGATATTAAAAAATCACCCAATGGATTGTATTTTCTGAAATTTGAAAACGGAAACACCTTTAAGTTTATTAAAAAATAAACTATGAATTTTAAATCTATAGTTTTAAGTAAAAATGAATCTGAAATCAGGCTTATTTTACTACCAAACTAAATGATAGCAAACATTTCTACCAAATATAATTCCTATCATTTAAAAAAACGCTACAAAGTTTGCAATCAAGATTGTAAACTTCAAAGACTAATGTAAAACAAAATATACCCCATTCAACACTTAAATAATAATGAAACAAATTTATTTTTTTATCACAGTTTTATTTCTATGCTGTTTCAAACTTATGGCACAAACTACAGATTGGGCAGTAAGTTATGGATCTACCTCAGAAGAAAGAATCATTTTATCTAAAGTAGATAATAACGGAAACGTCTATTCTGCTGGCACGTATCAGGAAACCTATAGTCATAATGGACAAAATTTATTAAATATTGGTTTAAGAGATGTTTTTATTGAAAAAAGAGACTCTCAAGGACAATTTTTATGGGTCAAAACTATCAAATCGACATTTGATGAAACCTTGCTAGGTATTTCTATTACTAATAATGGGGATATCTTAGTAAGTGGTACTTTTCAAAACACATTAGATGCTAACCCTAGTGATGACATTCATAATTTAGTTTCTAATGGAGATGCAGACATATATGTAATAAAACTTAATCCAAATGGAGATTTTTTGTGGGCCGTAAATTACGGTAACTCGGAAGGTGATTATCTTATGGATTTAGAAACTGATAACCAAGGAAATACACTTCTAAGTATCGTATTTCGAAATTCTTTAACATTGTCTCCAAGTATTACAATAGAGACACCCTTCTCAACTTTAGACCTATCCAATGGTTTAGTAAAAATAGACCAAAACGGCAATGTTTTATGGGCATATGCTACTGGAACAGCATATGCAAAGGATATTACTTTTGATGACAAAAATAATATTTATGTAGCTGGGTTTTTCCTTATCGAAAATGATTTTGACTATAAAGAGGGTACATTTTTAATGACAGAAACAGGATCTACTCTTGGTAGCCCTATTGGCATTGATTCATACATTCAAAAATTGGATTCAGAAGGAAACTTTATTTGGGCAAAACAGTTAAAAAATCCATATAGTGTTGTCATTCATTCTATTGTTGTTGATACTAATGAAAATGTATATACAACTGGTGTTTGGCAAGGGTCTCCCCAAAATATAGATTTTGACCCAGGTATCGCAATTTTTTCCGTACCAGCTCCCAATACAAGTGAGAGTAAACAATTTATACATAAATTAAATGTTTTAGGTGATTTTGAGTGGGTAACTACATTTGGAACATGGTATTCAACTCCTTCTTATTTAGACCCAGAGCAGGGCGGTTTTTTATCAATTGATAGTAATAACAACTTATACTATGCAGGTGATGTTAGAAATATAGTAGGTACAACGGGTTTTTCTTTTGGAGAAAACACCTATCTACCTATTGATCAAGACATATTACTTGGAAAAATAAATACAATTGATGGTTCTGTAGAATGGAGTTCTATGCTAGGAGGCTCAGGAAACCATAATGTCTATGAAGCCAATATTGATTCAAATGATAACTTGATTATATCTGGAAATTTTCAAAACACTGTTGATTTTAGTATAGATAGTAACCAAACAATAGCCTTGCAAACTATAGGTTTAACCAACTTTTTTGTGTTCAAAACTAACTTTTCTTCTGTGTTAAGTACCAATGAGGTTACGGATTTGAATTCATCATTTAATACATATCCTAACCCTGTAAAAGACAAAATTTACATTGAGAACAATACTGGAGTAATAATAAACAATATTACTCTTTATGATGCGAATGGAAGAGTACTTAAAATTTACAAATCGTCTAACCCGGAAATTAACGTTGAGTTTCTTTCAAAAGGAATCTACATTTTAAAAGTAAAATCTGAAGAAGGTAACACCTTTGCGAGAAAAGTAATTAAAAACTAAAAAATTATAAACCGTTGCTTCACATGAATGAATTTAAACTAATAACAGACTAAAGTAAAATTCCCATTTTTAGTTTTTTTTTGTATATTTATCAACCAAATAGTTAAACCAAATAGTTAATAATGACAAAAGAAAAAAATATAACTACTGAAAACCTCATATTAAAAGCTGCCAAAAGTGTGTTTCAGCGTAAAGGAATGGATGGTGCTAGAATGCAAGAAATAGCAGATGAAGCTGGTATTAATAAAGCAATGCTTCATTATTATTATAGGAGTAAACAACTTTTGTTCGAAGCCGTATTTAAAAATGCATTTAAATCGATGACAACACATCTTGGTGAAATTTTGAATGATGATTTATCTATTGAAGAGAAGATTAGAAATTTCACTTTTAACCATATTTCATTTATTATGGAGCATCCGTATTTACCAAGTTTTATTTTTCAGGAACTTAACAGAAATCCAGAATTCATCTTAAATATAAAAAAGGAAATAGGACTTCCTAACCTTGAAAAATTTAAGAAACAACTAGACGACGAAGTGAAAAATGGACATCTAAAACCAATAAATGGCGAACAGTTATTTATCAATATAATTGCCCTAAATGCTTTTCCTTTTCTAGGGGCACCTTTGATTAAGGCAGTTACAAATACTGAAGACCTTGCATTCGAAAAACTGTTAGAGAATCGTAAAACGGAAGTCGCAAATTTTATTATCAATTCAATAAAAGTATAAAATGTTTCAAAAAACAATCATAGCCTTTGTGATACTCTTCTTCAGTATAAAAACAAACGCACAAAACGCGTCTGTGATAACTCTGAAGGAAGCCTATGTAAAAGTAGAGGCAAATTATCCGCTCCTTTTAAATAAAGGGCTGTTAAATGAGGCATCCAAAACCAATATAGATATTATTAAAAAAGGAAAACTACCTACTATTAGCCTTAATGGTACAGGGCAGTTACAATCTGAAAACTTAAACTTTGGAATGGCTGGAGGACCTGTGAATATTGACCTTCCTCTGGAGAGTTATAAAGGACATGTAGACGTTAACTATAATATCTATGATGGCGGTTTAACCAAGGCTCGGCAACATATTGAAGTTGCATCGTTGGAAGTACATCAACAAGAACTTAATGTGTCGCTTCGCAACCTAAAAGATAGAGTGAATGCACTCTTTTTTGTCATTAAATTATCACGCCAACACCAATCATTGCTGCATACCTCTATACACGATATTAGTACCAATATAGAATCATTGCAAGTTGGTTTTGATAATGGAACAGTTTTAGAAAGTGAACTTTCAAAATTAAAAGTTCGCAAGCTGGAACTAGAATCGGAAGACGGACGGCTTACAGGAGACATAAAAGCCTATTTAGGAGTGCTTAATACACTTTTAGGAACGAACCTTTCAGAAGATACAATACTACAGATTCCCGAAATGGTTTTAATGGATAACCTTCCAAACATTTCAAGACCAGAGCAAGTTTATTATGATTCTAAAAAAAAGCTATTGCAAGCACAGGGAAAGACCATAAATGCTAATAGAAAGCCTAAAGTTTCGCTATTTGCCCAAGGAGGTGTTGGATATCCGAATCCAGTTAATTTTTCCGATGTTTCAAATGCAACCTATGCATTAGGAGGGGTTCGTTTAAACTGGAACATTCTAGATTGGGGCAAAGCTAAAAAAGAGCGCGAAAAAATAGATATACAAGTGAAACAAGTACAAGTAAATAAAGAAACTTTCGAATTTAATATTGTTTCACAGCAAAAGGAATACCAAGAAAAAATAGTTGCTTTAGAGGAACAAGTGAAAAAGGATAATCAAATAGCAGCACTTCAAAAAGATATTTTAGCGCAAATACAAGTACAGTTACAAGAAGGAGTTATAAAAGCCAATGATTACCTCATTCAAATCAACGCCGAATTATCTGCGCGCCAACAACTGAAATTACATCAAATACAAATACAACAATTACAAGTAAATTATTTAACCCTATTTGGAAAATTATAATATTATGCAAATAAAATCAATAACCGTCATCTTCGTTGTCGTATTGCTGTTTTCTTGCGGAAACTCCGAAAAATCCGATGCTTATGGAAACTTTGAAGCCACTTCAGTAACCATTAGTGCCAAAGGAAATGGCGAGTTGCTACAATTCAATATAAAGGAAGGCATGAAACTTCAAAAAGGGATTAACGTAGGCTTAATAGATACAACACAATTGCATTTAGAAAAGTTACAAGTCATTGCAAAATTAGAAGCTTTAGACTTTAAATTACAAGAAGCGGCTCCAGAAATTGCTATTTTATTAAAACGAAAAAGCAATTTAGATAGAGAACGGAACAGAACCCAAAATCTAGTAGCAAAAAAGGCAGCAACCCAAAAACAACTCGATGATTATAATGGAGAAATAGAGGTGGTCGACCAGCAAATAAGTTCAACCACCAGACAGATTAATATTGCCAATCGCAGCATTTTATCAGAGCGAAAACCTTTAGAAGCTCAAATTGCGATTTTGAGAAATAAAATAAACGACCATGAGATCAATAACCCGATAGAAGGTACCGTATTATCCACTTTTGTCGAAGTCTCTGAACTGGTAAATCAAGGCAGACCATTATATAAAATCGCCAATCTAAACACTTTAAAACTAAAAGCATATACGAGCGCTCTGTTACTTCAAAAAGTGAAATTAAATGATAAGGTGACTGTATTAATAGATAGTGATGAGGATAGTTATACAGAACTGGAAGGTATCGTTACGTGGATTGCAGATGAAGCTGAATTTACGCCTAAAAGCATTGAGACCAAAGAGGAACGAGTTAATCTGGTTTATGCATTAGATGTAGAAGTAAAAAACGATGGATTGCTTAAAATAGGAATGCCGGCAGAAGTCGTCTTTTCTAATAAAAACAGAGACTAATGGATGCAATCACAGTAGAACATATCACAAAAAAATATGGCGGTGTGTTAGCTTTGAATGATGTGTCCTTTACCGTGGGTAAAGGCGAATTGTTTGGACTTATTGGTCCCGATGGTGCAGGAAAGTCAACACTTTTTAGAATACTAACAACACTTTTACTTGCCGATAAAGGCAAAGGAACTGTTGCGGGACACCCAATTGTAAACGAGTACAAGGAAATACGTAAAAAAGTAGGATATATGCCAGGACGCTTTTCTTTGTATCAAGATTTAAGCATCGAAGAGAACCTATCCTTTTTTGCTACCATATTTGGTACAACAGTAGAAGACAACTATGATTTAATAAAGGATATTTATGTTCAGATAGAACCCTTTAAAAAGAGATTGGCAGGTAAACTTTCGGGAGGCATGAAACAAAAGCTAGCATTGTGTTGTGCTTTAATTCATAAACCCGAGGTCTTATTTTTAGATGAACCTACCACAGGTGTCGATGCCGTAAGTCGTGTTGAATTTTGGGACATGCTTAAGAAACTAAAAACCAAAGGAATTGCCATTTTGGTGAGCACACCATATATGGACGAAGCCACATTGTGCGATAGAATAGCCCTTATTCAAAATGGAGAAATTCTAAAAATTAATTCGCCGCAGCAGATGATTTCCAATTTTGAAAAACCGCTGTTTTCTATTAATTCTACAGAAACGTATAGGTTATTAAACTATCTACGAGTACAGAATTTTACAGAAAGCGTATTGCCTTTTGGAGAAAATTTACACCTGATTACCAATAAACCGTATGAGGTTTCTCAAATAGAGCATCATTTAAAAATTTCAGGGTTTTCAGATAGTACAGCAAAAACAATTCAACCTACGGTTGAAGATATATTTTTAGATGTAAGTCAACCTGTTAATTAAGAAAAATGAACACACCTATTGCCATAGAATTAGACAAACTCACCAAGCGTTTTGGCGATTTTATTGCTGTTGATGCCATTACTTTTAAAGTTAAAAAAGGGGAGATATTTGGATTCTTAGGTGCTAATGGCGCTGGTAAGACCACAGCTATAAAAATGTTGATTGGTTTAAGCAAACCTACAGAAGGTATGGGGAAAGTTGCGGGATTCAACGTAGATACCGAACCTGAAAAAATCAAAAAAAACATTGGCTATATGTCTCAGAAATTTAGCCTGTATGATGACTTGACCGTCGTTGAGAATATTCAATTTTATGGGGGTATTTATGGGCTTTCAAGGGAAAAGATAAAAGAAAAAACCACAGAAATACTAGAAGAATTGGAGCTAACAGAAGTATCTAAATCATTGGTTATATCCTTGCCATTGGGTTGGAAACAACGTTTGGCATTTGCCATATCTATGGTCCACGACCCAGAGATTGTTTTTCTTGATGAACCCACGGGAGGAGTAGATCCTAGAGTACGCAGGCAGTTTTGGGAAACCATTTATCAGGTGGCCGAAAAAGGACGTACCGTTTTTGTTACAACACATTATATGGATGAAGCAGAATACTGTGACAGGGTTTCTATTATGGTTGCAGGAAAAATTGAAGCATTGGACACACCACATAATTTAAAGCAACAATTCGAGGCAACATCTATGGACGAAGTATTTTTAAAACTAGCACGCTAATGTTCAAAATATTCAAAGCATTTGTAAAAAAAGAATTATATCACATCATTCGTGATAAACGTACGCTAATTATTCTTTTTGGAATACCCATTGTACAAGTGCTCCTCTTCGGGTATGCTGTTAGCACCGAATTTAAAGATGCTTCTATAGATGTATTAGATTATGCCAAAGACGAAACCAGTATACAACTCATACAACATATACAAAGTTCAGGGCATTTTACACTCAATAAAGTATTAACGTCAGAAGCCGATATAGAAAGTGGTTTTAAAGAAGGTAACGTAGCTCTGGTTATGGTAATTCCTAAAGATTTTTCTTCAGATTTTTATGGAAATAATCCGTTAACTATTCAATTGATTGCGGACGGGTCAGACCCCAATAAAGCAAATACTTTGGTACAATATACCACAAGGTTGATTCAAAGCTTTCAGAAAAACAAATTACAACAAATAGAAAATCCTTTTTTGATTACTGTAGAAGATAGAATGCTATATAACCCTCAGTTGATAAGTGCTTATAATTTCATTCCAGGAACCATTGCTTTTATTTTGCTTATTATTTCGGCAATGCTTACATCTCTTGCTATAACTCGGGAAAAAGAATTAGGCACAATGGAGATTTTATTGGTTTCACCCCTACCGCCTTTACTTATCATTTTAGGTAAAGTAACGCCCTATGCACTACTCTCATTTATAGATGCTATTCTGGTACTTATTATTGGTCATTTTGTCTTTAAAGTACCCTTACTGGGAAGTCTCATCCTATTATTACTGTGCTGTTTATTATACGTAATTCTGGCCTTGTCCTTAGGCATATTTATTTCTACCAAGGCAAAAACACAACAACAGGCCATGCTTGCTTCTATGATGGGGTTAATGCTACCAACAATGATTCTATCTGGGTTCATTTTTCCTTTTTCGAGCATGCCTCAAGTTTTACAAGTCATCGGAAGTATTGTAGTTCCCGCCACTTATTTTATTGAAATATTAAAAGCTGTGATGCTACGTGGTGTTGGTTTTCAATCCGTTGTGATTGAAATAGCAATTTTACTAGGAATGACCATTGTATTACTAGCCTTGGCTTTAAAGAATTTTAAAATACGACTAGAATAATGAACATTTTAGCATATATCATACAAAAAGAATTTATACAGATTATACGTAACAAGGCTATTTTGCCTATGATGACTGTATTGCCAATCGTTCAACTCATTGTATTGTCAAATGCAGCTTCCAATGAAGTTAAAAATGTAAACGTAGTAGTTGTGGATATGGATCAAAGTGAGAGTTCAAGAACACTCAACCATAAAATAATAGCCAATGATAGAATAACACTTGTCGCTACTTCTTTTAATACCAATGAAGCCCACTTTTATTTACAAGAAAACACAAGTGATATTGTCATAGAGATTCCGCCTGATTTTGAAAATGATTACATAAATGGTAAACAGCCTAAGATACAGTTGCTGGTTAATGCTACTAATGGGCAACAGGCGATAGTAGGATCGGGCTACTTAAAAGCGATCGTTGCGTCATTCAATGCAAAACTGATTCAGAAAGTAATACCTGACATTTCCATATCAAAGCAAAGTAACACCACCATTTCCTCGAGATACTGGTACAATCCTGAGTTAAAATACACCCATTTTATGGCGCCAGGTATTCTAGCCCAACTTACCGCATTATTAACCATTATACTTTCGGCGATGAATGTTGTACGAGAACGAGAAGTAGGTACCATTGAACAGATTAATGTAACGCCGCTTAAAAAATGGCAATTTATTTTAGGGAAATTAATTCCATTTTTATGTATAGGCCTAGTTCTTTTTACAGTAGGCATTATTGCCAGCAAATTAATTTTCAGTATTCCTATACTAGGAAACCTCCCCTTGCTTTTTGGCTATACAACGCTTAATATCATTGCTGTATTAGGACTAGGTTTACTCATTTCTAACTTTGCAGATACGCAACAGCAAGCCATTTTTGTAGCCTTCTTTTTCATTATCATTTTCGTGTTGATGTCTGGACTTTTCACACCCATAGATAGTATGCCTAAATGGGCGCAACAATTAACCGTTGGAAATCCTTTGGCTCATTTTATTTCCGTTAGCCGAAAGGTATTAATGAAAGGTAGTGGCTTTTGGAACATCCGATTTGAATTTCTATATACCTTTATTTTAGCCTTTATTTTTAATGGATTGGCAGTATGGAGCTATAAAAAACAAGTATAACGATTTACATATTGAAGATTAAAAAACCCAATATAGACTATGAAGCATAAAGTTAAATACAACTATTAAGAATGATTAATCAGCTCAAAATAAACGATTGGATTAAACTCATGAAGCAGTACACAAGAACTCTTTGGCAATCGGTTTTATTCTGGACTATTGCGATGGCTTTTTTTGCTGTTTTTAGGTACTATGGTATTTTTGAGGACAGTTCGATAAAAGAAGCAAACGGATTGGATATAAATGCCGATTTAAGGATAAAGGTTATGCTATTTGCCCTTTCTGGCTTTTTAATGGGGGTCATCTATGCCAATATAGAATTTGGTTTGGAAAAATATTTTTCAAAAAGATTTTCTATGGGGTTTAATATTTTTTTAAGCACCTTTCTTTATTTCTTGTTTATAGTCTTTATTTCCACTTTTGTAAGGAGTATTGCTAATACAGCTTTAGGCCTAGAGCTTAATATTGAGTTTGGATGGTGGCGAAATAGCTTAGTTTTTAGAGCCGCTATTATATATACGTTTATTGCTTCCATAGTGTTTTCATTTATTAAGATAGCCAATGATAAATTTGGTAAAGGTGTCTTTCTTAAAATGCTATTCGGAAAATATAGGGAACCTAAAGAGGAAAAACGCATTTTTATGTTTCTGGATTTAAAATCCTCAACCACCTATGCAGAAGAACTTGGGCATTTAAAATATAGTCAACTTATTCAAGATTGCTTTTTAGATTTAAATGAAGTCGTTCCGAAATATGATGCTGAAATATATCAATATGTAGGTGATGAAGCCGTGATAAGTTGGCCATACAAAAAAGGGTTGGTGAACAATAATTGTGTAGAATTATTTTTTGCATTCACCCATAAACTACACACTAAAAAAGAATACTACATGAAAAAATATGGCGTTACACCAATATTCAAAGCAGGGTTACATGGAGGTACTTTAATGGTAGCAGAAGTTGGTATTGTAAAAAAAGAATTAGCATACCATGGAGATGTCATCAATACATCTGCCCGTATACAGAGTGAATGTAACACGTATAAAGTCTCTTTATTGATATCTGAAAAATTATTGAAAAATCTAAAAATTGAAAGGTATTTGTCCTCTAAATTCTTAGGAAAGGTATTATTAAAAGGAAAACATAATGAAGTTAGTATTCATACTATTAGCAAAGTATAATATGCATTTATTTAAGTGCTAATCACAAGCAAAACACTTAATTCCTAAATCAATTTAATTTAAGTGAATATTTTGAAAAAATAACTGACTCTAGTTGACATACCTTTGACATACGCCCCTTATTTTTACCTCAAATTAATTAAATATATTTCAACACCTCTTTTTTAATACGTTTAGACTTATACTACGTCCTAGATTTTAGTCATGGCCCTAGGTTATTCTGCACGTAATTCCGCAAAGTTCTTTATTTGGTCTGGTATTATACAGAATTTGTTACCCATAAAAAAATCGCTTAGATATCATATCGATTTCTAAGCGATTAGCAATTTAATTTGCGGTCTGGACGGGACTCGAACCCGCGACCTTCGCCGTGACAGGGCGACATTCTAACCAACTGAACTACCAGACCGTTGCATTATTGCGGTTGCAAATATACATGCCTTTTTTTATATCCCAAATGTTTTTTTAAGTTTTTTAATGAAATTCGAAATAATTCTTTTTTGAAATTTATCATTACACTGAATCTAAACAAATTTTTGGCGCTCTATCATGTATGTAGTAAGGATCGTATTAAAATCTTTATTAATATCAGCTTCTACATATTTAATCTTGTATTGCGCGCACTTTAATCGTAAAGCATCAAAATAATTTTTTACAGCTTCATTATAATTCTCTTTTATCGTATCGGCATATAAATTGATATATTCTCCTGTTTCAACATCAATAAAACGCTTAGGCTTATTATCAAAATTAAAGGCTAATTCTTTTTCTTTATCAAATACGTGAAACAAAATGACTTCATGCTTGTTATATTTTAGATGACGTAATGCTTCGAACAATTTTACAGCATCTTCGGATGTTTGAAACATATCGGTAAATAAAAATATCATAGAACGTCTATGAATCTTTTCTGCTATTTCATGTAAATATTTATATGTTTCTGTTTCTTTATTTAAAGGTTTCGAAATGACAGCATCGCTCAAATGATTTAACAGCATTTGATGGTGACGTTCACTGCCTTTTTCTGGTGCATAATAATCGTAATCATTACTATAAATACTTAAACCAACTGCATCTCGTTGTTTTTTTAAAATATGCATTAAAGATGCAGAAGCTAAAGCAGAAAACGCAATTTTATTTAAATTCTTAATTGAAAACGAATCCATTTTCGGATAATGCATCGAGCTACTATTATCTAAAATAATATGACAACGTAAATTAGTTTCATCGTCATAGCGTTTAGTGTAAAGTTTATCTGTTTTAGCAAACAGTTTCCAATCTATATGGCGCGTACTTTCTCCTTGATTGTATATTTTATGTTCTGCAAATTCTGCAGAAAACCCATGAAACGGACTCTTGTGCATCCCTGCAATAAAGCCTTCTACTACCTGCTTAGCAAGTAGTTCCAGATTTTTAAAACCTTCAGCCTTATTAAGTTCTGCTCGTAAATTCATGCTGTTTAAATATTAGGCCACTTAGCTTATAATCAAGACGCTAGATTAAAACCCTAATCTTTTCTTTATTTTTTCTCTTTTCTCTAAATAATCGCATCAACAATTCCATAGGATACTGACTCATCGGCTCCCATCCAGTGATCACGATTAAAATCCTTCATTATCTTATCAAAAGTTTGTCCACAATTATCTGCCAATATTTGTGCACTTAATTCTTTAGTAATTATAATTTCTTTAGCAGTAATTTCTATATCGCTTGCTTGTCCTCGCGCACCACCACTTGGTTGATGAATCATAACACGTGCATGAGGCTGTATAAAACGTTTGCCCTTTTCGCCTGCAGATAATATTATAGATCCCATAGATGCAGCAAACCCTGTACAAATAGTAGACACATCACTTTTTAATGATTTTATACAATCGTAAATAGCAAAACCAGACGTTACATAACCTCCCGGACTATTAATATACAAATGAATGTCTTTAACTTCTAAAGTATCTAAATACATTAAACGGTCTATAACATGCTTTGCAGATGTATCATCTACTTGACCCCACAAAAATACTTTGCGTTCTTCTATTAGTTTGCTATCAATAGCATCTTGTATTTTTATTTGTTTACTCATATCTATTTTTAATTTTTATCTAAAATAAAAAAAGGTTTGTCATAATGACAAACCTTTTTAGCTTTCTTTTAATATTTTAATTATAATAGCGAATCTATCGCTTCTGTATATGCATTTTTTGGTGCTACACCAACTTGTCTTCCAACAACTTCTCCGTTTTGAAATACTAAAACAGTAGGTATGTTACGCACACCGTATTTTGCAGCAAACTCTTGGTTTGCATCTACATCTACTTTCCCTACAACAGCTTTACCATCATATTCTCCACTAATTTCTTCAATAATAGGCCCAACCATTCTACAAGGCCCACACCAAGCAGCCCAAAAATCAACCAATACTGGTTTATCGCTTTTTAATACAGTTTCTTCAAACGTTGCATCTGTTATTTCTAATGCCATAATATTTATATTTTAATTCGTTTTTTATTTTTTATAACACAAAATTAGTCAAAATATTTTCTAAAGCTTACAATCTAACTATTTGTTTTACTTATAGCAGCATCATTTAGGTTTATTTAATTTTTTCTGGCGCATCCCGTAACTATTAGGACTAGGTATCCGCTATATCTTTCTTGTGCAGAATTCGTTTCGGTATCCTGTCAAATAAACTCTGTTTTAAATCAAATCTATAGATCAGCACAAAAAAGGATGCCGCTTCTATCCTTTGCACAATGCCGAACTTTTATTAAAATCTTAGTTAAGCAACCAAAAAGTTGCGTATTTAAATTATTCTTTTTAGTTTAGCAACCGATAAGCTGCATATTAATCAAAAAATAAAACAATTATGAACGACGTTATTAAAAAGGAAGTTACTTTAAATCATTCTATAGACAAAGTATGGAATGCTATTTCTAAAGCCGAAGAAATCTCAACATGGTTTATTCAAGCCGATTTTAAAGCCGAAAAAGGCTATCGATATACTTTTACATCAGAACCTAATGAAAAAGGTTGCACAGTAATAAGTGGCGAAGTAAAAAATGCAAATCCTTATGTATTGGTTTATACTTGGGTAGTTGCAGACACTAAAGTAGAAACTACAGTATGTTGGGAATTAGAATCTACTCAAAACGGGACTAAACTAACATTAGAACATTCTGGAATTTCTAACTATGGAGGTGAAACTGCTGTAAAAATGTTTGAAAGCTTCAATGGAGGTTGGGATAATTGTTTTAACGGATTATCTGGATATTTAAAAGAAGAAGTAAATGCAGGATAAAATAACCAAACTATTTAAAGCCATTGCAGATCCAACAAGGCGTGACATTTTTCACGCCTTAGTTATTGCAACCTCAGCATTGTCTATAACCCAAATATCAAATCAATTTGAGATTAGTCGACAAGGGGTTACCAAACACATAAAAACACTTCAAGAAGCAGGGTTGGTAGTTATTGATGCCCAAGGACGTGAACGCTTTTGTAATGCCAATACCAAACCTTTGCAAGAAATTAACAAATGGCTACAATTTTACTCTCAATTCTGGGATAATTCATTACAAAATTTAGGAAATTATTTAAACAGTAAAACTTAAAATAAACACTACATAAAATGGCAAATATTAGACATCATTTTACGATTAAAGCACCCATCAAAAAAGTTTATGATGCATTAACATTGGAAGAAGGGCTAAAAGGTTGGTGGACAGATGACACTTCTGCAAAACATGAATTAGGAAACATCAACCATTTTAAATTTGGCTCTGAATATTTTAATAAAATGAAAGTTTTAGAACTAAACTTTCCATCCAATGTGAGTTGGGAATGTGTAGATGGAGATAAAGAATGGATAGGCACAAAACTGGCCTTTGAACTTGAAGAAAAAGAAGGTGATACTTATCTAAAATTTTCTCATTTAAATTGGGCAGATGAAAGTGAGTTCTTTGGTTTCTGTAATTATCATTGGGGACGGTTTTTATATAGTTTAAAATCTTTATGCGAAACTGGCATTGGGCAACCATACAAGCAAGAATAAATTAAAACAACAATAAACAAAAAGCCCATTCTAACTCTTGTAAAAAAAGTGATCTTTGAAATGGGCTCAACAATCTAGGCTTACACTAAATATTGATTGTCGTGAGGTTTTGTTCTCCTACTTGAGATAACCTATTCGAAAAAAAAAGATAACAATCAAGTTATTGCCTTTTCATATTAACTCATCAATATTTTTATTGAATGTAACATACTAATCACCTATAATAGAATAAGTTTTAAATTTCGAGGCATTTAAAACTTACACTTAAAATTAGAAAAAAAATTTCAGATGTTAATAACTTATAGCCCTAATTTCGGTCTGCTAATGTCATTTTTGTGTATTATCATCAATTTCCTTATTCAAGAATGGGTAAAATATATTGATTAAAACTTGTAACCAAAGACTTAAGGTCATAGCTGAAATATCATAAAATATAATACAATGATATTTTCTATATTAAACCGTTATGCATTTTTAAATAATGTTATGGAGTCGCAAATACAAACCAAATATTGCACAACAAATCTCACTAAAACTATCTGCACAAAGCATATTAAAATTCTAATTCAATTTATACATAATATGTTGCTCTTCCAACTCTTTAATTAGCTCTTGAGACACTTTTACTTTCTGCCTTCTACTAGGCATTGTTAGTTTTATTTTTTCTTTGGTATCATACACTAAAAAATTAAGTGCTTGATTACCCGGATGCATATTCATTAGTTCTTTTAAGGCCATTATTTTTTGTTCGTCTAAATCCTTAATATCAACTTGTATTGATAATTTTTTTGCATAATGCTCCATAACATCGTGCAGTAATTGGAAACTATTAAACTGTAATCTGGGGTCACTCTTTTTACCTGTATCTTTATTAACCCAGCCTTCTCGAATAAATGTTTTTACAAACACAAAATTGTTTTTCATTAAAAAGTGTCTGAATTTTAAATATTCTTCGCCAAAAATTCTAAACTCAAAACTATCGGTATAATCTTCAACGGTAAATAACCCCCAGCCTTTTCCTTGTTTACTCACACGATGTTGCACATCGGTCACAACACCACCAAAAACAATTTCCCTGTTTATATAAGGTTCTAAATTATTAAACATAGCAATAGTACCATTGCAAAACGTTTTCATTTCCGTTTTAAAATCATCTAATGGATGCCCAGAAATATAAATACCAACAACCTCACGTTCTTTACTTAGCTTTTCCATAGTACCCCACTCTTCACATGGTGGCACTTCCGGCTCTGCTATTTGAACATCGCTGGCCTCTCCAAACAAACTCACTTGTGCCGAGTTCTCATTTTCCTGATGTTTACTTCCATACTTAACCGCTTTTTCTAAAAACGTAATATCATCACCTTCTTTATGAAAATACTGGGCACGGTGTGTATCTCCAAAACAATCGAAACCACCAGCCAAAGCTAAATTTTCGAAAGCCTTTTTGTTTGCTGCTCTTAAATCAATACGTTTTGCTAAATCGAAAATAGACTTATATGACCCATCATCTTTTCTTTTCTCTACTATAGTCATTACGGCACCATGACCAACACCTTTAATAGCTCCCATACCAAAACGTACTGCATTATCCTGGTTTACAGAAAATTTATAATACGATTCGTTAACATCTGGCCCCAACACATCCAATTTCATACGTTTACATTCTTCCATAAAGAAGGTAACCTGCTTAATATCGTTCATGTTATTAGATAATACTGCCGCCATATACTCCGCCGGATAATGTGCTTTTAAATAGGCTGTTTGGTAGGCTATCCATGCATAACAAGTAGAGTGCGATTTATTAAAAGCATAACTCGCAAAAGCTTCCCAATCTTTCCAAACTTTTTCAAGCACTTTGGCATCATGTCCATTTGCACTGGCTTGTTCTACAAATTTAGGCTTCATTTTGTCTAGTACCGCTATTTGCTTTTTACCCATAGCCTTACGTAGGACGTCTGCTTCACCTTTTGTAAAGTCTGCCAGTTTTTGAGACAACAACATCACCTGCTCTTGGTATACCGTAATACCATATGTTTCTTTTAAGTACTCTTCCATGGCCGGTAAATCGTACTCGATATCTTCATCGCCATGTTTTCTTCTAACAAAACTTGGAATGTATTCCATAGGACCGGGACGGTACAAAGCATTCATCGCAATTAAATCTTCAAAAACTGTTGGTTTTAAATCCCTAAGGTGTTTTTGCATACCGGGAGATTCATATTGGAATACTCCAACTGTTTCTCCACGTTGAAATAAAGCGTATGTTTTTTCATCATCTAGTGGAAATGACTCCGGATCTAACAAGACATCGTGTTTTGCCTTTACAATTTTAACAGTGTCTTTTATTAAAGTTAAAGTCTTTAATCCTAAAAAATCCATTTTTAATAAGCCCGCATCCTCAACAACTGAGTTATCAAACTGTGTGACATATAAATCGGAATCTTTAGCAGTTGCTACCGGAACAAACTTGGTAATATCATCTGGTGTAATAATAACGCCACAGGCATGGATTCCAGTATTTCTAACCGACCCCTCCAAAGCTCTTGCTGTATTAACAGTTTCAGCTTCTAAATCGGATCCTTCTGAAATATTTAGAAGTTGGTTTACCTTTTCTAAATCTTCAGCACGAAACTTTTTACTTAATTCCTTTTCATCTAATCCAAAAATCTTTCCGAGTTTGGACATGGTTGGTATTAGTTTAGCAATTCTGTCGGCATCAAAAAGAGGCAAATCTAAAACACGTGCTGTATCACGAATGGACGATTTTGCAGCCATGGTACCATAAGTGATAATTTGTGCTACCTGATTGCTCCCATATTTATCAATAACATAGTCCATAACACGACTTCTTCCTTCGTCATCAAAATCAATATCAATATCGGGCATACTAATACGATCTGGATTTAAAAAACGCTCAAAAAGCAAATCGTACTTAAGTGGATCTATATTTGTAATCCAAAGGCAATATGCCACTACCGATCCTGCAGCTGAACCACGACCAGGGCCTACAGACACATCCATATTTCGAGCTTCGCGAATAAAGTCTTCAACAATTAAAAAATATCCCGGATATCCTGTATTTTCAATAACACTTAACTCAAAATCGAGACGTTCTTTAACCTCGTCGGACAACGCTTCGCCATAACGTTTTTTAGCGCCTTCGTATGTTAAATGGCGTAAATAAGCATTTTCACCTCGTTTACCACCATCTGCCAAATCTTCCTCATGCTTAAATTGATCTGGAATATCGAACGCGGGTAATAAGACCTCTCGCGCCAACTCGTAAGCCTCTACCTTGTCTACAACTTCCTGAATATTACTAATCGCATCCGGAACATCTTTAAACAACGATTTCATCTCGTCCGGTGACTTAAAATAATAGTCTTGATTTGGTAATCCGTAACGATACCCACGACCACGTCCAATTGGTGTTGCCTGCTTTTCCCCTTCTTTTACACACAATAAAATATCATGCGCATTGGCATCATCTTTTTCACAGTAATATGTATTGTTTGTAGCAACTAATTTTACATCATGCTTTTTAGAAAACTCAATTAACACAGAATTCACACGATTTTCGTCCTCTTGATTGTGTCGCATTAATTCGATGTACAAATCATCTTTAAATTGTTCTTTCCACCAAAGTAATGCTTCTTCTGCTTGCGTTTCGCCAATATTTAAAACCTTACTCGGTACTTCTCCGTATAGGTTTCCTGTTAGTACAATTAAATCTTCTTTATATTGTTTTATTAGCTCTTTATCAATTCTTGGTAAATAATAAAACCCATCAACAAAAGCATGTGATGATAATTTCGCCAAATTATGATACCCATTTTTATTTTTGGCCAATAATACTATTTGGTAACCATTGTCTTTTCTGGTTTTATCTTGATGGTTTTCGCAAACAAAAAACTCGCATCCTATAATTGGTTTAATGGTTCTTGCTACTGGCGTTTCGCCTTTTTCTACAGCTTCTTCATTTTTTGCCTTAACAGATTTATTATGATTGTTTACTGCTTTTACAAAATGAAAAGCGCCCATCATATTAGCATGATCGGTTAAAGCAACCGCAGGCATATTATGTGATGCTGCAGAAACCACTAAATCGTTAACACTAATAGTAGATTGTAATATTGAAAACTGTGAGTGGTTATGAAGGTGTACAAAATCGACATCTGCTAAATCTGATACATTTTTCTCAATATCCTCAGTAGAAATCGTTTCGCTTTTAAGCTTTTCAAGACGTTCTCTAATCTTAGCACTTTCTTGTTTAAGATTAACGTGCTTTAAATCTATAAGCTCAATTTCTTTCGGATTGGCCTCGTTAAAATTCTGGAAATAATCGACCTCTACATCTAGTTGTTCCTTAGTATATTCTCCTAAACGAACCAGCTCAAAAAAGCAACGCGTGGTTGCCTCTACATCGGCTGTTGCATTATGGGCTTCAGCAAAAGGCACTTTAAATAAAAACTCATGCAACTCAGTAAGTGTTGGCAGTTTAAATTTACCATAACGCCCTCCGGGAATCTGGCACAAACTAGCCGTATGTTCTGTACAAGTATCTAAAACAGGTAATTCTTGTAGCGGATTAGAAACATCGCCACGAACAAATTCGGCACCCATAATGTTTAAATCGAACTTTACATTTTGTCCGACAACAAATTTGGTTTTGCTTAAAGCTTCATTAAATTTTTCTAAAACTTCGATTAATGGAACGCCTTGTTCTTGAGCTAATTCAGTAGAAATACCATGAATTTTCTCGGCATCATAAGGTATATTAAACCCTTCTGGTTGTACTAAATAATCTTGATGATCGATACAATTGCCCATAGCATCGTGCAATTGCCATGCAATTTGAATACACCTTGGCCAATTATCGGTATCTGTAATAGGTGCATCCCAACGTTTTGGTAATCCAGTTGTTTCCGTATCGAAAATTAAGTACATATTTCCTTTTTAATCTCCCCAAAGGGAAAAGTTATTTGAACACATAAAAATACACAGAAATAAAACTTTTCTAAAAGGAAGTTATAAAGAGTTTTAAACAAAAAATAGGTGGCTAATGATTTCTTTCTCATTACCAATAAATTTCATCCAAAATATGTTATTTTTGAAAACACACAACTCAAAATTATGAATGTTAAATTGTTTTTAGTGGCTGTTTCTATCTTTTTAAACTCCAATGCGCAAAATATTCCTTTATATGTTGGAACTTACACCAATGAAGATAGTAAAGGTATTTATCATCTTCAATTTAACACTAAAACTGGAGAATTAAGCAACAAAACATTAGCAGTCGCTACGCAAAACCCATCATTCATTTCGTTTTCTCCAAATAAAAAATTCATATATGCCGCTGGAGAAAGTAGTATAAGTGCTGTATCTGCTTTTAAAGTTGAATCAGAAGGTAAACTAAAGCTTATAAATACCGTTAGTAGTAATGGCAAAGGGCCTTGTCATGTTTCGATTAACAGCCTTGGAGACAAAGCTGTTGTTTCAAATTACAGAGGAGGAAATATCTCCATTTATTCTATAAATAAGGACGGCAGTCTAAATGAAGCTTCACAAACTTTTAATCATAATACAGACGAAAGAGCATCTCACGCACATTCTGCACAATTTTATAAAGATCTGCTATATGTGGCAGATTTAGGCATGAATGCTGTTTATCAATATAAATTAACAGATAATGCATACAGTCTGGTTTCTCCTGCTATTGTTAAAACAACAGGAAATCCTGGTCCAAGACATTTTTCATTAAGTCATGATGGGACATTTATTTATATTATTAACGAGTATGGAAGCTCAATTACATCGGTTAAAAAAACCGCTAATGGTTTTGAAGAAATTGACTATGATTCTACTTTAGATGACCATTATAAAGGAAAAAATTCTTGTGCCGATATTCACCTATCTAAAGACGAACGCTTTTTGTACGGGTCGAACAGAGGCGAAAACTCTATTGCTGTCTTTAAAAGAAACCCACTAGATGGTACCATTCAAAAAATACAAAATATAAGTGTTCACGGAGATTGGCCCAGAAACTTCACCTTAGATCCTACAGGAAAATTTTTACTAGTTGCCAACAAAAAAAGCAACAATATTTCGGTTTTTAAAATTGATAAGAAAAGCGGTAAACTTACATTTCTACATGCTACAGATTTACCCACGCCTGTTTGCCTATTATTTTAAGATGACTCAATGCTATTTCTAAGAAAAATAAAGCCTTGTTAATTAAAAAAATATAGTATCTTTGCGCCCTCATTAATAACCGAGGTCGAGAACCTCAAATAATTAATTATTATGCCAGTAAAGATTAGATTACAAAGACACGGTAAAAAAGGAAAACCTTATTACTGGATCGTAGCAGCAGATGCACGTTCAAAAAGAGATGGTAAATACCTTGAAAAATTAGGTGCTTACAATCCAAACACAAACCCAGCAACTATCGAATTAAACATTGATGGTGCGGTACAATGGTTACAGAATGGTGCACAACCAACCGATACGGCTAAAGCTATTTTATCTTACAAAGGTGCTTTATTAAAAAATCACCTTGCAGGTGGTGTTAGAAAAGGTGCTTTAACTGAAGAACAAGCCGAAGCAAAGTTTAATGCTTGGGTAGAAGAAAAAGCTAGTAAAGTTGGTGCTAAAGCTGATGATTTAGCTAAAGCTCAAGCGGATGCTAAAGCAAAAGCATTAGAAGCTGAAAAAGCTGCTAATGAAGCTCGTATTGCTGCAGCAGCTCCTGTTGTTGAAGAAGAAGTTGCAGAGGAAGCTACTGAAACTGCAGAAGACACTGTTGAGGAAACAACTGAAGCTGTAGCCGAAGAAACTCCTGCAGTAAAAGAAGAAGAATAAAAAAGAATTTTTTATACTTTTAAACTCCGATATTTTTATCGGAGTTTTTTATGCAAAAAAGTTTCTTTTTGCACATTCCCTTGAAGAAGGGAATCTTTTGAAATAGAGATATAAAAACAATAAGATTTCCGTCTTCACGGAAATGAAAATAAAATGTTCCAGATGCGAAAAGAAGATTGTTTTTACTTAGGTAAAATTGTGAAAAAATATAGTTTCAAAGGTGAAGTTTTAGCTAAACTTGATACAGATCAGCCAGAACTCTATGAGAACTTAGATGCTATTTTTTTAAACTTAAGAAATAACCTCGTTCCGTTTTTTATTGAGCGGTCACAACTTCATAAGTCAGAATTATTGCGTATTAAATTTGAAGATGTCGATGAGGAAGCAGATGCCGATGCCATAATGAAAAGCGATTTATATTTGCCTCTCGACTTACTCCCCAAACTTGAAGGAAACAAGTTCTATTTTCATGAAGTTATCGGTTTTGCCATTGAAGATGTAAAGCATGGAAAAGTAGGTACTATAAAAGCTATAAACGACTCGACTGCACAATCACTTTTTGAAATAGACAGAAATGGTGTTGAAGTTTTAATTCCTATGAATGATGAATTTATTGTAAAGGTTGATCGAGACAACAAAACTATTTTGGTTAATACACCTGAAGGGCTAATCGACTTATACCTATAAAGATTTGGTGTTTAAAAATTAATCAATAAAAACCAGTTATCTTCTTATTAAACGTAATCCATATTGAGTATTATCCTGCTGTTTTACTAATAATCTGCAAAGGGATAAAGGCAGATTAATTTCTCTAAGTAATTCGTTATATTTTTCGATGCACAATAACTCAATTTTATAAATAGAATTCAGCAAATCAGCATTATTCTCATGTTCTAACAAATTATTAAAGTTTCTCAGATATAGATGATAAGGTCTTCTTGACATTATTGATTCTTCAACATCTGTATCGAACTTTTTAATTTCATTTTGCAACATCTTACCAAAATCATATCGTTCAAAACTTTTTTCTTTTAAAAAGGCTTTTGTATTAGTATCAGAAGCTTTTTTACTTGCTTTTGTATAGATTTTCCCGATGGCTTCATTCATTAGAAAAATGTCGTTTAACTTTACTAAAATTTTATTTTCTTTTTTCATTTCCCCAATTAAGTCTCTATTTTTTATATACGTTAACTATAAAATAAACGGATATCTTTAACATTAATTTTAAATATACTTTTATAATTTTTGCTTCGTTACATCTTTTTATTTTATACTATTGCCTTAAACTTCAAAACATAACTTCATGTCTAAAAAACCCTTTGTTTTTAAACAATTTTCCGTGAACCAAGAACAATGTGCTATGAAAATTGGTACCGATAGTGTTTTACTTGGAGCTTGGACACTCGTTAAAGATAATCTTTTTTCTATATTAGACATTGGAGCAGGCACAGGTATTTTATCTCTTATGTTAGCACAACGAAGTCATGCAGTCCCGACAGCTATCGAGATTATTGATGCCATTGAAATTGATGACAATGCTTACGAACAATGCGTTGACAATTTTGAACAATCACTCTGGGGAGACAAATTGTTTTGTTATCATGCTTCACTTCAGGAATTTGTTGATGAAATTGATGACACATACGACCTCATTATTTCTAACCCACCTTTTTATTCCGAAGACTACAAAACAGATAATAAACAACGGGATATAGCAAGGTTTCAGGATGCCATGCCTTTTAACCACTTAATTGAAAGTGTTTCAAAATTATTATCAGAAAATGGTAATTTTTCTACAATTATCCCATTTAAAGAAGAAGAAAAACTGATTAATCTAGCTTCAAATTTCGGTCTCTTTCCTAATAGAATATTGCGTGTTAAAGGGTCTCCGACTTCTGAAATCAAACGGAGTTTAATCGAATTTTCTTTCCTAAAAAACGGTGCTGAACAAGGCCAAAATAGCAATATAAAAATTGACAATCTGACCATTGAAGTATCAAGACATCAATACACAGAAGATTATATAAATCTTACTAAAGATTTTTACTTAAAAATGTAATCGAATCGATATGAATTAATTAAATTTGGGGTCTAAAAATATTGAATTAACAAAAAAACAACATTTTTATTAATGATTTTGTTTTTGACACATACTAAATTTATACTTTATGCGACCAGACTTATTCGAAGCACCAGATTATTATAACCTTGATGAACTACTCACAGATGAACATAAATTAGTACGTGATGCCGCGCGTGAATGGGTAAAACGTGAAGTCTCTCCTATTATTGAAGACTATGCACAAAAAGCAGAATTCCCAACAGAAATCATTAATGGATTAGCAGAAATTGGTGCATTTGGACCGTATATCCCTATGGAATATGGCGGTGCCGGTTTAGATCAAATTTCTTATGGTTTAATCATGCAAGAAATAGAACGTGGAGATTCTGGGGTTAGAAGTACAGCCTCTGTACAATCATCATTAGTTATGTATCCTATTTGGAAATACGGTAACGAAGAGCAACGTCAAAAATATTTACCAAAACTAGCAAGTGGTGAATGGATTGGTTGTTTTGGTTTAACAGAACCAGACCATGGAAGTAATCCTTCTGGCATGGTAACAAATTTTAAAGATATGGGTGATCATTATCTTTTAAATGGTGCCAAAATGTGGATTAGTAATGCACCTTTTGCTCAAGTAGCTGTTGTTTGGGCAAAAAATGAGGAAGGACGTATACATGGTTTAATAGTTGAGCGCGGTATGGAAGGCTTTACTACACCAGAAACTCATAATAAATGGTCGCTTCGTGCTTCTTCTACCGGTGAGCTTATTTTTGATAATGTAAAAGTTCCAAAAGAAAATCTACTACCTAATAAATCTGGTTTGGGAGCGCCACTTGGATGTTTAGATTCCGCTAGATACGGTATAGCCTGGGGTGCTATTGGAGCTGCAATGGACTGCTACGATACTGCTTTGCGATATAGTAAAGAACGTATGCAATTTGGAAAACCTATTGGTCAGTTTCAATTGCAACAAAAGAAACTTGCAGAAATGATTACCGAAATTACAAAAGCACAGTTTTTAACATGGCGTTTAGGTGTATTACGTAACGAAGGCAAAGCGACATCGGCACAAATATCTATGGCAAAACGTAATAATGTTGATATGGCAATACATATTGCCAGAGAAGCCAGACAAATGCTTGGTGGTATGGGTATTACTGGTGAGTATAGTATTATGCGTCATTCTATGAACCTTGAAAGCGTTATTACTTATGAGGGCACACACGATATTCACTTACTAATTACCGGATTAGATATTACTGGATTAAATGCCTTTAAGTAAGTTGAAAAAAATATTTTAAATAACATAAAAATTTAAAACACATGTTTTAGCTCAATTTAGCATCTAATTATATATTTACTAAAAAATATTTCATTGCATAAACTTATAGCGACATTTTTTGTTTTCTTGTACATGATTGCCATGTTGAAACCTATTCAACCTTACATTGAATATGCGCTTAATCAAGATTATATTGCTGAATTTTTATGTATCAATAAAGAAAAACCGGAGTTTCAGTGTAACGGTAAATGCCATTTAGTAAAAGAAATTGAAAAGCAACAAGAAAATGAACCGCTTTCATCTTTAAGAATTTCGTTGGAAAATTATCCTATTGGTTTTGTAACTATTTATAGTATAGAAAAAAAATCTGAAGATTTTGTCATTTCTAATAGCTCCCAATTTTCATATATACAATTGTACCACTTCAATTATTTCAAAAGAGCCTACCAACCACCGGATTTAGTGTAATCTACTATTCAGTTCTTTTGTTTCTTTAGAAACATAAACATTTTCATTTTCACAAAATTTAAACAATTATTTACAATGAAATATTTTTTCATTGCAATGCTATGCGTTGCAACAACTATAACTTTTGCACAACATGAACACCATGACCATGAAGACCATCAATCTAATTCAAATTTATGGTCTTCAGACAGACCAGATGGACATGCACCAATTTCTATTATGGCAGATCATACGCACCATAAAGGGGGCTTTATGATTTCATATCGCTACATGACCATGGATATGAGACAACTACGACAAAGCACAGAGGACGCTACCAACATGAATGCTTTTGCAGACTATATGGTTGCACCACAAAATATGACCATGAATATGCACATGCTTGGTGGTATGTATGCCCCATCAGATAAGCTAACTTTAATGGTTATGGCTAATTATATAGAAAACGATATGGGCTTACAGATGATGACCGGAGTAGATTTCGACACAAGCTCTGGAGGACTAGGAGACGTTTCTGTAAGTGCATTATATAGCCTTTTTAATAAAAACAGAAAATCATTACATGCCGAATTAGGTGTTAGCTTTCCAACTGGAAGTATTGAAGAAAAAGATGTCACACCCATGTCTTCGGGTACAGATGTTCAATTGCCTTATCCTATGCAAACAGGTACCGGTTCATTTGGAACTAAGCTAGGATTAACATACTTAGGGCAATGCGACAACTTTTCCTGGGGGCATCAATTAAATGCCAAAATAAACATTAACGATAACGATCAGGATTATAAGTTCGGAAATCGCTACTCGTTTAACAACTGGCTGGCAGCTAAAGCTGGAGACAATTTATCGGTTTCTTTAAGATTAGAAGGATTACTTGTTGATGAAATTGATGGAGCAAGTAGCGATTTAAACCCCATGATGGTTACAACTGCAGATACAGCAAACTCAGGAGGCACTTATATTAATTCTGGTATAGGGCTAAATTATTTAGTCACTAATGGCGGCCTAAAAGGCTTACGCTTTGCTGCCGAATGTGCAACGCCTTTATATCAAGACTTAAATGGTATTCAATTAAAACAGAATTACAATTTAACGTTCGGATTGCAATACGCATTTCATTAAACCCTTTTTGTTTTCAAATCTTGAAAAAGCGTTTCTTCCGATAGTTATCGGGATTGAAACGCTTTTTTGTTTACATTTACTTTATCATGTATTCATCCAAAAAAAGATTAGATAACGCATATGCAACTGCCAAAATCATCGACTTTAACGACGATAGTAAGTTTATCTTGTTTAGCGATTGTCACCGCGGTGATAATAGTTTTGCCGATGATTTCGCCAATAACCGAAACATATACTTTCACGCCTTAAAGCACTATTATACAGAAGGCTTTAATTATTGCGAACTGGGGGATGGTGACGAACTTTGGGAAAACCTGTCATTTAATTCCATATTAAACGCTCATAAAAATGTGTATATGCTTATGAAACTTTTTCATAAGGATAACAGGTTACATATGATTTGGGGAAACCATGATATGGTATACAGAAACCCAGATTATGTTAAAAAACATTTATCCACTTATTTTGATGCTAAAATGGGGGAAGATGTTGAGCTTTTTGGAAATATTACCTACCATGAAGGCATTGTTTTAAAACACAGCTCAACCGGTCAGGAAATATTTTTAACGCACGGACATCAAGCAGATTGGTGGAATTTCTTATTTTGGAAATGGAGCCGTTTTATGGTACGTGTTCTTTGGAAACCTTTAAACGTTATGGGAATTGCCGACCCGACAAGTCCTGCAAAAAATTATAAGGAACTCATTAAAGTTGAGCGTAGAACCAAAAAATGGATTAGTGACAATAATAATTTATTAACCATAGTTGGCCACACGCACAGGCCTCGTTTTCCAGAACCCGGAGACATTGCTTTCTTTAATGATGGAAGTTGTGTACACCCAAGAAGCATTACTGGTATTGAAATTGAAAACGGTACTATTTCTTTAATTAAATGGCATATTGCTACTAGAGAAGATGGTACGCTTCAAATTGTTAGGACTTTGCTTGAAGGGCCTAGAAGGTTGGCTGATTATAAAACAGAATAATTAATTATATCACCTACTTCATTAATGCTTCAAAAAAGATATATAGGTTTTTTAAACACTCCATTTTTATGGAAAAGTGATATTGTTGCTCATTTGAATCAATTCGAAATTGTTTCAAAATCTAACAAAATTGATATTAGTATTGACGAAACACTACGCTTAGGCAAATACGTTGAACGATTTGTTTCTTTTGAATTAGAGCAGCATGAGAATATTTCCATTTTGGCTGAAAACATTCAAATTCAGGATAATAAAACAACTCTAGGGGAATTAGATTGTTTGCTTCTTAAAAACAACCAACCCATTCATCTGGAAATTATTTATAAATTCTATTTGTACGGCCCTACGATTGGAGCAACCGAAATCGAACATTTTATTGGTCCAAACAGAAAGGATTCTCTAAAGGAAAAAGTCACCAAACTAAAAGATAAACAATTACCACTTTTACATTCTAATACCTGTAAAGACTATTTAAAATCCCTTAATCTGGAATCGGAAACTATTTCTCAACAAGTCTATTTTAAAGCACAATTGTTTGTTCCGTTTTCAGATAAGGACATGCAACTTAAAACACTTAATACAGATTGTATTATTGGTTTTTATATCAATAAACATCAATTAGGCGAATTTAGTAATTGTAAGTTTTATATCCCTAAAAAGAAAGATTGGTTAGTCATTCCACATACCAATGTAGATTGGCTTAGTTTCAATGCCTTTGAAGTTATAGCAAAAGACTATTACGAACAACAATTTTCTCCAATGTGCTGGGTGAAATTTAAAAACGGCACGCTGAAAAAAGTATTTTTGGTTTGGTGGTGATTATGTTTTTTGGAAATGTCAACTCACTATTAGGTCATGTCTATCCTAATAATTATCAGGATAGAAATTACCCAGAACGTGGAATTACGTATAGAAAGTCGTCCCAATTTGAGGAGTTCTCAAAATATTTAATACTATTTAAGTTATAATTTATGAGATTCCTTCCCGATAGCTATCGGGATTAGCAGGAATTGTTAACTCTCTGGAGCTAGCTCTACTTCTAGACCTTCCATTTCCGGCGTCATTTGTATCTGGCAACCTAAACGACTATTTTCTTTTACATCAAAAGCCTCCGATAGCATAGCTTCTTCATCGTCTAACATTTCGGGGAGTTTATGATCTGAATTCACATAACATTGACATGAGGCACACATAGCCATACCACCACAAACACCTATAGTACCTTCTGGTGCTAACTCGTAAGACCTAACAACTTCCATAAGGTTCATCGCCATATCGGTAGGGGCTAAAATTTCATGTTTTTTTCCTTCTCTGTCCGTTATATTTATTGTAACGTCAACCATTGTTTTATATAGAATTTTTGGTCAAAATTAAGCTTAATTTTTAATAATACATAACTCTTTAACGAATTATTTCTATAGATTTAGTAGGAATTAAAAATAAACCGGATTTAACTCCTTGTTTATTAAACATATAAGCGTTTGTTTTTTTGAAAAAAAAATTTGTTAAAATAACTTGAGGTAAGTAATTCTTTAGTTATTGTTCAAAATACTTAAAACTAATTTAACCTGAGTTTCTATACTAAAAACCAAATAAAAAGCCCACATTTACTTTTTGGGGCTACTCCCATTATTCCAATATTGAGGTTTGGCATTTTCAGTTTCTTGATTCCAATAATCTTGGGTTACTTTTTTTCCATCAAAAGTTTCGAGCTTTCGTTGGAACACCCATATCGTTGGGTTAAAAACCATATCGGTTACAGCCACTGTATAGAGTTGAGGGTCTTCTTCTGCCTTCTTTTTATCTTCCTGAATAAGGACTTCAAAACCATTATATTCTAATAATTTTTTCAGAAAGTCTTTTCTATTTGCGCTTGCTCCCTTTTCTACAAACGTAACTCTGGTATCTTCAATGCTTCCAAATGTATGTCTTCCTGTTAATGCCATAGTTTTTAATTTACAATAAGTTTCTGCTCAACTCATAAATATAATCATATATCGGACTGTATATCCCAATGACTAGAATGCCAATTGCCGTAATTAACAACCCCAATCTCATATATACCTTACTTTTAAAATAAGGGATCGCATTATCACTTTTCCTTAAAAACATAGCTCTTACAACCAACAAATAATAGTATAGTGAAATGGTTACGTTAACCACAGCTAAAAATACCAATAAATAGTACCCCTTACTTGCAGCAGCAGTAAATAGAAAGAACTTACCAAAAAACCCTGCTACCGGAGGGATTCCAGCCAAGGAAAATAACGCTAACATCATAATAAGGCTTAAGTTGGGGTTTGTTCTATATAGCCCTTCATAATCTTTCATCTGCTCTTTACCTGTTTCTAATGAAATAGCCTGTACAACTCCAAATGCTGCCAGATTAGAGAAAATATAAATCAGTAAAAAATAAACTACTGTGGCTGTTCCTAACTGGTCTCCTGTGATTAACCCTAATAAAATAAATCCTGCTTGTGCAATAGATGAAAAAGCCAAAAACCGCTTCATATTCTGCTGCCTAAGCGCAAATAGGTTACCAATAAACATGGTAACAATAGCAATAATATAAACCATGTTTTCCCAAATATGCATCAGGGGTTTTAGTACGGTAAATAGTAAAATCATTAATATAAAAACAGCAGCTCCTTTAGAAATTACAGATAAATAAGACGCAATGCTTATTGGAGCGCCTTCATAAACATCAGCTGTCCAAAAATGAAAAGGAACTAATGAAATCTTAAACGCCAAGCCTGTAAAGAACAAAATAAATGCTAAAACAGTTAAATTATCTGCGGTAATAACATAACTAATTTCTGTAAAATAGATAGAACCTGTGGTAGCATATAGCATGGAAATTCCAAATAACGATACGCCTGATGCTAAAGCAGCAGACAAAATTAGTTTAATTCCAGATTCACTTGATATTCGTTTTGTTATATCATAAGCTGCTAATGCTGCAACCGGAAGTGTCGATAATTCTAACCCTAAGTAAAACATAAGAAAATCTCCGGCAGAAATCATAAAATACATGCCCAAAAGTGATGAAAATAGTAGTATAAAAAACTCAACACCTCTATTTACCCGAATAATCTTTTCCTGTAGCCAGTCACCTGATTGCAATAATAAAATAAGGACTCCAATATTGAGTACATTCTTCAAAAACTGAATTAATGCGTTGGTATGAAACATGCCTCCAAAAAGGCTTCCGTAATCGATGCTTAAAAACCCTATTAAGGTGTGAATGCCAAATAAAAAAACGGCTAAATGAACCATACTGCTTTTTTTACTTTCAGCAATAAAAACCTCGCCAATAATAAGCAATAAAATAACTACCAAGAGGACTATTTCGTGTCTCATCAATAAAAAGGTACTTAAATCCATGCGTTGTTTTTTATTTTAATTTCTACAATAGACCTTGAATAAAAGGTTGTAAACTTTCTAAAATCATATCACTCAGCCAAAGCGGTGCTACACCGATACCCACTATTGGAATGAGTAATAATAAAATTCCAAATCTTTCGTACCATGTTACTTTTTCCAATGTTAAATAAGACTCATTTTTAATTGGTCCCATAAGCATGATGCCAACAACTCGTAAAATATATACTGCGGTAATTACAATAACTGAAACCGATAGTATGGTAGCAATCCTCATAAACAGACCCTCTTGTTGGAAGGCACCAACAAATATGTTCATTTCAGCAACAAATCCGCTAAACCCGGGCAAACCTAATGAAGCCAAACCTGCTATAACATATATGACCGATATAAACGGAATCACTTTAAGCAGTCCGCCTAGTTTGGTAATATCCCGCGTATGTGTTCTACTGTATATCATCCCGATTAATGCGAAAAACAGTGCCGTCATAAATCCATGAGACAAGGACTGTAAAATAGCCCCGTTCCATGCTGTTTTATTCAACATTAATAACGCAAATAGGACTAAGCCTAAATGACTTACTGATGAATATGCATTGATATACTTTAAATCGGTTTGTTTAATAGCACTAAACGCGCCATAAACGACTCCGATAACGGATAGAATTATAAATATCCATGACCAATGTAAAGCGCCTTCGGGCAATAAATACATGGCTACTCTAAACACACCATACCCTCCTAATTTCATAAGCACACCTGCGTGTAACATGGATACGGCTGTTGGGGCTGAGGCATGACCATCTGGCGACCAGGTATGAAATGGGAATAAGGCTCCGATAACCGCAAACCCTATAAAAGTAAGTGGGAAAAATAATTTTTGTACTTCAAAAGGGATGTTCGCTTTAGCTATTTCTAATATATTAAAGGTTAGTGCTCCTCCGTCTGCATTCGAATTAAAGTAAATACCTAAAATACCTACTAACAAAACTGCTGAAGCCCCCATGAGCATCAAGGTTAATTTCATAGCAGAATATTCCTTTGGCCCGGATCCCCAAATACCTATAAGCAAATACATAGGTATTACGGCAATTTCAAAGAACACAAACATGGTAAAGAGGTCTATTGAAATAAAAAATCCGTAAACACCAATAGATAAAACTATTAAAGAAATAAAGAACTCTTTAGGGAGGTCGTACATTTTCCAGGAAATAAAAACACCCGCAAGTACTACAATGGCTGTTAGCAATAATAGTGCTACCGAAATACCATCTACACCAATCGTATAATGAATATTAAATTGTTCGAACCAAACAACATCTTTGGTAAACACCATGATATCGCTATTAATGGCACGTTCTTTTAAATAAGCAAATACCAGATTAATAGCCATTCCAAGTTGAACAAGACTTCCAACCACTGAAACCAAACGCGCCTGTTTTAGGTTTCTAGTGAACACTAAAACCAAAATGGTTAGTACCGGTACAACTATAAAAAGTGATAAAATATCCATATTACTTGCTTAGTTTGGCCATAAATAAATAAACACTAAAGCTAATACAACAACGCCTGCAATAAATGCAAAAGCATAATCCTGAACTTTCCCAGATTGTATTCCTTTTATTTTTTTTGATGTTAATACCGTCTTATTGCCTATACCGACCATAGTACCGTCAACATATTTTTTATCAAATTTTGCTATGGGTTCAGACACGCGTTTAAACAAAATTTTCTTAGCTACGAACATATAAATCTCATCAAAATAAAATTTATCGCTTGCCCATTTATAAAGCGGTCCAAATGCTTTCGCATATCTATCGGATAAACTGTTTTCATTTTTATAAAAGATCCATGCCAATACAATTCCTATCAACCCAACACCTGTCGCCACAGCTGCTAATGGATAATTCAAATGGGCTTCAAAACCAGCTTTATCTGCTGTTACAAATTCACTAAATGGAATAAATCCGGCAGTAACACTTAAAAACGCTAGTACAATTAAAGGTAGCGTCATTGACAAAGGTGACTCTTTTGGTTTATGGTCGTAGGTTCTTTCCTTTCCCCAAAAGATGCCAAAATAAATTCTAAACATATAAAACGCTGTTAATCCCGCTACAAAAACTCCCACATAATAGATTAGTTTATTGTGCTCGAAAGCTGCAACTAATATTTCATCCTTGCTCCAAAATCCGGCTAATGGCGGAACGCCTGCAATAGCTAAAGCCGCAATTAAAAAAGTAATATTGGTTATGGGCATATATTTACGCAAGCCTCCCATATCTTTTAAATAATTACTATGCACAGCATGAATTACTGAGCCTGCTCCTAAAAACAGAAGCGCCTTAAACATGGCATGTGTAAACAAATGAAACATAGATGCCATATAACCAACACCTTCATGCCCTTCGTAACCAGAAACGCCTAAAGCCAGCATCATATAACCTAATTGAGACATGGTTGAAAATGCCAAAACGCGCTTGATATCTGTTTGTGTTATCGCAATAATGGCTGCAAATAATGCTGAAAATGCACCCACATAGGCCACTATATTTAAAGCAAAACCATCTTCCACAAAATAGAACATAGGGAATAACCTTGCTACTAGAAAGACCCCTGCAACAACCATGGTAGCTGCATGAATTAATGCTGAAACCGGTGTTGGCCCTTCCATAGCATCCGGCAACCAAATATGTAGTGGAAACATAGCTGATTTCCCTGCACCTCCTATAAATATGAGTATCAATGCCCAAGTGATTACCGACAATCCCATAAAAGAGGTTGCTGCCCAATTTAGTATAACACTTCCTTCGGGGTTGTTTAATGTTTCAAAATCGAATGTTCCGGTATAGAATCCAATAATCAATATGCCAATCAAGAATCCGAAATCGGCAAACCGTGTTACTATAAATGCCTTTTTTGCCGCAGCGATAGCCGCCGTTTTGGTATAGTAATAGCCTATTAACAGGTACGATGAAACGCCTACCAGTTCCCAGAATATATAAATCTGAAACAGATTAGTTGCCAACACCAACCCATACATAGAAAATGTAAATAGGGATAAAAAAGCAAAGAATTTGGTATAACCTTCATCCCCTTTCATATAGCCTCTACTATACATATGCACCATAAGTGATACCACAGATACTACGACTAGCATCATAACAGATATAGGGTCTACTAAAATACCCATATCTATATGAAGGGTGTCTGTAAAATTCATCCAAACTGTTTTTTCTGAAAATGTTTGAAAAACACCATCTACTTTACCATAAACAAAGAAGTATTGATAGGCTGCATAAAATGATAGCGTTGTTGAAGCCAATAACCCAAAAACACCTACATAACCTGAAATACCAGGTTTAATTTTCTGATTAAAAATTCCGAGTAGCAAGAATACTACGAGTGGAATTATCGGAATTAATATGATGTAACTGATGTCCATTTATTTAATAATTAATGCTTCATAACTTCAGTATCTTTAACCTCAACAGAGTTTATTTGCCTATAAAGATTAATAATAATAGATATTGCCAGTGCTGTTTCTGCTGCAGCCACTGCTATTATAAAAATGGCGTAAACTGCGCCTTGCAACATATCTGGGTACAAATACTTGTTTATAACTACAAAGTTTACGACGGAGGCATTTAAAATAAGCTCTACAGAAATTAACATAGATATTAGGTTCTTTCTTGTAAGAAATCCATAAACACCAATAAAAAACAACACTGTTGTTACTGTTAAGATCTCGTATATACTAATGCCCTGTATCATTCTATTCTTTTGTTTTCATGCTTTTCAACCTGCTTCCCTTTAGCAATAATAATGGCTCCAATCATGGCTGCTAATAAAACCACACTAATCACTTCAAAAGGTAAAATAAATCCCCCTTGATCGTAACTTAATAGTTTCGAGCCAACATCGGCAGTGGTTATAGCCGTATCATTTTCTATAACTTTAAAATCATAGGAGTAAATGGTTGTTAAAATCACCCCTATTCCAACCAAACAGGCTAAGGCTGTGATAATCTGTTTAAGTGGTTTTGCCAGTTCTAATTCTAATTCGATATGATGAACCAGAAGCACAGAGAAAATAATGAGTACTATAATCCCTCCGGCGTAAACTGTAAGTTGAATGGCCGCAAGAAAATTATAATCGATTAAAAAGTAAAGACCTGCTATACTACAAAGTACGAATAACAGGTAAATAACCGAGCGTAACATTTTACGGCTACTTACTGCTGCAATGGCGAAAATGACTATTATTAAGGCCAATATGTAAAATAGGATGCGTTCCATAATTATTAATCTTCTACCCCGGGTCTAATTTTAGAATCGGGTTTATTTAAAACTCTGGTTAATGCTGTTCTATCATAAACAGAATTCTCGAAATTCTGCCCCCATTCAATAGCATCTGTCGGACAAACATCTATACACAAACCGCACATAGTGCATAAACTTAGATGGTAAACAAACTGATCTATCTTCTTTTTCTTTTTCCCTGTGGCTTCATCAAGACCTCTGTCCCAAATAATTTCAATCGTTCCATTTGGACATGCTATTTCGCATTTCTGACATCCGGTACATGCGTGTTCGTTATTTTCATCGTGTGGCATAATCACTTCACCACGAAACCTGTCAAACATTTTAAGGATACCACGGTTATCTGGATATTGCTGCGTAATGGCTCCTTTTCTTGAGTTTAAAAAATACTTCCCTGTAACACGCATTCCTGTGAGAAGTGTTTTTATACCATAAAAAATATTTGAAAAATAACTCATATCCTTTTTTAAAACTGAATAATTAAATTTTGCCAAACTACAAATGCCATAATTACAATATTAACCAGGTTAATAGGTAACAAATATTTCCACTCCAGAGTTAACAACTGATCTACTCTTAGTCTTGGGAAGGTCCATCTAAACCACATCATTAAAAACACCAGTATTAAGGTTTTTAATAGGAACCAAAAAACGCCCAGCCAGGGTATGGATTCCGTAATCCCAAATGGCGATAACCACGCTCCAAAAAATACGGTTGTTGCTATGGCGGCTATTAGGAACATATTAATGAACTCTGCTAAAAAGAAATAAGCGAATTTCATTCCTGAATATTCGGTATGAAACCCTGCTCCTAGCTCCGATTCGGCTTCTACCATATCAAAAGGGGCTCTATTAGTTTCTGCTGTACCGGCTATCATAAATACCATAAAGGCTATTATAGCCGGAATGTGCCCTTGAACAATCAGCCATCCGTTTTTTTGGACTTCTACAATTTCTGAAAGCTGTAAAGAGCGTGTTAATAATATCATTGTTAAAAGTGATAAACCTACTGAAAGTTCGTAGCTAATGGTTTGAACCCCACTTCGCATAGCTCCAATAAGAGCAAATTTGTTGTTACTGGCCCATCCTCCTAATAAAATACCTATAACGCCTATTGATGAAATAGCTATTAAAAAGAAAATGCCAATATTAATATCGAATGCCTGAAAATCTTTGGTAAATGGAATAACACCGAGTGCCATTAAGGCTGTAATAATCACAAAATAAGGTGCTAAATTGTATAGAAACTTATCTGCTTTCTCTGTTCCTGTTAACTCTTTGGAAACTAATTTCAAAGCATCGGCCATGGTTTGCAAAAGTCCTTGAAAGCCCACACGGTTTGGACCAATTCTTAATTGAAACCAAGCTGCTACACGTCTTTCTAATAAAACCAAAAACAATCCTGCAACAGAGAAAATCCCTAAATAAACCAGTGCTATCAATACCATTTCAATAATACTCATATTTCGAAGTTTATTTTATAACCTAAGGTGAGTTCGATTTAACAATTTGAGTGTCAGGTTGAGCGCAGTCGAAACCTATTTAAACTTGTATATTTTAATGACCTTTCGACTGCGCTCAAGGCGACAAGTAACAATATTATTGAGTTTATCCTTAAAATGAACTTGTCTTAACTCGAACTCACGTTAACCTAATTATTATTTTCTTTTAAATTAATATTTTAATTTTCTATACCTCTTATCATCGATCTATATCCGGAATTACCAAGTCTAATGTGGCCATTGTTGCTACTAAATCTCCTATTTTGCCTCCAACAGCTATATGATTTAGTAAGGACAGGTTGGAAAATCCGGGTGATCTAAACTTTAATCTATAAGGATTTTTTGTTCCTGTACTTATAACATAAACACCTAGCTCACCTCTTGCCGTTTCAACTTTTTGATAAAATTCTCCTTTTGGTAGTTTTATTACTGCATTTGTTTTTACGCGATGTTCTCCTTCTGGAATATTATCGATTAACTGTTCTACAATAGACAAAGACTGCCACATTTCCTGAATTCGAACTTGATACCTCGCAAACGTATCACCTGCTGTTTGTAAGGATTCTTTAAATGTCACTTTATCTAATGCGCTATAGGGGTGGTATTTTCTAACATCGCATGAGTATCCCGACCCGCGGCCAACGGGACCGGAAGCCCCAAAGGAAATAGCATCTTCTTTGGATAAAACACCTACGCCTTTTGTTCTCTTTTGAAAAATCACATTGCCCGTTAGCAGTCTATCGTATTCTGGTATTTTGGTTTTAAAATGTTTTACAAATGCTTTAACACGGTTAACGAAATTGGGGTGAATATCCCACATTAAACCTCCCGGTACGTTATAGTTCATAGTTAATCGTGCACCACAGGTTTCTTCAAAAATATCATTGATCATTTCGCGATCTCTAAACCCATAAAAATAGGTAGTCAGTGCGCCAACATCCATACCCATAACTCCCCACCATAAACAATGCGACGCTATTCGGGTGAGTTCGCCAATAATGGTTCTAACAACCTTGACGCGTTCTGGAATTTCTAATTGCAGGGCATTTTCGACAGTTAAGCAAACAGCTTCGTTATTTATATGCGAGGACAAATAATCCATCCTGTCTGTTAAATGAACGATTTGCTGGTAGCTGTCCCGTTCACACATTTTTTCTATGGAACGATGTATATATCCAAGATCCGGTTCTACCTTTTTAATAATCTCGCCATCTATAGTCAATAAAAGACGTAGTACTCCATGTGTAGCAGGGTGTTGAGGCCCCATATTAATGAAATACTCTTCAGATTTGAAATTATTATTTATGGTTGTGGTTTCTTGCATAACCTTTATTTAATAACCATGTTTATTTCGTCTACATAATCTTTTCTAAGTGGAAAACCATCCCATTCTTCTGTTAAGAAAAGACGCTTTAAATTTGGATGATTATGGAACTTTATACCAAAAAAATCAAACACCTCACGTTCATGGAATTCTGCTGTTCTCCATATATCACAAACTGAATCGAAGTTTGGATCTTCTCTATCTTCTGTTTTTACTTTTACAACTATGCTATGACGATATGTAGTAGATTCTAAATGATACACCACTCCTAATGCTGTTCCCCAATCTACCCCGCTTAAACAAAACAAATAATCAAAACTTGTTTCGTTACTAGCTTTTAACTGGGTCATTAATTCATGTAAGTTTTCAGGTTTTACCGAAACATTTAAAAACTGTGAGCCTTCTTCTGTAAATTCCAAAAGACTTGGATTAATAGGCTCCTGAGGTTCCGCTATGCCTTCTCCTTCAGAAACCTGAATTGGTTCTGGGGTTATACCAGCTTCTGGATTGGGAAACCAACTGCTTATTAATTTTTGTAATGCTTCGTTAGTCATAATATTACTTATAAAAGCCTTCATCAAACCCTTCGATAGGGTTCTTTTTATCTTTCATGCTCTCTGTTCTAATTTTATCTTGTAGCATAAGCATGCCTTCTAATAATGCTTCTGGTCTGGGAGGACATCCGGGTACATAAACATCTACAGGAATAACATGATCTGCTCCTTTTACTACTGAGTAGGTGTTATAAAAAAACGGTCCTCCTGAAATGGCACAGGCTCCCATAGCTATAACGTATCTGGGTTCTGCCATTTGGTCGTAAAGTCTTCGTAAAACGGGTGCCATTTTATTGACTATGGTTCCTGCAATAATTATTAAATCTGCCTGACGTGGGGAAGGCCGTGCAACTTCAAATCCAAATCTGGAATAATCGTGTCTCGCTGCTCCGGTTTGCATCATTTCTATAGCACAGCAACTTGTTCCAAAATATAAAGACCAAAGGGAGTTTGAGCGCCCCCAATTAATTATTTTATCTAATGAGGTAACAACAATATTTGCTCCATTTCCTGCCGGAATTACTTTTCCGGGAAAATCATCTGGAATTTTATATGTGTTATCTACTCCCATTTTAAAGCTCCTTTTTTCCAAGCATAAAGCAGCCCAAGGCCCAATATGAATAGAAATATGATTATTTCAATAAAAGCAACGCCTCCAAAATCTTGAAATACAACCGCCCATGGCACTAAGAAGGCAACTTCAACATCAAAAATTAAAAACAAAATTGCAAACAGATAGTACCCTACTTTAAATTGAACCCATGTAGGCCCTATGGTTTTCATACCGCTTTCGTACGGTTCTCTTTTTTGCGCATTATCGGACTTGTGTGAAATTAAATTTGATAAAAAATTAGAGCCGGCGACTAATACCACTCCAGCAAGAAAGAAAACAATAATAGCTTCAGATCCCATAAGGTTTTTTTTATTTATTCAACTTCGTATATGTCTCCTGAAAAAAACAAATCATCCGTTTTTCTAAATTTAGAATTCGACTTCACTTCTTGTGTTTGCGCATCTTTTCTTTCTTCCAGGGTTATATCATTAAAACTTCTTATAACTCCCATAACTTTTGGATAATCTAATCTAACCAACATTTGGTGTAATGTCGGATCTTGTTCTTTTGCATCATGAACCAAGATATCTTCTTCGGTAATATTATTTTCTCCAATGGCAACGACTTCTAATTTCAGTCCGTTTAAAACAAGCCCTTGATTACGATCTTTACCAAAAATCATGGGCTTACCATGTTCTACAAACAACTGCTTATCTGCTCGAACGGCCTTATCTGTAAATTGGTCAAAACAACCATCATTAAAAATTGGGCAATTCTGCATGACTTCTATTAAAGAAGTGCCTTTAAACTTTTCGGCCTCAATAAAAATCTGGGTCATTTCTTTTGGTGTATTTCCGCCAATTCTGGCAAAAAAACGTGCTTGTGCACCTATGGCTAATTCACCGGCAGAAAATGGGGGTTGTGTATTTCCGTAAGGTGACGATTTTGTTTTCTGTCCTACTAAAGAGGTTGGGGAAAACTGACCTTTTGTGAGGCCGTATATTTCATTGTTAAACAGTAAAATATTTAAATCTACATTTCTTCTTAAGGCATGTATAAAATGATTTCCTCCTATAGCCATAGAATCTCCATCACCCGTAATAACCCATACGCTTAAATTAGGGTTTGCCAATTTTGTTCCTGTTGCAATGGCTGGTGCTCTTCCATGAATACTATGCATCCCATAGGTATCCATATAATATGGAAAACGAGAGGAACAACCTATGCCTGATATAAAAACAATATCTTCTTTTTTTACTCCTATTTCTGGAAGTGCCTTTTGCATGGCGCGTAAAATAACATAGTCATCGCAACCGGGGCACCATCTAACTTCCTGATCGCTTGCAAAGTCTTTAAACGTATATTTATTTTCAACCGTTGTGTCCATAATTATTTTACCAATTGTTTAAATTTTTGAACTAATTCTTCATTACCAAATGGTAGTCCTTGAATCTTGTTAAACTGCAAAATATTAAAGTCATTAAAATTCAATTTCAACACTTTTGCAAACTGACCATTGTTTAATTCGCATACGACGATCTTTTTAAATCGTTTTAGTACTTCCGCTGTATTTTTAGGCAGCGGATTTATATAATTAAAATGAGCAAAACCAATGGTATTAAACCCTTCTTCTTTAATATGCTTTACTGTGGAATACAAAGACCCATAGGTGCCTCCCCAACCTATAACAAGCAAATCGCCTTCATCTGAAAATGCCGTAGTTAACTCGGGAATTGAATTTTGAACGCGCATAATTTTCTCTGCTCTAATATTTACCATGTACTCATGGTTATCGGGAACATAAGACACATTGCCACTTATTCGATCTTTTTCCAATCCGCCTACTCGATGTTCTAAACCGGGTGTTCCTGGTATGGCCCAATCGCGCGCCAACGTTTTTTCATTCCTATCATAAGGATGCCAATTTTCTTTAGCTTTATGAATAATATTATTGTTTATGTCCGGCATATCGCTAACTGATTTAATCTTCCATGGTGCAGAACCATTTGCTATATACCCGTCGCTTAACAAGACTACAGGAGTCATGTGTTCTATAGTAAGTTTCGCTGCTTCATAGGCAAAGTCGAAACAATTTGAAGGTGTACTTGCCGCTAAAACAATCACCGGACTTTCTCCATTTCTTCCATATAATGTTTGAAGTAAATCGGACTGCTCTGTTTTTGTCGGCAATCCTGTAGATGGTCCGCCGCGTTGAACATTAACGACCACCAAAGGCATTTCTATCATCATGGCCAAACCTAAGGCTTCTCCTTTAAGCGCCAATCCTGGTCCTGATGTGGTAGTAATTGCCAAATTCCCTGCAAAGGAAGCTCCTATGGCTGAGGTTATACCTGCTATCTCATCTTCTGCCTGAAATGTTTTTACGCCAAAGTGCTTGTGTTTAGCTAGTTCATGAAGAATATCGGATGCAGGTGTTATTGGGTAAGATCCTAAAAACAAATCTAATCCGCATTTCTCTGATGCTGCCAAAAACCCCCAGGCTGTTGCTGTATTACCCATTATAATTCTATATGTACCGGATTCCATTTTTGCAGGGGCAACGGTATAGGAATTAGGTATTAGCTCCAAGGTTTCTGCAAAGTAGTAACCCGTATTTAGCACCTTCGTATTGGCTTCTATGAGTTGTGGCTTTGTCTTAAACTTATTCTTAAAAAAGGCTATGGTATGATCGGTAGATCTATCGTACATCCAATACACCATGCCTAAAGCAAACATATTCTTGCTTCGGGTTATGCTTTTGTTATCTAAGCCTTCTACATCTTTTAAGGCTTCTTTGGTTAAGGAAGTCATGGTTACTTCGATAACTCTATAGTTTTCTAAGCTTCCATCTTCTAATGGATTGCTATCGTATTGTGCTTTTTCTAAGTTCTTTTTGGTAAAGGCATCTGTATCTACTATAATGGTATGCCCGGGCTTAACGGCATGCAAGTTCGTTTTTAATCCGGCCGGGTTCATGGCTACCAATAAATCTACCTCATCTCCGGGTGTACTAATTTCTACACTTCCTATATGAACCTGAAATCCTGAAACACCATATAAACTCCCTTGTGGGGCTCTAATTTCTGCTGGATAGTTAGGAAATGTAGCAATATCGTTACCAAACATAGCTGAGGTATCAGAAAATTGCGTGCCTGTTAATTGCATCCCATCTCCCGAGTCTCCTACAAATCTAATAATTACTGCTTCTAGTACTTCTGGTTGGTGTTTTATTTCAGTTGTGGCCATCCTTTACCAAAAATTAAATATTTTAACTAAATTTATTAAATATTTACCAAATATTTAATAAATTTATACGAAATGTGTGGTTTAAATGTAATTTAATTTTATATGAAGAAACATGAAATTTATCATATTAATATTTTAAAATGACATTTAACTTTACAAAATCGTTTCTTTTAAATAAATAAATCATGGCGATCATAATAACCGATGAATGTATAAATTGTGATGCATGCGTATCTGAATGCCCAAACAATGCAATTTACGAGCCAGATCAGGAATGGTCTTACTCTGATGAAACGTCTTTAAGTGGTATGGTTACTTTACCAAATGGTGGCGAAGTTGATGCCGATGCCGAAAACGACCCTGTTTCTGATGAGTTTTATTTTATTGTACCTGATAAGTGTACTGAGTGTAAAGGCTTTCATGACGAACCGCAATGTGCATCGGTTTGCCCTGTTGATTGTTGTGTTCCTGATGAAGATCATGTTGAATCTGAAGAGACTTTACTTGAGAAGAAGGCTTGGTTGCATACGGAATAGGGGAGAATGGTTTTGGGTATGATTAAATTTAGCAATTAAAATTGCTTGTTTTTCAACTCAGTTCTTTGTTGTATTTAGTTTTTCTTTAATCAATATTTTATGCTTTCAGCAACTTTTATTTTTGTTTCGTCATATTCCTTTGAGTGAGAAACACAAGTTCCTGAAACTTCAATTATCATTAACTTATTTTCAGTTATCTTATGTAGATATTGGATGTTTGAGCATTGGTTGTCGAAAAAAAACGTACATTTTATTACCTTTTTATTATTAATAATCAATTCCTCAATTTTTTTAAACCATTCTTTACCCAAAAGATTTCTTTCTGATTCTGCTAATGAATTATTCTGTATTTTAATAATAACTTGTGTGGGGTCAATTCCATCTTCGTGAGTTATTAATATGTTGTTCTTATTCCAATTATAATAACTATTTGTTTTTGATGTTATGTTTATCCAGTTTTTAGGTTGTTTCAATGAAATATTATGTTTTTTCAGTTTGAGGCCCACCCAATTGGTAGTGTCTATTTTACTACTCACTTCTAATTTTTTTTGATTTAAAAAACCTCCAAAAATATATGATTCTAATTTTGGATTTGCAGGATTTTCTATTTGTATCCAATTTGAAGAAATTTTCAATCCCTCATCAAGAATTGTTTCGAACTTATTAGGTAAAACTTTTTTTATTATGACTTTAGATTTATATTCTAATTTTCCAATTTTTTTAGATTCCAAAGATGGTTTTTCTCTTATGGATAATCCACTTTCAGCTGTTACATAAAAAGGTAACCCATTAAATTCTTGTAACGAAAATAGATTAAATGAAGTAAAAAATATGTAAATAATAATTATATCCTTAAATTTCATATGGCATTTCATAATTGAGCATAACGGTCAGTGTATGGTTAGTCGTGTGGTTAAGCAACTAATTTAGCAAATAAATCACAGATAGAATATTCCGCAGGAATGTTCGTAAGTCGGCAGTGACCAAGTAATTATTACACACAGCTGCTGGCTTCATTTTATTCAAATCCAAACTCAATAAATTTCAAACCAATATCATTAATTTTGAAAAGCAGTTTTGCTTTAGCTCCATCTATACTACCTGTCACTTTCTTTAGAAATTTTAATTCCTCACCTATATCTGAAATAGATTGATTTAGAATACCTAATTGGTGCAAGTTAGATTTAATGTCAGGACTTATATAACTTAAATGTTTATTGTTTTTTAGTAATTTTAAGTCATCCAGATAGGCATTGTCAATTATGTGAGTAAGTCTATTAAATTCCGTGTATTCTAATTTACCCAATATTGTATGCTTGAATAATCTACCAATAAAGGTAGCTTTTTCATCTTCATTTAATCTATTAAGTGTTATTAAAAGTTTTTCACCTGCCTTAGCAGTCTGATTTTTAGATTCTAATTCATTAATGAATTTTTTTCGTTCTGATAATGGGATTTCTTTAAGTTCAATTAAAAATTTTAGTAATTTTTTTGTAAAAAACGATTCCGTGATTTTTTGATACAAGCTAAAACTTTTAAATCCAATTCCAAATACTGGTATATCCTTCAAAACATCTGATTCTACAATTAAATCAAGTCCAGTTTCAAGAAGTTCAGGTGTTAATTCGGTTATAGCTTTAGACTTTACTGATTTAAAAATATCAATTTGATTTTTTTCTTCTTTATTGCTCATTCTTTGGCTTGCAGGTAACGTGTTTATGGTTTGTTGCGTGGTTTAAGCACTAAATTTAGCAAATAGAAACCGAATAGAAAATCCGCGAGGATTTTCGTAAGTAGGCTAGAACCGAGCAATAAATTATATACGGCAAACTGGCTTTATTTTATTAGTGAATCATAGTCTTTAATCAGTGCTCTCATTAACATCTGTCCATTTTCTCCAAGGTCATTGTTTTTTAAACCTAAATCTTTTCTCATTTCAGCCATTATTTTTGTCATTAATAACAAATGAGTTAGGGAATCAAGTTCCTTATTCTCATCTTGATGGTACATAAATTGAAAATAATCAGAAAAGGCGATTATAACTTTTGGTGATGCATACAGTACATACTTTTTATAAAATTCATATAAGTCAGTAAGCATCTTGTTAGTATTGTTTCCTTTATTGGATTTAGTATTTGCGAAGATTCCAATAATCAAATTCACATACTGCTGATAAATAGCTCTTCTCTCTTTAGTTATAAGAGATTTTGAGACAGTCTGACGGCTCCGTATATGAAAAGTAGCGCTGAAAATAAGCTGTTACTTTTCGGATGAAACACAAGCCGAATTTTTAAATTTTACTATTTAACGTGAATCTTGCTTAAGAGTTCAGAAGTCACTTCGAGTGAAATTCTGGAAGAATTTTGTATCGAGAAGCTTTTTTAGTCGAAAATTTATTGGTTTTCGATACGATTTTTTGCAAGAATCACTCAAACTGACATAAA
>NZ_JAUOEK010000115.1 GCF_030540835.1 Flavivirga aquimarina | reverse complement strand
GCCAGTTTTTGTTGGTTTTTAGAGGCAATAGTTCCTACTTGTATCTGAGCCTGACTGATGGTATCTATAGTTTTACCAAGGCGTTGTAATTGTAGGCTGTCATTAGCAACAATATATTGGTTGCGATAGCGGTAGGTATATACCAGTTCTTGGCGCTGCTGATTGTATTGAAGTGTCCCATCCACATCAAAAATACCATCGACCTGTTTTTGTAAAAGCTTATGAGAAAGGGTAATGGAGGCAGAGTCTGCAAGATGTATGGTGCCCAGAGCAAACTCTTTGGTTTTGTTACTTATTGCGCGTATAGCTAAGGTAACGGAGTCCATGGGTTGTGCATTCGTAAAATAAAGCGGATCATTCAGTAAGGAGTATGCCTTCCAATCTTCGGTACGTCCTCTCAGGATATAGGGAATGGTACCATCCGTCAAAAAGAAGTAAGGCGGAATCACACGAAGTTGTGGAGAACGGAGCGGCAAGCTATCTTGATCTATAGCTATATGAACCACTTCTTTACTTTGAAGTGCGGAGTCCACGACAGTGAGAAACAAAGGCGATTGAAAATTACTTAGATAGATTTGCTCCCTGTCAACCCCAGCAATATCATAACCATTATATTCGAGATCCAATTGGTGTGTCTTCTTTGGGGCATCATAAAGGAAGCCGCGTTTAAAACTCGTGTCTCGCTGTGGCCCTTTATTAGTAAAGGCAAACAAGAGGACGATAAACCCTATACTGCCTATGGTACAGACAAAAAGGGAGGTATAAAGCTTTTTTGGGGTCATAAAGTTGCGAATTTAAGGTTTGTATGTTTTTTTTGTCCATTTATAATATTGATACCAATGGCTGCCAGAATCACAAAAGCAATGTTAAAGATGAGATGCTCAGTCCAGCCCAATTTTTCAATGACTCCACCACAAGAGCAGGGAACATCATTACTAAAATTTAAAATAACATAAATATAAGCTGTAAACATCACCATAAGATTAAAGGATGCAAACAGTCCTAAGAGTTTAAACCGAGGAATGACTAAAAGCAAGGCGATAAGGATTTCAAGGCAGGGTATAACCCAGGCTACGATGCCAGCAAAGGGTGTGAGCATAGCAGATTGTCCTATCTGGATCTTAAATTCGTCAAATACCAGTAATTTACTCATGGCTGCATATACAAATAAGAGGATAAACAGAAAACAAATAAATTCTAATAAGATGTTTTTATATTTACTATGAATTTTCATTTATAATGAGTTGTTTATTAACAATACAAAGGTGCATGATAAAATTTATTTTAAATGGATAAATGCTTGTCTCAGAGGGATTAGTTAATCCACGCCATTGGCGTGGCAGGAAGACTCCATTTTGAGAAGCCTGTAAGGCGCACTCAAAATGGTAAGTCGTCCCGATAACTATCGGAATAATCCCACCAATTTGGGCGGGATCTCAAACATTCGGACATACCGTTCATTGTGAGGCGCTTTTCAGCGACGTCACAATCTGCTAAATCAATAATTCAAACCACCGTCATTATGAAGTAGGCACGACTGTAATAATCTGTTTGTTAAAAACCCAAAATATAAATCGACGTAAATAACAGACGGATTCTCACATTCTATTTCAGTTTATAAAGGAACGCAGTCGAAAGGATTATGCTTCGCTCTGTTGAAATGGTCAATGGGTTACTATCGTTTTAATTAAACAGATTCTCACGTCGCAACCTGGTGCTCCTCAGAAAGACGATAGGTTGAATCTTTATGTTATTGTGAGGCGCTTTTTCAATAGAAAAAAAGCGTAAGAATCTGTAAGTAGTGTATCTCAAATCAAAATATTTATTAATAAGATTTAAATCAGTTATTTATGCGTTTATTTAAAATAACACCCACCCCTTTTTTTCTTTTTATTGTGTTTAATCATATGAGCTCATATTACTCTCACGCATACAAAGTATAAATTGATGCTCTCACCCAAATCTTAACCTTTATTAATACAATATAGTGCTGTTACACTATTAATATAAAAAGGTAGAACCTAATAGTTGGTGATAGGTAAGTATGGTTGTTTTAAATCATAAAAGATTAAACAGAGTTTAAAAATTTAATTAGTAGTAGTGAATGGGTAATTCCAATAAAATAAAAACACTTTTAAAAAAAATAGTAGCCTTGCTAATTAAAAATAAAAGCGCTGACGCTATAGAAAACTCTGAGGTTTTAGAAGAAGAAATAGTTCAGACGCTTTTAGATATAAAAGAAGGTAAATACTCAAATATTTTAGAAGATATAGATATAGAAAAAGAATGGAAGTTTTTAGAAGAAAAAAAACAACGTTCCGGACGATCCTCTA
>NZ_JAUOEK010000114.1 GCF_030540835.1 Flavivirga aquimarina | reverse complement strand
TTAATCGAAAAGAATTCCTCGAGGCTCTGCCTCGGGGTTTCCGTTGAAATTGTCATTCCCGTGAAAACGGGAATCTAAATACAGAATTTCGGTTTTTGACCTTTTTAGGTCAAAATGAAACCAGCGAAATACCTCTATGGCTCTGCCTCGAGAATAGTTGGTTTCAAGAAATTCTTTATTAATTAAAGTATTGGTATTATTCATTTTTAAAATTACAGGGTCTTAGCATACAAATTGTAATGAAATAAAACGAAAAAAAAGTTGCCTAAATGCTAATTAGTTAATCCTCAAGAGGTACTGTTTCTTTTAATTTAAAATATAATTTTTTTGAGAAGAAATGGGCTAATTTACAAATGCTCGTCGTATGGTAATTCAGTTCGTTTTTGTTAATAAATTAACACGCAGAAAATCAAAAAATATGTTGCATAAGTTTTTTCTTTCCAAAACCTTGATCTTTAGTTTTTTAAGGGGTTTTAAGCGTTTTTTGCGCCTTAAAAAACTAACATTTTGCAACAAACAAGCCCTTTAAATGAGACTTTATAACTGCTAAGCGTTGTTAAGTTTGCAACTAATAAGAGACGTATGTTTTTTTAAATACTCCAATAATTTTATTTACTTAATTATAGAATAAAACTCTAAAAACTGGTTAAAAAGAACAAGGCTGGTTTAATTAGAAAAAAAATATTTTATAGAGAATATATAAAGTTAAAATGGAAGATTAAAAAACTTCTAATCTTAGAAAATAAATAATTAACTCTTAAACTTTAACCTAAATCAAATTATGAATTTAAAATTAATTACAATATTTCTGTGTTGTTTTAGTTTTGCCCCTTTAATGGCACAACAAACAATTTCTGGAATAATTACAGATGAAACTAAACAACCTTTACCTGGAGTAAATATAACAGTGAAAGGTGATATAATTGGAGCTGTTACCGATTTTGATGGGAAATACTCACTTCAAATTTCTTCAGGACAAGTATTAGTATTTTCCTTTGTTGGCTTTAAAACCCAAGAAATAGTATTCGAAAATCAAAAATCTCTTTCGGTAGTAATGCATGAAGATGCTGCTAAACTAGACGAAGTTGTTGTTATTGGTTATGGTACAGCTAAGAAAAGTGATCTTACAGGTTCCATAGCATCTGTTAGTAGTGAGCAACTTACAATAAGACCAGTTCAATCTATAGGAGATGCATTGCAAGGGCAAGCTACAGGTGTGCAAGTGAGAACTAACTCTGCTGCTCCTGGTGGTAGCACATCGGTAGTTATTAGAGGGCAGAACTCTGTAAATAGTAGTTCTTCCCCTTTATATGTACTAGATGGTATACCATTATCTAATATAGATAATATTTCTGTAGAAGATATTGAATCTATCGAAGTATTAAAAGACGCTTCTAGTACTGCAATTTATGGTTCTAGAGGAGCTAATGGAGTCATTTTAATTACATCGAAACAAGGTAAAGTTGGTAAGATGAAGGTTTCTTACGCTACAAGATTTACTGCTCAAAGTATAGGGAATGACCTTAATTTAATGAATGCCCAAGAGTTTACAGAATTTCATACAGCTTGGGAAATTGCAGGCAATGCAGATCCAAGTGATGTGTTTTATAATGGAAGTTCCCCATCTAGGCCTTCTCCATTAACAGTGGGAGAAGGAACCGATTGGTTTGATCAAATTACCACAACAGGTTTTATTAAAAACCACCAAATAAGTATCTCTGGCGGAAGCGAAACCAACCGTTCTAGTGTTTCTCTTAATTATTTAGATCATGAAGGTATTGTAAAAGGAGGTAGCTATGATAGATTTGGTATACGCTTGGCAAATCAAATGGATGTGACACCATGGTTAAGTACGGCGGTTAATTTATTTGTTACTCATGAAAACAAAAACAGCTCAGGAGAAAATACTGGTACTTCAGGTAGTACAGGAACCATTAACCAAGCTATTAAAATGTCGCCAGCATTACCTGTTTATAATGAAGATGGCACGTATACCGCTAACAACCTACCTGGATCAGAAGGTATAGAAAACCCTTTAGCTATAGTTAATGAAATAGAAAATGAAACAAAAAATTGGGATATAATTGGAAACTTTAATATAACCATAAAACCTTTCAAAAATTTTAGTTTTAAAACAAGTTTAGGAGGTAATTATAATAATTATAAACAAGGGACATATAACCCTTCTACAACAATTACTGGAGGATTGATAAATGGTAGAGCTTCTATAGAAAATCGAAATACGTCTCACCTTGTAAATGAAAATATTTTTTCTTACAATACTATTTTTAAGGAAAAACATAAGTTAGATATAGTTGCTGGTGCAACATATGAAGAAGAAGTTTATGAAGATTTTTCTGTTTCTGCAACAGATTTTTTTACAGATGCTTTTGGTTATAATAATATTGATTCGGCAGGTGAATTTGGAACGCCAAAATCTAATAAAACGAAGTGGCAATTGTTATCTTATTTAGGGCGTGTTAACTATTCTTTGGATAGAAAATACCTTCTTTCTGCTTCTGTTAGGTATGATGGTAGTTCACGATTTGGAGAAGGAAATAAATGGGGGTTTTTCCCTGCAGCATCTGGAGCTTGGGTTGTTTCTTCAGAAGATTTTATGGCAAATGCTAGAAATACAATTAATACTTTAAAATTTAGAGTAGGTTGGGGAAAAACAGGAAATCAAAATATAGGGTTATACCAATCGTTAGCAGTTTTTGGATTAGCAAATTATCCATTGGGAGATGCTATTGAATCTGGAGTGGCTGCAAGCCGACTTGCCAATATAGATTTAAGATGGGAAACAACAGAAAGTATTAATGTTGGTTTAGATACTAAGTTGTTTAATACCGTTGACCTATCGGTAGATTACTATGAAAAAACAACTACAGATCTTCTTTTAAATGTTAGCTTAGTAGAAACTTCTGGTTTTGCTAACGCATTGTTAAATACTGGGGAATTGCAAAATAAAGGGTTTGAAATTTCTGCAGATACAAAATTAGTAAACAATAAAAATTTTAAAGCAAATATAAAAACAGAATTGTTTCTTAATAAAAATGAGATTATAAGTTTAGATGGAGATGCGACTCAACAATGGAAAGTAGGAGAGTCGTTGGGAGCTAAAATAGGTTATATAAGTGATGGGATTATTCAAAATCAAGCAGAATTAGATGCTTATTCAGATAGTAACGGAAATCCAATTAATGGTGCAAGTATTGGTGACGAACGAGCTGTAGATTTAAATGGTGATGATGTTATTGATGGGTATGATCAAGTTGTTACTTTTGATCCAAATCCAGATTTTTCTTATGCAATAGGTTTGAATTTTGAATATAAAAGAGTAGCATTAGATCTTTTCTTTTATGGTGTTCAAGGAAACCAGATTTACAACCAAACGGCTACTTATTTAAGAAGTACAGAGATAATAAGATCTAATTTGTCAACAGATTTAATTGATAATTATTGGACACCAACTAATCCAGACGCAAAGTATCCTAGACTTACAGCGCCTACAATTTACAGTCAACAGAGACTTAATATAGAAGATGGAAGCTTTTTAAGACTACAGAATATTCGTTTGGGGTATACATTACCAGCCTTAGGTCCTTTCAATAACGCATCTTTATATATTAGTGCTCAAAATGTTTTCACAATTACCAAATATTCTGGATTCGATCCAGATGTTAATTCTACACCAGGTGATGGTACATTTACTAATAATGGTAATGATTCGTTTGGAGTGGATAGAAATGCTTATCCAGTTCCGCAATCATTTACTTTAGGATTACAAGTTAATTTTTAATTAAAAACTATTTACAATGAAAAATATATTTATATTATCTCTTACGCTATCATTACTATTTTCTTGTAATGATGTTTTAGATGAAGAAGTGTTTTCAAGTGTTACTAACGAAAACTTTTTTCAAACAGAAAATGATGCTATTGTTGGAGCTATTGGAGTTTATGATGGTTTACAAAACAATAATTATTGGTATCAACAATTTATTATGTGTGAGCTTCTACCGGGTTCTATGGGGCATTTTTGGAATCAAAATTTCAATACATTAACCTATACCAATAATACAGGAGGTCTTTGGGCACTTTGGGAGCAAGGTTATAAAGTTATTGGGCGAGCTAATTCAGTAATCTCAGTATTAGAGAATTCTTCTTTAGAAGAAGATTTGAAAAATCAGTTGCTGGGTGAGATGAGATATATTAGAGGTATGGTCTATTTCAATACAGTTAGAATGTTCGGTCATATACCATTAGTAACCAGCGTTCCAGAATCTATTGAGGATGCAGTGACACCACAAGAGGGCGCAGATGAATCTGTTTATGAGTCTCAATTTTTAAAACAAGTGGATAGAACAGAAGTGTATAATTTTATAATAGAAGATTTATTATTTGCTGAATCTAATTTGCCAGTGGCGACATTTACGAACGGCGTGGATAATGGAAGAGCTAGAAAAGGTTCAGCTACAGCTCTTTTAGCAAAAGTTTATTTAACACAAGCAGGTTTACAATATAATTACGTAACAGGGACCTTAGATCAAGGAGATGCTTCTAAATGGGCAAAAGTTGTAGAGAAGTGTGAAGATTTAATTAATAGTGGTCCTTATTCTTTAGAACCAAATTTTGCCGATATTTTTAAAAATGAAAATGATAATAATGAAGAAATCATTTTTTCTGTTCAGTATTTAGAATCTAGTGTAGCAGGTGTTACAGGTGAAGGTGGACAATTAGGAGCAAGAACTGGTATAAATGGATCCGATATTACACCTTATTCTTGGAAGCAAGTTTTTTCTAATAAAAGTTTCTTTGATCAGTGGGTAGATGCAAATGGCACTTCAGACAACCGATTTAGTACTACATATTTAACTAGTTATGTTGATAATGATGGGGTTGTAGTAAACTACGGGTCTGGAAATTTTATTCACCCTCATATTTGGAAATTTATTAGTGATGATAATAATCCAGATATTAATGCTCTTGGAGCAACAGATTATGGTGACAATACGGTTTATTTACGTTATGCAGATGTATTACTTATGCATTCTGAAGCTTTAAATGAAATAAACGGAACTCCAGACAATAATACAATTTCTGGGATTAACCAAGTAAGACAAAGAGCTGGTCAGCCATTAATTACCTTACCAATATCTAAAGAGGATTTAAGAGATGCCATTTGGAATGAAAGAAAATGGGAGTTAGTTTATGAAGGTCATTATTTTTATGATTGCCAAAGAACAGGTAGGCTTAAAGAAGAAATTGAGCTTAACTGGGATACAAATGGAGGTACTGTAAGGCAAATAACCTTAGCTGCTATCACCGATAAGTTTTACATTCTGCCAATTCATTTTAATGCGCTTTCTTCTAACTCTAGTTTAGATCAAAATGCTGGTTGGTAATATTTTAAATAACTAAAATAGCTTTTATATTAGTTAATTTTAACTGCCTTTGGAGTAAAAACCGAAGGCAGTTTTTTTATTAATTCTTTAAAATTCAATCCTTTTACAAACATAGGGTGGTGACAAAGGGGTGGCTTTTGACCTTCTTAAAAATAGTAAGCTATTACTAACGTCTAGAACGTCTAGGCCTAAATGTATTTGAACTACCGCTAGAGTCAGAATTTGAATATCTTGGTTTTGAAGACCCTTCAGAACGACGTCTTTCACCTCTGTTTCCAGAATCAGATCTTCTCTCATCACGTCTTCTTCCACCTTTTCTGTCATCACGCTTTCTACCTCGGTTTCTATCGTTTCGTCTTCCACCACCACGGTTTTCAGATACTTCAACATTAACAAAACGTCCGTTATGTTTAAAATCGGTAAAGAAAGCTAATACTTTCTCTTTTTGTTCATTTTCGGTATTAAAGAAAGAGAAGCTATCCTTTACTTCAACTTTAAAGACATCATCTCTACCAAGCTGTAACTGCTCTTTTAAGAAGTCTTTTAGTTTCATCCAATCAAAACCATCCTTACTACCAACATTAATAAAGTAGCGTGTAGAATTAGATTTGCCACCAAAATCACGGCCACCATCTCGATCACGACCGCCATCACCAGAAACATTTAAGTTTTTAGCCTTTTGGTAATAGTTATAGAAACGTGTAAACTCAACAGAGAAGAATTTTTTAATTAATTCATCTTTATCTGTGTCTTCAAACAATGCATTAATACTTGATAAATGCTTATCAATTTCATGATTAACCTCGGTGTTATGTATTTTATTCGCAAGAGACATTAATTGCACTTCGCAAATATGAGCACCATCAGGAATATCTTTTTTCTCAAACTGACGTTTAATAATACGCTCAATACTTTTTATTTTACGCACTTCGCTTTTAGAAACAATCACCATAGAAACCCCTGTTTTACCAGCACGTCCTGTACGTCCAGAACGGTGAGTATACGTTTCAATTTCGTCTGGTAATTGGTAATTTATTACGTGTGTAATATCATCCACATCAATACCACGCGCGGCAACATCTGTAGCCACTAACATTTGTATTTGTTTGTTTCTAAACGATTTCATAACCAAATCACGTTGGTTCTGACTTAAATCACCGTGTAAAGCACCTGCACTATAGCCATCTTCGATAAGTTGTTCGGCTACTTTTTGTGTATCTCGTTTAGTTCTACAAAAGACTACCGAGAAAATATCTGGATTGGCATCCGATAAGCGTTTTAAAGCTTGGTAACGGTCTCTAGCATTTACTAAATAGTATTCGTGTGATACATTGGTCGTACTTTCATTTTTATTTCCAACAGTTATTTCCTGTGGGTTACTCATGAAGTTTTTAGCAATAGCAGCAACTTCTCTCGGCATCGTAGCAGAGAACAACCAGGTGTTTTTATCTTCTGGTGTATGCGATAAAATATTGGTGATATCTTCTTTGAAACCCATATTTAGCATTTCATCGGCTTCATCTAAAACAGAATATTGGATTTTAGAAATATCAACCAAACGTCTGCTAATCATATCTTTCATACGACCCGGAGTTGCCACAATAATTTGCGCCCCTCTTTTAACCTCTCTAGCTTGGTCTGTAATACTAGACCCTCCATAAATAGCAACCACGTTAAGACCTTTACAGTACTTACCGTATTGTTTCATTTCGTTGGTAATTTGCAAACAAAGCTCACGTGTTGGTGATAAAATTAAGCCTTGAGTGGTTCTGCTATTAACATCAATTTTTTCTAGCATTGGGAAGCCAAACGCAGCTGTTTTACCAGTTCCTGTTTGTGCCAATGCTACTAAATCTGTTTCAGATTCTAATAAAATTGGGATGGCTTTTTCTTGTACTTCACTTGGTTTTATAAAACCTAAATCTGTAATAGCGTGTAATAAGTCGTCATTAAGACCTAATTCTTGGAATGTGCTCATTCTTGTATATGTATGCGATTATGTCTATGTAGTGTTACATAAAGAAGTGAATCGACATACTTAAAACCTAAACTTCTAGCAACACATCCTCTCTCTGAGGAATTGAAAGCGGCAAAGATAAGCTTTTATTTTTATTCCCCGCAGGAGGGAATCTTTTTAAGTTTAGTAGAAGGTTTATTGCTATTTTTTTAAATTGGTAATCCGTTCTAATAAAGTAGGGTGCGAATAATGCATAAACACATAAGCAGGATGTGGCGTTAAGTTACTCAAACTATTTTTAGATAGTTTTTTTAGTGATGTAATTAAAGGTTCTCCTTTATATGTGTTTTTGGCATAATCGTCCGCTTGATATTCAAATTTTCTGGAAAATAGGTTCATAATCAACCCCGTAATTTCAGAAATAGGGGAGTATAATAACCCGAAAGCAATCAGCCCGATATGAAAACTAGGAATCTCTACACCCAAAGCATTCGATAATAATGGATTTGAAATGAAAAGTGATAAAATAAAAAGTGTTAAGCCGGTTAATAAAATAGAAGCAAACAAATTAAAGATAATATGCTTCTTTTTATAATGACCAACTTCGTGCGCCAATACAGCAACAATCTCTTCATCCTCTAAATCATTAATCAATGTATCGTAAAGCGTGACGCGTTTTTCACTACCAAACCCAGAAAAATAAGCATTCGCTTTTGTACTTCGTTTAGAGCCATCGATTACAAATATCTTGTCAAGTTTAAACCCAACTGTTTGTGCGTATTCAGATATTTTATCTCGTAAACTCCCTGCCTCTAAAGGTGTTTGTTTATTAAATAACGGTACAATAAGTTTTGAATAAAACATATTCATAAATAAAGTAAATACAGCTACTAATCCCCAAGCGTATAACCAAAAATGATTTCCGGTAACTTGGTAAAACCAAATAATAAGGGCTAATATACCGCCTCCAACAATGGCCATCATGAGCCAACCTTTTATTTTATCGAGAATAAATGTTTTAACTGTTGTTTTATTAAAACCAAATTTTTCTTCAATAACAAAGGTGCTATAGTAAGAGAAAGGAGTAGAAACGATATCACTACCAATCATAATAATTCCAAAGAAAATAAGCGCAATAATTATCGGACTATCGCTATAGCTTCTGGCAATATTATCTACAAATTCAAAACCATCAAAAAATAAGAAGCCTAAAGTTAAAAGAATAGAAAATGTCGATGTTAATATGCCAAACTTATAATTAGTGGCTTTGTAATTTTGTGATTTTTTGTATTCAACATCATCATAAACATCTTGTAAATCTTCAGGAAGTTTGTCTTTAAAATGTTTTGCATTTAAAGCATCGAGGATTTTATCAACTATAAAGTTGATAATCAATATAGCGATGATGATGTAAAATAAAGTTGTATCTGTCATATTTTATGTTTGTGTCATTTTTAGAAACGTCTAAACGCTGCGTAAAAATCTTTTGAATTAATTTTATTGATTATTAATTATGCCTGCTTTAAATTAAGAGATTATAACGTCTTTCGTCCTCACAATGACAAATTATTCAAAATTTCTCTGTCTTTTGGCTTCAAAAATAAGAATTCCTGCTGCAACAGACACATTCATAGAATCTATTTCACCTTGCATGGGAATTATAATATTTTGAGTCGAGTTTTTGAGCCATTCATGACGCAATCCAGTGGCTTCTGTACCAACAACTATAGCTGTTGGTTTGGTATAATCTTGTGTATGATAATCTACCGAGGCTTGTAATGCGGCACAGTAAATATCGATATTGTTTTCTTTTAAAAAGTCAATAATCTCTGTAGTGTTACCAGTTGCTATTTGATTGGTAAATACGCAACCTACACTAGAACGAATAATGTTAGGGTTGTATAGATCTGTTTTTGGATTAGCTATAATAACAGCATCTACATTCGCAGCATCTGCAGTTCTTAAAATAGCACCAATATTTCCAGGTTTTTCGGGAGCTTCTGCAATTAGAATTAATGGGGGCTTAGTACTAAATTCTAAATGATTAATATTATGATCTTTACTTTTAGCAACAGCTAAGACACCTTCAGTAGTATCTCTATAAGCTAATTTTTGGTAGACATCTTTAGAGGTTTCTATAATATTAGTTTGTTGGTTTGTTAATTCGTTAAGTTGTTCTTGCGAAATTAATTCAGGATAATATAAAACGGTTTCTAACTTGTAATTTCCTTTTAAAGCCAACGAAATTTCACGTGCTCCCTCTATTAAAAACTGACCGTTTTTTTTACGTTCGCGAGACTTATCTTTTAGTTGTGCGAGTTGTTTTATATATGGATTCTGAGTACTTGTTATTTCTTTCATAAGAATAAAACAAAAGTAATTGTTTTTACATAATTTCTTTTGAGTTTGAAAATAAATTGATACTTGAAAACTAAGTACGCGTTTTTATGAAAATAAAAGCTAATTTTAAATAAGCATCTTTTTTAATTTAAAGGAGAATAAGTAAAAAGTATGTTTAAACTTTAAAATAAATTTATAAACTTTCAGTCTCAAAATAATTAACCAATAAAGCCACTACATAACTATAGCTTTCCATGCCTTTATTTTGATTATTGGCTTTTAAAAAGTTACCATAAAATAATTTAAATAAAGGTTCGGTAGGGTTTTCATGTGCTTCCCAAAATTCACGAACTTCCTTATAGTTTTTTAAAATCCCCTTATTTACATCGGCAACCATATCTTCAAATAAACAAGCATCACGTCTGTATATCTCATTTAGGCAAAAGCGTAACCCAAAAGTATACCCCGTATATCTAAAATATATATCGTCATGATTTATAGCTGCCATACATCCAATAAAATTAGCTTCGTTTTCGGCTGCATAACCTAATTGATGTGCAATTTCATGTGAAGCTGTTGTAGGCACCTTGTAAGCAGGAATTAATCCATTAACCTGAGCTTCGTTGGTAAACGGATTTAAGTAACCGCTAAACCCCATATAGGTTAATGGGTAACTATATAACGATTTTTTTACACTTTTTGGGTTATATTCTAAATGAGGGAATACTTGTTTTAAATTTTTATAACCCACAGGTGCCATCTTTAAGATTTCACTTTTACTATAAGGTAAATTAGTTTTAATTGTGTCGTTTTTAGTAATTATAAAATGAAGATTATTCGACTTTTTAATCAATTGTTCAGTTACAGAAACTAGCTGTTCAGTAGTATAATCATTAGCAATATTCAAACTTTTATGTAGTGGTAATCTGTAGTAATTAAATCCCCAAAACAAGTGAAATATTAGGTATATAATTGCGATTGTAGAAAATACATCGATAAACCATTGTTTTGTGTCTTTTCTAAGTCGTTTTCTGTTTATATAAAGCCATCGTACGATATAAATAATAGAAATAGTATAGATTAAATCTCCAAAAGAAAAAGGCAGCCAACCCAAAGTATATCTAAATATTTTAGAAATAAAAGGATAAAATCCGTTACTATAAAAACGTTCTACAAACTCAGGGTAGTTGGATAGCCACGTTATAAATACATATTGTGGAATTAACGATAATGCCAGTAACGTTTTTTTCTTTTTTAGCATAACTCAAAAATAAGCAAATGTTTATTAATCATAGTGTGTAAAACTTATCTTTGCAAAATACTATTTTGTGAAACTATGAGTACAGAAATAAGACAACTACAACCGAAACAACTTTGGAATAAATTTGCAGATATAAATGCTATACCACGTGGTTCTAAAAAAGAAGCACGTATTATCGCATTTATGAAAGACTTTGGGGAAAATCTAGGTTTTGAGACTATTGAAGATGAAGTTGGAAATGTTATTATAAAAAAGCCAGCAACTCCGGGGATGGAAAACAGAACGACCGTAGTTATGCAATCGCATTTAGACATGGTACATCAGAAAAATAACGATACTAATTTTGATTTTGATGCTCAAGGTATCGATATGTATGTTGATGAGGATTGGGTTAGAGCCAAAGGTACGACGCTTGGTGCAGATAACGGGTTAGGTGTTGCTACTATTATGGCTATTCTGGAAAGTAAAGATATCGAGCATCCGGCTATTGAAGCATTATTTACTATTGATGAAGAAACAGGTATGACGGGGGCTATGGGCTTAAAAGGTGGTTTGCTAACAGGAGGTATTTTATTGAATTTAGATACTGAAGAAGACGATGAAATTGGTGTTGGTTGTGCCGGAGGTGTTGATGTTACAGCTACCAGAAGTTACAAAGAAGAAGAAACTCCAGAATTTAAAATAGGGTATAAAATTACTGTTAAAGGGTTACAAGGTGGGCATTCTGGTATGCAAATCCATGAAGGATTAGGAAATGCTAACAAACTCATGAACCGTGTGCTATTTGATGGTTTTGAAAATTTCGGATTACGAATTTCTGAAATTGATGGCGGTAGCTTACGAAATGCCATTCCTCGAGAAAGTAATGCTATTGTTGCTATAGATGCTGTACATGAAGATGCTTTTTTATTAGAAATGGCTTTAATTTCCAATACGATTAAAAAGGAATTAAAAACGATGGAACCGGATTTAGAAATTACCATTTCTAAATCGGAAACACCTAAAAAGATTATGAATTTAGGAGTTCAAGAAGGTTTAACCAGAGCTTTGTATGCTGCTCATAACGGTGTTTACAGAATGAGTGCCGATATTCCAGAACTGGTAGAAACATCAAATAATATCGCTAGAGTAGTGGTTAAAAATGGTACTATTCATATAGGTTGTTTAACGCGCTCGTCTGTTGAAAGTTCTAAAATAGATTTGGCGAATACTTTACGAGCAACCTTTGAGTTAACAGGCTGTGAGGTTGAATTTTCAGGAGATTATCCGGGTTGGACACCGAATATGGATTCTCCTATTTTAAAGGTTATGGCGAAGTTATATGAAGATTTAAATGGAGAAAAACCTCATGTTGCGGCATGTCACGCAGGTTTAGAATGTGGCATTCTTGGCACTAACTATCCAGATATGGATATGATTAGTTTTGGCCCGAATATTAAAGGGGCGCATTCACCAGATGAGCGTGCACAAATATCGTCGGTTCAAAAATATTGGAAGTTTGTTTTAGAGATTTTGAAGGAGATTCCGGTTAAATAAAATAGGTTGTAACCAGTACTTTTTGTAAAACCTCTCAATTCAAAATGTTGTTTGGTATTCGTAAAACAAAATAATGATTCTTTAAGATTTTAAACAATTACGCATATTATAAAAATGCCCAAGAATAATTGATGAAGAAAACAGAAACATCCCATATTCAAAAATTTCAGCATGTTCTTCTAGCAAAATGGATATTACAAAGCCAATAAAAGAAACCCATAAAAAAACACTAATCCCTTTAATAAATTTTCCATTGGTAGCTTTATAAATAGAAATAAATGCTACTAAGATAAACAGGAAAGCAATTATTGGATTATTCAAAAAACCAATGCCCAACGAAAGGAATGTTGGTACTGCAAGGCAATGAACTATACACAGCAAAGAACTAAAAACACCTAATTTATCTGCCCAATATATCTTTTTTGTTTGTGTCATTTGTTAAGTGTTTTATTGTATTCTAAATATTTTGTTTTGTCGACTTTAACGTTATTCCAAATATCCGAAACCATTATTTTAATGCGCTTATCAACCAAATTTTGAATATCGTTTCTATAAGTCTGGTAATCGTCATAATGAGTTTTTGATGAATGATTTAGTTTATTTTGAAAGTAAGTTAAAGGGTTGAGCCAATAGGTTTTTGAAATAAGCTCATTTTTAGTTAAATTATCTTCTTCTAGCTTTGAAATCGCATTTTTCATAGCGACATTAATTAATGCTATTCTTGAATCATTTCTTGCCTCCTTTATAGCTATTGTATCTTGTGCAGTTTTAGTTTGCTTTAAACTTGGATATAAATTAAAAATTTGATTATCGGTATCAGTGTTTGACTGCTCGTAGATTTCATCTGTTTTATCTCTTTTGATATCGATTAGGTCAATCATTAAATTAGTTGGTTTTTCAATACTTATCCATTGGTGTACGACGGCAGGAATAATAAACGCAAAAAGTAACCAAATACCTATCATTTGTAAAGTGTTTGAAATGATGTTTTTTCCATATTTCAGAATTAAAAAATAAAGAACTACCCAAAACACAAGATATATAGTTAGATGTAGAAAAATAGTCCAAAAAGCATTATCTACCTCAAAAACCTTGGTAAGAGTAGCGCCATAAAGCATTAACCCAAGTAATGAAAATAAAAGTAGTATCGTGTAAAATACAGTTCTTGATAGTATCCACCAGTTTTTTGAACCCGTTTGTACAAAAATGAGCGGTAAAAAGCCTTGCTCTGCTTCCGAGCCTTTTATGTTATAGAGTAACACTAAAAGTAATAGAGGCATAAGAAATAGCACAACAAATGAAAAATCTAAAGTACCAGACTGTATACGTTCTGGGTTGGCGATTTCCTTTGCCATATCGGCATCGTATGGGCTTGAATACATACCAATTTTTTTATAAAAACCATATTGTTCAGCCTGACCTATATTGTAAACAATAGTTGGTGAAGGTTTTTTGAAATGATAAGTGGGTGTATACCAAATAGACCAGAATGGTGTTGTAACATCTACCCAAGGCCTATTTTTAGGCCCTTTTTCGCTTTTGTCGAAATAAGATAGTATTGTTTCTTTTTCTTCTTTTGCTTTTTGATTGAGTCTTTCAATCTCATTGCTTTGTTGCATATATAAATCTGCACCATTGTGCAAACCATAAATACTGGCTATTAAAAAGAGTAGTAGTGCTATAATTTTAAAAGGACTGCTAACAAAATGTTTCCACTCGTAAATAAATATGGATAAACTTCTCATACGATTTGTATTTTTTTAGTTCCGAAATAAATGATAACAATAACAATAATTGACCATAGAATGAGCAAAGCTAAATCCAACAAATAATTTGATAAGATAACAGAAACCTGAGTTGGTTTATAATTGAAATCTGGAATAGATTTAAAAAATGCATTATCTTCTTTCCACCTCCAGTTACCTGTTTTAGAACCACCAAAAGTTTGCTTGTCGTTTAGCGTTTTAATAAAAAACCTTCTGTAGTTTTCCACTTGTAGCAAAAATTCCTGATGATGTAAGTTATCACTTGCCATAAACCCCATACTTGAATTCTGTAAGGAAATAAAAGGGTTTACAATACCGCCTAATTGAAAGCTTTGTTTTTGTTTACGAAGTATTTTACGATTATTACCAAAATGTTTATCCCAAACGCTATTTCCATATTCTTCATCAGCTTGCATCCGCATACCGTCAAAATTTATAGGTAATTGAGACAAACTATCTACACCATACTCTTTTAAAACTTTCTCTTTAAGAGCGATAGCTCGTTTATCTTTAGGGTTGTGTCCGTCAAGCCCTTTTGAACGGTCTTCTTTCATAGCTGATTGAAATTGGTTTCGACTAGGAAGAGGATGCCATTTTTCGGCAGAACTCATTAAAATATTGGGTAAAAATATCGTCCAAATTATCCAAATGCCTAACATTGATGTCAAAGCAAGTGTCGCATTTTGCCAGCGTGCAGAAAAGTAAACCGTAATAGCACTAATAATAAAATAATATAAAGTGTAGGACAAAAAGAACAATCCTGTTCTGGTTAAAATGTCTGTAGTTAAACTTTGAAAATTCAAAATACTATAGACTGAAAGGACAAAGGTTAGTAGCATCATACCGTAAAGCCAAACAGATAATATTTTAGATAAAATAATTTGTAAAGGTTTTGCACCTTGTAATACGAGTAATTTGAGTCTCCCACTTTGTTTTTCATCACTAACAGAGTTAAATGCTAAAAAAATCAATAATAATGGAACAATATATTGTAGTAAAAGTGAGGGCTTTAATTTTCCAAATCTAGAAATAGCCTGCATTTGAGATGCTTCGGAATGCACTATTTCATTTTGAACGTGTCCTTCTACTCGAAGTACATTTCCTGTAACGCTATTAACACCTTCATCGAGACTATTTAATAAGTTAGTAGGTTTAAAGACATACGTTCCATAATGTGCAGCACTATGAGGATTCATTTCGTCAATGCTTACCCATTGTTGACGCACGTGGTCTTTAGCACTTTTGTGTGTTTGCTCTTGCTTTCGTGTTTGATAATTTCCTAAAAAAACTGAGACTAATAAGATTGAAATGAAAGCAATACTTATGCCTAAAAATATACGACTACGGATTAAAAAACGCCATTCATTTTTGATGATTTGCAACATAATATTCGTTTTAGTTTTGCATAAATTGTAGATATAAAGTTTCTAGCTCATTAGCACTTACATCTTTGCTATACAATTCTTTTACTAAAACGCCATTTTTTAAAATACCGATACGATTACAAACCTCACGAACACGAAAAATATCGTGGGAAGCCATCAAAATAGTCGCACCTTCTGAAGCTAATTTTTTTAAAAGAATAGAAAGTTCATTACTGGCTAAAGGGTCTAAACCACTAGCAGGTTCATCTAATAAATAAACTTTTGCTTTTTTTGCATAGGCAATAGCGATGCCTACTTTCTGTCGCATTCCTTTAGAATAACCACTTACCTTTTTTACGTGTGCTTTATTTTCCAATCCACAAATTGTTAGGTAGTTTTCCAGTTCATTTTTAGAATATTTTAATCCTGCTAACTTGCAGAAATAATCTAAATTTTCTAAACCTGATAAATAAGGATATAGATTAACATTTTCAGGGATATAACCAATAAGTTTTCTAGTCTCTTGTGAATTATGGTTCGTGTCTATATCATTGATATATACCTCTCCTGAGTCTGGATTAAGAAAGCCTAGCAACATATTTATAGTGGTAGATTTTCCTGCACCATTAGCACCTAAAAGTCCTAAAATTTCTCCTTTCTGAACCTCTAAATTTAAGTTTTTAATGGCAAGACTACCTTTAAATGATTTGCTAACGTTTTGTAATTGTATCATAAAATTATCTTTGTTAATGCAATTGAGTTGCGAAATTAAAAAATAAATTTGTAATTGCAACCCAATTGCATTAATTTTGTGATTATGGGAATTATAAGAAAAACAAAAGCTGTAGCTACTGTACTCCAAATTTTTGAAGAAAAGGACGAAGCCAAATCGGTAGTACATCTAATTGAACTTGTAAAAGATAAGATGAATAAAACTACGGTGTATCGTATTTTAGATAGACTTGAACAAGATGGTGCTATTCATTCTTTTAACGGAAAAGATGGTTTAAAGTGGTATGCTAAATGTGAGGGATGTTCTGCTAGTCATCATTCGGACAAGCATCCACATTTTCAATGTACAAAATGCGATAAAGTTGAGTGTTTGCCTTTAGAAATTAAAATTCCTTCCATAAAAAATCATAAAGTAGATTCTACTGATATTCTCTTAATAGGACAATGTGAAGTTTGTTGTGCGTGAGTATTGGTTACAATGCTAAGATAAAGTTCTGTTTTAATGAACTTTATTAAACGAAATAAGTTGAAAATTTCACAAAATCAAGTAAGTAAATTAAATCTAAGGAACGGGGTCATATCCAGATCCTCCCCAAGGGTGGCAACTAAAAATACGTTTTATGGCTAACCAACTACCTTTAAATAAACCATGTTTTTGTAACGCTTCTTTGGAGTAATGTGAACATGTTGGTGTATATCTACAAGTAGCAGGCGTTATAGGTGATATCAATACTTGATATATCTTTATTAAAAACAAAAACGGTGCAATAAGTATTTTTTTTAGCATAGTATTCATTCCAGGTCGGTCACTGAGTGTAGTCGAATTGAAGACAAGAATCTATTTTGTAAAAATCAAGTTTTAATTAAAAAGATTCATTCCTTCGAAGGAATAACAAAACATTTAGTTAGTTGAAAACGTCGTACCGTCTTTACCATCTTTGAGTTGTATACCAACTTCTGCTAGCTCATCACGAATTTTATCAGACATAGCAAAGTCTCTATTGGCTCTGGCTTCTTGCCTTAGTTTAATGAGTATATCTACAGCACCCGACAATTTATCGGTTCCAGAATCACTTTTAGTATTGTTCTCAAGGCCTAACACATCAAAAACAAAGGCATTAATAGTGCTTTTAAAAGTGTTTAAGTCTTCAGTAGATAAGGTTTCAGAACCTTCTTTAATTTGATTGATGTATTTAGCAGCTTCAAATAAATGTGCAATTAAAATAGGCGAATTAAAATCATCATTCATAGCATCATAACAAGACTGTTTCCATGCATTAACATCTATAGTAGACCTTTCAGAAGCTTTTAAATCACCTAAAAGATTCACGGCATCCATCAATCTGTAAAATCCTTTTTCACTTGCTAATAAGCCATCGTCTGTTAAATCCAGAACACTTCGGTAAGACGACTGTGCATTAAAAAACCTAATAACACCGGGTGCATAGGCTTTACTGAAGAATTTATTATTTCCGGATAACAATTCATCTGGGTTGACAGTATTTCCTGTTGTTTTAGACATACGCTGTCCGTTAAGCTCTAGCATGTTGGCATGCATCCAATAATTAACAGGAGATTTTCCTTTGGCAGCTTCATTTTGCGCGATCTCACATTCATGATGCGGAAATTTTAAATCCATACCACCTCCGTGAATATCAAATTGATCTCCTAAATACTTAGTGCTCATAGCAGTACATTCTAAGTGCCAACCGGGAAAACCATCACTCCAAGGTGAAGGCCAACGCATAATATGCTGTGGTTCTGCCTTTTTCCAAAGGGCAAAATCTTGCGGATTCTTTTTATCACTTTGTCCGTCTAATTCACGTGTATTATGAATTAAATCGTCAAGCTTACGTTTGCTTAATTTTCCGTAATCGTTTGTTTCATTAAATTTATGTACATCGAAATAAACAGAACCATTTACCTCATAAGCAAAGCCATTGTCTATAATATTTTTTATAAGCTCAATTTGCTCAATAATATGCCCCGTTGCTGTAGGCTCTATACTTGGTGGTAAAAAATTGAATGTATTTAATATGTTATGGAAATCGACCGTATAACGCTGCACAACTTCCATAGGTTCAATTTGCTCTAAGCGCGCTTTTTTAGTGATTTTATCTTCACCAGCATCGGCATCGTTTTCTAAATGACCCGCATCTGTAATATTTCTAACATACCGTACTTTGTAACCTAAATGCTTTAAATACCTAAATACCATATCAAAAGACATAAAGGTTCTTACATTACCTAAGTGTACATTACTATAAACGGTGGGGCCACAAACATACATCCCTACATAACCCTCGTTAATGGGCTTGAATGTTTCTTTTTTTCCTGTAAGTGAATTGTATAGTTTTATTGGTTGATGCTGAAAAAGCTGCATGGTTATTATTCTGATTTGGTTATTTGGTTAAAAATAAATTAAAACTTTGTATCTAATTTTATGTAATCTAAAAATTCTCTACGAGTCGCTTCTTCTTTAAATTTACCCCCAAATTCTGAAGTTACTGTACTACTTTCAATATCTCTAATGCCTCTAGAGTTAACGCACAAATGCTTAGCATCTATAATGCAAGCTACATCTTGTGTATCTAAAACGTCTTGAAGTTCTTTCACCACTTGTATGGTTAAACGTTCTTGAACTTGTGGACGTTTAGCAAAATAATCTACAATACGGTTCATTTTAGACAGACCAACAACGGTACCGTTAGAAATATAAGCTATATGTGCTCTCCCAACTATAGGTAGTAAATGGTGCTCGCAAGTAGAATAAACAGTAATGTTTTTTTCGACAAGCATTTCACCGTATTTGTACTTATTTTCAAATGTAGAAGCATTTGGCTTTTTCTTCGGGTTTAATCCTCCAAAAATTTCCTTAACAAACATTTTAGCAACACGATTTGGTGTGCCATTTAAGCTATCATCTGTTAAATCGAGGCCTAAAGTTTCCATAATATGACGAACATCATCTTTAATAATGTCTATTTTTTCTTCATTAGAAAGCCTAAAGGCATCATTTCGCAAAGGCGTGTTTGAAGACGTTCCAATATGGTTATCTCCTAAAGAGTCGTATTCTTCTATGTTATTTTCAATTTTCATTAGCTAAAAAATGATGTTTTTAGTCTGCAAAGATAAGTAAAACACTTTTGTTATGTTTTGTCTTAACAAACAATTATACCTAAGGCTTAGTCTCTACTTTACTTATATTATTACAATTAAAAGAAAAAGCTTGAACTTTTTATGTTCAAGCTTTTAAATTATATTTTATGATAGTATATATTAAATATTAAAGCTCAACGAAAGTGTAATGTTAGAGTTTGTTCGGTCTATTAAAGCAACATCGGTTAATCCAGCATTGTATAATGACGGTGCAAATGAGCGTTCAGATTGGTCATAAGTAACATCTAGTTTAGTATTACCAAAATTGTAACCAATACCAAGAGAGTAACCTGTTAAATCACCCACAGTTATACCATTAAGATAAGGGCTTTCTTCAAAACGGTACCCGCCTCTAAAGCTAAATTGTTGGTATTTGTATTCACCGCCAACTCTATAAGTAGCGGCATTTGTAAGGTCTCTGGCAATGTCATTATTTAAAGATGTGAACTCAGATTCTGGTTTAAATTTAGTACTGCTATAATCTTTTGTAGAATAATCAAAGCTAATTAACCCATGTTTTCCAAATACATATGCTAAACTTCCTGTAAGTTTAGCAGGTGTTTGTACTTTATATCGGGGAAAAACATTTACAATGTTTGTAATAAAATCAATATCAGGATCTGCCAAATTAGAATTGATATATTGTGTCGTTTCTTCTTCAATAGTATACCAAGTAGGAGAATCGTAAGTAACACCTACTCTAAATTCGGGACTTACTTTTAAAATCCCACCTAATTGGAATGAAAATCCATTTCCAGTTGTAGATAAATTATTATCAAAATCGATAGCAGTTATGGAGCCTCCGTTATTATTGTCTTCAAGAAGAGAGGTCGTTCTTTGATAATCGATAAAATGAGAATTCAAGTTTAATCCTAAGTATAAATTATCTCCGTATTGAGCTGCCAGATTAAAAGAAACTTTACCATTATAACCTGTGCTTGAATATAAATAATCATGTTGAAAAGTACCATCTGCTAAATTAGAGGAATAAAAGGTATTGTCATCGTCATCTGCATCAGGTTCAAGAATAAATGCTTGATAACCTAAAAATGCTTGCTGATGTGCAAAACCAAATTCATTCCCAAGATATTGGTATATATCTTCAATAAACTCACCATCAAACAAAGAAATATCCTCTAATCTTACACCATCAGCATAGTTTAAGAAATAAAGGTCTATGGATTGATTATTGGTATTTGTACCAATGGCATTCCAAGCATCGTCATTATTATTGGTTCTATCGTATGCAATTGCTAATGTGAATTTTCGCCAAGGCGAGTTATTATTGCTTGCAAAAACAAAAGCAGCACCTGCTTGGCTTAAATCAAAATTTGAAATATTTGTATTTATTGTATTTCCAAAATATGCTGTGTTATTATCCGTGCTTATATTTGAACCCGTAACAGAAGCATGACTTCTGCTAAATACAGCAGAACCAGCTGGGTTTAAACTAACAGCGCTCATATCGCCACCTAAAGCCCCAAAAGCCCCACTCAATGCTCTAAAACGAGCTGTTCCTTGAATGTTATCTTGAGAAAACCTTAAAGCATCACTAATATCTTGAGCGTAAATTGTGGACATAGATAGGGTACCTATGAACAGTAAATATAACTTTTTCATATAGTTGTAATTTTTTTTTCTTTTTAAATTTTAACGACGTCTTCCTGAAGATCCTGAGCTTCTGCTGCTACTTCCAGAGCTACGACTACTAGATGAAGATCTGGAAACTGAACCTGAACTGGATGAAGAACTTCTGCTAGGTGAGTAGCTTGAACTTCTGGAAGAAGAATAGGACCTGGATGTACCACTAGAACTTCTATTGGTATTAGAAGGTTGTCTGTAGACGGTACTTGAATTCCTTCTTACTGTTGAAGATGATGATCTCCTAACTGAATTTGTAGAAGGTGTTCTGGAAGTTACTGTTCTTCTTTGTGTATTATTAGTATATGTACGTGTTCCGTTAGAGTTTCTTGTATAATTTCTTGCTACGGTGCCTGTGCTACTCCTTCTTGTTGTGTTGTATTTAGATGTAGCTGTGCTTCTATTTGTATTGCTTACAGAGCTACTGCGTCTGGATGAACTTAAACTTGAGTTATTTGCTCTAGTATAGTAATTACCTCTTCTATTCGTATTATATGCAACATTTCTTCTACTATTATAATAGCCGTTATTTGCATAGTATCGGTTATATCTATTATTTCTATAAAATGAAGGATATCCTCTCCAATAATTTCCGTAAAAACCACCATAATAAGGACCCCAAAAAGGATCGTAATAGCCCCAATTATTCCATCTATTCCAACCCCATCCCCAGTTGTTCCAACTATTCCAGCCCCAATTGTTCCATCCCATACCAAATCCAGCATTCCAACCCCAGTTGTTCCATCCGTTGTCTATATAGTTTATGGTAACACTATTGCTATTTTGTCCCCAACCAGCATAACCCTGATAATCATTAGTTAAGGAGTCATTTTCAACATAATTATTTCCTTCATAGGAATCTATATCAGTAAAAATAGCGTCATCAGAAAATACGTTAGCAGCTTCTAAAGATTTATTTCTAAAATGATTTTTATAGAAATCGCTATTAGAGTTATTAGGAATTTCAACAACTGTGTGATTACTCTGTGGAGGAGTTTCAACGCTTACTTGTCTTTCTGTACTCCCATAAATACCATCGTCGTCAGCGCCAACATATTGATAAGAACCACAAGAGGCTAAACCAAACACCAAGCCAAGAATGGCTACAAATGACACTTTTCCTTTTAAGTAGTTATTAAATTGCATATCTCTAGAATTTTATTGTTGAACATAACAAAAATAGTTAGTTTTGTTGAACTATTTTTATATTTAACATAGTCACAATATTTGTGCCAAAACATTAATATGAGCAAAAAACTTACTAGTAGAGCGGAAGATTATTCCAAATGGTATAACGAATTAGTTGTCAAAGCAGACCTAGCTGAGAATTCGGCAGTTAGAGGATGTATGGTGATTAAACCCTATGGATATGCTATTTGGGAAAAAATGCAGGCAGAATTAGATAAAAAGTTTAAAGAAACAGGGCACCAAAATGCATATTTTCCATTATTTGTACCTAAAAGTTTATTTGAAGCAGAAGAAAAAAATGCAGAAGGTTTTGCTAAAGAGTGTGCTATTGTTACGCATTATAGATTGCAAAATGACCCGGATAAAAAAGGAAAACTAAGGGTTGACCCTGAAGCGAAACTGGAAGAAGAGTTAATTGTACGACCAACAAGTGAAGCTATTATATGGAATACATATAGAGGATGGATTCAATCTTATAGAGACTTACCAATATTAGTTAATCAATGGGCCAACGTGGTACGTTGGGAAATGCGCACACGTTTATTTTTACGTACAGCAGAGTTTTTATGGCAAGAAGGACATACAGCGCATGCTACGAAAGAAGAAGCTATAGAAGAAACAAAATTGATGAATAACGTTTATGCCACTTTTGTTGAAAATTTCATGGCTATACCTGTAATACAGGGTGTAAAAACAGAAAGTGAGCGTTTTGCCGGAGCAGAAGATACTTATTGTATTGAGGCTTTAATGCAGGATGGAAAAGCGTTACAAGCGGGAACCTCTCATTTTCTTGGTCAAAATTTCGCAAAAGCTTTTGATGTTAAATATGCAACTAAAGAAGGTAAACAGGATTATGTTTGGGCGACGTCTTGGGGTGTTTCTACTAGATTAATGGGAGCATTAATTATGACGCATAGTGATGATAACGGATTGGTTTTGCCTCCAAATTTGGCTCCAAACCAAGTTGTTATTGTACCTATATATAAGAATGAAGAACAGCTTAATGCTATTACAGAAGTAGTTAATGGTATTATGAAAGATTTACGAGCAAAAAATATATCGGTTAAATTTGATAATAGGGATACCTTTAGGCCGGGAGCTAAGTTCGCACAACACGAATTACAAGGTGTGCCTTTACGTATTGCCATAGGGGCACGCGATTTAGAGAATGGAACAGTAGAGTTAGCTCGTAGAGATACTTTAAGTAAAGAAATAGTTTCTCTAGATAGTTTGATTGATAAAGTAGAAGGTTTAATGACCGAAATACAAGAATCACTATTTAATAAAGCTTTAGATTTTAGAAATACACATATTACAGAGGTAGATACTTTTGAGGAATTTAAGAATGTTTTAGAAACTAAAACAGGATTTATTTCTGCTCATTGGGATGGTACTAATGAGACAGAAGAAAAAATTAAAGAGTTGACCAAAGCTACAATTCGTTGTATTCCTATAGATATGAAGGAAATAGAAGGTGTCTGTGTGTATTCTGGAAAGCCTTCGAAAGGTAGAGTATTGTTTGCAAAAGCATACTAATTTAATTTTTTTTCAAAAAAAATTATCTAACTATTGTGACATTTAAAAATAGTTGTATTTTTGCATCCGCAATGGAGACATTGTTAGTTATTTGAAAGGTATTGTAAGTTTAAATATTATATTTATATTTGCGCACCTAAAAACAAATGGCCCGTTCGTCTATCGGCTAGGACGCCAGGTTTTCATCCTGGTAAGAGGGGTTCGATTCCCCTACGGGCTACGATTAAAAAAATTAAGAAAAACAAAATGGCAAATCATAAGTCAGCATTAAAAAGAATTAGAAGTAACGAAGCTAAACGTTTAGTAAATAAATATCAGCATAAAACGACTCGTAATGCTATCAAGAAATTACGTGAGTTAACAGATAAGAAAAAAGCTGAAGCTATGTTACCTTCTGTTTCTTCTATGATAGATAAATTAGCTAAGAAAAATGTTATTCATGCTAATAAAGCGGCTAATTTAAAATCTGGTTTAACAAAATATGTTGCTACACTTTAATTAGATTTAAAGTTTCAAAATATTAAAAAGCTTCTCAGAAATGAGAAGCTTTTTTTGTATATATGTTTAACTACTTGAATGAAGTATAGGATCATGACTAAAAGGGATCATGACTAAAAGTATAAACTCTTGTTACTATTTCTGTTTTTTGTTTGTAGGTGTTAATAATGGTAACATTTGATATCAATTGAAAGTAAGGAAAATGAAAAAGCCTGAAAACATTAAGTTTCAGGCTTTTTGAATAATCTTGAAAAGATTCCAGTGACCGGGCTGGGGTTCGAACCTGTTTTTTAATCAATTGATATTCAAAAATTTAGATTAGTAATAGTATTTGTACGCACCGATTAACGCACCAAAACTATTTTTAATAAAAAATGAACTTAAATAGTTGTATTTATATACAATATTCAAATATAGTTAATGTTTATTGTAATACAATCAAGAATATTCTAAAGTGATCAGAAGTATATACATCTATTTGTTAAGTTATAAAAAGATGGAAGCAATTGAAAAGTATACGAAGAAAGAGGAACTATCCAAAATCATAGCTTTACTAGTTTTTAAAAGGGTTTCGAGAGACCTGAAAATTTAGTGACTCCGAATTAGCCCCTTTTTAACAATTTTTTAACTTTTATGATGAAATTTGTCTTTGTTTAGAGCAAAGTGGTTTAGGTATTCTTATAAATTAAGATATGAAGCTTAACTATTACAGTTTAAGTGTTTTTAATAATGCTAAAACCTTTTTTCCTTTATTTGTTAGAACATATTCTTGATTTGGACTTCTATGTTTATTAGGAATAGTTCTTTCTAAAAGGCCTTCTCTTATTATAGGAGCTATATGTCTTTTAAAATTATCTGTATGAACTTTTAATTTAAAAGCTTGTTCTTGAATGTCTTTATTAGACCTTCTTTGCTCACAATATTTTAAAATTTTTATTTGTTCTTTGGTTAATTTATTAACTTGGTCGTTAAATTCAGGATGAATCGGAATCTCTATTAAAAAATGATTTCTATGTGGTTCGTTAGTGTCAAATTTAGGGCTTCCAGAACCATTATCTTTGAGAGCTTTTACAATAGTGGGAATACCTGTCCCTCTACCTTCTGTAAGTCTTAATTCTTTTAGAAATTCACCAATACGTCTATTTCTATAACGTCTTGCCCTAACAATTCCTTTATCAAAATCATCTTGCTTTAAAGAAGGATCTACACCATTATAACTTATTATTTCAATGGCATTAGGAAGAACCCTAACTTCAATAGGGGCTTGTAGTTCGTAATTTCTATGATATACTGCATTAGAAAGAGCTTCTTCTATGGCATTTAAATTATTAAACAAAACAGGCGTCATGAATAACCCGGTTTTTAACAACCCTTTGATACAAATACCAACCAATGCACAATTAGTTATTAAAGCAATTAAAACGCTTAAACGAGGTATAGAGAAAGGTATTCAAGCAGGGTCAATTGGGATATGACTTGGACAATAGCGCATATTGTATTGTATATCATAACACCATTGTTATTTGTTCTAACCCTGGTTTACGCCTTTTTTCATAAAGAAAAATCAAATGTCACGAATAAGAAATATTCATTTGATTTTAAGTTGAACCGTGGAAAATTCAAAATAGAAAATGTTAGAAGAGGTACCTCAATTATTGGTTCTGCAGGAAGTGGAAAAACAGAAAGCGTTATTTATAATTATCTACAGCATTTTAGCAAATATAAGTTCTGTGGAATTATCCATGATTATAAGGATTTTGAACTCACCGAAATGGCTTATCCTCTTTTTCAAGATGGAGGCATCTCTTATTATATAAATTCATTTGAAGATATTTATTGTCGAGTAAACCCAATAGCTCCAAGGTATTTACATAACGAAGAAAGTGTGAATGAGGTTTCTAAAGTTCTTATTGAAAATCTGCTGGAACAAAATTTATCAGATGCCTCGGGTAGTAGTAAATTCTTTTCAGATGCCGTAGAGGGCTTACTAGGCGGGCTTATTTGGAAATTGAAAATAGACTACCCTAAACAATGTACATTACCACATTTAATCGCTCTATTTCAACAGATGAACACTAAAAAAATGGTGTCTTTTTTGAACTCCGATCTTACTTCCAAAAGTATGGCGAGTGCCTTTATAAATGGTATAGAATCAGAAAAGCAAACCGCAGGTGTTAAAAGTACGCTTGCCAATGCCTTTAAAAAAATAAGTTCGCAAAAATTGTTTATGGTTTTGTCGGAAGATGAAGTACCGCTTGATATAAATAATGCATCGAATCCGGCTGTCATTTCTGTTGTGAACAACCCTAAATATGAATCGGCATACTCTCCGGTAATTGCTACTGTGATGCATACGGCTATTAAGCAAATGAGTGTTAGAAATCAGTTGTCGTCATTTATACTTATGGAAGAAGCTCCCACAATTCGTCTGTTAAACATGAACCGTATACCTGCAACACTGAGAAGTTATGATATTTCTACGGTTTATGTGATGCAAGATAAAATTCAAAATGATATGCTCTATGGCGAAAAGGCTAGTCGGGCTATTTTAAGTAATTTATCATATCAATTCTTCGGTAAAGTTAACGATTTGGACACAGCTAAATATTATGAGCGATTTTTTGAATTGATTAAAAAAGAAACTACAAGCATCAATAAGGGACATAACCTTAATTTTGATACGCGTATCACCAAAGGCAAAAAGAAGTTTCCAAGCGAAGAGCCGATGTGTTTTTTAGATTAAAAGCAGGTGAGTTTGTAGCATTTGCGGATGGAAAAGATAAAAAACTGCGCTTTAAATATTCTAATATAAAAAAAGAGCTTCCAGAGCCACGCAAAAGCTTTTCTCAAATTGATTTGCAATTAAATCAGGAGCGGGTGTATAGGGAGGTTCTGTATATTATTGGAAAATAGAAACTGTTGTTGTTTTTTAATTGTAAGTGCTTGTTAATTAGGTTTATATCAAATGAAAAAATATGACAATATTTGAAACATCAAAATTATTTATGATGGAAATAGATTGCCGATTGATAATATTCATTGTCTAAATCTAACCAATATTTATATAATGTTGGACCCTTTGGATTCTGGTCTTGAAGTAATGTTTGAACTTTTGGTTTAATATCCTTTTCAAAATTAAATTCACTATGCGAAGCTACTACTATGTATATCTCGGGACCAACAGTATCGTCTAGGTTAAACTCTATTTCATGTGAGTTTTCTTTTGGAAAAAATAAACCTGAGGAAGTTGAATTGTTATAGACTCCATGAATACCCTTTAAATCAACACAAAATATCGACATCCAGCATTGGATATTGGAATTTATGGATAAAATCATCTTATCACCAGAAAAATACGTTTTGCCATTTGAACCCTTATTTCGACCTAATTCGTTTTCAACTTCGAATCTAAATGAAATTAGGATATCTGGTAAGTTTTGGTCAATGATTGGTATATAAAAGTTAAATACCCTCTTTGAAATTTTATATGCCCTATCTCCTAAAAAACCAACCCTAGAGATAAATATAATTAAGAGTAGTAATAGTGATAATAGTAATACTTTTCTACGTTTAGATGCTTTAATAAAATAATTTATAATGTTTATACTTAGCCATTCCTTGATGCTATTATTTTTCATGTGATTTTAGTCATTAATAATTAAATTATTTAATCGAAACTGGGAAATCATCAGCGATAAACCCTTTTCTTTCCCAAAGCATTGGAATTTGCACGTTCATATTTGTTTTATTAGATGTGTATTTTCGAACTTTTTCCTCTACATAATCTCTCAATTCAGATATATCAATGAACCCATCTTTGTCTTTATCTGTTGCTTCACCGTAAAGACCTTTTAATAGAAAATATGTAAAAACACTATTTTGAAGTTTTGAATCTTCAAATGCTTGTTGAGAACCTCTCCCAGCTGTGAAAATTATTTTGTTTGGAATTGTGGTATTTAACTTGCCCATGTATTGATAGTTTGGTCTATTGTCTCCGCCTTTAGCATAGCCTATTACTCCACTTCTACAAGCGTCTATAAATGCAATTACGTGTTCTGAATTTGAACTCTCTATTTTTTTTCTTAACCAATCGTAAGAAATACCACTATAATCATCATCATATTCAAAATCATATGGTAGAAGATACACTTCACTCAGGTCATAAGGAGTATTTCTTGCGTGACCAGAAAAAAAGATGTATACCAAATCATTTGGTTTGGTTCCTGTGAGTATATAGTCTATTGATTTAAGAATATCACTTTTTTTAGCAGAATTACCAATAAACTTTTTAATTATCCAATTACCACCACTTTTTTCAGTATTATTTAAAAAATCAATAAATTCACTAGCATCTTTCTCTGCATATTGCAAATCAGTAAGCTTTATCTTGCTTTTTTCAATACTTTTTGATAGTAAATCTTTATAATCAGCAATTCCTATTACTATTGCATATTTTTTCCCATATTCATTATATGAATCTCCTTGCGGTACAATTTTTTCTGACCCTTTACTTGTGGAAGCTGTGAGAAAGTCTTTTGATTCTTCATAATAAACACCTGTATTGTAGTTGTTACCTCGAAATTGACCCCATGTAACTTTACCTGTTGATTTTGTATCATAACAATATAAATACCCATCTCTAGTGGCAATGATTAAATTTAAATAGCCATCGTTATCAACATCAGCGACTAGTGGAGTAGCCTCAACACCACCCTCAAGTTTAAATTTACCCATAGTTTTACCAAAATCATTATAAATAACTAAATAGCCATTTTCAGTGACTATACCAACTTGTGGATTGGTTTCTGCCATTAAATCGGCATATATTGGAGTTGAAGAAATTTTGCCTAATACAGTGAATCCTTCATCATAATTATTAGAATAATCTGGTATCATATAAAAACCATCTCCCTTTCCCCACCATGATGTTCCAATACATATGTGACCTAATGAGGTAGAAATCGGACTTGAAAACAAGCCTTGTATAGCCCGGTTTTCTCTTAAATGGTATCTTTTTTTTAACTTACCAGATTTATCTAACACGTGCACAACAGAATATGCTTCAGCGAATATTATATCCTCATCTTCTCCTCTATTATCTATGTATGCCGAACTATGTATGCCTGAATAAGTATTATACTTCCAAAGTATGTTTCCATTCGACCCATCAAAAGCATAGAAGGTTGCGTTTCTTGCCCCGATTAGAATATCACGTACATTATCATTATTAATATCATAAACCGCAGGAGATCCAATAAAACCTTTGGAAGAATAAAATTCATATTTGTTTTTCCCTTTTTCCCAAACCGTACTATATTTCCAAATTAGATTACCAGAATTACCATCTAAGGTATAGATGGTTCCATTTTCAGTAGCAAATACGACATCAGGTAATCCGTCTAAATTTAAATCAGTTAGTGCAGGTGCTCCTTCTACATCTCCGTCACATTTGTAAGACCAAATTTTCTTACCTTCATCATCATAACAAAAAAAGAGGTTGTTATCATTGCCAAAATAAATTAGGTGATTGTATACTGCTATTCCGTTTACATCATTATCTGCATGTTCCTTTCGAGTTATTTGTGTTTTAATTTTACCATTTTTTGAATTCAAAATGAAAACCCCATCTTGTTTATCATTAGCTACACTGGTTGAATTGCCATTAGAACCAATGTAAATTTTATCATTTGCATAAAGAATGGTGGTTCTAAATGAAGTCTTACCTATATAAGTTTTCCATTTGAATTTGAATTGAGTAGTATTATCTAATTCATTTATTAAATCTTCTTTTGATTGACATTGTACGTTGAAAACAATAAATATTATGATATATGCAAATTGTAGAGATGGGAGTATGTTTAATTTCATGATTTATTAAAAAATTATAAGTCCTTTATCAAATTACAAGGTTTACTTTTGAAACTTTCACTAAAATTCATTGTTAAGTAATACACTATATATTCGATTCTAATTAAGTCTAACGGTTTGTTTATGAAACGTATAAGTTTTCACAAATCTAATGGATTTTTAATTATAAAGAAAGAAAACACAACTTTTGAATACGTTAATTCATTCGTTTTATTTGAGTTGTGATGACAAAGTAGCTTTATTTACGATATATTTATAATATTACTATGTACTCTTGAAATTTATAGTTCCTCAAAAATTTCCTTAACAGGATAAAGCAAACGCTCAAATAGTAAAATCTCATCAACAATAATTTCAGCTTCCCCTTTCATTTTTTGTTTAAAGTCCAATGTGCGATTGTAAGTAGTAACTAAAGAATCTAGCTTAATAATGGCAGTATATTGCATAGTGGAATACTTGAAATAGATGAAACTGTTCCTCTGAGTTTACCCCATTCCTGATATGGGGAATTTTCTATTTTAATTAAAACGTCTTGCCCTCGTTTTAACTTTCTCGAATTGGTTATTGGAACCAATACTCTCCCAACTATGCCGTTTAAGTCATTAGGGATAATAGTAAAAACGACATCATTAACATTAATATCTTGGTATTGATTCCAAACATCAAAAAGTGTAAATTTTCCATCAATTGGACTGGACAAAACATACTTCTGCTCCCAGGACTTGATGTCATTTATCAACTCCTGCCTTGACTGCATTAAGTTTTGGCTTGAAGATAAGAGCAAGCTTTTATCCTTTATTGAAGACTGTTTTAAATTATTTTGGGCGACTAAAAGATTGCTTTTTTCATATTCTAAGTTAGATTTTAGTTCCTGATATTTTTCTTTGGCTTTAGACAATGCATTTTGACTATTAATGTAGTCCAATTCAGAAATAATGCCTCTTTTGTATAGTTTCTGGTTATTCAAATATTTCTTTTTTTCATTATCAAGTTGTACCTGATATTGTTCTAACCTTTTAGTATGGTCTTTCAAACTTTCAGATTTAGAAAGCATTTGAAACGTATAGTTGTCTATTCTTTTCTTTTCCGGTGTAAGAACCAAATAATTAAGGTAATCTTGATATCTCAGTCTAAAGTTATTATAGGACGTTTGAACATCTCCCAAATCAAGCTTAGGAGGCAGTTTTATATCTAGGGAGTCAAAATCCTTAAGTTCCAGAGTGAATGTTTTTAGATACTTTTTTATGAGCTTTATATCGTTAAAATCCGCATTATTTTCAATAACAGCTAATATATCTCCTTTGGGAAAAAATAAAATTGAAAATCTATTGCTCATAATAGGGTCTGTTTACGTTATTAAGTTACAATTTTCATATTTAAATTCAAACTATAATTAGTTAAAAACCAGTAAATTAACCTTAATTCGGTGCGTGTTTTTTAATCTTAAAAAACACGCACCGAATAACGCACCTATTTAATGGTAATATTTGATATCAATTGAAAGTAAGGAAAATGAAAAAGCCTGAAAACATTAAAGTTTCAGGCTTTTTGAATCATCTTGGAAAGATTCCAGTGACCGGGCTGGGGCTCGAACCCAGGACCCTCTCCTTAAAAGGGAGATGCTCTACCAACTGAGCTACCAGGTCATTATTTCAACACTAACGTTGTTGTTAGCGGGTGCAAATATAAAATGTTTTATTAATTAAACAATACTTTTTTTAAAGATTTTTTTGTTTTTTTGCATCACTAAAACGTATGTTTTTAATAATCAATTTATAAAGAGAAAATGATTGTAGTTTTAATTGGGTATATGGCTTCGGGAAAGTCGACTTTAGGTAAGATTTTGGCAAATAAATTGAATTATGATTTTATAGATTTAGACGATTACATAGAAGAAAAGGAACAGTTATTAGTAAGTGATATTTTTAAATATAAAGGAGAAATATATTTTAGAAAAATAGAAACATTATATCTAAAGGAACTTTTAAACAATAATACTAAATTAGTTTTATCGCTAGGAGGGGGCACAACATGTTACAGTAATAATATGGATTTTATTAAAAATAGCCCTAATGTTAAGAGTATTTACTTAAAAGCTTTAATACCTACTTTAGTGGCGAGACTAAAAAATGAAAAGAATAAACGTCCTTTAATTGCTCATATAAAAACAGACGAATTACTTACAGAATTTATTGGAAAACACCTTTTTGAACGTACTCCGTTTTATAGTTTATCTGAAGTTACTATAACTACCGATAACAAAACAGAAGAAGATATTATCGAAGAGTTGGTTTTACAGTTATTCTAAAACAGCTTCAAAAACTTTGCCTTCTAGAACCACATGTACATGTTCATGCAGGGAAGTAGACAAAGAAATACCTTTAAAGTCTGCTTTTACTGGATATTTTTTATGATTCCTATTTACCAAAACGGCGGTTTTAAATTGTTTTAGCGGTACATTTAAAAAATGTTTAACACCATAAATTAAAGTAGTACCAGAATTTAAAACATCATCAACAAGTACTAGAGACTTATTTTTATAATCTTCTGGCAAAATAGAGGTTTTAATAGTCGCAGAAGGATTCTTTTTGTCAATGCTAACTTTGCAAAGTATAGGATGTATCTCAGATATTCTTTGAAGTGCAGTTTTTAATTTTTTTGCGAATACATAACCGTTTTTGTCAATACCGGCAAGGATAACTTCTTTTTCATCCACATTACTTTCATATATTTGAAAAGCAATACGTCTTATTTTATGATTGATTTCGTTATGATTAAGGATTACATTATTCTTAGCAGTCATAATAATACTCGTTCTAAAATTAAAAGATAAAATTACTCATTTTCATCTGTAAAATCATCAATATCCCTTCTATCTTTTTTTGTAGGTCTACCAATACCTTTTTTTCTATAATAGTCTTTGCTATATTTTAAAAGGTCCTGCGCCTCAAATTGTTCTTTAGGTGTTATGTCTGTTCTATAAATGTCTACCAGTTTAGCACCAACCCTGCTTTCTGGAATATCATTTACAACAAGTTTGTAGTTTATTTGATTCTTTCTTAACTCAATGGTATCCAAGGGATAAACTTCTCTGCTAGGTTTAACAATTTCTTGATTTACACGTACTTGACCTTTTTTACAAGCAGTAGTAGCAAGAGTTCTTGTTTTATAATACCTAATACACCATAAATACTTATCAATTCGCATACAATTATTCTAAAAACTACGTTAAGGTTCTTGTGCAAAATTATTTTAAAATTGTATCTTGCGCACCAAAAATAAGCAATAATGAAACATTCTTAGGCTTAAAGTTAAAATTGTAAGCTAAATTTAAATGAATGTGGATTTACGTTCGGCGCGGTGTAAAAGAGGTCGTTCAAAAACAAAAAGAATATGAGATTAAGAAAAATAGCTTTAATTACATTATGTATAGTTACATGTTTTTTATCCTGTAACAAAGATGATGATACTGAAGAGATTGTTGTAGAAGTAAACGATAGAACAGAACAAGAAGTTATAGATAATGGTTTGTTGATAGATTATTTAGAGACCCATTATTATAATTCCAGTGAATTTGAATCGATTACTAATCCAACTATTGCAGATTTAGTAATTACCGAACTTATTGATGGAGAAGTTCCAGACGGACATACTTTGTTTAAGAATGGAGATGTGCTTGAAGTTGATGAAAAAACAATAGTTTACGCAGACACAAAATATACGTATTATGTCCTTAATTTAAATCAGGGAGGCGATATTAAATCGCCAACTTTTGCAGATAACGTAGTTATGCTTTATGAGGGGTTTACCTTAGATAACGAAGTGTTTGATAGTGCTGTGAATCCAGTTGAAATAGATCTTATAGGAACTTCAACAGCTCTAAATCCAGGAGTAATAGTAGGGTGGAGGCGTGTGTTGCCAGATTTTAATGTTGCAGAAGATTTTGCTGAAAATGGAGATGGAACTGTTAGTTTTTTAAATCAAGGTATAGGCGTTATGTTTTTACCTTCTGGTTTAGCTTACTTTTCTAATAGTTTAACAGGCATTCCTGCATATTCTCCACTTATTTTTAAGTTTGAATTATTACAAACAACAGAAAATGATCATGATGGTGATGGTATTCCTTCACATATAGAAGATTTAAGTGGTGATGGTGAGGTTACAGTAAATTATGATGATTTAACAGATGAAACAGATGATGATACGGATGGTGATCGTTTACCTAATTATTTAGATAGTGATGATGATGGAGATGGTGTATTAACTATTAACGAACTAGAGCGAATAACTTATGTGGTTTATACAAATCAGGGCGAGCAAGAACCTGTACTCAACGAAAAAATTGAGTTTGAACTTGAAAGATCAGATAACGCTGGTGTGATTACCATTAAAACATTAAAGATTGTAGACTCTGACAATAATGATATCGATGATCATTTAGATAAAGATGTAACCACCAATTATAGCGAATAAGTAAAAAAAGCCACTTTGAAGAGGATATTTGTCCAGTAATAACAAGTCGGCAAAAAATTGGTATTAATAATAGAGCCATCAAAAGCTAGCTTTTGATGGCTTTTTTTTGTCTTTTTTAAGTTTTCTTTTTGTTAATTAATCGAAAAGAATTCCTCGAGGCTCTGCCTCGGGGTTTCCGTTGAAATTGTCATTCCCGTGAAAACGGGAATCTAAATACAGAATTTCGGTTTTTGACCTTTTTAGGTCAAAATGAAACCAGCGAAATACCTCTATGGC
>NZ_JAUOEK010000101.1 GCF_030540835.1 Flavivirga aquimarina | reverse complement strand
CATAGGTTCGTTTTGGCAGACTGAAAGTCTGCTTCGTGAAATATGGTAAAACTGAATTCGTGTGAATTCGTGAAATTCGTGTCAAAAGTTTTTAGAAGCTGAAAGCGACATGCACTAAAGTACATAGTTTTAACTCCATTTGAGACCAATAAACAAAAACAAAACACCGAAAAGCCTAATGTAGTAACCATATTTATAGATGATGAAGGCTATGGTGATGTGCGATGGTGTTGATGTGACATCACTTTGGAAAGGTAATCTTGAATCTATCCCACGTGAAACCATTCTTTATTATTTTGGAAAGAATAATCTAAATAGTATACGAAAAGGTAATTGAAAGTTGGTTTTACCACATACTTATAAATCTTATAACGCTAAATCAGGCAATGAAGGGCATAGAGAAAAAAAGGATAAAAACAGCTGTGGAAAAACCTGAGCTTTATAATATGGTGAGAGGTACGGGTGAACGATTTAATATAATTTAATCTTATCCAGAAAAGGTATTAGAATTAATGAAAATTGTAGAAAAATACCATGAGGTGATTTAAATGTTGGAATTGAAAAAGGGAACGAAAACAGAGAAATTGGTAAAATAGAAAATTAGAAAGATATGTGTCTGTCACTAATGACATTTTCTAAATAACCTACTAAACACAGTTCAAAGAACTCAACTGAAAACGAAAACCCCACAGTTCCTATAAACTGTGGGGTAATGAATTAAATTAAAATTATTCTTGTGACCTCGACAGGATTAACTCCCTTGATCCTGACAAAGCTCCGCTTTGAAAATAGTTCAAACAAAAAAACGCTCAAGTAAACTTGGCGTTTTTTCTTATTTAACTATTTATTCGTGACCTCGACAGGATTCAAACCTGTAACCTCTTGAGCCGTAATCAAGTGCGCTATTCAGTTGCGCCACGAGGCCTTTTTTGTGGGTGCAAATATAATATTTTTATTAAAACCTTACCTAATTTTTATTCCAAATTTGTAATTCATTATTTTTGAATATGGAAAAAGAATTATTATACCAAAAATTTAATCATGTCTTTGATAGTGATTTAATAGATCAGATCAATAAAATTGGTTCTATTAATACATTTTTAAAAGACGATATTATCATAGATATTGATCAAACATTACAATATATACCGCTTTTATTAAGTGGAAGCATTAAAATACTTAGAGAAGATAGTGAAGGTAACGAATTACTTATCTATTTTTTAAAAGCTGGTGAAACCTGTACAATGTCACTCACCTGCTGCATGGGAATCTCTAAAAGTAAAATTAGAGCCGTAGCCGAAAAAGATTCAAGTCTTATTATGATACCTGTGCAAAAAATGCAAGCCTGGTTTCATAATAATGAAAGCTGGCAGAATTTTATATTAGAAAGCTATCAAACACGTTTTGAAGAAATGCTGGAGGCTATAGATAATCTTGCCTTTATGAAAATGGATGAACGCCTTTATAAATACTTAATTAACAAAGTTAAACTTCACAAGTCTAACACCATTATTGTAAAACATCAGGATATTGCCGAAGATTTACATACATCTCGTGTTGTTATTTCCAGACTTTTAAAGCAATTTGAAAACGAGAATAAAATAAAACTGAGTAGAAATAAAATTGAAGTTTTATAATACAAATTCATAGTTCTTATTTAAGGTTTATCGTAAAAGCATTATTAAACATAGTACATATAAGTAACATTTATTACAAAGTATCCTTTCATTTAGCTTTACTTTTGCAATAAATAAAACAAGTATGGAATATATTTTAAATCCTTGGCCATGGTATATTTCTGGACCACTTATTGCCTCGGTGATGGCGCTATTACTCTATTTTGGTAAAACATTTGGCATGTCTTCCAATCTTAGAACTATGTGTTCTATAATGGGAGCAGGAAAAACAGCCAACTTTTTTAAATTTAACTGGAAAGAACAGATATGGAACTTGGTTGTTGTACTTGGTGCCATAATCGGTGGCTTTATAGCAACACACTACCTATCAAATGACAGCCTTACCGATTTAAACCCTATAACTATTACCGAACTTCAAAACATGGGGTTTAAAAACTCGGGAGCAACATTAGTTCCTAACGAAATGTATAGCATGGAGGCATTAACCTCTCCTAAAGGGCTGCTCCTTTTAGTTTTAGGAGGTTTACTAGTTGGTTTCGGCACACGTTATGCAGGCGGTTGTACATCGGGACATGCTATAACTGGGCTTAGCAGCTTACAAAAACCATCATTAATTGCTGTTATAGGCTTTTTTATTGGAGGCTTAATCATGACTAATTTTATTTTACCTCTAATTTTTTAAAAAATGAAATATTTAAAATTTTTATTAGTTGGTGTTTTCTTCGGAATCGTTTTAGTTAAATCTGAAGCTGTTTCTTGGTATAGAATTTATGAAATGTTTCGTTTTCAATCGTTTCATATGTATGGTATTATAGGCACAGCTATTGCATCTGGGGTTTTATTCCTTCAAATTTCAAAAAAAGGGATTTTTAAAAGTATTAAAGGGGCAGATATTTTTGTTCCCAAAAAAGAAAAAGGAATTTCAAGATATATTATTGGTGGCATTATTTTCGGGTTTGGTTGGGCGCTTATTGGTGCTTGTCCAGGGCCTATGTACATTCTATTAGGTACTGGTGTTTACAGTATGATTATTGTAATTGCTGCAGCTATTCTAGGAACATATATTTATGGAGTTTTTAAAGACAAACTCCCACATTAATGGATTCTACTCAAATTTTAGGGTATCTTGGCGCTTTAATCGTAGGACTCGTTTTAGGGCTTGTTGGAGGGGGTGGCTCTATACTCACCGTACCATTATTAGTATACCTTTTGGGTTATAACCCGGTTATTGCAACAGCCTATTCTCTTTTTGTTGTAGGTACATCTTCTATGGTTGGTACTTATCAAAAGTATAAAAAAGGGCTAGTCGATTTTAAAACAGGTTTAGCCTTTTCGTTTCCGTCATTTATTGCTGTTTATTTATCTAGGCGTTATTTAGTACCGAATATACCAGATTTGCTTTTTAGTTTTAATGATTATACGCTTACTAAAGAAATGGGTATCATGATATTCTTTGCTATTATTATGTTATTAGCATCATTTTCTATGATAAAAAAAGAAAAAAACAATGGTACTGTTTTAAAAAGCCAAGCCTATTATAAAACATTTATTCAAGGTTTAATTATTGGAACTATAACAGGGGTTATTGGTGCTGGTGGTGGTTTTTTATATGTACCAGCATTAGTCGTGTGGGCAAATATCCCTATGAAAAAAGCAGTAGGAACGTCTTTAATTATTGTAACTATTAATTCTTTAATTGGTTTTATAGGAGATGTTCAAACCTTAGAAATTGAATGGGTATTTCTTCTTTCTTTTACCCTAATTTCTATAATAGGCATTATTTTAGGTGTATCTATGTCAAAATTTATAAGTGGAAAGAAACTTAAAAAAAGTTTTGGAGTTTTTATTTTAATAATGGCTATTTATATCATTTATAGAGAAAGTGTAATGTGACATAAGTCACAAATCGAACCATTTTGGTTTCGTATTTTTGAATTATCTTAATTTAAAGAGATTCTGTCTACTCCAGAAATTAAAAAATAGAATCAATGAAAATAGAACAAATTTATACAGGATGCTTGGCCCAAGGGGCCTATTATATAGAATCTAATGGTGAGGTAGCTATTATTGATCCATTACGTGAAACACAACAATATGTTGATAAAGCAGAAAAAGAACATGCTAAAATCAAGTATATTTTTGAGACCCATTTCCATGCTGATTTTGTTTCCGGCCATGTCGATTTAGCAAAAAAAACAGGAGCAACCATTGTTTTTGGTCCTGGGGCAGAAACAGATTATGATGCTCATATAGCCACAGACAATGAAACTTTTAAAATAGGACATATTACCGTTAAAGTATTGCACACACCAGGGCATACCTTAGAATCATCAACATTTCTTTTAATTAATGAAAAAGGAAACAATCATGCTATTTTTAGTGGAGACACCTTGTTTTTAGGAGATGTGGGACGTCCGGATCTTGCCATAAAATCCGATTTAACAAAGGAGGACTTAGCCGGTATGCTATATGATTCTTTACGGAATAAAATCATGCCATTGGCAGATGATATCATTGTATATCCTGCACATGGTGCCGGATCTGCCTGTGGGAAAAATTTAAGTAAAGAAACGGTTGGCCTTTTGGGAGAACAGAAAAAAACAAATTATGCTTTAAGAGCAGATATGACAAAAGAAGAATTTATTGAAGAGGTTTTAGATGGCATTCCTCCTCCTCCTCAATATTTTGCTAAAAATGCTATGATGAATAAGTCCGGATATGATAATTTCGAAACGGTCTTAGAAAAAGGAGATACCGGATTAAGCCCTGAAGATTTTGAAATCATTGCAAATCAAGAAGGCGCTTTGGTACTTGATGTTAGAACAGAACAAGAATTTGTAAAAGAACATATTCCAAATGCTATTTTTATTGGCATTAATGGTGGTTTTGCACCATGGGTTGGTGCTTTAATTACCGATTTAAAGCAGCCCATCTTATTAATTACACCAGAAGGAAAAGAAAAAGAGACTGTAACCCGATTATCTCGCGTTGGTTACGATAATACTTTAGGGTATTTAAAAGGAGGCATAAAAGCGTGGAAAGATGCCGGTAAAGATATTGAAACCATTATGTCTATTTCTGTTGATGAGTTTTCCAATCGTTTTAAAAATGGCTCTATTAATACACTTGATGTTAGAAAAGATGGTGAGTATAAATCGGAACATCTGGATAGTGATTCTGTGCAGCATTTTGCTTTAGATTATATTAATGATAATATGAATGTTATTGATAAAACTAAAACCTATCATCTACATTGTGCCGGTGGGTATCGTTCTGTTATTGCTGCGTCTATTTTAAAAGCCAGAGGATTTGATGTTATAGATATCGCAGGTGGTTTTGCCGCTATTAAAAAAACAGACTTGCCAACAACTACTTTTGTTTGTCCGTCAACCTTATAAAAATGAAAACAACTTTAGAAATACAAAATCTTAAATGTGGCGGTTGTGCCAATACAATAATCAATAAATTATCTGATATTGAAAACATTAGTGATGTAACCATTAATAATGATAATCACACGGTTTCTTTTTTTTATGAAAACAAAAATGCCCTTTTAGAGGCTAAACAATTATTACATAAAATTGGTTATCCCATTGTTGGAGAAAAAAATGCGTTAACAACAAAAGCAAAGTCTTTTGTTAGTTGTGCTATAGGTAGAATGAACGGTTAAGTATATTTTAAACGATTTCTGCACTTAATCCGGCATCCTTAAGCATGGAACAGCGCGGTTTTAAATCGTCATACAAACCAGTTTTAACAGTACATTTTCCTTTATAATGCACTATTAGGGAACATTGCTCTGCTTGTTCTGAAGTGTGATCGCAAGCATAAATAAGTGTTTCTATAACATGATCGAAGGTATTAACGTCGTCATTAAATAGTACAATCTCACGTTGCGTTACTATTTTTTCTTCAAGTAATAATTCTTCCGACGTTTTTTCTTTAGTACTCATTTTTCCAATTTTTTAACTAAAATAATTTATTTTTTTAAAACAAAAAGAAAAAGGGCACCAAAAATGATACCCTTCTATATATAAAGTTGTTTTTAGCGAGAATATTAATACATATACTGCAATCCAATAATATCATCAGTATCAAACTCTCCATCTTCTGAAGAACTAAAACATGCTACCATAATTGAATCTGGATTATAACCTGCAGATGTTCCTGGGATTGCATTTGCACCATACGGTTCAATGCCTTCACTCACATTTTGTCCGCAACTTTGTCTTGTTTCCCAATCTGTATGTCTAAATCCAACCGAATGTCCTATTTCATGAGTTATGACATGCTCTATAACATTTGTAGTGAAACTGTTTAAACCAAATATTTGTATAAACTTATTTGGAGATCCATTTGATGGAAACCCTGCTGAGCCTCCTGAGCCACTTTGTAGTGGGTTATTGTAAACAACCATATCTTTATTTTGATAGTTTGTACCAAAAGTTAACGTAAAAGAAATTGAAACACCACTTAAAATGTTATAATTATCTACTGCCCATTGTAATGCTGTTCGTTCTTTTTGAGTCAAGCCATATCCTCCTGAACCTGTATAACCAATAATAGAAATATTACTTCCTTGAGACACTAAATTATGGGTATGATAGTTACGATCTGTAAGACCTCTACCAAAAGACAATTCCATAATCTGTTCTTCAGATAGCATAATGTCTTCCTCTACTTGAACCATAGGTTTAGTTGAACCATCTGGTAATAAAAAATCAACAACCTTTACATCTTCTGTATTCAGATAAAAATCAGATAATTTTTTTAACATAGCCTTTGTTATTTTTATTTTATCTGCTGTGGCTTCTTGGTCGCTAGTTATTATTTCTTCTTCTGCTTGGGAACCATCTTCGAGAATAACATCTTCTTGTTGGCAAGATTGAAGTAGAAATAAGGATGATAGGATTACTATGGAAAATATTGTAATTTTTTTCATGATATTTATTTTTATATAGTTAAAAATTATGACCTACTCTTTTTTACAGGTTTTCAGTCTTACCCCTGACTGCAGTAACCATAATATGCTATATAAAATTTATTTTTCAGGGATAAAATCATGTCTCAGGAGGATAATTTAGGCCATAGATCCTTGTTTGGGTTAAATACACCCAACTTTAAAGAAGGCTATTTATTTGGTTTTCGGGATGTTTTTTATAAAAACAATGATTTTATTGAGAATAATCTACAAGTAAGCTTATCTTTTTTTAAATTTTAAAGCGCCCCAATTGTTTCTTTCTAATTTTTCTTCAAAATTCAGCAAATGCTTTTCACATTCATCTGTAATCATCGGAATATCATCATTATAAAACCCACTTAAAAACAGCATGCCGCTTTTATTTAAACAAGATGCATAGGTTTTTATATCATTTAATAAAATATTCCGATTAATATTAGCTATGATAACGTCGTATTTTTTATTTTTCAACAACGTTGCATCGCCTTCTAATACAGAAATATGCTTGCAATTATTTCGTGCAACATTTTCTAAACTATTTAAGTAACACCAATTATCAATATCTATGGCATCAATCGGTTTTGCGCCTTTAAGTTCGGCTAAAATAGCAAGTACTGATGTTCCACAGCCCATATCTAAAACCGATTTATTAGTAAAATCGTTGTTTAAAATATGTTGAATCATCATGTGCGTAGTTTCATGATGTCCTGTACCAAAACTCATTTTTGGTTCAATAATAATATCGTATTGGGTATCAAATTTATCATGAAATGGTGCGCGTACTGCACAAACATTATCAACTACAATAGGATTAAAATTCTTTTCCCATTCGGCATTCCAATTGGTTTGTTCTATTTCTGAAAAAGTATGCGTAATTTCAAATTCATCTGAATTTAAAATTTGAATAGCTTCAAGTATCGATGGGTTCCATTCTTCTTTTTGAATGTATGCTGTAACCCCAGTTTCGGTTTCTACAAAGCTTTCAAAACCTGTATAACCTAGTTCGGCAATTAAAATTTCTACTGCTGGTTGTAATGGTGTTACTTTAAACTCGTAACTTATATAAATAATGTTTGACATAGTCGGACAAAGATAAAAGTAATACCTATAACAATAATTTTTCTATGATAATTTTAATGTGGTTTCGACTTTAAAAGTTCATAGTTATTAACCTGTATGGGCTAAATAATAAAAACTAGTTCCCACAAAAACAGGAATGGCAAAACAATTTTAAAAATTACTAACTCTTCAAAAAAAATAAGAGCATTTCTTGATTTACAGAAAATCGAAAAACACTCTTACTTTATAGTATATTATAGTTTAGCAAAAACTACTAAACTTTTTTTTATGATTAAAATGCATTAACTATAGCGAAAAAATCTTCGGCTTTAAGTGATGCTCCTCCTATTAAACCACCATCTACGTCTGGCTTAGAGAAAATTTCTTGTGCGTTAGCCGGCTTTACACTACCTCCATAAAGTATAGAAACTGAATCTGCTACATCATTTCCGTATGTATCTGCCAATGTTTTTCTAATAAACGCATGCATATCCTGTGCTTGTTCTGGACTAGCCGTTTCACCTGTACCAATCGCCCAAACAGGTTCGTAAGCCAATACAATATGGTTAAATGCTGATGCTTCTAAATGAAACAAGGCATTTTTAATTTGACTTTCTACAATGTTTTCATGGTTTCCAGATTTTCTGTCGGCCAACTCTTCTCCAAAACAGAAAATAACACGCATATTATTTGCCAAAGCCGCATCCACTTTTTTAGCAAGTAACTCATCTGTTTCGTTAAAATATTCGCGACGTTCGCTATGTCCTAAAATCACTGTTTCTACGCCTACACTTTTTAACATACTTGCATTTATCTCACCTGTATAAGCACCATTTTCTGCAAAATGCATGTTTTGTGCAACAACTTCAATATTAGCAGTTTTTAAAGCTTCAGAAGCATGATATAAATTAGTAAAGGTAGGTGCTACCATAACTTCTGCATTCGAGGTTTGGTTTTGATTTTTCAAATCGGTTAATAACAATTCTGTTTGTGCCAAATCGTTATTCATCTTCCAGTTTCCTGCTACTATATTTTTTCTCATAAAATGATTCCTTTTCGGTTTTTAATTATATAAACGCCGCTAAAATACTTATTTTTTAATAGCTTCTATAAGTTTTTCGTCATCAGCTTCAATAACATTAAATACAACGATTTCGCTAGCTTCATTTATCACCATATATCTAGGAATCCAGCTAATATTTACAAAATCCGCAAAGTCACAATCTTTACCTTTAGGCATATAATAATGCGCTCCTTTTACTTGATATTTTTCTATCCCTCGTTTCCAAGCTGATTCACCTCTATCTAAAGATAAAAAAACATAAACCACATCTTTATATTCAGATTGTAACTTCTTTACTTTTGGCATCCCTTTAATACAATCTCCACACCATGATGCCCAAATATCTATAACAATCGTTTTTCCTTTATGCTTTTCTAAAATATTTTTAAATGCAATTTCTTCGCCTTCAAATGAAATAAAGGTATCATCTAGTGCTTTTTCAGAGAATTTTGTTGGAGTTTCTGTATTACAACTAAAAAAACTAATTAATAATATTAAAAGTACGTTCATTTTTTTCATGTCCATTTTATTGTAATTTAACTTTTGGGTCTAACCAAACATAAATTAAGTCGACAAAAATGTTAATCATTACAAACAGTGTTGCTATTACCAAAACAGCTCCCATTATAACCGGTAAATCTAAAGTATTTAGAGCATTTACAATCTCTTTTCCTAAGCCATTCCACCCAAAAATATACTCCACAAAAACAGCACCAGCCAACATAGATGCAAACCAACCTGATATAGCTGTAACTACCGGATTCATAGCATTTTTAATAGCATGTCTTTTTATAATTTGAAATTCGCTTAAACCCTTTGCTCTGGCTGTACGAATATAATCTTGATTGAATACTTCTAATAATGAATTTCGCATAAGTTGAATAACTACTGCTAACGGACGTATCCCTAATACTATGGCTGGTAGTATTAAATTCTTCCATTTTATATGCATGGCTTCTCCAAAATCATCAAGTTCATAAAGACTGCCTGTCATTTCTAAATTGGTGTATTTGTGTAACACATACCCAAAAAACCAGGCGAATAATATGGCACTAAAAAATGAGGGAACACTCATTCCTAACGTGCTAAAAATTTGAATGGTTTTATCTAACCACCTGTCTTTATATAAGGCTGAAACTATTCCTAAAGAGATGCCTAAAAGCATGGCTATTATAATGGCAGAAACGGCTAATACAAATGTATTTGGTAACGTTTCTCCTAAAACTTCTGTTACTTTTTTGCCTTGCTTGGTAAACGATTCTCTTAAATAAGGAAATTTAAGAACTGTTGTTGTACTACCTATTGAAAATAACTTGACGCCTGTATAGGTATCGGTTTTTAAAAAAGTATAGTCTTCTTTATTTTTTGAATGAAATGATATAGGCGACAGATCATTTAAATAGTAAAAATACTGTGTAGACAGAGGTTTATCGAATCCATACTTTTGTTTTACTAATTTAAGTTGCTCACTATCTTCATTCTGCCCCATCATCATTTGAGCAGGGTCACCGGGAAGTACATTGAATAAAAAGAAAATAACAGTTACTACTCCAAATAAGGTGAGTAAGGCATAGGTGATTTTATTTAGTAAATAGCTTATCAGTTGTTAGTTATTAGGTTTTAACGTGACTTCAATAATACTGGTATAAATGGTATCATTTTGAGTATTTAATGGATTTAGTCGTAAAGAATCCTTTATAACATTAATGCTTTCAATCTTCGATTCTTCTAAAGCATCCAAATCCTCTTCTGTTGATAATTCTCCATTTATAAAATAAGCAATGACTTCCTCTACGACTTCTGGTTCTGGTTTTCTTTCTACTTTTGGTAACTCTAAGTCTTCAATATCATTCCAGTGTACTTTTTGTTTTATCGTACCACTATCTATTTCTAAAACCCCAGGATTAGAACGTACTACTGTTTTAAGTGCTTTTTCATCACACAAATAAAATTCAAAATCAATACCATAAGCTTCCTTAATACGCTGTTTGGCTTCTTCGCCCGAAGCGGTTAATCCAATTACTTTATAACCTTTTTTTATAGCTTCTTCCGACAGGGCTTTTAATTTCATAGCACCGTATCTTTCAATTTTTTCCAAACTATATGAGACTACAACTATAAGGTTTTCTTCTTCTAAAAACTGTTCTGTTAAATCTTCATCGTCACTTTCTATTGAAAAATCGTAGATAGAAGGTTGATATCCTTCTTGAATCACTTTCGTGTCTACACTTACAAAATCACCTTCAACAGATGGGTATGAACCATTCGTAGTTAAAACTTTTTCTTGGCCACCTACATTAAATTTCCAACTGTATTCTACAACAGGTTTAGCTGCATCTTCAGGAATACTCATACCTTCTTGAATATTCGCTCCAATTTTATAAGCTCTAAAATCTTTAACAGGCAGGTGTTCTAACACATGATATCCAAACCAAAAACTACATATAAAACCTAATAGAGCAATAACTGTTGTCATTAATTTATTAAACAGTGGCTTTATATATTTTATACCAAAAAATAAAATCAATATAAAAAACAGTAAAACCAAATCTTTTGTGAAGCTTTCCCATGGTGTTAATTTTAAAGCATCACCAAAACAGCCACAATCTTTTACTTTATCAAAATAAGCCGAATAGAATGTTAAAAATGTAAAAAACACAATCATTCCCAACAAACTCCAAATAGTAAATTTTGGTTTGTAACCAATGAGTAAAAACACGCCTAAAACGACTTCAAAAACAACCACTAAAACCGAAACTATTAATGCATACGGCTCTAAAAAAGTGATATTTAAAACATCTGCACTAAAATATTCCTGTAATTTATATGAAAACCCCAAGGGGTCGTTTAGTTTTATCAATCCAGAAATGATAAATAAAACACCAACAAATACTCTTGATATACTTACTAATAATTTCATAACTTTTTGTCATTCCCGTGAAAACGGGAATCTTATTAATTGAAACTTATATATGGATTCTTACTGCACTTCGACTCCACTCAGTGACGGTGCAGAAATAACATTTATTTTTCATTTAAATGAATTAATGCAAAAATTGCATAATTAATCATATCTTGATAATTAGCATCAATCCCTTCACTTACTAAAGTTTTTCCCGCATTATCTTCAATTTGTTTAACTCGCAATAATTTTTGTAAAATTAAATCGGTTAAACTACTCACCCGTATATCACGCCACGCCTCTCCATAATCATGGTTCTTATCTTGCATTAGTTTTTTTGTAATAGCTACCTGTTTTTTATATAACTCGGTAGCTGCCTCTGTAGATAAATCTGGTTGTTCTACCACGCCTTTTTCTAACTGAATTAATGCCATAATACAGTAGTTTATAATACCAATAAATTCACTTATCTCACCTTCATCTACCTTTCTTACATCATTTTGCTGAAGCCCTCTAATACGTTGTGCTTTAATAAAAATTTGATCGGTAAGTGATGGTAAACGCAATATGCGCCATGCACTTCCATAATCCGACATTTTTTTAATAAATAAACTTTTACACGTATCAATTACGGCATCATATTGTTTTGAAGTATCTTGCATGAATTAAAATGTATTTTGCGTAAATTTCGCATAAAAAAGTTTAACCATCAAAGTTTCAGGTTTAAAGTTTTAAACTAAGTACAAACACCATACAAAAAGGTATAAATGACAATAAACTGCAAAGGCAAACTCATCGATTTAACTACACCAAAAGTGATGGGGATTCTAAATATAACTCCAGATTCGTTTTACGATGGAGGTCGTCATAAAAATGAGAATGATATATTAAAGCATGTGGAGACGATGCTCAACGAAGGAGCTACTTTTATTGATGTTGGTGCCTACAGTTCGCGTCCTAACGCAGACCATGTTAGTGAAGTAGATGAATTAAAAAGAATCTTGCCTATTGTTAATATCATTTTAAAAGAATTCCCTAATGCTTTACTGTCTATCGATACGTTTAGAAGTCAAATTACAAAGCAATGCATAGAAGCTGGAGCAGCGTTAATTAATGATATTTCTGCAGGACAACTAGATAGTAATATGTTGCAAACTGTTGCCGATTTACATGTGCCATATAGTATGATGCACATGCGAGGTACACCACAAACCATGCAACAACAAACTGATTATGATGATATTATTAAAGAGGTGCTCTTTTATTTTTCTGAACGTATTGCCGCTGCAAAACAATTAGGAATCGTCGATGTTATTATAGACCCGGGATTTGGATTTTCTAAAACTTTAGAACAGAATTACGAGTTGCTTAATAAACTTGAACGTTTTAATATAATAGAAAAACCCATATTAGCCGGTATTTCAAGAAAATCTATGATCTATAAAACTTTAGAGACCTCGCCTAAAGAAGCTCTTAATGGCACTAGTGTTTTAAACACTATTGCTTTGCAAAAAAATGCTGCTATTTTAAGGGTTCATGATGTAAAAGAAGCTATGGAATGTATTAAACTGGTTGAATCTTTAAAAGCGTAAAAATGAAGTACCTGTTAGCTCTTGGGACATTATTAATTATTCTTTCTTGTGGAAAGGAAAAAGTAATTCAACTTCCGGAAATAAGTCATTCTAAAATAACTGAAATAAACGATGTATCTCCTGCTTATTTATTTTATGATGAAACTAAACCTGATAGCATTGAACTGAATAGAAAAAATTTAATTAGTACAACCAATTGGCTAGTTAATGTTGATAAACGTTTAACACTAAAACAGGTGATTCCTCATATTAAATATCTACAAGACAAAAAGCTGAATTCCAGTCATAAAAACAAAGCCGCAAAAAACTATTTTACTTGTAATGATACGAGCAAAAAGAATTTAGGGTTTATTGAGTTTACGGATGTGGTCTATCATCAAAAGGAAGGGCTTAATGTTGATTCTGATCTTAACCATAATAATTTATTAGTTTTTAGTTTAGATAGTATAACTATTGTAACTCATGACAATAAAATTTTCAATGCGGAAAAAGAATCAGTTATCATTACGCTCAGAGACTCATTAACTCTAAGTAACAAAAAAGACATATTTTATTGCTCTTTTGAAAAAAAACTGACATTTCAAGACTATATAACGTTCAAATCGGAATTATCGGATCTAAATTTAAAAGATGTTTTAATAGCAGACGACGAATTCATTTTTAATTAACCATATTTTCTTAAATTTACCAAAACCCATACCTCTTGGAAATATTTAATGACCTTTTAAAATTTACCGTAGTCGATGTTATAGACGTTATTTTAGTAGCACTTCTACTCTACTATGTTTACAAACTCGTAAAAGGCACTGTAGCCATCAATATTTTTATTGGAATCATTATTATATATTTAGTTTGGAGATTGACCGATTTTCTAAACATGGAACTTCTCACAGGTATTTTTGGTGGTTTTATGAAAGTGGGAATTATTGCTTTAATTGTTGTTTTTCAACCGGAAATTCGGAAATTTTTATTAATGGTAGGTTCTACCAATTTTAACAGGCGACGTAAGTTTTTAAAACAGCTTAAGTTTTTAAAAACCGAAACTAACGACGAAACGGATATACATGCTGTTATTTCGGCTTGTAGCAAAATGTCTATGTCTAAAACCGGTGCCTTAATCGTTTTTGAAAGGAATAACAATCTGGATTTTTTGTCATCTTCGGGCGATGAAATGAATATAAAAGTGACTCAACCTATTATTGAAAGTATATTTTTTAAAAACAGTCCGTTACACGATGGTGCCATTATAGTTAATAACAATATTGTAAAAGCCACGCGGGTTATTCTTCCTGTAAATAACGAAAAACATGTTCCGCAACGCTTTGGACTTCGTCATAGAGCTGCTATTGGAGTGACCGAAAAGACAGATGCATTAGCACTTGTTGTAAGTGAAGAAACAGGTCATATTTCTTATTTTAAAGATGGGGAGTTTGTGGTTTTTGAAGACACAAAACAACTTAATGCAATGATCACAGAAGATCTATCTTAATGCTATAAGAGTATTATATTAAAACCTATTAATCTTTAGTGTTTTAGTTACAGTAATTATTCATTACAATCGCACTTTAAATAACATAAGAGCGAAAACATAGAAATTGCAAATACAGAAAAACTAAATAGTCTCTTCCTGTAAAAACTGTACTTCGTATAAGTTTTTATAATACCCGTTTTCTTTTTTAAGTAACTCCTCATGAGTTCCCTGCTCTACAATATTACCTGCATCCATGACTATAATTTTATCAGCTTTTTTAACTGTTGCTAACCGATGTGCAATTACAATAGAGGTTCTGCCTTTAGTGATTTTGTCTGTAGCATTTTGAATAAGTTGTTCCGAATATGAATCGACAGAAGATGTTGCTTCATCAAGCACCAATATACTAGGGTCTGTAACATAAGCTCTTAAAAACGATATGAGTTGACGCTGACCAGAGGACAACATAACACCTCTTTCTTTTACATTATAATTATAATCGTTTGGTAAACTCATTATAAAATCGTGAATCCCAATATCTTTTGCTGCTTGCCGAACTTGTGCTTCGGTAATCTCCGGATGGTTTAATGTAATATTATTTAAAATAGTATCGGCAAATAAAAATACATCTTGTAACACGACTGCTATTTGGGTTCGTAAAGATGCTAAAGTTACTTGTCTAATATCAATATCATCTACATAAATAACACCATCTTTAATTTCATAAAAACGATTCAATAAATTAATAATGGTAGATTTACCTGCTCCTGTTGCTCCTACTATAGCTACGGTTTCACCTACATTCACATCAAAAGAAATTCCTTTTAAAACTTCTTCATCTTCTACATAACTAAAATAAACGTTATCAAATTTTATATTTCCTTTAAAATGCTCTGCCACATGAGTTCCTGTGTCATCAATTTGAGAAGTCGTATCTAAAACATTAAACACTCTGGTAGCTGCTACCATACCCATTTGTAATGTATTAAATTTATCTGCTATTTGACGCAATGGTCTAAATAGCATAGGAATATACATGATAAATGCTACTAACACACCTTCGGTTACCTTGCCTTCCAACACGACATTTAAGCCACCATACCAAGCTACTAAACCAATGGTAACAGACGATGATAAATCTGCTAAAGGGAAAAAAATAGAGTTGTACCAAACCGTTTTAAGCCAGCCTTTTTTATGTCTTTCATTTATTTTTTTAAAATTTTCATATTCGATAGCTTCACGGGTAAATAATTGTAGAATTTTCATCCCTGTTAACCGTTCCTGCACAAAAGAGTTTAAATTAGACACTTCTGTTCTAACTTCTTCAAAAGCCTTCTTCATATACTTTTGAAAAATACGTGTGGCATACAATAATATAGGCAACATAATAAATACGATTAAACTTAATCGCCAATTGGTAAAAACCATAATTCCGAAAACCACTGCCATGGTAAGTAAATCTCTAAAGATCATAAATAAACCCTGACCAAAAATATCGGCTATACGTTCCATATCGGTTACCGCTCTGGTAATAAGTACACCGACTGAAGAATTATCATAATACTTCATTTTAAAACGCAACAAGTGATCGAACAATTTTATTCGTACATCTACAACTAGGCTTTGGCCTAACCAAGCTGCATAATAAATAAATGCTAATTGAAATACTGTTTGTAAAATTAAAATGACTAACAAGATCACAATATAAATAAGGAAGCCTTTAGAGTTGTCTCCCGTTATACTATCATCTATAGCAAACTGAGTTACACGAGGTGTCGCAGCACTAAAAATGGCCAATAAAATCACCAAAAGCAACAACCCTAAAAAAACAAGTTTATAAGGTTTTATATATTGAAAAAGACGCTTAAATAAAGTAACGTCAAATATTTTCTCTTGTTTTTCACTCATCTATCTTTATATCGTTAGAGTATTCTACTTCTGTTAAATATAACCCATGCGCCGGTACCGAAAACCCTGCTTCACTCCTATTTTTAGACTTTATAATGGTATGCATATCCTCAACAGCTATTTTACCTAAACCAATATTAATTATAGTACCTACAATAGCACGTACCATATTACGTAAAAATCTATCGGCTTTAATTACAAAATGAAGCTCATTATTTTCGAGTGTCCATGTTGCTTTCATTATATTACAATAATACGTTTTTACATCGGTATTACTTTTTGAAAAGCATTGAAAATCTTTATACTCAAATAAAATTCCTGATGCCTCATTCATTCTCTCAAAATTCAAATCTTGCTTAACATAAAAACTATTATCAAACGAAAACACATCTTTTTTAAGTGCTATTCTATATAAATAAGTTCTGCTTATGGCATCAAAACGAGCATGTGCCGTGTTTTTTACTTTAAAAATAGTATGTATAGCTATATCTTTTGGTAAAAAAGCATTTAACTTAAAAGCTAAATCGGTTCCATTAATAATAACATCTGTATCAAAATGTGCAAACATCTGCAAGGCATGTACACCTGTATCTGTTCTTCCTGCCCCCATTATAGAAACTGTTTCCTTTAAAAGCATGGTTAACGCTTTTTCAACAACTTCTTGTACAGATATATCTTTTGGTTGATTTTGCCAACCGTGATATGCTTTACCATTATAAGAAAGTTCTATAAAATACCTCAATCCTATTTAATACTTTTGTTAAATATATACTATACAGTGTTTAAATTCTCAATTATAAAATCTTTATAGAAAACTTAAACAATATATGGCATGCAAAGATAGATAGTTTTGTTATTACTGCGAACACAGTAATCTTAATTATATATTAAAAGATTTTTAAAACTAAATATGAAAAAAATATTATTACTCTCTGATACGCATAGTTATATTGATAACGACATTTTAAAATATGTAAAACAGGCAGATGAAGTTTGGCATGCAGGTGATATTGGTGACTTAGAAGTAACGGATGCTATAAAAAAGCTAAAGCCCTTACGTGCTGTTTATGGTAATATTGATGACAGCAAAATAAGAGTGGAGTTTCCTGAAAATAATCGTTTTATGTGTGAAGGTGTCGATGTTTGGATAACGCATATTGGTGGCTACCCAAATGCTTATAACATGAGGGTTCGTGATGAAATAAGGAAAAACCCTCCTAAACTTTTTATTTGCGGTCACTCACATATATTAAAAGTTATGCCCGACAAAAAATTACAATTATTGCACATGAACCCCGGCGCGGTTGGCAAACATGGTTTTCATAAAATACGTACAATGCTTCGTTTTACTATAGATGGTAGCAAGATTGACAATTTAGAAGTTATCGAATTTAATAAACGTTAAAAGCCTCCCTTAATCCCTCCAAAGGAGGGAAATACTCAACTCTATAAAACATATGAGTGAAATATTATATGTCAGAACAATGAGATAGCCCTTTCCTTTAGAGGGATTAAGGGAGGCTTATAAAAAAACCCAAAGCTTTCACTTTGGGTTTTAACGCACTAATACTACTAAGATGTTAGGTTTATCGCAATCGATCTACAGATTTTACAAGATCTTCATCCTTTTTGATGGCCTTATTGGCTAATGCCAAAAACACGATAGAAACAATAGGAAGAAGCATCCCAATACCTTTCTCAGAAACCGCCGTTTCTCCAGATATGTTTAGAGATTGATATACAAAAAATCCTAGTAAAATAAAGTTTAATATGATGTTAAGTCGTCCCAAAACAAATTGAGACTTCCTATTTTTATACATAAAAATGGCTACTAACGATAATACTGCAGAACTTAAAAACAAGCCGAAATATAACATGTCATCTTTAGCAAATACACTAATATTATCATTTGTTATCCATAAATGGAAAATAAAAATTAGACCGGCAGAAACCCCTGCTGCTATTAAAAGATATATGGTTTGAATACGTTGTAGCATATAATTTTCTAAACTGGAAAGCAAAAATAACAGTTTCTTTTATAAAAATACCTTTAAAAATTAAAATAAAGTTGTATAATTGCACTAATAATTCTCAACAACCGCTATTACAAGCGGTTAATTCTTCAGAATAAGAAATCATTTTTCAGAATTACTCAAAATTTATACAATACATATTCAATTAAACATAAATGTTTGAAATTTCACAACTAAAAGAAAAGAAACTCTCTGACTTACAAGAGATCGCTAAAAAATTGAACGTTCCCAAATATCGTTCATTAAAAAAATTAGATTTAGTTTACCAAATACTAGACCAACAAGCTGCTGATCCAAAAGCAATTAAAGCTGTTGTTGAACCAGCTACCAAAGCTGTAGAAAATAAAACCGAAAACAAGCCTGCGGCGAGAAAACCAAGGCAACGTGTTCAAAAACCTGTTAAAAACACACCTGTTAAAAACGTAGAAAAAGCTCCGACAGATAAAAAAGTTGAAACGGCTAAAGTTACAGAAAAGACAGAAAAGATTAACGCTCCTAACCCTCCTGCTGATAAACAGAATAAAGAAGAGCAAAAACAGGATAACAATCCAAAGCAAAGAAACCAAAACGATAATCAACATAAGCCTCATCAAAGGCGAGATAATAATCAACAAAAAAATCAGCACCGAAATCAAAAAAACGGGAATGTTGAAACTGGAAATAAAGATGGTAGAAACCGCTATAGAGAACCAGATTTTGAATTTGATGCAATTATAGAAAGTGAAGGTGTCTTGGATATCATGCAAGATGGTTATGGTTTTTTGCGTTCATCAGATTATAACTATTTATCATCACCAGATGATATTTATGTTTCACAATCTCAAATTAGATTATTCGGTTTAAAAACTGGAGATACTGTTCTTGGTCACGTAAGACCTCCAAAGGAAGGCGAAAAATACTTTCCATTAATTAAGGTAAGTAAAATTAATGGGCAAAATCCTAACGTTGTTAGAGACAGAGTTTCTTTCGAGCATTTAACACCATTATTTCCACAAGAAAAATTTACTTTAGCTGAAAAGCAGAGTACTATTTCTACCAGAATAATGGATTTGTTCTCTCCAATAGGAAAAGGACAACGTGGTATGATTGTATCACAGCCTAAAACAGGAAAAACTATGCTATTAAAGGATGTAGCAAATGCTATAGCAGCAAATCATCCTGAAGTATATCAAATGATTTTACTAATTGATGAGCGTCCTGAAGAGGTAACAGATATGCAACGTAATGTACGTGGTGAAGTTATTGCTTCAACTTTCGATAAGGAAGCTCATGAGCATGTAAAAATTGCAAATATCGTATTAGAAAAAGCTAAAAGATTAGTTGAATGTGGACATGATGTTGTAATCCTTTTAGATTCTATAACACGTTTAGCAAGAGCTTATAATACCGTTCAACCAGCCTCTGGTAAAATCTTAAGTGGTGGTGTTGATGCTAATGCGTTACACAAACCAAAACGTTTCTTTGGTGCAGCCAGAAATATCGAAAATGGTGGTTCTTTAACTATTATTGCTACAGCATTAACAGAAACTGGTTCTAAAATGGACGAAGTTATCTTTGAAGAATTTAAAGGAACTGGTAATATGGAGCTACAATTAGATAGAAAAATATCCAACCGTAGAATATTCCCGGCTATCGATCTTACATCATCTAGTACACGTCGTGACGATATACTTCTAGATGAAAACACCATTCAACGTATGTGGGTAATGCGTAAATATCTTGCAGACATGAACCCGGTTGAAGCTATGGAATTTATTAACGAACGCTTTAAACAAACCAGAAATAATGAAGAGTTTTTAATCTCCATGAATGGTTAAAACTTAAACTAAACTAACAACTAAATTAAACTAAATTCGAAAGCCTTGATAAGTTATTGTCAAGGCTTTTTCAATTTCACTACTTTAACAAATTGTCTATAGTTTTTCTAACCGTATCGCTATTCCAATTTGCAGCTCCGGTTTTATCAATTACAATATGACCTTGTTTATCTATTAAAAAAGTTCGGGGAATACTAATAACATCAAAAGATTCCGGATACTTAGTTAAAGGGTTATATACTTTAAAAGTGTATTTATTTTTATTTAAAAACGGATTGATTACCGTATAATCTTCATTAGAAACGAAAACAAATGCAACATGATCTTTATAATCATTATATAATGCTTGCATACTGGGCATTTCTGCTATGCATGGTGGACACCAAGTAGCCCAAAAATTCACTAAAACAACTTTACCCTTTATTGCTTCAAAATTAAATACACTTTGTTCGTCTTTAAGTTTCCAATTATAATGCACCAAGCTTGGCTGTTTCTCATTACTAATTATAGATGGACTAAAAAGTGCTAATCCTTTGTGCAAAAATACTTGTATGGGCTGTCGTGTTTGAGGGATAATTAATATTACAATGATAATTAAAAATGCAATATTTTTTAAGCTGATTTTTTTTCTTTTTAACATATACCTTGACTTTTTCTATTTCCTAAAACCTACTACTAATAAACAGGAATGACTAAAATTCGCCCATATTTTTATTATTTTTTTATACATAGTGATACTATGTCTTTCAAAAGGTATTTAATCTAAACAAATTTCAACTCTTTTTCGGTTAAAAACAAAAGTTAAGATAAATTCAAAATTAAAAGGCATAGCTTCTATGTCGAAACTATGCCTTAATCTAACAAAAGTATAAAATTAATTACTTATCTAATAGCCCATCCTGTGGGGAAAGACTCAGAACTATATATAAGATCATGAGTCGCTGGAGCTGTATCTTGCCCTACAGTACCTACTAAAGGTTTTAGAGTAAAAGGATCAGGAGAGTTATCTGGATCTGGTTCTACAGAAATAACAGCCGTACGTCCTCTTACATCTAATGGGAATGTAAATCCTGCAGGCGCATTATTAAAGAAATCCTCTCCAGGTACTGGAGGTCCTGCATTATTTTCTGTTCCACTAAAATCATTGGAATCATCTACTGTATCAAAGCTGGTAAATGTTCCTGTTGTTAATGGTCCAACACCATCTACTACTACCCAACCTTCATATTTCCAACCGGCAGGTAACACAGGTAAACCTAAGCCTACTGTTGGAGGCCCTGTTGCTTCTGGAGTTCCAAACCAAATACCATTTTCGTCATTACCATTATTAGCACTCCCTGGTACTTCATCTGTTGGAGTTCTTAAAAAAGATATTCCCCAAGAACCACTAAAATCACCCACTATAGCCGTATTAACAGGAGCTCTATCTCCCGAAAAATCACCTACTAAAATTTTTGTATCTGCAGGCGTAGCCGCTGCCGTTCCTGTTTCTCCTGCTGGTTCAATCGATAACACAAATGTTGTTGCATCTTCTAATTGTTGAGCATCTACTGTAAAAGATTGAGGAAAAGTAACCGAAGTAAAGATTCCTGTTGAAACCGGAGATCCATCTACTATTATCCAGCCTTCATAAACGTAATCGTCGCCTAAAGCTTCTAACCCATCCAACTCTAAAGTTAAACTAGCTGTTGATGGTGTATTATCGTCATCATTACTACAAGAACTAGCTAATAATCCAATTGCTAATATTGCAGCTATAAACATTTTCTTAATCATTGTGTTTTTTTTTAAAGTTTTTAATACTTCAAAAATAAAGCACGTTAATTTTATAAAATGTTAGCTATCTAACATTAAGCAATATTTTTATGAATTCTTATTTCTTTTCTGGTGAATTGTATGACTTTTTCTTCCTTTAATTCGTTTAAAAGTATATTTAACGTAGGTCTGGAAGTCCCTATTAAAGAAGCGATATCTTTTTGCGTATAAGGATGATGAATTACTTTATCTCCTGTTTTTTCACAATCATACCCATAGTCTGCACATAACTCATTTAAAAACTCTACAAGACGTGTTTTGGTATCTTTAAATAGTAATAATTGTAACCGCCTTTCTAATTTTTTTAATTTAAAACCGATTACTTTATATATTTTAAAGCTAAAGGTTTGATTATTTCGCATTAAATCATGCATTGTATTCACTCCTATAGGACAGATACTTGTAGTATTATCAATTGATTGCGCAAATTCTTCGCGCTTAGACTCTCCAAGAATAGCTGTTTCGCCAAATAGCTCTCCACGTGTTAAAATAGCTTTAACAACTTCATCTCCATCTTCACTGTAATAGCCTATTTTAACTTTACCTTTTTCTATAAGATACACTTTGTTTGCAGAATCTTCTTCAAAGTATATATAGTCTTTCTTTTTGTAGGCATCAAAATCGTGATTTGCTTTGTAGGCTTTAAATTTGTGGGGACAAAGCACCTTGAAAAGATTGACATCATCAAAAAACCAAAGTGATTTCATTACTTTATTCTTTTTGTTATCTTATCTACAGTCGGCAAATACTTATAAGACTTACAAAAAGGCATAAAAAAACCTCCAATCTGGAGGTGTTAAATTTTATTCTTCTTCATCCGATGTGACACTCTCTTTTTCTTCCTCAGAATCTAAAAAATCCAGCATATTGTGTTTCTGCAATAAATTATACCATTGTACAACTTTTTTAATATCGCTCGCGTATACCCTGTCTTCATCATAATCCGGCAACACATCAAAGAAATATTCTTCTAATTTATCTTTACTGTCTTTGGGTTTAACAGAACATGGTTGTCCATTTTCTTTTTTCTTAATAGTTTCAAAAACCTGCTTTAATGGTATTTCTTCTGTTAATGTATAAATTGCTATTTCACTTAAAATACTAACGTTATTTTGAACACTTACAGATACACGTTTATTATCTATTAAAGATTCGGCAACGAAACCACCTCGTGTTTGTGTTATTAATTTATATAATCCCGGTCTTCCTCCTATTGACAGTACTTTATCTAAACTCATAATTATTTATTGAAAGGGGCAAATATCAATTGTTTATTGATTTCTTGCAAATATTATCGTTTCTTTTTTTGATTAGGAAAACGCATTCTATAATCGACATTTATTTTGCCTTTAGATATGTTAGCTAGCCTTCCTTTTATTAAACGTTTTTTTAAACTGGATAGTTTATCTGTAAATAAAATGCCTTCAATATGATCGTATTCATGCTGAATGACTCTGGCTATTAATCCTTCGAAAGTCTCTGTATGTGCCTTAAAATTTTCATCAACATAATCAATAGTTACTTTTGGTTGCCTAAAGACATCTTCTCTAACATCTGGAATGCTCAAACATCCTTCATTAAAAGCCCATTCATCTCCTTCTTCTTTAACTATTTTGGCATTAATAAAAACACGCTTGAAATTTTTTAATACGTCTTGTTCTTCGGCAGTAAAATCTTTATCTTCAGCAAAAGGTGCAGTATCAACTAAAAACAGTCTAATAGGTAATCCTATTTGAGGTGCCGCCAAACCAACTCCATAAGCATTATACATAGTTTCAAACATATTTTCTAAAAGAGTATCTAGATTCGGATACGCTTTAGTGATGTCTGTTCCTTTCTTTTTTAATACCGGATCGCCATAGGCTACTATTGGTAAAATCATTATTCACTTAGTATTTTATGGTTGCAAAAATAGTATAATTTATTAGTAGTATTTATATTAAATGCGTTCTTAATTAAGTTTAGACTATTTAGAATATAAATAACTTTGTAGAATAAGAGTAGCACTTATTTCATCAATTAGTGCTTTATTTTTTCGCTGATTCTTTTTTAACCCGCTATCAATCATGGTTTGAAAAGCCATTTTAGAAGTAAATCGCTCATCAACTCTTTGTATTGGAATACTCGGAAATTCTTTTTTTAAATTATTTATAAATGGAAGAATATACTTTTCGCTTTCAGAAGCGGTATTATCCATTTGCTTTGGCTCTCCTACTAAAAACAATTCTACCTGTTCTTTATTAGTATACTCTTTTAAAAACTTAATTAATTCATTAGTATTAACTGTAGTAAGGCCTGAGGCTATAATTTGTAACACATCTGTTACAGCTAAACCTGTTCTTTTTGTACCAAAATCTATTGCTAAAATACGAGCCATATACCTATTTTATGCAAAAGTAGTTTAATAATATCATTTACAATTTGAATTTACTGTAATAAAGCACGCTTTTCTTTTATATACTCGAACTATAACAGATAAAAAAAGACCGCCTTTTCAGACAGTCTTCTTTCAATAGTTTAACCTTTTACTAATATTCAAAACCTTATATATTAAGATTTAATGCGTTTGTTTATTTTTGGAAATAACAATTTTATATTCTCAACATTTCTTACATGATTTAAATAGTTTCTAATATCACTTGTACGTGCAATAGAAGCTCTTAATTCATCCGCACCAATTAACAATGTATCACTTTCTTTTACAGTTTCTACTAAATTATCAGTTGCAACAGTAACATCATCATTTACAGAATTTAAAACAACTTTATTAGCTTCGTTTTCTATAACTTCAGTTTTGCTTTGCGCATCTCCGTAAGAAAAGGAAAGTAATAAAATTAATAATATGTAAAAATTTGTTTTCATTCTGTTTATCATTGCTTGATGTTCCAAATATATATCCGGAATAAGCCTTTAACACAAAAAAATAGTTATAAACTACCGTATTTTCGATTAGTAGTGGAGCTACAAATTTTCATCGACGAACAGATTAAAAGCATGATTAACAAGGTGAAATACACAAAAAATGCATTTCATCGATTTATTTTTTTATTTCAAAGGGAAAACCGAAGCTCATTTTTATTAAACCTAGTGTCAACCGACAAAAAATTAGAAGTCTTTATAATTGATATAATAGCTTTTTGATTCTATTTTTTAAATGATACCTAGTATATTTGCCCAAAAATTAAATATCAATGATAGAATTACAACAAATCATAGAGGAAGCATGGGAAAATAGAGATCTTTTAAAAGATGAAAAAACGACCTCTACGATAAGAAAGGTTATAGATTTATTAGATAAAGGAGCATTGAGAGTAGCCGAACCAATTACAGGTGGTTGGCAGGTTAACGAATGGGTAAAAAAAGCCGTTGTGTTATATTTTCCAATTCAGAAAATGGAAACCATAGAAGCTGGGCCGCTAGAATTTCATGACAAAATCCCACTAAAAAGTGGTTATGCAGAAAAAGGGATTCGTGTAGTACCTCATGCTGTTGCAAGACATGGTGCCTATATTTCCAGTGGTACTATTTTAATGCCTAGTTATGTAAACATAGGTGCGTATGTAGATGAAGGTACTATGGTTGATACTTGGGCCACTGTTGGTAGTTGTGCACAAATAGGTAAAGGCGTACATTTATCTGGTGGTGTTGGTATTGGTGGTGTTTTAGAACCTTTACAAGCAGCTCCTGTAATTATAGAAGATAACGCTTTTATTGGGTCTAGATGTATCGTTGTTGAAGGTGTTCGTGTTGAAACGGAAGCTGTTTTAGGTGCTGGAGTTGTTTTAACAATGAGTACAAAGATTATTGATGTAACTGGTGATGAACCTGTTGAATATAAAGGTAAAGTTCCAGCTCGTTCTGTAGTAATACCTGGTAGTTATGCCAAAGAGTTCCCTTCTGGAAGTTATAATGTACCTTGTGCTTTAATTATTGGAAAACGTAAAGAAAGCACTAACAAAAAAACGTCGCTCAACGATGCCTTAAGAGAGCATAATGTAGCTGTTTAAATAAGTTAGCAGTATACAGTTGTGGTGGGCAATACTTGCTCATTTACAAAAACATGTAAAAAATCGAAGTTGTAAATTTTGAAAATCTTAATCATACAACAACAAATGATTGGCGATGTGCTTACAAGCGGTATTCTGTTTGAAGCGCTTCGCCAAAAATTTCCAAAAGCACAATTAGATTATTTAATTAACGAACATACCATAGCGGTTGTAGAAAACAATCCTAACATTAATAACTTCATCTTATTTACTAAAGAGACTAAAAGTAGTAAGGTTAAACTTTTAAGACTTGCTAAATCTGTAAGAAATAAACAGTATGATGTTGTTATTGATGTATATTCTAAATTGTCCAGTAACTTAATAAGTCTGTTCTCTGAAGCAAAAACCAAAATTTCATATCACAAGTATTATACAACCTATATATATCACCACAATATAAAAAGAGTTAAAAGTAATGATGGTAAAACTGGATTAGCAATATTTAATAGGATGCAATTACTAGCTCCTTTAGGTATAAAAACAGCATTTATAAAGCCAAAAATATACGTAACTGAAAAGGAAATTGCCGACAGCAGACTCTTTTTAGAAAATAACCAGATAGATTTTAACAGACCATTATATATGGTAAGTGTGTTGGGAAGCGGTGCTAAAAAAACCTATCCTTTTAACTATATGGCTAAAGTTATTGAAACTATAGTCGAGGAAACCTCCGGACAAATATTATTTAATTATATACCAAATCAGGAAACTGAAGCCCGTTCTATATTTAATTTATGCAATCCGGAAACTCAAAATAATATTTTCTTTAATGTGTTTGGTGAAAATTTAAGAGCATTTTTAGCTGTTACATACCATTGTGACGCTTTAATTGGTAATGAAGGCGGTGCTATTAATATGGCTAAAGCCTTAAACATTAAAACCTTTGCTATATTTTCACCATGGATAGATAAAGCAACCTGGAGCCTTTTTGAAAATGACAATAATGTGGGTGTTCATTTAAAGGATTACAAGCCTGAGTTATATACCAAGGCTGAGAAGACATTAAAAAATAAAGCAGCAACATTATATGAAATGTTTAAACCAGAGCTTTTTACAAATAAACTAAAAGCGTTTTTAAAATAATTTCTGTTTAAAATTAAATCTAGACATTCGAAAAGTTTTTTGTAAATCAATAATATCCTAGTTTTGCTGGAAAACTGCTAAAGAATCAAATTAAAGAGCATGATTAAAATTTCTGGAGTCATCATTACATTTAATGAAGAAGAACATTTAGAAAAGTGTTTAAAATCGTTGGTCGGTGTTGTTGATGAAATTGTTGTAGTCGATTCTTTTTCTACAGACAAAACTCTTGAAATATGCAAAGCTCACAATGTTGTATTAATTCAAAATAAATTTGAAGGTTATATAGAACAGAAAAATTATGCTATTTCTCAAGCTAAATACGATTATATTTTATCGCTAGATGGGGATGAAGCACTGTCTGACACACTTAAAGAATCTATTTTAAAAGTAAAAGAGCATTGGGTTTTTGATGGCTATTATTGCAACAGGTTAAATAACTATTGTGGGCAATGGATTAAACATTCTGATTGGTATCCGGATAAAAAGCTACGATTGTTTAAAAAAGGCAATGGTGAGTGGAAAGGTATCAACCCACATGATAGGTACACACTAAAAAAAGGTTTAAAAGCAGGAAAGCTTAAAGGTGATCTATTGCATTGGATTTACAGAGATTATAGTGAACATAGCCTAAAGGTTGAAAACTTTTCCAGTATTGCTGCAAAAGCTTATTTCGATGCCGGAAAAAGGTCTTCTATTTGGAAAATATTATTTAACCCTTCATGGGCTTTTTTTAAAGCCTACTTTTTAAGATTGGGGTTTTTAGATGGTCTAAATGGTTTGGTTATTTGCGTACAAACTTTTAACGTTACTTTTTTAAAGTATATTAAGCTTTATAGACTTCAAAAAAACAGTTAATTATACTTTTTCCAGAACTTTAATTTCTTTTTAAGGCGTCTTTTTCTGTGGTATTTATGTTGGAAATCTTCCGTTTCTTTCCACATTAAATTGAATATCGCATCATAAGCTTCACCAGTACATTTGGCATACTCATCACTCATAACTTCTATCATAGATTTATGAATCGTCAATTTGGCAAAATTTTTAATCCTCGTTTCAAAATCTAAATTTTTAAACTCCATACGGTTTAAATCAACTAAAAAGAAATCATAACCATTATCCGTTTTCTTTATCAAAGTATTTCCCGGTGAATGGTCTAAAAAATGAATACCTTTTTCATGCAAATCGAAAGTAAATCTGGTAAAAGCTCTAAGTATGTTTTCGTGATCTGGATAATCAAAATCTGTTGTTAATTCCCTATACGTTAAATCGCAATCTATCTGCTCACTTATATAATAGCTTTTTTTAAACAGAAAAGGGGTTTTGTATTCGTAATAAGCAATTGGTTCTGGTGTACCAATATATAACTCCTTAAGCTTGTTAGCATATTCGTAGGAGCGTTGTGCTTTACTTTTTCTAAAAAATTTATAAGTAATTTGGTTTACAATATTGGGTATTCTAAAGGATTTAACGTTAATTATCTTATCCTCTAGCTTAAATAGTTTTAATGAATTTCTATCTTGATTTCCAAAAGGCTCTCCCTTAGTTTCAAAGTTTGTAATAAAATCATCAAGCACCAATTTGTGACTTTGAAATTCCGCTCTAATTTCCGAATGCTTCATAGAGCAATATTACAATTACTTTTTATCTTTTTAAATAATTGCATCAATATATTATAGCAATTTATTACTTTGCCAAAAAGAATTATGAAGCATATATTTTTAGAATCTCATAACATCAAAAATCTACATTTTGGATTTGGTCAATTCAACTATCATTTAATAAAAGGACTTTACAATGCTAATATTGAAGATTTTAAAATGACACTTCATGCAAAAAACACACAACTTTTAAAATCTGAATTCAGCTCATACTTTAAGTATAGAAAATACCATACCCTTAGCAGGCATAAACTGTTTAGAATTAGAAAAAAATATGATGTATGGCATTGTCTTAATCAAAATATTAAAATTGAGCCTTACCATGACATACCATATCTTTTAACCGTACATGATGTTAATTTTATTGAAGAACAATCTAGCGATATGTCGCATGAACGCAATGTACGTTTTCAAGAAAAACTAAACAGAAGTCATGCCATTACCTATATATCAAATTATGCAAAAGCTTCAACTCATAAATATTTTAAAGTTCCAGATGTTCCCGAATATGTTATCTATAATGGTAATCCAATCATAGATATTAAAATCCCTCAGAATTATACTCCAAAACAAATATCGAAACGGCCTTTTTTGTTTAGCATTGGAGAATTTACAGAACGTAAAAATTTTCATGTATTAGTGCAAATGCTAAAATGTTTGCCTGAATACGATTTAATACTATCGGGGAACAATAATACCACTTATGCTAACAATACACTGCAGAGTACAATAAAAGAATTAGGGCTAGAAAATCGTGTTTTAATTACTGGTAAAATATCCGAATTAGATAAACAGTACTATTTACAAAATTGTGATGCATTTGTTTTCCCATCATTACGAGAAGGCTTTGGTATTCCACCAATCGAAGCTATGCGTTTTGGTAAACCTGCATTTTTATCTAATAACACCTCGCTTCCCGAAATTGGAGGGAAACATGCTTTTTATTGGGATCATTATGATCCTAAATACATGGCAGAAGTTTTAGAAAATGGCTTAAATACTTTCAATAAAAATAAAGACATCTTATCACAAAACTATATAAATCATGCTAAAAGTTTTAACTGGGATACTGCAGCATTAGAATATATAAAAGTTTATAGAGACATACTAGTTGGTAAATAATATATCATCTGATTTTCCTGCATCTTTTAATGTATTTATATAAGACAAAAACATGTCACTATCATTCGTAATATCAAAAAATTTGGATCTATCATTCATAAATCTCGCAGTATTATAATGAGGGAGTATTAAACTAAAGAAGTCCTCATTACTAGTGCATGATACATTTTCTAAATGATGGGGTACATATTCAATATATAAGAACCTGCTTGCTTTTAGTACACTTGTCATACCCTGCAAAGCATAATATTCTGCCCCTTCAATATCCATGATTATACCCTGCGCCTCATTTAAATTATTAGTTTTTGAATGTTCATCAATAGCGACCATATCAACCTCAATAGTATCAGGATCATCATAAACATACATTTGTTTATCAATTTTAGGCTTTATTTTACTACCGCCTGAATTAATGATACTTGTATAAAATTTCATTTTTTTAGAAGTATCCCCTGCTGCATTATTAAATAATAAAACATTACTTATTTTATTAATTAATAAATTGGTTTCTAAAAAAAAAAACGTTTTTGGATTCGCTTCATACCCTACAACTTTTTCACAATATTTAGAAAGCGGTATAAGTAAAGTACCCCAATGTACTCCAACTATATAAATGGTATCCGTTGGCTTTATAAAATCTTTTATGGTATTAATCTCAGACATATTATACTCACCATAGCAGCCAAGTTTTTTACCTACCATAAGGTCTTCTATAGGTGCAGCAATATTTCCATTCTTCGTTTCATATAACACTCCAATGGCATATTTACCTAGAATTTTTTTCCTTAAAAAAGATTTTAACTTTAAAAACATGTACTTTAGTTGTTTCCCCATTTATATATTTTAATTAATTTTGGCTAAAATATAAAAATTATTTTATAAGATATTGACAACTAACCTTTTACACAAAAAACTTACAATATGGTATTTAAAATACTGACAATCGCTCTACTTTTGCCTCCAACAATACACTTTACATTAAAATTTATAAAACATAAATCGTTATACCCTTTTATGCCCTTTAAATATAATTTTAGAAGGCGAAGAATAACATTTGCTAAAACATTAAAATTACTTGACGAAAGGCATGTTAAAATGATTATTGAAACAGGTACTTCAAGAGAAGGATTAAAAAATACTAAAGGAGATGGGGCAGCAACGTTTGTTTTTGGCAAATGGGCAAAGCAAAATAATGCTAAAATGCATTCTGTCGATATTAGTGAAGAATCGGTAAAAGGTGCTCAAGATGAAGTTAATAGACAAGATTTAAATGACACCATAACAGTACATTTGAATGACTCTTTAGAATTTCTTAAAAACTTTAATGAGACTGTCGATTTTTTATATTTAGATAGCTACGATTATTCAAAAACAGATAAAGAAATTCAAGTTAAAAGTCAGGAACATCATTTAAAAGAATTTCAAATTATTGAAGATAAATTACACGATAACTCTATAGTATTAATAGATGATTGTGGATTACCTGGTGGTGGAAAAGGGAAAACAGTTGTGGAATATATGCGTAAGAAGAATTGGAAAGTTTTAATTGATGCTTACCAAATTCTATTAGTAAAAAATTAAGTGCCTTAGGCATGCAAAAAGAAATAAATAACGCTATACAAGTAATAAAAGACGGCGGACTCGTACTCTACCCTACAGATACAGTTTGGGGCATTGGTTGCGATGCAACTAATGAAGAAGCAGTTAAAAAAATATATGAACTAAAACAGCGTGAGGACAGTAAGGCTTTAATATGTTTGGTTGCAGATGATAGAATGTTAAAAAAGTACGTGAAAAAAATTCCTGAAGTAGCTTTAAATATTATTGATATTTCTGAAAAACCTACAACCATTATCTATGATGAAGCTCAAAATTTAGCTCCTAACTTAATTGCTGATGACGGTTCTATAGCGATTAGAATTCCGGATGATGAGTTTTGTTATCAGCTCACAAGAAAACTTAATACTGCCATCGTTTCAACATCAGCAAATATAAGCGGACAACCAACTCCCAAATCATTTAAAGAAATATCTCAAGAGGTTATAAAAGGTGTAGACTATGTTGTAAATTTGCATCGCGAAAAAATCTGTAACAAACCATCTTCAATTATTAAATTGAGTAACAGTGGTATTGTTAGAGTTATAAGAACGTGAAATTTAGCCACTAATACACGAAAATTTATAGACCATAAAAGTAATTGTATTATAAAACTAATTCGTGTATTCGTTTCGTGGCAATTAAAATATGAATTACAAAAAGGCATTACAGCATAATATTTTTAAAATTATATCGCAATCTGCTAAAGAATTAAATTTAGACAGTTTTGTTATTGGTGGTTTTGTACGTGATTTTATATTAAAACGAGGTCATGCAAAAGATATTGATGTCGTTGCCGTTGGTAATGGTATTGAACTTGCAAAACAGGTTGCCAAAAACCTTCCAAACAAACCTAAAGTACAGGTCTTTAAAACGTATGGCACAGCCATGCTTCGACATGATGATATCGAAATCGAGTTCGTAGGAGCTCGCAAAGAGTCCTATAATAAAGATAGCAGAAACCCTATAGTAACGACTGGCACTTTAGAAGATGACCAAAACCGTCGTGATTTTACCATAAATGCTTTAGCTTTAAACTTAAACGAATCTAATTTTGGTGATTTATTAGATCCATTTAATGGCATTAAAGATTTAGAAAAACAAATTATTCGCACACCTTTAGCACCAGATATTACATATAGCGATGATCCGCTACGTATGATGCGTGCCATACGTTTTGCTACGCAATTAAACTTTACAATTGAAAGTGAATCGCTAAACGCTATTACCAAAAACAGCCATCGTATCAAAATTATAACCAAAGAGCGCATTGTAACAGAATTAAATAAAATTCTAGAAAGTAAAAAGCCGTCTATTGGATTTCTTCTACTGGAAAAAACCGGGTTATTAAATTATATAATGCCGGAACTAACAGCATTAAAAGGTATTGACGAAGTTGAAGGTCAGCGACATAAAGATAATTTTTATCACACCTTGGAAGTCGTTGATAACATCGCAAAAAACACCGATAACCTTTGGTTACGTTGGGCAGCCTTACTACATGATATAGGCAAAGCACCAACAAAAAAGTTTAGCAAAAAAGTAGGTTGGACATTTCACGGGCATGAATTTGAAGGCTCTAAAATGGTCTATCATTTATTTAAAAGGCTAAAAATGCCATTAAATGATAAAATGAAATTTGTACAGAAAATGGTATTCATGAGTTCACGCCCTATTGTGCTGGCACAAGATATCGTTACAGATTCTGCCGTACGCCGCTTGGTTTTTGATGCTGGTGATTTTGTTGACGATTTAATGACGCTTTGTGAAGCAGACATTACAACAAAAAACCCTAAAAAATTCAATAAATATCACAACAACTTTAAAATAGTTCGAGAAAAAATTATCGAAGTTGAAGCACGAGACCATGTTAGAAATTTTCAACCGCCAATTACCGGAGAAGAGATTATGGCAACGTTTAATATAAAACCATCTCGTGAAATCGGCTTAATAAAAGATGTTATAAAAGAAGCTATTTTAGAAGGAGATATTCCAAATGAATACAACGCCGCCTATAAATTAATGATAAAAGAAGGAGAGCGATTAGGATTAAAAATAGTTCAGTAGCATGATTAAACTAATTAGAACAGATTCCGACAATAAAGACTTCATCAATTTAGTAAACTTATTAAATGACTATCTAAAGGTTGTTGACGGAGACGATCATGAGTTTTATAATCAATACAACAATATTGATGTACTAAAGCATGTAGTAATTGCTTATATAGATAATAAACCTGTTGGCTGTGGTGCTTTTAAAAAATATACAGAGCATGAAACCGAAGTAAAACGTATGTACACACTTCCAGAAACAAGAGGAAAGGGTGTTGCTACTATAATTCTAAAAGAATTAGAAAACTGGTCTAAAGAATTAAGCTACGAAGCATGTGTGTTGGAAACCGGAAAAAGGCAGGTAGAAGCTGTACAATTTTATAAAAAGAACAACTATACAGTAATACCAAATTACGGACAGTATAAAGATATGACTAATAGCCTTTGCTTTAAAAAAATGATAGGCTAAATACAATGTCACCTCGAGCGCAGTCGAGAGGTTAATTAATTTTACTAAAGAAAAGGTCTCGACTGCGCTCGACCAGACAAAAAGATGAATAAAGACAATAAAAAAGTTATTTATTGGCTACTTACCGGATGTCTGCTAATTTTTATTATGGTAGTCGTAGGCGGCATTACAAGATTAACACATTCCGGATTATCTATATCTAACTATAAACTTATTTCTGGTACTATTCCGCCAATGAATGACGTAGAATGGCAAGAAGCTTTTAATTTATATAAACAATACCCCGAATATCAAAAATTAAATAACCAATTTACACTTCAAGATTTTAAAGATATTTATTTCTGGGAATGGCTACATCGTGTTATTGGTCGGTTTATAGGACTCGTATTTTTAATCCCATTTATATACTTTTTAATTAAAAAAAAGATATCAAAAGCAACCGCAAAAAAGGCTATTATCTTGCTATGCCTTGGTGCATTTCAAGGTTTTTTGGGATGGTATATGGTTAAAAGTGGCTTAGTTGATAATCCAGATGTAAGCCATTACAGGCTGGCAGCACATTTAACAACAGCATTTATAACCTTTGCATATACCTTTTGGGTTGCATTAGATTTAATATTTCCGCATAAAAAACAAATAAATAAATCCTTTAGAAACTTAATACGATTAAGCCTTGCTATCTTACTACTTCAAATTATATATGGTGCTTTTGTAGCCGGATTAGATGCCGGTTTTATACATAACCATTGGCCCATGATGAGTGAAGGTAAATTTATGCACCAAACCGTTTACATTGAGCAAAGTCCATGGTACAAAAATTTCATTGAAGGCAAAAGTGGTATTCAATTTGTACATAGAATGTTGGCATATGTCATTGTTTTATTCATTTTATTAATTTGGAAAAAATCAAAAAAATTACAGCTTACAAAGTACCAATCTAAAGGCATACAGATATTACTTGTCGTATTATGTATCCAATTTTTATTAGGTATATTCACTATCCTATTACAAGTACCTGTTTGGTTAGGTGTAGCACATCAAATAGGAGCTTTCTTTTTATTAAGCGCCATGACTTTTACATTGCATCGTTTTACCAAATAATCGAAAAAAAACATACCTTTGTAGTATAACTATTTCATCATGATTTACAGATTTAGAGTTATTTTAGACAATGATACCGAAGAGGATATTTTTCGTGATTTAGAAATTCGCGAAAGTGATACTCTTGAAGATTTGCATAATATTATCACTCAATCCTTTGGATTTGATGGTACAGAAATGGCGTCGTTTTATTTAAGTGATGACCAATGGAATCAAGGTGAAGAAATTTCACTGTTCGATTTAAGTGAAGACAACTCTGCCCGATTAATGAATGAAACAGAAATTAGTAGCGTTGTACACGAGGTACAGCCAAAACTGATTTATGTGTACGACTTTTTAAGTATGTGGACATTTTATGTTGAATTAGCTGAAATTGTAGAAGAAGCTAAGGGTACTGATTACCCCAATTTAATGTTTGTTAAAGGTCAAGTACCAGATGTAGCTCCCGAAAAATTATTTGAAGCAGACACAGACGACAATTACAATGAGTTTGAAGATAGTATTGATGTTGACGATTATAACAATTTAGACTTCGATGAAAATTGGAATTAATTAAGACTATTTTAAATTTTCCAGATTTACATTTTCATAATTACGAGTTAAAAACTCCATAGAACATCTAAGAATTTCTCCCATATTTTTAGAGTGCTTGAACTTCACATCTTGAGTAAATTCAAAGATTTTCATTTTTAATAAATCTATATTTTCTTCTTTTGAAATGGTATCTGTACACATACAATCTAATAGTTTATCAACTCTACCGGGAAAACTCTTTAAACGCTTTACCAAAATAGAACGTTCCTCCGTTTTATATTGATCTATAGATAATTTCTGTATACTATTAGACACCAATTCTACCATTTTTAAATTTTCTTTAAAAAATTGTGGCCTATAAATATTAAACTTTCCTTCGTACGATTGTTGATCAAAATCTATCGCTCTAATTTTATAAACAACATGATCAAAATCGTGGGTTGGTACAATAACATAATTATAAGAGCGCATGTCACCTAAAAGCCTAATCATACAACGTTCATTAAACTTTACAAATTCTTTGGCTATTTGAGCTTTTTCAGATTTATCACATTTAGGAAGCATATTCTTTACAAATTCATCTCCAGGAATACCAACAATATGCTCTTCTATTAATGTATTTTTATAAACTAAAAAATTGAGATTATAAGGCGATAACATATGTTCTAATTCTAAACCATAAACTCGAGATGCATCTGCAATTTTCACATAAAAATAGGTGAAATTATCATTTAAAATATTTCGAATTTTAATTCTAAATGGCTTCGAATTTCCAAACGTGCAATAATCAATAGCATCCACATTAAGAAAAGGTATGGTATTCTCGTTTCCATCAGAATGCAAAATGGTATAAACCTTTTTTAAAGATAAATCAATCTCTTCTCTTTCAAATTCATTATAAAAAACCCGTATCCATAAAGTGTCTTTTTCCTCTTTATCATAAACCACTACAGAGCCTTGAAAACGTAATAAATCTTCATAAAAAATAGGGATTTTTATATTTCTATTATATTCATAAAGATAATCATGTAACTTGGGCGTTACAGGAAACGATGGCTTTTTTTTAGATATCTTTAAATCTTCCATAAATAGTATAATTACTCAAATTTAAAGCTTTTATTTTATAAGCCTGTAACAAAGTAATCATACTGTCGTCATATTTTTAATAAATAACCAATGCTATGTTTCTAAATAGCATAAAAAATGTAAAAATTTGGAGTCTATACTAACAATTAGCAATCTCACCAAAAAATTCGGGTATTTAACAGCAGTAAAAGATTTATCATTCACTATAAATAAGGGCAACGTTTATGGTATTTTAGGCCCCAATGGAAGTGGGAAATCAACCACCTTAGGAATCGTATTAAATGTTGTAAATAAAACGCAGGGGGATTTTTATTGGTTTGATGGGAATATAACAACACATGATGCTCTAAAAAAGGTCGGAGCTATTATAGAACGTCCAAATTTTTATCCGTACATGACAGCAACCCAAAACCTGAAGCTCGTTTGTAAAATTAAAGGTGTTGACTATGCAAAAATTGATGAGAAACTGGAAATTGTTGGGCTTTTAGAGCGAAAAGACAGTAAGTTTAAAACTTATTCGTTGGGAATGAAACAGCGTTTAGCCATAGCATCTGCACTTTTAAACGACCCTGAGATTTTAATTTTGGATGAGCCCACTAACGGATTAGATCCTCAGGGCATACATCAAATTAGAGAAATTATAAAACAAATTGCAGCGAAAGGCACCACTATTCTTTTAGCCTCACATCTATTAGACGAAGTTGAAAAAGTTTGCTCACATGTTGTTGTATTGCGTAAAGGTGTTAAACTATATTCTGGTCGTGTTGATGAAATGATTTCGAGCCATGGTTTTTTTGAATTAAAAACGAATAAACAGAATGAATTAGTAGCGTTATTGGAAAATAATGTCTCATTTAAAAATATTAAAGTTGAAGATGGTTTAGTTACCGCTTTCTTGGACTCCCCAATGAAATCTGAAGATTTTAACAAGTACTTATTCGAAAAAGGTATTATACTCACACATTTGGTACAACGCAAAGAAAGTTTAGAAGAGCAATTTTTGCAATTAACAGACAACAACTAATAGAACCAAAACGCATCACATGTTACGACTTTTAAGTATAGAATTTCAAAAAATAAAACATAATAAAGCAAGCAAAGTTTTAATATCAATATACTTTTTATTACTAGTATCAATTGCTCTTATTGCATCAATAAAATTTGATATTGGTTCAATTAAATTTCACCTAGCCGAGCTAGGAATTTTTAATTTCCCATATATCTGGCATTTCAATACATTTGTCGCTGCTTTTTTTAAAATTTTCCTTTTAATGGTCATTGTATCTATGACGGCAAATGAATATAGTAATAAAACACTAAAACAAAACTTAATTGATGGTTTAAGTAAGAAAGAATTTATATTGTCAAAATTCTACATGGCTCTCTCTTTTGCCGCAATTTCAACAGTTTTTGTGTTTTTAGTTTCAATTGTTTTAGGACTAATCTATTCTAGCTATACCGAGCCAGCAATCATTTTTACCGATCTAGAATTTTTGTTAGCATTCTTTATAAAGCTGGTGTGCTTTTTCTCTTTTGGTTTATTTTTAGGAGTATTAATTAAACGCTCTGCTTTTGCTGTTGCAGCTATGGCTGTTTTATTTTTAATAGAATTCATTAGCTACTTTATAATTAGTGGTCACTACAAAGGTTTTGATGAAACAGATAGAATATATCAATTTTTACCATTTAAATCTATGTGGAATTTAATAGATGAACCCGGCTCAAGATTATCTGCAGCCAAAGAATTGGCAGCTCAATTAGGAGAAGACTTGACATACGATTACGCAGTGCATTGGTACGAAATTGCTATTGTTTTGGGTTGGACTGCCTTATTTATCTTTTTATCGTATAGATTATTAAAAAAGCGAGATTTATAATATATTTGGTAGTATACTACCAAATGCTATGAAAAAGATTATCGTATTAATAATATGTTTTATTACGAGCTTTAATACTTTTTCTCAAAACGAAGCGTCTAATTGGTATTTTGGCAATTATGCCGGGATTCGTTTTAATGCCAATGGAACCATATCAGAACTAACAGATGGCCAGTTAACCACTCGTGAAGGCTGTACTACTATTTCTGATGGCGATGGCAACCTATTATTTTATACAGATGGCGTAACCGTATGGGATAGATTACACAGACCCATGCCAAATGCAAATGGTCTTACAGGAAATGGTTTGTTTGGAGACCCTTCCAGTTCGCAATCTGCCATAGTAATTCCAAAACCTAAAGATCCCAATATATATTATATTTTTACTGTAGACACATCCATATCTGCAAATGGTGACCCCGACCTGGGGTTCAACTATTCTGAAGTTGATATGAGCTTAAATGGGACATTTGGAGATGTCACATCAAAAAATATTAACTTGCTTCCAAATAGTTCCGAAAAAATCAGTGCCGTTCAAAAAGATTGCGAAACACAGGCACTTTGGGTAATTACCTTCTCCTCTACAGATGGTGCTGCCACCAATAACCTTTTAAACACATATCATGCATACGAGATAACAGATATGGGTATAAATACAGTACCTGTCTCTTCTACATTTAATGATCTTGTTGTAACCGATCAAAGAGGTTGCTTAAAACTATCTCCAGATGGTACAAAATTAGTGTCCGCAAATTCTTCAGACGGTATATTTCTCTATGATTTTGATGTAAATACAGGAATTGTTAGCAACCAACAAGAAATTAATATTAATTTTGACCCTCCAGAAAAAAAACAATCCCCATATGGCGTTGAGTTTTCACAAAACAGTACTGTTTTATACGTTTCAGCGTATTTTAATACCGATCCCAATCTGGATTTTTTCGACCCCACAAAACAATATGGATCCTTATTACAATATGATTTAACAGCTCCAAATATAAGTGATACTGAAACTGTGATAGATGACAGGCAAATGTATAGAGGCAGCTTACAATTAGGTCCAGATGGTAGAATTTATAGAGCCATGAGCAGTACATACGATAGAGGGTCTCCCTTTTTATCCATTATAAATGAACCTAATATTTTAGGAGTTTCATGCGATTACGAACATAATGCCATCAGCTTAACCCGTAATTCAACACAAGGTTTACCTCCATTTATAACATCTTTCTTTACTCAAAAAATAGATATTATAGATAACAACGCCATAACTACAAGATTAGAATTATGTGCCGGAGATAAATATATATTACAAGCCGACAACATTCCTGGAGCTATTTACACATGGTCTTTAAACGATGTCCCGTTACCTGAATCTGATTTTGATCTGGAAGTTTCAGTTCCCGGAACATATAAAGTCTTTGTCGACACAAATACAGGGGATTGTAAAGAAACATTAGAAGGTATAGCTCAGGTAACTTATAATACAAACCCAACAGCATTTGATGCAGAACTGATCCAATGTGACGAAGATGGTATAGCTGGTGGTTTTACAAGGTTTGATCTAAATCAAGCTAACAATGCCTTAACTGGTGGCATTTTAGGTTTATCCACAAGGTTTTTTACTGATAGTACTAGAAATTCCGAAATTACCAATAGTAGTAATTATACGTATGATGCAGATAACCCGAGTCCCATATATGTTGAAGTTTACAATATAGATACCAACTGTTACGACACGTCTGTATTAACTTTGAATTTAAGTCTTGAAAATATTCAACCTTATGTTCATGAAGATTGTGATGAACTAGAGTCTGAAGACGGTATTAATACCTTTAATCTAGATGAAATAACAACCAATATCCAAGCGATTAATGGCTTTACGTATCCAATAACTTATTACGAAACCTATAATGATGCGCTTTTAGAAGAAAATAATTTAGATTTATCTTATACAAACGAAAACAATCCATACAACCAAATAATTTTTGCAAGGGTAGAAAATAATAATGCCTGTTTTGACATTGGAGAAATAACCCTTAGAGTTAATGAATTGCCCAACATAGATAGAGAAGCACTCACTTACTATTGTTTAAATACTTTTCCCGAAACCATTAATATAAACGCCACTATTTTAAATGATTCTCCGAGTAATTATACGTATAGTTGGTCTACAGGTGAAAGTACATACGAAATTCAAATAAATGAACCTGATATTTATAATGTAACCGTTATTAATAGTAACGGATGTACCAAAAACAAAACTATAACAGTTGAAGCTTCTAACATAGCTACTATTCAAGACATTAATGTAGTTGATGCCTCTCAAAACAATATGATTACAGTTATCGTATCTGGTGAAGGTGACTATGAATACAGGTTACTAGACCAAAATAATGCTATAGTTTATCCTTACCAAAAAAGCAATATATTTGAAAATGTCCCCCCAGGTATTTATACAGTAACCGTAAACGATGTAAAAAATAATTGTGGAGCCATTCCCTATAAAGTGTCTGTTATAGGTTTTCCTAAATTCTTTACCCCTAACAATGATGGTGTACATGACACCTGGCAGATATATGGTGTTTCAAGTATGATTCAACCAGAAACCAAAATTCGTATTTTTAACAGATATGGTAAACTAATAAAACAAATAAGTCCTACTGGTATTGGGTGGGATGGTACCATCAATGGGGAAAAATTACCTGTTGATGACTACTGGTTTGCTATTGAGTTACAAGACGGTAGGATTTTTAAGAATCATTTTACTTTAAAATACTAAAAAAGACCTCAAAACTAATAAAAATGCGTTTCGTTGTGTTTTTTTGTGTTTCACTCAAAAAACATCTACTTTCCGATCAAAATTTACCCGATATTCTATTTAAATAAATATTGATCTAAAAGAATCAAAAAAAGAAGGCCTACAGACCATGAGATTTATTTGTTATTTCTTATTTATACTTATTTGCTGTAATAACGCCATGTTTTCTCAGCAAATAACAGTAGATAGTAATGTAGGTTTACAACAACTTATAGAAGATAATCTGGTAGATGGTTGTGTGGATATTTCTAATATAACCTCATCGGTTAATGGCAATATGCATGGACTACCAAGTTATGGGTATTTTGAACGTGCCGGCTCAAATTTCCCTTTCGAAAATGGTATCATGCTTTCAACCGGTAGTGCTACCTCTGCTGGAAATGGTGTCATTACACCTCCGCTTAGTGAAAGTTCTACAACCTGGGGAACAGATCCAGATTTGGAAACTGCTTTAGGTATTACAAATACCCTAAACGCAACATCTATAGAGTTCGATATCGTATCCATATCAAATCAAGTTCAATTTAACTATTTATTTGCATCAGAAGACTATGATGGTATTAATCCTTGTTTAGTTTCTGATGGGTTTGTCTTTCTTATTAGAGAAGCTAGCAGTACAGGGCCTTATCAAAACATTGCTTTAGTGCCGGGAACATCTGACCCTGTTAACACAAACAATGTACGTCCTAATTTACTTCCTGCCTGTGCGCCCCAAAATCAACAATATTTTGATGGTTACAATATAGGAGATACTAATTATATTGGACGCACCACCGTATTAACAGCATCAACAACTATTACCCCTAATATTACATATCATGTTAAAATAATTATTGCCGATCAAAACGATGGGACTTTTGATTCTGCCGTATTTATTGAAGGCGATAGTTTTAAAATTTTAGACTTAGGTGATGATATAGAAACTTGTGCAAGCTCAACACTTTTAGATGCAGATATACAAAACCCTATGGCTACTTATGCCTGGTATTTAGATAATAACTTAATAAATGGCGCTATAAACCCTACATATAATGCCATTCAAAGTGGTACTTATAGAGTTGTTGTTACTGTAGATTTAAATGGAACAAGTTGCCCTGAAGAAGATGAAATAAATGTGTCATTAAATACAGAAGAACCTATTACTCCTATTAGCGATTATGGATTATGTGATGATATAAGTGGTGATGAAAGTGAAACATTTGACCTTTCAACTAAAGATACAGAACTCATCAATAACATCCCCTTTTCAAATTACACCTATACATACCACCTTTCTGATGCAGATGCCAGAGCTAATGTTAATGATATAACCGCTCCCATCTCTAATACAGTGAATCCTCAACCTATTTTTGTTAGAATAGACGATTTAGACAGCAACTGTTTTGCCTATACTACTTTTAATTTAGTAGTAAATCCAATTCCAAATATAACCGCCCCATCAACTTTAGAAATTTGTGACGAAGATGATTCTCCAGATGGTTTTGCTATCATAGACTTAACACAAAAAGATAGTCAAATAACCAATGGTCAAAGTAATTTAATAGTATCTTATCATGATAGCCAGGCTGATGCTAATACTGGTAATAACCCGATACCCTCTCCTTATGTTAATAGCAATACACCTACAGAGATCATTTATGTTCGTGTCATAAACGCGTTAACAGGCTGTGTAAACACATCTGAAACATTAACGGTAAATATGACGATAAGCCCCATAGTAGATAGAGAAACACTCTATCTGGATGCTTGTGATACAGATTTAGATGGATTCGCTAGTTTTAATTTAAGACATGCTTTAAGTAATATTGTTGGTGGTTTACCTGCTGGTGTAACACCAACATTCCATGAAAGTTACGATGATGCCAATACGGGTAGTAACCCTATTCCAAATGAAACAAATTATCAAAATATAAACTTTGAAGAGCAAACTATATATATAAGAATAGAAAGTAATACAACGCTCTGTGCTTCTATAGTTCCTCTTGAAATTCACACTAATCTACTTTTAACCGGTACAAATCTAGGAGATTTTGCCTTATGCGATAATAATGATATAGATAATGATACATTAGAATTCAATTTAACATCCGTAGAAACTCATATTGCCAATGATTTAACAAATCCGGTTACTGTTACTTTTTATGAAACAGAAGGCGATAGAGATAATAACAATGCACCTATACCTAAAGGGGTATTATATGAAGCTACCAGCCCTACAGTGTTATATGTAAGCCTAGACGATGGAAATTGTGCACAAGTAGGCGAAATAACATTACTTGTAAACCCGATATTACAATTCAATCCAGCTAACCCGATTCCCTATTGTGATACCGACGATGATGGCTTTGTTAGCATTGATCTACACTCACTTGATGATATGGTAACTAATAGTAACACAGATTTTACTGTGACCTATTTCCCTACCTTTTTCGATGCAGAAAATAACACGTCCAATCAACTACCGGATTTTTTCACAAATACAAATCCTATAGAGCCTATTTTCGCTCGAATTACTAATAATGATACAGGATGTGCTACTACAAATTCTTTTGAAATTGAGGTCACTTTAGCTCCTCCTGCTACACAGCCAAGCCCATACTTAATTTGTGATAATGACCAAGATGGATTTTCTATTATAAATCTTGAAGATAAACTTACTGAAGTTGTGGGGAGCCCTATACCAACTGGATTAGATATAGATTTTTTTACGTCTTTTGATGATGCTGATAGCTTTACAAATCCCATTACGAACCCTACAACATTCAATGCTACAACTCAAACCATTTTTATAAGAGTAGAAAGCACTGTAAGCACTTCCGGATGTTATAATATTGTAGAACTTGAAGTCATTGTTAACACCTTACCGGATATCCCAACTATTAGCAACTTTCAGATTTGTCAAACAGGTGGCGGTAGTACAGCAGATTTTTTGTTAGTTGATAAAGATGCAGAAATTTTAAATGGGCAAATAGGTAAAGAAGTTTTTTATTTTGAAGATGCAGCTTTCACAATACCTATTGATAAAAATGCTCTATACCGAAACAATTCCAGAACTCAAACCATTTATGTGCGCGTGGAGAATATAACTGATGCCAGTTGTTTTGATATCGCTTCATTTATATTACAAGTATCCCCAGATCCCGTTTACAATATTCCCGATCCTTTTTTTAGATGTGATGACATATCTAATGATGGTATAGATACATTTGATCTAAATGAAAAAATTTTAGAAATACAGGGTCCTACCCCTCCTGAAGTTCTAAATATTACGTTTCACATCACCAGAGAAGATGCAGAAGCTAATGATAATGCATTACCTCTCACTTATACTAATACCAGAAACCCACAAACCATATATACCAGAATTGAAAGTGACGACTCACTTTGCTATGTTATTGAAGAAATAAATATAAATATTCTTGCTGCTCCAGATATTACTATACCTACCCCGCTAACGCTATGCGATGAAGATTACGATGGGAGTACAACATTTGATTTAACAACAGCCGATTTTGAAATTTTAGATAGAATCCAAACTAGCCTTATAATAAACTATTTTGAAAATTTTGATGACATAAACCAAAACGATGGTTTAGATAACACAAACGAAATAGTAGATCCATCAAATTTTATTTCTAACGCAAAAACTGTATATATCAAAGTGGCAAATACTTTAACCGAGTGTTTTAGTGTCGTACCACTAGAATTAGAAATAAACCTACCTCCTCCCACTAATAATATAGGAACCATCCCTATTTGTGATAATGATACAGATACTTTCGATTTATCTACTGTAGATACCATGATTGTAGATGATCCTAGTTTGGTAACTATATCATATCACAATTCTCAAAGCGATGCCGATGACGGCTTAGCACCATTAAGTAACATATTTAATTATACATCGAGCAATCATACTATATTTATAAGAGTTTCAGATAACACAACTGGCTGTTATATTGCACCTTCATTCAATCTGCAAATAAACCCAAACCCCATTGCAAACACAATTCCGGATTTAATTACATGTGATGATAATTTTGACGGATTGTTTGAATTCAATTTACCAGCATTAACTACTAATAGTATTTTGGGAACACAAAATGCCTCAGACTATACTATTACCTATTATAATGATACTACCAATGCTGAAGCAGGTACAAATATGGTAGACAATAATTACCTCGCATTTGATAGTGAAATTATTTATGCTCGTATTGAAAACAACAATACAGGCTGCTTTGATACCACACAATTTTCAGTTCGTATAAACCCATTACCAGTAATACCTATTGATGATGTGGTTCCGTTGTGTATAGATAATCTACCTCTTGTAATTAGTGCAGAAACAGGGAACCCAGATGACACTTATTCATGGTCTACAGGAGAAACAACACCAGAAATACTATTAAATGATATTAGCGAAATCGGAAATTATTCAGTGACCGTTACCAGACCCTATATTATAGGTGGAGATTGTCCATATACACATCATTTTTCTGTTATCGATTCTCAATCGGCCACCATAAACTTTACAACAACAGTTGATTTTGCAGACCCGAACAGTATTACAGTAGATATTGACACCAGTAATATTGGGAATTATGTATTTATATTAGATGACGGCGAACCACAAACATCTAATATTTTTGAAAATGTGACATTTGGCTTGCATACCGTTACTGTAAGAGATTTAAATGGATGTATGGATGTTTCGCAAGATGTGATGGTTATAGATATACCAAAATTTGTCACGCCAAATAGTGATGGTTTCTACGATACCTGGCATATAGTAGGTATTGAATTATTACCAGGAACCATTGTTCATATATACAACAGACATGGTAAACTTATTAAAACCTTACCACATACGTCCATTGGTTGGGATGGTACATATAATGGACAAAATATGCCTTCTGATGATTATTGGTTCTCAGCCGATGTTATCCAAAATGGCAATGCCTTTAATATTAAAGGTCATTTTGCTTTAAAACGTTAATCTCATAAAAGTTTTAACATAAAAGTAAGATAATACACAATAGTTTATTAAAATAATCGCCATTAAACTTTTTTTATCTAAAAAATTTAAACCTTCCTGTTTTTTTAAGGTCTAATTGAACTAAATACTATATTTTTAAGTATTTAGTTCAATTAGAACCCTCCCAACCAATTGTAGATTATGCAATCTAATATTCTTTATAAAAAAATATTATTATTATTTATAATTACTATCACTACACAAGGTTATTCTCAATTAAATAAAACACATTACATCCCACCACTAACAAGTGCAGAATTTGGAAATGCTAATCCAGAAGATCAATATATTTACATATCAACACCAAGTACAACAAATATTCCATTTACTATTATGCCTGTTGGTCAACCAACTACTAGTAATATAACTGGTAATGTTTCAAATACAAACCCACAACGAATCTCTATAGGTTCTGGAAACGGGCAATTATTTATCCCTTCATCACAAACAAGCGTAGTCGTTAACAACAGAGGCTATATTATTGAAGCCGAAAGCCCTATTTATGTATCAGTAAGAATGAATGCAGGTTCTACTGCTCAAGCTGGAGCTTTAGTAAGTAAAGGAATTTCAGCCTTGGGAACTACTTTTAGAGTCGGCAGTTATACAAATGAAAACCCACAAGATAATTATTTAAATTTTGCATCAGTTATGGCAACCGAGGATAATACACAGGTCTCCTTTAGTGACCTTCCTGCTGGTATTATTATAAAAAATTATTCTGGAACCACACCCATAAATACAACTTTAAATAAAGGCGAAAGCTATACTATAGCAACAAACAGTAGTAGCTCTGTTATTAACCATGATGGCTTAATAGGTTGTTTAATAAGCTCCGATAAACCTATAGTGGTAAGCTGTGGCTCCACAAATGGTAGTTTTCATAACGGCGGTGGTCGAGATTATGGTATAGATCAAATTGTGGGCTTATCAAAAGTTGGAACAGAATATATTTTCGTTAAAGGAGATGGTAATAATGATTGGGAAAACATTCTAATTGTAGCACATACAGACAATACAACCATAAGCATAAATGGGAATGCACCCGTAACAACAATTAATGCGGGCGAATACTATCTAATAGAAGGAAATAACTTTAATACCAGTGGTAATATGTATGTTGAAACTTCCGCGCCTGTCTTTGCTTATCAAGGTGTAGGAGCAACAACCAGTGAAGCCAATCAAGGCATGTTTTTTGTGCCGCCATTAAGCTGCGAAGCCAGAGGGAATCTGGATAACATAGCCAATATTGAAGATATCGGAAATACTAATTACACCGGAGGTGTAACCATCGTTACAAAATCCGGAGCTACTGTAACCATTAACAATACACCCATATCTAGTTTCTCTACAATTGGCCCCAGTACTGTTACTGGCAAAACCGACTATGTAACATACAAAGTTACCGGGCTTACAGGAAATATATCAGTTGAAAGTAGCGATGAATTATATTGTGCCTACTTTAACTTTAATGGAGCAGCCACTTCCGGGAGTTTTTATTCCGGTTTTCCTTCTCCACCAGAAATTAATTTTGATGCACAATTCGCAACCTTGGGAAATTGTATTCCTAATATTACTTTAGAAGCTGCCAATACTCAAAATTTTGATAGTTTTGAATGGTGGTTCGATGATGGAACAGGGTTCCAAAACCAGTTTATAAGTACCCCTTTTTTAACACCAACACTTCCCGGAAAATATAAATTGATTGGAGTTATAACCTGTACCTTGGAAAGGTTAGAATCTGCAGAAGTTCCAGTAAGCATCTGTCCAGACGATACAGATAATGATGGTATTATTGATAATATTGACATAGATAATGATAATGATGGCATTCTTAATTGTATAGAATCAAATGGTGATGTTACAGTAAATATTGCTGACAAAGGCCTCCCCCCTCGGCTTCTTTTTCAAGACAACACCACTAATACTACAATAACCTCATCATCATTCACCCAAAATAATAGTTCAGGAAATAATACAGCAAATACCATAACAGGCACAGCCACTGGTGGCTTTACAAGCATCGTTCAACCAGCAGCAAATGCAGAAAGCACATATACATTGAATTTTACAGAATCAGTGAATGTAAAATTTATGGAAGATACAGCCATAACACATGTGGCTACTACTGGCGAATTTTTTATTGCCAAAATTTTACCGGCTAATAAAAATATCACACTAATCGACCCAGATAACCGTTTATTGGTTGATACTAACTTTGATGGCGTTTTTGAAACAGGAGTCACTCAAATTTCAGGATCAGAAATTCATTATAAAATAAACCCAGCACCTTTAGGCAATACCCCGTATCAATTTTTCGCCAATCAAGTAGATGGATTTTCTTTTATCCATAAGTTATCAAATACAACCACAGCTTCTACATTTAGTAATGGTATTATATCACTTACCTGCTTTAAAAAAGATACGGATTTAGATGGGGTTAAAGATGAAATAGATTTAGATAGTGATAACGATGGTATCCCAGATAATATTGAAAATAATGGCTTACTAGAAGCTCTATCAGGTATAGATATAGATGCTAACGGACTAGATGATATTTACGATATTAATGTAACACCTCTTGATTCTGATAACGATACTATTTTTGATTTCTATGATTTAGACAGTGATAATGACGGTATTTATGATTTAATAGAATCCGGACAATTGAACACCTTACTGTTTGATGCAAATCTGGATGGTATTGAAGATGGACCGGCTTACGGTGTTAATGGCTGGGCAGATGCTGCTGAAACTGCATCGGACAGTAATCTTATTGGCTATACACCTAATGATCTGGATAACGACACCATATATAGTTATATTGATTTAGACAGCGATGGCGACACATGTAGCGATGTTATAGAGGCCGGCTTTTCTGATGCAAATGGCAATGATTTATTAGGAGGAGATAACCCCGTTACAATTAACGCTTCCGGATTAGTATTAGTTACAAATACTAGTGATGGGTATACTATTCCCAATAGCGATTATTTGGATTTTGCAACTATAACCATAACAACTCAGCCTATAGATACGGAAGTTTGCGAATTTTCAAATACCACAATATCTATAGCAACATCAGCTATGGATACCATTCAATGGGAACTTAGTACAGACGGTATTAATTGGAACCCGATTGTAGACGATGCCATTTACAGTGGAACTCAAACAGTTAATTTAAATATTTCCAATACACCGATTTCTTATAATACATACCAATATAGAGCATTTTTAAATCTGGCCGGTAATAGTTGTGGTTTTTACTCAGATGAAATCGAATTAACAGTACACCCTTTACCTATTGTAAATTCACCTGTAACATTAGTACAATGTGACAACGACGACCCTACAACACTTGGTTTCAGTCCTTTTAATCTAACAGAAGCCAACAATGAAATTTCTACAAATGCCTCTAACGAAACATTTACATATTTTTTAACACAAGCAGCTGCTACTTTAGGAGATACTACAAGTCCAGATTATATTAATGATCCAATAACGTTTATTAATAGAACTGTAAGTACAGATATCGTATGGGCACGTGTAGAATCATCTTTCGGATGTGCACAGGTTTCCGAAATTCAATTAAACGTATCTACAACAGCCATTCCGTCGACATTTTTAGAGACTTTTAATCAATGTGATGACTTTCTGGACATTAATGGACTTGATAACACGAACAATGATGATAGAGACGGAATTGCTACATTTGATTTTAGTAGTGTAACAAATATTGTTTTAAGCTCTCTTCCTTCAAATGCTTTGCAGCCACGTTACTATAGAAATGAGGCAGATGCTTTGGCAGAAATTAATGAAATTACCGATATTACAAATTACAGGAATATAGGATACCCAGGGTCACAATATATATATATAAGAGTAGATAGTGCTGTTTCAAATGATTGTTTAGGTTTAGGAGCTCATGTTCTACTAAACGTTGAGGCTTTACCAATAGCCAATGACATAGTCCCTTTTATAGAATGTGATAACGATACTGATCCTACTAACGGATTCTCTTTTAATACAACCACTTTAGAAACAGATTTATTAAACGGACAAAGTTTAACCGATGTTTCTGTTTCCTACTTTGATGCTTCTGGAAACCCATTAAGAGACTTTGATGGCAACTTAATTTCAAGCCCCTTTCCAAATACATTCCTATCAACATCTCAAACCATTACAGCTCGAGTTACTAATAACACCACAGCAGCTCTTGATGGTCCATGCTATGATGAAACCACTATTACCTTTAGAGTAGATGTTCAACCAATTGCAAATCAAGTTGCACCACAAATAGTATGTGATGGTGATATGGGTGATGTAGATGATGATGGCTACTATCCTTTTGATACATCTACCTTTACAAATACCATTTTAGGGTCGCAGTTAGGTACAATGGATATCTACTACGATTATATAGACGAGAATGGTAATTCAGTAGTTGATGCTACTTCCTTGCCCAACCCTTTGAACTCTCAAAATCAAATTATAACTGTAGATGTTGTAAACCCTATCAATGCTGTTTGTTCTGACCCTACCGAAATTGAACTTACAGTAAATCCGTTACCAGAATTTACAGTAGAAACGCCACGAATAGTTTGTTCATCAGAACCTTCATTTACTGTAACGTTATCACCTGAAGAAACAGACATAACAGAAACATTTACATATACATGGCATTGGGATAATTTAGATGGAACTATTACAAATCAATTAATATCTAACGAACGAACTATAACAGAATCAAATGCGGGTACTTATTATATTACTTTAACTAAAACAGATGGCACGGGGTGCCCCAGAACCAGAGAAATATTTGTGGATGCATCAGAACAAGCAACCATCACCTATGAAAATATAGACATATCTGCACCTTCTTATAATCATACCGTAAGTATTATAGACCCTTCGATATTAGGTTTTGGAGAATACGACTATGCATTGCAAGAAGAGGAATCTCCTTTTATAGTATTTCAAGATGAGCCTATTTTCTATAATGTAACCCCCGGTTTTTATACCTTACATATAAGAGATAAAGTTTGTCCTACCACAATGTTTGATATCGCTGTAATCGGACACAACCAATTTTTTACGCCTAATGGTGATTCTGTAAATGATTATTGGAAGATCAAAGGTATAGGTGCTACAAATCAATCCAATAGTGTGGTTTTAATTTTCGATCGCTATGGTAAACTTTTAAAACAAATAAGTCCTCTAGAACCTGGTTGGGATGGCACTTTTAATGGTACTCAATTACCAACAGATGATTACTGGTTTAGGGTTTATTTAGAAGACGGAAGAGAGTTTTCTGGACACTTTACACTAAAAAGGTAATCATATTGTGTAATTTTGTATTATGCAGTTTAAAATTGAATCGGAATTTAGCCCTACCGGAGATCAACCGGAAGCTATAAAACAACTAGTTAATGGTATTGCTTCTAATGAAAAATATCAAACATTACTTGGTGTAACAGGTTCAGGAAAAACCTTTACGGTTGCTAATGTTATTGAAGAAGTGCAACGTCCAACCTTAGTCTTAGCACATAATAAAACACTAGCAGCTCAATTATACTCGGAGTTTAAACAGTTTTTTCCCAATAATGCTGTTGAGTATTTTGTTTCTTATTATGATTACTATCAACCGGAAGCTTACATTCCTGTTTCAGGCGTTTATATAGAAAAAGATTTATCTATTAACGAAGAAATTGAGAAGATGCGTCTAAGTGCTACATCTTCCTTACTTTCTGGTCGTCGCGATGTGTTGGTAATTGCATCGGTTTCGTGTATTTATGGTATAGGAAATCCTATTGAGTTTCAAAAAAATGTGGTGTCTTTAAAACGAGATCAGGTTATTTCGAGAACAAAATTATTACATCAATTAGTACAAAGCCTTTATTCCAGAACTGAAGCCGATTTTAAGCACGGTAATTTTAGAATAAAAGGTGATACGGTGGACATTTTTCCAAGTTATGCCGATGATGCTTTTAGGATTCACTTTTTTGGAGATGAAATTGAAGACATCGAATCTTTTAATGTTCAAACCAATCAGGTTATTGAAAAATACGATCAACTTACCATCTACCCTGCAAATATGTTTGTAACCTCTCCAGATGTATTACAAGGAGCCATTAAAAACATTCAGGAAGATCTGGTAAAACAACACGATTATTTTAAGGAAATTGGTAAACACCTAGAAGCCAAACGGCTTAAAGAACGTACCGAATTCGATTTAGAAATGATTCGTGAACTAGGCTATTGCTCAGGCATAGAAAACTATTCACGTTATCTTGATGGCAGATTACCGGGTACCCGTCCCTTCTGCTTACTGGATTATTTTCCTGATGATTATTTAATGGTAGTAGATGAAAGTCATGTAACTATTTCACAAGTACATGCCATGTATGGTGGTGATAGAAGCAGGAAAGAAAACCTGGTTGAATATGGTTTTAGGCTTCCAGCGGCTATGGATAATCGCCCGTTAAAATTTGAAGAATTTGAAGCCATTCAAAATCAGGTCATATATGTAAGTGCCACACCTGCCGATTATGAGCTTCAAAAAACAGATGGTGTTTATATTGAACAAGTAATTCGTCCGACAGGATTATTAGATCCTATTATTGAAATACGTCCCAGTTTAAATCAAATAGATGATTTAATAGAAGAAATACAACTGAGAGTAGAGAAAGATGAGCGTACATTGGTTACAACGCTTACCAAAAGAATGGCAGAAGAGTTAACCAAATACTTAGACAGAATACAAGTTCGCTGTCGCTATATACATAGTGATGTAGATACTTTAGAACGCGTAGAGATTATGCAGGACTTACGCAAAGGACTATTTGATGTTTTAGTTGGTGTGAATCTTTTAAGAGAAGGCTTGGATTTACCCGAAGTATCTCTTGTTGCTATTTTAGATGCTGACAAAGAGGGCTTTTTGCGCTCAACTCGATCTTTAACACAAACCGTAGGTAGAGCTGCAAGAAATTTAAATGGCAAAGCTATTATGTATGCAGATAAAATAACCAATAGTATGCAAAAGACTATTGATGAAACTAATTACAGACGTGAAAGACAAATAGCTTACAATAACAAAAACAATATTACCCCAAAGCCACTTAATAAAAGTCTGGATAATGCTTTGTCTAAAAATTCAGTAAGTACTTATAGTTACGAACTAGAGGCATTAAAGGCGGCAGAACCAGAAAGCGATTATTTAACAAAACCAGAATTAGAAAAGAAAATTCGCGAAAAGCGCAAATTAATGGAAGAAGCTGCAAAAGCCTTAGATTTTATTATTGCTGCAAAATTACGTGACGAAATAAAAAGCTATCAAAATAAACTAGAAAAGCTAAAAGTTTAAACTTTTAGCTTTTCTATAACCCCTCAATCGAGGTCTTAAAACACATTTAATAAAGACTTAGCAGATTTTCATTAATTATATTGTGTTTTAAAAATGTCAATTAACACATCTGGCGGTACTATTTTATTTGGAAAACTTTCCATTAAATACAGTACCTTCGTAATGGACTCATGGCTTAGTCCCATACGTAAACCGAAATTATATAATTTTATAGCTCCTTTCGTATTGTTTTCATTTTCCTGATCTATATTCATTAATAAAACCAATCTGTGAAACTGTACAATGCGTTCACTATGAGACTTTAAATGTGTATAGGTAACAGGGTGCTCTATTAAGTAGTCAAAATCTTCACGAGTTATCTCTAGTTGTTTTGCGACACCTAATAAAAAGTTATATTCAATATTTTTTATGTCTTTATCATATTTTGCGAAAGCAATCATTTCGGACAAAAGACTTAATTTTTCTACTCTATTAATCATTACTTAGGGGATTAATTAATTACATTATAAAGGTACACACAACAGTAATTTAATAATCGTGTATATAATGTAACTTATCGAAAAACAAGGCGTATTTAATCGTGAATTTTATTTATTTCATCAATAATCACTTTTTTTTATCCAATAAAATGGTATTTCATCATTTTCAAAAAGCTTGTTTTTATAAAAACACAAAACACAACATCTTGTTTATCAGATACATACATTCGTTTATCTTATTTTACCGGCAAATCATCAAAAATCAATATTTAAGGTATCTTTACAAAAGCTTAAAAACGCTAGAAAGGCATATTCTTATGAATTAATTGAGTCGTTTTTGGTAGAAAAAGAGTAAATAAATTTTATGACAAATAATGATGTTTTAAAAAAATTACGAGTTGCTTTAAAACTTCGTGATGATGATATTGTGAAAATTTTAAGTTTGGTCGACTTCAGAATTTCTAAAAGTGAACTCGGTGCATTTTTTAGAAGAGAAGACCATCCTAAATATATGGAATGTGGTGATCAAATTTTACGCAATTTTTTAAATGGACTTGTGATTCATTTACGAGGGCCTATGCCTAAAAAAGGGGAAAATAAAACACAAAAAAAGAGCAACGATTAATAAGAACGTTGCTCTTTTGTATATTTAGATTCCTGCTTTCGCAAGAATTAAGCTAAAACTTGCTGTACTTTATCTGCAGCTTCTTGAAACTCAGTAGCACTCATAACATCTAAACCAGAATTATCTATTAATTCTTTAGCAATGTCTGCATTAGTCCCCTGTAAACGTACTATAATAGGTACCTCAATATTACCCATATTTTTATAAGCATCAATAACACCTTGTGCTACACGATCGCAACGTACAATACCTCCAAATATGTTTATTAAAATAGCTTTTACAGCTGGATCTTTTAATATAATTTTAAAAGCAGCTTCTACACGCGCTGCATCTGCCGTACCACCAACATCTAAAAAGTTAGCTGGCTCTCCTCCTGCTTGTTTTATTAAATCCATAGTAGCCATGGCCAATCCGGCACCGTTTACCATACATCCAACATTACCATCTAAATCTACATAGTTTAAACCTAGCTCTCCGGCTTCTACTTCAATAGCACTTTCTTCACGCACATCACGCAAATCGATATAGTTTTTATGTCTGTAAAGTGCATTATCATCTATCGTTACCTTAGCATCAACAGCCATGATTTTGTTATCACTTGTCTTTAAAACTGGGTTAATTTCAAATAAAGATGAATCGGATTCAACATATGCCTTATACAAAGCTGAAACAAATTTTGTCATCTCTTTAAATGCTAAACCTGATAAACCAAGATTAAAAGCAACACGTCTGGCTTGAAATGGTAATAAACCAACAGTAGGATCTACTTCTTCAGTAAATATTAAATGTGGTGTTTCTTCTGCCACAGTTTCAATATCCATACCACCTTCTGTAGAGTACATAATCATGTTACGTCCCGTTCCTCTATTTAATAATACCGACATATAAAACTCATCCGTTTCACTTTCTCCGGGATAATAAACATCTTCAGCAACCAAAACCTGATGTACTTTTTTACCTTCGGCAGATGTTTGAGGTGTAATCAAATTCATTCCAATAATCTGACCGGCAATTTCTTCTACCTCTTTCAAATTTTTGGCCAGTTTTACACCGCCTCCTTTACCTCTTCCACCAGCATGAACTTGTGCTTTAATTACATGCCAGCTTGTTCCGGTCTCACTTGTTAATTGTTTTGCAGCATTAACTGCTTCATTAGCATTTTGAGCTACGATACCTCGTTGTATACGTACGCCAAAACTGCTTAATATTTCTTTACCTTGATATTCGTGTAAGTTCATAATTCCAATAATCCTTTAAGAAAAGCAAATGTAAATAATAGCGATTACTTACCCTAATATTTAATAATGAAAACTTACCAACATTTTTGTGATAATCTAAATTGTTAAATAATTAACATATTGTTTGATTTGTATAATTTTTTATTTATTTATTATTTATTTACCCGAATAAAATATCTTTGAAAAAAATTAGAAAATTATGTTAGAAAATCAATTGCTGAAAATTGCACAAGATTTTGGGAGTCCGGTTTATGTATACGATGCTGAAAAAATTGAAAATCAATATAAAAGGCTTACTGATGCCTTTAAAAATGTAAAAAAACTCAAGATTAACTATGCTGTTAAAGCGTTATCTAATATATCTATATTAAAACTCCTAAACACCTTAGGGTCTGGTATTGATACGGTTTCTATTCAAGAAGTCCAACTAGGATTGGCTGCTGGTTTTTTACCTGAACAGATTATTTTTACACCTAATGGCGTTTCTTTATCTGAAATTGAAGAAGCTGCTAAATTAGGAGTTAAAATTAATATTGATAACCTTTCAATATTAGAGCAATTTGGAGCAAAACATCCAAAAACACCTGTATGTATTCGTATTAACCCCCATGTTATGGCTGGTGGCAATAGTAATATATCTGTTGGACACATCGATTCTAAATTTGGGATTTCTATTCATCAGATACCACACATATTACGTATAGTAGAAAATACTAAAATGACTATTAATGGTATTCACATGCATACAGGAAGTGATATTTTAGATATTGAAGTCTTTTTATATGCCAGTGAAATATTATTTGAAACCGCAAAACAATTCAAAAATTTAGATTTTATTGATTTTGGCTCTGGCTTTAAAGTTCCTTATAAACAAGGAGATATTGAAACTAATATAGAAGAATTAGGAAAAAAACTGTCTGCAAGGTTCAACGAATTTTGTAAAAACTATGGAAAGGATTTAACCTTGGCATTCGAACCGGGGAAATTTTTAGTGAGCGAATCCGGAAACTTTTTAACTAAAGTAAACGCTGTAAAACAAACAACCTCAACGGTTTTTGCTCAAGTAGATTCTGGGTTTAATCATTTAGTTAGACCTATGTTTTATGGATCGCACCACGATATTATAAATATTTCCAACCCTAAAGGGCGTGAGCGTTTTTATACCGTAGTAGGCTATATCTGTGAAACGGATACCTTCGGAAACAACAGACGTATTAATGAAATTAATGAAGAAGATATTTTATGTTTTAAAAATGCCGGTGCCTATTGCTTCTCCATGGCTAGTAACTATAATTCCAGATACCGCCCCGCTGAAGTTTTATGGTATAAAAACAAAGCACATTTAATTAGAAAAAGAGAAACTTTTGATGATATAATCAAAAATCAAGTTGAAGTTGATTTTGTTGTTAAAAAAGAAAAGGAAACTACTTTAGCGAAATAGGCGTTATATCTAAATACATTACAGAAATTAATTTTCTGGTTCAATAATAGACCTGCCAGGTTTTAAAAACCTGTCAGGTCTCCCTTCTTTTTAGGTGTTTTGTAAAAGAATATCAATTATCCGGTATAGACCAACAGGTGTTTTTATACAATAAATTTGTTACATTGCGTACACCTTTTATCTATTTAGGCTTTTCCTTTTATTAAAACAAAAAATTGACTCAAGTAAAATCTACTCGAATAGAATCCATCGATATATTAAGAGGTATCGTTATGGTTATTATGGCATTAGACCATGTTAGAGATTATTTCCATTATGGTTCTTTTTTTACAAATCCAACCAATTTAGAAACGACAACTCCTTTTCTATTTTTCACTCGCTTTATAACACATTATTGTGCTCCTATATTTGTTTTTTTGGCAGGTACTTCTGCTTTTTTATATGGCAGTAAAAAAACAAAACCTCAGCTTTTTAAGTTTTTGTTCACCAGGGGGTTTTGGCTAATTTTTCTGGAAATCTTTTTAAACAACTTAATTTGGTGGTTCGACTTAACCTATGGTTTTATTGGTTTGCAAGTTATCTGGGCTATTGGTTTTAGCATGGTAATACTATCTCTTTTAATATACATTCCTAAAAAAATATTACTTGTTATTGGGCTTATACTGGTTGCAGGTCATAATTTATTAGATGGTATAACGATGCAGGGAACAAGTATTAAATCAATAATTTGGTATCTGCTGCATCAATCTAACTTTATTCCCATCAACTCCAACACTATGGTAGCATTTGCATATCCGGTAATTCCCTGGATAGGACTCATGGTATTAGGGTATTGTTTAGGTTCCTTATATAAAAAAGAGTTTGATATTACTATTCGAAAAAAGTGGCTTCTGGTTTTAGGATTTGGTGCTATAGTTTCATTCTTTATTATAAGAGGCATCAATATTTATGGAGACTTAGTGCCGTGGGTCGTACAGGACACCAATACTAAAACAGTTTTGTCTTTCTTTAATGTTACTAAATATCCACCCTCATTAAGCTATTTATTAATAACCATTGGTCCGGCATTACTCTTTTTATATGCTATTGAAACTGTTAAAAACCAAATAACTAACTTCTTTTTGGTATTTGGTCGGGTTCCCTTGTTTTATTACTTCCTTCATGTTTTAGTTATTCATACAGCTGCCGTGTTAGGTTTGGTCATTACGGGAGATGATTGGAGAAGAATGATTTTAAATAATGATGCTTGGCGTACAGGAAATTTGGCTACAAATTATGGGTATTCTCTTTTTGCTGTTTATTTGATTTGGGCAGGGGTTATATTATTACTTTACCCACTTTCTAAAAAATATATGGCTTATAAAGCGAATAATAAGGATTTATGGTGGTTAAGCTACTTATAACTAATGATTATTACAAGTGCCATTTTATTACTGTTTTAACTATCATTTATTGTATCTTTAGTAAACCAGATTAACTCAAAAATTATGAAGCCTTTATTTTTAGTACTATCTATACTAATGGCATTTCCTCTAAATGCCCAAAACTTTACGCCACAAGTCAAAAAATTCATTCTTATAGATACCAGTATCGTTGCAATTACCAATGTAAAAGTTATTGATGGTAAATCCGTACTCCCATTTTATACTCTAAATTCTCATATCGAATTTTAGGAATGGTAATTTCTTCCATCCACTTTTCCTCTTCTTTTCCATTTTCAGATTATTTTCTTAACACAAAATAAGGATCTATTGTATTATCTCCTCGTTGCCATACTTGTTTACCATTTAACCAAATTTCATCTTGCAATATTGAATTTTGAGTTCGGTTTATGTTAACCTCTATAGTGTCAACATCACTATCGTTCCACTGAATATAAGTAATTGATTTACCTGACGTTTCAGAATGATTTAGAGTTATTTTAATCCTATATTCGTTTTCATGTTTATAAATCATAAAGTTTCTTGGGTTATCCAAATTCGGATTATAAACTTCTTGTTTTTCTCCATTGATAACATATAACAATTTAATGTTTGCTACATCCAAATGATTGGGGTTTTCGGGGTTTAATATGTCTTCATTTTGAGAATTAAGGACAGAAAACTCTAAACCAACATCTAAATTATATTGTTCTTCCATTTCATTTGATTTGCCACACGCAAAAAGTAATGTAACTACTAAAATTACTAATGAATTTTTCATAACATTAAGGTATTATGTTATAAATCATTTTTTTGTTATTATTATAGTTTGTAGTACTAGGGCTAAAATTGTTATATGAATAATAGCCATCATAAGCTCCATTCCAACCCCAATTCATATGAAAAACGGGATAAAACGTACCTCCAGTACAATCAGCAAAGTAGTAAGATGTTTGACGATATCCATCACAAACCCACATATGTCCTGTTGAGCCATTATCTCCACTTAAAATAACAGGTCTATTATAATTTAGATTGCTTTTAACGGTGTTATAATTAAAATTTGCCCAAAGCGCAGAAGAATAATTGAATTGGGTTTTTAAAACATTGCCCATATTTGCAGAAGCACTTACTCCAGTTCCATCACAATCATATATAGGATTACCGCTATATACATTACCTATAGCATCATGAATATCTGCAATGAAATTTGCTGTTGTAGTTGTGCCATAGGTTAAAGGCATTGATGACCAATTATAATTAGTAGGGTATTGATGGTATTTCATTACTTGTGCCATAGCAATAGGAACACAGCCTGCAAAAACCTGAAAATTAGCTCCAGTACAATTAATGTATGACAATGCATCATTAAAAGCTCCAGTTTGATACCAGGTTGAGCTTAATAGAGGCCCTACAGTAATAGTTTCAGTATGTTCGTAACATTCAAAAGGTTCTTCTTTTGCTAATATGCTTGAACTTGAACTTGCTATTTCATATTGAACTTGCTTCCAAGCTTGTTTCTCTTTTTCCGATTGTTCGATGTTAGAATTTTGAATATCAGTTATTTGACTTTTAGCATCTTTCATCCAAAGTTTTAATCCAAGAGGATAAGAATCTTCATCAACCTCAAATTTACCGCTCTCAGAATATCCAAGTATTGGTTGGGTTCTTTTATCAGCCGACAAAAGAATATATCCTCCTTCATTATAATTTATCACATAAAACGAGGTTTTTCCTTTTTCATTCCTAACTTCATTAATAGCCTCAATAGTTCTTTTTTCAGATTTAACAGTATTACCTTTACTTGCGCTAGAATTAGTTTTAGTTGCAAAATAAATTTCTTCTGCGATCTCTTTTACTTGAGATAGTTCTACTGAGTTTTCTTGTAAATTAATATTTGAATTTTCTAGTTCATTTAGTTCATTATCCTTCGAGCAGGAAAATATTACTAATAAAATTAAGATAAAAAATGCTGACCGTTTTGTGTGTTTTTTCATGGTTTTAAATATTTAGTTTGATAATGTAATAGTAACTTAATATGTAACTAATTTAATCAATCTATACAACAATCAACTTCGGGAAACCCACAATAATATTAGGGTTTATAGGCAGTTTGTGACATACATTTGGTTTTCCGTAATATTTTTTTAAAATTATTAATACTCATAACCAAGACCATCTGGTGTAATTTGATCACTCAACCCAAAATTTGGACATTTTACCAATTATTGGTATTTTTGAGAAAATACTACTATAATGAGTAAAAACACATCCATATCACTTGGAAACTATTTTGACCAATTTGTACATACCCAAATTTCTGCTGGTCGGTATAAGAATGTCAGCGAAGTAATCAGAGCTGGATTACGACTTTTAGAAAATGAGGAAAGTAAGGTCATTGCTTTAAGAAATGCTATTCAAGAAGGAATCGATAGTGGAATCGCCCACGATTTCGACCCGAAAAAAAATCTTGAAGAATTAAAAGCGAGACGAAAAAAGAATGGCTGAATATAGACTGACTAACAAAGCAGTTGAAGACTTAAATAGAATTTGGGACTATACTTTTGAACAATGGTCTGAAAAGCAAGCGGATAGTTACTACAATATGCTACTTGATAATTGTCAAGAAATTGCAAATAACCCCGATTTGGGCAAAAATCATGATGGAATTACCACAAAATTATTCGGATTTAAAACAAATCGCCACATAATTTTTTATCGAATTTTAGAAAGCAAGCCAGTAGAAATAACAAGGATTTTACATGGAAGAATGGATCTAAAAAACAGAATAACCGAATAAAAAATCATACCCAATATTGATAATCGTTGCACAAACCGTTTGTAAATAATCTTCTTACTTATTGGAATAATTGAACGGGCTTTTGAGATTGGAGAAGTTTATACAGGAACTGACCAAGGTAATGATGCAATAAGGATAAGAATTGCTAAACACTCGGAACTAAATGATGATTGTCCAAATAGTTGGTGCTACCAAGAATTATTATACGTTCCTAGTGAATTCCTAAAATTAATGGACTAAACAATGGTCTTGATATTAAAAAAAACATCTATTTTCCCTTGGCAAATTAATTCCTCTGGAGGACGTTAGTCAGAATAATGAAAAAAATAAAATATGAAATACTACTTGTCATCATATAAATTTGGTAATAAAATTGAAGAGTTAAAGGAATTAATTCCTAAAAACAATAAAATTGGTCATATTAATAATTCAAGAGATTGGGTTGGTTCAGACTCCGAAAGAGCTAACAAAGACCAACAAGAAGAAATTGAATTATTAAATAAAATTGGGTTCAAAGCTGAACCATTAGATTTAAAAGAATACTTCGATAAGACTGACGAACTAAACATAAAACTAACTTCATTAGGAGGAATTTGGGTAAGTGGTGGAAATACATTTGTATTGAGAATGGCTATGAAATTAAGTGGATTTGATGAAATTTTCGAAAAACTAATAAATAGAGAAGACTTCCTTTATGGAGGTTATAGTGCTGGAATTTGTGTTTTATCAGAGTCTTTAAAATCAATCGAAATTGTTGATGACTCAAATAATTTTCCATACAAAGGAATAAATGAACCTATATATGAGGGATTAGGAGTCTTTAATTATTCATTTATGCCACATTATGATTCTGACCATTTTGAGTCAGAAGCAATAGGAAAAGAAATTCAAAAATGTATAGATAACAAATGATTATTTAAAGCTCTAAGAGATGGAGACGTAATAATTGTGAAAAGGTAACTAATAAAATATATGTGTTCATGCCCATAAAAAACGAAACTTGATGGAGCAAGAATGTAAAAGTTTATTAGCTTGTTAAAAATAGAAGTGCTTAAAATGTTGCACAAACTGCTGTAAACAATCTTTACTTATTCCCTAACCTTACCTGTAAAAACACTTACTTTAGAATTAAATGGATTACCAGAAGCACGACGTAGCATGACTACTTGTCCACAATGCCATAAAGCATCTGCTATAGGACCATTAATAATATTCCAAAATGGGAATCTGTCATTATCAAATTGAGACACATCATCCATAGTTCTTAAAATATCTGACGCTTTTTTAAAATTCAATAAGGTTTGCTTTCTTTTTTCCTCAAAAGAGAGATCTTCTTGATCTTTCTTTTTTCCTTGTTCAGATACTGAATTAAGAATGAAATTTGAAAGTCCAAATATATGATCTACCGTCTCTGCACTGGTACGACTAGTTTCACCAGGTTTATATGCTAAGTCTTCACTACGCAAACCTTTTGTAGCCCAATAATAACGAAACCCCAATCCATCTACCATTCTAGAAGCTACTGTTCCTGCGGTGTAACTTTCTGGATGACTCGGTATTTCGTAATAAGGCAACACTTCTTTTTCAGATTGTGCTATTACAAATGTTGATACTAATAAGGTGAAAATTGTGATAAGTCTATTCATTTTATTTTGGTTCTAGTGACATGACATAATCGTAGCTTTCATTTAAATAATGAGCTACATTATCTAAATCTTCTAGCATATGTTCTGGAATTAATACGTAGCCTTTCATGATGGCTCCGTAAGATTTATATATGGATGAGTTAAATGCCTTAATATACTTTTCTTGTACCTCTTTCGAAAATCGAATCCCTATTTCGCAATCTTTATTAAAGAGAGAAAACATGTATCCATTGGCAGAAGTATAAGGCATTGTTTTTCCTTTTCTTTTAAATTTGGAGCATTTGCTTATAAGCTGGTCGTAAATTTTTAATTTTTCCTCCCACATTCTCCTAATTATTTTTTCAATTGGCTTTTCTTTGTTACTGGAACACCATATTTATCAAACAAATAAACCAAAGCTGTCATAGTAGCTGCTCCCAATTCTAATTCGCGTTTATTTACTGCATCAAATGTATCACTACTCGCGTGGTGGTGATCAAAATAGCGTTGTGAATCCGGCCTTAATCCTGCCAAAACATTCGTATTCGTTTTAAGAGGCCCCACATCTGCTCCACTACCGCCTTTTTCAAAATAATGAATTAAATATGGTTTAAAAAGCGGTTGCCAACTTAACACCTGATTAAAACTGGCGTCACTACAATCAAAAGAAAACCCACGAGACGTAAATCCACCTGCATCACTTTCTAAAGCAAATACATGATTTTCTCCTTTTTGTTTTGCAACTTCTGCATATTTTTTTCCTCCTCGTAACCCATTCTCTTCATTCATAAATAATACGACTCTAATACTTCTTTTAGGTTTTATTCCAGTTTCTTTTAATAAACGCAATACATCCATGGATTGTACAACACCTGCACCATCATCATGAGAGCCATCACCTAAATCCCAAGAGTCTAAATGGCCGCCAACTATCATATATTCATTTGGGAATTCACTTCCTGTTATTTGTCCAATAACATTATAGGACAAAACATCTTTTAGTTGTTTACAGTTTTGTTTAAAATAAAATTTCGTGGATTTGTTAAGCTTTAACATGGTACTTAACAAGTCTGCATCATTAGTACTGATAGCTGCAGACGGGATACGTTTTGAAACCGGTAAATCATCATAGGTCATACTTCCTGTATGTGGCAAATCGTCTAATCTTAAATTCATAGATCTCACGATAACACCAACAGCACCATACTTTGAAGCTTCAACAGCTCCTTTGTATCGCTGGTTGACACATCCACCATAAGCTTGAAAAGTGCTAATTAAATCAGCTTGCATAGGTCTGTTAAAGAACACTATTTTACCTTCTACGTTTTCTTTACCAAGCGTTTCTAATTCTTCGAAATTTTTAACCTCTACAACATGTGCTTTTAAACCAAGTGCTGGAGTCGCAACCGAACCTCCCAAAGCACAGATATTAACTGTCGTAGTCTTTCCTTTTTCAGATTCAATAAAAGCATATTCTTTAAAACCGCGTACCCATTTTGGAACCATAACCGGTTGTAACCAGACTTTATCCAATCCTAATTTATCTAGTTCTTCTTTAGTATAAGCTACTGCTTTTTCTGCATTTAAAGAGCCAGATAATCGTCCGCCTATCTGATTAGACAAATAATTTAGCCAATCGTAGCTCTTTCCGTTAGTTAAAGACTGTTTGTAGATTTCTTTAATAACGTTTTCATCTGTTTGAGAACCAGCATTAAAAAATAATAAAAGCGAAAATAATAGAATGGCAGACTTTAAAATCCTCATAGGTTATTTTTTGAAGTTAAAGATAATACTTCTATGAAACTATAAGTCTTACTCAAATATAAAATTACGTTAAAAGTTAATTATATATTGATAGTGGTTACCTCTTTAAAAAATACTTAAAAATCTAATTAAGTATATCATTTGCGAAGGAGTACTGGTCTCGATAGCTATCGGGGTCAGGAACCCTCAGAATAAACGGTTATATTTTAACGCTTTAGACATTTAGTAAATACCCTACTCATTCATTATTAAGTTCTTTTTTATACAATTCCAAATTCGCTTTTATTTCGTCATCCAATTCTGGTTCTTGTATGTCTGTATATTTATTTAAAGCATCGTACATGGTTTTAGCAACTATATAACGTGCCGTTGGTTTATCATCTGCTGGAATAAGATACCATGGTGCATGCGGTTTGGATGTTCTATTTATAGCGTCTTCATAACATACTTGATACTTGTCCCATAGTTTACGTTCTTTTAAATCGCTTGGAGAAAACTTCCAGTTTTTTTCTTGTTTTTCTAAACGACGAAGTAATCTGTTTTTTTGTTCTTCTTTTGAAAGATTTAAGAAAAATTTAAAAATAATGGTGCCATTTTCTGCTATGTGTTTTTCGAAGTTATTAATTTGCTCAAAACGCATATCCCAAAACGCATCATCAATATCGTCTATAGTATTTACAGTTGGAATGTTCTCTCCTAAAATATAACCTGGATGCACTCTTGTTACCAATACATTTTCGTAGTGTGTTCTATTAAAAACACCAAATTTACCTCGAGCTGGCAGTGCTATATAATGTCTCCATAAATAATCATGTTTTAACTCTAATTCTGTAGGTACCTTAAAACTATGAACTTCGACACCTCTTGCATTAAAATCTTTAAAAACTTCTCGTATCAAACTATCTTTCCCAGATGTATCCATTCCTTGTAAACAAACTAAAATGGCATATTTACCATGTGCATAAAGTGTATCTTGTAGTTTTCCTAACTTTTTTCTGATGTTTTTAAGTTCTTTTTCTGCGTTATCAATTATAATTTTAGTTTCAGAATTTTTTAATGATATGCTCTTGGTTACTTTGTAATTGTCCATTCTAAGAAGTTTATATGGTTAAATATATAAAATGCTATCGATTATATCATATTAACTATATCAATATTTATTTCTTACAAATCATAAAATTGAAGTATTTAACTTACAAATAAATTGTTTTAACGATAATTTTATACGTAAAATGCAATTTTATACGACAAAATACATTTTTTTAATAATGTTTTTAATAAATTGCGACCCATATTTATGTTATTAAAACCAAATTTATGAAAAACTATTATTTATTATTGTTTCTATTTTCATCATTAATTATTAATGGTCAAGAGGAATGTGACTATGCGAATTCGTACCTAGTTAGTGCGTATTCTCATGTTAAAGATTCTTATGATTCTAATAATATAAATCATTTACAATATTATGCCAACAGATCTTTAGAATCTTTTAAACATGCTAAAGAAGAATTAAAAGGTTGTAACTGCAAAGCTGCTTTAGAGCTTACAGATAAATGTATTGAGTTATTAGCAAAAGTTGATACTGCTGATACTTTTGAAAATGGTCGTTTTTATGTAAAGCGTGCCAGAGATTATGGTAAAAATAGTGTTATAGAAATTGACAAATGTTCTGCTAATACTCCTTCTAATGATGATAACGGAGATCTTGCTGAAGCTGATAGCCAAGGTAGTGAACTTACTGATTTACAAAATGAACAGCTGAAACTAAAACAACAGCAAGAAGCTTTGAAGCTTAAAGAGCAGCAAATTAAATTAAAATTAGCTGAGCAAAAAGAAAAAGAATTATTAATACAAAAGAAAAAATTAGTGCTTTCTTACGAAAACGCTATTTCGTCTAATATTAATACTTACAATGAAACTTTAAACATTTGTGGATGTATTAATTACAAGCCTTTTAGAGATAATAAATCGTTAGAAGATATGACAGAAAAAAGTGTCAAGGAGGTTAAAGCACATTATATGAATCGTATTAAATCTATGTCTTCCGAATATGTATCACTAATTAATAGTTGTGACGAATAAGTCTTAGACAATCAGATTCAAAAAAATGAGGTTATATGAAAAAATTCATATAACCTCATTTTTTATTTATAAATATATTTTATTTAGAAGCAAATAGCTTTACATCTTCTTCACTTACTTCACTACCTCCAAGAATTATTAAACGTTCTACAACATTGCGCAACTCTCTAATATTTCCTGTCCAATCATAATCCTGAAGTAACTTAATCGCTTTATTTGAAAACGATTTTTTTGCAGTTCCCTGTTCGCCGGCAATCTTATCTGAAAAATAATTTACTAATAAAGGAATATCATCCCGTCTGTCATTTAGGGCTGGTACTTTAATTAATATTACGGCTAATCTATGATATAAATCTTCTCGAAATTTACCGTCTGCAATTTCCTTTTTTAAATCTTTATTAGTAGCTGCAACTACACGAACATTTACTTTAATATCCTTATCACTTCCTACCCGCTGAATACGGCTTTCTTGTAAAGCTCTAAGCACCTTAGCCTGAGCTGACAAGCTCATATCTCCTATTTCATCTAAAAAAATAGTACCGCCATTTGCTGCTTCAAATTTACCTGCTCTGTCTTTAACAGCACTAGTAAAAGCACCTTTAACATGACCGAATAATTCACTTTCAATAAGTTCGCTTGGTATCGCTGCACAATTAACCTCAATCATAGCCCCACTTGCTCTCTCACTTTTTTGGTGCAACCAATGGGCTACTAACTCTTTTCCTGTTCCGTTAGGTCCTGTAATGAGTACACGTGCATCTGTTTGTGCTACTTTTTCAATAATATCTTTTATATGAGAAATAGCTTCGCTTTCTCCTATCATTTCAAAGTTCTTGCTAACTTTCTTCTTTAGTAATTTATTTTCAACTACTAACTCTTTTTTGTCTAATGCATTACGAACTGTATTTAGTAATCTATTTAAATCTGGTGGTTTAGATATGTAATCAAAAGCTCCTAAGCGCATCGTATTTACAGCTGTATCTAAATCACCATGTCCTGAAATCATGACAATAGGAATTTCAGGTTTAATTTTTTTAACTGCTTCTAAAACCTCAACACCATCCATTTTTGGCATTTTAATATCGCAAAGTACCAAATCAAAATCATCATTTTTAATTTTATCAATGCCTTCTAAACCATCGTCAGCTTCTTCTACTTGATAGGAGTCATTTTCTTCTGAAAGAATTTTAATTAGCACACGTCTAATGGCAGCTTCGTCTTCTATTACTAATATTTTTGGCATTTTATCTTATATTAAGGAATATAGATGAAAAAGACATCCATACTCGTATTGTAAATTTATTAAATCTTTCTTCTCTATATCTCTTTGTTCTGGGAAATAACATGTACGTCTCTTTGAGGAAACGGAATACTTATATTGTTTTCCCTAAATATTCTATCTATTGCAAATCTTAAGTCGCTTTTTGGTATGACGGCTTGAAAGCTATCATTTATAGTAACAATTAATTTAAAATTAAGGGAACTATCGGCAAAATCTGTAAAAAGTACCAATGGTTCTGGATACTTTAATACATCTTTATTTTCTGAAGCTACTTGTAAAAGTAACTTTTTTACAAGCTCTACATCGCTACCATAAGCAACCCCTACTGCTACAATTTCTCTGGTTTTGGTTCCATTTTGTGTCCAGTTATATAAACTGTTAGTTAAATATAAATGATTAGGGATTACTAATACTTTATTATCTATAGTTACTGCTCTGGTTGTACGAAGTTTAATTTCTTCAACGCGCCCAACTTTACCTTCCAATTCAATAATATCACCAACATGAACAGATTGATCTACAAGAATAAAAATACCCGAAATAATATCTTGAAATAGTGTCTGCAATGCAAGACCAACACCAATTAATAAACCGGCAGAAGCTGCTAAAATCGCATTTACATTAATACCCGCTGTACTAAACGCTATTAATAATACAATAAGATAAATAAACCAACGTGAAAATGAAAAAACGGTATTAAACTTGGCCTTATCTTCTGTTGGTAACTTACGTGTAACTAACTTATTAATAAAAGAAAGAACAACATTAGTTAATATAAAAAATATACAAACTAAAAGTAAAAAACCTACTGTTATTTTAATGGTAGCTGCTTCATTTTCATAAAGAGCAATTCTGGTAAAATCCGTAAAGACCTCCCATATTGAACTTTTTGTTATAGTTTCTTCTATATCTTCTAAATCTTGATACATATTAATACTTAATCCATTTAATCAATTCTTTATAACTCGGTTTTTTGCCATACATTAAAATACCTACGCGGTAAATTTTTGCTGCAAACCAAACTGTAAACATAAATGTACCAATTAGCAACAATAATGATACCAATTGTTGCCATAAAGGGACTCCAAAAGGAATACGCATGAGCATAACCACTGGAGATGTTAATGGTATAAATGAAAACACAGTTGATACGGTTCCATGCGGGTCTTCTATAACTGTAAAGATACCAATATAAACTGCTAAAATTAAAGGCACCATAATTGGAAATAAAAATTGTTGCGTATCTGTTTCATTATCTACGGCAGCACCAATGGCTGCATATAGTGAACTGTATAACAAATACCCGCATACAAAAAATAGAATAAATGCTATGATAAGATTCATTACAGGTAAATTCTCTAAAGAGGTTTTAAACGATTCGAATAAATATTTAAAATCGATACCTTCTGAAGCCATCTGCATTAACTCTTGTTGTGGTGTTTCTGTTTCAAGTAAATTAACACCTAATACTAATGAAACGATAGTCATTAGAAGTCCTCCAAAAACCATCCAAATAATAAATTGTGTAATACCAGCTAAAGACGTTCCTATAATTTTGCCTAGCATCAATTGCACCGGTTTTACAGATGAGATAATAACTTCAATAATTCTACTGGTTTTTTCCTCAATAACACTCCTCATAATCATATTACCATAAATAATGATGAACATAAAAAGTAAATAGCCCGCAGCTAATCCAAATACTAGTTTAATGATACTATCTACTGTAGATGTTTTTTCTCCTGTAAAACTTTCTTGAGCTATATTGACACTTATTTTTGAAGTATTGATTAATTCAATATCTATATCATTTTTACGAAGTTGTAAATTGGTAAGCTTCTCACCTAATTTAATTTCTAAGTCTGATATAAATGTAATCGATGGAGATTCCTCTGAATAAAATTTGATATGCTTTGATACGGTTTCAATATCATCAAACCTGTCAATGTACAACAAGCCATAAGAATCTGTTTCTTTAGAAATTATTTTTGCTTCTTCTAAAGACATGCCCTCCAGCTTATTGTAGACTGTTGTTTCTGTGCTTTTAAAAACATCTTGTACCAACCCGGACTCGTCTAAAATAGAAATAACGCGTACTTTATCGTTATTTAACTGCGATAAATAGGCAACAAACGCAATAAGTGCTATCATTATAACAGGACTTAGAATGGTCATGATTATAAATGACTTATTCTTAACCTTAGTTAGGTATTCGCGCTTTATTATGAGTGGTAAATGGTTCATAAAATTAATTATTCTTTACTGTTTGAATAAAAATATCGTTGACACTTGGTATTAATTCAACAAAATGAGACAGCTCTCCTTTTGAGGTTAAATAATTTAATAAATCATTAGGGGTATCTGTTTCTGATAGTTTTATATTTAACTTCAACTCATCTTCTAAAGTTTTAAAATTTGCTATTGAAGTTTCAAACTTATTTGCCAATTCTTGCTCTAAACTTTCCTTATTGTTTGTTCGAATACCGACCTCATAAGTATTTATCTTATACTGCCGTTTTACATCAATTAGCTTACCATCAAGAATTTTATTCGATTTATGTATTAACGCAATATCATCACATAGTTCTTCAACAGATTCCATTCTATGAGTAGAAAAAATAACTGTTGCTCCTTCTTCTCTCAAACGTAAAATCTCGTCTTTAATTAAATTGGCATTTATAGGGTCGAAACCAGAAAAGGGTTCATCGAAAATTAAAAGCTTTGGTTGGTGCAATACTGTGACTACAAACTGTATTTTTTGGGCCATTCCTTTTGATAGCTCTTGAATTTTCTTGTTCCACCAATCTCCTATTTCTAAACGTTCAAACCAATATTTTAAGCGCGTTCTCGCTTCTGCTTTACTTAATCCTTTTAATTGAGCTAAGTATAACGCTTGCTCTCCGACTTTCATAGATTTGTAAAGACCACGTTCTTCTGGTAAATAACCAATATCTTTTATATGAATAGGATTGAGTAATTCGCCATCTAAATGCACCTTACCATAATCGGGCATAGTAATTTGATTAATAACTCTTATTAACGTTGTTTTACCTGCACCGTTAGGTCCCAATAAACCAAAGATACTACCTTTAGGAACCGTAATTGACACTTTATTAAGTGCTTTGAAATCTCCGAAGTTTTTAGAAACTTCTTTAACTTCGAGTAAGTTACTCATTACTTATTTTTTAATTGACTTTTGATGTCTGTAAATATATTAAATGTTATAAAGTAACATATAGAATAATACCGTAAAAGGCACTAAAAATAAAATCTACTTTATAAAAAACAAAACCCACCCTTAATAAATTAAGGATGGGAAAAAAATTGCTATGAAAAAGAAAAATTACCACTAAAATAAATTTAGTGATAATTCAAATATAGTTATTTTTTATATATTAATAACAAAACTTTATAAGAACTTGCTACTAGAGGCATAAACTTGCTCCTAATTATCTATAACCTTTTCCTACTAAGAGAACATATCTTTTACTTTTTCAAAAAACGATTTATCCGAACTTTCAGGCTTTGGTGCGAAATGTTCATCTTCTCTCATTGATTCAAAAAATTCTCGTTGTTGTTTATTCAACGTTTTTGGTGTCCATACATTCACATGTACCAACAAATCTCCTTTTCCGTAACCATTTATACTTGGTATTCCTTTTCCGCGTAAGCGCAAAATTTTACCAGATTGTACACCTGCTTCTACTTTTATACGTACTTTACCTGTTACTGTATCAATTTCTTTAGAAGTCCCTAAAACAGCATCTGGATAACTCACGTATAAATCGTAATGCAAATTATCGCCTTCGCGTTGTAATTTGTCATGTACCTCTTCTTCAATAACAACTATAAGGTCTCCAGAAACACCATTGCCCGGAGCTTCGTTTCCTTTACTAGATACTTTAAGTTGCATACCATCTACTACACCCGCAGGTATTTTAATAGATACTGTTTCTTCTGCTACTTTTAAGCCCTGCGAATCTGCATCGCTTGGCTTTTTATCTATAGTTTGTCCTGCCCCACCGCATACATTACACGGAGAAGCTGTTTGCATTCTACCTAAAATAGTATTGGTTATACGCGTTACCTGTCCACTACCATTACATGTCGAGCATGTTTTATAGGTAGTTCCTGGTGCTTGAACTTTACGTTTTACCTTAACTTTTTTCTCTACGCCATTTGCTATTTCTTCTAGAGTTAATTTAACACGAATACGAAGATTGCTGCCTTTTACACGACGTTGACCACCACCGCCAAAACCAGAGAATCCGCCACCGCCAAAGCCGCCGCCAAAAATATCTCCAAACTGACTAAAAATGTCGTCCATATTCATACCACCGCCGCCAAAACCGCTGCCGCCATTTTCAAAGGCTTGATGGCCAAACTGATCGTAACGTGCTTTTTTATCGGCATCACTCAATACCTCATAGGCTTCTGCTGCTTCTTTAAATTTGGCTTCTGCGTTCTTATCATCCGGATTCTTATCTGGATGAAACTCAATAGCCTTCTTTCGGTAAGCTTTCTTTATTTCGGCTGCAGTTGCGCCTTTACTAACTCCTAATACCTCGTAATAGTCTCTTTTAGCCATGTCTATATTTTATTGCCCTATAACAACTTTTGGAAAACGAATGATCTTTTCTCCAAGTTTATATCCTTTTTCAACAACGTCTATAATTTTTCCTTTTAAATCATCACTAGGAGCCGGTATTTGCGTAATAGCTTCATGATCATCTGGATTAAAATCATCGCCTTTTTCAATCTTAACAGCCGACAAACCTTTTTGCTCTAAAGTTTTTACCAACTTTTGATAAATTAATAAAACACCTTTGCGTAACTCTTCTGCCTCTTTGTCTTCTTCTATATGAGTTAATGCACGCTCAAAATCATCAAGAACCGGTAATAGCGTTTTCATGACATCTTCACTTGCTGTCGAAAATAACTCAATACGTTCTTTAGAGGTACGTCGCTTATAGTTTTCAAATTCGGCAAATAAACGTAGAAATTTATCTTTTTCTTGTTTTAATTCTGCTTGAAGCTTTTCTTCTACAGTTTGCTCCTCGACACTTTGCTCCTCAACTTCAACAGTTTCGTTTTGTACACCTTCTATTGGGTCGTTTTCAATATCGTTAGTTTTATCTTTCTTACTCATTATTGCATTTAAATTTTTATACAAATACTAAATTTAGTTGGCAAAAGTACTGCCAATATTACAAAAATGTCATAATGTCATTAAATATTTTAAATTTATTTGTACACCTCATTTTTGCAACGCTATTTGAATACGGGACATTATTTATTTTAAAATTACTTTGTAAAAACTGAGCTGTTTTTACTTGTAAGAAAAATATACTAAATTGCATAACCTCTTTTTACAACCAAAGAGTATAAACCGTATAAACCTAACTAAAATGAATGACAAACAAAGCATAACAATGAAATGGGTACTATTCTGGGTATTCATAATATTTTATATAGTCATTACATCATTAACAATTCTCGCTTTATTTTTTGATTTTGGTAATTTAGCATCAAATTTTAAAACGCCTCTTTTTGCAACTTTTATAGTGGAAACAGGTGTTGGTATAATCATGCTTTTTTATTCTCTTTTTAAATTAAAAAAAGAGCCAAAAGATAAGCCTTTTCCTAAAATTGATTCTGAAATTGTTAGTAATTTAGAAGTTGTTAATGACTCTCCTCTTGGAACTGAAATTTCGTTAAATAAACCTGTTAATTTACTTGAGTCTTATAAAAGTGAAATAAACTCTTTGCTAACCTCAAATAAATTTCTAAAACAATTTAACCCTGCCATGATGGTATTCACATCTAAAGATGAGAGTTATAACGAATTTCGTCCAACTGTTGTACTACAACTAGATAAAAACCCTTTGATTGATTTGAACATGACATTATCTGATTATATGGATAGTACATTTTCTCTAACAAAGGATATGCAAAATATTGTTGGAAAAAGACAAGTTAGAGTAGGAACCAATATTGCAACGCAATGGTATAAAATTAATATGAAAAATGTAATGGGAATTAAAATTGACACTGATTACATCTTTACCCAATTTCAAAAAATAGTTGTTTCTGACGATTTTATAGGTATCATTACAATTTCTTATGGAGATGAAACGAAACCAAAAGATGTTAAAATTTTACAAGATTTGTTCAGTGAATTTGGAATACAATAATGTTTCCATTTAAAACAACCTTCTAACAATACGTTTAAATCTTTACTCTAACAAGGCTTCTAAGGCTGGGCGTAAATGGTGATACTTAAAATGAAAGCCTTTATTTTCTATTTTTTTAGAACTGACCCGCTGACTTTCAAATAATAATATATGCATTTTACCTAATACAAATCTTAAAAATAATTTAGGAATATTTGGTAAAAACAATGGTTTGCGCATTACACTAGCTATGGTTTTTGTTAGTTCTTTATTTGTAACAGGGTTTGGAGCTACGCCATTATAAATACCTTTTAAGTTATTTTCTAAAACATATAAAAAGATATTAGCCAAATCTTGAATATGAATCCAAGACTGCCATTGTGTACCGCTACCTAAAGCTGCCCCCAATCCTACTTTTATAGGTTTAATTATTTCTTGTAATGCACCGCCTTTTTTAGATAAGACCAAACCGATTCGTATTTTAGAAACAACTATATTCAGTTTAGAAAATGCATCTACTTCCTGCTCCCATGATTGTACTACTTCACTTAAAAAAGAATTGCTAAAATCTTTAGAGTCTTCTTCATAATAATTAATTAATGAACTTGAATACACTCCAATAGCACTTGCAGAAATGACTTGTTTTATGGTATGGCTCTCTCCTTTTAAAGCATTTATTAATAACTGGGTTGTTATTTTTCTGCTAGATAAAATGTCTTTTTTATAAGATGGAGTCCAACGTTTAGACACTGTTGCTCCTGCTAAATGAAAAATAGCGTCAATATTTTTAAAACAATTGGTATCTATATCCTGAGTTGTAGGATTCCAATAAAACCCCTGATAGCTTTCTGTTTGAACTATTTTAGAACGCCTGGTCGTTAAATAATTAACCGAAATACCTTCTCCCTGACAAAGTTTTACAATCTCCTGCCCTATTAAACCTGTCGCACCTGTTATTAAAACTCGCATTTTCTTTTTTTATTAAAGTTACAAAAAGACATATCCGTATGCTAATGATTTATATTAGGTTTAACAATCTAAATAAGTATTTATAGGTCTTAAAATAATACTTAAAGCATCTTTTTGGCTCTAAGCATTCAACTCCGTTGAATGTCACGCTTCCTTACAGGCGCGTAACATTTGGATGAATCCTAATGCTCAAAGCCTTTTTGTGGCTCTGAGCATTTCACGTTTACCAGGAGGTCCAGGTAGTCGTTCAACTTTAAAACCGACAGATTCCATAGCACGCCGTACACTCCCTTTTGCTGAATATGTTACCAGTACACCTCCTACTTTTAATGCCCGATACATGTTTAAGAATATAGATTCTGTCCATAATTCGGGTTGTACTCTGGCTCCAAAAGCATCAAAATATATAATATGATACTTGCTTTTTTCTTTAATTTCTGAAAAAAAACGATGCTGTTTTTCTATTGTAAAATTTTCAGTAATAACATGCTTTTCTTCCCAAGAAACTTCGTGTAGTTTTTTAAAATAGGCTTCTTTAGCTTTTACCTGTAATGTTGTCGGGTAATTTAATTGGTTAATTTCATCCATTAAAACAGGATAGCCTTCTACCCCAAAATAGTTAACAGTGACACCTAATTTCTCCACTTCTAATAACGAAATAAAAGCATTTAATCCAGTACCAAAACCAATTTCTAGGATGGATATGTTTTTATGTGATTTTGAAACGAGTTCAGCATGACAAAAATGATGCAAACCATGTTTTATAAATACATGATAGGCTTCCTGTATCGCACCATGTTTAGAGTGATATTGCTCGTTCCAATCGGGTAAATGAATGGTTGAAGAACCATCGGCGGTTATTACTACTTCTCGTTTCAAATTATTGTTTTAATAAAACTCCATCAGCTTCAAACGAGTAAGTTCGTTTGGGTTGCGTAATAGCTGCTATTTCTTCGGTAGATTTATCTGCGTCTTCGGCATAATGTTTCAACTCATCAACTGACACTTCTTTTACATAGGCTTTTCCATTTACTATTACTTCTTTTCCGGTTATATCTTTAGGCACAAAGAAACCATAATCTTTAAATTTCACCATAACTTCGTTGCCGTCTTCTAAATTTAAAGTCATCCAACAGCCTTTTGCCTGACATACACTGTTTACTTTAGCTATCATTTTAGAATTAATAGAGTCTCCTGTACTCATAGTTTTATAATGCTTGGCCATAGATGTAGCCATAATCGCATCATCTGCAATAATCTTTTTCCCAAATGATGTGTATGCAATATCTTCTGTTTTAGGTGTTATTTTTAGTTGTTCTTCATTTTTATTTTTGCAAGAATTTAACACTAAAACACATATAATTACTAAGGTAATCGGCTTCATATTATTAATATTTTAATTTTAAACGATTTATATAAATATACCGTTTTTTTAAAAACGTTTTTACTTAAATTTGTGATATCAAATAAACTAGACCATGAATACTATAATCAATAACATAGAGATTATAAAAACCAAAACTACTAAAATTAATGATGTAGATTTTGGTAATTTAAAATTTGGGCATGTATTTTCAGATCACATGCTGGAATGTCATTTTAAAGACGGTAAATGGCAAGCACCTAAGGTCGTTCCTTATCAAGCTATTAGTTTAGATCCGTCTGCTAAGATTTTTCATTACGGTCAATCTGTTTTTGAAGGTATGAAAGCTTATAAAGATGCGAATGATGATGTCTGGTTATTTCGCCCTATAGATAATTTTAAACGTTTAAATATTTCATCTAAGCGTTTAGCTATTCCAGAGTTACCGGAAAATTATTTTATGGATGGGCTAAAAACGTTATTACAAGTTGATAGTGAATGGATTCCTAAACAAGATGGAAGTTCCTTATATATAAGACCTTTTGTTTTTGCTTCCGGTAATGGTTTTCATGCCTCTCCTGCCGATGAATACACTTTTATTATTGCTACTGCTCCTTCCGGTTCTTATTTTTCTGGAAAAGTAAAGGTTTTAATTGAAGAAAAATACTCACGTTCTGCAAATGGTGGTGTTGGTTTTGCTAAAGCTGGCGGTAATTATGCCGGACAATTTTATCCAACGCAATTGGCTATAGATAAGGGGTATCAACAAGTTATTTGGACCGATGATAATACCCACGAGTATATCGAAGAAGCCGGAGCCATGAATATTTTTGTTCGTATAAACGATACTCTAATTACCGGGCCAACTAGTGATAGAATTCTGGATGGTATTACACGTAAAAGTATTATTGAATTGGCTGAAGCTGAAGGTATTTCTGTTGAAGTTAGAAAACTAACGGTACAAGAGGTTGTTTCTGCTGCTAAAGATGGTTCTTTAAAAGAAATGTTTGGAGCAGGTACTGCTGCTGTTATTTCTCCAATTGCTGGTTTTGGTTATAAGGATACTGATTATGATTTACCAGAATTAGATGATACATCGTATGCCAATTCTTTAAAGAAACGCATTACCGATATTCAAACAAATAAAGCTGAAGATCCTTTTGGTTGGAGGTATAAAGTTGAATAAACTTATATATATTTATTGTTCATCTTTATAAATTAAAGCTTAAAACACTTAAATGTCTGTTCGAGCCTTTCGTCTGCCCGTCCGGCAGGCGAACGCTCAAGACAGGCTAAAGTCGAGAACTTTTTCAATATCTTAACTATTAAAACATTCTCGACTACGCTAGATGAGACAATTTTTGTTTCTAACACTTTTAGAAACCTATTTTATTTATCTAATATCGATTCAATATTAGGCTTAAAATAATTGGGGCCTTTAAGTACTTTCCCATCTTCTCTATAAATAGGTTGTCCGTCTACTCCCAATTTACTCATATTACTACGCTGTATTTCATCAAACACTTCTTCAATTTTATATTGCATGCCATGCTCTATAATCGTACCACATAAAATATAAAGCATATCTCCCAACGCATCAGCTACTTCAACTAAATCATTAGTATTGGCAGCTTCTAAATACTCTTCGTTTTCTTCTTTCATTAAATTGAAACGAAGCGTATTTTTCTCTTTTCCTAAATCTGCTTTAGGCGATTCCCTATGGCCAATTTTAAATGCCGTATGAAATGCTTTTACGGCTTCTATTTTGTTTTTCATAAATACTTTTTTGTCATTCTCACTTGGCCACTGAGCGTAGTCGAAGTGACCAAGTGGGAATCTCATCATTATTAATTAAATTTGCATAAAAATAACTATATGTTTAGTAAAGGTCAAATCATTTTCGGAGTTTTATTTTTTATTGTCTTTGCTATTATAATAGGGTTTACCTACCGAAAAGATTTAAAACTACATAAACGCTTTTACTCTGGCAGTATATGGGTGCTTTTAGCTTTTATAGCTTTCATTTTATTTATAGTAACTATAAAATTCTTCTTCAAATAACACTTTAACTGATTTTTTGTCTTTTGTCAATTATTGTATTTTTAAGTGGGCAATCTGTTTCAGATATTTGGCTAATAAAACTAATACTTCTAGATATGCACAACCAAATTTATTATTAATCAATTTATTACAAATTCTATGAAATTATTTAAAACATTATTTGCATTAACTATTTTTTAAATTCTAGTATTTTCTTGTTCGTCGGATGACAATAATGGCAATGAAAATGAGCAATTAGCGAACGAGTAAAATCAACAGGAAGAAGTTCCTGTACCTCTTGCTAATTTGAATTCTGATATTTCTATTGATGGAGCAACACAAAATCAGGGAACGCCTCCAGCTCCTAATAGTAATCTAAACCTTGAATTAAATTCAAATCAAGCTGAAGCTTTTCAAAATACCGGTTTTAATTTAAAATTTTCAACAACTGAAACAAATATAGCAGGAGCTTATTTATTATTCAAAGATTCTGATGATAACACTGCTTCTGGGCATTTTGATATATCGGTTTCTAGTTTTAATACTAATAAATCTGTTGATATAAAAACTAACAAATCTCAAAAAAATAGAGGGCCATTAAAATCTAACAAAACCCTAATAGATGGTGAGTATGAAATTGATGTAGATTTGAAGACTCTTTCCCAGCTGGGCAGTTTTGTGCAGATTTATGTATTTATGATTCAGAAAATAACATTAGTCAAATTGTAACAATTTGTGTAGAAGTTGAAGCATGGGGTGGTAACGCTTCTATTGTTGGTGAATGGGTTTTTGATAGAGGTCAAGGAGAAAATGCTGAAGAAACAGAAACTATTGAGTGTGAAAACGAAGAAACAATAACTGTTGAAAGTTATATCGATGAATCTGTATGGACATTAGTTCTTAGTAAAGATGGTAGCTATTATGAAACTCATAAAGGGGTTTACAAGAGTATCGATAGACAAGCAAGTAGTAGTTCTTGTACTGCAGAATATACATCTGAAGATGAAGATGAAAAATATTCTGGTAATTGGGTCTATAACGAAGATAAAAACACGTTTACTATTATAGATTTCAAATTTGAAGACTTCATAACCCCATCTAATAACCAAACATTCGAAAATGGCTCCATATATTTTGGTAGTGAAAATGCAACGGCTTCTATTGTATCTGGCGAATTAGTAATTACTGACACCTACACATATAATGGTCAAACTTATAATGAGACCTATATTTTTAAAAGAAAATAGGCCTTATAAATTATAGTCAACTTAAAACAGGTTGACAGTTTAAAAAAACCAGAGAAGTGGACTTCTCTGGTTTTTTTATTGCGTATAAAATTAAATGCTTATATATCTAAGATCATGTAAGGTTTTTAGATATTGAAACTCTTTTTTATAAAAATCTTATAATTGTACGAAATTACTTCTTATTAAATATATTTCAGTATCTTAATCGACTGATATACCTACTATTGGGTATGTTTTCATATAAACTTTTATTACACATTTGTAGTATTAATAATTAATCCAACCCTTATGAAAATCAATAAATTAAAAAAATCATCGATCTTTATTACAGTATTGACTTTTACTTTCACCTTATTTTTTGCTAACAATGCTATTTGCCAACAAAATCCATGCATAGAAAACAAAGAAATTGATTACCAATCTATTCCAGATGGGCTTAAAGGTATTATAGAAAAAAAACTTCATGTTTATCAATTAAAAAATAAAAAAAAACACGAATATCGAGTTTTGTTTTTTACATATAAAAAAGTGTGTTCAATAAATTTGAAAAAAACAAAAAAACGAGGAAGAACTTTTACGGCTAATTTTAAAGTTGATTATCAACAAAACTCTAACTCTAACAAGCTATATCTAGTGTCATTTGATTTTAAAATCAATGGTAAACGATTTGAGAGGTTTCTAAAAAATCGTCCAAGAAAAAGAATCGTTGAGATTCGCTTTGATAGTATTTATAACATAGAGAAAAAAAATGATCGAACAGGTATTGCCACGGCAACTAATGAAGTCCCTGATGATCCTAATAAACTCAACTATAAATAATGATAAAAAAAAGCCTAATCATTCTATTAACACTATGCTTTAAATCAAATTATGGGCAGAATGATTTGACTCTAAAAATCATAGATTCCTCATTAGTTTTATACCAAAAAAAAGAGCACAATAAAGCTATTAATTTACTTGAAGAAAGTTTAATTAATTATAGCTTTACAGCAAATGAGAAAAATAAAATTTATTATGAACTATATAAAAACTCTTATTGGATAAATAAAAACTCTTCTAAGATATATTTACATAAGTCAAAAGCTAATTATCAGTATTTAAGTAATAAAGAAAAAGCTAAACTTAATTATGGTTTAGGTAATATTCATAGAGTATTAAACAAATATAATGATTCAGCTATTTACTATTTTTTGTCATCCCTAAAATTCTTAGACGGTAGTGATAATTTAGTAAGAAAAGAAAGAACTAAACTTTATCAAAAGCTCGCTAACACCTATTCTAGAATTAACAATAAATCTAAATACTATTATTATTTAAATAAAAACCTTTCAGATCTATTAATTCTTAAAGACACAAATAATTTAGTTTATAATTATAATAACTTAGGTACTTATTTCAGCTCTATAAACAACATAGATTCATCATTATTTTATTACAAAAAAGCTATAAAAATTAAACCCACCTCTAAAATCAGTGGTTCTATTTTGCAAAATATTGGAGGTATTTATTTAGGCCAATTAAAAAATATTGATTCTGCTGAATATTATTTTAACGAAGCTTTAAAGTATAATATAACGAAAGAGGGTTTAACTAGTTTATATTTTAATAAAGCTGTAATTAATAGACTCAAGAACAAAGTTGATTCAACTATATATTATTATTCAAAGGCTGAAAAATATGCTGATACTGTGAGAAATATAAAAATGAAATCTTATGTTTCTGAAGACCTATCAAATTTTTATGAATCATTAAAAAAATACGATAAAGCCTTAGCGTATAGAAAACAATTTGAAATACTAAATGACTCCGTAAGCAACCTAAATCTACTAAAAAAAGTTGAAGAATATAATATAAAATACGAAACTGAAAAAAAAGAGAAAGAGAACATTCAATTACAAACAAATATTGAAAAAGAGCAGCGCCAAAAACGTAATCTTTTAATGGGGGCGCTAACACTTTTATTATTTATAAGTATTATGGTAATTCTCATCTATAAAAACACCAAACGCAAACAAAAACTAGCCGAACAAGAAAAAGCCCTCGAAACTCAAAAACTAGCAACCGTTTTAAAAGAACAAGAACTAATAAGTATTGATGCCATGATTGAAGGACAGGAAAAAGAGCGTCAACGTATCGCCAACGATTTACATGACGATTTGGGCGGACTTATGGCTACTGTCAAACTTCATTTTAATGTTTTTAAAGACAAACAAACACCTGAGTTATTTGATAAAACCACAAAACTCATTGACGAAGCCTATCAAAAAATACGCTCTATAGCACATGCCAAAAATTCCGGAGTAATTGCCAAGCAAGGTTTGCTTAAAGCCATACAGAATATGGCAGATAAAATATCTGTTTCTAATAAAATTTCCATTTATGTTGTAGACCATGAGTTAGAAGATCGTTTAGAGAACAGCTTAGAATTAACTATTTTTAGAATTATTCAGGAACTGGTGACCAATATTATTAAACATGCTAACGCTACTGAAGCTACCATACATTTAACCAACCATAAAGACCGTTTAAATATCATGGTCGAAGACAATGGTAAAGGTTTTGATCATAGCCAAATAACAACTAAAAATAAAGGGATGGGAATTAGCAGTATAGATAAGCGTATAGACCACTTAAATGGTACTATGACCATTGAATCCGAAATAAACAAAGGAACAACTATAATAATAGACATACCTATATGATACGATTAGCCATAGCAGAAGATCATCAATCCTTAATTGATGGCATCAAATTACTTTTGGAATACGAAAAGGATATTTCTATTTTAGGTACTGCCACTAATGGCGAAGAATTAATGCATATCATTCGGTTAAAACGCCCTAATGTTGTTATTACTGATATTAGAATGCCCAAAATGGATGGTATTACTGCTACCAAACTTATAAAAAAAGAATTCCCAGAAATAAAAGTATTAGCTTTTACCATGTTCGATCAAATAGAAGCTATTCAACAAATGATGGATGCAGGGGCTTCTGGGTACATACTAAAAAATTCATCCTTAAGAGAGGTCTATAATGCCCTTTTAGCGGTTTCAAAAGGAGAAACCTATTTAGATGCTAATATTAATACTAATGCTTTAAATTCAAAATCTGATATTAAAGCTAAAGGTGTTTTAACAAAGAGACAAATAGAAATTCTTGAACTTATTGCTCAAGGAAAAACTTCTCGCGAAATTGCCGATTTACTCTTTATCGGTGTCCATACAGTTGATACCCACCGTAAAAATATGGCACGTATTTTAGGGCTTCAGGGGAAAGGAGAATTAATGCGGTATGCATTAGAGAAAAAGTATAAGTTTACCTAGTATCGGGTATGTTTTCATATAGTTATTTAATCGAGTTTTGATTTTAATTAATCAATTCAAAAACAACCATATGAAAACTAAAATTGTAATAACATTTTTACTGCTCACATCTCACATCTTTGCACAAGAACAAGTAAAACAAGACAATAAAGAAACTTTTTATATTATAGGAGACAATCAACCTATTTCTTCAGATAGCCTTTATAGTACTGAAACTCAAAAAAAAATAGTATTAGACGCTTTTAATGCAGAAAGCCAAAGTAAACTAGGGAAATTTGAAGTCCCGGGCGACAACACTCCAATTCAGTTTTACATCAAAAATGTTAAAAAGTTTTTTTCTGTTTTAAATAAAAATTTTAGCAAAACATCTAATAAATTAACACAAAAGAATTTAAAATACATTCCTTTAACTTCATTAGAAGAAATACAAAATTCTAAACATTACACAGCTATTCCGAAAACAGCTAAATTTAAGTTAATTGGCATAGAATTATGTGAAGGTAGCATTATAGATGCCAGATTAGAATTAGAAAATGACGATGCTTATTTTTATTTTGAAATTATTTCACCTGTAAGTATTTTACATTACACTCGCAAATCCTCCCATAGAGATTATTTAGAGTTTTCACATTATGTGAGAAAAAAAAACGATATAATTTATAACAATGATCAGCTAAAGACATTAAAAGTAAGGTTAATAGATGTTTTAGATTACCACCCTAGTTTAGGGAATAACTATGTTCCCGATGACATTACATATAATTTTCCTTCTAAAGAAGATGCGAACGATGCAAACGTAAATAAACGTCGCGTATACAAAATTATTAATAACACTAAATTACAACACGTACTGGATCTAAGAGCCTACACAGATGCTTTAGGGCTTTTTAGCAACGAAGCTAATGGCTTATTTCAAATAGAAGGGCAAGCCGATTTTTTTATTCATCCGTTTAGCTTTCCAAGAACAGCTTTTTATTACTTAAAAAAAGTTTCTCCTTTTGTTCGGTATTCAAGACTTGATAATGATGAAGATTTTTTAACTGCAACACCTAATAATGTCGGAATCTATAATTTTAATGAAAGCAAATTACAACTATTGCAGCGGTCAAATCTTGAAATGGGATTAGATGTTAATATTATTAATTTTAGGTTTTTTAAAGAGTCTCCTTTTTGGATGTCATTGCGCTCACCGTTGACCTATCATGTAACTCCAATTAAAACAGGTGTTAATGTTGAAAATATAAATTTTAAAAGTTTAGGCTATGGTATTGCAGCCGATATAGAATTAAAACGCTATAATAATTTTGGTTTAAACCTTGGTTATGAATTAAAAGGCTATTCCTATCTAGGGGAGTATTCTTCAAATATGCTTCAAGAACCCAGTTATTTAAAAACTCAAGCCGTAAAAGCAGAAATCTTTTTCTATCCTAATGATAAAAAATCACAATCAATCTTTCTCAGAATGAAAAGTATAAGAGATGTTTCAACAGGTCGTGCTTCATTTTTTCAATTACAATTTGGATACAAATTCACAATAGGTATTACCCCGGTTAAATCCCAATAATATAAATTCTAAACAATTTAAGAATATCGGGGTCTAAATAATACGATGATTAATAAGGTAGGAAAAAACAAACTTTAACTGTTATATAAATAGTTGTAAGATTTTCACGCAACCTTTTTAATAATTATGCATCTAGTATGTAACTAAACAAACTCAAACAAATGAAAATTCTAATAATAATTAGCATACTTATTGTTATTAACTTGATTCTTTTGACTTTTAGTGTGAATAAAAGAACAGACCCTTAAGGTCTGTTCTTTTATATTTATGTCCTTTTTGCTCCAAAAAAAATCTAGTTTACCTCTGGTAAGAAATTATAGTTTTTACTATAATCTAACATCTGACCGGCAAAGGAGTCTGGCTGTGTTACTTTTACTTCTATAATATCTCCTGCTTCATTAGTCTCTGTAACTAATACCGGATTTACAAAGCCATTATATGGCGCCGATAAAAATTGTTTATTGCGCTCTAAAACTTCTGCGTGTATCGTCTGATCTACTTTAACGCCATAATTTTCCACTAAAGCTTCAACAGCAGAGTAATCACCTTCAGATTTTATACGTTGTGTTTCACGTAATAATTGTCCAAAAAGATCATGTAGTTTATCATAATCATTAATATTGAAATACGTTTTGCCATCGCGTGTTACTTTTTCAATAACATTATCTGCTTTACCTTTTTCAAATACCCAGGCACTCACCCATTGCCTGTTTCTCATATGCGATTCTTCTACATCATCCCCTAAATTTAAACGAATTAATTGCAACATAAGACCATTTCTTATATAATGGTTATAAGCTGTTTTTCCAACAGCCTTCCAATCATCTACTAAACCAAGCTTCTGTAATTTGGCATCATATAAAAAATACAATCCAACCAAATCTGCGCGTCCTTCTTCCAATGTAGACGCATAATTTTTTAACGTTTCTTTAGTTTCTCCTACTCTCGGATTTAATTGCCCAGATGCATGACCTATAACCTCATGTAATGCTGTGTGTAATTTACGAGATAATTGTCCATATTTTTCTGCTAACACCAATTCTTCTTCGTCATGAACAAACTCTTTTAAACGTTCAGTACCTCCAACATTATTATAGGCATGTATAATATTTCCTAAAGAAACAGATTTACTTCCTATTTCTTTTCTAATCCAATTCGCATTAGGCAAATTAACCCCTATTGGTGTACTTGGCGAGGCATCACCAGCTTCACCCGCTACAGTAACTACTTTATAAGTAACACCAACAACACTATCTTTTTTATGAGCGTCCATTAACGGAGAATGATCTTCAAACCATTGGGCATTCTCCGATAGTACTTTCATTTTTTGAGACATATCAAAATCATTAATTTCAATAATCGACTCATAAGAACCTCTATACCCTAACGGATCGTTATACACTTCAATAAAACTGTTTATATAATCAATATTACCGTCTGTGGCAGCCGTCCATGCGACATTATAATCGTCCCAAGTTTGTAAATCTCCCGTTTTATAATACGCAATTAGCAAACCTAAAGCATCACCCTGTGCCTTATTTTCAGCAACGCCCTTTGCTAATTCTAACCATTTAATAATTTCATCGATAGCCGAACCATATAAACCACCCGATTTATAAACACGCTCTTTTAATACGCCATTTTCTTTTACCAGTTGTGAATTTAAACCAAACGACAACGGTTTTTTAAGATCTGGAGATTGCTTCGCAGCATAAAAACTCTCTACATCACTATTAGTAACATCTGGTCCGTAAAAATTAACCGCAGAAAGCCCTACATTATCAACACCTTTTGACTGATTTACTTTTTTCGCATCCGCACTGTTAAAAATAACATCGAAAGCCTCTCCTTCTAAAGTGGCATTTGTATCTGCTAATAATTGTTTTAAATAATCTGAAGAAAACTCAGGTTTTAATTTGTCGTTTGAATAATGATGATGAATTCCGTTACTAAACCAAACACGTTTTAAATAAGTTTCAAAAACCTTCCAATCTTCTGAAGCTTTATCACCATTATAATTTGAATATATATGTTCAAGAGCTTTTCTTATTTTAAGATTATGCCTATAGTTTTGATCCCACATAATATCTCGTCCTGCTAAACCTGCCTGAGTAAGATAGTACACTAATGTTTGTTCTTTTAAAGTTAAGTTTTCCCATCCAGGGATTTGATAACGGAGTATTTGAATATCTGCAAACTGCTCTACTTTATAATTAAAAGTTTCGCTTTCTTTTATTTCTGTACCTTCTGTATTTTCTTTAGACTTTTCTTGACCACAGGACAAGAATAAAGCTGTTATGAGTGCTAAATTTAGTATTATTTTTGGGTTCATTTTATATAAAAATTTTTAATTATTATTCAAAAAACTGATTATTAACGACTTCAAAATTATTGATTAATTACAAAAACATTCTTTCGGTTAATAAAAATTTAATTTATTTGCAACAAATATAATAATTTATTAAACGCGTTTTAAAATGATTATCTTTGGTTTGTTTAATTCCTCAAAAAAATAAAAATGAAAGCTTTTAAATACATTTTATTCTTATTACTTATTGCCATTATAGGAACTTCCATTTATATTGCTGTACAACCTAACTCATTTGAAGTTACTAGAACCCGAACAATAAAAGCACCTGCTGCTGTTATTTATGATAATGTTATCGATTTTAAAAACTGGGAAGCCTGGTCTTCTTGGGCCGAAGCCGATCCTGATATGATTATTACACTTTCTGAGCAAAGCAAAGGTGCAGGAGGTTCTTATTCCTGGGAAGATAAAGATGGTATAGGCATCATGAAAACGCTTGAAACGGTTCCTAATGAATCTATTAAACAGAACTTACAGTTTGCTGAGTTCCCTACTTCTAATATCGATTGGAAATTTACTCCTAATGACGATGGCTCTACAGATGCGACCTGGACAATTTCTGGAAAAGACTTGCCATTTGGTTTTAAGGCTTTTGCTACGTTTACTGGCGGAATGGAAAAACAAATCGGACCACATTACGAACGTAGTTTAGAAAAACTGGACAGTGTTGTTTCTGCCGATATGAAAAAATACAGCATTAAAATTGACGGTATCACAGAACATAGCGGTGGCTATTATTTATACAATACAACCTCTTGTAAAATAACCGAATTAGAGGCTAAAATGACCGAAATGATGCCTAAAATTGGCAACTATGCTATGACTAATAAAATAGCGATGGCTGGAGCTCCTTTTACATATTATCACAAATGGGATGAAAAAAATAATGCTGTCATGTTCTCTTGTTGCGTTCCAACAACTACTAAGGTGGTAAGTACAGAAAGTGATATTTTAACCGGACAGTTAGAATCTTTTAAAGCTGTTAAAACAACCCTGAAAGGTAATTATGAAAACCTGAAAGAAGCTTGGGAATCTGTTATGGCATATATACCAGAAAACGGTCATGAGTTTACAGAAAAAGGACCTATGTTAGAGACGTATTTAACAGACCCTATGAGTACCCCTAATCCAGCTGATTGGATTACTGAAATTTATATCGCTGTTAAATAATACATGAAGAGTCTCTTATTGGTTTTTTTGGGTGGTGGCTTTGGTAGTGTACTTCGTTATATTATTGGCAAGTATTTAAACAGTACACAAACCGGTATACCCTATGGTACTTTTGCTGCTAATATTATAGGAAGTTTACTTATTGGTATAATACTTGGTCTGGCTGCAAAAAATGATTCCTTAACACAAAACCAAACCTTACTTTTAGCTACCGGCTTTTGTGGTGGTTTTACCACCTTTTCAACCTTTGCTTACGAAAACCATGTGTTTTTAAAATCAGGCGATTTTACAAGCTTTGCTATTTATACTATTGCCAGTTTTGTTATTGGTTTTTTGGCTGTGTTTGCGGGGATGTTTTTGGTAAGGTAAAACTTTATTTTGTAGAAATTTTCTTCTATATTCGTTTAATATTAGATATAAAATCGTTGTATATAATGTTGAATAAAAATCTCGTATGGAAATAGTATTCTTCATAATTATTGGAATTTTTGCATTTATCTGGCTTAATCGGAAAAGTAAAAATAATTACGAATCTGAAAACACTTTTTCTGAATTAAGTTTTGAGAAGGAAGACTATAGAATGTTTCCTCATATAGAAAAAAAGGAATTAACTCTTGAACAAGCAATTAGTAAAATTGAACTTGTAGTTCAAAAAGATGATTTTGAAGGAACAACTTCAATACATTTCAATAATATTACACAAAATGACTATAAGTATTTGCCAATGTATTTTAAGCAAATTGGAGAAATAGCAGTTAGTCATGAACATATTGGAATTTCTTTTTCGATATTTCAAGACAGAATCTATTTAGATATTTATAGCAATGTTCAAGAAATGGGACTTGCAAAAGGAGACCAACTAATTTTACTATTTGAAAACGGAGAAAAAATTGATATAAAATTTCCATTTGCGAGGTCAAGTGGATACACAAAATCAAACACATATCCAATAAACGAATCGGAATTAGAAATTTTCGCAGAACAAAAATTAGATAAATGGAAATTAATTTCATCACGAAAGAATATTTATATTGTTGGAAATAATTCGCTATTTTTTGAGCTCTGTGAAATTAAAGAAAAGTCAATGGCTCAAGAAATTATTAAATATTTGGCAAAAACAATTAAATATAAACATCTGAACAAAACATTATACAACACCGTAAAGCCAACATAATTTAATTTAACTTAATGCTCCCCAAAAGCCATAACCCCAGCCTCAATCCTAGCCTTTAAATAATTTTTCCGAGGCACTATAGGGCAAGAGTATCTATCATTATAAGCACAGTACGGGTTATATGCTGTATTAAAATCTAAAATAAGCGTATCACCTTCCGGAATTCTGGCATCAATATAACGTCCGCCACCATAACTTTCAAATCCGTTGGTTTCATCTAAAAAAGGTAGAAACAAATAATCTTCGTATCCTTCTTTTTCTATCAAACCTTGATTTTGATAAATACTCAATGTAAAATGCTCTCCTTTAAGATTAAAAGTAAGTTCACCATACTTTACATAAATTGGAAGCCTTTCTGTCGTTGTTTTCATTTTAAAAGGCTTTTCATCCAAAGTTCTTTTAAATTGAGCGGTTACCACATAAGTAGAATCAAACTTAAAGAAGTCCAACCCTTTGAAATTCTTCCTGTCTTTATCTTTTAAAGGCGATTTTGTAGCATCTTTATAATCTGCATTCATTTTACGTTGAAACTCGGTATCTCCCAAAAGAGGCTTTTTTTCCTGGGCACAACTATATATTGATACTAAAAACAATACTATTAAAATATTTTTTAGAGCCATGGTTTTTTATCTTTTTAAAAGTGGTTATACTATTTTGTTTATTTTTTAATGTTCCTAATTTGTTAATCAAATGGTTTATAAGACCCTGAAACAAGTTCAGGGTGACACTTACCATATAACACTTATCAAATATTCGAATTCTTTTTAATGCTTTTAAGTTCAATATTAATTTACAGGTATAAAAGCTACTTTTAAATTTTCCGGGTACATGGTAAATTCAAATTGTTCTCTAATTTGTTCTGGTTTAACTTCTAATTTAAAATCAAAATGTTTGCACAAAGTAGAAATTAAAATAATCATTTCCGTTTTAGCTAAATGCATCCCCGGACAATATCTCGCACCACCTCCAAAAGCTCTCATAACATTGGGCACATGGTTTTTGTGCATCGGACACCCATTAACCATCCACCTTTCCGGAACAAAACTATCGGGATTAGAAAAATAAGCCTCATCCGTTTGCGCAACTTTATTCTGCAAAATAATACTGGTTCCCTTAGGTATAAACAAATTATCTATAATAACATCTTCATTAGATTCTAAATATAATTGAGGCGTTGTTGGTTTTAACCGCATCGCCTCCTGAGCTACTGCATTTGCGTATTTCAATTGGTCTATATGTTCATACATATTTGGTGTATCCTCAGTATATATATCCTTAGCTTCCGCTCTTACCTTAGCCACAATTTCAGGATGTTGAGCTAAATAATACATGGCCCAAGACAGTGAGTTAGATGTGGTGTCTTCACCTGCCAATAGTATCGTAAATACATTTCCGTAAATTTCTTTGTCGGTAAAATTCACATCCTCATTTTCTACCAATAAGGCTTCTAAAAAATTTGAAGGCTGCTCCCTTAATTTCGGATTTTCTGCAATTCGTTTTTTAGCATCGTCAATAAATTCATAAATTACTTTTTCAATAGCTTTTAAAGAAGCATCTAGTATTTTATCCTTTTCTCTTTTAAAATATCGCCATATAGGAATTGGTGCAGTAACACGCGTATTAATCATTGGAAAAATAACTTCTAAATGTTTTTGAAAACTATTCGATTTATTATTTATGGTATCCAACTTATGTCCGAAAGCAATCTCAGTCGTAATATCAATGGTAAATGCCATAAATTCTTTTTGCACATCTACGATGGTTTTTTGCTGAGCATAGTTTTTAAACTTTTCAAGAATCACCTTAGTTTTATCCAGAATTACAGGGTAAAATGCTTTTATGTTTTTTACACTTAAAGCCTCTGCCGTAGGTTTCCTTTGCCTTTTCCATGTAGCGCCTTCTGCGTTAAAAACGCCATCGACTCCCATTTCCTTTAAAATCTCATCAATTTTAGAAAAACGTTTAAAACCTTCTGGCCTTAATCGCAGCATTTTATTATTAAAATCTGGATTTGCAGATACCACAAATTCCTTCCCTACAAAATGTATTTTGAATAATTCGCCACACTCATCTACCCAACGCTCTAACACCTGATGTTTATTATAAGTATTAAATTGAGGTAAATGCCCTAATAGGAATGTGCCCTTTGGAGATTTTAAATTTTTAACTTCAATTAATGTATGGTCGCTCATATAATCCTATTCTGTTTTAAATCCAAAAGTATTTTAGTTTGCTATTTTATTCATTTTTGAAAAATATTTTCATTTCAAAAATACAACTTAAGAATATTTTACCTAGCTTTGAAGCTTCAAAATAAAATAAACATGCGTCTTAACGTCACAATTTGTAAAAAACAGTGGACCTCTCTAAAGAGAAAGGGTCGGGCTTGTTATATATTGTGGTGATATAAGTATAAAATATTACAATATTAAAAAGTCCGACTTCACAGTCGGACTTTTTTTTTGCACAAAATCAACTTTTAATTAAAATCAAACATTTGAAAACAGAAACTTGAACAATTAGAACTCATGAAAACACTATTCAACAATTACTTAAACACTTTTAAAGGCTTATCAAAAGAAGTATGGTGGCTCTCTTTAATAACACTTATAAATAGAGCAGGAACTATGGTCATTCCATTTTTATCGCTGTATTTAACCAAGAGTCTTAATTTTACCATGAGTGATGTTGGATGGATTATGAGTGCGTTTGGTTTAGGCTCTGTTGTTGGATCATGGTTGGGTGGAAAATTAACCGATAAAATCGGGTATTATAAAGTTATGGCATTTAGCTTATTAGTTACCGGATTTCTATTTATTGCATTGCAGTTTCTATACACATTTGTATCTTTTTGTTTAGGCATTTTTTTAGTGATGCTAGTAGCAGATATGTTTAGACCGGCTATGTTTGTAGCTCTAAGTGCTTACAGTAAACCTGAAAACAAAACACGATCTGTAACACTAATTCGTTTGGCTATAAACCTTGGGTTTTCTGCCGGGCCGGCTGTTGGTGGTATCATTATTACAACACTTAGCTATGGCGGTTTATTTTGGATAGATGGTATCACATGTATTATTGCAACATTGGTGCTTGTAAATGTTTTGAATCCTAAAAAAGCAAAAATATTGGACGATGTTATAACAGAAAATCCAAAATCTGCTTATCAAGATAAAGCATTTTTAATTTTTCTTGTAGCTATGGTACTCTTTGGAATTGTATTCTTGCAATACTTTTCTACGATGCCTTTATATTATAAAGATGTGCATCATTTAAGTGAATTTGAAATAGGTATTCTTTTAGGAATGAATGGGTTTTTCATTTTTCTATTCGAAATGCCTTTGATAAAATGGTTAGAAAATACCAATTTTACTAAATCTGGACTCATGCTATTTGGAGCTATTTTAACAGGACTAAGTTTTATTATCTTAAATTTTACACCTTGGATAGGAATTCTAATAATTGGCATGTTATTAATGTCTTTTGGTGAAATGATAACATTTCCTTTTTCTAATGCGTTCACTATGGACAGAGCTAAAAAGGGAAATCAGGGTGAATATATGGCACTGTATAGTATTGCATTTTCAATAGCACATGTTTTTGGACATAATGCAGGTATGCGAATGGCAGATGCTGTTGGTTTTGAAAACACCTGGTACATTATTACTTTGCTTGCCACACTTAGTATACTATTATTATTTATATTAAGGCAATATTTGAATGCAAAAAAGAAACATAAAGAAAAAATAAAAGACGAAGAAGAAAAAGACATATTATGGATTTAAATCAAATAACAATACCGTCTTTAGATGTTGAAAAAGCTACAGAATTTTATAAAACCTTGGGGTTGCATCTTATAGTGGATGCAGCTCCAAGATATGTAAGATTTGAATGTCCTGATGGCGATAGTACGTTTTCAATTCATAAAGTAGACACCTTAGCAAAAGGAGATGGCATTACGATCTATTTTGAAGATAATAATCTTGACGATTTAGTAACCAATCTTCAAGGAAAAGGTATTATTTTTACCCAATTACCTGAAGATAAATCATGGTTGTGGCGCGAGGCTCATTTACAAGATCCTGATGGTAATCACATTATTTTATATCATGCTGGAAAAAATAGAAAAAATCCGCCATGGCGTATAAACTAAATATGTATGGATAAGTGGCATAAACTACCGGTATTTCAAAAAGCTATGGAAATACAAGAGCTAGTAGATCATATTGTAGCATCTGTTGAAAAAACCGATATTGATTTTGAACAGGAAATTCAATCAGAAATGATAAAAAGCAATATTAGCTACATGCGAGAAAACTCATTGCTAATTCCGGCAAAAATTGCTGGTGCTTCTGCCGAGGATATGTTATATGATATAAAAATGGAAAATGCAGCCATAATTCGTAAAGCAGCACGGGAACTTATCACAGATGCACGTGGGATACAAATGCACGGCTTTAAAGATATTGAATATTTAGACTTATTAAGAACCGAGGTGGAAGCGTTTCGTATCTTGTTTGCTGAATGGGTAAAAACATTCGATCCATGGAATTATATTATTGATCGTTGGGGACTTTTTAATCCTCCAGGGGTGAATTATGATGATAAAGATCCAGACGATGACATCCCTTTTAATCCAGACGATTTCTTTAAAGACCTGTAACCGTTATTTCAACGATTCAATCTCTTTTTGTTTTACAACATCAGACAACACAATTTGTGTTTTACTCTCTCCATATATGATAAGTTGATCTATAAAAGTCTCTAAATGTTTTTGATTTTTTAAAACCACTTCCATAACAATATTTTCGTCGCCAGTAATGCGATAGCAGTTCACAACCTCATCGTACGTTTTCACTTTTACTAAAAACGGTTTTAGCTTACCCATAAAAGCTCGCAGAGTAATGATAGCCTTTAATTGATACCCCACTTCAAACGGAGAAACAATCCCTTTATAGCCTTCTATAACACCTAAGTCTTCCATCTTTTTAATACGCTCTGAAACTGCTGGAGAACTTACACCAACACGTCGGCCAATTTCGGCATTAGAAAGGCGTGCATTCTCTTGTAAACACTTTAAAATCTTCCAATTAAGCCTATCTATCTCCATTTAATGAAATTTAACTATAAATAATTAAAATCTAAAGCAAATATACGTTTTTACTTTAAAACCTAAAGTTGTATATAACTTCTTGTGAGTAAATTTGGTAAAAAGCTAAGAAAAAAGAACTTATGTCAACGAATACCCCATTAAACCTATCGGAATTACCGATTTATAAAAAAGCTATTGAGATTTTCGCACTTTCTCAAAGTATTTCCAAGTATCTTAATCACGACTTATCCATTTTAAAAAGTGATGGTACCGAAGATTCTAACATTTATTTTTCTGGAGACATTGTACAACAATCAGTATCATTAGTTCCAGAAATTTTAAATGCAGAACAAGCCCGTTTTTCTGAAAAAAAATATAAACATATTGCTTCGCTTAAGCGTCTTACAAATATGCTTTATAAAAACTCATACCGTTTGGAACGTTCTAACAGTAATGGTAAAGACTTCTTACCTATTTTACGTAGTGAACTGAAAAAGTTTAAAAAGTTACAACGTACTTGGTTGTTAACCTTATAGTGAAAAGTTTCTAAATTTTTTCAAACTTGAATCCACAACTTTCTATACATTGATACCATAATATTAGATTAGCCCCTTCTATTTTATAATACACTACGTTAAAAAAATTAGAGACGCAATTGTCTGGAGTAATTTCACCATAGCTAAACGAAGTTTCAATTGCTTCATAAATCCCGGTGTCTTCTGTACCAGCTTCAGAGCTCATAGAACATAAAAGCCCATTAGAAGTAACGGTTCCATCGTTAAAAAACGTAATAACCTTATCACTTTCAATAGGTAGAAAGGTGCCACTTCCATCTCCCGGGTCTGCTAATTGTTCTATCAGCTTCCATTCACCTATCAGATCTATATCTCCTTGTGGAGTGCCATCATCAGATTTACAATTAAACAAAAGTAATATCAGTAGAATTAGAGTAGCATTTTTCATAACTTGAAATCAAAGTTTTTGTTTGTTAGATGCCTGATACTTAAAATGGTTGCATAAGGTTTTACGATTGATCATAAATGATTTATGTATCTATATTAGAAAACTCCAATTTCATCTAACTATTCAACAGACTAAAGCAATTGTCATTTTACATATTATTAACGAACAATCAATTTTCTAATATAGGATTCATTATCTGTTTTAATTTTAACGATATAAAACCCAGAAGGCAAATTACGTTTAATCTCAACTTTGTTTGTTACACTAGCTATCGGTATTTGGTGAATCAAGGTACGGCTATCAAAAATGAGCACTTCATTTACCATTGTATTTTTATTAAAAATAATATACAATTTTTCTTCTACCAATGGGTTTGGATATATCAAAACTGCTTGTTTTTCATCAGTGCCTTCTTCGGCAATAGAAAGTGATTCGGCAATCGCAAAATTCACATTATTTTCATCCGAACTAATATTGATAATATTTCTGTTTATAGGAACGAAATTACTCCCTGACAAACTAGGAGTAACCGTCGTAGTATGACCAGTGTCTACCCAAACGGAATATTTCCCTTGAACATCGGTTTGAATTTTTTCTAAAAAGCCATTCAAAACCACTCCTTGAATTGGGTTACCCATATCGTCTTTAATTTCGCCAGATACTTTATAATCTCCAGGAGGAGTCATTACAAATAGTGGTGAGGCATTATTTTCGTTTTCTACCTTTAGATTATATTCAAGAGGGGAAACATCATAATTGTTAAATACAGCTTTAAGCTTCCCTTCCCAACCAACATTCAGTTTCGTAGCAAACTTGCCATCTACACCTGTTACAATTTCATTAGATGCCCCTAAAAGGATGCGTACTCCCGGCATAGGATTACCTCTATTATCTTTAACCATACCCGTTATGGTTTTAGAATTACTATTAAAAATTTGAAAATTTTGGGATAAATTGGTTACAGCATTAGAAACTACCAGTTCCTTAGGAATAAAAAAAGCTTCATCATCTATAGGAGTTAAGACTCCAGACCATCCCTTTGTAACTTGCTTGTAATAATTCCCATTACCAGATGTAACTACTGGGGCTCCAGGAAGTCCTAAGATTCGAACACCATTTTTTATAAGGGATAGAGTAGTTCGATGAACAATTCCGGAGATCGTAACATATCCAATATATTCTGCTGTAAAGTCCAAATCGTTTATATCGCTTTGAATATTTTCTATTTTCTCAGAAACATTGGTAAACCGATAGCCCAAAAGTTCAGGTTCTAAAGTAAAGCTTTGATTTTTAGGAACTGAAATGGAGTAAAAACCTTCTGAATTTGTTTTAACTGTTTCAAGCAGTCCATTAATTAATACATTTTCTATGGGGTCTCCATTAGAATCTTTAACAACACCAGAAATAGTATAATCTCTATCTAGATAGGCTTTAAAATTTACGTGAAGCGTCTTATCAGGCAATTCACTTAGATGTACTTGTGATGGCGAAAATGTGTAACCTTGCTGCTCTGGGGTTATAACAGTGCTGCTACCATTAGCAAATTGAAAAATATATCTACCTTTTTCATCTGTAAAAGCTTCCCCTTTACTTGTTTTTAACTTAACGTTTTGTAAAAGGTCTCCATTTTCATTACGAACAATACCATAAACCAATGCATTTTTATTGTCTGGATGATTTGATACAACTCTTACTCCGGTTTCTCTTGGTCCTACTCTATACGTATCCTTCCTTGCTTTCGAAAACATTTCATATTCTAAACCGCACCATGCTCCTCCACGAAGGGCATAATATGTTCCACTAGCAGGCCCTAATGGGTTAAAATTATCTCCTTTGTGGTAATAGGTTCCGCTATAAAAATCTTGACAGAGTTCCCTAACGTTTCCAGACATATCATAGATACCTAACTCATTGGCAATTTTACCTCCTACTTCATGCGTACCCACTCCATCTCTTGCTGGCACTCCCGCTCCATATCCTGTCATGGGATTATCTGGGTTTTTTCCATTCCATAAGTACCAACCTGCACTATTTACATCATTAGTACCACTATAGATATAATCGTTAGATTGACTTCCACCCAGAGCTGCATACTCCCATTCTGCTTCTGTAGGCAAACGATATCCCAACCAATCGGCAAATAACTCTGCTCCTTTAGGTAAAATCCAGTTCATTGGATAATTTTCAAAACCTGCCTTCACTTCTAATTGTGCTCCATCCCAGAGAAGTTTCGAATCTGTCTTAAAGTCGAAAGCATCATCCCCTGTTTTTACCTCACAAAGGTCATAACTCTTGGTTACCAGATTCCCTTGACTGTTTAATTCACTCTGTTCAAAAACAAGCCTATTAGTACCGATATTAATACTCCAGTTATTTTGAATACTTTGTAAAAAAATTAAAAATTGTCCATATGTGATTTCATACTTACCAATTTTGTAATCATTTAGCGTAACCAATCTTTGCGGATAGAGTTCCGGCTGTGGTATAAGCCCAAAAGTTTCAAAACTCGGTAGTATATTTTCGTAGTCTCTATTTCCCATATTAAAATCACCTCCGGTAACTTCTACCATTTCAACAGAAATACTTGGAGAGGGCTGTTCCCAAGGAGTAAACGAAAGGATAGGCCCTTCTGTAGTACCTCCGTTTTCATCATAAGCTACTACCCTCCAATAGTAAGTGGTGTATGGGTTTTTTAAATCTACTTGATATTTGTTTTCTCTTAACCCAATGGCTATCTCAACTAAATTAGTTTGAGAATTTCCCAAATATAGACCATAAATAACTGCATCTCCATCTTTATCTGTCGCTGCCGGCCATTGTAACACAGGCTTAGTGGTAATGTTCTTTGTACCATCACTTGGAGAGAAAATAGTCCCCATAACAGGGGCATCATTTTTATAGTTTTCTATGGTAAATTGCCAAGTGAATAGACTACCAGCATGTGAAACCTTCTGATTACTATACCCGTCGATAGCTTCTACCCTCCAAAAATAGGTTTTTTGATCATCTAAAGGTGTTACAAAGTTGTACGAGGGATTTTGTAATCCAGAAGCCAACAAGCTTACATCATATGGGTTAGAGGCATTACTTCCTAGAAAAAGGTTATAGGTTACGATATCGTTATCAATATCTACACTTGGTTCCCACTCAAGTGTTATGTTCCTAGAAACATCTATGGCACCATTAACCGGTGTACGTAATACAGGAGCAGTAGGCAGATTATTCTCTCTATCTGTTGTAAAAGAGAAAACCTCGCTATTTTTTTCGGCACCTGTACCATCTTTAGCCACTACCTTCCAATAGTAAGTAGTCTCATACTCTAATCCCGAATGGAAAAATTCAAAATATTTTTTTCCATCTACTATTTGGGAAATCACAAACTCTGTAAAATTTTCATTTACCCAATTCTCAGTCAAATCGACCCTAAACAATGAAGGACTTAATGTTGTCCCCAAATACAAATCATAAGTCAATGCTCCTCCGTTGGAATCAGTTGCAGCAATCCATGATAGCGAAACATAATTGCTTTGATAAGTTGCATTGTTCGCAGGAGTACTCAATACTGGAGGCGATATTTCTACCTTTTTTAAAGAATGTTCACTATAGTTTCCATTATTATAGGAACTATGTGCTTGCCATGAAAAAATAAAAAAATAAAATGTAACTATAGGTAATAGTAACAAGCGAAACTGTAGGTTAATATCCTCTTGCATAGTAGGTTGTTTTTTGTACAGCATTACAATATAACATGCATGCCATTAAATCTATAAAATAAAAATTTAGGTCACTAAAATTTATAATAAAATTATTATAAATATAATTATACAAAGCTATTAAAATATGCTTTTGGTTTTCTTTTTTTTAAACTTTAATACAAAAAAGATACCTTACTTTTACGTAAACTCCTGAACTAAACCATGGACTGCAAGTCCATAGGTTCGTTTTGGCAGACTGAAAGTCTGCTTCGTGAAATATGGTAAAACTGAATTCGTGTGAATTCGTTAAACCTGCCAGCCGGCAGGCTGGTTCGTGTCAAAAGTTTTTAGAAGCTGAAAGCAACATGCACTAAAGTACATAGTTTTAACTCCATTTGGGACCAATAAAAACTTAAATTTATCTACGATAAACCTTGGTATAAGTTTAATATAATCTAGAAGTTAAATATAGTAGTTTACATCTACTAAATTGTTTTCAGTGCAATATCTTCTACCTTATAGTCTGCCTTAAAATTGAAAGACTCAGAATAAACGATTCAGACACTTTTGTAAGATGAAAAGTAGTTCTTTGTATTAGACCCTTCGACTTCGCTCAGGGTAAGCCATTCACACACTTTTTGCTTTAGCAAAAAATGGTAACTTGATTATAACACCTATTATATAGATCCCGAGGTTTCTCTCGGGATAAGCGATTCACGCACTTTTTGCTTTGGCAAAAAGTGGTTCTCTGCTTACATATTTCGGCGATACTGGCCTCCTACTTCAAATAACGCATGCGTAATCTCTCCTAAAGAACATACTTTACAAACTTCCATAAGTACTTCAAAAATATTCTCGTTGTGAATGGCCTTTGTTTGTAGCTCTTTTAATAAGGCTTTTGTATCATTTGCTTGATGAAGATTCTCTAACGTTTTTATTTGAAGTTGTTTTTCTTCTTCTGTAGCTCGAATGACCTCTTTTGGAAGTATTGTTGGTGACCCTTTTGAACTCAAAAATGTATTCACTCCAACTATTGGAAATTTACCATTATGCTTTAAAGTCTCATAATACAAGCTTTCTTCTTGAATTTTGCTACGTTGGTACATCGTTTCCATAGCACCTAACACGCCTCCTCGCTCTGTAATTCTATCAAATTCAAGTAATACGGCTTCTTCAACTAAATCGGTAAGTTCTTCAATAATAAAAGATCCCTGAATCGGGTTTTCATTCTTCGCCAAACCTAATTCTTTATTTATGATTAGTTGAATGGCCATAGCACGACGCACAGATTCTTCTGTGGGTGTTGTTATGGCTTCATCGTAAGCGTTCGTATGCAATGAGTTGCAATTATCGTAAATAGCATATAAAGCTTGTAACGTGGTTCGAATGTCATTAAAATCTATTTCCTGTGCATGCAAACTGCGTCCGGAAGTTTGAATATGATATTTAAGCATTTGCGCTCTAATATTAGCACCGTATTTATGCTTCATCGCTTTAGCCCATATCTTTCGGGCTACTCTACCTATCACAGCATATTCCGGATCGATACCATTGGAAAAGAAAAACGATAAGTTTGGACCAAATTTATTAATATCCATGCCTCGACTTAAATAATATTCCACATAAGTGAATCCATTAGAAAGTGTTAAGGCTAATTGTGTAATAGGGTTGGCTCCTGCTTCTGCTATATGATACCCTGAAATGGATACCGAATAAAAATTACGAACATTATTTTCAATAAAATATTCTTGAACATCACCCATTAATCGCAGCGCAAATTCGGTAGAAAAGATACAAGTATTTTGAGCTTGGTCTTCCTTTAAAATATCAGCCTGAACGGTTCCTCTAACTTGTGCTATGGTTTTTGTCTTAATCTCATTATAAATGTCTGATGGTAATACCTGATCTCCCGTAACACCAAGTAACATTAACCCTAAGCCATTATTACCTTCTGGTAATTCTCCATTATATTTTGGACGTTCTTTTCCTTTATAAATAGTAGCTATTTTAGCTTTAACATCTTTTTCTAAACCTTTTTCTTTTATATATATTTCGCATTGTTGGTCTATGGCGGCATTCATAAAAAAGCCTAATAACATAGGTGCCGGGCCGTTAATGGTCATACTCACAGATGTTTTGACATCTGCCAAATTAAAACCGGAATACAGTTTTTTAGCATCGTCTAAACAACAAACTGAAACACCTGCATTTCCAATTTTCCCATAAATATCCGGGCGATGATCCGGATCGTTCCCGTAAAGTGTCACACTATCGAATGCCGTCGATAAACGTTTTGCAGGCAGTCCCATACTTACATAATGAAAACGACGGTTGGTACGCTCTGGTCCTCCCTCTCCCGCAAACATTCTTGCTGGGTCTTCTCCTGTTCTTTTAAAGGGATACAAACCTGATGCAAAAGGAAATTCTCCCGGTACATTTTCTTGTAAACACCAACGCAGAATATCTCCCCATGCCTGATATTTAGGTAATGCTACTTTTGGAATCTGAGTATGGGATAATGACTCTGTATGCGTTTCTATATTTATTTCCTTATCTCGAACTTTAAATGAATAGATAGGATTTTTATATTTATTTACTTTTTCTTCCCAACCTATAATGATTTCCCAGTTATAAGGGTCTAGATTAAGTTTTACGCGGTCGAATTCTGCGATAAGAAGTTTAACAAAGTTCTTATTATCATCCTGAGCTTGTTTTAGGATCTCGTCATTGTCTAAACTTAGTTTTCCTATAAAAGACCTTTCGATGGAGTTTACACTGAGCGCAGTCGAAGTGTTCAAGGTGACATTCGTAACTGAACAAATTGTTTTATAAATACCATAAAGTTTTTGGGCCACTTCAACCTGACTGTTAGCTTTTTGATCGTAAGCCCGATTCGTTTCTGCTATCTCAGATAAATAACGTGTTCTTGAAGGTGGAATCACAAAAACCTTCTCACTCATTTCATCAGATATGGTAAAAGTTGATTTTAAATCTGCTTCCGCTTTTTCAACCAACTTATCAAGAACAGCTTTATAAAGTGTGTTCATTCCCGGATCGTTAAATTGAGAGGCAATGGTTCCAAAAACCGGTAATTCATCTTGCGGAACTTCCCACAAATTGTTATTACGCATATACTGCTTTTTAACGTCACGTAAGGCATCTAAAGCACCACGTTTGTCAAATTTATTAATGGCAACCAAATCTGCGAAATCAAGCATATCTATCTTTTCCAACTGCGTTGCAGCTCCAAATTCGGGAGTCATAACATATAACGACATATCAGAATGTTCTATAATTTCAGTATCAGATTGTCCAATACCAGATGTTTCCAAAATAATTAAATCATATTCGGCTGCTTTTAAAACTTCTACAGCTTCATTTACGTATTTAGACAATGCTAAATTAGATTGGCGCGTTGCTAAACTGCGCATATAAACGCGAGGTGAGTTTATAGCATTCATACGAATTCTATCTCCTAACAAAGCACCACCTGTTTTTCGTTTCGATGGATCTACCGAAACAATTCCAATTGTTTTTTCCGGAAAATCGGTTAAGAACCTCCTTACCAACTCATCTACTAAACTAGATTTTCCTGCACCTCCGGTTCCTGTAATTCCTAGAATAGCCCCTCCTAGCCTCCCCGAAGGGAAGGAACTTTTACGCTGCTGTAAAAACAGAGTGTCAAATTCGTCATGTCTATTTTCAGATAATGAAATTAATCTTGCTATTATATTAACATCTTTTCTTTTTAGAGCTTCTATGACTCTCTCCCTTTTGGGGAGAGTTGGAGTGGGGCTGTCGGCCTTTTCAACCAAATCATTAATCATTCCTTGCAATCCCATTTCGCGTCCATCATCAGGAGAATATATACGAGTAATACCATAGTCCATTAAATCTTTAATCTCAGACGGTAAAATAACACCGCCACCTCCTCCAAAAATTTTAATATGACCCGCTCCTTTTTCCTTTAACAAATCGTACATGTACTTAAAATACTCATTATGCCCTCCTTGATAAGAAGTTAAACAAATCGCATTTACATCTTCCTGAATCGCTGTATTTACAACTTCTTCTACACTCCTATCATGTCCTAAATGAATCACCTCTACACCAGTAGCTTGAATGATTCGACGCATGATATTTATGGATGCATCGTGCCCATCAAACAATGATGCTGCTGTTACTATACGGACTTTATGTTTTGGTTTATATGGTGTTTCTTGTTTCATTCGTAAAGAATATGATTTTTAAGTACCGCAATTTACGAAATATTCAAAAAAACCAAGCATTTACATAAAATTATCTAAAATTATAACACCAACTGTTTCTTATCTATTTTTTAAACTAATTTTGGAGCTAATCGATTTTGAATCTCATGAATAAAATTACACTTTTAATTCATTGTAAAGACCGTTCTAACATCATTGCTTCTGTAACAAATTTTATTGCTAATGAAGGAGGTAATATTGTTTATATAGACCAACATGTAGACAGAGAACAAGACATTTTTTTCATGCGTTTAGAAAGCGAATTCATAGAAGACAGCTTCTCTACTAACAATTTTAAGGAATTATTTAAGAATACTTTGGCTAATGTGTTTGAAATGAAATGGCGTATTTATTCTTCTGCAACCAAGCCAAAAATGGCTTTGTTTATTTCTAAATACGATCATTGCTTATACGATTTGTTAGGACGTTACAACTCTGGTGAACTTAACTTAGAAATTCCGTTTATAATAAGTAATCATTTAGATCTAAAACCTATTGCTGATAATTTTAAAATCCCATTTTATCATATTCCTGTTACTAAAGACACTAAAGAAGAAGCCGAAAACAAACAATTGGAATTATTAGAGCTGCACCAAATAGATTTTATAGTTTTAGCTAGATATATGCAAATTGTTTCCGGAAAACTTATTGATAAGTATCCTAACAAAATAATTAATATTCACCATTCTTTTCTTCCTGCCTTTGTTGGTGCTAAACCTTATCATTCGGCCTATAAACGTGGTGTGAAAATTATTGGAGCTACGAGTCATTATGTCACTGAAGAACTTGATGCCGGACCTATAATTGAACAAGATGTAGCCCATGTATCTCATACACATTCTATTCAAGATTTAATTGCCAAAGGACGCGATTTAGAAAAAATTGTTTTGGCTAATGCTGTTAAACTACATTCTGATAGAAAAGTAATGGTTTATAATAATAAAACGGTTATTTTTTCTTAGTTAAACTTTATTTTTAAAAAAAATAAGCAGCTGATTATCAATCTGTTTAATTAATATCACATAACATTTAAGCAATTTTTTACATTATTTTTAAAAAAAATTGTGACTTTTCTTTTTTCTTCGTGTCTAAAAAATAGGTTTAGTGAAAAATAATCTATTGACACTTAAAGGTTAAATTTTAATTAGATTATTTTGGTTTGCAGAAAAGGCATCTTGATTTCAAGGTGCCTTTTACATAAAGCAATTTTCTAAAAAAAAAATTAAGTTAAATGAACCGATTTAATATTAGAAATAATATTTAAAGAGGTTTCATCTATAAAATATATCTTTGTTAAACATATAAAACCCAAAAACTATGATTCGTAAATTCTTAATTATTCTCCTAATTTTTAATCTTACTGCATGTGCAGAATTGCAACAAGTTGTTAATCAATTACCACAAAGCGAAGGTGTTTTAAGCAATACTGATATTGCTTCTGGTTTAAGACAGGCATTAGATTTTGGAATAGACAAACAAGTTACAAAACTGACTCAAACTGACGGTTTTTTTAAAAATGAATTAGTGAAAATATTACTACCTGAAGAATTACAAAAAGTTGACAAAACGCTTAGAGATATTGGCTTAAGTAAATTAGCAGACGAAGGCTTAAAAGTGCTTAACAGAGCGGCTGAAGATGCCGTAAAAGAAGCTACGCCTATTTTTGTTGACGCTGTTAAGGGGATAACATTTGCCGATGCTAAAAATATTCTGCTAGGCAATAACGATGCAGCAACTCAATACTTAAGTAGCAAAACCAAAACAGCTTTGTATAATAAGTTTAATCCGGTTATAAAAAGTTCGTTTGGTAAAGTTGGAGCTGATAAAATTTGGAGCAATTTGATAAACAAGTACAATAATATCCCTTTTACTAATAATGTGAATCCGGACTTGACAGACTATGTTACCGGGGAGGCTTTAAAAGGTGTATTTACTATGATTGCTGTTGAAGAAACGGAAATTAGAACGAAACTATCTTCTAGAACAACAGATTTATTGAAAAAAGTTTTTGCTTTGCAGGATAAATAAACAAAACATTACGGTTTTAAAGAGGTCTGAAAAGTCATTTTATTTACTTTACAGACCTCTTTTATTTATACGTCCTATATTATTTATTGCATCTCCGGCTCATAAAACCATCCTTTCCACTTTGTTTTCTCTTATAATACAATACTCACAACTATCTAAAAATGAACATGTTTCAATAAAAATAGTTCTGTTATTCTTTTTGATTTCTGAATAAAAAATGTATATTTAGTTACTTGTTATTTCCGTTTGCATGAAAAGAATAGACAACATAAAGGATGATCAAGGAAAACTTCATCAACGTTACAAAGAACTTGTTGAACAAGCTTATAATTTTCGTCAAACTGATTCTGCTTTAAGTGACATTTCCGAATATCGAGCTATTAAACTGCTCGATAAACTTAATAAGCTAAAATATTTAGCTAGGTAATACTCCTATTTACTGACTGTTATATAAAAATTTAGTAATTATTTAACTTTTTTGTTACGTCTAATACATGCCATTATTCGTACTTTATATATAAAAAAGAAGTTATGAGTACACATTTTTGTAGGGTTGGTAAAATAAAACCAAACTTAAACAAGCTAATTAGCTTAAAAGAATTAGAAAAAAGCATTGCAAACTTTGTAGATGATACTACTAAGATTGATTATTCTCAAGACTTAGGCGCAAGTTTTTAAAGTATTTAAAAGCTTTTATCAGTCTGGAGCCATACCAGGAAAACATCTCACCATCTGCTAAAATCACTTCTGCGTTGGGATAAAACTTCTGGATATCTCTTTTATGCTTTTCTTTAAACGGGTAAGGTTCACTAGATAAAAGCACAGTATCTACGTCTTTATTAATAATCGATTCACTAAGTTCTATTTCAGGGTAACGATTCTCTTTTTCGAAAATATTTTCAAACTTATTAAGCTTCAATGCATAATTAATAAAGGTGTTATTAGCAGCGACCATCCAAGGATTTTTCCAAATAAAATAAACTGCTTTTAATATGGGTTTATTTTTAATGAAAGTCTTGAAATCTTTTATCTCTCCTTGTATTGTATTAATTATAGCAAACGCTTCACTTGATTTATTAAAAATTACACCGTATTGATGAATCAACTCTAAACTATCATCAATTATGAAAATATCTGAAATATGTACATTACAAATGGTTTCGCAAGCTTCGACAATGTCTTTAGTATTCTCTTCTTTATTACAAAGAATAATATCTGGTTGTAACGCTTTAATTTTATCTAAATGAATTTGCTTAGTACCACCAACCACAGCTACATCTGTTCTTATATGCTGCGGATGAATACAAAATTTGGTAACACCAACTAGTGCATTTTCTAAACCTAAATCACATAATAATTCGGTTTGACTCGGCACTAACGAAATAATACGCTTTGGAGTTTCTTTTAAATGAATGCTTCGACTTAATTGGTCTTTTATAAGATTAATAGTTTTCTTCATACTACTCTAATATAGAACCTACCATCAAAGAGTTTAATCCTTCAATATTACGCTCTAAAACGCTTTTTGCATCGTCATTTTCTACATGACCTAATATTCCCCATGGGCCATCAAAAACCTCATCCATTATTAGTAGTTTTATCATCTCTGTTTCATAATCACCACTTCCAATGGGTAAAATTTTTGATCCTTCTTTCTTCATACCATTTAAATTGACCGAAGCTAAATAAGGCTTTATTTTTTTTATAATTTGAGGAAAGTCCTCTAAATAATCGTGAGCATGGTGAAAGTTATATACCATTTTCAAATTGTATTCAGGAAGCGCTTTAATAATCTCAACTTGATTATTCGGATTACCAAACCATCCCCGGTGATTATATAACGCAATATCACAACCTATTTCTTTTGCTTTCGTATTTACAAACTTGATCATCTCTATAGCCGTTTCCATTGATTGCTCTTGAGTACGATCTTCAAAAAAGTTATTGCTAAAGCTTAGCCACAAGGTAGTTTTAAGTTGTGATTTCTTTACAATATCGAACATCCTATTGTTTGATGGGCTTAACTTACCAAGGCTGTCTCTTTTTGCATTAAGCCATAGCCAAACAGAAATGATCTCTATATTGTTTTCTTTAGCTAATTGAAATTCGCTTTCCATATCATCTAAATGCTTGTCTTTCCAGTCATAAGCATATTTAACAAAGCCCATATCTTTTAACATGTGTATGCGTTGGGCAGGGGTTCTTTCTATGGAATCAAACATGACTACACACCACGGGTACATATCTTTCATTTCTATGTTTCTGTCTCCTTGGTTAGCGCAAGAAAAAATAAAAACGAAAAGCAAAAAAATGATTAGTTTACTGTAGTTTTTCATATTTTTTATATTAATATTTAATTTGTATGTGATTTTCATCTACGCCTAACACCAAGTTAATTTCAAAACTAGTAGTTCCTTTTGAAAATGTATAGTTTCAATGCTTAGATATAATGAACTATATATACCACTATGCACAGATTTTAATCAATTGTTGTGCAATCGGAACGTCTGCCTCAGAAAGTCTCCAATTCATCAGGTCCTTGGGGTCAGCCCAAACATAATTTATTATGATCAATTAAATCGTAACTAGCCTTTTTAAACTGGCATATATAACTAAATTAGCTCAGTGGTTTTCTTCAATTCCCTCTATTTCTCCAAATAAAATTTGTCTAGACACTAAACTTTAGTTTTTAATTACTAACAGTATGAAACAAAAAAACGAAAAGAAAATTAAAGGTACAAAACTATTCAATCAAGAAAACTAATAGCGTTTTAACTCTACTTCCATCTCTTGTTGAAGTTCTTTGGCTTTTATAGCAGCTGCTTCGGCAAAATCGGGGTCTTTAGATGCGTAAATAATCCCGCGAGAAGAATTAATAAGTAAGCCTATTTGATGATTCATTCCATATTTACAAACGTCTTGTAAATTACCACCCTGGGCTCCAACTCCTGGTACTAACAAAAAGCTGTCTGGGATAATTTGCCTGATATCTGCTAAATATTCTGCTTTAGTAGCTCCAACCACATACATTAGGTTTTCTGAATTCTCCCAAGTTTTAGAAGTTTCTAAAACCTGCTTGTAAAGCTCTTTTCCTTCAACTGTTTTCGTTTGAAAATCAAACGCTCCTTGGTTGGATGTTAATGCTAAAAGTATGGTATGTTTATTTTCGAAAGCCAAAAAAGGCTCTACGGAATCTTTACCCATATAAGGCGCCACAGTTACAGAATCGAAAGCCAAATCTTCAAAAAATGCTTTGGCGTACATGGTACTTGTATTACCAATATCGCCTCGTTTAGCATCTGCTATCGTAAAAATTTCGGGATGCTTTTCATTTAAGTAATTAATGGTTTTCTCTAAAGCTTTCCATCCTTTTAAACCATAAGCTTCATAAAATGCTGTATTGGGCTTATAAGCGACACATAAATGGTGTGTGGCGTCAATAATTGCCTTATTGAAAGCAAAAATAGGGTCTTCTTCTTTTAAAAGGTGTTCTGGAATTTTATTTAAATCAACATCTAATCCTATACACAAAAAGGATTTCTTTTTTTTGATTTGTTGTATGAGTTCGTTTGTTACCATTGAATTATTACCAAATATAAATTATTGTACCTAAAATATCCTCTTTATCAACCAAACCTGTGATTCTTGAATCAATTGAATTCTTTCTATTATCTCCAATTAAAAAGTATTTATTTTTAGGAATTTTCAAAGGTCCAAAATTATCAAGATTCCAATCTTTATTATAAACTCTACTCACATTTTCATTTCTTTCATTTAAAGGCTCAATATCTCTTTTTAGATTAAACCTTAATTCCTTAACTAGACTTTCATTCAAGTACACCACCATTGAATCTTGATGATATAAAAAATAATTAAAATTATTATCCTTGATTACAGGTTCTACATTTTCATAAAAATACTCTTTACTGCATTTATAAAGCCTTCTCAATTCAATTTCATTATCTACGAGTAAGTTATTTACATAAAGGTTTCCTTTTTTTATTTGTACAACATCGCCGGGTAAACCAACTAATCGCATAACAGCTTCGAATTTCCCTAAATCTTCAAATTCTGTATTAAAACAAACAAAATCTAGTCTTTCTGGCTTTACTAAACTAGTCCAAATAATTCTTGCCCCTTCCTTTATACCAGGTTCGTTAGCTGTAGATGGATAATTATAAAATCTAAGAATATTAAAACTCCAAAGTATTAATTGTATAATTCCTATAGCAACTAAGAATATTAAAGTTTTTTTCTTCATAAAAAAAGCCTCAAAGTAGAGGCTAAATATTTTAGATTACATCATCATTAGCCTTTAACTTTTCAGTGTTTTCAGCTAACATCAATTCATCAATGATTTTTTGTATATCTCCGTTTACAATATTACTTAAATCGTAAAGTGTTAAGCCTATTCTATGATCAGTTACACGGCCTTGTGGGTAATTATAGGTTCTAATCTTAGCACTTCTGTCTCCAGATGACACCATACTACCACGTTTAGCAGCATCTTCTTCTTGTTTTTTCGCCAACTCTAAGTCGTATAATCGAGAACGCAATACTTTAAAGGCTTTCTCTTTATTTTTATGTTGCGATTTCTGGTCCTGACATTGTGCTACCAAGCCAGTAGGAATATGCGTTAAACGTACTGCCGAATAAGTAGTATTCACTGACTGCCCTCCTGGACCTGATGAACAGAAAAAGTCAATACGTACCTCTTTTGGGTTGATTTCTACATCAAACTCTTCTGCTTCTGGAAATACCATAACTGTGGCGGCACTTGTATGTACACGCCCTTGAGTTTCGGTTTGTGGTACACGTTGCACACGATGTACGCCGGCTTCAAATTTTAAAGTTCCGTAAACATCTTCTCCACTAACCTCAAACTGAATTTCTTTAAAACCTCCATTAGTTCCTTCACTAAAATCTACAGTATCTACGCGCCAACCCCTTCCTTCACAGTATTTAGTGTACATTCTAAACAAATCACCCGCAAAAATACTCGCTTCATCACCACCAGTTCCTGCTCGTAATTCAACCACTGCATTTTTAGCATCTTCGGGGTCTTTAGGAATTAAAAGCACTTTTATTTCTTCTTCTAACTTAGGAATACCTTCTTTAGCCTCATCATACTGCATTTTGGCCATTTCAATCATTTCGGCATCACTCCCATCTGCAATAATGGATTCAGCTTCCTTTAAATTGTCTGTAAGTTCTATGTATAATTCTCGCTTATCCATAAGAATTCGCAAGTCTTTGTATTCTCTATTAAGTTCTACATAACGTTTTTGGTCTGTAATTATATCAGGTTGAATAATTAAATCGCTAACCTCATCAAAACGCTGCTTTACTATTTGTAATTTCTCTAACATCTACCTTTTTAATTGGGAATCAAAAATACGATAATTTATGAATTTTCAGCACGAATACATCCGCCTATTAATCATTAGATTAGAATAATATTCAACTTACAACGTTTCTAATCATATATATGAATCAATTATTTTCCATATTCGTTTTTTACAGGCCTTTTATTTTTTGGTCTTTTGGCCTGAATATTGTTTTCTCGTATTTAGAATATGATATTATTCCTTTTCTTATTGCCAAACTAGTATTAGTTGTTTTCTTATGGTACTTTATAAATGAGACAAGCGCAAAACGAAAACTAATATTTTACAAAAACTTAGGTATTTCTACTTTTAAATTGTTTTCACTTTTATTTGTTATCGACCTGTTTTTAAGTATTCCCTCTCTTTTACTTCTTAAGGAATTTGTATGATTATAGAGATTGATAACGTCGAACTTTATTTTAATAATAAACTCATTTTAAATGGTGTTTACTTAAAAGTTGAAACAGGAAAAATTACAGGCATTCTAGGAAGTAATGGTTGTGGAAAAAGCTGCCTTTTAAATATTGTTTTTGGTAATCTAAGAGCTAAATATAGCTTAGTAAGGATTAATAATACTCCTATTTTAAAACCACTATACCAAACCAAATTAATTAGTTATTTGCCTCAACACCATTTTGTTCCCAATAAGATAAAAATTAAGACCGCCTTTAACCTTTTTCAGGTAGACTGGGATACATTTGTTAATGTATTCGAAACATTTATTCCATTTAAAAACCTTTATTTCAATAAGTTATCTGGTGGCGAACGTAGAATAATAGAAATTTACTTAATATTAAAATGCTCAGGAAAAATAGCGCTTTTAGATGAACCTTTCTCTCTTGTTGCTCCTTTATACATTGAAAGAATAAAAGCACTCATTGAGGGTGAAAAACAAAATAAAGCTATTATAATAACCGATCATATGTACAGGCATCTTATTTCTGTTTCTGATACTATTTATCTTTTAAAAAATGGTAGCACTAAGCTTATTAATGATTTAAAAGAACTAGAAGATTACAAGTATTTAAGTATAGGTACTTTAGATTAAATAAGAAGAAGATATATTTACTTAAACATATCTTCTTCTTATTTTTATGCTAGATATTAGCCACACTTTGAAGATCCGCAGTCTTTACAAGTCAAACAACCTTCTTGATAAATTAAGTTTTTAGACTTACAAGAGTCGCAAGTATGTCCTTTAGCCTGTGTGCCATCTTCCACATAACGTTTTAATGCACGACCTACACCATTTTTCCAGGTATTAATAGACTCACTATCCAATTGTAAACTATTAATTAAATCAACAATTTTATCAATGGGCATACCATGACGAAGCGTACTGGAAATAAGCTTTGCATAGTTCCAGAATTCTGGATTAAATTTATGAGATAAACCTTCTATAGTCGTTTTATAACCTCTCTTATTTTCGTATTGAAAATCGTAACGGGATAAACCATTTTCTGTTTTGTTCTTTATTATTAATCCGTTGTTTACCCAACGAGGAATTAAAATACCATCTTCATCATCTGTTAATCCAGTAAAAATCTCATAAGGTTTATCATCAATAATACCTATAAAAGCTATCCATTTTTCTTTATTATTCTGAAAACGAACTACATCTGCTTCCAATACCTGAGGACGCTTTACAGGAAATGTCGTTAATAAACTCGACTCTTCTTCTTTTTTTTCATCATTGGAAATTAATACACCAGAACGAGAACCATCTCTATAAACAGTTACACCTTTACAACCTACTTCCCATGCTTTTAAGTATAGTTTTCCCACTAAATCTTCAGAAACATCATTAGGCAGGTTTATCGTTACACTTATCGAGTGATCTACCCATTTTTGAATAACACCTTGCATGCTCACTTTACTTAACCAATCTACATCATTAGAAGTTGCTTTATAATATGGCGACTGTTTTACCAAATCATCTAACTCATCTTGTGAAAAGTTTTTAGAGGTATCAATGCCATTTACTTCCATCCATTGTTTAAATCTGTGATGAAAAACGACATATTCTTCCCATGAATCACCTACTTCATCAACAAAATCCACACGTGCTTCTTTATCGCCCGGATTCACTTTTCTTCTGCGTTTATAAACTGGTAAAAATACAGGCTCAATTCCAGATGTTGTTTGCGTCATCAAACTGGTTGTTCCTGTTGGCGCTATAGTAAGTAGCGCAATATTTCGTCTACCATATTCCAACATTTCGTAATATAGCTTACTATCTGCTTCTTTTAAACGCTGTATAAATGGATTGTTTTTTTCGCGTTCTGCATCAAAAATAGAAAAAGCGCCACGCTCTTTAGCCAAATGTACCGATGCCCTGTAGGCTTCTATAGCAATTGTTTTATGTACTTCTAACGAAAAAGCATTACCTTCCTTACTACCATATTGAATACCTAATGCAGCCAACATATCACCTTCTGCTGTAATACCAATACCCGTTCTACGTCCTTCTTCTGCTTTTTGTTTTATATTAACCCATAAATTACGCTCAGTCGCTTTAACCTCATTCAACTCTGGATCTTCGTCAATCTTTTGTAAAATAGTATCAATTTTTTCCAGTTCTAAATCAATGATATTATCCATGAGGCGTTGCGCCGCTACAATATGCTTTTTGAATAAAGAAAAATTAAACTCAGCATGTTTTGTAAAAGGGTTTTCTACATAAGAAAATAAATTAATTGCCAACAATCTACAAGAATCGTAAGGACATAGAGGAATTTCTCCACAAGGGTTTGTAGACACAGTTTTATAACCCAAATCTGCGTAGCAATCTGGAACAGATTCTTTTATAATAGTGTCCCAAAATAAGATGCCCGGTTCGGCTGATTTCCAGGCATTATGTACAATCTTTTTCCATAAATCGTTCGCTTTTATTGTTTTTAAAACTTTAGGGTTTGCACTAAATATCGGATATTTTTGAATATAATCTGAACCATTTTTTACAGCTTTCATGAAATCATCATCCATTCTAACAGACACATTCGCTCCAGTAACTTTACCTTGTTCTAATTTTGCATCAATAAAGTCTTCTGAATCCGGATGGTTAATTGAAACTGATAGCATTAATGCCCCTCGTCTACCATCTTGTGCAACTTCTCTGGTCGAATTAGAGTAGCGTTCCATAAAGGGGACAATGCCCGTAGATGTTAATGCTGAGTTCTTAACGCTAGAGCCTTTGGGGCGGATATGAGATAAATCGTGCCCTACACCTCCTCTACGCTTCATGAGCTGAACTTGCTCTTGATCAATTTTCATGATACCACCATAGGAATCTGATTCTCCCGAATTCCCGATTACAAAACAATTAGAAAGTGACGCTATTTGAAACGGGTTTCCTATTCCCGCCATAGGGCTACCTTGCGGCACTATATATTTAAAATCTTTAATTAAATTAAAAATAGTATCTGCCGATAATGGATTAGCATATTTTTTTTCTACTCTTGCCAGTTCGTTGGCAATTCGAAGGTGCATGTCGTTTGGAGTTAGCTCATAAATATTTCCTTGAGAATCTTTAAGTGCATATTTATTTAACCATACACGTGCTGCTAAATCATCATTGTTAAAATATTTTAATGATGCGGTATAAGCCTGGTCTTGCGTGTACATTTTTGGTAGCGTTTTTGTCACATTTTCATTCATTGGTAAGTTGTTGTTTTCGGATTATTCAATTAAGGTATAAATATAGCTAAAGTGAACAACTCAAAGCATGACAAAAATCATAAAGTTTACAAGAAATAATACTTAAATAACTGATTTTAAGAATTATAATTATTTATTAACACAAAAAAGTTAACAAATTTTTGAAATAAAAAGAAAAGTATTCATTTTAAAAATCAACAGCAAATCCAACGCCTAAAATCTGTTTCCACTGCAATTTAGCACCAGCTTCATCAAACTCGCCTTCAACCTCTGAAGGTTCGGTTGTTTTTACATCATCATCATACCTAAAATGAGATCCTAGAGTGGCTCTTATAAAACTATTCACTTTAAAATTAAAATCGATTTGCCAATCTAAATCTACATTTCCAAAATTATTTACATAGTCGGAATACAAACTCACTTTATGCTTCATATTAACATTATCAACAACCTCCATTTCATAGCTATTAGTCATCAAAATACCTACTTCTTTTCTTAAACGCTCTCCCGGTATAAGCACATTGCCGCTTTCGTCTAGAACAGCTGGTTCAACTCCAAAAGATCCTGCATTAGCCAAATCTTCATCTAATACAAAAGTTGCCTTTAAAGTTATTGGAGAGAAATAAAACGATAATTTTTCAATATTTTTTCCGTATTCCATACCACCACCAAAGAATAAATATCCTGGAGCCATCAATCTGGAAATTGGTACTTCTTTATTTGGATACGAATACCCATTAGTAAGCTGGGTTTTAAAATTAAGCTTTGCAGAATAAAACCAATCTGACGATTCGTTGGGTTTATAACCAATATCTGAATTAATTTCAAGTAAATCATCTGTTTTTCTTAATTCTCTGGCTTGTTGTTTATTTATACCATAACGTACAGATGCATTATTTCTCCACGAGAAATATTTATCACTATAATTTGCTGAAGATTGCATTCCAAAAAGACCAGATATAGAATTACTACCACCAGAATTCCAATTAACAAATGCAACTTCGCTTAAATCTATAGTTGCTTTATTTTTTTGAACCCATTGTGGCCCACCTTCCTGCTCTTGCTTTTCTTTATTCTTTTCTTGTAAAAACAGCGAATCAGGTTGTGCAGAAATAAATTGAAAAAAGAAACAAAGAGGGATTAATAGAACATTTTTCATAGTATAGCCTTGAATTAGTTGTACAAATTTACAAATCGCTATCAATAATCATACCATATTAAATAAAATTTAATAATCAAATACTCCAAACTCAGATTTTATAGTGAGTTTTTTTGTTTTTGAAGCTTCTACTCTACCAATTATTTTAGCATTAACTTGAAAAGATTTAGAAATAGCGATAATATTTTCGGCAATTTCTGGCGATACATATAATTCCATTCTATGACCACAATTAAACACTTGGTACATTTCTTTCCAATCGGTTTTAGATTGTTTTTGAATGAGTTTAAATAATGGCGGAATCGGAAACATATTATCTTTTATAATATGCAACTCATCTACAAAATGAAGGATTTTAGTTTGAGCACCTCCACTGCAATGAATCATTCCATGAATATGTTCGCTGTTATATTCTGATAATATTTTTTTAATAATTGGCGCGTATGTTCGTGTTGGCGATAGCACTAATTTACCAGCATCTATAGGAGCATCGTCAACAGCATCTGTTAATTTTACACCTCCAGAATACACCAAATTTTCTGGAACTGATGCATCATAACTTTCAGGGTATTTTTCTGCCAAATACTTACTAAAAACATCATGACGGGCAGACGTTAAACCATTACTTCCCATACCGCCATTATATGTTTTCTCGTAAGTTGCTTGTCCAAAAGACTCCAATCCAACAATAACATCTCCTGCTTTAATGTTTGCATTATCAATAACATCGTCTCGTTTCATTCTTGCTGTTACCGTAGAATCTACAATAATAGTTCTTACCAAATCTCCAACATCGGCGGTTTCTCCTCCGGTAGAATGAATAGTAACTCCAAACGATTTTAAGTCTTCTAGCAATTCTTCTGTTCCATTTATAATTGCAGAAATAACTTCTCCCGGAATTAAATTCTTGTTTCTTCCTATGGTAGAAGACAACATAATATTATCTGTAGCACCTACACAAAGTAAGTCGTCAATATTCATTATTAATGCATCTTGTGCAATACCTTTCCAAACTGAAACATCTCCGGTTTCTTTCCAATACATATAAGCTAAGGATGATTTTGTTCCGGCTCCATCGGCATGCATAATCAAGCAATAATCCTCATCATTTGTCAAATAATCTGGGACTATTTTACAGAATGCTTTTGGAAACAATCCTTTATCAATATTCTTAATAGCATTGTGCACATCTTCTTTTGATGCCGAAACACCACGTTGTGCATATCGTTTTGAAACTTCTTGACCCATAATCTTGTATTGTGATGCAAAAGTAAAGTAATATTTTAAAAATATATTAGCATATTCGAAATAGGAATAACGTTTTATCAACAAAGTTTTTCATCAAACACAAACAATATTCCTTTACTAGATCCCTGTTTTCGCAAGAATGACAATTCAATTAGAAACCTCAATGTTATCATCGAGGAATTTCTTACACCTTTTTTGAATTATAAAACCATGCTTTTAGTAACACGGTTTTCTAAAAATTACAACTTTGCTTTATTGAACTTTTCTTGACTTTATCAGGAAAAAAATATAACTTCGTTTAACTTCTGATATAAAGCATTAAAGCGATTTCATACCATTATAGTTGGCAGTAATGAACAAAATGACATTCTATCAAAAAGAAATCAATCGAATTAAAGGAATTTGCTATTCTAACGATAGACAAATTCAAACCGTAATTGGAATGCGAAATTATATTGAGAATAACTTCGACAAAGAATTGAACTTGGATTTACTCTCACACATCAGATTTACTTCAAAGTTTCATCTTCTGAGATTGTTCAAAAAATACTACGGACAGACACCAAGACAGTATTTAATAGACAAAAGGATTACAAAATCAAAAATCTATTTAAGAATGGGAATGTCGGTATCAGAAACTTGTTATTCGGTCGGATTCGAAAGCCCAAGTTCATTCAGCACACTTTTCAAAAAAAAGACTGGAAAAACACCAACTGATTTTCAAAAAGAGCAATTTTCGCAAAGTCAATCTAAAGTTGATTCTTGAAATTTGGAGTATCTAATTAAAAATCAAAAAAGATGAAAATAAAAGTATTAAGTATTCCTGTTCAAGACCAAGAAAAAGCTCTAAAGTTCTATACCGAAACATTGGGATTTATAAAAAAAGTGGATGTTCCGCTAAGCGAAGAAAATAGGTGGTTAACAGTTGTAAACAAGGAAGAACAAGACGGAGCCGAAATATTATTAGAACCTTCACCCAAACATTTTGAACCTGCCAAAACTTATCAAAAGGCACTTTTTGATGCTGGGATTCCATATACTCAATTTAATGTTGAAAATGTGCAACAAGAATATGACAGACTGAATAATCTTGGAGTCGAATTTAGTGTAAACCCAACAGAAATGGGAACTGTAAAAATTGCTGTTTTCAATGACACTTGCGGAAATAAAATACAAATAGTCGAAATGCTATAGGATAAACACTACCACCAACAAGGTGTTTTTTTCCAATCTTGCTCTAGAGATCCCTGTTCGACTGTTGTAGTGGACGAATCTATATCTGAAGTTTCATTTTCGCATGAACTTAATAATAGACTTATTAAAACCACATTTGAGCATAAGAATATTTTTTTAGGAACGGTTTCGTTGTATTATTTTTAAGTTATTTTGAAGGTGTAAACGTTAGAATTAAATAACCTTCAAGCTAATGAAAAGCAGGTAAGCATGGGGCCTTTGCCCCCGCTATGATGTTTTGTAACCTTTCGACTCCACTCAAGACAGGCTACAAGCCCGACCCTTTTTTTGGGGTAACGCCCAACTTCTTGATACAGTTTCTAAACATTAAAATTACTAGAAGTAACAAACACTATCTTGTAAACAACAATTCTCTATACTTGGTTAGTGGCCAAATCTCATCATCAACCAATAATTCCAATTTATCACAATGGTAGCGTATATCATCAAACAAAGGTTTCACATCATTACAATAACCTAATGCTTTCTTTTCTATATCCTTAATGGCATTTACCTTTTTGCGTTCGTTTATCATTTTTGTAACATTGACATTAATGCTTTCAATATGACTGGAAATTTCTTCAATTAAATCTATTTGTGCTTTTGATACAGAATTAAACTTTTTATCAAATATTTCCTTTAAACCTCTAACGTTTTCAATTAAAATATTTTGATATTTTACAGCAGTTGGTACTATATGATTACGTGAAATATCCCCCAATACGCGGCTTTCTATTTGAATATGTTTTATATAGGCTTCAATCTCAATTTCATAACGTGCTTCGACTTCAATCTTACTCATCACATTCATTTCTTCAAATAATGCAATGGTTTGTTTTGATACCTTGGCTTTTAAAGCTTCAGGGGTCGTTTTATTATTACTTAAACCTCTTTTCTTAGCTTCTTCTTCCCATGCTTTATCATAACCGTTTCCTTCAAATAAAATATTTTTAGTCGATTTAATGTATTCTCTCAATACATTGAATATAGCTTCGTCTTTCTTTAAATCTTTCTTATCAATTAACGCATCTACTTCAATTTTAAAATCTCTTAATTGTTTCGCTACTATGGTATTTAAAATGGTCATAGGGCTTCCACAATTCGCTGTAGAACCTACTGCTCTAAACTCAAATTTATTACCTGTAAATGCAAAAGGAGACGTTCTGTTTCTGTCGGTATTATCAAGTAACACATCAGGTATTTTACCAACAACATTTAATTTAAGTTCTGTTTTTTCTTGTGGTGATAATTTCCCTTTAGTAACACCTTCTAATTCTTCTAAAACCTTGGTTAATTGCTCCCCTATAAATACTGAAATTATTGCTGGAGGCGCTTCGTTAGCCCCTAATCTATGGTCGTTTCCGGCCGAAGCGATCGCTGCTCTTAAAAGCGCTTCATGCTCATGAACCGCTTTAATAGTATTAATAAAAAATGTTAAAAATTGAAGATTACTCATCGGGGTTTTTCCTGGCCCCAATAAATTAACACCTGTATCTGTAGACAAAGACCAATTATTATGTTTACCAGATCCATTAATACCTTCAAATGGTTTTTCATGAAGTAATACTTTAAAGTTATGGCGCGATGCTACACGCCCCATAATATCCATTAAAAGAGAGTTATGGTCTACCGCTAAATTAGCTTCTTCATAAATTGGCGCTAATTCAAATTGGTTTGGAGCTACTTCGTTATGCCGGGTTTTTACCGGAATACCTAAAAGCATACATTCTGTTTCCAGTTCGCGCATAAAATTTAATGCTCTACTGGGAATAGATCCAAAATAATGATCGTCTAATTGCTGTCCTTTTGCAGGAGAATGTCCTAATAATGTTCTTCCGGTTAAGGAAATATCCGGACGGCTCGCTGCCAACATTTTATCTACTAAAAAATATTCTTGCTCCCAACCTAAAGACGATGATACTTTCTTTACATTTTTATCAAAATATTTACAAATTGCTGTTGCTGCATCATCTACAGCATGCAATGCTCTTAATAATGGAGTTTTATAATCTAATGCTTCACCAGTATAAGCCACAAAGATGGTTGGAATACACAGTGTTGTACCATAAATAAATGCCGGAGATGTAGGATCCCAAGCTGTATAACCTCGTGCTTCGAATGTATTTCTAATACCTCCACTTGGAAAACTGGAAGCATCTGGTTCTTGCTGTACTAATTGAGTTCCTCCAAATTTTTCAATAGCTATACCATCTCCAATAGTTTCAAAAAATGCGTCGTGCTTTTCGGCAGTAGCTCCGGTTAATGGCTGAAACCAATGTGTGTAATGTGTTACTCCTTTAGATAAAGCCCAATCTTTCATTGAAGAAGCCACTTGATCTGCAATACTTCTATCTATTTTTTTGCCGTATTCAATCGCATTTGTAACACCTTTAAAAGCATCTTTTGTTAAGTATTGACGCATGGTACTCTCATTAAATACATGCTTTCCAAACAAATCCGACCTACGTTCTTTTTCCTCTACGATAATTGGCTTGTATGCAAGGGACTCTTTAATAGCGTGAAATCTTAATGTTGACATTCTCAGTTAATTAATATTAGTTTTGAGCAATAATTTATATATTACTGCAAAAATAAGTAGCTAAAACAATAAAAACATTAAAACATTAAAATTTATTGTTAACATTTTTTCAATTTTTATATAAAATAATACTCTTTTTTTAAAATAAACCCCAAAATTATGGGGTATAAACAAAAATAACTGATACTTATATTAAAATACCCCCTTTAAACTTGAAGTATTTATATAAAAATATATATTTGTGATTATTATTAAAATTTCATTCATAAAATATTTATTATGGCAAAAATCAAATTAGAATATCTTTGGTTAGATGGTTACAAGCCAACTCAAAATTTGAGAAGTAAAACCAAAGTAGAAGAGCATGAAAACTTTAAAGGAACATTAGAAGAGTTAAGTACTTGGTCTTTTGACGGTTCATCAACAAAACAAGCAGAAGGAGGTTCTTCAGACTGTTTATTAAAACCTGTTGCGATATACCCAGATCCTGCTCGTATTAATGGATATTTAGTAATGACTGAAGTTTTAAATGCAGACGGAACACCGCATGAATCTAATGCAAGAGCTACTATTGATGACAATGATAATGATTTCTGGTTTGGTTTTGAGCAAGAATACTTTATCATGGATACACATACACAATTACCTTTAGGATTCCCAATTGGAGGATATCCTGGACCACAGGGTATGTACTACTGCTCTGTTGGTGGAAAAAACACACATGGTAGAGACTTTGTAGAAGAACATGCTAATTTATGTATCGATGCTGGTTTAAATTTTGAAGGTATTAACCAAGAAGTTGCCAGTGGACAATGGGAATTCCAATTATTTGCTAAAGGCGCTAAAAAAGCTGGTGATGAAATTTGGATTGCTAGATATTTACTAGACAGATTAACTGAAAAGTACGGATACTATATCGAATACCACCCTAAACCAGTAAAAGGTGACTGGAATGGTTCTGGTATGCACGCAAACTTCTCTAATACAACTTTAAGAACTTGTGGTTCTCAAGAAGTTTACGAGAAAATATGTGAAGCATTTAGACCTGTTACTAAAGAACACATTGAAGTTTATGGTGAGTTTAACGACCAACGTTTAACTGGTTTACATGAAACAGCTTCTATTACTGATTTCTCTTATGGAGTATCTGATAGAGGGGCATCTATTCGTATTCCTATTATTACTGTAGAAAAAGGATGGAAAGGATGGTTAGAAGACAGAAGACCTGCTTCAAACGGAGATCCATATAAAATTGCTGGTAGAATTGTTAAGACTGTTAAATCCGCTAACATCTAATAATATTTAACTAGTATTATTTGTTCATAATAAGAAAAAGACCGTCTAAAAATATTAGGCGGTCTTTTTGTTTTTGGTGATTTCTTTAAATTTAAGACTGTTTATTTTCTTGAAATTCGTTTATAAAAACGAGCGTTTTTTTACTTACATTTTCACTCACTAGAAAACTATTTAAATCCCTTAATTGAAGTCATTTGGACAAATCAACTCCTACCCCTATTCAATCTCTTGTAGAAGTTTTTCACTTATTCTTGACAAAAAAAAGACTGCTTTTTCAAGAGGCCACTGAAAAAGTCTATTAAGACTTAAATAGTAATGAAAAGGAGTAGAAATCGAAGATTTTCTACTCCTTTTTTTGTATCTTAAAAGAGTAAAAATATTCTTTTACCTATGCTAGATCAACAACAAAAAGTTCAATT
>NZ_JAUOEK010000074.1 GCF_030540835.1 Flavivirga aquimarina | reverse complement strand
AATTGAACTTTTTGTTGTTGATCTAGCATAGGTAAAAGAATATTTTTACTCTTTTAAGATACAAAAAAAGGAGTAGAAAATCTTCGATTTCTACTCCTTTTCATTACTATTTAAGTCTTAATAGACTTTTTCAGTGGCCTCCTTTATACAGAGCCTTTAATATATTTATCTGAAGTAAATTTACTTATAATTATAATGTGTTTATATTATTTAAGTCTTCAAACGCCTTTTTTAGACGTTCAACAAAAGTAACTTCACCAGCACGTAACCATACGCGTGGGTCATAGAATTTTTTATTTGGAACATCTTCTCCGTCAGGATTTCCTATCTGAGCTTTTAGATATTCAGATTTATCTCCCATATAATCACGAATACCAGTCATAAAAGCATATTGTAAATCGGTATCGATATTCATTTTTATAACACCGTAGCTGATACCTTCACGAATTTCTTCAACTGTAGAACCAGAACCACCATGGAAAACAAAATCAATATGATTTTCTTCTACACCATATTTCTCAGTAACATATTCTTGAGAATTTTTTAAGATTTTTGGAGTTAATTTTACATTTCCTGGTTTGTAAACACCGTGTACATTACCAAAAGCAGCTGCAATAGTAAATTGATCGCTAACTTTACTTAACTCTTCATAAGCATAAGCTACTTCTTCTGGTTGTGTATATAATTTAGAATCATCTACATCACTATTATCTACACCATCTTCTTCACCACCTGTAATTCCTAGCTCTATTTCTAATGTCATACCCATTTTGCTCATACGCTCTAAATAGGTTTTACATATTTCAATATTTTCTTCAATTGGTTCTTCAGAAAGGTCAATCATATGTGAACTAAAAAGTGATTTTCCAGTTTCTGCGTAATGTTTTTCACTAGCATCTAATAAACCATCAATCCAAGGCAATAGTTTTTTTGCACAGTGGTCTGTATGTAAAATAACTGGAACACCGTATGCTTCAGACATCGTATGTACATGTTTTGCACCAGCAATTGCACCTGCTATAGCTGATTTTTGACCATCGTTACTTAAGCCTTTTCCAGCATTAAACTGAGCGCCACCATTAGAAAATTGTATAATTACGGGAGCATTTAAAGCTGCTGCAGTTTCTAATACACCATTAATTGTGTCCGAACCTATTACGTTAACAGCTGGTAAAGCAAATCCTTTTTCTTTTGCAAGTTTAAAAATTGCTTGAACTTCATGACCTGTAGCAACTCCTGGTTTAATATTGTGTCCCATTTTAAATAATTTAATTAGTAATTTATCGAAGCCAAAAGTAATCAATTTTTAAATAAATGAATCTGATTTAATGACTTGAAAACATTAAAAAAGCACTAAAACGTTATAGTTTTCTAATTTAAGATTAGATTTCTCATAAAGCCTATGTTGTTCCTTTTAACTTAGTATTAAGGTAAATTAAAATCGAGTACAAAAGTAAGAATAATATTATAAAATATAAAAAATAAGCATCAAAATGGGTAGTTTATACCTATATTATAGCTGGCATTGGAGAAGTTATAATCATTAAACCATCGGTTTTCATTTCTGTAAAAAGGATCGTAAGTTTTAAAGCCTATATCGAAACGAAATACAAAAAAGCTAAAATCGTAACGCAGACCAAAACCAGAACCAATAGCAATATCTTCTAGCGAATTAAAACCCGAAAATGTAGCGTTTTCATCTTCTATATTGTCTAATACATTCCAAATATTCCCGGTATCAACAAAGATAGCACCGTTTAGATTTTCGAATATATTAAAACGCTGTTCAATGTTTAAAGCTATTTTAAGGTTAGCTTCATTAAATTCATTGATAGTTTCGGAACTCCCAGGGCCTAAGCTATAAGCGGCCCAAGCACGATTGTCGTTAGGACCACCAGCGAAGAAACTTTTTGAGAAAGGAATACTCGTAGAGTTTCCATAAGGAATAGCGATACCTAAGAAGCTTCTCATGGCAAATACATTCTTTTTTCCTAAATCCCAGTGTTTGGTATATTCGAATTCGGTTTTTACATATTGAGAATATGCGACATTAAAAAGTTCATATCGATCATCCTCATTTTTTTTTAAACCAAATATTTTTGATGCATTTGCAAGTATATTCCCTGCTAGTTCTAATTTAAAACGAAAAATTGAAAAGTCATCATCAAATAGATTAGTACGTTCGTCGTTGGTAAAACTAAAACTGGAAGAAAGAATTAAGTTGTTTTCTGTTAATCGCTCTTTACGTTCGTCTATGCTATTTATTACTGCTAATTGACTATCTGAAATCTCGCTAGGAGTTACCGTATCTAAAGCATAAGCTAAAAAAGCATCTGTTTCATCAGGGAAACTTAAAACACTTTCTGAGTCAATATAATTAACGTCCTGCGCAATTTCATTCAAAGAGTTATATGAATTTTGATAGACACCAAAATAGTTATTTATATTAAGGTTTCTAACGTATTGCACATTAAATAAATCTAACTTGTTGCTTACTTTTTCATTTGGATACCAGTTGTAATTAAAAGCACCGCTAAAGGTTTGTTTGTCTAGTCCGATGTTAGTTTGGGCAGTAGAAGATAAACTAATTCGTGTAGAAGGCGACATGTATTTAGGGATAATGCTTTCTGTATTAAAAGGTGAAAATAACCTAGGGATTGTTAGTTTTAAATCTATACCAATTTCATTAATATCAAAAAAAGGATCGCCTATTTTTTTATCTTCAGATGAACCAATAGAACCAATTACAGAAAATTCAAAGGTTTCTGCACCTCTAAAAATATTTCTAATTAATAAGCTCGGATTTAACGAAAATCCAACGGTTTGAATATTACTTTGCGATACATCAGTACTAAATCCTAAGCTAAACTTTTTTAGAGGTGTTAATCTAATGGTATCTGTTAAAGTGTTGTTAGCCCTCTCAATATATTCTATGTTAGGATATTTAAAGGTACGTAATTCATTTATATGCCTATAAGTTCGCGTTCTGTCTATATCTCTAAAAATGGAACCAGGCGTTATAAATACAGCATCTGTAAGTGCTTCCGGTCTGTAACGCATTTTATTATAGCTGTAGAGTTTGTAGCCATTATAGGTTATTGAATCTTGAAATGGTTTTCCTCTATTTTCAAAGGTGTAATCTGTAATGATATTAACATCTTTAATTTTGAATATTTTAAAAGGCTCATGCCTAATAGAATCTTGGGTTCTAATAGCTCTGTCTTGAATTTGAATTCCAACATTTACTTTCTTATTAGTACCAACTGTATCTATTTCAAAAGTGATATAATTTTGTTCAAAATGATACACACCGGAGTTACGTAATTCGCTGGAAATTCTATCACGTTCTTGTTCAAAATTATTGGTTTTATATTGCTCGTTCGATTTTATTAAAGCATCCCTTTTAATGTATTGATATAATGAATCTACTACGGGTGATTTTACTTTTTCTGAAATAGAATCAATGATAAAAGGAGCTCCCGTTTTAACCTGATATTCAGTACTTGCGCGTTTGTCCTCTTCTTTTTTTATATCATAAGTAGTTTTTACATTAAACCAACCATTATTAATATAGTAATCTTGAAGGCGTTTTACAGATTTTTTTGTTTTTTCTTCGCTTACAATTATCGGTGGTTCTCCTGTTTTACGAAGCCAGTTATTAAACCCGATAGAAGAGCTTTTAAGTCGGTCTAATTGTTTTTTTGATAATTTTTTGGTTAACCGAGCTCTGCGCTTAGGGTTTTTATTTAACCACTCTTCAAATAACGAATCTCTATTATTACGGGCTAAATTGTAAATATGTAAACGCAAGGGGATACCTGCTATTTTTTTGTTAGGTTTTTGATATAGTAAATTACTTATAGTTTCGGTGCTATTTTTTTTGTCATTTACATAAACAGATGTGTTGGTAAGCAAGTGTTCATTATCATTAACTCTTCTTACGCTATCGCAGGATAAAAAATACCCCATTAATAGCACGAAAATTAATATTTTTGAAAGCTGTTTTTTCAAATGAAATTTGCTTAATTTAAGTTATAAGTTTTACGAGTTGACTTTAATTAAAAGAAATGTTGTCTGTTACCGGCTCAAAAGTACATTTTTTCATGTGTTTTTTTTTATTTTTTTAAAGGTTATATTTTCTTCTATACTTAACGTATGTATGTAGCATCCATATTAGATGTATTTTTGAATTAATCAAGCCTTTAATATTTCCGCTAAAAAATATTTAAATATTTTTAGTCTGAGACAATTGTATTTTTCATTTCTTTATAAAATAAATATCACGTTAATTTAGATTACATGCTCTCTAAAAGCCATATAAAATTAATAACAAGTTTAAAGCAAAAAAAGAATAGATTACAACATGGCTTTTTTGTTGTTGAAGGTGTAAAAACAATAAAAGAACTATTACAATCTAAATTAATGCTCCATGCCTTATATACGACAGAATCTTTCAATATTGATGCCAAAGATGAAATTTTAATTACCGAGACAGAATTAAAACGCATTAGTTTTTTAACCACACCAAATAAAGCTTTAGCAATATTTAAAATACCGCAGGTAAAACCGATTGATGAAACTAAATTAATTGTGGCACTTGATGATATTCGAGATCCCGGTAATTTAGGGACAATTATTAGGCTTTGCGATTGGTTTGGTGTTAAAGATTTGGTGTGTAGTAAAGAAACAGTAGATTGTTTTAATCCAAAAGTGATACAAGCAACTATGGGCTCTATTACCAGAGTAAATATTAATTATATAGATTTAAATCTGTTTTTAAAAGAAACAAGTTTACCAATCTATGGGGCTTTTATGGAAGGAGAAACGGTTTATGCTACGCAATTACCAGAAAAAGGTGTTTTAGTAATGGGTAATGAAGCTCATGGCGTTTCGAAAGACATTGAAGCACTTATAAATGAAAAAATCTCTATTCCTAGATTTGGTGATTTACAAGCTACAGAAAGTTTAAATGTAGCGACAGCGACAGCTATTTTGTTGAGTGAGTTTAGGAGGTTTTAGTATTTAGTATTCAGTATTCAGTGTTCGGTGTTCAGTATTCAGTGTTCGGTATGACTAATATTATAAGTATTAAGTTTTGTCTTGATATGTATTAATTATAGAATCGTCCCAGACTTGTACTTCGATATATCTGTCATATTTTAAGTTTTCATGAGAAAGCCATTTTTCTTCTGAAGGAATCCCATACTTGTTTAAGAGTTCTTGCAATTCGTTTAGTAAGTACACTTGTCCGTTACATGCTTTGCTATATTTTGCAAGTTTAGGTTCATCGTAAAATTGAAATGACACCATGCTATCGGGGTATGTGAAACTTATATGCTCTGGTTTTATATCTGCCAAAGGAATTTTTATAACACCTGGGTTTTCATAGCAAGATTTCATCCATTCACATTCGCCTAAGGTAAAATAAAATGGGTCATTTCTATTTGGTTTACCTCCTTTAGCTATAAAGGCTTCTTTCAATCTTTTTTCTAAAGCAAATCGTAATTCGATATAATTAGGGGGTCTTTTACTATTAAAACCGACTGATATATTGTTTTGAACTTTTATTGCTTCTTCAAATTTATTTTGAGTAATATTTAGAAATGGACCTTGTTCAATTTCATAATAATGGTACAAGAAATCAGGAATTTTCATTAAGTGTTTATAGTTGATTGAAGTTTATCTAAAGCTATTAAGAAAACTTAGTTACAGTATGTTTTTTAGAAAACACATAAAATTACAAACAAGTTTAGTTTGCTAACTGCAAATTAAGGTTATTCACTGACCACTGACCACTGACCACTGCTTACTGAAACGTAAAATTAACAAACAAACCTCTGGTTTGCATACTAGTAATATTACTGGTCCAGGGGCTATTAGGGTCTTTGTCTCTAACTAATTCGTCTCCTATTCCAAAAAGTCCGCGTATAGAAGGCGTGAATTTAAAATTGTATAAATATAAATCGATACCAAAACCAAGTTCATAAAACAATGGACTTTTTTTAGTTCTAAATTGACCATTACTATTATCTTCTGGATTATCTTGATTACTAGACAAGTTTAAAGCGGTAGAAAAACCACCTACAATAAATGGTTTAAAATTATTGATACGTTTGGTAGATATTTTTACCAACAAAGGTAAATGCACATACGTTGATTTAACTTCCCTAATTAAATCAGAACTATTAAAATCGGTGCCAGTAAAATATGTTTGGCTATAATATAACTCTCTTGTTGTAATTAGTAAACCGGGTTCAAAACGAAGATCAATAAAACTATTAACACGTAAATTACCAATTAAACCAACACTAAAACCGGGACTCTTCTTTACATAAATATCGCGCAAGTCTTCATTATAATCAAAATTAAAGTCATAACTGTTAATCCCTAAGAAGTAACCCCAGCGTAATAAATTATTATCTGTTGAGCCTCTTCCTTGGTTTGCATCATAAGTCACTTTTTCTTTTCTAAAAAGTTGAGCATTAGATGTTTGGATTATTAGTAAAAAAGATATTAGTGCAAAAAACTGCTTCATATTATTACTTAGATGATTTGTAAATTGTTGCAACACCAAAGGTTTGCGGAAAATCTTCAACATTAATAAACCCAATTTTTCGCAAAATATTGTTTAAAGTTTCCCCATATGGAAAAACAGAGGCAGATTCACACAAATATTTATAAGCACTTTTATCTTTTGAGAATAGTTTTCCTATAAGTGGCAAAATGTTTTTTGTATAAAACTTATAGCCTTGTTTATAGGGTGTTTTTGAAGGAATAGAAGTTTCCAGTATTACAAAAGAACCATTTGGTTTTAATACTCTAAATATTTCTTTTAATCCATTCTCTAAAGTTTCAAAATTTCTTATACCAAAAGCAACAGTGATAGCATCAAAAGAATTGTCTTCAAAAGGTATTTGCTCGCTGTCACCTAAAACCATATCAATTTTAGACTCTAAAGATTTCTTCTTAATTTTTTCTTTACCAATTTCCAGCATACCGCTGCTTATATCTAAACCAATAATTTTAGAAGCATTGGTTTCAGCTAAATTAATGGCTAAATCTCCAGTACCTGTAGCAATATCTAAAATAGTTTTAGGATTATTTTCTTTAACAATCTTCACTACTTTTTTTCGCCATTTAATATCTATTCCAAAAGAAATAACACGGTTTAAATCGTCGTAATCTCCAGAAATGGTATCAAACATTTTAGTGACTTGCTCTTTTTTGCCTAAATCACTGTTTTTGTAGGGTTTAATTTTTGACAAACTTGTAATTTTTTGACAAACCTACATAATTTATTTTTACTTTAATATACTAACTTAAGGCAAAATAAATTATGTAGGTTATACAAGTTGAAATTATAGAAATAAATATTATCAGGAAAAAATATAAACTTAAAAAAGCATTAATTAGAAATAATAAATATTATATAGAACTCATTTATACTAAATATCTCATGTAGCAATGTGTATTTTATAGTATATTTGTTCCACTTTTATGATAATCAAATAATGAAAATAATCATTGCTGGAGCTGGTGAAGTTGGGTTTCATTTAGCAAAGTTATTGTCTTACGAGTCTCAAGAAATAACATTAATAGATATAGATAAAGAGAGTTTGTCTTATGCAGATGCTCATTTAGATATCAAAGTTATTAAAGGAGATACCACTTCAATCTCCATTTTAAAAGAAGCTCGGGTAAATAATTGCGACCTGTTTATTGCTGTTACAGCCATAGAAACAACTAATATTACAGTATGTGTTTTAGCGAAACAATTAGGGGCAAAACGCACTATAGCCAGAATTTCTAATACTGAATTTATAAACTATAAAGATGAGGTAGGCTTTACTAAATTTGGTATTGACGAATTGATTTCTCCAGAAGCATTAGCTGCGGCCGAGATTAAATTATCTTTAAAGCAGACATCTTTTAATGATACTTATGAGTTTGAAGGTGGTGCGCTTACTATGGTTGGCCTAACATTATCGAGATCAGCTTCATTTGTTGGTAAGACTGTTAAAGAAGCTGCAAAAATATTTCCGGAATTACATTTTGTACCTATAGCAATTCAACGTTTTGGAACGCAATATACAATCATTCCAAGAGGCAGTACCGAATTTAAAAGAGGTGATAATGTGGTGTTTGTTACTTCTGAAGGAGGTGGTGAAGAACTTTGTAGGCTTACGGGAAAATTAAACAAGGAGGTAAAGAATGTGATGATTTTAGGAGGAAGCCAAATAGGTTATAAGTCGGCAAGAGATTTAAGTGATAAAGGGTTTAATGTAAAACTTTTTGAAGAAGATAAAGAGCGTGCATTTGAAATTGCAGATGATTTACCAAATGTTTTAGTGATTCATAGTGATGGACGAAATGTTGATTTACTTGATGAAGAGAATATTAGTGACATGGATGCTTTTATTGCTGTTGCAGGTAATTCTGAAACAAATATTATGTCTTGCTTAGTGGCAAAATCAAAAGGCGTTAAAAAAACGGTTGCTTTGGTTGAGAATATGGATTATTTCGAATTATCTCATTCTGTCGGTATTGAAACATTAATAAATAAAAAGTTATTAGCTGCAAATAATATTTTTAGATATATAAGAAAAGGGGAAGTTGTTGCCATGACGAAACTTAGCAATATGAATGCTGAGTTACTGGAGTTTGAAGTAAAACCTACTTCGGCTATTTGCAATAAATATATTAAAGACATCGATTTTCCAAGATCTGCTATCATTGGAGGCGTTATTAGAAATGGATTAGGGGTTATTGCTCTAGGAGATTTTAAAATTCGAGAAGGCGATCGAGTTGTGGTTTGCAGTCTGCTTAAATCGATAAAAGGTGTTGAAAAATTATTTCGATAAGATGCATTGGCAAGATGAAGTTAAATTATAAAATAATTTTTCATTTCTTAGGATTACTGTTACTATTTAACGGTGGTTTTATGTTATTATCAGCTCTAGTAAGTTTACTTTACAAAGATGGCGTAACATTTCAATTATCCTTGTCGGGCTTTTTTACATTAATAGCAGGTCTTTTAGCGATGGTGTTTACCAGGCACCATAAAAAAGAAATGAATAAGAGAGAAGGCTATATAGTAGTTTCTTCTGGTTGGGTTATTATGGCACTTTCTGGTACGTTACCGTATGTTTTAACCGGAAGTATTCCAAGTTTTACAAACGCTTTTTTTGAGACCATGTCTGGTTTTACTACAACAGGCGCTTCTATTTTAAATGATATTGAAGCAGTACCTAAAGGGGTACTATTTTGGCGTAGTTTAACACATTGGATAGGAGGTATGGGTATTATTGTTTTAGCTATTGCAATACTACCATTATTAGGGATAGGAGGGATGCAGCTTTTTGCAGCCGAAGCTCCGGGGCCCAGCGCCGATAAATTACACCCCAGAATTACAGATACAGCAAAACGTTTGTGGCTTATTTATTTTGGATATACAGCAGCCGAAACCTTATTGTTAAGTGTCGCAGGGATGTCTTTTTTTGATGCTATAAACCATTCGTTGTGTACATTATCTACCGGAGGGTTTTCGACTAAAAATGCCAGTATAGCACATTGGAACAGCGAACCTATTATTCAATACATTATTATATTATTTATGTTTTTGGCAGGAACTAATTTTGTTTTAAGCTATTTCGCTTTTAAAGGAAAGGTTCAAAAAATAATTAATGATGAAGAGTTTAAATTGTACTTTAAATTTATAATGATTTTTACAATAATAGCGGCAGTCATTATTTATTTTAGAGCAGATATATCTGCATCCTCTATTGCACACCCTATGGTTTGGGGAGAAGCAGAAAGTGCTTTTAGGCACTCATTGTTTCAGGTATTGGCTATTATTACAACGACTGGTTTTGTAACTGCAGATTATACTATGTGGACACCATTTCTTATGGTTTTCTTTTTTGGTCTTATGTTTTTAGGGGGCTCGGCGGGAAGTACTTCAGGTGGGGTAAAAGTAGTACGCCATTTAGTATTGATAAAAAATGGTTTTTTAGAGTTTAAACGTACTTTGCACCCAAGTGCTATTTTACCAGTGCGTTATAATAAAAAAGCTATTACAGGAGGTATTGTATTTAACATTCTAGGGTTCTTTATTCTTTATATGTTGTCCTTTATTATTGGTGCTTTAGTATTCTCAATGTTTGAAATAGACTTTAAATCGGCAATAGGTTTAGCTGCTTCCAGTTTAGGAAACGTAGGACCTGCACTTGGTGATTTTGGACCTGTAAATAATTATTCTACTTTGCCTCCTTTAGCGCAATGGTGGGCGTCTTTTTTAATGCTTATAGGTCGTTTAGAGCTCTTTACAGTGCTTATTTTGTTTACTCCTTTCTTTTGGCGTAATAGGTAAGAGGTATTTTTGACCGAAAATATGTAAGTAATACAATGTCATTTATGGATCGTAGACTATAGATTCATTATAATAAAATATGACGTGAAGTAATGAATAAATAAAATGTGAAATTAAATAAAACCTAGCTTTTTTGCTTCTTTCACTAAATTGAAGTTACCGCTGTTTTTAGTATCCAATAAGTTTTTTAATTTGGTTTTTCTTACTTCAATTGCTCTGGTTGACAGTGGAATAAAATTTGATAAGTCTTTAGTTTTTTCACCCATTGATAAATGATATAATATCCGTCTGTCTAAATCATCAATGGCGACTCTATTAGCATAAGCTTTACGGGTATAGCCTTCAATAGTTTTACTATAATACCTTTTTCCCATTAATGTGGAAGTAAGCGCATTTTTTAAATCAATGCCATCAATATCAGATTTAATCATAAATCCTTCAGGTTGGATTTCATTAATAATGTTTTGAATTCTGGCTTGATCAGTAACAGATGTTAAAACTAATATTTTTGTATCTGGAGATTCTTTTCTTATTAAAAGACCTAAATCTTCTCCACAAATATAACGCTCATTTTTTGAAATAGGTAGCTGTAGATCCAGAAGCACTACTTGTGTTTTAATTCGCCGAATTTTATGTATAGCCTCATCACAGTTTTTTGCAAAAAAGATATTAAAAATAGTATCGGTTATCTCATTTAATATGTTCTTGTAGGCGTTAGCTATAATCGAAGAATCCTCAATTATTAGTAAATTGGAGCGGCTTATGTTCATACTTAGAGCTATTTATTTTGTATTCTTATATCAAAAATATACATAGTTTTCTGTAGTCTAGACTAATATGATAAAAAATTGTGGAAAAACCGCAAAGGGTAAACAAATAAAAATCATTCATTTGTGTTTTGCTTTTTAATGGCAACTAGGGCTATTGTATTGAAAAACCATTATTTAAGCAAAAATATTATAAAATCCACTGATTCATCAGTGGATTTTACCTGTAATATATTACCTACTCTTAAATAAGTTGATCTAAGCTTTTTTATGCATATTAATTTGTGAAAATTGTAACATTTATATAAAAAACACTACATATTAAAAAAAGCCACTAACTAGTGGCTTTTTAAAATTTATAAATTAGTAGCTATTTTAGCTTACTGCTTCTTTTATTCTTTTAATAGCTTCAATAATTTGTTCTTGAGACGCTGCATAGGAAATACGAATACAATTGGGGTTACCAAAAGCATCACCCGTTACAGTAGCAACTAGAGCTTCTTCTAATAAATACAGAGAAAAATCTGTAGCATTATTTATTGTTTTGCCTCGTAATGTTTTTCCAAAGTAAAAAGAAATGTCTGGAAAAACATAAAAAGCACCTTCAGGTGTGTTTGAATTGAATCCTTCAATAGCACCTAATAAATCAAGTACTAAATCGCGACGCACTTTAAACTCATCAACCATGTATTGTACTTTAGTCGGAGCCGCATTAAGGGCTGTAATTACTGCCTGTTGCGCAATACAGTTAGCACCACTAGTAATTTGTCCTTGCATTTTGTTACAAGCACGTGCTATTTTTTCCGGAGCTCCAATAAAACCAATACGCCATCCCGTCATAGCAAATGCTTTAGATACACCATTTACGGTAATAGTACGATCATACATATCATCAAATTCAGCCATACTAGTATGTCCGCCTACATAATTTATATGCTCGTATATTTCATCAGAGACCACATATATGTTTGGATATTTAACCAATACATCTGCTAAAGCTCTTAATTCTTCTTTGCTATATAAAGATCCACTAGGATTACAAGGAGAGCTAAACCACATCATTTTAGTATTTGGTGTGATAGCCGCTTCAAGTTGTTCTGGTGTCATTTTAAAATCGGTGTCAATAGACGTTTTAACTTCTACCGGAATACCATCATTCAATTTAACAATGTCTGAATAACTTACCCAATATGGACAAGGTAAAAGAACTTCGTCCCCTTTGTTAAGCATCACAGCAGCGATATTGGCCAAACATTGCTTGGCACCTGTAGAAACTACAATTTGTGGTAAAGTATAGGTTAAATTGTTATCACGCTTAAATTTTGTAATAACTGCTTGTTTTAAGTCGACATAACCATCTACAGGAGTGTACGAATTGTAGTTGTCGTTTATAGCTTGAATAGCTGAATCTTTAATAAAATCGGGCGTGTTAAAATCCGGTTCCCCAAGACTTAAGCCGATAATATCTTTTCCTTCTCCTCTAAGCTCTCTTGCCTTTGCTGCCATAGCTAAAGTAGCAGACGTAGCCATGTTTAAAATTCTATCTGATAATAAGTTCATTTCTTTATATATGTTGTCGTAGTGAAAATGTAAATTTTAGGCTAAACTAGGTTTTTTCCCCAGTACCTTTAGTTGGTTATAATGCTCGGCAATAGCTTTCCAAATAGTTTCATATTCGTTATATGGTAAGCTAAATTCTCTAGCCGTTTTTTTAACGATTTTAGCTATTTTGTTATAATGAATATGGCTAATTTGTGCAAATAAGTGATGCTCAACTTGTCGATTTAACCCACCGGTATAGAACTCTACCAGCCAACTTTTAGGTGAAAAATTTGATGTTGTGAATAATTGATGAATAGCCCACGTGTTTTTTATATTACCGTCTTCATCGGGTAAAGGCATTTCTGTATTAGGCATAACATGTGCTAATTGAAAAATAATACTTAGAATAATTCCGGCAGTGTAATGCATAATAAAAAAACCTATTAAAACCTGCCACCAAGTAAAGCCTAAAGTTAATGGTAAAACAACCCAAATAGCATAATATAAGATTTTACCAATAATTAATTTAGTCCACTGTGTTGCTGGATTAGGGAATTTACCATAAGACAATTTCCTTTTTAAGTATACAAATGTTTGCTTAAAATCTGTTGTAATAGCCCAGTTTACAGTTAATAAACCGTATAAAAAGAAAGCATAATATTTTTGATATTTATGAATTTTAAGCCATTTGGTATGCTTTGAAAAACGAATAATTCTACCCGCATCAATGTCTTCATCATGTCCTTGTATATTGGTGTAAGTATGATGCAAAACGTTATGTTGTACTTTCCAGTTATAATCATTTCCAGCTAAAATGTAAATGCTGCTTCCCATCAATTTATTAACCCATTTCTTACTAGAAAAAGAACCGTGATTTGCATCGTGCATAACATTCATACCAACACCTGCCATACCAACGCCTACAACCATCATTAAAATAATTTGTGCCCAAGTAGGTAGGTTTATTGTAAAAATTAATATGACTGGTACTATAAGCAAAGAGAACATAACTACAGCTTTAGTATATAATTTCCAGTTTCCGGTGCGTTTTATATTGTTTTCTTTAAAGTAATCATTAACACGTTTATTAAGTGTTTTAAAAAACTTAGCAGAATCATTTCTTGAAAAAGTTAGTGCTTGTTTACTCATGCTATTAATTTTAAAAACAAAATGGAAAAAATCCAATTGTCATATAACCGGACAAAGATAAGTATAAACCAATTTAAGTAATAACGTTTTTTTATAAAAATATGGATACAAAAAGTATATTTTTGTTGAAAATTTAACACCCATGGAGCTTATTTTAAAATATTTCCCAGAACTAACCGAAGATCAGATTTCAAAGTTTGAAAAGTTAGAAGCTCTTTACCAAGATTGGAATTTAAAAATCAATGTGGTTTCCCGTAAAGACATCGACGAACTTTATTTACGTCACGTATTGCATTCTTTAGCTATAGCAAAGGTTTTAAAGTTTAAAGCAGAAAGCAAAATTCTTGATGTTGGTACAGGTGGCGGATTTCCCGGAGTTCCTTTGGCTATATTATTCCCCGAATGTTCTTTTCATTTAGTCGATAGTATTGCTAAAAAATTAAAGGTGGTAGATGAGGTTGTGACAGGTTTAGGGTTAACTAATGTAAAAACGACACATAGTCGAGTAGAGGATATTAAAGATACTTACGATTTTATTGTAAGCCGTGCAGTAGCGGCAATGCCAACTTTTGTGTATTGGGTAAAAGGGAAGATAGCAAAACAGCAAAAACATGACCTTAAAAATGGTATTTTATATTTAAAGGGAGGTGATTTAAGTGAAGAACTTCAAGATTATAAAACAGCAACCATATATAAATTAAGTGATTTTTATACAGAAGATTTTTTTGAAACGAAGAAAGTAGTACACCTACCACTAAAATTTAAAGGTAATTAAAGATCTATAATTTTAGTAGTGCTTTTATATTATTATTAAAATAAAAATACTGATTTTGAAACCAGTAGGTATTGGTGAAAAAATTAACCGATTCTACATCTTTTTCCGGCGATATTATTGATTTTGCCTTTTGTAAATTCAATTTAGCATTAGTGATGTCTCCCATTTTGTAATAGGTTAATGCCAAGCCAAGAAGCGCATCAAAATCTGTAGCATCGAACTTTAAAGCCAAATAAAAATCGGAAACAGCATTATTATACTTACCTAAAAGTAAATTCGAAGCGCCTCTATAAAAGTAAGCAAACGCATTATTCCTATTAAATTTTAAAGAAGATGAAAAATCATTATTTGCGTTTTGATAATAGTTTATAGTCATAAAGAATTCACCCCGATTGTAATAAGTATTAGCGTTTGGATCAATTAAAACAGCTAATGTATAATCCTTTAAAGCCTTTTTGTAACTCTCAATAGCTCTGTATGCAGAAGCTCTTAATAAATATGTTTTAGGTTGATCTGGAACAGTTTCTATAACACGGCTAAAATCTTCAATAGCACCCTTATAATCCTCTAAATCATATTTTACACAAGCTAAACTATATAAAGCATCTATAAAATTAGAGTCTAATTCAAAAGCTTTGGCATAATCACTTTTTGCACCCATTAAATCTTTTAAACTAAATCTGGAATTCCCTCTATTATAGTAAGTATCCGCATCTGGCTTTAACACAATTATTTTAGAATAATCAACAATAGCTCCGTTATAATCCCCTAAATCATTTTTTGCTAAGGCACGATAAAAATAAGCATCTAGGTTTTTAGGTTCCAAGTCTATAACTTTAGAATAAAGATCAATTTTTTGATTCAAATCGGTTGCTCTAACAGCTTGTCTGAAAAATTTATTGGCTTGGCCATAAGTTGTAAAATGGCATAGCATTAATAAAACAATAATAGTAGTTCTTTTCATTTTAGATATTAAACCCATAATAGCTTTGAGCTTTTTTGAAAAATAAAGTTAGCAATATTTTTTCATGTTTTATGTTAGTGCATCATCTATTATGCCAATATTCGAATTTATTTACTTTAATTGTTAATTATTTGTAATACATTTCTTTCCAATAAAACTCACATGAAGAAAAAGATTACATTTTTATATTGATTAATGCATTTTGTCGGGTTTTTTTGTCATTATAACGATTATTATTACTATAATTGTTCAGTAATTATTTACAAATTGTTATTATCTCAATAAAAATTTAATCTCTTAAAGAAGTCGTTGTATGACAAAATATACTCTCATTAACCAGTTTAGAGCTAGACTCTTTGTTTTCTTTTTGTTAATTAGTTTTTTTAGTAATGCTCAAATTATACAAGTTGAAATAATAGGAGGTGCTATTGTTACAGACGGTTCAACAGTAACAATTAATGCTGGTACAAGCCTTGATTTTAGAATGACAAATGTAGAAACGGGTAATTGTGCTAGATTAAAAATAGATGATGTAGATATTTCAAACACTACAGATTTTGATATAACTCCCAATAATCCAAAAGATAAAATTAAACCAGCACATTGTAATGGAGACCATGATAAAGATTTTGAAATAGAAAATATTAGTGGAGCTTGTACATCTACCAGTACTTTAGTAACCATAGAAATTCAAAACCAACCAGATTTCACTTTTACTGTAGAAGTTAATTCATCTCCTGTGATTTCGGTTTTTGGAGGCAGCCCCCAGACAGATATTTTTAACGGAGCTACAGTAACATCAGATACAGATGGTACTTATTTCGGCGTGATTGATGAAGGTGCTTCGGTAAGTAGAAATTATATAATTTCAAATACAGGAAGTTGTGCTTTAGATATTTCAGCCATTTCAAGCTCGCTCAGTGACTTTGTAGTACCACCATATGTTGTACAATCAGATGGTGCCACACCATCATTTTTTACGGCAAGTGTTGACCCTGGCGATTATGTTATTTTGCCTGTTACATTTACAGGACCGGTTGCAGGTTCTGGTACTTTAACATCGACAATAAGTATTTCCAATTCTGATAATACAACATTTACTTTTGATGTAAGTGCAGAAATGTTTGATTTTAATATTCCTGGTCCCGGTGGGATTACTGCAGACTTTAGGTTATGGTTAAAATCAACTAGGGGTATTGTTACATCTGGATCAAATATTACCGATTGGCAAGATTTGGGTTCAAATGGTAAAGATGCTACTACTGTTTCTGGAAAAGAGCCTACTTATTTAGATACAGCTACAGATAATATCAATTTTAATCCGGTTATTAAATTTGAAAATGATGGCGGGGCTACAGAGCAGTATATGTATAACACTTCTAATGGTTTTTATAGCCAAGATATTTTTATTGTAATGATTCCTGATGCTACCATGACCAGCGCATCATCTGGAAATACCATTTTTGCAGGCGTATCTTCTGGTAGTGCTGGAGATATGACAGGAATTGGTTTTGGTAATTATTCATCAGAATTCACTAGTGAAACCTTATCCTATAACCAAGATATTCCCGGAGGCGGTAGTTATAATGGAGAAGCAGAAATTAGTTCTTCATACGCGAATGCAGGAATAATAAATGTTAGAAATGATGCATTTTCATCCCCTACAGGACAAGAAATTTTATATAATTCTACAGTTTTAACAACATCTTCGGTTAATGATATTGCTTTTGCAAATGTAGGATCTGCTGGCCCTCCGATATTAGGTTCTGAATATTGGATTGGTAGAAATTTTGATGTCCAAGGAAGTTTAAACGGACGTATTGCAGAAATTTTCACATTTGCAGAACGGGTAACCGATACAGATAGACAAAAAATAGAATCGTATTTAGCTATTAAATATGGTATAACTTTAGGAGCAGCAACCGAAGCACAAAAAGATTATATTAATTCATTCGACACGTCGGTTTGGGACATTTCAGCAAATACAGGGTATAATTATCATGTTGCCGGAATTGGTAGAGATTCTATATCAGACTTAAATCAAAAGCAATCAAAAACACTAAACCTATCTAACGAAATTACTATTGGATTAAATGGCATTTTTACAACTAATAGTGCCAATACTAATGAGTTTAATGAAGATGGCGATTTTTTAGTTTGGGGGAGTAACAATGCAGCATACACAGCTGGAGGAAGTAATACAGTTACTATAGCTTCTGGTATCACTACATCATTAACTAGAATTTTAAGGCAATGGAAAATAATCGAATCTACAGAGGTTTCCAGCGATGTAGAAAATGTTTTTGTTTCAATTCCATCTGCTGCATTTAGCAGTTTTGCATTAGGAACGGATGAAGAGTATGCTTTAATAGTTGCCGATGATGATAATTTTGCTAACGGAGATATAATAGACGTTATACCCTTAAAATCAGATGGGGGTTCAAATCTACAAACCTGGTACGATTTTGATGGAACAAAGTATTTCACATTTGGTAAAGTTTCTAAATTATCTGATAATCATTCAGTGAGTATAGCTTCTGGCGATTATTTAGTAGGCGAGTATGCTTTAAATTTAAATATTGAAGCCTTTACAATTTCGGCATGGGTAAAAAGTGCTTCCAGTGCAAATACAAGAACAATTATGGCTAAAGGATCTAAATTACAACTTAGATTAAATAGTTCCGACCAAGTAGAGGTTATGGTAGATGATGATGTGACTCCCAGATTTACTTCAACAATGACATTAAATGATGGGAATTGGCACCAGATTACTTTTGTATATAAAAGCGGAACTATATTTTTATACATTGATGGCGTATTAGATAAATCTGAACATGATGTAGAAGCCCCAACACCTAACTTTAATAGGTTTTCCCTAGGAGCTTTGTATATAGATAAAAATAATATTAGTAATCCGTTTTTAGGTGAAATCGATGAAGTCTATGTTTGGGATCAAGAACTTACTCAAGATCAGGTTAGGTATCTTATGAACCAAGAAATAGAACGATTTGATATAAGTGGAACAGACTATGTAGATGGTAAAATAATTCCCCAAGCAGCGGCTAGTAATGAAGTGCCAACAATACCATGGAGCAATTTAAAAGCATATTACGATTTTAATTCATTTTATGGCTCAACAGTAGAAGGTTTAACAGATGATAGGAATTTTTTACGCTTAAAGTATTTAATGAAAGATAAAACCATAGTAGATGACCAAACCATACCTGTACCATACATTTCTGCTGCTAATGGTGCATGGGATACTTCTGCAACCTGGAGCAATAATACAGACCAAGTGATACCTAATTCGTTAAGCTTGGATGGTTCTACTAGTATAGATTGGAATATTGTTGAAATATCTCATGACATAACTTCAGGAGATAGAGATATTTCGCTTTTAGGGTTGACGCAAACCGCAGGAACACTAACAATAGCAGATCCAACCGATGCTCAAGATGAAACAAATTCGGGACAAGGGCTTACAATTTCACATTACTTAGAATTAGATGGTGTTATAGATTTAGTTGGGGAGTCACAACTAATACAAACAGAAGGAAGTATTATCGATGCAGATAGTGGCGGTTACATAGAACGAGATCAACAAGGCACAGCTAATGGCTTTAATTATAATTATTGGTCATCTTCTGTGGGGCCTATTGGAGGTAATACAGTAACAAGAGGCACAGGTGTTTCGTCAACTAATGCAAATCATACTATTTCTGGAGTTTTAAATGATGGAACTATCTCAGGGCTCTATCAAAACCTTACTTTTGATTCGTCTGCATATGCTAGCGATGGTACACCGCCGCCACCAGGTTCTGCAAGAACCATTAGCTCATATTGGTTATATAAATTCTATGGGCCGGAGGATGATTATTATGCTTGGGAATCTATTAATGAAGCATCATCATTACTCCCGGGCGAAGGGTTTACCATGAAAGGAACATCGGGAGCTGTTACAATTTCAACGCAGCAAAATTACGTATTTCAAGGACTGCCAAATAATGGGGATATAACACTAGAGCTCGACAAAAGCTCGGGAGATGTAGAACGGTTAATAGGTAATCCATATCCATCTGCTATAGATGCCACCGAATTTATATTAGATAATATGAGTACAGCAGTTGGTGGTAACAATGCCACAGGTACCGTATTTAATGGTGCTTTGTATTTTTGGGATCATTTTGGAGAAGAAAACACACATGTTTTAGAAGGGTATGTAGGAGGGTATGCCACTCGAAATTTAACAGGTGGTGCAGTTGCTATTTCAAATGATTCTAGAATTAATGATAATTTGACTACGGGAACAAAAATACCGGGAGAAAATATTCCTGTAAATCAGGGCTTCTTTGTATCTACTGCTTTAGACGGTTTTAATGATGAAGAAGGAAATCCTTTAGTAACCGTTGATGGAGGTGATATTATTTTTAAAAATAGTCAGCGGGTTTTTGAAACTGAAGATGGAGTTACAACGTTATTTTTAAAATCTTCTAAAGATAAAAAGAGCCGAGATGCTGGTTATAGTAAACAAGGTAATAAACCAACCATACGTTTAATGTACGATTCACCTTTAGGATATCATAGACAAATAGTTTTAGGTGAAAATAAAAATGCTTCAAATGATTTTGATTTAGGTTATGATGCATTTATGGTTGATGTTAGCCAAGAGGATATGTACTGGACATTTAATAATAGTAAATTTGTGATTCAAGGTGTTGATAATATTGATGAAACTCAGGAGTTTTCATTAGGATTAATTGTTAAAGAAGCAGGTTTTATAGGTATAAAAATTGATGCTCTTGAAAATATAGACTCAAATTTAAAATTGTATATTAAAGATACAAGTACGGATGATATTTATCCAATTAATGATGAGGTTTCATTCAAAATGTATTTAGAAGCCGGTAGTTACGATGATAGGTTTAAATTAGTCTTTCAATCCAAACTAAGTATAGTACCATTGGTAGATCAAGTTGATATTGTTCCTAATGAGCTGATTACTTACTTTGATTCAGAATCATCAGAAATACATATCATTAATAAAAATGTTGTCAATATTGTAGATGTTTCCATATATAATATTCTAAGTCAAAACATTAAAACTGTAACATTGAATAGTTTGGAAGATGTTTCTATACCTATAAATACAAGTGAAAGTGTTTATGTTATAAAGATTAGTACAGAAAAAGGTATCGTAAACAAAAAAATTGTTCTTGATTAGTAGTGTGTTTTTATAATTAGATTATTTTTTATTCATTTTCATTTAAAAGGTTTATTGAATGTCCGTAATCAATCATAAAGCCCACTGTCAACCTGAACTTGTTTCAGGTTCTCATCATAAATCATCAATGTTTATAGCTGTTATGGGATGCTGAAACGAGTTCAGCATGACGCCAAAAAACATTGTTATGACACA
>NZ_JAUOEK010000070.1 GCF_030540835.1 Flavivirga aquimarina | reverse complement strand
CAAGAAGATTAGCTGTTACTGATGATTATGCATTCCAAAAGGCACAAGTATACCCAAATCCAGTAGAGGATATGCTTTATGTTAAGCATGTTTCAGATTTAAAATTAATTAAGGTCTATAATCATTTAGGGCAACAGGTATTACAAAATAACCAGGAACGTATAGATGTGAGCGGCTTACCAAGTGGCATTTATTTTTTACAAATACATGCTGGATCAATAACAGAAACTAAAAAATTTATTAAAAAGTAAACCCACGCCTCTGGCGTGGCAGGAAAACTCTCCCGATAGCTATCGGGATTGAGAAGCCCGTAGGGGGCGGAGCGTATAAAATCTATCCAGTGGATAGATTTAGAGAACGAGCCAGCTGGCGCAAGGGTGTTAATTGAACTCATCCCGATTTAACATAGGGATCTATTAAAAACTAAAAACAATTAATCATTAAAAAAAACACATAAATTAGAATACAAGAAATAGATAATAAAACAACTTACAGAAACTACAAATAAAAAATAAAGGGAACAAAGTTTAGATCTCGCTAAAAATTAAGACTTCATTCCCTTCCTAATAAAAATCAATTAATCAAAAATCAATTAATCAACTAATGTTTTATAAAATTAAACAAATTAAATTAATTAATGGTCCTTCCTTCCCGATAACTATCGGGATAGGAAACGACATTATAAAGCTCATGATGCGCACCTTCATACTTTTATTTTGTACAACATTATTTGGCTTAACAGCAAAGGGTGGATTTTCACAAAATGACAAGATTGTGATAGATGCAGATAAGGTGATATCCGTTGATGCCGTATTTAAAATGATTAAAGCACAAACAGACTATTCTTTTGTGTATCATGAAGGTTTATTTAAAGACTTTCCCAAAGTACCACTCAAAAAAGGAACGATTCGGCTCAATAAATTACTAAGCCAAAGTTTTTCGACAAGTGCTGTCAATGTTATTTTTACGTTGAATAATACCATTCTTATAAAAGACATAAGTGATGCTGTTATATCCCAACAGCGCAGGGTTTCTGGTACGGTTACAGACCCATCAGGACTGCCATTACCAGGCGTCACTGTTTTAATAAAAGGTACCACCAGAGGTACAGCCACAGATCTTGATGGCTTTTATAGTATCAAGGTCCCAGACCCTGCCCATGTATTGGTGTTTTCAAGTTTAGGTTTTGAACCCCAAGAGGTCATTGTGGGGAGCCAAACAACCATTAACTTAAGTCTTAAAGAGCGTATTAGTTCACTGGACGCCGTAACCATTGAAGCAGGCTACTATAAAACCTCTCAAAGAGTTGCTACTGGAGGCATTGGGAGTATCGATGCCAAGGCGATTGAAAAACAACCCGTTAATAACCCTTTATCTGCCATGCAAGGGCATATTGCTGGTGTTAATATTAGTCAAAATTCTGGGCTTCCTGGTGGAAATTATCGCATTCAAATACGAGGTCGAAATTTTATAGATGAAGAGGGGGGCTATGACTTTGGTACTGCCAACAATCCTTTATATATAGTAGATGGGGTGCCTTATGACTCTGGATCATTGGAAGCAGTTCAAACAACAAGTGGGGGTGTCATTCTTGGCGGAGTTAGTCCCCTAAATACTATAAATCCAGCAGATATTAAAAGTATCGAAGTGCTTAAGGACGCAGATGCCACTGCTATTTATGGCTCGCGTGGTGCCAATGGCGTCGTCCTTATTACGACAAAAAAGGGTAGGGTTGGGAAAACACGGGTTAAACTCACTGTAAGTACTTCGTTGAGCGAAGCCTCTGGTTTTATAAATTTAATGAATACCGAACAGTATTTGGAAGTACGTAGGGAGGCCTTCGCAAATTCTGGTACGGTCACAAATAATGCCACTGATTTATATCTATGGGATCAACAGCGTTATACAGACTGGCAAGAAGTCCTTATCGGCAATACCGCTTATAGAAACAATGTACAGCTATCGTTTTCGGGCGGCAGTGAACAGACCCAATTTTTGTTAAGTAGTGGGTATCTCAGTGAGACGACCGTATTTCCAGGAGATTCAAAATATGAGAAAGCATCGCTGCTTTTTAATATGAACCACCAGTCAAAAAACGAACGTTTTAAGCTAAACTTTTCAGGAACCTATGGATCGGATACTAATAATTTACCCGGTAATGATTTAACGCGGCAGGCAAGGATATTACCACCAAACGCTCCAGCGCTTTATGACGATCAAGGCAACATAAACTATTGGGGCGATTTTGGCAGTAGTATACGTAATCCTTTAGCCTTTTTGGAAACAGATTACCGGGCCGTGACTCGTAATTTAATTGCAAATACGATGCTGTCTTATAGGCTTGCCCCAGCGCTAGAGTTAAAAACCAGTTTGGGATATACCGACTACCGTTTAGATTCGTATTGGGCACAGCCACATACACAGTATAGCCCAAATATATTTGTTGATTATACTAGTAAAAATTCTAAACTTAACACTAATACTGGCACCCGCAAATCCTGGATCATAGAGCCACAGATTAATTGGCACTATGAATGGGACGCTGCCAGTATCAAATTACTGGTAGGCGCTACGTTTCAGCAGAACAAAGAGCAGCAATTGACTTTAAGAGGCGAGGGGTTCTCTAGTAATGCCCTTATCCTTAATTTAGCTTCTGCAGATGATGTTTCAATTTTTAATGTCTCCGCTTCCGAATATAAGTATCACTCGTTCTTTGGTCGGTTTAACTTTAACTGGCAAGACAGATATATTGTAAACCTTACGGGAAGGCGTGATGGTTCCTCTCGTTTTGGGCCTGGTAAGCAGTTTGGTTATTTTGGTGCTCTTGGCGCAGCATGGTTATTTTCAGAGGAACCGATGTTAGATGAGAGCGAGGTATTAAGTTTTGGTAAACTCCGTGCCAGTTATGGCATCACGGGCAGTGATAATGTTGGGAATTATAAATTTTTGGAAACCTATGGTACAGCCTTTGGCAGTTACAATGGTTCTGGTTTAGAACCTACAGGCCTTTTTAATCCAGATTATGCCTGGGGAGAAACCAAGAAACTGGAAGCGGCATTAGAGCTTGGTTTTTTTAAGGATCATATTTTTATTTCAACGGCGTGGTACCGCAACCGTTCTTCCAATCAGCTTGTCAACGTTCCTTTACCTGCAACTGTTGGTTTTTCTGGCATCAATGCGAATTGGGATGCTCTTGTGGAAAACACGGGGTTTGAGATGGAATTACGAACGGTCAATATTAAGCGTGACCACTTTACATGGAGCACGACCTTTAATGTATCCATGAACAGAAATAAATTGGTATCCTTTCCGGGGATTGCAGGGTCTACTTTTAATGATCTTAGGATAGGTAGACCATTGGGGGTACAGGGGCTATATCATTTTATAGGTGTCGATCCAGATACAGGCATATATCAATATGAAGATTATAATAACGATGGTCTTATAGATAGAGATGACAATGATGAATTTTTTGTAGATTTTACGCCTAAATATTTTGGAGGATTGGGCAATACCATACAATATAAAGGTTTACAGTTAGATGTGTTCTTCCAGTTTAAAAAGCAAAAAGTAAAAAAGTACGAAGCTTCAGTTAATCGTCCTGCTGCCATAATAGGTAATGTTCCTGTGGCGTTTTTAGACCGCTGGCAACAGCCTGGTGACCAGGCTCCTTACCAAGGTTTTTTTACTACTGATAATAGAGCGGCCAATGAAGCAGAAGACTTATATTTTTTTAGTACTGCAGCCATTACGGATGCTTCTTTTATCCGCTTACGAAATGTATCCCTAAGCTATAGGGTTCCCAAGACGGTCACAAAGGCAAAGAATCTGGATATAAACATCTATCTGCAAGGACAAAATTTGTTCGTGATATCCCCATACAAGGGTACAGATCCAGAAGCGCTAAGCTCGAGAACATTACCGCCATTGCGGCAATTTACCTTGGGACTCAATGTGAGCTTTTAATAGTAGGGTGGAGCGTCTAAAATATCCCAAGGATATTTTAGAGAAGGAGTAATTAATATGTAGAATAACATAATAAAAAAGACAGATGAAAAATATATTTTCAAAACAGGTTCAAACGTTAAAAAATGATCTAGGAGATCATTTTGGAGCAGAGGCTCGTGGGTGTGGTAGCCATTGGAACTTGCAGACAAGCTCCATGCCTATTTTTAGAGGAGTTACTAGCAGATCTAAATTCTTGTGCAGTCTCATTTTTATGGGACTTTTAACAACAGCCTGTGATGATTTTGTAGATGTAGAGCTTCCAAACAACCAATTAACGTCCCAAGCAGTCTTTGAAGATGCAGCCACAGCAACAGCAGCCTTGAGAAGTATCTATACCAAAATGAATTTTGAAGGGGTGTTACCAAGATTGAGTCGATCATTGGGATTGTATGCAGATGAACTGGAAAACTTTAGGAGTTCAGAGAACCCATTCTATGAGCATACGTTAACAGAATTAAATGGTACAATATCTTCATGGTGGCGTAGTACTTATAATCTCATCTATGCGGCCAACGCCATTATAGAAGGTGTTGAGAACGCTACTGCTTTAAGCTTAGAAGATACAAATCAGATAAAGGGAGAGGCCCTCTTTATCCGGGCCTACCTCCACCATGTATTGGTAGACCTTTGGGGGGACATTCCCTATATCAGTACCACAGATTATATAGCAAATACAACCGTAGCACGTACGTCTGTAGATGCGGTATATAACAATATTATAAGTGACTTGTTAGAGGCGTCAACGTTATTAGGTGAAGACATTTCAGAAGCAGGAGAAGAGCGCATACGCCCATATAAAGCAGTTGCGGAAGCCTTGTTGGCAAGAGTCTATCTCTATAGTGAGAACTGGGAAGCTGCAGAAGATTCAGCAGATAATATCATTGATGGCTTCGTGCTGGAACCCGACCTAAACAAGGTGTTTCTAAAAGACGCATCCGGAACAATATGGCAATTTAAACCTATTTTAGACGGTGAGAATACTCAAGATGCCATTAGTTTTATTTTTGAAGGACGTCCAACAGATGTTGCTTTAAGCAGTTCAATCCTTGAAGCCTTTGAAACGGATGATTTACGAGCTTCTAGTTGGATTGAAAGCACAATAGTAGACGAAGATACATCGTATTACGCCTTTAAATATAAAGCGTTGAACACTACTTTTTTAGCAGATGGCGAAACGGCTAATTCTGAAGAGTACCCCGTTGTATTTCGATTGGCAGAGCAATACCTAATCAGGGCAGAAGCACGGGCAGAGCTTGGTAAAATATCGGAGGCACAGTCCGATTTAAATGTCATTAGAAATCGAGCTGGTCTTGGAAA
>NZ_JAUOEK010000069.1 GCF_030540835.1 Flavivirga aquimarina | reverse complement strand
TTCCTTAATACAGGGGCCACACCAAGTTGCCCAACAATCTATCAACAATACTTTACCTCTGTATTGATACAAACTAGTTTCTCCTCCATCTAATGAAGGAATGGAAAAATCATCAGGGGTACCGCCTACAAATGATCTTTTGATTTCTTCGACCTCGTATTTAAAAACCATTGCTTCTTTTGAGTTCTTAATACGGTCAGACAGGTTGTTAAATGCCTTTTCAACTACAGGTAGCGGATCAAACCGTAACATATAGTTTTTTATATAAAAATAAGCTCCAAAACTATCCGAATAATTAGCTAAAATATTAAGCGTTTCATCAATAAAATCGGCATCAAATTTTGCTCGCGTTTTTTTTAAGTCTTCATCACTTAGTTTTCCTTCTCTATTTGCTACCACTACTCTATTACTTTTGCCTCCCCACACAGTTCTTCTATCTTTATAATTGACTTTAAGCTTCGCATATACAGCATCTTCTTTTCCTCGATCTAAATCAAAAAGATATTTTGTGTATTTCTCTGTAACAACTTTTGCTAGAATATTAACATCAATAACAACCGCATCTTCAATAATAAAATCTTCTTTAAACCTTGTACCTACAATTGATAATCTGGCTTCTTTAATTTCGCTAAAAGCGTCTCCTGTAAAAGTAAATTTGCCATTTGCATCTACATGAGCGGAACCTAAACGTTTTACAACTCTTAAATTAGAAAGTTCTTCTAATACTATTTCTTTTCCTTCACCGCCTTTAAAAACACCATTAATTACATATTGAGGCTTTTGAAATGATGAAAATAATAATGCTGTTACTAAAATTATAAATATATTTCTCATATACTGATTTTCTATTGGTTACCTATCGTATAGAGGCATATCTGGATTAAATTGTATAACATCGTTAGAAAGTGGTAAAATATACCTTGGATCGTTTGGTGGTAATGTATAATCAACACCTTTTATAGTATGAGTTATTGTTTTAGCAAAGGCAGGTTCTTTATTAAGCCTTTTTAGATCCACAAACCTAAAATCAGAACGAAAACTAAACTCTCTTCTTCTTTCTTCTAAAACCTTTATTAAAGCCTCTTCATTTGTCGCCACTGTTAATGGCACATTGTTGGTAATTCTATAATCTCTAAGATAGTTTATATACTCCATGGCTTTATCTTTACTACCAACCCTAGCTTCTGCTTCCGCTAAAATAAGATATAAATCTGGTAACGACATTCCTACATTTCTTCTCACAAAGCTTGCAAAAAGTGTCTTACCAGGAAAATCAATAAATGCAAAAATTTGAAATTCAGATCTATCAGTGTCAAAATACAATTCTCTACGTTTATCTATTGAACCACTTGGTAAATCTTTTTCATATATAGCTACTAACTCTTCTGTCGCAAAAGCCATGGCATCAAAATTAGTTAACGATTTTTTGATATACATGTTTTCTGATATATCTACCATCTCTTCCATCAGTTCTTTAGTAGTCTCGTTTTTAATTCTTTCTTCCCATTCACCTCTACCAGCAATGTATTTTTTTAAATCTTGCAATTCAAAAGTCTCTTTATTATCTAAAGCTAAATTTGCATAAGTAAGTGCAGTATCAAATTCCCCCATAAATAAATATACCTTAGCTAACAGTAAATAACCAGAAGCTTTTGTTGGGTGGTAATTACTTGAGGCAGTTACGGGAAGAGAAGAGGTAGCTTCTAACAAATCATTAATTATTTGATTATAAACTTCTTCTACAGAATTCCTACCGTACTCTGCATAAATATTACTTTCTAAAATTAGAGGCACACCATAATCTGTACTAGCTGTAGCAGGATCGTAGGCTTTTGCATAAAGATTTATTAATTTAAAATAATTGTATGCTCTACCAAATAAGGCTTCTGCTCTAACAGCTAATTTTTCTTCTTCAGATGCATCTGTAACCTCCATCACATCACTTGCCACAAAATCATACGTATAAATTTGTTGATAAGATGATGTGAAAAATTCATCATTTTCATCTTGTGGATGCGTAGGTCCAGAGTTAAAATAATAATAATTTACACCAAACTCTGGGGTATCATTAAAACCAACGTCAAGAGGCAAACCTGAGTCTACAAGTTTTTCTAAATCATCCGTAAAAAGATTAACATAGCCCAATTCTAACTGGTTTATAAGATTTGGATCATTCAATAAAAACACATAATCCTCATATTCTCTAGGTATAAATTCTCCTTTTGGTTTTAGCTCTAAGAACTCATCACAAGAATAAAAATTTAAAATAATTAGTAATGCTAGTACTATTTTATAAATATGTTTCATTATTTTTAAAAGTTTAAATTAATTGCAAAAGTATATGTTGGCATAACCGCAGTTCCTCTGCTACCGTCTTCTGACCAAGCTTCAGGATCTAGATTATTTCTATTATTTGACCATCTAAATGGGTTTCTTACATCAAAAGTTAATCTCAAATTAGAAAAATTAATTTTTTCTAAGATCGCTTTAGGCGCATTATACGCTAAAGTTATATTTCTTAACTTCACGTAATTTGCCTTTTGAACATGTATATCTGCATATGTCCATATATTTCTTTGAGCACTTTCAACATAATTAGGATTATCTTGATTATCCCAATGAAGTGCTGGAGCTGTATATATATCATCCTCATCACCTGGCTTTTTCCAATAATTTAAATGTATCCTATCTAAATTACCAGTTAGGTCATGTGGATTTTTAAAGGTTGAATAATGACCTGCGGCTACATCTCTCTGAACATGTCCTCCATAATAAATAAAAAGAAAAGACAAATCAAATTGTTTATAAGTTATATTATTAGTGTATGATGCATGATATGGAGGATCATAAGTTCCTTCATCTATCAAATCTTCCAGACCTAATTCAAGATAATTCTCTACAATAGTACCATCTGCTTTATAAGCTAATGGAGCTCCTTTTTCATTTAAGCCAGCATAGCGAATAGAATAAAGTGTATTTAATGCTTGACCTTCTCTAAGTTGATTCTCATCAAGATAATTTTGTGCTAATGAAGTATATTGTTCAACAAACTTTGTAACTTTATTTCTATTGTAATTAAGGATTAAATTACCATTCCATCTAAAGTCATCAGTATTTATAAATTGTGTATTAAATTGAAATTCAATACCTTTATTATTTAATGAAGCATAATTTTTAGGAAGTCTAGTCCAACCTAAAATAGGATCTGAATCTACATATGCAACAGCGTCTGTGGTATTCCTATTATAAAATTCAATAGTACCTTTTAATTTCTTAGAAAACAACTCATAATCTATAGCTATATTGGTTATATTCGTTTGCTCCCATCTCAACTCTTCATTTGGCGGAGACTGTATAATAGCAGATGTTTCTCCTGCATCATTATCATCAGAAACTATTGCCAAAGCATATGGCCCACCATCATCAAAAACATTACCACTTATTCCATAGGTAGCTCTAAACTTTAATCTATTAAGCCATGACAAAGGTTCTGTATCTATAATGTAGTTTGCCCCAAAAGACCAAAGCGGACGATATTTATATTTAGGGTTTTTACCAAAGACATTAGATTCGTCTATTCTTGCACTTACATTAATTCCTAATTTATCATCAAACATGTAGGAAGCGTTTCCGTAAACAGATATATACCTATCATCTGTACTTCTGTAAGCAGCTTGTGGTGTAAACTCATTAGCATCAGCAAAAGTTAAATTATCAGGATCATAACCATAACGTGTAAATCCATATGAATCAGTAGTTACTTGTCTTCTTTCTCCTCCTAGAAGTAAATTTACATCATGTTTTTTATTAAATAACTTAGAGTAGTTAAGTTGCGCTCGTAACGTATATGAACTCCTATCTCTAAATGATTCAGAAATTTGATCTCCATAAGGGATATTATAAATAATTTTATCATCTATTATTTCAGTTTCATTGTTTACCGAATTGCGAACAGTATAACTGTCTTTTGAAGAATACCTTACACTACGGCTTTTACCAATCTCTTTTTGGCCTCTTAATTCTAAACCCAATGCTTCTGAAAGCTTAATATTTGTTTTAAAATTTATAATAACAGAGGGAATTTTAGTTGTTATGCTTTTTTCCTTCAATTCATTCAAAGGATAATACGATAGATCTAAATAACCTAGTTTAATACGTTCTTCATTATAGCTACGGCTATAAATGTGATTCCATTCAACCGGATTTCCATCTTCATCTCTAAGCACTTCATAAGGAAGTCTTGAGGGACTTATGAAATTAATCCCAGTAATCCCTACATCATAACCTACATAATTATAATTACCTAAAACAGACATATCAAAATTAAGCCAATCGTTTATTTTAAAATAATTTTTTATATTAAGCCCTAGTCTTTCATTAGGTCTATCTTTATCAAAAGAACCATTACTTGTATAATTAAAAGATAATGCATATTGATGGGTTTTAGACCCACCTCTTAATGAAAGGTTATGCTGTTGTGTATATTTTGGAGTTAATAACTCATCTACAATTTGATCATATCCATCTAACCCCCTAAGTCTATCTAATTCTGAATTTAAAAAATCTGTTGAAATCAAACCACCAAGATGATCATACAATAATGTATTAACTTCATCTAAAGCTAACCTTGAATTTTTTCTTGATCCCAACATATCTTCATTAAGATCAGCTATGGTGTTAAAAATATCTACCTGATAATCAACAAATTCTGGAGATGTCATTAAGTTTTGATAGGATCGACTTGGCAGTGGCTCTATTTGAAATGATGATCTATAGCTAAAAGTTGGCTTACCAACAACACCTTGTTTAGTCGTTACCACAATAACTCCATTTGCAGCTCTAGCACCGTAAATCGAAGCTGCTGAAGCATCTTTTAAAACTGAAACATTCTCAATCTCATTAGGGTTAATAGACTCTAATTCTCCTTCATAAATCACTCCATCTAAAACAATTAAAGGATAGCTTTCTCCATAAAATGTGGAAACACCTCTAATCACTGGGTCTCCCCTATACAGAGATAACCCACTTATAGTTCCTTCTAATCTTTCTAAAATATTTGTTTGAAATTTAGTTTCTATTACTTCGGCACCTACAGATTCAAAAGAACCAACAGATTTTGCCTTTGAAACCGCTTGATATCCCGTATTAACTATTTTCTTTTCTGATACAACTACTACTTCATCTAGCTCATTATCAGACTCTTTTAAAACAACATTTATCACTTTTTTGTCGTCTACCTTTATACTTTGTGTTTCAAATCCCATACTAGAAAAAATTAACACATCATTAGTCTTAAGACCTGTAATACTGTAATTACCATCGAAATCTGTTAAAACTCCCTTTCTAGTCCCTTTAATTTGAACAGTTACATTAACTAAAGGAAACTTGTTTTCATCAGTAACATTTCCAGTAATTGCCTCTTGTATTATTCTTGAAACTTCTTTTTCTATTACAATTGTATTATGTTTAAGTAGTTCAAAATGATAATCTACATTAGAAACAGCTTTAGATAGTAAATCTTTCACCTTAATAGTACCTTTATTTAAAGTAACCAAAGGAAAATCTTTAAAAAGATCTGAACGGTATATAAAAGTATAATCTGTTTGCGACTGAATAATATCAAAGATTTCATCAACGGTAACTATTTTGTCCTCCTTAATTGTAACTTTTTCATTCTGAGAAATAATATCAATGGGTGTTAAACTAAAAACGGTAGAGCAAAACAACAACAGTGTTGTTCTCATAATAAAGTTTTTTGTCGTTTTCCTAAAAAAGTAAGATTCTTTAGTAAAATTAAAATTCATAAATTTGTAAAGTATTAGTTATTCATTTAATTAATGTATTTAAATCTAAGGGATGAGGTTAATTTACTTTGAGCGGTATAAACTTCGTCTCTTTTTTTATTCCAGAACTATTTTTTTATCATACACTTTATAATTCAGATTAATATTTCTTTTAATAGGTTCTAAAATCTCTTCTAAATTCATACTTTTACTTAAGACACCATTAAATCTTATATCTTCAAGTTTTTTATTTTCAATAATTATATCTATGTCATACCATCTAGACAAAGATTTCATAATATCCTTTAGAGGTTTATTTTTAAAAGAAAATATACCTTTTCTCCAAGCTGTTTCATTATAAACATTAACAGTTTGAATTTTAATATTACCCTTTACTTCATTTAAAACAGATTGTTCACCTACTTTTAGTTTTTCTTTAAAAACTTCATTTCTTACAGACACTTTACCTTCGGCCAAAGTGGTATAGACACTTTCTTCATCTTTATAAGCTTTTATATTAAATTCTGTACCTAACACTTCTACTTCTTGCAAATTAGACACAACTTTAAAAGTTGCTCCATTATGATTTTTGCTAGGAGACACATCAAAATAAGCTTCCCCATATACAAGTACTACTTGACGAGTTTCTCCTTTTTTAAAGGTTACAGGGTATTTTAATTTTGATTCAGAATTTAACCAAACCTGCGTACCATCTGCTAACTTTACCTCAAACTTACCTCCTCTTGGTACAGTAAGGTAGTTGTACGATATGCTAGCACTTCCTTTTTTATTATATATTATTTGCTCTCCATTACTTTTAACCTTTTCTGTGTTATAATACTGTCCTTTTTCTAATACAACACTAGAACCATCTTCAAGAGTTAAAGTAGCCTTATCAACACCAGGGCTTACGACTTCTTCAAAAGAATTTAAATTATTAATTGGTTTTTGATTGTTTTTAAAGAAATAAGACAATGAAAACATAAGAACTATTAAAGCCGCAGCAGAGTATTTAAACCAATTTGGTAAAACATACTGCCTTGGTTGCTCCTTTTCATTTATTGTATCCCATATTTTTTTATAGGCACTATCTATATCTGGTTTATTTAGTAATGTATGGATATCATAATAATCTTTTATATAGTCTTTAAAAAGTTCTTGGTTTTTCTTTTCTCTTAACAATACTTTAAGCTCACTTATCTCTTTTGAAGAGATTGTATTTGTTATATATTTTATTGTTATTTTTTTCAATGATTTGTTTGTTTTAATTTAGTTTGTATATTCTATACGTTAATTTATTATTTTACCCTTAGCCTAATTTTATTTTTTTTTAGCATATTTGCATTTTTTAATTAGAAATTAAAAAATTAATTTGAAAGCTCTCTCTAACGACTCTATATTGGCTAAAAGTATTAAAAAAGGCAATAGAAAGGCATTTAGGATATTGTTTGAGCGTTATTATAAAAAACTTTTAGATTATGCCGTTACCTATACTCACGATTTACATGAAGCAGAAGATATTGTACAGCAAACATTTATAACACTTTGGAAGAATAAATTAAAAATAAATACTGAAAAATCTATTAAAAGTTATTTATACAGAATAACATATAACACTTATATTGATACTTACAGAAAACAAAAAAGAAGAGATGCTTTTTTTAATGAACTTAAAGAACAAGTTCTTAGAGAGAGAATTACAGAAGACTCTGAAGTTTTAGAAAAACGTATTACTAAATTAAAAAACACAATAGAAAAACTACCAGAACAATGCAAAGAGATTTTGTATTTGAATAAGTTTGAAGGTCTTAAGTATAAAGAAATTTCAGAACAATTAGACATTTCTATAAAGACAGTAGAATCTCATATGTATACCGCTTATAAAAAAATACGAAAAGCTTTTAAAGAAGATAATTTATTTTTGTTCTTCGCCTATAAATTTGGTTATAAACAGTAACCGACTTATTATCTCCCTAGCTTTTGTTAAAACTATAATATTAACTGTATTATCAATCTCTGCACTATTTATGATGGTTAACAAAAACCTTATAAATACAATCTATTTCCTTTTCCTCTATGTGCAAATACATTGGCTTAATCTAACTTCTTTAAAAATATTTTTGTCTACTTTTAGTAACTATTCTTACACTAGTAAAGTGCTTTTAATACTTATATTCTTCTCAAAATCACAACAAAATATTTTTTTGGAAACCAAATTCAATCTTATGAGGCAATATACTAGCAACTAAACTTTCAGTATCACACCAAGTATAACAATCATAGTCTATTAATAAAATATTAATTGATAGAAATTAAGCAACATAACTTATAAGTTTCAACATGATTATCTCTTCTATTTTTTAAAAACTGCTTAAAACAAAAACACCTTATTATTACACAATAATTAAATGTTAAAAGACCCTTATCAAAGACACACAAGCCTTTTACTTTTTGTATGTTCTTTTTAACTATTACACAAAACAAAATAAGCGATTTTATGATTTTTTAACAATAAAACAAAGAAAACACAAGATTTAGTTATAAGAATTTGAAAAAAAAATAAAAATTAACTAAGGGCAAAAGAATAACCTAACGTAATAGTAATACAATTTTAAAACTAATAAAAATGAAAAAAATTTACTTTTATGCCATACTATTACTTTCAGGTATGGCAAACTCACAGATCACACTTGTAAAAGACATTAATAACTCTGGTACTCAAAATTCTTTTCCTACAGATTTATTTGCATTTGACGGACAAATTTATTTTGCTGCAGATGATTCATCTGGATCTAATACTGGTGGTGTAGATGTAGGTAAAGAACTATGGGTTTCTGACGGTACTGAAGCTGGAACAAGGTTAGTAAAAAATCTTGATGGAGCTGGTAGTAATTCTGACCCAAACAATTTCTTTATATTAAATAATGCATTATATTTTCAAGCATACGACTTAGGAACAACTAGTTACAACATCTACACTACTGATGGTACAGAAGCTGGAACAGTATCATTAGGCAATAATTTCCAAGGAGGAACACCTATTGTTGTTGGTAATAAAGCTTATATGAGATCTTTTATTTGGAATAGTGATTTTACTGTATTAGATGGTATTTATTATGAATTTAATGGCACAACCTTTAAAGAACTACCAGATAGTGGGTCAGGTTCAGTAGACATTGGGTTTGCGTCTGAATATATTGGTTTTGATAGTAATACTATTTTATTTAATATGGAATATATTTTAGCAGGAGAAACTCCTCTTGGGCCAGAATTATATTCATACAATATTACTGACGAAAGCTATACATTGGTTAAAGATTTTGGTGATGATGGTGGTGTAAATAATGATTATAAACTTATGACTTATTTAACAAAACTAGGAAACTCGGTTTACTTTGTGTTTGATAATAAATTATGGGTTACTGATGGAACCACAAACGGAACAATACAAATATCAACAGCTAATGGAGTTAATGCCGTTAAAAATTTATATGCTTGGGAAGATAAATTATTTTTTGAAGGTGATGCTGGTGCCAGTGATCAACTTTATGTATATGACCCAGCAGCAGACTCTTTAACAGATCTTAGTGGCCCATTTGGGATACCTGGTAATCATGACCCAATTCATTTTGCTGCTCCTGGTGATGGGTATTTATATTACACTGGAAAAATTGGTGGTAGCGCTTACTACTTATTTAGAACAGATGGAGTAGATATTGAAGGAGTAGATGTTGCTACAATTGACTCAGTTGATGATATTGTTGTGCTTAATCATAAACTTTATTTTGAAGCTGATTTTGTTAGTACAGTTGATAATATAGGAAGAGAATTATTTACTTATACAAATGATGTGTTAAATACATTAAATACTTCTACATTTGAATTAGATAGTTCATTTTCAATTTATCCAAATCCATCAACTAACGTGTTAAATGTTCAATCTACTTTAGGAGGAGAAATTAACTATACTATTTACAATATAACAGGTAAACAAGTACTTAAAGGTACGATTGAAAATGATATAATTAATCATAATTTAACATCAGGATTATATCTATTAAAATTAGATAACGGTTCTCTTTCAACCACTAAAAAAATTATAGTTAAAGATTAACTAATAAATTAGTTTTGATAAATTAACAAATATAAAAATGTCGCCCTATGTGGCGATATTTTTTTAGGATATACATAATTATATCGAATATTTTTAACCTATATTTATTCAACTACAGTGCATTCAAGACTTTAACGCAACAAAAGTTGCTAATTAGTTATAGTACAAATTTAATTTTTCTTTCCAAAAAACCTAGATTTTTCTGAATGCTTTTTAGAAAGAAAAAATTAGACAGAGTTTTGTACTAAGACTTCAATGGGTATTTTAAAATCTAATACCTTTCTAGGTATGTTATTAAGTTTGTTTTGTATACTTTTTAGTTGTTTATTATCTATATATTTAAAGTCTGTTTTTTTAGGTAGATAGCGTCTAATAAGCCCATTAGTATTTTCATCCGTTCCACGTTCCCAAGAGGGATATGGATTAGCAAAATAGATGTCCTTTTTAGTGTTTTTAGCGAACTATTTATGGTCCAGCCATTTCAGTTCCATTATCGTAGGTCATTGTTTTTGTTAGTTGGTTATCAAAACGATTCAATTCCTTGGCAAAAGCTCTAGTTACAAATTTAATAGTTCTGTTTTTAAGACCAATAATTAGGGTATATCTGGATTTACGCTCTACGATAGTTCCGATAGTAGATTTTTAATAGAGAAGAAGCTTTATGAGTTTTTTATTCAGACTAGCTTGTGGGTGCGAGTAGATGTGCATATAGATTGCTTCGTGCGATATTGTCATCACAGAATCATTTGGAAAATCGATTTTAATTCTACCTGAAATCTGTTCAGGTGACCAGTTTTTTAAAAGTCTTTTATAGACATAAAAACGCAGTAAACTATGTGTTCCTATTTTATCTAAATTCCGTTTATTTAGGCAGTCATCTTTAGCAAGCCAATCGAGCAAGAGGGGCTATCCCATATTAATATGAAGTTATATTGGGGATTCAACATAGGCTTAACATTTTAAAAAACAAATGAAAATAAGAGAAATCATATACAAAATTTAATGCTGTGTAACTTATTGAAATTCAGCTAAAAAAATAAATATAATAATGAGTAATATTATAAGTAGAGACTGGCAGTCAAGAGGTCGTCGGTTCGAATCCGATCCTCTCCACTAATAATAAGCTTTACAGAAGTGTGAGGCTTTTATGTTTTTAACCATTTCCTAAAAACAATACTATCGCGTTTACAGCTTCTTTTAACTGATCTGAGAGCTCTTTTTTATCCCAAGGATGCGATGCTCCAAAGACATGATTGGCTCCTTCTATAATTTCCAGTTTGCTATTGGAATTCCATTTATGAAGATTTTTGGCTTCTTCAATTAAAACACTGGTATCTGCATTACCATGAATAATTAAATGTGGTATTTTCAAATTAGATGCTGCTCTTTTAATCGTTAAGCGTGCTTCATTTTTCACAAAGTCTTCATAAAATTGATAGTAATGAGGCATTTGCTGTTTGGTTCTGCCATTAAGAACATATTTAACACCCTCTTTTTTCCAAGATTCTAAATCACCCACTGTGGCAGTTCTTTTGCCAAAATCGCAAACGCCTGCTAAACTTATTACATTTTTAATACGGGAATCCTCTTCTGCTTTTATTGAAACAATACCGCCACCGCGACTGTGTCCTATCAAACTAATATTATTTACATTTCCTTGATCTTTTATGTCTTTGTTTTCAAAAACCCAATCAATTACAGACTCCAGATCATCTAATTCTTTTGTGTAATTATTATTCCCAAAAGCTTCCAGATCTGGAAAGTCAATGGGTTCATTAACAGTACCCCCATTATGTGAAAAATTAAATTTTATAAAGCAGAATCCAGCTTCTGCAAATGTGTTAGCCATCAAATTCCAGGCTCCCCAATCTTTAAAGCCTTTATAACCATGACAAAATATAACAATGGGTTTGTTGTTTTCTTTTGATGTATAGGTAACATCAATTAAAATGGGTTTGTTATGTTTACCATCAATAGCACTAATCTTCTTATTAATCATTTTATAGTTCTTTTTCAGTGAATGGAATATTGGGATCGCAAATCTCTAAAATGAGTTGCTTTAATTCTTTACTAAAGTTATTAAGAGTTTCTTGAGTAATCAAGGCTTCTTTTTTGGCATAAGCCCCTGCTTTATCTTTTTTAGAGAATTTTAAAAAGCCTTTATTGAGATTTTTAAATGATATAATACCCGCTTCAACAGGTAATTTCATATTATTCGAAAGTTGCATCATATAAGCATACGTAAGTACCTGAAAACTTTTACTGTATTTGGAGTAATCGGTTGTTATAGTTTCCCAGTCCACAATTTCAACATTATTTTGTTCTACACGACCGGTTTTGTAATCTATAATCCTTGTAACACCATTACATTCATCAACCCGATCAACTTTTCCTGTAATCGTAACAGGAAAATCCAATTCTGGAATATCGATTACTACATTATTATCAGCCTCAATAGCTATTATTTTTATTTGATTGCCAGCTTTTAAACCCTCAATTTCTAAATCTAAAAAGTTTGATACATAGCGTTTGGCTATTTCAAAAATTATTAGGTTTTTGCCTTTAGTAATATCTCCTTCTTTATAAACATCTGTAAAGTGATGTGTTACAGTTTTTATAATACTGGCTTTTAGTTTCTGAATGATCTCTACAGTTATAAAAGCACCTACTAGTGGCTTATAAAAATCTTCAAGTGTATTATGTACAACAGTTCCTAACGTATTTGCAGCTACGGTTTCTTCTACATTATCGTGCTCTTTTATCTTTAATACTTTCTGGTAGTAAAAATCTATTGGGTTTCTTATGTAGTTGGTTAAAGATGATGGAGAAAACCCTTTTTGAGCGACTCTTTTTAACTCGTTTAAAACTGAGGTTGTTTTATCTACAACGTTTAGCGACGTTTCAATTATAGGTACTTGGGGTGCTATAATTTGATGATTCATATGGTGTATACCTTCTAGCTCTAATTGTGTTATAAACCTACTTCTTTCACCTCCTGTCAAAACATCTGCCTCGGTATTGTAAAGGATGTAAACATTTTTAGCACGCTGTAGAAGCCTGTAAAAGTGATAGGTATAAACAGCATCCTTTTCTTTATAAGTAGGCAGATTATTTTCTATTTTAACATCAAAAGGAATAAATGAATTATTGGTTTTTCCGGAAGGAAGAATACCTTCATTAACAGATGATATAATAACGGTTTCGAAGTCTAAAACACGAGATTCCAACATCCCCATAATTTGGAGCCCCTGTAAAGGCTCTCCTTGAAAGTCTAAAGTTTCAGAACTTAACAATTCTTTATAAACACTATACAGTGCCGAAATATCTTTAATGTGTTGGTATGTAGTGTTTAAACGGGTTAATTCGTTGAACAGTTCGTTAAAACGAAATAAATATTCCAACGATAATAAATTAGAATCTTTTTTGTCCTCCAAAAAAGTTTTAATGTGTAATATTAATTGAGAACAATTCTTTAAAGCTGTATCAACAGATTTATCCCAATTTGAAAACAATAAATCAATGATATTATGAGAATTACTTGCTAGGTCTTTTAAACGCTCTGTAGTTAAGTAGACTAAATTGTTAGTATCAATTGTCTCAGTTATTTTTGTTGCGAAATCTATCTCTTTATTATAAAATAAAGGTCTTATAAATTGATGTGATATAATATTAATGACATCTTTGTAGTAAAATGTATTTGACGGTGTTTTATGTAAATGAAATAAGGCTTCGAAAAGAGAAGCTATGGGGATAGATTTTAAAGGGAATCCCATAGTTATATTAAGCGCTTCAACAATTGGTGGAAGCGAATTTAATACTGGAATAAGTAAATTTTCATCACCTAAAACAACTGCTGTATTCTGTAATGATGAATTCTTTTTTTGTAAATCATTTAAAAGAGTTCCTATATATTTTGCTTGACCAATATTTTTTGGAATGCCAAAAACCGACACATTTTTTTCTTTTGAATAATTTGTAGTAACCCAATTAAAAGGGTTATTTTTAAAAAACGCCCAATTATTTCTATGCTGTCGGGTAAATAATGCAGCATCATGCTTTTGGTTGTTTATAAAGACACTGTCGATATCCCAGTATGTTTTTGCTAAACCGTTTTTAAGTAATTCTTTTATGATGGTTATTTCGGAAGTATTTAAAGCATTAAATCCTAGAAAAACATGTTGTTTTTCGGGATTATCTTTAATATAAGATTTTAAATTCTTAGCAGCTTCTCTGTAAATTAAACCTTGATAGCCTATTTTTTTAGTTATAAGTTGTTTTGTAAACAAGGTATAATAGTTATGGAGCTTCTTCCAAAATGATAGGTAATTTTTAACAAAATCGGTTTTATTATCTTCTAAAGACCAGTGGTTTAAATCTTGAATAGCACTTAAATAATCAAAAATGTTTTTTTGAGGTATAAGATACCTGTCTATCTCATTAAAGTCTTGAAGTAAGATTTGAGCCCATTTTGAAAATGATTCAAAAGAATCTGCTTCTTGGCTCTTGGTTAATGTAATATAAACGTTATAAAACTCAAAAAGAAGCTCTGTATTCGATATACTTTTAAGTAGCGATAAGTCTTCTACAAACTCTTCAATGCTTATTATATTAGGCGAAAAAATCGTTTGTTTAACAACTTTAGAGAGTTGATGCTTTAGAAACAGTCCAGCTCTTTTACTTGGTAGAATAAAGGTTAATTCGGAAAGACTCTCATTTTTATTTTGTAAATCTTTTAGAACATCAAAAATAAAAGTTGTCATTTAAGTTTAATTGGTATTATATAAAAATAAAAAACGCTTCGGGATATCCGAAGCGTTTTTATAAAACTTATTTTAAAAACTAATTGATAGTTTCTTATTTTATTAAGTTGATCTCAACTCTTCTGTTATTAGCTCTACCTTTTCTAGTTTTGTTAGAATCGATTGGTCTATCTTTCCCATAACCAACAGCAGATAATCTTGAAGAGTTAATTCCATTAGCTACTAAGTAATCTTTTACAGAGTTAGCTCTAGCCTCAGATAATTTTTGGTTAGTAGAAGCTCTACCAGTACTATCTGTATGACCTTCAATAGTAAATGTTGCAGTACTATACTCATTTAAGATAGCAATAATATCTTTTAAAACAGCTTCAGATTGTGTTTTAATAGTTGATCTTCCTGTATCAAATAAGATAGTTTTAGCATACTCATTTAAAGTTTTTTGAACTTCTTCAGTTACTTCAGGACAACCATTGTTAGCAACAGTACCTACAACATCTGGACATTTGTCATCTTTGTCTAAAACACCGTCACCATCAGTATCTGGCCAAGGGCAACCATTATTTGCTGGTGCACCTGCAGTGTTAGGACATTTATCATCAGAATCTCTTACACCATCACCATCAGCATCTGGACAACCAGCTAAAGCTTTTAATCCAGCAACTGTAGGACAGTTATCATCTTTATCGGCAATACCATCACTATCAGTATCAGGACATCCGTCAAACTCAGCTAAACCAGCTTCGTCTGGACAAGAATCTTTACTGTCTTCAATACCATCACCATCTGTATCAGGACAACCATTGAAAGCCTCTAAACCAGGAACATCTGGACAAGCATCATCTTTGTCATAAATACCATCACCATCTGTATCAGCTCCACCAAATTTGATAGAGATACCAGCTGTATGTTGGAAGTGTGTATCTAAATAATCTTCAAATGCATGTTTGTATGCAGACTGTACAGTTAAACCGATATTTTCTGTAAACCAAAGATTGAAACCTAAAGTTCCATTTAAAGTTCCAGCTCCAAGATCGTCTACCCAAGTGTAACCACCACCAACACCTAAATAAGGCTCGAAAGTGTTCCAGTCTAATACTTCACCAACGCTATATTTAATAGTACCATCTGCACCATAATAAGATAAATCATCTACTTCTTGATCACCTCTGTTTTCTATTTTATTTAAAGAACCTGCAATTCCAAAAGAGAAACCATCACCTATATATTTAGATACAGAGATCGTTGATAATGAAGGTAAAATATTCCAGTGATCGCTTACATCAAAGTATTTATCAAAAATTCCTTCACTAAAAGGAGCTCCGTCACCAGAAGGGTAAGCATCAACTGCGTTTGCCCCAATGGTAATTTGCCATGGGTTGTTTTTGTCTTGCGCGTCAGCATTGCTATAACCAAGTATAAGCAACATAGCGAACAATAATCTGCTAAGATTTTTCATATTCAAAAGTTTAATTTTTAAGTGTTAATTGTAAACAAAAGTAAGTTGTTAAATTTTATTAACAAAGACAAATATATAAAAAAATAGTACACTTCGTTTATTCATCAATAGTTCAGAACGGTTTTAGATAATATTTGAAGCTTTTTTTATTTTACTAAATGCAATAATAGCACTATCTCAATGGATTTTTGCATGGTTATTGAATAACTGTACGTATATTCCCTCCTTTTTGTACATAAAATGATATTTTTCTTAAGTTTACACCTCTTTTATTTCAATATTTTCGTCTATATATATAAGAATTTTCTTTCTTGTTGTTATTTTCATATCTTCTAAAACATCTTGGTATGATTGTAATTGTTGCCAATGTTTTTTATCTTCAATGCCCGTTTTATAATCTATAATTACAGCTTCATTTTTAGAGTCTATAACCAATCTGTCCGGTCTTAAAATAATCCCCTCTTTGGTAATAATATCTCTTTCGTTATATATGGTATACTTTGAACTATAATAGCTTTCTAATTTTGGGTGCTCAATAATTTTAGTTACTATTTGTTTTAACTCGATGGTTTGCTCTTTTGTTATTAAAGAAGCATTTACAAAATCATTTATAACGGAATTAATATCATCTTTTGTTTTAATTTGAGACATGATGTTATGAATAAGGTTTCCTTTTTCAATAGCTTCTTGTTGATTGGTATCCCAGAGAAGACCAGATTTGGTTACAACCTTTATACTATGAGTATCTTTTGCTGTAGTAATAAATTCTTGTTGAATCTTGGCTTCTTTTGTAATAGTATCACTTTCGCTGGTTCTTATAGAATGACCAAAACTGTATGTTGATTGAGAATCGTTCCAAAGATCTAAGTGTTGCAGATAGTTTATAAATAATCCCGAATATCTTTTATTATTAGAGACGCCTTTTGAAGATATATCTTTTTTTGAAATAACATACAATTGCTCTACAGCACGTGTTAAAGTAACGTATAGTAAATTGATGTTATCTAATTCCTGTTCAGATTGATGGTTATTATAAATACGTTGTCCCTCTTCTCCATAATACTCAAAATCTTTACTATAGTTTAATAACGTATGTGTAAAACCTGCATACTTTTCTTTATTTATTCCAAACCATTCTTTTGGGTCTAATTCTCTATAAATATCTAAATCGGCATATGGAAAAATAACCACAGGAAACTCCAGACCTTTAGATTTATGAATGGTCATTATTTGAACAGCATTTTGCCCTTTAGGAGACACAATACTTAAGTTTTCCTTTTTCTTATCAAAATATTCCAAAAACCCTGAAATATCCGATCCTTTTTTTTGCGAAAAGTCTAAAACAATATCTAAGTAAAATTGTATGTAAGCATTCGAAGATGCAACCAAATTAAAATCTCGTACAATCGTTTCTGCCAAATCGTAAAGAGGAAGTTCTAATAATAAATCGCTGTTTATAAATATCTGATATGCTTCTAAACTTTTGAATAGATTTGACACTGGTAAATTGATATGTTTTGAAAAGAACTCATGCTTATCTTCAATATTAAAAAGCGAGGTTAAATAATTTAAAACCTGTATTTTTATTTCATTATTTTTTGGCTGAATTAAAAGCTCTAAAACATTATTTATAAAACCAACTTCCATTGAATTATTGATTAATAACGTTTCTGATGAAATTATAGGAATATCATGTTGGCTTAGGTAATTAGCAATCGTAACGCCTTCTTTTTTCTTACGAACCAGAACACAAATATCTTCTAACCTAAATCCATTTTTTAAACACTCATTAATCGTTTTTAAAACATTCTTAGAAAATAGCTCGTCTCTATTATCATCCTTATCAATATCTAAAAAAGATAATTCGACATAACCGGTATCTTCTAAAAAAGTATTTTGATGGGCATTTTTATAAAGGTCTTTATAGTCTTTTTTGCTAAAAAGCTGATTTGACAGATAATTAAAAAAGTCATTATTAAAATTTACTATAGTTTTAAAACTTCTGTAATTTGTTGGGAGGTTTTCGACATGTTTTTTTATATGAAACGGATTTTCATCATTGAACAATCCAATAAACTGTTCTGCTTTTCCACCACGCCAACGATAAATAGCTTGTTTTGCATCACCAACTAACATAGTATTTCCCGTATTGGTAGATAGAGCGTTTCCTAAAAGTGGAATTAAATTCTCCCATTGCATCACCGATGTATCCTGAAACTCATCAATAAAATAATGATTGAATTTTTCACCAATACGTTCATATATAAAAGGTGTGGGTTGGTTTCTTATTTCTTTACTAATAATGGTATTAAATTCCGAAATAAGCATTTTATTTTGTGTTTCTTTAAGCGACTTTAATTCATTATTAATAGCATTTAAAACAGAAAGAGGAGTTATATTTTTATAAAATGCTTTTAAGAATTTAAGATGAAAAGCCATTTGTTTGGTTTCGTAAAAACTGGTAGCTATTTGTGGTTGTATTTCTTCTATTACAGATGCTATAGTATCTGTAACGCGTTTAGGGTATAATGTTTTAGTTTCAATATCCTCCTGCCATTTGGTGTCAAAATTTAGATCAAATTTTTTATCGGTTAAGTTTTTAAAATGCTTCGGCAAATAGCCTCCCGAAAAATCATTAAATTCTAAACCAGCCTCTTCAATTAAAGTTAATATATTTTGAGCTTTTTGAATGATGTTATTTTCTAAAGAAATCAGTTCCTTTTTTAATTGTGTTTTAAGTGCTTTAAAATCGTCTAACGTTTTATCTTTTAACGTTTCTATAAAAGGCATATCATTTTCATTAACCAAAAGCTTAGCTATTTTATTAAAATCGAAAGACACATCCCAACTTTTGTCATCGTCAGCTTTTTCAATAGCAAAATCAATAAGTGTTTTAGTTAACGCATCATTTGTTCCTGCTTTTTCAATTAAGCTATTAACAGCTTCGTTTAATAAAGCATCTTGATCTAACTCTACTTCAAAATTTAAAGGCAACCTTAAATCGTAAGCAAAAGTTCGAATAAGTTTATGGGTAAAACCATCAATAGTAGAAATATCAAACGCCGCATAATTATGAATAATAGTATTTAATAGTTTTTCCGATTTCCTGTGAAGCACATTTGGATCCATTTGCAACTCTTCACAAATAGCCTTAAACATACTATTAGGTGTGTTTAATATGGTTTTGTTAGAAAACTGTTTGAGTGTTTCAATAATCCGGTCTTTCATTTCGGCAACCGCCTTATTAGTAAACGTAATAGCTAAAATGCGTTTAAAATGCTCTAGGTTGTTGGATTGAAACAAAATTTTTAAATACTCTTTTACAAGTGTAAATGTTTTTCCACTGCCAGCAGAAGCATTATAAATAGTAAAAGAATGGCTTTGACTCATGAATTATAATTTTTGGATACAAGATAAAAACTATCAATGGTTTCATAACAATTTATTATTTTTAATTAACCCGTTTTATATGTAATTTTGAAAGAAATTAAATATTAATATTTTAAAACTAATAACTATGGCTTTCGAATTACCGAAATTAGGATATGCGTATGATGCATTAGAACCTCACATTGATGCACGTACTATGGAGATACACCATTCTAAACATCATCAAGGATATACAAACAATTTAAATAATGCCATTGCCGGAACAGATTTAGAAGGAAAGTCTATTGAAGATATACTTGAAAATTTAGATTTGAATAATGGCGCAGTGAGAAATAATGGTGGTGGTTTTTACAATCACTCATTATTTTGGGAAGTTATGAATCCTGAAGGAAAAGGATATCTATCTGGAGCATTAAAAGATGCTATCGAAGATGCTTATGGTTCTGTTGATGCATTTAAAGATGCTTTTGCTAAAGCGGCGGCAACTCGTTTTGGTTCAGGTTGGGCTTGGTTGTGTGTTCACAAAGGAGGTAAAGTAGAAGTTTGTTCTTCTCCGAATCAAGATAATCCGTTAATGCCAGGAGTTGGTTGTGGCGGTACACCAATTTTAGGTATTGATGTATGGGAACACGCTTATTATTTAAATTATCAAAACAGACGTCCAGATTACATTAATGCATTTTTTAATGTTATTAACTGGAACGAAGTTGAAAGACGCTACGCTGAAGCGAAATAAGATTTCCTGTAATACAATTAAAACGTCTGATAAAATTTATCAGGCGTTTTTTTATGCTTCAAATACCTGGTTAATATTTTTAATTCATTGATAATAAATTAGATAAATATTTTTTGTATGTTTTTAAAAGTTTTGCTAACCCCTGTTTACAGGATGTTCTTTTTCACTGAAAAAGATGTTTCTTAAGTGTTTGTCCTAATGCATCTTTGCCTCATGATATTTTATAGAATACCAATAAAAAAAATATTAACCTTTTAAAAATTTAAAATTATGACTTGGGGAATTACCTTAATCTTATTAAGTATTATCGCAGTACCATCTTTACTTCTTTCAAAGAAACCAAATGCAAAAGAGCTTTTAGAAAAAATTGAACCTTATCAAGGTTGGATTGGTTTTGGTTTCTTTTGTTGGGGCATTTGGGGCGTTATTTCAGCTGTTTTAAATATCGGTTGGCTTACAACTAACCCAGTATGGTGGATTACATTATTAGCAGGAAATGCAGTTGAAGCTGTTTTAGGATTTATGTTAGGCTTTGGCTTAATCAATAAGTTTATTTTGTCTAAAAATGAAGCAGCAAAAGAAAAAGCAAACAAAATGAGAGAAAAATTAGCTCCTAAACAAGGAATACTAGGAGTGGTTGGATTATTTGTTGGAGCTTGGATGATTGTCGCTTCTTTCATGTATATCTAATTTTTATAATCAAAAATATTAATCAATAAAAACAAGAATGAAAACAAAAATGTATTTGTAATAGCATTATTAGCTATCATTAGTATCTCAACTTTAAGTGCTCAAAAATTATCAAAATTTGGAGGCTTAACTGAAAAGAAAATAGGACCAAAAACTATAAAAGTTCCTTACACAGACATGGTGTCATATTTAGGATATGCAGCTCCTGGTAATGAAGATGAAACAAAAAATGGTAAGAAGTTTTATTATATCTATGCATGGCTACCCGCAGTAGCTCCAGAGTTAGGGATAAGAATGATGTCTCCAGTTGGAAAAACTAAAATTAAAAACGCTACAAAGTCTAAAGCCTATACAGATAATACAATTTCAAGTGAGTATTTTGATACATATATTACTTTAGAGCGTCGGATATTTTTAGCAAAGATAAAATTAGTGAAGCTGCTGTAAAGAGTGCTAAATGGCCTGTGTTAGAGCGTAATGATGATAGTGGTGAAATGCCAAAGCAACCAAGTGGTAATAATTATAACTCGTTGTTAAGGTATAAAAGTGAAGCTAGTAATCCAGAGAAAGCGTTAACTGTTGGTTTATATCGAATAGGGTTCACAACTTATAAAAGAGGAGAAGTAAAAGGAACGTTTTTAGCACAGGTTGCTGCACCAATAAAATCCGGTTGTGGTGATGGCTAAAACCATCTAAGATTTAAAGAAAAGATTGTAAAAAAGTTTCAAAAATTAAAAAACACATTCTTTTTAAGAACGTGTTTTTTTATATTAAAATTTAAAGTTGTTTTTTTGAGTGTTATTTAAAATACTTACCTGTTATGTTAAAGTCATTTTATAATCTGTTTTTGCAAATGCTGCTACTATTTTCAACTACGATAGTAGCTCAGGTTAATGGCTCAAATACTTCTTCTAAAATAGATGTAGATTTAGCATCTAAAGAAAAAGAACAAATAATTGATGCTTTTGTTAGATTGAATAGAGGTGATGAAAAGGTATATGTTATTGGGCATCAATTACGAAAAAAAGCACATACACATTACGCTAAAATCAATGCTAATTCATTATTAGCATATTATTTTAGAAATAGGCGGTTAACAGATTCTTCTAATTTTTATGTCAAAGAATTTATGAAATTAAATACAGTAGGTGGTGACTCGCTAATCTGTAGAAGAAAAACAATAGCTTATAATTTATTAGCTATTAATTACAACACCAAAGGCTTAGTTGAAGAAAGTAAAAAATGGCATCAAAAAGGGATTACGTTAGCTAAAAAATACAACGACGAGGAAAATTATTATACACATTTGCATGGGCTTGCGGTAAATTATGTGGCATTAGGAGATTTAAAGCAAGCTTTGCAACTTTTTAAAGAGTGTTTATTGTATAAAAAGGACTTAGAACTAACCATGGGTAGCTATATTAATATAGGTCAGATTTATTCTGAAAATAACGATTTTGAAACTTCAGATCTGTATTTAAAAAAAGGGCTTAAACTAGCCAAAAAAGCACAGTTTACTTCTGCTGAAGCTACTATTTTGTCGATTTTAGCATCTAACGCTCAAGCTGTTAATAAAACAGATGAAGCTTTAGTACTTTATGAAAGGGTTATAGAAATAGCAAATAAACATAAGTTTCATAAAGAAAGGCTAAACGCCGAAATGAATATAGGCAGTATCTTGATTGATAAAAAAAAAAATCATGATGCAGAATTAATTTATTCCCTGGCTTTATCAAGTGCAATTGATTTAGGGTATCTAGATCAACAGTTAATTCTTTATGAAAACCTGAAAAAAATAGCAATAAATGAGTCTAATTATGAAAAGGCTTATTATTTTTCTTCACAATACTTTACTATAAAGGATTCTATTGGTCAACTTCAGAGAAATAAAGAGATTAATGAACTAGAAGTTAAGTATCAAACACTTCAAAAAGAAAAAGAAATTAGTATTCTACAAGTAGAAAAAGTCAATCAAGATTTAGAATTAGCAAATCAGAAGGAGACTATTCAAAATTTGGAGCTACAAAGAGAAATAGAAAAAAAAGAGAATGAAAATGAGTTATTATCTTTCCAAAATGCTACAGAAAAAACAAATAATGAAAATAGGTTACTCAGAAAAAATCAAGATATTAAAGAAGCTCAATTTTTAATTCAACAAGCAGAGACAACTAGGCAAAGAAGTATTAAAAATATAATTCTATATTCTTTTCTTATCTTTTTAATACCAATTATAGGATTACTATATACATACTACCTAAAATTAAAAGCACAGCACGAGCTAAATAAAAAGCAAGAAGAAGTTAATGAGCAAAAAATAGCCTCTATTTTAAAAGACCAAGAACTCAAGTTAGTAAAAGCGTCTATAAAAGGTCAGAATAATGAACGGAAACGTATTGCTCAAGAACTACATGATAGTATTGGCGGTAATTTAGCAGGTATTAAGTTACGATTAAATAATTCGGATTCAAGTGATTTAGCTTCAATTAACCATCAAATAGATGATACTTATAGGCAAGTTCGGAACTTATCGCATAATTTAATTCCTAAAAAATTTAGTGAAAATAATTTTTGTAATATTCTCAAAGAGTATCTTAATAATATTTTAGAAGGAAGTTCTATTTCTTCAAATTTGAGTGCATATCCGGTTGAAGAAATTGATCTTCTAAATAAGGGTTTACAAGCTGAAGTTTTTAAAATTATTCAAGAACTAATAACCAATACTATTAAACATGCTAAAGCAAGCTCGATTAATATTCAGATTAATTTAATAGACAACATACTCGGAATTATTTTTGAAGATAATGGAATTGGGTTTAATGTTAAAAAAGAAACCAACGGAATTGGTTTTAAAAATATGAAAAGCCGATTGAAAAAAATATCCGGAATTTTAAATATAGACTCCAATCCTAAAATAGGTACTATAATAAGTATTGAAATTTTCAATTTGAAACCCCATAAACAATGAAATATAATTTAATTATTGCAGATGACCATAAAATGTTTTTAGATGGTTTGTTAAGTATTTTTGAATCTGAAGAAGCGTATAATATCTTGTTAACTGCAAAAAATGGAACTCAAGTTGTCAAGTATATAGATATTAATAGTAACGAGCAAATAGATTTAGTTATTACAGATATTACCATGCCAGAAATGGATGGAATCACATTGACTAAAACGTTGAAAGAAAAGAATAGTAATCTTAAAATTCTTGCCGTTAGTATGCATACTAATCCCGATATGATTGATACACTTATTGAAAGTGACGTAGATGGTTATGTGCCTAAAAATGCTGAAAAAAAAGAATTACTCAAAGCAATAGAAACTATTTTAAAAGGAGACAAATATTTTTCGAGAGAGATAACAGATATCTATATGGAAAATAAATTTTCTAAAAAGAAAGAAGAAAACATCAAATTAACACAACGTGAAATAGATGTGATTACTTTAATAGCAAAAGAGTTTACTACCCAGGAAATAGCAGATAGCTTATTTTTAAGTAAACATACTATTGAAAGCTATAGGAAAAATTTGATTGCTAAATTGGGGGTAAGAAACTTAGCAGGATTAACTAAATATGCTATAAAAATGAAGTATTTGGATTAAGGGATTCTTACTTTTATACTTTAATTTTTTTAGAAGTGGTTTCACTTCTAAATATCCACTTATATTAAATAGTCTTTACACCTTCATCCATATTTGAAACGATGAGCGACTCTAAGCTGTTTATAATCCATTAACAAGTTTTTTTGCTTCTTTAATGAATTAAGTACTTGTACTTCTAAAGTTTGATACACTATTTTTTGGTTTTACATACCCCGTTTTCAGGGTATTTTTTTTCACTGAAAAAGATGTTTCCATAATGTTTATGATGGTGCACCTTTGTCTTATGATATTCAATATAATAACAAAAAAAGAAATATTAGTTTTTTAAAAATTTAAAATTACAACTTGTGGAATCACATCTAACTAATTGCTTCTTTATTAACATTGTATAATTTTTTAAGCGTTTTTTAATAAAAATGTAGGTTTTTTATACATATTATTTTGTGTGTAAATAATTCTTTTTGTTTGTTAAAATTTGTTTTTCAACTATTTATGATGCATCAATTCCTTTTTTTAAAATGAAATTTATATATGATTTTTTGTTTGTTAAAAATTTGTAACTAAAGAAATTCCCCAAATCAAAATCTAGACTATGAAAAATAAATTCCTCTTCTTCAATTCATTTAATGCATCGAAATTCACAGTGATTTTAGATGCGAACTTTTAATTTTTAGAATTAACTACTTGAGCTAAGCATTTTTAGCGCATTAATCCGTTACACCCATAAAACATAGGTGTATAGAGATTCACATGCTATTAGACAAAGTCTTACAGCAAAAAAAAATGTAACGCTAATAATCGATTATCACCTTTTGACTCATAAAAGATAGCATATCATGATAAAAAATACTCTAACAATACTTCTGATTTTATTCTGTTATAATCTATTCGGACAAACATTTAATTCTATTTGGGATACTGAGCAGTCTGGTACTTCAGCTTTTAACGAAATTACCATTCCTACAAACCCTGCTTATGTATACAACTATACAGTAGATTGGGGGGATAGCTCAATAGACAATAATGTAACCGGAGATATTACACATACGTACACTACTCCAGGAAGATATACTATAAGTATAAGCGGAAACTTTCCTGCTATTTATTTTAATGACGATGGCGATAAAAGTAAAATTATTGAAATATTGGCTTGGGGAAGTATCCAATGGCAAACCATGGAAAATGCTTTTTATGGTTGTGAAAACCTGAATTTTGATGCTATTGATAACCCCGACCTATCGCAAGTAACAACCCTTAAAAATATGTTTAGAAGTGCCACTTCATTTAATGGCATTATAAATAACTGGGATGTTAGTACTATAACCGATATTTCAGGAATGTTCTATGGTGCTTCTGTATTTAATAGACCATTAGATACTTGGAATACAAGTAATGTAACCGATATGTCTGAAACTTTTAGGAATACTAGCTTATATAACGAACCCTTAGATAATTGGAATACCGCTTTGGTTACCAATATGTCTTCTATGTTCAATGGTGCTGGCAACTTTAATCAGAATATAAATAACTGGGATGTAAGTCAAGTCACAAACATGTTTTCTATGTTTTCATCTACTTCAACATTTAATCAGCCTTTGAATAGTTGGAATACAAGTAACGTAACCGATATGTCTTATATGTTTCAAAGTTCTGCATTTAACCAAAATATAGAAGGCTGGGATGTAAGTAATGTTACTAATATGTCTGGGATGTTTCGAAGAAATAGGGTTTTTAATCAACCATTGAACAATTGGGATGTAAGTAATGTCACCAATATGTCCAGTATGTTTGATGGATTTTATTTGAGTTGTGTTTTCAACCAGCCTTTAAATAATTGGGATGTATCATCAGTTACTTCAATGAGTAATATGTTTAGAGATAGTAGAGCATTTAATCAACCTCTAGACAGTTGGGATGTAAGTGGTGTCACCAATATGTCAGGAATGTTCGAAAATTCGAATAGCTTCAATCAAGATATTAGTGTTTGGAATGTAAGCGGTGTCACCAATATGTCAGGAATGTTCGAAAATTCGGATAGCTTCAATCAGAATATTAGTATTTGGGATGTTAGCAATGTCACTAATATGGAATCCATGTTCTACAGTAATGATGTTTTTAACCAACCATTAAATAGTTGGAATGTAAGTAGTGTCACCAATATGGGCTCTATGTTCTATGGAACATTAGTTTTCAATCAACCTTTAAACAATTGGGATGTAAGTAATGTTACCAATATGAGTTCTATGTTTTATAGGGCATTGGTTTTCAATCAACCATTAAACGATTGGGATGTAAGTAATGTTACTAATATGTCTAGAATGTTTAGCACCAATGGTAGTAATATTACAGCCTTCAATCATCCATTAAACGGTTGGAATGTAAGTAGTGTCACCAATATGTCAAATATGTTCCAAAACGCTACGACTTTTAATCAAAACTTAGGCAGTTGGAATGTTACTAACGTTAGCAACATGGCTAATATGCTTTCTGATTCAGGATTATCTCAAGCTAATTATGATAACACCTTAATAGGTTGGGCAACACAATCATTAAGATCTAACGTATCTTTAGGAGCACTCAATTTAAATTATTGTGATGGCCGATTTGCGAGGCAAGAGCTTATCGATAACTTTAATTGGGATATTACCGGAGATATTGTAAACTGCCCTTTTGTGTTTTGTACGTCTTTAGTTTCTCCAATAGATGGAGATACTAATGTACCGGCGAATACCAATTTAATGTGGGAAGCAACACCCGGAGCAACGGGATACAGAATAAGTGTTAGAAGAGTAAACGGAAGTGTAACTCAAATTATTTACAATGATGAGGATGTTGGTAATGTTATTGGTGTTGATTTTACATCTGATTTAACTCCAGGAGATGTGGTTTTTGTCACCATTGTGCCTTATAATGCTTCCGGACCAGCAACAGGATGTACTGAAGAGAGTTTTACAGTGGTTGAAAGTTGGGTAAACAGTCCTGATGCTTTTGTACTTACTTATGATACTCGTATTGCAGAGACATGGAGTTCTGATGAAAACCAAATAGAAATAGAAATCAGATCGGGATTGTCATACAATTTCTCAATAGATTGGGGAGATAATCAATTTAATAATAACGTAACAAGTACCATAACCCATACCTACAACACCCCTGGAATTTATACCGTAACAATTATAGGGGATTATCCTGCACATTACTTTCGTAACTTTTTTTCAGACTCCAGAAAAGTGCTATCCATAGACCAATGGGGTACACAACAATGGCAATCCATGGAGAGGTCTTTTTATTATTGTCAAAATATGACCTATAATGCCACTGATCTTCCGGATTTGTCTCAAGTTACTAATATGTCTGAAATGTTCTATAATGCCTCCCTTTTTAATGGTGATATTAACTCTTGGGATGTCAGCAATGTCAATGATATGGAAAGCATGTTCCAAGGCGCTGGAGATTTTAATCAACCTTTAAATAGTTGGGATGTAAGCAGTGTAACAAATATGGCAAGTATGTTTCTTGGGGCACGTAGTTTCAATCAACCTTTAGATACTTGGGATGTAGGTAATGTAACAGATATGGCAGGGATGTTTCAATATGGAATAGTTTTCAATCAAAATATAAATTCTTGGAATGTAAGCAATGTAACAAATATGGCAAGTATGTTTCGAGATGCTGAAGCATTTAATAATCCTATCGAAAATTGGGATGTATCATCTGTTACAAATATGGAAGCTATGTTTTATGATGCTATTGCTTTTAACCAATTGATAAATAGTTGGAATGTAGAAGCTTCACAAAATATGAGTTACATGTTTAGAAATGCTAGTAGCTTTAATCAACCACTTAATAATTGGAACGTAACATCGGTTAATGTAATGACATCTATGTTTGAAAATGCAACAGTATTCAATCAAAACATAGATAGTTGGAATGTTACTAATGTGACCAACATGGAAGCTATGTTTAGAAATGCAATGGCTTTTAATCAACCTTTAAATAATTGGGATGTTAATTCTGTCGTAAACATGACTTCTATGTTTGAAAGTGCCCAGGCTTTTAATCAACCTCTTGATGCATGGAATGTAAGTGCAGTGGCAACGATGTCCTCTATGTTTAAAAATGCCTTGCTATTTAACCACCCAATTAGTACATGGGACGTATCATCGGTTACTTTAATGGATTCGATGTTTGAAGATGCTGAAGCATTTAATAATCCTATTGAAAATTGGAATATAGCTTCGGTAACAACCACGGAAGCTATGTTTAAAGATGCCATAGCTTTTAATCAACCATTAGGTAATTGGAATACAGGTGAAGTTTTAACCATGGCAGAAATGTTTAGTGGAGCATCTGTTTTTAATCAAAATGTAGATAATTGGAATGTTTCTTTTGTTAGAACCATGGAAGCCATGTTTAAAGATGCGGTTACATATAATCAACCTATGAATTCATGGAACGTTGCCTCTGTTACAACCATGCAACAAATGTTTGATGGTGCTACAGCCTTTGATCAACCACTCTATAATTGGAATGTAAGGGGTGTTACAACCATGCAAGAAATGTTTGATGGTGCTACAGCCTTTGATCAAACTATCAATAACTGGCGAGTTTCGGGAGTATCAAATATGGACTATATGTTTAGAAATGCAACAACATTTAACCAATCCTTGAATCAATGGAACATAGGTACTGTGAGTATGCGTTCAATGTTTGATAATGCTACCAGTTTAAATCAAGAATTTAGTACCTGGAATGTTAGTGGAGTTTCTGATATGAGAAATATGTTAGATAATACCGCATTGACAAGAGAAAACTATGACACCACATTAATAACTTGGTCCGAACAGGCCTTAACCTCTGGAATTACTTTAGGAGCTCAAGGGTTGTTGTATTGTGATGCCTTAGAAGAAAGACAATCAATGATTGACACCTATAATTGGTCTGTTATAGGAGACATGTTGGATTGCCCTATTCCTGAATGTACCCAACTTGTTACTCCTCTAAATGGCGCTACAAATGTTCCCGTAAATACTAATTTAAGTTGGGAACCTACACTTTATGCAAGAGGCTACAGGCTTACGGTTCGTACTAACCCGGGAAATGTTACCATTGTAAATAATGAAACCGTAACCGATACTTCATATGAATTTGCTACAGATTTTTCCGGAGGTGAAACAGTTTTTGTAGCATTAATACCATTTAATAGTGAGGGAGATGCTACAGCTTGTATAGAAGAAAGTTTTCAGGTTTCAAGTAGTGCGACTCCAACTGTGCCGGAGTGTACTAACTTAACCTTGCCTGTAAATGGTTCTACCGATATAGCTGTAGATTCAGATTTAGAATGGTTAGCTATAGTAAATGCTGATGGGTATCGTATTACAGCAGGTACTACCCTTGGAAATAACGACGTTATAGATAATGTGGATGTTGGTAATGTAACAATATACGATCTTCCTGCTAACCTTCCGGAGAATACAACTATTTTCGTTACCATTACACCTTATAACACTGTTGGAGATGCAGCCTCATGTACTGAAGAAAGTTTCACTACAGAACTAATTCCGGTTCCTCCAACATGCACAAGTTTAACAAACCCTTTAAACGGAGCTACCGATGTTCCTGTTAATGCTAATCTTAGCTGGAATCCTATATCTGACGCTACAAGTTATCTACTAACAGTAGGTACTACCGGAGGTGGGATAGAGATTCTTAATAGTATTGACGTTGGTAATGTAACCACCTATAATTTGTCGGATGATTTACCTCCTAATAGATTAATTTTTGTGACTATTACGCCTTATAATGCCGCTGGAGATGCAACAAGTTGTTCTGAAGAAAGTTTTAGAACAGGAAATTCTCTAGCAGTTATTCCAAATTGCACCACGTTATCAACACCGCTAAACAATGCTACGGATGTGGCTCTTGATTCAAACTTAGATTGGAATGCCGTGGCCAATGCTACAGGCTACCGTATTAATGTTGGTACTACTGCTGGGGGAACCGATATTGCAGATGATCAAGATGTAGGCAATGTTACTACATTCGATCCGACAGCTGACTTACCGGAAAATACCACCATCTTTGTTTCCATTACACCTTATAATGCAGTTGGGGATGCCACGGGTTGTACCAGGGAATCTTTCACTACGGAAACTATTGCCACTGTTCCTAATTGTACCACGTTATCAATACCACTAAACAATGCTACAGGTGTGGCGGTTAATTCGAACTTAGATTGGAATGCGGGGGTTAATGCTACTGGGTATAGAATTAATGTTGGAACTACTGCTGGTGGTACCGATATTGCAGATGATCAGGATGTAGGCAATGTTACTACCTTTGATCCGACAACTGACTTACCGGAAAATACCACCATCTTTGTTTCCATTACACCTTATAATGCAGTTGGGGATGCTACGGGTTGTACCAGGGAATCTTTCACTACGGAAACTATTGCCACTGTTCCTAATTGTACCACGTTATCAATGCCGCTAAACAATGCTACAGGTGTGGCGGTTAATTCGAACTTAGATTGGAATGCGGGGGTTAATGCTACAGGGTATAGAATTAATGTTGGAACTACTGCAGGTGGTACCGATATTGCAGATAATCAGGATGTGGGCAATGTTACTACATTCGATCCGACAACTGACCTGCCGGAAAATACCACCATCTTTGTTTCCATTACACCTTATAATGCGGTTGGGGATGCCATGGGTTGTACCAGGGAATCTTTCACTACGGAAACTATTGCCACTGTTCCTAATTGCACTTCTTTAATCAGCCCGTTAAATAGCACTACGAATGTAGCGGTAGGCACAAACCTTAGTTGGAATGTCGTTGCCAATGCTACAGGTTATCGTATTAATGTTGGAACTACTGCTGGTGGTACCGATATTGCAGATGATCAGAATGTAGGCAATGTTACTACCTTCGATCCGACAACTGACCTGCCGGAAAACACCACCATCTTTGTTTCCATTACGCCTTATAATGCGGTTGGGGATGCCACAGGATGTACTAGGGAATCTTTTACTACGGAAACTATTGCCACTGTTCCTAGTTGTACAAGTTTAACAAGTCCTCTAAATGGGGATAGGGATATTGTAATAAATACAAGTCTTAACTGGGATGCCGTTGCAGATGCTACAGGATATAGAATCAATATAGGAACTTTATCGGGAGCTACTGATATTTTAAATTCTGAAGATGTAGGCAACCTATTAACATTTGATTTATCTGACTTACCAGAGAACACAACGATCTACGTAACTATAATTCCTTACAATGCTGTTGGAGATGCCATTGGCTGTTCTGAAGAATCGTTTACAACAGAACCTTTAGCTGAGTCAAAATATGGCCTTTCACCTAATGGAGACGGAATCAATGATTTTTGGGAGATAAGAGGTATAGAAAATAGTCCACAAAATATTGTGAATATCTATAATAGATGGGGGGATTTAGTTTTTTCAATCCCAAATTATAATAATACCACTAATGTATTTAGAGGGGAAGCTAATAACCTTACCAATTTGGGGGCAAGCACATTACCCGACGGAACTTATTTCTTTGATATTAAAATATCTGGAACTCATAACTTAAAAAAGCTAAAGGGATTTTTAGTGTTAAAGCGTTAATATAATGAATAGAAAAAATAACTTTACCGCTTATGCGGCTGTCTTACTATTTTTTATTTTAAAAACAAGCATTTGTGTTGGTCAGCAAACACCATCGTTTTCAGAATACAATTACAATCCGTTTATTATAAATTCTGCATATGCAGGTTTAACTCAAAACACTGAATTGTCTATAAGCAATTTGGGCTACTTTAATCAATTTGAAGGAAGCCCTAAAAGCTTTTCATTTAGCGGGCATGGCGCTTTAAACAGAGGTAAAATGGGAGCTGGAGTTGGTATTATTCGAGATGAAATAGGCGTTACTACTTCCTCTCATTTTTTTGGAGCTTATTCTTATAAAATATTCTTCGATCTGAAAAATAACCGCCCAGATTGGCAACACTATACAGCAGGAGTACTTTCCTTTGGAATCACAGCAGGCCTACAACAATATCAGGATAACTTATTAGAGTTGAGAATTATAGATGATCATGTTTTTGCTGAAAATATTAATGCCACAATTCCAACTTTAGGTTTGAGTTTTTTATTTAATTATTCTACATTTTATTTAGGAATTTCAACCCCAAATATTTTAGGTGAGTCATTAGCTTCTCAAGCTAATTTAAATCTTGTAAATCCCTATTATGGTTATTTTGGGTATCGTTTTTTTAATAACCGTTATCGGGAGATAATGATAAAACCAAATGTGCTATTAAAATATGAAGATGGGGCTCCATTACAGGCCGATATAAACTTAGCAGTAAGTTTTAAAAATAAGTTTGAAGTAGGAGCAGGATATAGATCCAGGTCTTCTCTAAATTTTTTAGCTGGTATTTATTTGTTTAAAAACGCACGTTTTATTTACAGTTATAATGTCGCAAATAATAATGCTCCGTTAGGTAATACACATGGCTTTATTTTAAGTTATCAATTTGGAAACGGATATAGAATCGATTATTAAAAAAAGTAAAATGAAAAAGGTGAACGAGTGTTCACCTTTTTGCCCCAAATCTACCATGAACTTAACCTACTTATGTTATGGTGATTCAAATATATCTTTCTTCTAAAGATTGGTAAAATATTTTAGTTAAACTGCTCATATATTGGCTTAAAGGCTTTTAAGTACCATTATAAAGCAAAAAAGGGTACAAGTAACTTTTAAAAAATAGACTTACATTTTAAAACAGACTCAAAAGGAAACTAAACTGCATAAAAAAAGGCGAACAGATGTTCACCTTTTTTTGCCCCAAATCTACCATGAACTTAACCTACTTATGTTATGGTGATTCAAATTTATATGTATTTTAGATACTTTGATTATTTTTTAGACAAAAAGCGTATTTTTCGGATTAAATGTATTTTTTAGCAAAAAAAGAAGAAAAAATTGACAAATTAATAATTAATAAGCTCTTTCATTATTTCCTTCATAAAAATTGATGAATGCTCTGTTTACAACTCTGTTCCCTCCAACGGTAGGATAGTTTCCTGTAAAGTACCAATCCCCTAAATGATTAGGACATGCTTTATGCAAATTTTCAACTGGCTGAAAAATAATTTTAACTTCAGCTTTAACACTTTCATCACTTAACAGTTCAGAAATTTTTCCTGATATTTCCTCATCGGTAAAAGGATCATAAATCTCTTTTACAAAATTCTGCACATGTTTATCATCTAAATCTGTTTGACCCATACACTTATTATATACCTCTTCTACAATATGGTACTTGTTTGCATCTTTTAATAAATCTAAAGCGGCTCTAAAAGCAACTAAGCTTTCTAGGTTGGCCATATCGATACCATAACAATCTGGGTATCTAATTTGTGGCGCAGAGGATACCACAATAATTTTTTTAGGGTTTAAACGGTCAAGCATTTTTAAAATACTCATTTTTAATGTAGTCCCTCTAACAATACTATCATCAATAATAACCAAATTATCTTCTGGTTTTATAACGCCATAAGTAACATCGTAAACGTGAGCCACCAAATCATCACGACTACTATCTTCTGTAATAAACGTTCTAAGCTTAACATCTTTTATAGCAATCTTTTCAATTCGTGCACGTTCCGATAAGATTTCGGTTACTTTATCTGCCGATAATGAACGTTGTCCACTTAAAATAGCACGTGTCTTCTTTTTGTTTATATAAGCTTCAGCAGTTTCAATCATACCAAAAAATGATGTCTCTGCCGTATTGGGAATATAAGAAAAGACCGTGTTCTTAGTATCATTATTAATGGCTTCAAGAACTTTAGGCATTAACAGTTTCCCAAGCATTTTACGTTCTTGATATATTTCGGCATCACTCCCTCTAGAAAAATAAATGCGCTCAAAAGAACAAGATTTTCTTTCTAAAGGTTCTAATATTTGTTTAAAGCGTACTTCGCCCGATTTTTTAATAATAATAGCTTGACCTGGATCTAATTCTTTTACATCTTCAAAGTTTACATTAAAAACTGTTTGAATAACAGGTCGTTCTGATGCAACGACAACCACCTCATCATCTTTATAATAATATGTCGGGCGAATGCCTGCAGGGTCTCTTAAAACAAACGAATCTCCATGACCAATAAGCCCCGCCATAGCGTAACCTCCATCCCAATTTTTTGCAGCCCTTTTTAATATTTTACCTACCTTAAGACGTTCTGCAATAAGCGGCGAAGCCTCTCTTTTATTATAGCCTTCTTTTTTTAAATCTTTGTAAATTTTACTTACTGCATCATCTAAAAAATGACCTATTTTCTCCATAATAGTTATGGTATCGGTATACTCTTTTGGATGCTGCCCTAATTCAATAAGATTGGAAAAAAGTTCTTTAACGTTTGTCATGTTAAAGTTTCCTGCCATTATTAAATTTCTATGCATCCAATTATTTTGTCTTAAAAAAGGATGTACACTTTCTACACTATTTTTACCAAAAGTACCATAACGAACATGCCCCAATAACAGTTCTCCTATATAAGGAATATGTTGTTTTTGTAAAGCAACATTATTAGTATACTCCGGATGTGCTGTTAATGTGTTATTTATTCTTTCGTTTATCTGACCAAAAATATCTTGAATAGGTTGTTGTGCTATAGAGCGTATTCTACTTATATAACGTTCGCCTGGTTTTGTATCTAATTTAATACTTGCAAAACCGGCACCATCTTGACCGCGATTGTGTTGTTTCTCCATCATGAGGTACATCTTGTTTACACCATAAAATGCACTTCCGTATTTTTCTTTATAATATTCCAGTGGTTTTAAAAGTCTTATAACTGCTATGCCACATTCATGCTTTAAAACATCGCTCATATATATTTTTTTTCGCTTTCACTTCAACATGCTCAGTGTGCACGCAGAAATGATATTAAATTAAAACGCACTCTAATTTTGAGTGCGTTGGTTGGTTTATGTTAATTCTATTTCAAATTGCGTTAACTGCTTAAATTGCAACAAGCGTTTATGTATTTCTTTACTTGATAAATTTTGCATGCGCTCGGTTCCAAATTTTTCTACACAAAACGATGCAAGTGTAGAACCATAAATAACCGCATTTTTCATATTTTCAAAAGAAGTATCACCTGTCTTTGCAAGGTATCCCGCAAAACCTCCGGCAAAAGTATCTCCTGCTCCCGTAGGATCAAAAACTTCTTCTAAAGGTAAAGCCGGTGCATAAAACACATTGTCTTCATGAAATAATAAAGCGCCGTGCTCACCTTTTTTAATCACTACATATTTAGGACCCAAATCGTAAATCTTTTTGGCTGCAACAACCAAAGAATACTCTCCGGTTAATTGTCTGGCTTCTTCATCATTAATGGTAATAACATCTACATTCTTAATAACATTATGTAAATCCTCTAAAGCACAATCCATCCAAAAATTCATAGTATCTAAAACCACTAATTTAGGTTTTGTGGTCATTTGGTCTAAAACACTTTGTTGGACGATCGGATGTAAATTTCCTAACATAACAATTTCCGCATCACGATAATCTTCTGGAACTACAGGGTTAAAATCGGCAAGCGTATTTAATTCTGTAACTAAAGTATCGCGAGAATTCATATCGTTATGGTAACGCCCGCTCCAAAAAAACGTTTTGCCTTCTTTAACTATTTCAATTCCCGAAATGTCTATATTTCTATCTGATAATAAATCTAAATATTCCTGAGGAAAGTCACCACCTGCAATAGATACTATTGCTGAGTCTACATTAAATTGTGAAGCCGATAAACCAATGTAAGTTGCGGCACCGCCAAGAATTTTATCGGTTTTACCGAAAGGCGTTTCAATAGCATCAAATGCTACTGTGCCAACTATTACTAATTTACTCATAAAAGAGACCTGATAATTTTCTGCAAAGATAAGTTTTTTAAGTCCTAATTCAAGAATATTTTTTTTAAGAAAATTTAGCTTTTAACAACTTACTATTATAAATCGACAGTTCACTAACTTTTCTTTTTATAGTATATCTTAATCACTCACTTTTGTTCAAAATAATAATTTAGACATGAAAACTATAAGCAAATTTTTAAATGCATTTAAATATGCATGTATTGTTAGTGTTTTGATAAACGTGATTGGGTTTATTATTGCAATTTTATTGAATGGAGTAGACGGGGTTTTAGAGATATATAAAGAAATAGCTCCACTAACATTGTCTTTATTTTTTTTTCCTTGCTTTTTTTCAATTTATTATTTTAAAATGAATGACTACAAAGATATTATTAAAGGTATAAAAACAATTATTAAGCCAGCATTTTCATCTTTTATATTGATATATTGTATTGTTTATTTAACTCTTAAATTCTATAAGGTCTCCAATTTAGATATTTCATTTTGGAATAAAGCAAGTTTATTTAATGGGATAACAGCTATAATTATAACTGTTTTTTGTACACTGATTTATTATTTATTAACTCATAGAAAGATTACAAAAAGGGATTATGAAAAAACCTCTTTGACTACAAAAAATATTGTTTTAATCTGGCTAATTGGAACCTTTCTATATTTAACAATAATTTCAATTTTAGGTAATATTATTCCAATAAAATATGCAATAATAATTGCTTTATTTGGAGTAGTTAATAGTGTTATAATATCTTATGGAATAAAGTATATAGTAGCTAGACAAAATAAGTCAATTACTAATATAGTTTTTATAATTATATATATTGTAAATATTATTTTGCTACCAGCATTATTTTTAGAATCTTTAGAATTTTTAGGAAAAAATTTTGGAGGCTTGTTCCAATATAATTCTTCCAAGTCAATTGGGGTAAACCTAGTTAGGGGTGTGGTTATTTTTGGGAGTTATTTTTTACTACTTACATTGTCTATTCATATTTATTTTATTTATGAAATAAATAGGAATCAAAAACAAAACTTAAAACAAATAGGAATCACTGCGTCATTAAAATATCAACAGTTAAAGGCTCAATTAAGCCCCCATTTTTTATTCAATAACATTAGTGTACTAACTGGGTTAATAGAAGAAAATCAAGAAAAAGCTATTCAATTTTCAGAAAAATTATCTCATGTTTATAGGTATTTTTTGAATCAAGAAAACACCGATTTAGTATTACTAAAAGAGGAACTCGTATTTGCTAAAGAGTATCTGAAATTATTACAAGTACGATTTGAAAATGCTATAATATTTACTGATGAAACAGATGGTTTTTCTAATTATTATATATTACCAATGGCGCTACAACAAGTGTTTGAAAATATAATTAAACATAATGAAATAAGCATTGAATCTCCTATGGATATTGAAATGACTTTTGAGAAAAATTATTTAGTCATTAAAAACAGTAAATATCCAAAAGACAGTACTGGAAAGGGGGAAAATACGGGGTTAGAAAATATTATAAACAGATATGCTTTTTTTACAGATGAGAAAGTAATAATAATTAATAATAAACATTATTATACAATTAAGTTACCTTTACTAAAAGCAGAAGATTAATGAAAGTAGTAATTATTGAAGACGAGTTATTATCAAGTAGAAGGTTAGAACGAATGTTATCTGATTATAATTATGAAATTTTAGCAAGTTTGGTTTCTGTAAAATCTTCAATTAAATGGTTTAAGGAGCATAAGCACCCAGATATTTTATTCCTAGATATTCAGCTTTCAGATGGCTTGTGTTTTGAAATTTTTAAACACATTGAAATCAAAAGTGTAATAGTTTTTACTACCGCTTTTAGCCAATACAGTATTAAAGCATTTGATTATAATAGTGTATCTTACTTACTCAAGCCAATTAATAAAGAGAGCCTAAAAAAAGCTATAAAAAAGGCAACTGTTTTTAATAAAAATGAAAACGAGCTATTAGCCTTAAAAGAAGCCGTTCAAGAATATAATATTCCTGTATTTAAAAATAAATTTGTAGTTAAACTGGGAAAAAAAATAAAACTAATTAGCACAGACAATATTGAATGCTTTTTTAGCTCAAATAATATCACATATTTACGTTCAAACGATTTTAATTACATTCTAAATTCAGCATTAATAGATCTTGAAAATGAATTAAACCCTGCTGTTTTTTTTCAAATCAGCAGAAAATTTATTGTTAACATGCATGCTATTAAAAACATTATTTCATATTCTAATAGTAGATTAAGGCTAGTTTTAAACTCTTATAATGAAAGCGAGATTATTGTAAGTAGAGAGCGTGTAAAAGATTTTAAGAAATGGATTAATGGTGGAGTATAACACTACTTCCTCCCAAAATCGGCCGGAATTTCCCCCCAAGCTTTCGTTTCCCATTTTACAATAACCGTTTTGTAAGTATTGTTTTTTAGCCAATCAACGGCTCTGTCTATTAATTCAAAAACAGCTTTGTTTTTTTTATTTCGCTCTAATTTAGTATTGCAATGTTTCTTTTTCACCCAACTTATGGCTGTTCTAGAATCTGTATAAAGAATGCGATCACTCTTATTTTTTTTAAGCAATGCCAATCCATGAACAATACCAAGAAATTCACCTATATTATTTGTACCTTCTTCAAAAGGGCCTTGAATAAAAAGTTGCTTTTTAGTTTTAGTATCTACACCTCGATATTCCATTTTCCCTGGATTTCCACTCGAAGCGGCATCAACCGAAATAGAATTGTAATTAGGTTGCCCTATTTTTTTTAATTGTTCTTTAGAAAGTTCACTTTTAAATTTTGAAGATTTTCCAATATAATCTTTATAGTTTCCTTTAAAAGCTTTTTTTGCAGCTTCAAATGTTGAAAACGATTTATATTGAGCACCTTGATAATCTTTTATCTGTGCTTTACAATCATTCCATGATTCAAAAACACCAGTATGATGTCCTTTCCAAACGGTGTAATATTTCTTCTTTTTCTTCGACATTTTTTGTCATTCACGTGTAATCACTAAGTGTAGTCAAAGTGAAAACAGGAATCTTTTAAATTAACTTCTATCTATAATTGAGACACTTCAACTGCGCTCAGCATAACATTTTAATTTCATTCAGATAATAGCTTCTCTACCACTTTAGGGAAATGTTCCATTTCTAATTCATGAATTTTTGCGGCAACATCTTCAGCTGTATCAGAAGTGCTAACATCACATTTTGCTTGAAAAATGATAGCACCTTCATCATAATTTTCATTCACATAATGAATAGTAATACCTGTTTCTACTTCATTATTTGCAACAACAGCTTTATGCACGTTCATACCATACATGCCTTTGCCACCATACTTTGGCAATAATGCTGGGTGAATATTTATAACCTTATTAGGAAATGCTTTTAAAATAGATTCAGGAAATTTCCATAAAAACCCTGCTAAAACAATTAAATCTGGTTGAGACACCTTCAATATATTTAAAACATCATCTGTTTTTGTAAATGCTACCCTATTGAAATACAGCGCGCTAACTTTTAGGTTTTTAGCTCGATCTAAAACTTTGGCATGAGAATTGTTTGTAAGGATTTGAATAACAGAAGCATTATCACTGTTGTGAAAAAACTTAATTAAATTTTCAGCATTACTTCCACTTCCGGACGCAAAAATTACAATACGTTTCATTCTACTATTTATAATGTTAAATTACTCGAACAAAAAAAAGAATAATTATTAACAATTAGAAGTTAAAATATAAATACTTAGTGGTATTTTAGTAAATTACAAACACATTTTTATATTTAAAGATATGTTTTAAAAATAAAGTTTTTTATTTTTGCCAACTAATTAAAATTTAAAATTAAATATTATGTCAGACATTGCATCAAGAGTAAAAGCGATTATCGTAGACAAATTGGGAGTTGATGAGAACGAAGTTGTAACAGAAGCAAGCTTCACAAACGATTTAGGAGCGGACTCATTAGACACTGTTGAATTAATAATGGAGTTCGAAAAAGAATTCGATATCCAAATACCAGACGATCAAGCTGAGAATATTGCTACAGTTGGTCAAGCTATTTCTTACATAGAAGAAGCTAAATAAGCACATTATTTAACTATTATGGAACTAAAGCGAGTTGTAGTCACAGGATTAGGGGCTTTAACACCTATAGGTAATACCAAAGATGAATTTTGGGAAGGACTTATTAGTGGTAAAAGTGGTGCTGCGCCTATAACATATTATGATACCGAAAAGTTTAAAACAAAATTCGCTTGCGAATTAAAAGGTTTTAACGCAACTGATTTTCTTGATAGAAAAGAGGCTCGTAAAATGGATAAGTTTGCACAGTATGCTATGGTGGCTTCAGATGAAGCTATACTAGATGCTAAATTAAACCTAGACGAGGTAAATAAATTGCGAGTAGGTGTTATATGGGGAACAGGGATTGGAGGTTTGGAAACCTTTCAGCAAGAAGTTTTAAACTTTGCCGAAGGTGATGGAACTCCAAGGTTTAATCCATTCTTTATTCCAAAAATGATTGCGGATATTGCACCAGCCAATATTTCCATAAAACATGGATTTATGGGCCCAAATTACACAACAGTTTCTGCTTGTGCATCTTCTGCTAATGCTATGTTTGATGCTCTAAACTCAATACGTTTAGGGTATTGTGATGTTGTTGTTACCGGAGGAAGTGAAGCAGCAGTTGCTATTGCTGGAATGGGTGGTTTTAATGCCATGCATGCATTATCTACCAGAAATGAAAGCCCAGAAACGGCTTCAAGACCGTTTGACGGAACCAGAGACGGATTTGTTTTAGGGGAAGGAGCAGGTGCTTTAATTTTAGAAGAATACGAACACGCAAAAGCAAGAGGGGCAAAAATATATGCTGAAGTTGCAGGAGGCGGGTTATCTTCTGATGCGCACCATATGACGGCTCCACACCCTGAAGGCATTGGTGTTGTTGAGGTTATGAAAAATTGCTTAGAAAATGCCGGACTTAAACCGGAGGATATAGACCATATAAATACTCATGGAACCTCTACTCCTTTAGGAGATGTGGCAGAACTTAAAGCCATATCTAAAGTTTTTGGAAATCATGCTAAGAATATAAATATCAATTCGACAAAATCAATGACCGGGCATTTATTAGGTGCTGCCGGAGCTATTGAAGCCATTTCGGTTATATTAGCAATGGAACACGGTGTTGTACCTCCAACAATTAATCATACTACAATAGATGAAAACATTGATCCTGAATTAAATTTAACCTTAAATAAGGCTCAAAAGCGGGATGTTAAAGTAGCGATGAGTAATACATTTGGATTTGGTGGACACAACGCGTGTGTTGTATTTAAGAAAACAAGTTAATTTTCGAATGAAGTTAAACCATAACGATATATTAAATTTTACAGTATAATGAAATATGGTTTATTATACATCTGACATTAAAATAACGTATTAATTATCAGATGAAAAAAATTCGTAACATATTAAATTCCCGTTTTAAACGCAACGGGAATTTTTTTATACAATTAACTAAAATTCTCGAATTCAAACCTAAAAACATTAAATTCTACAAAACGGCATTCACACACCGATCAATGAATATTAAAGATAGTAAAGGAAATGCTATCAATTATGAACGGTTAGAGTTTTTAGGAGATGCTACATTAAGTGCCGTAATTGCATCACATTTATATTTAGAAGTACCAAGTGGCGATGAGGGTTATTTAACTAAAATGCGCTCTAAAATTGTAAGTAGAGAACATTTAAACGAACTAGGGAAAGACCTAAATTTAATAGATCTAGTAGAAAGTAAAATTCCTCCAGGACAGTTTGGAGACAATATCCATGGCAATATTTTTGAAGCTTTAATAGGTGCTATCTTTCTTGATAAAGGCTATAAGTTCTGCGAAAAGTTTATATATAAACGCGTTATAACTCCATATGTAGATATTGAAACCCTAGAAGGTAAAGTTATTAGCTACAAAAGCTTACTTATTGAATGGTGCCAAAAAGAAAAGAAAACATTTAAATATAATGTATATGAAGATACGGGTAATGATGAGATTCGGCATTTTTCGGTAAAACTATCTATAAATGAAAAAATAGTTGCAAAAGCACGTGCAACATCAAAGAAAAAGGCCGAAGAAAAAGCTTCGAAACGCGCTTTTTTTGCATTCCAAAGCAAGATGTCTAAGATGCTTTAACCTATCATAGATAAAAGAATTTAACTATAACGTTTTCGTTTAATTTATTATTAAGATATAAGTAAACGTATTCCAATTGAATTTTATAAATACTATATTTACCGCGACTAATACAAAGTTATGGCTGTACACAAACTCATTTTAGATAATGTTTTTGAAGAAGAATTGTATACTTTAGTAGCAATTCATTGTGCACTTGAAGATTATCGTTTAGCATATCTTTTAAATAAATATTTAGGAATAAGTCTTATTAGAAAATCACAAGACTTAGATTATCAAAATGGGAAATCAATCTACTCAATTTTTGAGTGGGAAGACAATAAACAGCAAACCATTTGGAGTTTAGTTTCTAATATTTGTAAAACAGAAGAATTTAGACAAAAGAGTAACGAATCATTATTTGATTCTGAAGAAAAAATCACAAGAACAGCGTATTTAATACCGGAATATAAAACGGTTAATTATTTTTTAAAAATAGATACCGAAATTAATTTTAGTAAAGAAAAATATATTCTGAATAATGTATTAAAAGTACCTCAAATTGCCACAGCTTACAGTATTGATGTCAATCAATTAAAATCTAAGGATAACCTAATTTTTAACTAATGTCGATAACAAAAAAAACCAAAATAGTAGCAACATTAGGACCGGCTACAAGTAAAAAAGAAGTTTTAAAAGGGATGCTTGAAGAAGGCGTTAATGTATTTAGAATAAACTTTTCTCATGCCGATTATAGTGATGTTACCGAACGCATTAAAATGATACGTGAATTAAATGAAGAATTTGGTTTTACTGCTGCTATTTTAGCAGATTTACAGGGCCCTAAACTTCGTGTAGGTGTTATGAAAGAAGAAGTCGTTGTACACCCTGACGATGAAATCATTTTTGCTACCGGTAAGCGTTTTGAAGGAACAAAAGAGCGTGTTTACATGACTTATGATAGGTTTCCCCAAGACGCAAAACCAGGAGAACGAATTCTCTTAGATGATGGGAAATTAATTTTTGAAGTTGCTTCAACAAACAAAAAAGACGAAGTGGTTGCTCGTGTTATTCAAGGTGGCCCACTGAAGTCTAAAAAAGGTGTAAACCTTCCTAATACAAATATTTCGCAACCGGCTTTAACTGAAAAAGATATTGAAGACGCTGTTTTTGCTATTAGCCAAGGAGTCGATTGGATTGCTTTATCGTTTGTTCGTCATGCAGAAGATTTAATGCAACTTCGCGATTTAATAAATAAGCACAGTGAATATAAAATACCAATTATAGCTAAAATTGAAAAACCAGAAGCTGTAGAAAATATCGATAAAATCGTAACACATTGCGATGGTATTATGGTAGCCCGTGGTGATTTAGGTGTTGAGGTTCCTGCAGAAGAAGTACCTCTTATTCAAAAACAATTAGTTTTACGTGCTAAAAAAGCCAGAATTCCAGTCATTATAGCAACTCAAATGATGGAGACTATGATTTCCAGTTTAACACCTACAAGAGCAGAGGTGAACGATGTTGCAAATTCTGTTATGGATGGTGCCGATGCTGTTATGCTATCTGGTGAAACATCGGTTGGTAATTATCCTGTACAAGTTATTAAACAAATGTCCAACATTCTTAAAAGTGTTGAGGATTCTAACCTAATACAAGTACCACAATTACCTCCACATATTCGTACCAATCGTTATATAACAAAATCTATTTGTTATCATGCTGCTAATATGGCAAACGAAATTAATGCGAAAGCTATTTCAACATTAACGAATAGTGGATATACGGCATTTCAAATTTCGGCATGGAGGCCATCATGTCATATTTTAGTTTTTACTTCCAACAAACGTATATTAACGCGTCTTAGTTTACTTTGGGGTGTTCGTGCGTTTTATTACGATAAATTTGTAAGTACAGACGAAACTATTGAGGATGTGAATTCTATTGCTTGCAAAATGGGGTATTTAGAAGTAGGTGACATGCTTATTAGTTTAGCGGCAATGCCTATTAAAGATAAAGGGATGGTAAACACACTGCGTGTTACCGAAATAGAGACTTGTAACCTTTAAGAAATTTAAGGTTTAAACATATAACGTGATGCACTTTAGAAAAACTAAAGTACATCACGTTTTTCATTTATATTTTTTTGGAGCTTTATAAGTAAATTAAGAAAACATCTAAAGTTACAAATCAAACATATATGCTACAGAAAAATTAAAAAACCCGGTAGTATTTAAATTAGATTCAGTACCTATAGCCGAAGGTAAATTTATATTATACCCAAGCTCGAAATCAAAAGCATTCGTGCTAAACTCTAAAGGAATATTAATTTGAGTATTAATTAAATCGAAAACATCATTTTCTGAATAATCCGTATATATAACACCATCTTGCAGATATGTTTGTGCTAATTCGAAGGTTTGTTTTCCAATAACAATATTAAGCTCAGGTTTTAATTTTAAGCTGCTCTTTTTTGCTTTAAATAATTTAAATGACGCATAACTTGTAGATGAAATTTGAAACGAATCATCGCTTCCAAATAAATAAGTGCCAGAAAGCTGTGTCCCTATAGTACGTTGTTTATTTTTAGCACCAAAGGATAAAGTTAGCGCATTTTTAAAAGGGTTATCTACACCATTTGAATAAACATACCTTGAATAAGAAGCATACAATCTAAACCATTTTTTTTTACCTATATCTTTACCATACCCAAGTGTTAGCGCTGTAAAATCCCATTTTGGGACAAATTCATTATAATATACCCCAGAGATACTAGCTATAAATCCTTTAGAATGTATATAGCTAATTTGCGGCCTTATATTATATTGATCAATACCAATATCTCTTCCGGAAAAATAAGTATCGCTATTGTAATCAAGAGATACATATAAAAATTGAAAATTAGCATCGATCAAGTCATCTAAAATATCCTCATCTTCCAACAAACTATCAATAATCTCATCAACTTCTTTTTCCTTTTCAGAATTCGGTTTTTCTTGTGAATATGTAAATAAACCACTCGATAATATTAAAAATGTCATGAAGACTTTTTTCATTTATTATTATTTATTAATCGTAAGATTTAATTACTTATAGTAAACATGCTTATGGTACTTATGATGCGTTTATATTGTTATTTTTTTAAATAAATATATAAACGCAGAAAAGTGGTTGAATGCATTATTCAACCACTTATCCTATGAAACTAAAGATATATCAAGATGTAAAATGCTATCAATCAACCATTATTTCTTTGTTTCCTTTTTATTATTCTATCTCTTTTTACAGATTCGCGCAATTTATTCCTATTTTCTCCACTTCTGGTTTTCGCTCTAGTACGTATTCGTTGCCGTTGTTCTGTAGTAAGTGTTGCTTTAAATTGTTCTTTCAGCCTATTTACTTTAACTCTATTTTCTTCTAATAAATTTTTTTGAGCTTCTGTAAAAGTTAGTATTAATGCTTCACGCCTTTCTTGTTTTGAAAGGGTTGCATTTTCTAAAATTGTTAACTGTTCGTTTGTTAGGCTTGCTTTAAAAGCTTCTCTATTTGCTTTTATTAAATTACGTTGTTCTTCCATGAGTTTGGTTTGCTCTACTGTTAAACTCTCTTTGAGAATATCTTCTTGAGCCCCTAAACCCATAATACTTATAAATATACCAAGCATTAGTAATTTAATTTTGTTTACAAATTTCATGTCGTTAATTTTTGTTTCAAAGGAAACAGAATGTTTTAGAAACGTCTTCTTTTTCTCTTCAATTCAATTTCTGTAACTGTTTCATCTGCTTCAGTTAATGTAGCTACATTATCGCAAGTACCATCACCATAATCTAAAATAGACGTTTCGTCTGCTTCTGTATATTCTTTAATACCTTCAGCTATATACTTACATGCTGCTGGCTTAACTAAAGCGGTTGTTATTTCAACGCTTTTTGTATTGTCTTCTACATCTGTAAATGAATATGATCCAGTAATCGTTTTTTCATCGTCTTTATGGGTATCTGTATCTCCTCCTGCTGTTACTTCCACCAAGCGAGTTCCTACTTTTGTTATAGTACCTTCATCTGTTTCTATTGTTATATTAACAGACCCTTCTATTTGTGGATTACCATTTTCATTTTCTGCGGTATACTCGTGAGTTTTTGTTCCGTTTACAACATAACCGTTAACTGTAAAAGCATCAAATGTTATACTACGACTTTTGTCTGTATCTAAAGAGGATTTTACAATAGTTATCGTTCCAGATATAATGTCTCCGTTTCTATCTTCACAATCGTCTGGAAAAGATATGGTAATTGTTGTTACATCATCTTCAATGACTTCTTCAAATACGGTACAGTCTGGGAAAAAACCAGATCTATCTTTACAGCCTTTTCCCAACTGCGTTTTTCCTGAGCTTGTTTTACCTGTAGATTCAAATTCCAGAGAACTTACTGCATACAAACTGTAAGCATCTATTACCGATTCTACTTCTTCAACAGAGGCTTCTAGTGCAACCTGTTCTGCAGCACTAAGACTTTGCGAAGCTTCTTCGGTACAAGATAAAAAGCCTAAAGTAATTGTTACTATAGCTGAAACTACTATAAATTTGTTCTTTTTCATAATAAGAGGTTTAAAATTAGTATTGTAAAGCTTCATCAACTAAAGCTTCTTCTAAAACATAGTTATCTATAAACTCATCAATGTTATTTTCTTCTACAAAAAGAGATGTAATTAAAATATCAGTTTCTGATAATACATCGGTTTCATTATCAAATGTTTCTACATCTAATTGTTTAATCGTATCTAAAACAATTGTTTGGATATCATCAATCGGCAAACCTCGATCTGGTTTAACTAATGTGATAGTTATTAATAATATAATGGATGCTGCTGCATACCAAACAAACGATTTTTTTAAAAAGAAGCTTGGTTTTTCTTGTTTCTTTTTACCTGAAACTTTAGATAAAATTTCTTGCTTGGATTTTGAAAAATAATTTTCCGGAACACCAAACCCTAATTCTTTGCTATGCAATTCTCGCATGTTCTTATCGAACAAATTTTGATTGTTTGGTTGCTTTTGAGGTGTTATATTATTGTCCTTTGTATTCATCGCTTATTTTTAGACCTGGGTTTTTGTTAAAAGTTGAACAGAAAGTATATTTTTTTCAATATGTTTAACCGAATTGTAATAGGATGATTTTAAAGTCCCTTCTTTCACGCCCAATATATCGGCTATTTCTCTAAATTTTAAATCGTCAAAATACTTCATTTGAAATATTAGTCTTTGCCTTTCGGGAAGTTCGGATAAAATACGGTGCAATTTTAATTGTGTTTCATTACTATCAAAAAAAGTATCACTTGTTAAATTGTCCAGATAACTATTATTAACATCGTCAATTGAAACATTTTGTCTTTTCTTGTTTTTTTCTATAAAGCGAAGGCATTCGTTATAAGCAATTTTATACATCCAGGTATGTAAAGAGCTTTTTTGTTTAAAATTAGGTAAGCTTTTGTAAATTCTTAAAAACGTGTTTTGAAGTACATCATTTGCATTCTCATGTGTAATGACCAGTTTACGAATATGCCAATATAAGCGCTCTTGATAAAGGTCCAGCAATTTTGCAAATGCTTTTTCTTTATGCTTGGTACTGGTTAATTCTTTTAAAAAAACAGACTCGTCTATCAAAATCTTGGTTAATACAGACTAATGTATTTGTAGTAAATACAGTTTAAACAATAGCATTTTTAATTAGACCTTTAAAAACGGAAATAGTTTATCTTATATTTTAATTGGGGTATTTTTAAGCTTTTGCAAATCTGCCTAAAAGTCAAACTTTAATTGAACACTCACACTTTTTTGCTCTGGTTTTTTCTTGGCCTCAGTATTTAGGTTAGACAAAGAAATGCCTAATAAACGTACCGAATTGCTTAACTTTTCCTGATACAATAAATCTTTTGCTGTATCCAAAATAACGCTTTTATCACTTATAAAATATTGTAAAGTCTTGCTTCTGGTTTGCAAAGTAAAATCACTGTATTTAATTTTTAAAGTCACCGTTTTTCCTGCCACTTTACTTTTGTTTAATCGCCTTGAAACTTCTTCTGCTATATGTTCCAATTTTTCAAGCATAAACACTTCGCTGGATAAATTTTCTCTAAATGTTCGTTCGGCCGCTAATGATTTTCTTATCCTATTTGGTTTTACTTCACTATTGTGAACCCCTCTAACGGTGTAATAATAATACCTTCCGGACTTCCCGAAATTAGTATCTAAATACTCAAGTGTTTTTTGTTTTAAATCCCATCCGGTAAAAATGCCTTTCTGATACATCTTTTCAGCCGTTACTTTTCCCACGCCATAAAACTTTCTAATATCTAATTTTTCTAAAAACTCAATTACTTCTTCCGGGTTTACCGTTTTTTGCCCATTGGGTTTATTATAATCGCTCGCTACTTTGGCAATAAATTTATTTATAGAAATTCCTGCTGATGCTGTTAATCCAACTTCGTTATAGATTCGTTCTCGAATTTCTTTAGCTATCAGCGATGCACTTGGGTTGCCTTTTTTATTTTGAGTAACATCCAGATACGCTTCATCAAGCGAAAGGGGTTCTACCAAATCTGTGTATTCAAAAAAAATGGTTCTTATCTTTTTAGAGATTTCAGAATAACGTTCAAAATTAGCTCTTACAAAGATAATATGTGGACATAATTTAGCTGCTAAGTTTCCAGCCATGGCACTTTTTACTCCAAATTTTCTAGCTTCGTAACTGGCTGCACTTACAACACCTCGTTTACCACCACCGCCTACAGCAATGGGTTTCCCTCTTAAATCGGGATTATCCAGTTGCTCAACTGAAGCATAAAAAGCATCCATATCTATATGGATAATTTTTCGTATTGGTAAATCGTTAGACATACAACAAAATTATACTAATTTTGAATACTAAAATTTCAAATTATAAAAACCAAACTTTAAGATATGTTACTTTTTAAATTTTGGTATTTTAAATATTGATTATTACTGGTAAATATGGTTGAAATAGAACGCAAATTTTTAGTGAATTCTAATGCTTATAAAGAAGCATCTTATAAAGGTACCAGAATTATTCAAGGATTTTTAAATACGCATAAAGAAAGAACTGTTCGGATTAGACTTAAAGGGGACGTAGGATATATAACTGTTAAAGGACTATCTTCGAGTAATGGATTATCACGTTTTGAATGGGAAAAGGAAATTAATGTTAAAGAAGCCGAGTCGCTATTAAAGCTATGTGAATCAGGCGTTATTGAAAAAATGCGCTATGAGGTCAGAATAAAAAATCATACTTTTGAAGTAGATGAATTTTTTGGTGATAACGAAGGGTTGATACTTGCCGAAATTGAATTGGATAATGAAAATGAGGCTTTTGAGAAACCTCATTGGTTAGGAGAAGAAGTTACAGGAAACATAAAATATTATAATTCACAATTAAGCAAACAGCCTTTTAGTACATGGAAACACTAAAAAGCATAAACCTAAACAGATGAAAAAACTACTTATAGCATTATTACTTGTATCGGTTTTCTTTTCGTGTAAAGAAGAAACTAAAGCCTCTATTTCGGACTTAAAAGAGAACATTGAAGAAGTCACTGAAACCGTTACTGATACTATTCCCGAAATTATTGAAGAGCCTGTTAAATCAATAAAGCAAATTAAAGAAGAACTTACTGCAAAAGGTTTTAAGGTTTTTGATTATGTTGATGAAAAAACTCAGGATACCGTTATTATGCAGCAATATTTTATGGCATTTTTAAAAACGGGACCTATTAGAGGTCAAAACGAAGAGGAAGCAGCCTTATTACAAAAAGAACATTTAGAACATTTAAGTAAAATGTACGAATTAGGATATGCCGATATTTCCGGTCCATTTGGTGATGATGGTGATATTCGCGGAATTACTATTTATAATGTACCTACATTAAAAATGGCAGATAGTTTGGCTAATGCAGACCCAATGGTTAAAGCTGAACGATTAGAAATTGAAATTCATCCCTGGTGGGCTGCAAAAGGCTTTCCTCTACGATAAATGTTAAAGTTTTTTAAGCCCCTTTTTTATCTAATAAATGTTGTTATTATTATAGCATTATTAGCTATTCACTTTATCTTAAAAGAAAGTAGCTATAAGGCGTCTTTGTTCTTTTATACATTTCCGTTACCTATCATTATTGTCATTATTTTAATACTTTCTGTTTTTATTGGTAGAAGGCTTAGAAAGTATCATTTACTACTGGCTGCCTTATTGCTAACTATTTGGTTATGCAGAAGTTTTAAAATACATATTCCAAAAACCATTAACGAAAATGATTTAGAAATTGTATTTTGGAATGCATCACGAGAAAGGGGTTTTCAAGACGCTTTTAAATTAAACAATCACATTCCTGATGTTATGGTTTTAGCCGAATATCAAGCAAAGAAACTCAAAGAGGATAAGTTAAAATATCCGGAATATTATATGGTTTGGTTTGAAAAAGAAGAAATTGGCATTTTTTCTAAGACTCCATTTCAAATCGAAAAAAAAGAAACATCCAAGTACCATTCAACCATCGTTAATTTTAAAATAGCAAATATTAATTTCTATGCTGTAGATGTTCAAGGGAGCCCCGATGTGCCTAGAGAATGGGAATTTGCTTTTGTAGATTCTTTAATTGTTAATAAAGAAAATACTATCGTTTTAGGCGATTTCAATGTACCGTACGAGTCTAAACATCTAAAGCATTTTAAAACCGATTTTAATCATGCTTTTTCTAAAAAAGGCAATGGCTTTAGAGAAACCTGGTTTTGGAATATCCCTCTACTATCTTTAGATCATATCTGGGTGTCTAAAGATTTGGAAGTTCTTAAAACTAAAAAAGTAGCTACTTTTAAAAGCGATCATAGTATGCTAAAAACGTTTATAAGACAATAATTTATTCCGAAATCGTAATTTTCCGTTTTGCCTCATTTCCAAATTCATCCACAACAGTAATTATATGCTCACCTTGTTTAGGTATTATTGCCATATCATGAATGTCTTTAGTGCTTCCAATAAAAGTGGCATCAACATACCAAAACAAATTACTTTCGGGTTTAGAATGTGCTATTTTTAAAACAAGGTCATTTGTTTTTCCATCAAAATCTTTTGGTAAAAAAATAGTGTTATTTTCTTTTGGATAAATAAATTCCATTGAAACCGCTTGTGTTCCTATGCAATCGCTTCTAAATTTAGGGAGTGGTTTGTAAAACGGATTTTTAGTTTTGTAATAATAGGCCATTAAAGGAGGCAAAACAAACCAAGGTTTGTGAATAATATCACCCAAATCTTCGCAAGACGTATTTACTTGAAACGATTCATTCTTGTCCACATGGATTAATACATGATATGGACAGGGCTTAGTTTTTATACCACTTACCTGAATAAATTTTTGTTCAACTTCATGGCAATTATGAGAAGCCCTATGTCCACTTTGTTTACAAATATCTATTTTTTGCATGTCGTCAAAAGGCTTTGAAAACCAGTCACTATTTGGTAATAAATCGAATACATCAAATAAAATAGGAGCTGCTGTTTGCACACCAACCAAACCAGGTCGCCCTTCTCCATCGGCATTTCCAACCCAAACCCCAACCACATAATCTTTAGTCGTACCAATAGCCCAAGCGTCCCGAAACCCAAAACTAGTACCTGTTTTCCAGGCTATCTGTTTAGAGCCATCAAAAAACTCCCAACTTTCGTCGCTTTCGGGCCTATTTACTTCTTTTAAACTTTCGTAAGTTAAATAAATAGACCCCGCATCAAGAAGAGTTTTCTCTAATGTTTTTTTTCCAAAATCTATATTTTCTGAAGCAAAGAATGTAGGTTCGCAAAACTCATTAGTAAAGTATTCGCTTGAGGTTTCCGAAAAATGATTTAAAGTTGAAGATAGTGCTGCATAACTTTTGCATAAATCCCAAAGGTTACTTTCTGCTCCTCCCAGAATAAGTGATAGTCCGTAATGGTTGGCATTGTATTTTAAGTCTTTTAACTGCAATGCTTTTAAATAATGGTGAAATCGATCTAAACCAAATTCTTGAAGCATTCTTACGGCTGGTACATTTAAAGAACGTGATAAGGCTCTACTCGCAGGAACAGCACCGTCGTAGGTCTTATTATAATTTTCAGGATTATAACTTCCAAACTGGGTAGGGACATCGGCTACCAGAGTATTAGGCAGCAAATCTCCAGCATCTAACATCGCAGCGTATAAAAAAGGTTTTAAAATACTGCCTGTGCTTCTTGGTTTATCAATAATATCAACATCTTTTTGATGCGCTTTATCTGTTGGCGTATTGCCCACATAAGTTAAAATCTGTCTGGTTTTTACATCTAAAACCAATACGGCTGCATTATAAATTTCATTCTGACTTAACTGATTGTAATGATTTTTTATAATATAGTTAACCCGTTGTTGAAGCTTTATATCAATAGTAGTTTTTATGTGTTTTCCATAATTAGTTTGCGACACTTTTTGTAATAAATGAGGGGCTATTTGTGGTAACGGATACGGTTTTTGTGGCAACCCTTCGGCTATTGACAATTGATAGGTTAATGAATCAATAATATCATTCCCTAAAAGTTTTTTTAAAAGCCTGTCTCGCTTTTTCAAAAGTTTTTCCTGATTTTTTCCGGGATAAATTAAACTTGGAGCATTGGGTAAAACAGCAAGTGTAGCACTCTCTGCCCAGGACAATTGATTAGCGTTTCTGTTAAAATAACGCCATGAGGCAGCATCTAATCCAACTACATTTCCTCCAAAAGGAGCATGACTACTATAATAGGATAATATTTTATTTTTTGACTCACGACACTCCAATCGCGTTGCGAGAATAATTTCTTTTAATTTTTCTAAATAGGTTCTGGATTGCCCTTTTCTGGATAGTCGAATTACTTGTTGGGTAATGGTGCTTCCGCCTCGTTTTACGGTTCCAGATTTTAGATTATCTCTTAAGGCTTTAAAAATGGATACTGGATTAAAGCCGGGGTGTTTATAAAAATATTCATCTTCAAATTGTACGATGCAGGTTTTAAATTTTTCAGGAATACTATCATTTTGTGGAAACCGCCATTGACCATCTTTAGCAATTTGAGCTCCTAATAAGTCATTGTTTGAACTTGTAATAACTGTTGTTGTTGGGTCTTTAAAAAGTTGTTTTGGTAAACATAAATAATAGGTAATTAGAAGTACAACAATAATTGTCGATTTTATTTTATGCTTTTTTATGTAGTCTACTAATCGCCTCACTAAAATATATACTGTAAACAAAACTTTTTAGATGTATTTTATATTAATTTTATGATTACTGAATTCTTATAAATAGTAAGTATAATAAGAAAAAGAATAAATATGAATCATAAGTTATATCATTTAGTTATAAGCCGATACATAAACTTTGTTTTTTTTATTAATATAGCTATTAATAAAATTATAAGGCATTAAAAAAAATATCGTCATATTATTTTTTCTTTTTTCTGTATCAAAGACACAAGCTCAATTAAGTTTTTGTACGGGTAACTCTGGTGATCCTATATTTACAGATACTTTTGGTGCTGGTTCGACAACTCAACTTCCTGTAGGCACAACGACATATACTTATAGTACATCTCAACCCGATGATGGATTTTATAATGTTTCTAGTAATACTAATTGGTTCGGTTGGTATGATATTGATGACCATACTAGCGGTGACACTAATGGAAGAATGCTTATTATAAACGCTAATGACTCTCAAGCAGGAGAGTTTTACAGAACAACCATTAGTGGCCTTTGTGAAAACACTTCTTATGAGTTCTCTTCTTGGATGGTTAATCTACTGCCTTTTAATCATCAAGGGTGTGGTGCTAATGGTAATGGAATACCTATAAATGTCACATTCGAAATTTGGGATAATACAGACACTAATTTATTAGCAAGCGGAAGCACAGGAAGTATCCCTAGTTCAACCTCTCCAAATTGGCAACAATATGCTTTAGTATTTCAGACTTCGCCAAGTGAAACCTCCGTTATTCTAAAAATGCGAAATAATGGTACTGGTGGTTGTGGAAATGATTTGGCTATAGATGATATCGTTTTTAAATCTTGTGGAGATACTGTTACAATTACCGATTCGCTAAATGATACAGAATTTTTTATTTGCGATGGAAACCCTCCTTATTCTACAGTACTTACTGCTACTCCGGATTTTGCAATTTTTACAACCCATTTTTATCAATGGCAAGAAAGTCCCGATGGCATTAATTGGACTGATATTTCTGGAGAAACAAATCAAACCTATACCACGCCCTTACTAAGCAATACCATTTTTTATAGAGCAAAAATAGCCGAAGATGCTGTTAATTTATCAAATCCGTTTTGTAATACGCTATCAGACACATTTGAATTTGGAGTTATTCCAATACCTGATGCACCTGTAAGCAATGGCAATTTAAATATTTGTGAAAATGATACCACGCCACTTACTGTAACTGTTCCTAACGGGATTATAGTGAATTGGTATGATGCTCTTGTTGGTGGAAACCTTCTTCAAGCCAATAGCTATTCATTTAGTCCGGGAGGTGTTTCTGGAACTTATTATGCCGAAGCCGAAACTACTATTGCAGGATGTTTATCGGTTTCAAGAACACCACTTCAGGTAGATTATTTAGAAGTTCCAGAGGTTGTAGATGAATCGTTCTCCTTTTGTGAAAATACGGATACAACTCTTCATGCTAATGTTGCAAACTCAAATATAGTAACATCGTACCTATGGAATACTGGGGAAGTTTCAGAAAGTATTAATGTTACCAGCCCCGGCACCTATACTGTTGAAGTTGCAAATGGAGCCTGCTCAATAACAAAAACAATTACCTTATCGCAAATTGACAATCCAATAATAGAAATGGTCGAAACTGATGGTAACGATATCGTTATTACCACATCAAATACAGGAGATTTCATGTATTCGCTCGATGGTAATATATTTCAATCGAGCCATACATTTTTTAATATTGATGGTGGCTTATATACCATTTATGCCAAAGAACGGCATTGTGACGAACTTATCACTACACTACATTTGCATTTCTATATTCCAAAATTCTTTACTCCAAATAATGACGGTAATAATGATTTATTCGATTTAAAGGGCATTGAATTTTTCTCAACATCTTATGTCTCTATTTTTAACCGTTATGGAAAACTTATTAAAAACTCGAGAAACTCCGCCTTTTCATGGAATGGAACCTTTAATAGTCAGCCATTACCCACTGGAGACTATTGGTATGTTATTATTGTTGATAACCAAAAACTAACAGGGCATTTTACTTTGAAACGGTAATAAATTCCTGCGAAGGCAGGAATCTTATAGTTTTTGATATGTATCATATTTATTGATACAATATTAATATTTGTATTTCTCAATCATGAGATTCCAGTCTTCATTTCGACTCCACAGCAACCAGAGGAATGAGGCTCATTTCAAAGTATTTATTATTACGTTCTTGTCCATAATTATAGTTTAACCCTTCCGTCTTTGATTTCTTTTATAGAAATCAAAGCCATCTTCCCTCACAAGGGAAGGATTTTTTGCTTCTAGCTTAATTTTAAATTTGTAGTTCAATAGTTAATTGTAATCTACTTTTTTAACTCTCCTCCTTTTAAAGGAGGAGTGGATTTCATTTCAATACCTTGAAATGAGAGACGAGGTGGTTCTAATATTTAAAATGACTGCTTATTTCCTCCAATACATCAACACTATTTTCAAAAATCAATTTGTTCTCGAATCTAAGTACTTTAAACCCAAGGTCGTTTAAAATTCTTGTCCTTTCATAGTCATAATTTTGCTGAGCAAAATCAAGATGATAGGCTCCATCTAATTCTATAATCAGTTTTTCTGATGCACAATAAAAATCCACAATATAGTTTTCAATACTATGTTGTCTTCTAAACTTTCTTCCTTTAAGTTGCTTCTTCTGTAAAAGTGTCCATAATGTTGCTTCTGCGGATGTTAAATTTTTTCGCAGTTCTTTTCTACGTTGTTCAAGATATTTATGGTTGTGTATTTTCTTATCCATACTTATAGTTCAACCCTTCCGTCCTTGATTTCTTTTATTGAAATCAAAGCCACCTTCCCTCACAAGGGAAGGAGTTTTTGCTTCTAACTTAATTTTAAATTTGTAGTTCAATAGTTAATTGTAATATACTTTTTTAACTCTCCTCCTTTTAAAGGAGGAGTGGATTTCATTTCAATACCTTGAAATGAGAGACGAGGTGGTTCTAATATTTAAAATGACTGCTTATTTCCTCCAATACATCAGCACTATTTTCAAAAATCAATTTGTTCTCGAATCTAAGTACTTTAAACCCAAGGTCGTTTAAAATTCTTGTCCTTTCATAATCATAATTTTGCTGAGCAAAATCAAGATGATAGGCTCCATCTAATTCTATAATCAGTTTTTCTGATGCACAATAAAAATCCACAATATAATTTTCAATGCTATGTTGTCTTCTAAACTTTCTTCCTTTGAGTTGCTTCTTCTGTAAAAGTGCCCATAATGTTGCTTCTGCGGATGTTAAATTTTTTCGCAGTTCTTTTCTGCGTTGTTCAAGATATTTATGGTTGTGTATTTTCTTATCCATACTTATAGTTCAACCCTTCCGTCTTTGATTTCTTTTATTGAAATTAAAGCCACCTTCCTCACAAGGGAAGGAGTTTTTGTTTCTAACTTAATTTTGAATTTGTAGTTCAATAGTTAATTATAATCTGCTTTTTTAACTCTCCTCCTTTTAAAGGAGGAGTGGATTCTATTTCAACACCTTGAAATAGAAGACGAGGTGGTTATTTTCTTGACTACTTTTCCACAGTAACCCACTGCCCTTTAGTCCTTACCAAATACTCATTATCATACATAGCTTCTGCCTGAATACCCGGCAAATAATACCTGCCTAAATACGACGCATTCAACATGACATTAAAGGTTTTGGTATCCTGCCTTCCTTTGCGTCCTAAATCAAAATAGAAATTAACACGATCGTCCCTAATATCTGTAAATCTGGCTTGACTCGTTGTTGTATTTCCAAAGTCTGTAAAACGAGTGTTTACAATCTCCCAACCAGAAGGAAATATTTGCGTTAATGCCACATCGTTAATAGCTTCATTTTTAAGGTTACTAACTTTAACTGTTGCCACAAAATCTTGTCCTTGCGTTAGTTGAGATATATCAATTTTATTTCCTTTTGAATCTTTGTATGTATAGGAAACACTTAATCCGCGTTGTTCTGCTAATTCTTGGCCTAATGGCAATTTCCCCGAATTTAAAACACGTACATAAACCACATTATCTTTGTTATTAGCAAACAACAACGTGTTTTCTCCATCGACAACTTTTAATTCGCGTTGCGCAATAGCACTTTTAGAATTTATCGTTTCTGCTTTCCCGTTTATGGTATAGTTTACATTAAGTGCTTTTCCTCCATTAGCGTTCACCATTTTTGCAATAGCTAGTAAACTATAAGCAGTTGTTTGAGTACTCATCCAACGGTTACTCGATAAATCTTTAGCAATATATTGAGATAATTCGCGTCTTTTTGGGTTTTTAGTAAGTACCATCGTTTCTAAAGCCATAGCGCGGTTTCTATCAACAGACCCATAGGTATAATAATTATAGCGAACAGGTTTAAAATTAATATTTGCCGATTGCGAAATATTATCGCTCGCTTCTTTTTGTCCTGCTAATGCATAGGCAGCAGCAAGACGCCATTTGGCTTCATTTGAAATTTCACTAAATTCACGCAAGCGATTCATTGCTGCTAAATCTGGACTACCTGCAAGAGCCAAAGTATATAACCTATAAGCTTGGGCTAAATCCGAATTATAATTTCTGTAGCTTGGTCTCCAATCTCTTGCCATCTGTTGTTGATATGAAATCCAATTACTTTTAAAAGTGAGTGGTAAAACAAAGCCTTTCTTTTCGGCTTCAAGCATAAAATGCCCTGCGTAACTTGTTCCCCAATCGTTGGTGTTGTTTTCTCCCATCCAATAACTTAAACCGCCGTTTGGTCTTTGAAAATGACCTAAACGCTTAATACCGTTTTCTATATTGGTTTTAATTTTTTGCTTTTTATCGTGTGTTAAATCGAAAATATCGTTTAAAAACAACTGCGGAAACACGCTTGATGTCGTTTGCTCTACACAGCCATGAGGGTATTGAATTAAATATTGCAATCTGCGTGAAAAATCCATTGGAGGCATGGTAGAAAATTCAAGCGTTGCCGAGTTTGTACCGTAAACCCCAAATGTTGAAAATGTTATAGATTCTGATGCGTTTGCTTCTAAAATCTGGTCTATTGGTTTGGATGTTATAGGATTTGGATTTATAACGTCTAGTTCAACTTTATAAGTCGATTTTTCTCCATTTCCAGAAGCAATTACCTCAACAGTGTTAATGCCTTTTGCTTTACTTACATCCAATTCGAAGTATGCCATTTGTTCATCTGGATTGGCAAAAGTGAGCGTTTTGGATTTAGCTCCAACAATAGAAATTCCATTACTAAGTTTTAGGCTAATATTTACATTTTTCACTTTAGGTTCCATAGCAAAAACCGTTACTGGAAGTGTTACTTTTTCACCCGGACTTAATTTCCGCGGAAGCGATGCCAACACCATTAAAGGTTTTTTTACTTCTACAGATTTATCTGTACTTCCATAAGCTTCGGTTGCATTATTTCCGGCAACTACCATCGTTCTTACAGCTCCTATGTAATTTGGCATTTTTATTTTATGTTTTTTACTAGCGCCTGCTTTTAACGTGAAAGGGCCTAAATAAGTAACTACAGGCTTAAAACGATTTGCTTTTTTATTTTTTCCACCAGTAGCACTACCATCACCTCCTATAGCAAATACTTGATCTATACTACCGGAATATGCACCAATAACATCATCAAAAACATCCCAGGTTTTTATACCTAAAGCTTCGCGAGCATAAAAGGAATTCCATGCATTTGGTGTTTTAAAACGTGTTAAATCCAACAAACCTTCTTCTACCATAGCAATGGTATAGGTCATCGGTTTATTGTTCTTCTCTGAAACGGTAACCTGAAACTCTTGTTCCGGACGTAGCTTGTCCGGCATTTTTAATTCGGGTTCTAATTTGGTATTAGGGTCTTCAACCATTATAGGAATGACCCCGAATAAGCGAATTGGTAAATCGTTAGCTGTAATTGCATGTGGTTGTAATAATGAAATATTTATAAATACATTGGGTGCCATGTCTGATGTTACAGGAATATCAACCGTCGTTTCTCCCGGTTTTGTTTTTACCCATTTTTGGTCTAAAACTTCTGTCCCATTTTCAACACTTACCAAAGCGCGACCTTCGCTACCTGATTGAAATGTTATTCTTGCCGTTTCACCAACGTTATATTTTTCTTTATCTGCCGAAAAAATGAGCATTTTTGCTGCACCTTTATCTCCTGAGGATGCATTTTGCCACCAGTTTTTATAAAAATAGGCTGTTCTTCCCGTGGCATGTCCACTTACAGGGTCTTTAATTCTTATAAGGTAACGCCCCCGCTCACCATCTGGAATTTTTATATTTAATGTTGCTTTTCCATTAGCATTAGTACTTATTTTAGCTTTTAAATAAGGTCTGTGGTAACTGCTGGAAACGTAGCTTGATAAATTGTCGTAAGATGAATTCCACCACCAGCGCCATTCAATTTTATAAACCTTTACTTCCAGATTATTTCGCTTTACAGGTTTCCCTTTGGCATCAACCACAACGACATCAAAACTTTGATTTTCGTCTGTGAAATAAGACCCATAGGCATTTCCTTTTGGCGAACGTAACCCAACAAAAGACTCGTAAGGCGCATATTGTTTGGTGAATGCATCTAATGAGAAATCGCCTCCGTTTTCGAAAGCACGTACTAAAAACTGAACGTTTAACATCCCGGGAGCATTTTTACCAATAGCTATTTTATTAGTAATGTTGGCTTGTCCTTCTTCATTTACTTTCCCTTCAAAAACATTAATTTCTTCGGTATTAAATTGACGTGTTGGGTCGTTAAATGTGTAGTTTTTATAATTTTTAAATCCTGAATATGAGGTGCTGAATTTGGCTTTTATTTCGGCTTTTAAGTTTTTTCCCGGAGCACCATGAAGCCATTTTACATCTAAGTTTCCTTTTAAAGGGGCTTTACTTGTAAGAATCTCATTTTCAAAATCAACTTTAATTTTTAATCGGTTAGGTTTTACAGTTTCAATTTTTAACCCTTTGTAAAATGTCGCCCCTCCTACAGAGACTTTAGCATTATAATGTCCTGTTTTACCTTCTGAAGATGTAGGAACCGTAAATTTGAAAAAATCATTAATGTTATCTACACTAACTTTTTTATAAATTAATTTTCCGTTGGGATCGGTAATTTCCAACTTTACGGGATGCTGTTTAGGTAGCTTATTGGCTTGGTCATTTAACATGAATGTTAAGTGTAACGTATCACCGGGTCGCCAAACACCACGTTCGCCATAAATATACCCTTTAAGTCCGCGTTGTAACTTGTTACCGGAAACATCAAACTTACTTAGTGATAATGAATTGCCATCATGAAGTTTTATATAGCTAACATTATTTCCTTTTGAAACAATAGCAAATGCGGCATGTTTTTCGGCATCAATAATAGTTAGCCCTTCCTTATCTGTAATGGCTTCTTCTAGCTTTTGTTGCTGGAAGTTATAAAGTGATACTGTTGCATTGGGTTCTGGATTGGTATTTAAAATATTTGTAACTGCAAAGTAATACGAATTGTTAGTGCTTCGTTTTGCAATCACTCCCAGGTTTGAAGCAATTAGGTTTTGAGACACTACACGGTTTTCATTATAATAGGCTTCATGACAAGGGTTTTCGCGTTCGCGCCAGTTATAAGAATAGTTGCGGTATCTATAATTTAAATTATTCCAATAGGCTTCTTCTCTTAATTCTTCATCTTCAGTAGTTTCTTCACCGTAATCTTCTTCATAGTATGCTTCATCGTAATAATCATCACCATTTTCAACATTGTTTACTTTAACAACGGCATCACAATCATACAATGAATGGTTTCTATTATAACTCACTTCTACACGATAAATAGCCCCAGGGTCTACTTTAAAAAAATTTGATAAATCAATACTATATGCTTTCCATTTTCCTGTATTCTCGGCTTCAGATACTAAAGGAATGGTTTGTTTTGCAATACGACGCCCCACTTTTCTAATGGCATGACTGTTATTACTATTCATGTTATTGTCTTGCAAAAACTGAAGAATATTGTCTTCGAAAATTTTAATAATTCTAACATCAACAGCACTCAAGTTAACAGCTTCGAAATTAAATTTTAATGCTTCCGAATTTGGTAAAATACTCCCGTTACTAATTAAACGTACCTGTGGTTTTAATGCTTCGAAAGCGATGGTTTCTGAAAAAGGGTTTTTAAGTTTGAAACCTTCTTTGTTTTTAATGCCTTGAAAAATATCTACTCGAATGTTGCCTACCAATTTAGTATCTGGGTATACTTTTAGGACGTTTCCATCAACAACATATTTTGGTTTTTTTACATTTTGAAGCATGACCAAACCATCAAAATTTTGTTGCTTTTTTATAGGGTCTGAAAAATTGATTAGCAAATGTTGTTCGGGTGATTGAACTACTGCTGTTTTAGTAATTGTGAAGTTATTTATCCCCGGAATAATGACTTTGTTTTCTCCTTTGTTAGCTGCTTCAATAGGCTTTCCATTCCAGGAAACGAGAATGTTACTATCGTCATTCAAGCGATTAATACTATCAATTTTAAAATCGAAAATCTTGCTTTTTTCATTAGCATCGTTAAATACAATAATTAAGTTATTTCCATTTTGTGAGGCCTTTACCAATTGCTTAGCCTTATCTAGAGAAATAATATCTGCCGATTTAATAACACCTTCTAAATACTGCCACTTTTTACTATAAGATTGTAAATTATTTGTTACTATATTAAAGCTTGGTGTAATGGTTTTAAACTGAAACGTATAGGTTTCAAAACCTTTAGGAATATCTTTATAAATATCGTTTAGTTTAACTGTAACAGCGTATTCGGTAGCTGGTTGAAGTGGTTCATCTGGAGTAAACATTAAAGTATGCTTATTAGCAACTATTAATTTCCCTTGTACATGTGGACTTATGGAAATGATCTGTTCTGTTATTTCTTCACCCATTAACCAACCTTCGACATCTTCGGTTAAACTTATTTCAATTGGACTGGTTACTGATGTTAGACCGGATGATGTGTAACTTATATAATCTTTGAATTTAAAAAGGTTATCTGTTTCAACGACTTTCTTTTTACAAGATGCGGCTAATATAATAAGCACTACGAAAGCTAATGACTTTTTTAATAACATAAGAGTTGTTTTAAATGAAAAAATAAACTTGAAAAAGAAAGTGTAGGTAGCTTCTTGTTAAATTAGTTACGTTACAATTTTGTTCTTTAGATTTTTGTTATATGTTAAATTAATTATAAGATTTTAAGGTAGTCAAATAAACCATAAAGTTAAATAAAACGTATATTTAAAAACCCCAAATCACATAATTCATGAAAAAATTCTTATCAAGAACTGGACTTGTTCTAGTGTTTTTTACCATATTAACCTGTAACATAGGATGTTCAAAAGATAATTCGGATACCGATATCGAAGAAGAAATAACAACGACTATACTACAATTAGTAAATGAACATAGATTAGGTATTGGAAAACAAGTTTTAGAGGTTAGCACTTTAGCGGAAGATTTAGCCAAAGAACATAATATATTCATGATTAGTCAGGGAGACATCAGCCATGATAATTTTGATTACCGAGCAGATAGGTTGTTTGATGAGGAAAATGCTAAAGGTGTTGGTGAAAATGTAGCTGCCAAACAAAAATCGGCACAAGATGTTATGACAGATTGGTTAGAAAGCAAAGGGCATAGAGAAAATATAGAAGGTGATTTTACACATATTGGTATTAGTGCTATCAAAAATGAAAACGGGCATTATTATTACACACAACTTTTTCTAAAAAAGTAATTTTAAATTTTGTGCTAAGTACATGATAAAATTAAAAATGTCACAAGGAACGCAGTCGAAACGCTTTAAAGGTAATAACTAACAAGTCCTTCGACTGCCCTCAGGAGGACAATGGAACTATCATTTCGACTACGCCATTGCTTACGCTAGTTAAATTTTAACACGGGTATCAGACTGACTGATATATTATTAATTTTTATAGATACCAATGGATAATTCGCCTTTATCATTCATGGTTGCTCTATACATACCTGCTGTATTAAATTCTGCGACCATATCTCCATTTTTATCAACGGCGATAACACCTCCTGTGCCTCCTAAATTTGATAGTTTATTTTGAATGACTTCTTTGGCGGCTTCTTGTAAGGATAAATTTTTATATTCCATAAGAGCAGAAATATCGTGAGCTACCATAGCACGAATAAAATACTCGCCCCAACCTGTACTGGATATAGCGCAGGTATTATTATTTGCATAAGTACCTGCTCCAATAATGGGTGAGTCTCCAATACGCCCCCAGCGTTTATTAGTCATACCTCCAGTAGAAGTGCCTGCAGCTAAATTTCCGTTTTTATCGAGCGCTGCGCAGCCTACCGTTCCAAATTTGGAGTTTTTAATAGCTTCGTCATAAAAGAAGGCTGTTTTGTCATCGTGATCCAATTCAAGTTTTTCCGATTCTTTTATTTTTTCAAGCGATTTATGACGTTTTTCGGTATAAAAATAATCGGGGGCAACAATTTGCAAACCTTGCTCTTTTGCAAAAGTATTGGCACCATTTCCAGACAACATAACATGGGGCGACTTGTCCATAATAGTTCTGGCTAAATTTATAGGGTTTTTTACAATTGTTGTTCCTGCGGATGCTCCTGCATTTAATGTTTTTCCATCCATGATAGAGGCATCATGCTCATTAGTACCTGCGTTAGTAAAAACAGCTCCTTTTCCGGCATTAAACAGAGGTGAGTCTTCCATAACATTAATCGTTTTTTGTACGGCATCCAAACTAGACCCTCCATTTTTTAAGATGTTATATCCAACTTTTATGGCTTTTTCTAATACTGTTTTATAAGCCGCTTCTTTTTCCGGAGACATGTTTTTTCTTAAAATGGTACCTGCACCTCCATGAATTATTATAGAAAACTCATTTGTATTTGCCTCAATTTCAGGGACATTTTGGTGATTTTCTTGAGGATTAGAGTCGATTCGTTTACCTTTCTCTTTACAACTAAAGAACAATAAAGTAATTATTAAAATGTAGGTAGATATTTTCATAAAAATTATAATTGATTAACGCATTAAAGTTACCAGTTTTATCATTACCAAATTTGGATAAAAGAGAGTTTTTATTGCTATATTCGCAAAATAATTTTATCATAAATAATAATTCAACAATAAATGCAAACAATAACAACTGATTTTGGAATAGATAAAGCGCTTAAAATTTTAGGTGTGGAAGGTGTAAACGAAGGCACTTCAACAGGTTCGAATCGTTTTTCCAGTGGCGATATTATAGAATCTTTTTCTCCGGTCGATGGTGAATTGATCGGTAAGGTAAAAACAACCACTAAAGAAGATTATGAAAAAGTTATGGAGCATGCTACAAATGCTTTTAAAACATGGAGAACCATGCCTGCACCACAGCGTGGCGAAATTGTACGTCAGTTTGGTGAAAAACTAAGAGAAAAGAAAGAGGCTTTAGGGAAGTTGGTATCTTATGAAATGGGTAAATCTTATCAGGAAGGATTAGGAGAAGTTCAGGAAATGATTGACATCTGTGATTTTGCAGTTGGGTTATCACGTCAGCTTCACGGCTTAACTATGCATTCAGAGCGCCCAGGGCATCGCATGTACGAGCAATATCACCCACTAGGGGTGGTTGGCATTATTTCGGCTTTTAATTTTCCGGTGGCTGTTTGGGCATGGAATACTGCTTTGGCTTGGATTTGTGGTGATGTTTGTGTTTGGAAACCTTCTGAAAAAACACCTATCTGTGGTGTGGCTTGTCAGAATATCGCAGCCGAAGTTTTTAAAGAAAATAACTTACCAGAAGGGATTTGTAATTTAATTAATGGTGATTATAAGGTAGGTGAGTTTATGACTAAAGATACTCGCGTCCCTTTAATTTCTGCTACAGGTTCTACCAGAATGGGTAAAATTGTGGCACAGGAAGTAGCCGCACGTTTGGGGAAATCTTTATTAGAGTTAGGTGGTAATAATGCCATAATTGTAACACCAGATGCAGATATTAAAATGACTGTAATCGGGGCTGTTTTTGGAGCTGTTGGTACTGCCGGACAGCGTTGTACATCTACTCGTCGTTTAATTATTCATGAGAGTATTTACGATCAAGTTAAAAATGCGGTTGTTGATGCTTATAAGCAGTTGCGTATTGGAAATCCGTTGGATGAAAACAACCATGTAGGGCCATTAATTGACACGGGTGCTGTGAGCATGTATGAAAACGCCTTATCCAAAGTCGTTGAAGAAGGCGGGAATATTATTGTTGAAGGTGGCGTACTTTCTGGTGAAGGTTACGAAAGTGGATGTTATGTAAAACCAGCTATTGCTGAAGCAAAACCTCACTTTAAAATTGTACAGCATGAAACCTTTGCGCCTGTTTTATATTTATTAAAATATTCGGGTGAAGTTGAAAACGCCATTGCTATTCAAAATGAAGTGGCACAAGGATTAAGCTCGGCTATTATGACTAATAATTTACGTGAGGCTGAGCGCTTCTTATCTGTTGCTGGGTCAGATTGTGGTATTGCTAATGTAAACATTGGAACTTCGGGTGCTGAAATTGGTGGTGCTTTTGGTGGTGAAAAAGAAACTGGAGGCGGACGCGAATCGGGTTCTGATGCTTGGAAAGTATATATGAGACGTCAAACGAATACTATTAATTACACCACTGAATTACCTTTGGCACAGGGGATTAAATTTGATTTGTAAGTATGTGTTAGTAATAAAATAAAAAATTAAGTAAATGAAAGGTAATTGGATTCTAACATCTACAGTCTTAGGAATAATTGGAGGGATAATTACTTATGCTATAATTGGAGATTGGCAAATATCTTTAATAATTGCAGTTGTTATTTTAGTACTCGTTTTACTAAACAATCCTGCAACAAGATATATGAGAGCCTTTTATGTTATTTCATTTCCTTTACTTAGTAATATTTATTTTTTTATTAATTCTAAAACGGGAAATTTAAACATACAAGCCGGACTAAAAGAATTAGATTTAATTACAGTTGCTGTACTTGGAGTGCTATCAATGGTCTGTTTGATTTTAGATTATTTAGAGAGAAATAGTAAGTTAAATGGAAATGTAATCAAAACAAGCAGAAACTCAATTAAAAACGTATTCGGTAGTAATATCAATATAACCCAAACAATAAAAAAAAAGGGCATAAATAAAGATGAGTAATTCTAACCTCAATAAAGTAACAGCCCTTGGAAATAACATATTTATTTTTCAGTACATAAATAGTGAGGGAGAACAAATAGAAGAGAGAAAGTCATTTCAGGAATTTCTACAGCCATTTATAGATCCATACCAAGAACAAATTAAAATACTTAAAAGTCGTATTAAAGATAAAGTAAAGATTCAAGGTTATTTAGATAAAGAAATAATTGGTTTGTCTAATAAAATTGAGGCATTAAAAAATGAAAAGAAATCTTTAGAAAATCAAGTCTCTCACTTTTTAACTGAAATAGAGGGTAAAGATTTAAGTGAAAACACAAATTTATATCAAGAAGCTTTAGATTATTTCATTGTTGGAAAAATGGACAAGGCATTAGTTGTGTTGGATGAAGTAAAAATGGAAGAGGAAGAAAAACTTGCTATTGAAGATATTAAACAAAAAGCGGAAACACGAATTTTAAAAGCTCGAATACTGAGAGTGAAAAATAAATTTGCTGAAGCAGGTTCAAATTATGAAAAGGCATTGGAACTTTTTAGCAATTGGGATAATTGTTTGGAAGCTGCAAATTATTTTAAATTTATCCATAAATTTAATAAATCAACACATTATTATCGAATTTGTTTACAAAAAGTAACGTCCAATTATGAAAAAGCGGCAACTTTAAATAATTTGGCTAATTTACAGAGTGATAAAAATGAATTTGGGAAGGCAGAGAGCTCCTATCTAGAAGCTTTAGAGATAAGAAGAAAATTAGCAGAAGACAACCCTCAAACCTATTTGCCTGACGTAGGAATGACTTTAAATAATTTGGCGGTTTTACAGAGGGATAAAAATGAATTTGAGAAAGCCGAGAGCTCCTATGAAGAAGCTTTAGAGATATATCGAAAATTAGCAGAAGCCAATCCCCAAACCTATTTGCCATATGTTGCAGGGACTTTAAATAATTTGGCGGTTTTACAGAGGGCTAAAAATGAATTTGAGAAAGCCGAGAGCTCCTATGAAGAAGCTTTAGAGATAAGAAGAAAATTAGCAGAAGCCAATCCCCAAACCTATTTGCCTGACGTAGGAATGACTCAAATAAATATGGGAATCTATTATCAAGAATCTAAGATTGATAGAGCATTGTCAATTCAATTAGTTGATGAGGCGATTACCAATTTATTGCCATTTTATCAAATACCTTATATTCAAAATTATTTAAAGGTTGCTTTTAAAGTACTTAAGGGTTGGGAAATAGATATTGAAACATATTTAGAAAAAAAGATGGCAACCAATAATGAGCAAAACGGCAATATGGGCTAGATGTAATACAGCATTTGTGTTGGATAAAAAGACTCAAAGTTTCTAAATTTTAAACCATTTCGTTTTTTAAAAGTCTATCATAACATACTCCAATGGGTTATTAAAGTCTTCGGTTATGGAACACAGGCACATTCAACATTTATTTTGGCTTACGGGCCTTGGTATTTTACCACCACAGTAACACCTTATCCAAAAAGAGCAAAACAGAAATTGTTACACTTTACTTACAAAATTCACTTAAAAAACTATCTTAATTCAATTCAGACCTGCCAGGTTTTAAAAACCTGGCAGGTCTTTTTTACGTCCGAAAATAGAATAAACAGTAATCTATCTGACAGCTTAAAGTCTCTAAATTTTAAACCTTTTTGCTTTTTAAAAGTCTATATAATATACTTCGATAGATTATTAAAGTTTTCAATTATGGAACACAAGCACATTCAGCATTTATATTGGCGTACAGGTTTTGGGATTTTACCAGCACAACTTAATACTTTATCAAAAAAGAGTAAAACAGAAATTGTTGCCCATCTTTTTAAAGCTTCAAAAAGTGTTACACCTCTAAAAGTAGATACCTCCGAAATTGATGCTTTGTTTACGAGCAAGTCTGATTTTACAAAAGAAAACAGAAAGAAATTTCAAGAAATTAGTCGAAAAAAGAGGCTTGAATTAAATGTTGCATGGATAGGCAGATTAGCAAATACAGATGAACTGCTACGTGAAAAAATGACCTTGTTTTGGGCTAACCATTTTGTGTGCGAAGACAATAATATTTTATTCATTCAACAGTTTAATAATACCTTACGTAAGCACGCTTTAGGGAATTTTAAAGATTTTGTAAAGGCTATTTCAAAAGAGGCTGCCATGACAAAGTATTTAAATACGAAACAAAACAGAAAACTAAAGCCTAATGAAAATTTCGCCAGAGAACTTATGGAGTTATTCACTTTAGGCGTTGGCAATTATACCGAACAGGATATTAAAGAAAGTGCACGTGCTTTTACAGGGTATAATCATAATTTTAAAGGAGAATTTGTTTTAAGAAAACCTCAGCATGACACTGGTAATAAAACATTTTTTGGTAAAACAGGAAATTTTGATGGTGAAGCTATTATCGATATCATTTTAGAAAAAGAACAATGTGCTAAATATATTTGCGAAAAAATATACAAATATTTTGTGAGTGATGTTGTGCATAAAGCGCATATAGATGAAATGGTAAGTGTTTTTTATCCTAATTATAATATCGAAAAACTAATGAGGCATCTACTCCTTTCCGATTGGTTTTATGATGATGAAAATATAGGAACAAAGATCAAATCTCCTATTGAGTTTTTAGTTGGTATAAATGGCATTGTTCCTGTTCAGTTTAAAAATTCAAGGCAATTGCTTTATATTCAAAAAGTATTAGGGCAAACATTGTTAAACCCGCCTAATGTAGCTGGTTGGAAAGGTGGAAGGAGTTGGATAGACAGTAACACGATTATGTTTCGGTTAAAATTGCCTTCCATACTATTAAACAATGCTTATATTTCTAAAATTGAAGTGGATGACTCTGATAGTATGATGGACATGTCTTCCAAAAACAGAAGTAAAAAGAACCGATTTAAAGTAGAGCCCAATTGGGATGTTTTTAATACGAACTTTAAAAAAGTGTCTTTAGAAACATTAGAAAATCATTTATTACAATGTCATATTAATTCTAAAACGGAAGATTATTTACAGTCATTGAAAAAAGGGACTAAAAGAGATTATTGTATTCAGTTAATGTCGTTACCAGAATATCAAATGTGTTAGTTATGGATAGAAGAAAATTTTTAAAGAATTCAACATTGGCAAGTAGTTTATTCTTTGTGCCAAGTTTTGTAAAAGCTTTTGAAGAAGTTGCCAGCAGTAGCTTAGGTTATAAACGTTTGGTAATTGTCCAATTATCTGGAGGAAATGATGGTTTAAATACGGTTATACCTTATAGAAATGATATCTATTATAAAGAACGCCCAACCATAGCGTTATCAAAAACCGATGTTATAAAACTTAATGACGACATAGGGTTACACCCAAGTTTATTACCCTTAAAACGTTTATACGATAACGGTAATCTTTCTATTATTAATAGTGTAGGGTATCCTAACCCTGTTAGATCTCATTTTAGATCGATGGACATTTGGCATACAGCAAGTGACTCTAATGAGTATTTACAGGAAGGTTGGATCGGTCGTTATTTAGATCATTCTGCTAAACATCCGTATCATGCTATTGAACTAAACGAAAGTTTATCTATTGCCTTAAAAGGAAATCGGTTTAATGGAATTGCTACACAAAACCCAAAAGTTTTGTATAACATGTCTAAAGACCCTTATTTTAAAAACGTGTTAAAACATCAAAATGATATCCACCTTAGCGAACACAACTTAGGGTATTTATATAAATCTATGATATCGGCAGAGTCTTCTGCAAAATATATTTATGAAACGAGTAAAACTGTTTCGGCTAAGGATGGGTACCCGAAAAATCAATTTGGAAATCAGTTAAAAACAACCGCACAGTTTATTAACTCAGGTTTGCAAACAAAAGTATTTTATGCCTCTTTAGGCGGATTTGATACGCATGCAAACCAAAAAAACGCACAAAATAGGTTATTAGGTATTTATGCCAATAGCATGGAAGCGTTTGTTAGTGATTTAAAAGAAAATAACACTTTTAAAGACACCCTAATTTTAACCTTTTCTGAATTTGGCAGACGCGTAAAACAAAATGCAGGCATGGGAACCGATCATGGTACGGCTAATAATGTTTTTATTATAGGCGATAAGTTAAAAAAGCAAGGATTTTATAATGAAGCTTCCAGTTTAAGTGATTTAGATGATAATGGCGATTTAAAATTTGAAATAGATTTTAGAACCATTTATGCCACCGTTTTAAATAAATGGCTAGAAGTAAATGACAAAGCTATTTTGAATAAATCGTTCAACCAATTAGATTTTATTTAAGCACAAAAAAACCTTGTTCCAATGCCGATTTTTTTTCGGGAGAAACAAGGTTATATCTAAAAAGATTAATAGCATTGCAAAATTAATAATTTTTCTTTTATTTCAAAACTTGAAAAGTTAACTTAAGATTAATTTTAGGCTAAACTTGTTAACTCATATTAACTGTATTTGACCTTTCTTAAGATGCGCAAAGACTCTTTGTAAAGATTGTATAACTCATTACTATGAGCTTTTAAATAAGGTTTGGCTTCGTTAAGTCTATTTATGGCTTCCTCAAATGAATTAAGAAAACATATAAGATACGTTCCAGGTAAATTTCTTAAATCTACTTCTTCTCTTTTTGTAAGTGCAAATCCTTTTTTAAGTTTTTCTAAAATAGCATTATTAGTGTTATAAATATGATGCAATACCTTTTTATCAAATTGAGGAGGTTTGAATAATAATTTTGTTTCAATGGTATAGTTTGCATTGTTTTCAAAACGAATAATTGTTTCTTCTAATGGATAATATTTACTGGAATTTTGAAGCCCAAGACCCACATATTCAACAATCTTAAAGCTGTTGTCATCAAATAAAATAGAGACCTCATCTAAGGCAGAAAAAAATAATCGTACTTGCTCATTAATCAATTCAATATCTACTCTGGAAAAAAAGACTTCATCTTTTACAACTTTTTTTTGACCTGCCCAACACACTACAAAATACTCTTTAAAAACTTTGTATTGCGCATTGTAATCTTTACGGGTATTCATAAAGTCGAAAACACCATCAAGCGTATGCTCTATGTTATTTTGAGCATTGTTCTCAATGGCCTCAACAATTTTAGAATTGGTGTCTTTTATTTCAATATCAAACACCTTGGGCATACTCATGCTCCCATCTCTAAAAAATACAGAGCCTCCATAGTATTTCCAAATGTTTTTTCTAAGAGATGTTATTTTACCGGTAGGTCTAATAGTTACTAAACCAACTACTTTATCGTCGGGAAGATGTGGAAATGGAATGTTTTCGTATTGTATTATTGGTGGGTGGCTTAAGTAAGCATTGATAAGGTTTTGTATTTTGCTGTCATCAAAAAAATCGACACCAATAATATGGTTGTCTTCATCTTCAACACCAATAACTATATAAGCGTTGTTTTTCGGGTTGCTATTAGAAAGTGCACAAACATGTTTTAAAAACTTAGCTTTTCCTTCTTTATGACCAATGTTTATTTTTCGTTTTTTATCATAAAAGCTGTTCTCATCGTTATGAGCCAGAAGGTGTTTTATTAGTAAACGTTTGTTAATCATATCTGTCATTCCTGCGAAAGCAGGAATCTTTTTAATTCATTTCTTCAATTTCGGCAATAATCACTCCAAAATTACCATCTAATTGTTTCCAATTCTTAGAAGGCAGGTATGTTCTTGATACAAATCCGTCAAAGTATAAAGCATTTTTACAACCATTATTTTTAAAAAATTCGGCAAAGTCATATAATGTGATTAAACCTTTCGACATGGCAAATAAAAGATCTCCATTAGACAGGATACCAATACCATTTCTTATATGTAAATGTTTTGAATCCTTTTTAAATACAGGATGTATTTTATTGTCAATGACTAACATTGGTCCAGATTGTGTTGCATAGACTATATTTTTGCTAAGCTTAAAATTTTCTGTTTTACAAACGACACCTTTATTATCTTTTGTTACATAGAAAACACCATTAGGTTCTAAGTAAAAGTTTCCATAATCTTTTTTTAGAGTATCTAATGGAATTTTAACGATCCCATTTTCTATAAACAACCCTTGAGGAGAGCCATCTTTCATATACATCCCACCATTTGTAGCAAAAATTAATTTTTGGGATTTGTTCTCAAGATATTTTTTTAATTTTTCATGATTTCCAATATTAACTCCATCATTACTTTTCCAATAAAACCTTAAATTTTGTTGTTTTAAATCAACAGTATGTATAATGAATCTTGGGTCTTCAGAATCCTGATTGGTTTGACTATATAATGAGTTAATACAAATAGGAAAGAGTATTAAACAGAAAAGAAGTAGAAGTATCTTCTTCATTTTATAAATCCTTTTTTACGATAACACTATTCGCCTGAGCCGTTGGAAACACTAATAAATCTGCAATATTTACATGAGGAGGCCGCGAAATTGCGAAGTAAATAATCTCTGCAATGTCTTTAGCCTGTAAGGCTTTAAATCCCTTGTAAACAGAATCTGCAATTTTATCACCTTTAAAGCGTACTTCGGAGAATTCGGTTTCTACCAAGCCGGGATTTATGGCTCCTACTTTTATTCCAAAAGGGTTTAAATCTATACGCATACCCTCTGTAATAGCTAAAACAGCATGTTTACTACCACAATACACATTTCCTTTTGGATAAACTTCTTTACCTGCCGACGAACCGATATTAATAATATGTCCGGATTCACGTACTGTCATTTGTGGAATAACTGCCTTACTTACATAGAGTAATCCTTTTACGTTAATATCCATCATAGCATCCCAGTCGTCAATACTCCCTTCATTTATTGGATCTAAACCATGTGCATTACCAGCATTATTTATTAAAATATCAATGTTTTTAAAAGCATCAGGTAGCGATTCAATGGCTTGCAGTGTTTTTTCTTTATCACGTACATCAAAGTTTAAAATATGTACATCGGTTAACCGCTCTAATGCTTTTTGAATCGTGTTAAGGCGATCTAGACGCCTCCCACATAAAATTAAATTGATACCGTGTTTTGCAAATTCATAAGCAGTTGCTTCTCCAATACCACTAGTTGCTCCTGTAATTAGGGCTGTTTTTTTCATATTTTTAATTATAATAAAAAGACAAATTTTTCATGTTTTTTTACAGATTATGTGTCTTTTTTGGCAATTCACGTATAAAAATACTTAAAACTCATTTAATATTGTATCATTGTCTTTAAATAATAATTAAGCACTGATTATGAGATTGTTACCAGTGGTGAAGATCTCGATTTGTAAGTTATAGAGATGAGTATTTTAAATAAATTAAAAACAATCCTTCTTTCTTTAATATGTATCTCTCTTTTTGGGTGTCATAATTCGGAATCAAATAATACTAGTTTACAAGCACCAACCATTTCTATTAAATTGGTAGATAAATCTGGAGACTTTGAAGAAGTGAATGTTGATGTTGTTGATGTTTTGATTAAAATGGATGACAACAGCAATGATGAAAATGGTTGGATATCACTTAACTCAAATAAAAAAGTGATAAACTTACTTGATCTCACTGGTGGTGTTCATGAAGTTTTGGTGGACAAGTTCCCTATTCCTACCGGAACCTTAAAACAAATAAGATTAGTCTTGGGAGATAATAATACTATTGTTATCAAAAATGATTTGGATGTTGGAGAGGTACATGACTTAAAAACACCAAGTGCACAACAATCTGGTTTAAAACTAAAAGTAGATACAGTAATAGAGGAAGGCTTTACTTATGATTTTGTTTTAGATTTTGATGTTGATAAATCTGTTATAATTGCAGGAAAATCAGGAAACATTAATCTAAAGCCGGTGATGAGGGTGATAACAGAAGTAAGTTCTGGAATCATAGAAGGTTCTGTACTTCCTGTAGATGAATCGGCTGTAGCATCTGTTATAGATACTAAAGGAACTCCGGAAACAGACGACGACGAAGTTTTATCAGCTTATACTAACTACACAGGACATTTTGCGCTTTGGGGAGTTTCGTCAGGAACATACGAAGTTATATTAACGCCTATAGATTCAAATTCTAAATATAAAGTAACAACTGTTAATAATATAGAAGTTGTTAATGGGGAAATTACGGTTATTGAACCTGCTATAGAATTGGCACTAAAAGCAGGAGCGATTACAGGTAAAATACTTAATGAAAATGTAGTAGTAACAGCCTCTGTAATAGTAGATGGTGTTGTCGTTGAGGCAAACACAAATGAAGCAGGTGTATTTCTTCTTGAAAATATTCCAATAGGTGTATATAAAATTACATTAACACCCGCAAACGGATCTGGGCTAGTTGCAACCGAATTAAATAATGAAGAAGTAAAAGAAGATGAAACCAACGATTTGGGAGAGATCACTTTACCAGGTGCATAATATTTCATTCTAAAACAATGTATATTACGGGCAGTTTCTTTAAGAAACTGCCCGTAATATTTTAACCTATTCTTAACTGGATTTGTTAAATATTTTAACCTATTCTTAACAGGTTTAAAAGAAAAATTTTAACAATTTGCATGGCTCAAATAAGCTTATTATATTCGGGCTTAAAAAAATAAAGAAGATGCAAGAAACTGGTACAATTGATATTAAGACAATTAACGAGAAAATTGAGAAGGAAAGTGCTTTTGTTGATTTACTAATGCTAGAAATGAATAAAGTAATTGTAGGCCAAAAACATATGGTCGAACGGTTACTTATTGGGTTATTAGGACAAGGGCATATTTTACTTGAAGGTGTTCCTGGGTTAGCAAAAACTTTGGCTATAAACACCTTGGCACAAGCTGTAGACGGAAGCTTTAGTAGAATACAATTTACACCCGATTTATTACCCGCCGATGTAACAGGAACCTTAATTTACAATATGAAGGTTAATGATTTCTCGATAAAGAAAGGACCTATATTTGCTAATTTTGTCTTAGCAGATGAGATTAACAGAGCTCCTGCAAAAGTACAATCGGCTTTACTTGAAGCGATGCAAGAAAAGCAAGTAACTATTGGTGATGAAACTTTTGTATTAGATAAGCCGTTTTTAGTTATGGCAACACAAAACCCCGTTGAACAAGAAGGGACATACCCTTTACCAGAAGCTCAGGTTGACCGTTTTATGTTAAAAACGGTTATAGATTACCCAAAAATTGATGAAGAACAGCTCATTATGAGAGCAAACCTAAAAGGTGCTTGGGATAAAGTAAACCCGGTTGTTTCTGTAAAACAAATCATAGATGCACAAAAAGTAGTTCGTGAGGTCTACATGGATGAGAAAATTGAAAAATATATTCTTGATATTATTTTTGCAACACGATATCCGGAAAAATATAAACTTGCCGATTTAAAACCGCTAATTTCATTTGGAGCTTCACCACGTGGAAGTATCAATTTAGCAACTGCTGCTAAATGTTATGCTTTTATTAAACGTCGTGGATATGTTATTCCAGAAGATGTTCGCGCGGTTGTTTATGATGTATTAAGGCATAGAATAGGGATTACTTATGAAGCTGAAGCCGAAAATGTAAATTCAGTAGACATCATCAACAAAATTGTAAACGAGATAGAAGTACCATAGAATTTTAGATTTTAGAATTAAGAATGACGATTTTAGAAGTCGTAAATCAAAAATCTACAATCGTAAATTGAAAAATGGATACTAAAGAATTACTAAAAAAAGTACGAAAAATAGAGATTAAGACACGTCGTCTGTCTGATCATATATTTGGAGGAGAATACCATTCAACCTTCAAAGGACGTGGTATGACTTTTAGTGAAGTACGCCAATATCAATTTGGTGACGATGTACGAAATATAGATTGGAACGTAACTGCACGTTACAATGAACCTTTTGTGAAAGTTTTTGAAGAAGAACGCGAGCTTACCATGATGCTTATGGTAGATATATCCGGTTCAGAATTGTTTGGCACAGAACAGCAGTTTAAAAACGAAGTCGTTACAGAAATAGCAGCAACATTGGCGTTTTCGGCCACTCAAAACAATGACAAAATCGGACTCATTTTATTTTCTGATAAAGTAGAACTTTATATTCCGCCTAAAAAAGGACGTTCACATGTACTTCGTATTATTCGGGAACTTATAGAGTTTAAACCGGAAAGTAAGCAAACCAATTTGGCAGAAGCATTAAAGTTTATGCAAAACGTGATGAAGAAAAAAGCCATTGTTTTTGTGTTATCTGATTTTATTGCCGACGATTATCATCAAACAATGAAAATTGTTTCGGGTAAACATGACGTTACAGGAATACGCGTTTACGATAAACGTGAAGAAGATATACCAAACTTAGGCATGGTGCAAATGCATGATGAAGAAACCGGAGAGTCCATGTTAGTGAATACATCGTCAAAAAAAGTAAGACTTAATTATGGTAAGTTCTATCATGAAAAAGTAGCTTATTATAAAGAGAGCTTTACAAAATCGGGCGCTGGAGCAATTGATTGTCGCGTTGATGAAAGTTATGTAAAAAAGCTTCTAGGTTATTTTAAAAGAAGAGGATAAACGATTTTAGATTTATGAATTACGAATTACGATTTTTGAGTAAAATAGCTTCCGCCTTCCGTCTTCGGTCTTCGGTCATAGCTTCTTTTCTCTTTTTTCTATTTTCTCTTGTCTCATTTGCCCAAGTTACTTCGGCAATCGATTCTACATCTATAAAAATAGGTGAACAAATTACATATCATATTCAAGTAGAAACAGATACTACTAGTTTGGTTGTTTTTCCAGAAGGGCAAACATTCACGCCTTTAGAAATGATTGAATCCTACGAAGTAGATACATTAAAAAATAACGATAAGTACAATCTCATTAAAAAGTATGGATTAACGCAATTTGATTCAGGAGCTTACACCATTCCAAGACAAAAAATAATTATTGGAGATAAAACCTTTTTTACCGATTCTCTAAAGGTAGAAGTTAGAGATATTGTAATTGATACTACAAAGCAAGGGTTGTATGATATCAAACCTATTATTGAAGTAAAAAAACCTTCAAGTAATTGGTGGAAATATCTATTACTTACGCTTTTAATAATTGGTATTATTGCATTTTTATTGTTTTGGTTTATTTGGAGAAAAAAACCATTATCCGAAGCCGAACAAATAGCATTGCTCCCTCCCTATGACAGAGCTAAATTAGCTCTTAAAAAGCTAGATGAAAGCCATTATTTAGAACATTCAGAATTAAAAGAATATTATTCAGAATTAACAGGAATCATCAGAAAATATTTAGATGAAAAAGTATACGATCATTCTTTAGAAAGTACTACCGATGAGCTTGTTAAAAGACTTCGATTGCTTAAAGAAGGTAACCAAATTGATTTAAGTAAAGAGACGATTGAAAATATTGAAAATATTTTAAAACGAGCCGATTTAGTGAAATTTGCAAAATCTGCTCCAGATATAGCATTAGCCGAATTAGATAGAAGTACGATTGATAGCGAGATTGATCATGTAAAAGAAGTGTTACCAGAGCCAACAGAGGAAGAGAAGCTTTTAGACGAAAAATATAGAGAAGAATTAGAACGTAAAAAAACCCGAAATAAGATTATTATAACGGTAGCAATAAGTGTGTTTATATTAATAGCTACTTTCACAGGTTTTTCAATAAAATATGGATTTAATTATGTTAAGGATACTATTATTGGTCATGATAGCATAGAGCTTTTAGAGGGCGATTGGGTAACTAGCGAATATGGGGTTCCGCCTATAACAATTTCAACACCTAAAGTGTTAAAAAGAATGGATCCCGGTTTACCCGAAGAATTATCGCAACAGATTGATGTTACAATGTTTGGTTATGGTAGTTTAATAGATAGGTTTAGCATTGCGGTTACGACTTCTAAATATAAAAATTTAGGTGAAAATAAAATAGATTTAGAACAATCTATAAACGAGAATTTTAAAACACTTGAAGCTTCTGGTGCACAGAATATCGTAACAAAAAACGAAAAATTTGTGACTCCAAACGGTGCCGAAGGACTAAAAGTTCATGGTAGTTTAGAACTATCAATCCCAAATTCAGACAAAGTAGAAAGAGGGAAGTATGTTATTTTAGCATTTACATCAGAAAATATTGTACAACAAGCACTCCTTTTTTGGAAGGAATATGATGTTTATGCAGATCAAATTGTTGAGCGTATTTTAAATTCAATAGAACTTAAAAAAGCAGAAGAATAATGTTTGAGGGAATCGAATTTTTAAATAAAGAATTTTTCTGGTTGCTGTTAGCACTTCCATTAGTTGTGTTGTGGTATATTTTTAAGCACAAAAAACAAACAGCAGAACTTAAAATATCAAGCCTAAAAGGTTTTAAGGTTACTAATTCCTGGTTACCTAAATTAAAGCACCTATTGTTTGCTTTGCGCTTAGTCGCCTTGGCTATATTAATTACCGCGTTAGCAAGACCTCAAACTGTAGATGTTTCGACAAAAACAAAAACTACAAGAGGAATTGACATTGTAATGGCCATAGACGTTTCTGCTAGTATGCTAGCAAAAGATCTATCTCCAAATAGATTAGAAGCATTAAAAAAAGTAGCAGCAGAATTTATTAAAGGAAGACCAAATGATAGAATTGGTTTGGTTGAATATGCCGGAGAAAGTTATACGAAAACACCAATAACAAGCGATAAAGCCATAGTAATACGATCATTAAAAAGTATAAAGTATAATACTATTATTGAAGGAGGTACTGCTATAGGCATGGGGTTAGCAACATCGGTAAATCGCTTAAAAGATAGTAAAGCCACAAGTAAAGTCATTATTTTATTGACCGATGGTGTTAATAATTCAGGATTTATAGACCCTAAAATAGCGAGCGAATTAGCTGTTGAATATGGTATAAAAACATATACCATAGGTTTAGGAACCAATGGTATGGCGTTGTCTCCTATAAGACTTTCATCTAATGGGCAACTCCAGTACGGACGCGTTCAAGTAGAAATAGATGAAGAGTTATTAAAAGAAATAGCCAACGCTACCGGAGGAAAATATTTTAGAGCGACTAACAATAGAAAGTTAGAGGAGATTTATGATGAAATAAATAAACTAGAAAAAACAGAAATAGAAGAATTTAAATTTTATAATTACGAGGAGAAATATAGATCGTTAGTAGTATTCGCAGGATTGTTACTCCTTATGGAATTACTATTGCGTTTTACGGTTTTTAGAAGTTTTGTTTAAAAAGACCAAAGAATATAAAGTCAAAATAAAAGACATTACGTTTTTGGAATTTTGGAATTTTGGAATTTTGGAGTTTAAATATTGGAATTTAGAAAAAAATGTATCAATTAGAAGAAAAAATATGGTTTTGGGCGTTAGGTATTATTCCAGTAATAATCCTATTCTTTTTGGTGCTTCAGTTATGGAAATATAAGGCACAGAGTAAATTTTCTGATAAAAAATCACTTAAAAAATTAAGCCCCAATACATCATTGTTTAAATCAGTTTTAAAAATTGGCGTATTGAGTTTAGCTTTTGCTTGCTTGGCAATCGCATTGGTAAACCCCAAAATAGGTACAAAATTAGAAACGGTTAAGCGAGAAGGTGTCGATATTGTTTTTGCTGTCGATGTATCTAAAAGTATGTTAGCCGAAGATATAGCACCAAATAGGCTAGAAAAATCTAAGCAACTCGTCACGCAAATTATCAATAATTTGGCTAGTGACCGCATTGGAATTATAGCTTATGCAGGAAAAGCATTTCCACAATTACCTATAACAACAGATTATGCATCGGCCAAAATGTTTTTGCAAAGTATGAATACCGATATGTTATCATCGCAAGGAACCGCTATAAACGAAGCTATTAAATTGGCAAAAACATATTTTGATGATGAGGAACAAACCAATAGAATTCTAATTATTATTTCAGACGGAGAAGATCATAGTGAGGAAGCAGCAGCAGTTGCAGAAGATGCAAGTGAAGAAGGTATTCGTATTTTTACCATTGGTGTTGGCGATATAAAAGGAGGCCCTATTCCCGAAAAACGAAATGGTATTGTATTAAACTATAAAAAAGACAATCAAGGAGAAACGGTCATTACACGTTTAAATGAGGAAACCCTCCAAGCTATTGCCGAAGAAGCCAATGGCGCTTATATAAATGGAAAAAACACAAATGATGTTGTTGAGAATATTCGTGAAATTTTAAATAGCATGGATAAAACAGAATTTGAAGCCAAGCAATTTGCCGATTTTAAAGATCAATTTCAATGGTTTTTAGGCTTTGGGATTTTCTTTTTGCTTTTAGATGTTTTCTTATTGGAGCGTAAAACGGCCTGGTTGAAAAAATTAAATTTATTTAATGAGAATTTATAAATTCTTTAACGAAGATAAAAGAGAAGGTTTTATATCTTAGAAATTAAAATAAACCCATATTACACTAGATACAATAAAGTATCGGTCAATAAATAATGAAGATGAAAGTTTTTACAACATTAATAGTTTTATGCACATCGGTATTTACTTGTATTGCTCAAGTTGCTGAAAAAGACACTGATATTTCTCCATTATTAATAGGTGAAAAAGTCCCTAGTTTAAGTGTCGTTTCAACAGAAGGAAATAAAGTGCCATTAGAAGAAGTATTAAAGCAACAACCATCGGTTTTGCTTTTTTATAGAGGTGGGTGGTGCCCGTTTTGCAACAGACATCTTTCTGCTGTTGGTGAAATCCAGAATGAGATTGACGCACTTGGATACCAAATAATCGGTTTCAGTCCAGATTCTCCCAAAAACTTAAAAACCTCTAAGGAAAAAGGGGCATTGGCATATAAACTTTTTTCGGATGCAGATGGCGAATTAATAAAAGCTATGGGTATAGCCTTTAAAGCTCCCGAACGTTATTCCGATAGGCTTGACAAGTTTTCAGGAGGCCTTAATTCAGGGTTCCTACCAGTTCCATCAGCATTTATCGTAGATACAGATGGCACCATACTTTTTGAGTATATTAGCCCTAACTATAAGCAAAGAATGAGTGCTAATATGTTATTAGAAATACTAAAGCAATTAAAAGAAAAATGAAACAAGTATTATTAATCACATTAGTATTATTTGTGTCTTTATCTTTTTCTCAGGAGGAACAGGATAAAGAAGCGTTGTTAGCTTTAAAAAAAGCGACTAATTATATATATGAAGGCAATAATTTAATAACTGAAGACGATTTTGTTTCGGGAGAAATGGCTTATAGACAAGCTATTTCTAAACAAGCAAATGCAGTTGCAGGAATTTACAATTTAGGAAATGCATACTATGAAAAAGGTAATTACGAAGAAGCACTTTTTCGTCATCAACAAGCAGCAAAAGCAGCCACTTCAAAGTTAGAAAAGCACAAGGCATATCATAACATTGGTAATATTCTAATGCAGAATAAAAAATGTAAAGAAGCTGTTGAAGCTTTTAAAAATGCTTTAAGAAATGATCCTACAGACAATGAAACACGGTACAATTTGGGTTTAGCTAAGATTTGTGCAGAAGAACAAAAAGATCAGCAAGACGAAAATAAAGACGACCAAAACAAAGACGAGAACAAAGAGGATCAAGATAAGAAAGAGAACGAAGATAAAAAGGATAAGGAGGGCGACGATAAAGAGGATAAAAAAGACAAAGGCGATCAGGATAAAAAAGAAGGTGAAGACGAAAAGGATGATGAGGGAAAGCCTAAAGACGAAAAAGAAGATAAAGGTAAGGAAGGTGATAAAGAAAAAGAACAGCAAAAACCTAAACCTCAACCCGGACAGATGTCGCCACAACAAATAAAGAATTTATTAGAGGCCATGAACAATCAGGAACAAAAAGTTCAGGAAAAAATGAATCAGGCAAAAGAAAAAGGTGTAAAAATAAAAACTGAAAAAGACTGGTAAAATGAATTACCATTTGATGAATTACGATTATAAAATCTCGTAAATTGTCAATTTAAAATTACAATGAAACTCATTAAATACATATCAATATTATTAATATTTGCAACAAGTATAACTTCTGCCCAAGTTAAATTTGAAGCAAAAGCAAGTAAATCTAAGCTAGGTATTAACGAACGTTTGCGTGTTGACTTTGAAATAAATAAAGACGGCGATAATTTTAATCCTCCAAATTTTTCAAATTTTACAGTAACAGCAGGTCCTCACCAATCCATAAGTAACTCTTGGATTAATGGTGTTAGAACCTATAAAAAAACCTACAGCTATTTTTTGACCCCTAAAAAGCGCGGTAATTTTACTATCGGTCAAGCAACCATAACTATTGATAACCAAGTCTATAAAACATTACCTATAAAAGTTGAAGTTACAGCTGCTGTAGACAAACCCAAAGATCCTAACGACCCTAATTATATAGCTTCGGAGAATATTCATTTAGTGGCAGAAGTTTCTAAAACAAATCCATATTTAAATGAAGCATTAACCGTCGTTTACAAACTATATGTATCGCCTACCATAGAAGTTTATAACTGGAACGAGATTGATAGTCCAAGATATAATGATTTTTGGAGTCAGAGTATTAATATAAAAGGACTTAAAGTTCAAAATGGTACTTATAACGGACAGGATTACCGTTATTTAGTTTTAAGAAAAACGGTATTATACCCTCAAAAAACAGGAAAGCTTAATATTGAACCCCTCAGTCTAGATATTGCATTACGCGTACCAACAAATAGAAGAGATATTTTTGGTAGTCTTTTAATGACAAAAGTTAACAAGGTTTTTTCTGCGGGTAATAAAACAATTAATGTTAAACCTCTTCCAGAGGCAGGTAAGCCAATAGACTTTACGGGAGCTGTTGGTAATTTCAAACTAAATGTAATAGCTTCTAAAAAAGTATTGGATGCTTCAGAATCATTTCAAGTAAAAGTGGGAGTAAATGGCGATGGGAATTTAAAGCTTTTTAAGCTACCAAAAATTTCATTACCAAGTTCTTTAGAGGTTTATGAGCCAGAACATAAAGAAGACGTAAAAACCAGGCTATCGGGAATGACAGGTAGCATTTCAGACAGTTATACTGTAGTACCTCAATACAAAGGTAAATATCCAATCCCTAGTATCTCTTTTTCTTATTTTGATTTAAAAACAAAAAGTTATAAACGGTTAACATCCGATGAAATTGTAATTGATGTTTTAAATGGTCCTACAAATAACAACGATGAAACTTCCAATAACACTAATTTAAACAATGTTAAACAACGTGTTGTTGCAAATAACGATCAATTTGCTTTTATAAAAACCCGAACAGATTTTATTAGTATCAAACCAACTTATTTCTTTAAAACAAACTTGTTTTGGAGCTTATTACTATTACCTTTTTTAGCAATTCCTTTAGCGATTATTGTCCGTAATAAAAAAGTAAGCAGAAATGCTGATGTGTATGGGAATAGAATTAGAAAAGCAGATAAACTAGCGAAGAAATACTTAAGCAACGCTAAAAAATCGCTTGGTAAAAAAGAAGCCTTTTATATAGCTTTAGAGAAAGCATTGCATAATTATTTAAAAGCAAGATTGCATATTGAAACAAACGATTTAAGTAAAGAAAAAATTAATAGTTTACTAAAAGACAAACAAGTTGACGATAGTACCATAAAAGATTTTATTGCTATTGTAGAAAATTGTGAATTGGCAAGATATACACCCATAGACATTGTTACCATGCAAGAAGATTATGAAAAGGCAGCAAAAACAATTTCTTTAATCGATAAACAAGCTCGTTAAGATGAAAAAAGTTTTTTACATAGTCTCGTTTTTGTTAAGCTTAGGTGCTTTTTCTCAAAACCAAACATTATTCGAAAAAGCCAACGCATTGTATAATGAAGGGAAATATGCCGAAGCGATAGATAATTATAATGCTATTTTAGATACTAAGAAACATTCGGCCGATTTGTATTTTAACTTGGCGAACGCTCATTATAAATTAAATAACATTGCGCCTAGTATTTATTTTTATGAAAAAGCATTAAAATTAGCTCCTAATGATGAAGACATTAAAAATAATTTGTCATTTGCTCAAAACATGACAATAGATGCTATAGATGCTATCCCCGATGCTGGATTTTCTAAACTCTTAAAAAATGTTACTAATACTATGAGTTTCGATAATTGGGCAAAAACAGCTATAGGTATGGTGTTTTGCTTTGTTCTTTTATTTCTCGTCTATTATTTCGCTTATTCAACCCTAAGAAAACGATTAACATTTTTAGGGAGCTTAGTATCACTCGTTTTATTGTTTGTGTCGCTTGCATTTGCATTTCACAAATACAATTTAGATAAAAAAGATAATCTTGCTATTGTATTTGCACAAGAAAGCAAAGTAAAAAGCGACCCAAACCCAAGAAGTGAAGAATCTTTTAGACTGCATGAAGGCACTAAAATACAAATACTAGAAACTTATAACGATTGGAAAAAAATTAAACTTTCTGATGGTAAAACAGGTTGGGTTAACTCAGAAGACATTAAAATGTTGAATGCTATTTAATATTTCTTTAACAAAAAATAACATATCTTTGTTTTAATAAGTTTTTTCAATAAAATGTCTAGAAACATAATTTCTGTATGCTTATCAATATTTTTTATGGTGCTTTTAACGACACCAACTATTGTTATTATGGTAGATGATTCTATTGATATATCTTTCCTATTTGACTCCTCTGAAGAAGAAGAAAAAAAAGGCAATAAAAAAAACAAAAATTCAGAAGTATTATTTTTTGATTTTAACGAAAACCTCATAGATTTAGTATCACAAGAAATAAAGAACAACTTAGAATATCGTTTTAAAAAGTATTCTAAACCTCATTTAAATATTATTTCTCCCCCACCAGACTTACACATATTATAAATAACTCAGTTTTTGGCTTTTTTTAAGCCCCCATCATCTAATTAATAAACTTTTTGGTTTTTAAAATAAACACTACCAAAAAGAAAAAACTTAATTATAATATGTTTAAAACAATCAAAAATGATTTACCGGCAAGTATTGTCGTTTTTTTCGTAGCATTACCTCTTTGTTTAGGTATTGCATTAGCAAGTGGCGCACCTCTTTTTTCAGGATTAATAGCAGGAATTATAGGAGGTATTGTTGTTGGGATTTTAAGTGGATCCCAAATTGGGGTAAGCGGGCCTGCAGCAGGATTAGCAGCCATAGTATTAACTTCAATTGGAGCACTTGGCGGCTTTGAAAACTTTTTAGTAGCTGTCGTATTAGGAGGAGCCATTCAAATAATGTTTGGCGTACTTAAAGCAGGAGTTATTGGATATTATTTTCCATCTTCTGTAATTAAAGGAATGCTAACTGGTATTGGTATTATAATTATTCTTAAACAGATCCCTTACTTTTTAGGGTATGTTTCAGAAAAAGGAGAAGGTACTTTTGAGCAAATTTTTAATTCCCTATTTAATATTAATTTAGGTAGTACTATAATTGCCGCTATTGGTTTAGGGATATTAATTCTTTGGAGTAATGTACTTTCTAAAAAAGGTAAAATTTTTCAGTTAATACAAGGGCCTTTAGTAGCAGTTGTTGTTGGGATTATTTTTTATTCGCTTTTTGGTACTACAGATAGCTTAGCAATTAATGAAAAAAGTTTAGTAAGTGTACCAATCCCATCAGATGTAGCTTCTTTCTTTGGTCAGTTTACATTCCCTAACTTTGGTGTAATTTTAGAAGGAGATATTTGGATTACCGCATTTACAATTGCTTTAGTAGCTAGTTTAGAAACCTTATTATGTGTTGAGGCTACAGATAAGATAGATCCTCTTAAAAGAGTAACTCCAACAAACAGAGAGTTATTAGCTCAAGGAACAGGAAATATTCTTTCAGGTTTAATAGGAGGCCTGCCTATAACCCAGGTAATTGTAAGAAGTTCTGCAAATATTCAATCTGGGGGTAAATCAAAACTTTCAGCAATTATTCATGGTTTCTTCTTAATTATTTCAGTAATAGCTATTCCAAGGTTACTTAACCTTATCCCATTGTCTGTATTAGCCGCAGTTTTATTAATCGTTGGATACAAGCTAGCTAAACCATCGTTATTTAAAAAGATGTACGATTTAGGTTGGAAACAGTTTATTCCTTTTACAGTGACAGTTTTGGGTATTGTGTTTATCGATTTATTATATGGAATTGGATTAGGGTTAGCTGTCGGGGTTATTGTTATTTTATTGAAAAGCTACCAAAACTCTCACTTCCTTCATATTGAAGATAAGAGTAACGGTAAACATAAAATAAAAATGTCCTTAGCAGAAGAAGTAACATTCTTTAATAAAGGAGCTATTTTGAAAGAACTAGATAGTTTACCAAGAGATACCTATTTAGAATTGAACCTTATTCAAACCAGATTTTTAGACAATGATATTATTGAAATATTAGAAGACTTTGCATTTAAAGCAAAAGAGCGAAATATTGATATAAAATTAGTTTCTAAAAGAGGTACTGTTGAAAACCCTGATAGTTTTATTGATTTCTTTAAAACAAGACCAAAATCTAATTTAAGTTTAAGTTAATGAGCCTATGAAAAGCAACAAATATAAAATATTAGTACTTTCAGATTTAAAAGATAGTTCTGATACTACTATAAAAACCACAGCTAATTTAACAAAATTTATTAGTGGAGACATTGACCTTTTATACGTAAAGAAACCTATTGACATTGTAGAAAGTGACAACCAGTTATCATCTATGCGTACTATTAACAGAGATTATATTGCAAGTAAAAATAAAATTGAAAGTATTATAAAATCTATAGACAAAGAGTTAAATATTAATTATAATATGACCTATGGTAATGTGAAACAAACAATAAAGGAACACATAGAAACTACCAATCCGGATATTATAGTTATAGGTAAAAAAAGATTTAATGCTTTAAAGCTATCTGGTGACAGGATTACTAAGTTTGTTCTTAAAAAATACAAAGGCGTAGTTCTTATAGCTTCAAATGAAAATGTTTTAGAACCTAATGAAGATTTATCTTTAGGAGTTTTTAATCATTCACTTAATGAGGATTTATCCAAAAAATTAATGGCGTATACTCAAAAGCCTGTTAAATCATTTAAAATTAAAAAATCTTCTAATAAGTCAGAACAAGATGGAAGTGATGCTACATTAAAAGATACCATTGAATACGTTTTTGAGCCTAATGATAATGCTATTAGTAATCTATCTAATTATGTGTTAAAAAACAATATTGATCTATTATGTATTAATAGAGAGAATAACGATTTTAGTAATGCATCTGCATCTGGTAATTTAGATATTAACAAGGTTATTAATAAACTTAATGTTTCGCTATTACTAACAAAGTAATATCAATTTAGTTGTTATTTTAATATGAAAAAGAAGTTGTTTAAAATTCATATGGTGGCATTAGCAATTGTGTTAATGCTACCAGCATATGTTCAAAGTCAAGAGAGTAATTTTGGTAATTGGTTAATCTATATTGGGAATAAAAAACTTAATAAAAAATGGAATATTCACAATGAGGTTCAATACAGAAATTACGATGCCATTGGAGATTTGGAGCAATTACTTTTAAGAACGGGGTTAGGCTATACCTTTAATGAAGGCAAGAATAATGTTTTATTGGGTTATGGTTATATTCTTTCTGAAAATTATGTAGGCGATACAAATAATAAAGTATCTGTTAATGAGCACAGGATTTTTCAGCAATTTGTTTCTAAACAAAGTATTGGAAATGTAGGCTTAAGTCACCGTTATAGATTTGAACAACGTTTTGTTGAAGACGATTTTAAAATGCGACTTCGTTATTTTTTAGCTTTTAAGATACCTTTTAAAACCAAGGAAAAAGAAAATAGTAAATTTTATTTATCGGCATACAATGAAATATTCTTAAATACCGAAAGCTCTGTTTTTGATAGAAACAGATCCTATGGAGGCTTAGGTTATACATTAAATAAAAATATAAGAATTGAAGCTGGCTATATGAATCAGTTTTTTGAAACAAGTAGCAGGGATCAATTTAATATAATAACGTTTGTTAATTTTTAAATTTTCTAAAACCTAAATAATTATTTATTATCTTATAAGTTTATTTTCTAAGATTAAATAATAAATTATCATGAAAAACTTTTTCTCAAATATAAAAGGAGATGCATTTGGAGGTATTACTGCTGGTATTGTAGCATTACCCTTAGCTTTAGCATTTGGAGTATCTTCTGGATTAGGTCCAAGTGCAGGACTTTATGGTGCTATTTTTATTAGTTTTTTCGCGGCTCTTTTTGGAGGAACAAACACCCAGATTTCTGGGCCAACGGCTCCAATGACTGCTGTTAGTATGGTAATTATTGCTGGTATAATAGCAGCTAATGATGGTGATATTAATAAAGCATTGCCAGCTATTTTAATTGTTTTTTTATTGGCGGGTTTAATGCAAGTTGGCCTTGGTATACTCGGTTTAGGAAAGTATATTAGATATATTCCATATCCAGTAGTTTCTGGATTTATGACAGCCATTGGGGTGATTATTTTAATTACGCAAATATTACCTTCCATTGGTTATTACCCAAAAGAAGATGTGGAATTTGTGAACCAATTTAAAGCTCAGGCTGAAGAAGTAATTTTAGAAAATATTTTAAAGGACGAAGCGGGTGAAGGCATACTAGTTTTAGAAAATTTTAAAGAAACTATAGATCGGGCTGAAAAAATTTCACAAGAAGATATTTTAAAAGAATCTCAAACTCTAGCTGCTAAAGAAGCTTCTGGAACTGTTGGTGCTATTAAGGTATTGCCAAGGGCTCTAAAAAATATAAGTTGGTTAGAATTAATACTTGCTTTAGGAACTATTTTTATCATTTATGGTTTTAAACGCATTACAAAATCTATACCCAGTACTTTGGTAGCTCTAATTGTAATGTCGGGAATAGCCGTTGGTTTTGGGTTAGACTACAGACCTATTGAAAGAATTCCAGATGGTCTACCACAATTGCGGTTAGATATTTTTTCAGGATTCAAATTAGGTTCTATAACACCATATGTATTTACGGCACTTACATTAGCACTTTTAGGAGCTATAGACTCATTATTAACCAGTGTGGTTGCAGATAATATGACTAAAACCAAACACAAACCAAATAAAGAATTGGTTGGCCAAGGTATAGGTAATAGTATTGCAGCTTTATTTGGAGGTATTCCTGGAGCTGGAGCCACCATTCGTACCGTTGTTAATATCAACTCAGGAGGTAAAACGAAATTGTCAGGTATGATAGCAGGGCTCCTATTGTTAATAATATTATTGGGGTTTAGTGGCATTGCTTCTCAAATACCTGCTGCTGTATTAGCAGGCATTTTAATAACCGTAGGTATTGGTGTAATGGATTATAAAGGGCTGAAAGCCATTCCTAATATGCCAAGAGATGCTAAATTAGGACCATTCAAATTAAGTTCTGAGGTTTTAATTATGTTAATTGTTTTAATACTTTCTGCATTTTGGGATTTAATTTTTGCTGTAGGTATTGGACTTGTAATAGCATCTTTAATGTTTATGAAAAAAATAGGAGATTTAACCGCAGAACGTTCTGATGTTAAAACACTTAAAGAAGAAGTATGGTCAGACGAGCTTGGATTCCCAGACAACTTAAAAGAAGAAGTATTTATAAAACATATTAAAGGGCCTCTTTTCTTCGGTTCTACTAGCGATTTCCAGCAATTAGCAGCCCAAATACCAGATACTGCTAAAACAGTCATCTTAAGGTTAGGCCGTATGCAATATATGGATCAATCTGGTTTATATGCATTAGAAGATATGCTGTTAGAATTAAGAAAAAAAGACGTAGACTTTCTATTTGTAGATTTATTAAAACAACCTAGATATATGATGGAACGTATTGATATCATACCAGATTTTATCCCGGAAGAACATATATTCAAAACGTTTGATGAATGTATGGAATGGATAAAAGAAAATATAGAAGACAAACATTAAATAAAAATTTAGTAATTAAAATAAAATGAAAAACATAGCAATAACAAAAGATTTACAAAGTACTTTAACACCAGCAGGTGTTTTACAAGATTTATTAGAAGGAAATAATAGATTTGTTAGCAATAATCTGCAAGCAGTCAATAATTCTGCATTAGTTGAACAAACAGTAGGAGGTCAATTCCCTAAAGCTGTTGTATTATCATGTATAGATTCAAGAGTTCCGGTAGAAACCGTTCTGGATCAAACCATAGGAGATGTTTTTGTAGCGCGTGTAGCAGGAAATTTTGAAAACACAGACATCTTAGGAAGTTTGGAGTATTCTTGTAAAGTTGCAGGAAGTAAATTAGTATTAGTGTTAGGTCATGAAAGTTGTGGCGCTGTAAAAGCAGCTTGCGATGGTGTAGAGCTAGGTAATATTACCAGTATGCTCGATAATATTATCCCAGCGGTAAAAAAGTCTTCAACCGAAGTAGAAGGAGAAGCAAATTCTTCAAACGCTGAATTTGTTGCAAAAACAGTAGAAAACAACGTAAAACTTACCGTTGAAAGAATTAAAGAGCGTAGCCCTATTTTAAAAGAGATGGAATCTAATGGAGAGATTCAAATTGTTGGAGGCGTCTATATGCTTTCATCTGGAAAAGTAGAAATGCTTTAAAACAAATAAAGGTGAATAAAAGCACCTAAATTGTCCGTTCGAGCGCAGTCGAGAATTTTTAAATATCTTGATTCTAATACATCTTGGCTGTACTCGATGGGACAACCTTTAGTTTCCAATACTTTTCAGACCTCATGCTTGGTTATCTACATCAGTGTCATCATCAGTACCCAACACGCTAGGAAGAATCATAGGCACTAAAGATTTTACTGGTTTATAAAGTACCGATCCTTCCAACGTCTCCTCTTCAGTAAACGGAATGGTATCATTCATTCTATCGAAAACAATTAAAACCACACTTAAAATTAATGCAATTTTAAGCCCACCAAAAACCCCACCAAGAAGCTTGTTTATAATACCAAGAGCAGCAAAATTTGCTAATTTGGTTAGTGCTTTTCCTGCTAACGCAATGGCTAAAACAATAATTACAAACGTAATTGCAAAAGCAACAATATTAATAGTCTTTTCGTTCCAATCTACCTTTTCTGCTAAAAACTCGGCAGCAAAGTTACTAAAGTGAATAGCACCATAAACGCCGGCAATTAAGGCTACTAAAGAAGCAACTTCAACAAAAAGCCCTTTCATAAAACCACGAATGAGTCCAAACAAAATTAAAGCTCCTAAAATAATATCTATAACGCCCATAGTTATCTTAATTTAAACAAATATAAAATAATAGTCACACTTAGGTTTATTAACTTTGTTACTTTCAATTTTATTATGTCTAGAGACGAACAATTAAAAGAACGCTGGGAATTAGTCGTTGAAAAACTATCGAATCAATTTGCAGATGGAGATCCTTTAGATCTTGATGCTATTATTTACTTAATAGGCATTCAAGAATTGGGTCAGTTAGGTAAAAATTTTAAAAAAGACCAGAAATTAGACCTTATGCATATTGCCATTTGTAAGCTTCTGGTACCCTATGGTTATTATGAGCTTGATTTTGTAGATCCCGATGGTTGGCCACACTATAAAGCTTTAGAAACTTTACCTCATTTAAAAGCAGGCGAACAAAGTATTTTAATGAAAGAAGCCATAGTAAACTACTTTTTAGAAACCGAATTTATAGATTAATATTTGGGTGCAACTTTTTGAGAAAAACAAAAAGTCGGATTTTACACTTTATTCTTTTACTAAAAAGTAAATAAGGATACGTTTACTCTAAGCGAAATTGAAGACCTAAATCCTTAACGCAAATCCCGATAAAATGATTAAATTTGCCATCATTTTGAATATATATCATGATAGATAAGATAAAAGAACTTATAGCAGAAGCAGAGGCCTTTAAAACACAGTCAAAGGAAGAAGTAGAAGCATTCCGTATAAAGTATTTAGGCTCTAAAGGGTTACTAAAGGAGTTTTATGGTGAATTAAAAAATGTTGCAAACGAACAAAAAAGAGAGTTTGGACAAATAATTAATCAACTTAAAAACACAGCGGAAGATAAAGTAAATGCCTTAAAAGAAGAACTGGAAAACAAAGAAGAAGTAAAAGGTATTTATGGTGATTTATCTCGTCCGGGCGAACCTATTCAAATTGGGGCACGTCACCCTATTTCTATTGTAAAAAACCAAATTATAGATATCTTTTCACGTATTGGGTTTAATGTTAGTGAAGGTCCAGAAATAGAAGATGATTGGCATAACTTTACAGCACTAAATTTACCAGAGTATCATCCGGCACGTGATATGCAGGATACGTTTTTTATTCAAACAAATCCAGACATCTTATTGCGTACTCATACCAGTTCTGTACAAGTTCGTTATATGGAAAACAACACCCCGCCTATCCGTACTATTTCGCCGGGTAGAGTTTTTAGAAACGAAGCGATTTCGGCACGGTCACACTGTTTTTTCCATCAAGTAGAAGGTCTATATATTGATAAAGATGTCAGCTTTGCAGATTTAAAGCAAACGCTTCAGCACTTTACTACCGAGATGTTTGGAAAATCTAAAATACGATTACGTCCGTCGTACTTTCCTTTTACAGAACCTAGTGCAGAAATAGATGTGTATTGGGGTTTAGAAACCGAAACGGATTATAAAATTACCAAAGGAACCGGTTGGCTAGAAATTGGAGGTTGCGGCATGGTAGACCCTAATGTTTTAGAGAACTGTAAAATAGATCCAACAGAATACTCAGGGTTTGCATTTGGGGTTGGTATAGATCGTATAGCGATGTTACTACATCAAATAGGTGATATTCGTTTATTGAGTGAGAATGATGTTAGGTTTTTAGAGCAGTTTAAGAGTGCTTTATAGATGCTTTGTCATTCCGCACTTGAATGCGGAATCCACTTTATAACTTCAATTAATAAGATTCCTGCCTTCGCAGGAATGGCAAAATGAAAAAAGACATCCAAATTCCAAAAGTTGAAGACGTTTATGTGGCCATTGTAAATGAATACAATGATATTTACAAAACTCAAGATTGGAATGCCTATATAATAAATAATAAAGATGTAGATTTAGAAATGGTACTTATTGTTACCAGTGGTTATTCTAATGATAAGCAAACGTCTGTATTTAGAAAAAAATTAGATAAACTTCCCAAAAAAAGTTATGCAAAAATAGAATTGATGCAAGAGGAGTTGTTTGCTTTAAACAATACCTTTAAAGTATCTTTTTTTGAAGGTAATACCATGTTTGATAAAACCTATTTGTTTAGAAAAAACACGATTAATTTAAAAGCGTTACAGCCAATACCCTTAATGAGCGTAAAAGGTGTTTTGGTGAAATAAACCCTAACCCTTCCGTCTTTATCCCGATATACTTCGGGATAAATCCACCTTCCCTTCAAACAAGGGAAGAATTAAGTTTCTGATAAAAAATATTATTTTATATAAGGTTAGTAAAACTCGCTTCCTTTAAAGGAGGAATGAATTCAATTTTAACACTTCGAATTGAAGACAACGAGATGTTAATTTATTAAAACAAGCTATGCATTTCTTTAATCCAACTTATCAGTTAGTTTTTTAAATACTTTTTTAGGATTTTTACCTTCATATAAAACCTGGTAAACGGCATTAATAATTGGAAGTTGTGTTTTTTTAGCATTTTTCTGGTTAAGTAAATGCGCACTTTTTGTAGCATAATAGCCTTCGGCAACCATATTCATTTCCATTTGAGCCGATTTTACCGTGTAACCTTTACCAATCATATTGCCAAACATGCGATTTCTGGAAAAAACCGAATAACCCGTTACTAATAAATCTCCCAAGTAAGCAGAATTATTAATGTTACGTTTCATTTTGTGCATTTTTTTAATAAAACGTTTCATTTCGCGTACTGCATTACTCATTAAAACACTTTGAAAATTATCACCATAACCCAAACCGTGTGCAATGCCTGCTGCAATAGCATATATATTCTTTAGCATAACAGCATATTCTACCCCAATAATATCATCATTAATTTTGGTTTTTATATAGTCGCTAGACAACTTATTAGCTATCGTTTTCGCTTTTTCTGTATCCGAACATGAAATGGTTAAGTAAGATAAACGCTCTAAAGCAACTTCTTCGGCATGACAAGGGCCTGCTATAACTGCAATATTATCATAAGGAATATTATAAACATCATGAAAATGCTCGCCTACTAAAAGCCCTGTTTCGGGCATAATCCCTTTTACAGCAGATACAATTATTTTATTAGAAATATCAATATTTAGCTTTTCTAACTCGGCATGAATAAAAGCAGAAGGAATTACAAAAAATAGAACATCTGCATAAGTAGCTATTTCATTTATATCGTTACTAAGTTTTAATTGCTCCAAGTGAAACTCAACCGAACTTAAATAATTAGGGTTATGCTGTTCTTTTAATAAATGCTCTTTGGTGTAAACACTTCGCATATACCACCCAATTTCATCTAAATTTTCGCAAAGCATTTTTACAATAGCAGTAGCCCAACTTCCTGCTCCAAAAACCGCATACTTTAAAGGTTTATCCATAAATAACAAATCATTTATGTTCCAAAAATACACAAAATAATGGTCTTAGTTAGATCAAGAAAAGATTAAGAAAATGTTTTTTGGCACGTGTTTTGAAAATATTCAAGTATAAACCTAAAAAATGCTTGATTATGAAGACTGTAAAATTACTTTTAAGCTTTGCTTTAGCAACAACGTTGTTTACATCATGTTACACAGAGGTAAATATTGATGACGAACCAACTATATCTATAAATCAATTATTAAACTCATATGAATTGTGGTATGTAGATATTAATAATACAAAGGGGTTTGGTGAAACACCTTTTTTACAAAAAGCGTTTACAATATCTTTTAGAAACGGTATAGTATATGCTAATAATAATATCGTTGGGTTAGGTAATAGTGGTAACGGGTTTGGAATTGATGTTGGTGAATACAATGCCTATGAGATGATTTTAGATGTTACCCACGATATTGACGGGTTTGAAACGTTTGATGTATACCAAATAGATAGCAATACCATAGAGCTCTATAATCTTAACAATGATACATCTTATTTTCTAGACGGTTATCAACGTAATAATTTTGATTACGATTTTGTATTCTACGACAATATTCACTATTTCTTACAAGAATATGAAGCATGGGAAAAAACATATACCAGTGAATTTGGTGCTATTAATGAATTTGATAACGAGAATTATTTACAATTTTTAGCTGGTGGAAACGACTCAACATTTCAAAGTTCGCAAAATGAAACTGGTACTAGTGTAAATAATCTTATTTGGGATTACACAGGTGTTTATGGTGTAGGTGATGTAAGCGGAGATTTATATTTAAAAACTTTAACATTAGATTATAATTTCTTCGACAATGAATACTTTGAATTAAGCGTTATAAATGACGGAAAGATAGAACTGTTTCATCCATCGTCTGAAACCATATATGAGTTTGAAGGAAGAGGATATATTCAATTCTTAAAATCATCTGGAGATATAAAAGGAAAAACAGAATCTTTAGAAGAAAAGAAACGTAAGTTTAGAAAAGATAAAGTAGAGAACCCAAGAGAAAATACAAGGGTTAATTAAAAAGTGAGACCCCTCCTATCAATGGGATTGATTTAGCTAATTAATTTGACAATGCTTTTTAAGTAATTCAAATTAAAGCTTTACTAAAATTTTGGTTGGTTATTTAGTAAAAAACCGTTTAAAGAATAATTTCTTTAAGCGGTTTTTTTATGTCTTATTAAAAAAAATCATAAAATATGTGACCTTATAAATTTCTCAGTGTCTAAAAAATATCAACAAAAAATAGGACTTAAGAATATAAAAAACAATGGGGTTATTTTCATTTATTAAAAATGCTGGTATTAAAATATTCGGAATTAGGAAAGCTGATGCAGAAGATCCATCCGAAGTAGCAATAGAGGAGCTTATATTAGAAAAAGCGGCTGCAAAAAAACTTAAAGAGACTATTATCGATTTACAATTGCAAATAGAAAACTTAAATATTTTTATTGATGATGATATTGCTATTATTTCCGGATTGGCTCACGATCAGGCTACTAGAGAGAAAGCTGTTTTAGTTGTTGGAAATTCTAAAGGAATCGCAATTGTAGATGATCAAATAACAGTAGAACATGTAGAACCTGAAGCACAATTTTACACAGTAATAAGCGGTGATACTTTAGGAAAAATTGCAAAGAAGTTTTATAACGACACCACGAAATATCCTATTATTTTTGAAGCCAATAAGCCTATGCTTTCAGACCCTAATAAAATTTATTCAGGACAATTATTACGTATACCAGTCCTAGATTAAGTTCTATTTAATAGCTTGTTTATTATAAAGCCAACTAAAATTTAGTTGGCTTTATTTTATTTAATATTTTAGAAGTCTTTACGCTGAATTTCTACTGGCATTAATGTTACCAAATAAAGAACGTGTTACAATCTTTTCAAAAACTTTTAACTGTTCTTCATCCTTTACATCTGCTTTTTCTAATTCCTGTACCTTTTTAAGTGCGTACTGCTGTATTGTTAGTAATGGCAAAACAATAGATTCTCTAACTTCAATAGAAGCTTTTCCAGATGGTTCGTTTTCCATTAATCGTTCATAACCTGTGAGTTTTAAAAGAACTCTTTTAGTAGTGATATATTCGTTATAAATAATATTCCAAAACGCTCCAAATTCAGGATCCTTAGACATGTATTTCGTTAAATCGAAAAACGATTTCGATAAAGACATCATACTATTTTCTATTAAGGTTTTGAAAAATTTCGAATTGTTATAAAGCTGTTCTACTTTATCAAATTCGCCATGGTCTTCATACTTTTTTAGAGCAGTACCGACACCAAAGAAACCTGGGACATTTTGTTTTAATTGACTCCATGATCCTACAAACGGAATAGCTCTTAAATCTGAAAACACTAATTCATTAGAATTAGATCGTTTTGAAGGCCTACTTCCAATATTGGTTTTTGCATAATATTTTAAAGTACTCATTCTTTCCAAATAAGGAATAAACATAGGATGTCCTTTAAAATCTTTGTAGGCTTTATAACTTATTTCAGCTAAATCATTCATAACAAACTTATCGTCTGGAGACATAGCAGATTTATTCTCATCTAAACGATTAGAAACTCCAGAACTGATTAACTGTTCTAAATTGTATTGCGAGGACTCTAACGTTCCAAAATTAGAACTAATGGTTTGTCCTTGAATGGTCAATTGCACTTCTTTATCTTCAATGGTTGGCCCAAGTGATGAGTAAAACTGATGTGTTTTACCTCCACCTCTAGCTGGAGGCCCACCACGTCCGTCAAAAAATATAGCTGTGATATCATATTTTCTAGACATTTCCGTTAGCAATTCTTTTGCTTTAAAAATTCCCCAGTTAGCCATCAAATATCCACCGTCTTTAGTTCCATCTGAAAAACCTAGCATAATGGTTTGCTTATTGCCTCTGCTTTTTAAATGTGCCATATAGGCTGGGTTGGAGTACAATTGTTCCATAACACCAGGGGCATTTTCTAAATCGGTAATCGTTTCAAAAAGAGGAACAACATCAACCGTTAAGTTGTCTTTAAATGTAATCAGTTTAAGCATAGCAAAAAGCTGCATGACATTTAAAGCTGTTTGATTATTACTTATAATATACCTGTTGGCACCACGCTCCCCATTGGTTTCTTGAATTTCTTTAATAGCTTCAATAGTCTTTAAAGTATTAAAAACCATCTCGTCTTTAAAAACACTTATATCAATTGAAGCATCAGAGGCTTCAGATAATATTTTAATTTGCTCTTTTTCAGATAAATCATGATAATTTTTAGGGAATGAAGGATTTCCTGTTTCAATTAAATGATCTATAACCGTTGTAAAAACACTATGATGAATTCTACTATCTTGTCTAATATCCAGAGTAGCAAAATAATAACCAAAAAGACGAACCCTATTTATTAAATTGTTTATTTCACCTACGTATAAGGATTGATGCTCTTTTACAATAAGATCTCTAATACTTAACAACTCTAAGATAAGCTCTTTCGAAGTAATTGTTTCTTTTGTGTTTAAATCAACACTATAGTCGTACAGTATGGTCTCTAATTTTATAATACGTTCTTCTACCCCTCTAAATGTTAGTCTACGTCTTAGTTTTTTAAGATCGGAATAGTATTTCTTTAAGATAGCCTGTTTTAATTTTTTGGCTACTTTTAAGGTTGTATCTGGTTTTACAAATGGGTTTCCATCACGATCACCTCCAGGCCAAAAGCCAATATTTATAATTTCGTTATGCTTTTTACTATCATCGTAAATGTTTTGCTGAATGTAATTATAAATTTCGCCAAACGATTGATAAAATACATTCTCTAAGTACCAGATTAAACTCTTTGCCTCATCATAAGGTGTTGGTTTTTTGTGTTTAAAGAAGGGAGTTTTTCCTAATTGACCAAATAAATTATTAATATTGGATAGGTTGTTTTCTTTAATAGCTTCAGTTAAATCTGTGATGATTCCTAAGACCGAACCAGGATAGAATTGTGTTGGGTGTGCTGTTAAAACGATACGTACTTTAAACTCTTCAAGATAATCTTTTAAGGCTTCTAACCTATTTTGCGAGATAGCCGTCTCTTTAAGGTTTCTTAAAGTACCAATACCTTCCATATTATTAACTATTGGAAATGCAGCGTCTTCAATAGCATCAAATAATACAACTTGTCGTTCTATATATTGAATAAAACGAAACAGTAAATTTATTTGACTTTCTTTAGATCGTCTTGCTTGGTATTTTTTAAAAAACGTATCTACAATAGTTGTAGGGTCGTCACCTTTGGCAAAACCTTTTTCGCAGGTTTCATGAAATAAAGGAAGTAGTATTCCTGTTTTTGTAATAGTATCGAAAGGTAATGTCATAAATATACTGTTGTATATTTGATATTTAGACAGGACACTTTGTTTAAATCGCATTAATTTTGGCTCTACCGACATAGTTTCGTTCTATTGAAAATTAACTGCAAAAATAACGAAGCTTTATTTAAAGCATGTAAACTAGATAAAGATTTATCAATTTTTCTAGTTTGGTGAATTCTAATTGTGAATAATTTAAAAAAAAACTACTTAACCAGAATCTTTATAATTATTAAAGCCTGAAAATTAAGGTTTTTTATATGCTACCAATATTAATTCTGCCAAAAATAGTATGATAAAAGTCATACTTGGTGTTATGGTAAACTAATATCTTCGGCGCTTAATAACGTTTAAAGAAACAGTAATAAATATAGTTAGATGAAAAAAATGCATTCATTTCATATTCCCGTTATGGGTATTGGCTTTACGGTTGATACACCTCTAAAAGTTGCCCAGTATGGTATGGATTCTGTTATTTCTTTAGTAGATGATATTTTACTTGAGAAGTTAAGAAAGATGTATAGCGAAAAATTTGAAATTCCTTATAACGAAATTACAGATAAAGTACAAGATTTTAGAGCAAAACGAATTACATCATATTTGGATTTAATTCATGACTTAGCTGATAAAAAATTTGAAGATCTAAAAAGTATAGGAGTAAAAAAAAGTGACGATTTAAAAGCTTATATAAACATGCTTCCCAATGGAGCTTCATTAAAAACAGAATTTAAAAAACTTACAGAAAAAGGGTTTAACATACCTGAAATTAAAAAATGGACTCTTAAAAACTTGGTTAAAGGTAGTATTGATGTTAATATTATGACCAAAGTTGACAAAGACAACTATAATAAAGATGAAAAATTATCTGTAGAGTATAACGATGCACATGCCGCTTTAAGAGGTTTTGTAAATAGTAAATTAAACTCTTCTGTGGTGCTTTCTGCCGGAATGAACCCCAGGCTATATGGCTATATGAGCCAGTTTGATGATTTTTATCCTGCAGAAAATGGCGCCTTTAAAAAGAGAATTATTTTAAAGGTAAGTGATTACAAATCGGCGTTAGTCCAAGGTAAGTTTCTGGCAAAAAAGGGGTTATGGGTTTCAGAATATAGAATTGAATCTGGGCTAAATTGCGGAGGTCATGCTTTTGCTACTAACGGATATCTTTTAGGGCCTGTTTTAGATGAATTTAAAGAGAAACGGGAGGAACTAAGGAGCGCCATTCAAGACCTGTTAAATCAAGAATTAATAAATCAAGGGCGTGTCGTTTCTAAAACACCACTATCTATAAAAATTTCTGCGCAAGGGGGTGTAGGCACTCAAGAAGAACACGAGTTTTTAATAAATCAATACCAATTAGATTCTGTTGGTTGGGGAACGCCTTTTTTATTAGTACCAGAAGCAACAACTGTAGATGAAAAAACATTAAACAAGTTAGCTAAAGCTAAAGAGGACGATTTATATTTAAGCGATATTTCGCCATTAGGCATTCCATTTAATAATCTTAGAGATAATACTAAAGATCTCGAAAAGGAGATGTTTATTAATAAAGGAAGACCAGGGAGTGCTTGTCCAAAGAAGTTTGTAGCTTTAAATAAAGAGTTTAAAGAAAAAGGAATTTGTACTGCTTCTAGAGAATACCAACATTTAAAAATAAAGGAGTTAGATAAACAAGGCTTGCCTTTAAAAGAATATCAAGCTAAGTTTAACAAAATCATTGAAAAATCCTGTACCTGTGTAGGCTTAGGTACTTCTGCGTTATTGGCATATAATTTAGACACAAAAGTAGAAGGAGAAGGCGTGTCTGTTTGTCCCGGCCCTAATATGGCGTATTATTCTAATATTATGAGTTTAAAGAATATTACAGACCATATATATGGGAGAGATAATATGATTACCAGACATGACAGGCCAAATTTCTTTATTAAAGAATTACATATTTATATAGATTTTTTAAAGAAGAAATTAGAAGATGTAAAAGAGTCAATAACAAAAAAAGAAGAAAAATACTTGCTAACTTTTACTAACAATATGAAAGAAGGTATTTCGTATTATAAAACAATGTTTCATGATTTAAAAAGCACCTTTGAAGACATTAAAGAAACCGTTCTTAATGAATTAGATAAAAGTGAAATGACCTTAAGTCTTATTAAGGTCGAAATTGAAAATTTACCAATAAAAAGTTAACATATTGCTACAGAATACCATTTATAAATATAGCCCCATTCTGTTTTTACTAAATATTAAATCGTTTATTTGAGTTAGACTCTTCTATCCAATGATTTTTTTGAAGATGTTTAATTTCTTCCCAATTTTTGATGCCATGTGATTTTCAATACGATTTTAATTAAGATATTTGCAAAAACAAAGATATTACAGACAGATTAGTTTGTTTGTAATCTGGTGAAGATTAGCAACATGGATTTAGTAAAAGAAATAAAACGTCTTAAAAAAGAAAAGAATGCTGTAATTCTGGCACACTATTATCAAGTAGCAGAAATACAAGACATAGCCGATTATGTAGGAGACAGTTTAGGTTTATCGCAAAAAGCAGCCGAAACAGATGCCGATGTTATTGTATTTGCAGGCGTACATTTTATGGCCGAAACTGCTAAAATATTAAACCCTTCAAAAACGGTTGTATTACCCGATTTAAATGCTGGATGCTCGCTGGCAGATTCTTGTCCACCAGATAGTTTCGAAGCCTTTACAAAACAACATCCAGATCATATTGTAATTACTTATGTAAACTGTTCGGCAGAAATTAAAGCGTTAAGCGATATTGTATGCACGTCTTCAAATGCCTTAAAGATTGTAGAATCGGTACCAAAAGACACCCCTATTATATTTGCGCCAGATAAGAATCTTGGGAAGTATGTTATTAAAGAAACAGGAAGAGATATGTTACTTTGGGACGGTAGCTGTATTGTACATGAAGCCTTTTCGATGGATAAATTAATTGAATTACATAAGAAATATCCAGAATATAAAATTATAGCACATCCGGAGTCTGAGGAGCATATTTTAGATACTGCAACCTATGTTGGATCCACCTCTGGTATGATAAATTATGTAAAAGAGCATCAGGATCAAAAATTTATAGTGGCTACAGAAGCAGGTATTTTACATAAAATGCAACAAGAAATGCCAAATACAGAACTTGTTCCTGCTCCTGCTGTAGAAGATAATACCTGTGCTTGTAGTGAGTGTCATTTTATGAAAATGAATACCATGCAAAAATTGTATGATTGTTTATTAAACGAATCGCCACAAATTGAAGTGCCGGAACCTATTAGAAAAAAAGCGTTACTACCTATTGAGCGTATGTTAGAACTATCTAAATAAAAAATGGTTACTACAGATTATTTAGTTATTGGCTCTGGAATAGCAGGTTTAACCTTTTCGGTTAAAATTGCAGAAAAATTCCCAGAGAGAAAAGTTATCATAGTTACAAAAGCTAATGAGGACGAATCTAATACTAAATATGCCCAAGGCGGTGTTGCTGTCGTTTTAGATAAAGAAAAAGATTCCTTTAAAAAACATATTAAAGATACTTTAATTGCCGGCGATGGTTTGTGTAAAGAAGATGTCGTTAAACTGGTTATAAAAGAAGGCCCTAAACGACTGAAAGAATTACTGCTTTGGGGAGCAAATTTTGACACCAATGCCAGCGGAAATCTTGACCTAGGGAAAGAAGGCGGACATTCGGAATACCGTGTGGTTCATCATAAAGATATTACTGGGTACGAGATAGAACGCGCACTGTTAAAGCGTGTACATCAATTACCAAATATCACCATTTTACCACATCATTTTGCTATCGATTTGGTTACCAACCATCATATTGATAACTATAAATCTGAAACTTTATCGTGTTTTGGTGCTTATATATTTAATCAAAATACTGGTGATATTTTTACCATAAAAGCAAATAGTACGATGCTTGCTTCTGGGGGTATTGGTTGTGTTTATGGGCATACAACAAATCCTGTTATTGCAACAGGTGATGGCATTGCCATGGCTTATAGAGCCAAAGCACGTATTAAAGATATGGAGTTTGTCCAGTTTCATCCAACAGCTTTATATGAAGAAAAAGGCGAATCGTCTTTTTTAATTTCAGAAGCTGTTAGAGGTTTTGGAGCCTATCTTCGTAATAAAAAAGGGCATCGTTTTATGCCTGATTATGACAAACGTGCCGAATTAGCTTCCAGAGATATTGTATCTCAAAGTATCGATAGTGAATTAAAAAAGTCTGGAGATCCTCATGTGTATTTAGACTGTACACATTTAGACATAGAAGCATTTAAAAATCATTTCCCTAATATTTATAAAAAATGCTTAGAGCATCATATAAATATCGAAAAAGATTGGATTCCTGTAATCCCTGCATCTCATTATTTATGCGGAGGGATTAAAGTAAATAAAAAAGGGAAAACAACTATTGATAATCTGTTTGCCTGTGGTGAATGCTCAAGAACGGGTTTGCATGGTGCTAACAGGTTAGCGTCAAATTCGTTATTAGAAGCTTTGGTATACGCTCACAATATTTTTAAATACCATAGTAAACATGATTGTAAATCGCCAGATGTTGCAATCCCAGACTGGAACGATGAAGGCACAACCATTCCAGAAGAGCATATTTTAATACAACATAACCTAAAACAATTGCAAGCCCTCATGAGAAACTATGTTGGAATTGTAAGAAGTAATAAACGGCTAAAAAGAGCCATTAAGCATTTGGATTTAATTTATAATGAAGTTGAAGATCTTTATAAGGAATCTAAAATAACCTCATCGCTTTGCGAATTAAGAAATATGATTAATGTCTCTCACTTAATTATCAGACAATCTTTAGATAGAAAAGGAAATAAAGGTGGTTATTATAATATTGATAATGCGAAAAAATAATTAAAGTTATCTTAAAAAGTGTTATTGAGAAGGAGTCTCGATAACTATCGGGACGACTGTGGCAATCTGTTTAATCTAGATTCAATTTGAAAGATTACCACGTCGATTCTCTCCTCGTAATGACAGTCTCTTTTTACTTTTTAGACCTCATTAAAATATTTTAAAGCTGTTATTTACCTCCTAACATTAATAGTTCGTTGCAAACAACTTCGGTGATATATCTTTTATTTCCTTCTTTATCATCATAACTGCGAGAGGTTAATTTACCTTCAATGGCAATCTCCTTACCTTTTGTGACATATTTCTCAATTATTTGGGCTGTTTTACCCCAAGTGATAATATTGTGCGTTGCACCTTGGGAAGATGGTTTGCCGTTTTAAAATAACCGCTCTTTTAAAGCATTCTTCCATTTGTAGAATCCTTTTTTATCGTCACTGCAATCATAGCTAATTGATTTTAAATTCAGGATTTTTGAAAAATAAAACTTTAATATGAGTTCATGTTTTGTTTTAATCGAAAATCATTTTTTCGGAGTGAGTTCCATTTTGAACGAAATAGAAACTTCTCCGGTTTCTTTATTAACTTTAACCTTGGGTGTACTGACATCACTTAGGTTTTTACCGGTACTCATTTGATATAAACCTGTTAAAAATTCCATGCCCTTAGTCATTACCTCTTCCATCTGATTGAATTCTGTCACAGATTCAGTAACATATTCTTCATTTTTCGATACCTTTTTGTTAATAGGCGTATTATCTGTTTCGGGTTTATCTTCAGAAATCAGAATAGTTTCTTCCTCTAACAAAGTTTCGTTTTCATCAATCGTTATTTCTTCTGATGCATAGGAACTACTGTCATTAATTACTTCTTCCAATTGCTTGATGAACTGTGATTTTCCTTTTTCTGAAAAATCTACCTCATCGGTTAAGTTACCTTCATTTAATACACTTTCAAAAAGATTCTGTTTTAAAAGTAATCCTGTAGCAATTTTCATTTCAATAGAATTTTGAGACAGTAAGTTAAATACATGAAGTTTCTGTTTCTGTTGCCCGATCCTGTCTATTCGTCCTATGCGCTGATTCTTCTTAGCGGGATTCCATGGTATTTCAAAATTAATAACCGTATCGGCTACTTGCAGGTTAAGTCCGGCGCCTCCCGACTCACTGGATAGGAATATCTTACAATTGTCATTTTCTTCAAACTCTTTGATTAAAGTTTGTCTTTTTTTAACAGGTACTTTGCCGGTAAGCATGGTAAACGTTAAGTCTTCTTTTTTGAGCATGTCTCCTATTAGATTTAGCATCGTAATCCATTCTGAAAAAATAATAACTTTTCTGTTTTTGGTATGCTTAATTCCTAGTCGTTCTATAAGTATATCTCTAAGCTCTACCAACTTTGGTGAATGATGTGTATGTTTGTCAATTAAATAACTGGAATCACATACCATGCGCATATTGGTAAGTAGGAGCATTAGCTTTTGCCAATCGTAAGTGGTTTTGAATTTTTTACTAAGAATTTTAGCAATTCCAGCTGAAAAACTTGCATGCATTGAGGCTTGTTCTTCCGAAAGTTCTACGTAGACATTTTTTTGAATAACGTTAGGTAATTGGTCAAATACCTCTCTTTTTTCCCTTCGTATCAATATTGAACTTAAGCGTTTTTTAAGGCTTCTAAGGTTGTAATAGCCATGGATTTTATTTTTATGCTGATTGTCAAAAATGCAATGTTGGTAAGAGAACTCCCATTGTGGGGCAAGTATTTTTGGGTCTAAAAACTGTACAATGGAATATATGTCCAGCAATTTGTTTTCTAAAGGAGTTCCTGTTATGACCAACGCATGTTTTTTCTGGATACTTTTAATAGCTATAGCTATTTTTGTTTCATAGTTTTTTATTTTTTGAGCCTCGTCCAGTATTACAAAATCGTACGCCGATTTATTGATTTCCGATAAATCGCGTAGCACGGTTTCATGATTAATAATGTGAAAAAAATCGGTATTTGTTGCATATTCACCGGTTCTAATATCCGGAGCTCCTTCAATGACTGTTGCTCTTTCATTACTGAATTTTAAGATTTCATTTTTCCATTGGTGTTTTACTGAAGCGGGACAAATGACAAGTGTTTTTTTGAAGTTGAATAACTTTTTCTTAAGAATTGCTGTTGTAATAGATTGCAGAGTTTTTCCTAAACCCATTTCGTCGGCAATAATCACCCCTTTTTTAAATACCGAAAATTCTACCCCTTCTTTCTGGTAAGGATAAAGAGTTGCATTAATTGAGGAAAAGTCTAATGTAGTTTGTTGTTGGAGTTGATTTAATTCTGATTTTTCATAATAAGATTCTATTTTTTCAAGCACTTCTTCCCGTATTTTAACGCGGTCGAAGTCTTTAGACTTTTGAAGAAAGGAAAAGAACGTTCCTGTTTTAGAATGATCGATATATGCTTTTGTTCCAAAATAAGAATTCAAGAACTCTTGCTCATCGTCATTTAGTTTTTCAGGAAAAAACCAAGATATCTTGTAATCATTTAACGGATCTGTATACACTTCTATAAAAGGAAATGTTTTGCTTAGTCTTTTAGTTTTTGTTGGGTTTTCTTTTAAATAATTGAAAAGGTATAGGATATGCTTGGTTGTGCCTAACTTGTTAGTTTTCCAATCTATATTGTTGATATATCCTGTTTTTGCTTCAAAATCCCAAAGCGTTACTTGATATGATTTCCCTTTTTCATTAATTAAAGTATGTTCTCCAAACAGATTATTAGATAAAAGAACTTTATAGTTTGCTTTGTTTGCCTTATCCAGACGTTCTGCCAATACGCGTTTTATCATGCCCTCTCTGGTGTATTTTTTTCCGTCAGAAAGAGATTTGTCTCCATCATACTCTTCTATTATGACATAAAGAGCTGCAAGGCCAATAATATTCCATTCTGAATAAGACCCATCTATTTTTAACAATAAGCTATCTTCACTATCACCGGTCAAAATAATTACAGTAAACACATTACTACCATTATCTATTTTAACGGATATTTCCTGTTTTCCTTGAGAAAGAATAACATGATCATGGTTTTCAAATATGTATTTAGTTTTTTGTATTTCAGATTGCGAAAGAACGTCGTTTTTTTCGATTCGTTTAATGGTGTCGTTTACTAGATCTAACATTACGTGTTTTTAGGTTGTGTTTATTCTGAAAAATTATAGTAAAATCCAGTGAGCTCATTTTAACTATTGTAAAAGAGTTTAAATTTAACTATATAAGGCTTTTTATAGCAGCGTTAAAGGTAAGAAAAGTAGTGAAATTTAGTTGGAAGGCTAACCATTTTTTATGGTAATGGTAAAAACAATATCTTAAGTATTTCCGGCTTAGTTTTATTAATGTTTAAAATGATTATCTGAAGTAAAAGACACAAAACTATAATTCGGCAGTAAATTAGATTTAGTGCCGAATTATAGTTTTAAAAATACTTGGTAAAGTATAGGGTTTCTTGAAAGTGTTACTTTATTGTTTGCCTAACATCAAAATTTCATTGGCAACAACTTCCGTGATATATCGTTTATTTCCATTCTTATCATCATAGCTACGAGAAGTTAGTTTTCCTTCAATGGCAATCTCTTTTCCTTTAGTAACGTATTTCTCGATTATTTGGGCCGTTTTACCCCAGGCGACAATATTATGCTACGTTGTTGACCATTTGGGTTTAATTCTAAAGAAGAGAGCGGAGCGATTTGTTTGAGCTTGAATTTGATGGTTTTGTTGTCAAATATGATTTCATTAGTTATAGACTCTACGATATAACGTTTTTCGCCTCTATCTAAATGTTCCCAATTATTATAAAAATCAATAGATTTGTTAGCGATTATATCAAAGGATATTTTAGCTTCTTCTAAGAGTTCTAATTCTTTTTTTAAGTCTTTAATAGTGACTTCAAGGCTTTCTTTTCTAACATAAATTGGTTCATAATGTTTTTTGAAACCTTTAGTAGGTATTTGACCTTGAGTATTTAAGTCAATTAAACTTTCTAACTTTTGTTCAAGTTTGGTTAATTCAATTTCAGCAAACTCAATCTCATCACGTTTCATTTGAATCTCATGAGAATTTGAAGTGTTGTATTCTGAAAGTTCTTCATCCGAAATTAAAAACTGTTTTATTCGACTTAAAAAGACATCTTCTAAATCATCTTTGTCGATACCAAATTTGCAATGCTTACACGTGTATCTTTTACTCTTAGATTGAATGACCATTTTATGTCCTTTGTCGCATTTAATGTAACCCGTAAATAGATGTACTCTTTTATTTAAAGGTTGCCTTTGTTTACTTCCTTTTTCTTGATCTCGAATAATGGCATTTACTTCATCCCATTTCTTTTCAGATATTAAGGCTGGGCAGGGAAGATGTTGCCATTCAGTTTGTGCTTTTAATCCAGATGGATTGTCTTTAGACCGTTGTCCTTGATAATTACATTTTCTAACTCCTTTTGCATCTGTATTCTTTAATAATCTCCTAATGGTGGTATCAGACCAAGGCCTGTTTTTTCTAGTAACATAACCTCTCTTATTTAATTCGTTTGCAACGGTAGACATGCGTTGGTGTTCTAAAAACAAATCATATATCAATCGTCTAACAGGGGCTTCTTCTTCATTAATAACAACTTCGGCATCAACAATCTTATACCCATAGCTAACCATACCACCAGTAAATTTGCCTTGCTTTCTTCTGTAATTAAGACTTGCCATTTGTCTTTCATAGGTAATCTCACGCTCGTAAGTTGAAAGAGCACTCAATAGTGTATAAAAGAATTTTCCACCACTTGTTGAGGTATCAAGCGATTCGTTTATAGAGATTAGACTAGCATTATGGTCTTCAAAGAATTTACTATACTCAAGAAGTTCGGAAGTATTTCGAGCTAAACGACTTAAAGAACTTATAATAATACCTTCGACTTTGCCAGATCTAATATCATCGAACATCTGTTTGGTTTGTTGATGATTGATGGTGCTTTTACCAGAGACCCCTGCAAGATTATATATTTTGACAACATTCCATTCTTTGGATTTTGCATATAATTTACCTCTCTCAATATGAGTTTCTACAGAGTCGGTGTTATTTTTTTGGTCTAGAGTGCTTACTCTAACAAATATTGCAACATTCATATATACAGTGTTTTGGGTCTAAAGTAATTCTTTGGTAAAACTGTTGAAACTAAATACTGAGCTTTATTTTTTCCTTTTAAATAGCTTATTAAGACGTGATTTAATATTCTTAATTTGAGAACTTTCTTCATTTTCAAATTCTGTTACTATTCTAAATCCTTTTACCATTTCTTCTTGCTTTTGAGGTTGAAAAGCAAATGAGTCTAAAATCTTTGGAATCTCATCAGGTTGAATAAATTGAACTAATGCTTTGTCTTTGGTTGATAATTCCTGAAAAGTTAATTTTTCGATAGCATCTAGCTGTTTTTTGTTTTTTGAAACCATCACTACAGGAATACATCCAGCCTTTAAACATTTTTTTATATTCTTAACTTCGTATGAAGGTTTATTGGTTTCTGAAATCTCAAAACCAATTTTCAAACCGTCTTTTTCTAATACGATATCTATGCGTCCACCATCTTTAGTTGGGTATTCTGTTGTAGCTATGTAATTTCTATCTTGTCCCAATTTTTTAATCATTGATTGTAGATAGGTATGAGATCGTATTTCTAAGGACTCATTTTCTTCTTTGATGAGTTTGTTTTTAACATCATCGGGAATAGTACTTGGTAAACTTTTGGGTTTTAGTTCGGGAACCTCTTTAACGGTTTCATTTGATATTATTGATTTTTCTTTAATTTGAGTTTTCTTCTTAAAAGAAGGTGTTTTTAAAGAAGGAAGCATTGAAAATAACAGGTCTTTTACTTGTTCTTTTGGTGTTCCATATTGTTTACGGACAGATGCAATAATAGTTTGAGAGTAATCAGTATTTATTTCTCGTAACGGATTAGTTAAAAGGTTAAAATCATTACTACTAGAACCAATACGCATAATCACCTCTCCACGTTCCAAACTTTGTAAATCCGTTTGTTCAAAATATGAGAAACCAGACTCTAGGCGTTTTGCATCACTATCTCCCAACCTAAAACAAATACGTATTTTAGGGTTAGAGATTACCGAGTTCAATAATGACAAATCTTGAATTTGTCCGAGCTCCTGATGAGCGATAGTTAATCCTAAACCATATTTTCTTGTACCACTTAAAATCTTTTCAATACTTGGAGTAATGAAGTTCTGAAACTCATCCAAATACAACATGTAAGGAGTACGTTCATCTTTACTTTGTCCTTGGCGTGATAGTGCCGCTTGATTGAACTTTGCTAAGAATAGGGAACCAAGTAAATAACTATTATGTTCTCCAATAAGTCCTTGCGATAGTTTGAGTAATACAATCTTGTTTTCTGCCAAACACTGTGAAATATCAACCCCTTGCTTTTGAGCTAACATATACCTTACGAGTTTCGGTCGTAAAAAGGTATCTATACGAGTTAAAAGGGGAGCGATACCTTTGCGTACCATTGGGTATTCATTCTGCCAATAATAGTGTAATGATGGGTCATCTACTGATGTGAGATATTCATTTCTAAATGATTCTTCGATTAGGAATCTCTTAAGTTCAATAATAGTTCCTCCTCTAATACTTTCCAATATTGTATTTACAGCATTTTGCAAAACAGCGGTCATATTATCACCCCAAGCAGTCGCATGTCGTTTAAACGCTGAAACTAAATCAGAGCTTAATACAATTTTTTCTGGTTCGGTATGTGCTTCAAGGAGATTAAAACCAATGGGATGTTCACTATCTGATGGATCAATGATAATGACATCATCTTTTCGATGTTCTGGAATACGTTTTAATATATCATCACAAATATCACCATGAGGGTCAAAAATAGCACAGCCACGGTTTTGTTCAATGTCAGCTAACATCATATTTGCTATTAGAGTCGATTTACCAACTCCTGTTGCTCCAATAATATGAGTATGTGATAATCTTGATTCGGTGTCTAAATATACAGGAAATTCTTGCTCTAAATGAATGTTTGTTCCTATATAGATTCCACTAAGCGATGCATTGGATTGTCGTTTGGTCTTTTCGTTACCTAATCCAAGCTTATTACTCACTACAGTTTTATTCGGATAATGAACAAAGGTATTTAACTCTTTACTGTTCAGAATAAACCCTAAACGGTTACTTAACCTATTACGCAGATTATACTCATGAAAATCATAGGCATACCCCTCATTCGATAAAGGAATTAGTTTATTGTACCCAGAATGTGAAATACTGGTGATACTACGCGCTAGTTCCGTTGCTAAATAGTGACTTCGATTATCATTAACTCCTTGCGTACCAATTCGCATAACTACCGAGAACAACGGAGCTGATATCTTATCATCTGCACATTTTGGCATTTCTGGAGCGTCAGAAAAAAAAGAGCCACCATCACCATCGCTAACCGCATTGGTAATGTCTTTGGCTAATGGGGAAGTAATACCTTTGAAAAGGATTTGAAATACTGCAATGTCTCCTTGTTCCAGAGAATCTAATGTTGCAATAATTGAAGTAAGTGGGTCAATTGAAAACGATTCGCTTGTATGAATGGAACGCATGAATTCATCATGTACACCAAAATCTGCTATGGCTATATCTTGATTGAGGTTAAAACCGAAATCTTTAATATCGCAGTTTCGTATTATTATAGCAGGGAAGTATGCCTTCAGGTGAGACCGTACACGATTACTATCTAAGTTACTACATACTATTTGCAAGGTAATCGTATCCTCTATTCCAACTAATTCAAACGAAACCAAGTGTGTCGTAAACGACAACATATTGAGAAGCTCAATATTTCGCAAAGGGAGAATTTCTTGTCCTTGTGGAAATGAAATTGAAAAACCTACCAATGTAGGTTGCTCATCAAACTTTAAAAAGCTTGGATCAATGCTAAGGTTTTCGTTTTCTTGTTTTTCTTCCTTTTGTTGAGGAATAATTAATTTTCTAATACTCGTAAAAAGACCAGGTATACGCCCATCGTCTATAACTGGATTAGTATATGTTCTGTGCTGAAAGGGAAGATATGGAGGCTCTATATCAATGGGAGTATCGAAATGGTAATAACCACGATTCCGATACTCCCATTCATAGAAATAGAGCGTTGCTTGCTCACTAGCTGTAAGGCTCATTATTACCTCTTGAATATATCATTCAATATTGGTTTACGTTCGTTTTCGCTCAAGGCTCGTACTCCTTTGTTCTTTGTAATATCATCTATGACTTTCAGTACTGACGATTGAGCATAGGTCATAAACATAGATGCAGTATCGATACGGTAATATGTTACAGGATAGAGTTTTTGTGCTAACCAACTACCTACAAATGGAATTTTAGAAATAAGTATTTTTACTATCGAGTTTTTATACAATAGCCACCATGAGATAAAGAACCCTCTACCAAAAGGAGCAGCACAAATATCATATTGGTATTCTTTCCACTCTACTCGAATATATCTTCTACGTTGTGAGAATATACTTCCCTCATGCAATGAAACATCAGAAGCTGTGATACCACTAATACCATGACTTAATAAATCTTTTTTGAATTTTAAATAAAATTCTTCTGTTGAATACTCAAAATCATCAACAAGGGTATTCCAATTACTGTGATGATTTTTTAAAGTTTTATCGAAAAAAAGTTTTAAGATTATAAAAACTAAAATTCCGTATAAGATATACATTGCGTAATGTGTGATATAAAATAGGATTTCGTTCATGATTGATTTTTAACTAAAAAAATGTATCCAAACTCAAATCAGTGAGTTTTTTTCTTTAAATTAAATGTTGCTTTTTTACGAATTATATTTTTCAATTAACCAATTTGATATTTCTTCTGCTAAGATGTCTTCCTTAAAATGGTAATTATGATTAGCATTTTCGATAATCTCGAAATGTAGCAAGGAACTATCATGAGATGATTTTTTGAAAGAGCTTATACAATATTCTATAGGGTTTATTATAGCTTCGTTGATTGTAGCAAATGATATGAATGTTGGTATATTGATAGAGTTAATTCCAGCTTTTTTCATAAGTTCGACATCTTGATATGTAAACATTCCTGTATCATTTTCTTTAAGCATATTATAAAAACTTTCACAAGTTATTGATTCAAAATAGGCTTCCTTTGGCATTAACTGCAAATTATCTTTTTGTAATAACTCCAATGCTTTTTCTTTGTATTCTTCATATCTACCGGCATTATCTTTTTTTTGTAATCCAATGCTGTCTGGTGGGGACAATAAAATTAACCCATCTACATTCCCCTCAATATTTTTGTTAAAATATACTATCTTCATTGCTCCCAAACTATGACCTTGCAATAAAACTTTATGATATCCTTTTTTCTTAGCAAGTAATATCCATGGTTCAATGTCTAGAGTACATTCCTGAAAAATTTCTCTAATGCCTCCTATTCTTTTTGATTTATATTCCTTGTTATTTAAAATTTTAAAATCTGAGTAATAATCACTTCCTCTGGTTCTAATAGAAAGAAACGAAACACCTGTTTCATTAAACTTATTACTCATTTCTTCTAAAAAGAAATTTTCATAGAAATTTCCATACGATCCATGAACATGAATAATAATTGTTTTTTTGCAATTCGACTTACAATATATCCCTTGCATAATTAAGCCATCTTTAGTTGTAATTGAAATTAATTCTCCTTTCATAATATTATTATATTTCATTATTAGTCTTCAGTAAATACTTTGAAAAAATTCCTTGATGTTTTTGAATATCGTTTTATTTGATTGTACTTTTTTTCTAATAAAAGAACTTCTTCTTCATTAACCCCTTCAAATGTTTTCACGAAAACCGCATTAGACATCAAAATTTCATTAAACATGTTTTTAAATTTCGATACGCCATTGCCCTTATGTATTAATAGCCCAAAAGTATTCATGTTTGGCATAGTTTTACTATCTGAAAACCCTATCAATACATCATCTGGAAAAACAATAAAGTCAATAAAAACGGTAAAAGGAGGAGCTATTATATAGCCTAAAGAGAAATTTTTTATATCCTTAATGATTTTTAACCTAATTTTTAAATCTTCTATATCCTTTTTGCTGTTTATTAAAACGATTTGTTTTACTTTTAATTTTTTCTCTTTAACAATAGAATACCATTTATTCATAAACTCTTTTTCATAATAATAACCATCAGTGTTTAATTCGTTTATAGGTTCCTCGAAATGTGTAACAAATACCTCTGATCCATATTCAATTGTATCTAAGATTTTAGCCATTTGATTATGATCACCATCTCTATCAAGAAATGTAATTATACCTTTCTCTTTTCTAATATTAGTTAAAACTCTATTTATTAGTATACCCTTATCATGTAGGCTAAATAAGAAATATGTATTAAGTATTAAAAGTGATATTTTTAAGATTATTTCTAGTCTAGAATTTGAACTTATAAAACCAAATAAGTTTATTATTGGAATAATAATTCCTAAAATTAATTGAAAAACAATAATAATATATTGAAATATTTTTTGAATCCTTAATACTGATGTCTCTATATAATTATGGATTAAAATGATTTTAGCTTGATTTTCAAACGATAGGTTTTCTGTAGAAATATATATTGCATTGAAACAGATAGAAATTAAAATCAAAAGAGCAGCTTGTAGACTATCTATTTTAAAAAACGTATTCTTTAAATCATGAATTGAAATTGTATAAGATAGAGTGATAATTGCATATATCAGTATGCCTATAATAATAATAATAGAAACTATTGAACGTATCTTATGTTTCATTTTTAAAGATTTTAATTTTGGATTTTCCATTAAAAGTATAAAATGGAAAAGGCTCACTAACCACTACATCGGCATAATTGTTCTCAACATAAAATGATCCAAAAGAAGAACCTGTTTCAGCAAAAAGCACAATTTTTGTATTGTGCTTTAAAGCTGTATCACGGATATTCTTCAATGTGTTCGTTGATAAAACCATTCCAGATACAACTGCTATGTCAGATTCTTTAATAAGTCTTAGTGTTTCATCATAACCTTTAATTTGAACTTCATTAAATAGTGTTTTTTCTAAAATTTCTGGATCTTTATCGCTTGCTGAAACTGTATAATTATTTTCGATTAATAATCGAATTAAAGTCATAACAACTCCTATATTACATACTTTAATATTACCTCCTCCCAAGCATTTTGCAATTAAGTCAACTTCTTTTAAGATAATTTTGGCTCTTTCAATAGATTTTTTGTCATTTGTATCTTCCAAAATATATTGATAAACGGGAGAGATACTAAATGAATCTGCAATAGAATCTAGTAGTGCTATTTCAACATTTCTATTTATTGAAGAAGAAAAATCATAATTTTGTCCTATTAAGGTCTCTAGTATTTCTTTTTTTAGTTCATTACCTTCATAATAACAAGCACCTTGTCCATTTGTTTGAATAATAATAATGTTGTAATTAAATTTCCTTTCAGATTCAGAAGGTTGGAATAAGCATTTTATTCCCCAAATTCCTTTTATTCTATGAGATTTTGAATCAGCTTTCTTTTTAATCCAGTTCTTTATTTCTTCAATTGTATTATCCATGTATGAAGATTAAAATATTTGATTTTGAATACGTCAATGCTACAAATGTTTTAATCAATAAAAAAACTTTGAAACCCTTGTTTTTATTGGAAGTTTAAAATCTACCCCTCTATGGGTGGATGGAATAAATAAGGGGATTTTATAATAGAGGTTTTTATTTTGTTTTTATGAAGTCAGCAAGTTCTTCATTATAAATATTAACTAAAAAAGACCGAGTTATTTCAGTTTCGTTTCTAGCTTCTTTTAGTACCTTTATGAGGCGTTTTCTTCTATCGATTACAGAATTTATACTAATATATAATAACTCTGCCATTTCTTCTTTTGTTTTTCGATTTGCTCGCAATATCCAAAACTCCAGAAGCACATCAGTAAGGTTGTATTTTTCTTTGAGTGTATGATGGAATTCATCCAGATGTTCTTTTACCTCTCTGGTAGTATCAAGAACCTTATTCGAAAGAACCTGTTTAGTTTTCTTTAGATCTTCGTATGCTTTATTTAATAACGTTTTTTGTCTTCGTTTTGTAATTCTAAAATATAGAACTATTACAAGCAAAATTCCCGATAAAGAAATGAGAATATTAATTATACGTCTTCGTGTTTTTGCATTTCTATTTTGTTTACTTATTAGTATATTTTTTTCATCAACCATCAATTCTATTGAAGAAAAAGAATCACGACGTTTTTTATCTGCTATTTCAAGACTATCACGAATAGAGGTATATTCATTAAAAATTGTTTTAGATTTTTCATTATCATAAAGGTTTCCTAGGAGTTCAAGGCATTTTAAATAACCTTGATTATGTTGTATTTGTCTCGCAGTTTTCATCCCTTTTAATGCATAAGCAATGGCATTTTGTTTGTTGTTATTCTTTATATAATACTCTGAAATATGGACATAATTATTAACCATTCCATATTTGTCATTGATTTGTTTTCTGATATCAATGGCATCATTAAAGGAGCTCAAAATATTATCATCTTCTCCTTTTTTAAAACGTGCATAGGCATGGTTATCTAATAATGTAGCTTTTACTTTGGGATATTTATTGATAAGACTGTCGAAATATAGTGCTTGGTTAAAATATTGAATTGCCTTTTCATATTTTCCTTCGGTTATATGTATATCTCCAATATTATTTAACGAATGAATTATATAAATAGAATTTTGATTTTTTTGTCTCCTTATTTCAAGAGCTTTAAGATGGTGTTTCAGGGACTTATCAAAATAACCCAAATTGTTGTAAATAACCCCTAAGTTGCTATAGACAGAGGCAATTCTTCGAGGATTTGCCCGATTATTTAAGTATTTGAGAGCTTTTCTACATTTATATTCACTGCCTGAATAATCTCTAGAGTTTTTTTGAATGATTGCTAGGTTTAATAACATCAACCCAGCATTAAGTGAATCTTTTAATTGGTCATACTCTTGAAAACTTTTTGTGTAATAGTAATAGGTGCTGTCTATTATGTGGTTCTTTCTAAAATATGCTGCAACATATTCTAATGTTTTGGCACGTGATAATGTGTCTTTAATTTTGTATGTGAATTTGAGGTGTTCTATTCGAACTTTATTAAATGCTTCCCAATCTCTTTTTTTGTAATAGAGTTTAATGTATTTCTGTAGAGATATGTTCTTTAATGAATCTTTATTACTATTAATATCTATTCTATAGAGAGAGTCGTTTTCTAATAATAAGTCAGTTGTTACTTTTTTAGTTTGCCCAAAACTAATGAGAGTAAATACTAAATGGAAAAACAAAATTAGCAAAAAACAGTTTTTTCTTTCTTTACAAGTAATCATATTCTGTAAATATAATTTTAAATTATTACATTTAAGGCAATTAAAAACCCTTGCATAAATACAAGGGTTCATAACTAACCGTAGAATTTGATATTAATCTCGATCTGGTTCAACTGGGTCGTCAATTTCTCCGCCTGTCGCATAGGTTGGAGTTTCTGTTAAATCATCGTCAGTTGAACAAGACATTATTCCTGCGGTCATAAAAAACATTAATAATATAAAATATAAACTTTTCATTTTTTCAGTATTTAAAAATTAGGCAAACCTTTTCCTGTTCGAGCTGACTCGAATGATTTGCTGAAATCATTTTTTTGAAATACTGGAAGACTATTTCATCTAGAAGAGTTAAAAGAAGTTTGGTAAAGTTTTGTTTCTGCTTCCAGTCAGGCACGCTGCCTTACCATTTTTCTTTTCTAAAGCTTTAAGTTTAATCTCTTATTGCAAGTTGAGATTTGTGAACGTTCGTGAAATATTTCTCTACAAAGAAAGCTTGGTTGTGAACGATTTTTTAGACAGAGGCTTGAAATAAATGGCAAATTTTTGTCAAAAAACATATACCTAAAAAACTTAAAACATTTATACCATGATAGAAGAACTATTTAAGCAGATTTATGACAAAATAAAATTAGAGACAGGTAATGACAGTGTAAATAATGTAGCAAAACATTTAGGAGATTTTTTAATGTCAAAAGAGATATCTGGAGGTAGTGATAGAAATCTTTCTCGTTATTTTGATGAATATATATTTAGCAAATATGTGCCTGATCATCAAAAACCAATCAATCCTAAGATTGAATTATTAGATGGAGCCAGCCAGTATCTAGACTATAATAATTATGAACATTTCGTAAGAGAGAATACTATTGTTACAGAAGACAATAGTAACAAAAATCTTGGTACAAGGGTCATTAATCAAAATGGGGATAAGAGCATCTATTTAGAGAATAATTCTGCCTCAATAAACATTTCGTAATGTGTAATTATTCGTTTCCAATTCAATCGTATTCACTTAACGAAAACATTCAGTTTTGCGATTACTATAAGTTAATCAAAACCCATACCTCAAAAGATTTAACAGTTTTAGACGAAGAAGGGAGATGCTTGTTTCATAGTAATCATATTAAATGGAAAAGAAAACATAATTTTTATGAGAACCTTTTTATTCTTTATGCGACATACGAAGAACTTGGAATAGAAGCCAACTTAAGCGGTGTGCACTTCATTGCAAAGAAAGAAGGAAAACCAATTATTGATTATTTACATAAACTCCTCCCTTGTAATTTACATGGTGCTACTTTTTTAGATCAGGTAAGAATATCTGATAAAAAAATCGATCATAAATTGAATCTTGAATACTGTAATTTTAGATCTGATTTTTTTATAGAAAACTCTTCAGTCAATGCAGATGCAATATTTTCTCATATTGATTTTTACTGCGAAACTCCTGGAACATTTGGGATTAAAAATTGCACATTTAATTCCTCTGTAGATTTTTGTCATACAAAAATACAGGGATCTCTATCAATTCAAGACTGTCACTTTGCTGAATCTTTTCTGTTTCTCGATAGTCAATTTACCAAAGATGGGCTTTTTGAAATTACAGGAACTTTTAATGATTATACAATATTTGGTAATCTTGAAATTTTCTCATCATTAGTTAATTTTTGCGACTCTACTTTTAATGGAGAAACTATATTTAGTAACAACAAAATTCAAGCGGAACAACAAATTCTATTTACTAATATTAGTGTAAAAAAAACATTGCTATTCTCAGGACAAGATGAAAATAGAATTTTCCATAGTTATACGCGATTTCCATTAAACCTTGAGAACATAGAGGGGAAAATAACATTTCAAAATTCAAACTTATCAAATATAGATGAGGAGGACAGGCGGGAAATATTTCGGCTACAATCAACAGGTAAAGTTATTATTGAAAGAGGATGTATTAAATATCGTTTGCAAACAGTACCAAGAAAAATTTTGATTGATACAGGTAACCAATCATTGATAGATGAAATTACTATGGTCTATTCGAATTTTTTCATAAGTAATACGGGATATAATTTAGGAGTTGAAATTGTTGAAAGAGATAAAAAGAGTATTACATTACTTTATTTTTCCGATGAGAATATTTCACAAGAAGAATTCATTGACCTACTTGAAGCAACCAGTAAAAGATTATTAAAGGGTTTTATTGATTTCAAGAAATATCTAACCAACGGTCAAAATCAAAACTATTTTACTACTGCAGTCATGGGCATAATTTCGTGGTTTTCAATATCGCTTAAAGTTTCTTTTTTGATTACCACAGGTCAATGGAATGAAGAAAACACGAACTCTTTAATTAACTCTATTAGTCCTAATAGAAATCTAATCTCCGATGAGTTTCATAGGACTCTTTCTCAATTAGATATAGGGTTTTTACAAAATATAATAGAGGAGAAAAAGCTTAACCTTATTAATATTCACCAAATAAATCAAAATGGAGAAAAAGCTATTTACATAGAGAATAATATAAATAGAAGAAAGGACAAATTTTAAACAAAACACCTGTATTTTCTTTCTTTAAACGTAATCATATTCTTCATTTGTGGTTTTAAATTATTATATTTAAGCCAATTAAAAACCCTTGCTAAATGCAAGGGTTCATAAAATTAACCGTAGATTTTGATATTAATCATCATCTCTGTCTGGTTCAACTGGATCGTCGAGTTCTCCTCCTGTTGTATAGGTAGGAGTCTCGGTTAAATTGTCTTCAGTTGAGCAAGAAGTTGCTACCATCCCTAGTGTTAACAAACATATTAGGGTGAATAAAACCGAACTTTTAATCATAATAAAATAATTAAAATGCCCTAATCTAGATTGTTTGGCTCGTGACCATTTGGACTATTAAATACGAGTCCTTGTACAAGGTATCTCACGATGAAATACAAGTCAAAGATCCTTAAAAAGCTAAGTGAGAAGTTTAAATTTCCATTGTTTATAACAAGGAAATATGAAGGATATATATACAGTTTAAGCTAGCAGAAAAAGGTATTTCCATGGTATTTCTATGGAAACAATAAAATGTATAAAAATCAATGATTAAAGAGGAAGAATTAAGAGAGGTTATAGGCTTGGTTTTTATAGAAGGGGAACGGGAACATGAAAATGTTGCATCTAAAACAGAACTTGCTGAAAAAATAATAAAAAGTAACAGATTTAAAATTACTTTGTCATCAAGAAGCTTGGTAGATTATCATCGTTATTTTTTTGGTAAAGGAAAAAAATATACTAATCCAAATGAAGATACCATTGAAGGGTTATTGGAGTATCTAAACTTTCAATCCTTAAAACAATTCAGAAAGAATAAGCCAACAAATAAAAATTACCTAAATAATGTTCCTTTTGCTGAATATGATGAGATCAATATAAAAGAACCACCGAAGAAAATACCAAAATTTGAAAAGAACGCATTACACATTGATTTGTTTGATATCAAACAAATCAATGTGTTAAGTATATTTAATTCTTCTAAAATCAAAAAACTCAAAGGAAAAATAAGTCAATTAAATTTTTTAGGGTTTGGTAATAGACAAGAAGTGGGCGAAGACAATGACAAAACTAAGAAGTAATATTTTTAATTAGCATTACTCAAAACTAATTATTAAGATAAAATGTGTGTATTTAAAAAAGAGATTGAAGGGAAACAGATAGTTTGCTGTTTTTCAAAAACAGATTATTTAGTTGATAAAATTCTCATTGATAATGAAGGGCTTTGTATTTTTCATAGTAAAAATGAAGCATGGAAAAATGAAAATAATTTCATTTTTCATTTAGAAAAATTAATCTGTTATTTTGAAGAAGACTCTACGCAAAAAAATATTTTCCTTGAAGATATTATTTTCACAACAAGCATTGATAAGATATTTAGTGACAGGGAGTTTAAAAAAGACATAAAATTTAATAATTCGAAATTTAATGTAAACCTAACTTTTAAATCTTCAAGATTTAAAAACCTAGATTTTAATTCAGCTATTTTTGATAAACCTGTTACTTTTTCTGATTTATCAATTAAAGGTATTATGTTTGATAATGCTGCTTTTAAATTAAAATTATTTATAAGTGATTGTGATTTTTTTAATGGTTTCTTTATGTTAAACACTCATTTTGATGGTGGTTTTTCGATATTAAATTCCCTTTTTCATTCAAATTGTTTTTTTCAGAATATCATAACAAATATGGATAAATCTATTCATGATGCAATAATCTTTAAAAATATTGAATTTAAAGATTTTACTACGTTTGAACTATCTGAATTTAATTCTGTAGTGGATTTTAAAAATATAATTATATATAAAGAACTTGTTTTTCATAACACACAATTTAATTATGATGAACCTTTGCCAATTGTATCATCTGTTACTTTTAGCCAAATAAATATTAAAGAAAAAGGAACACTAGAATTTAGAGGAATCTCTGATAATAAAATGTTCAATAAAGTGCAAAATGTTAGTTTTGTAGGAGAAGAAATTGACGGTAAGTTATTTTTTGAAAACACCGATTTTACAAAATTTAATCTGTTAACTAGAAAAAGATTGATTAGTGCGACAAAGAAAAAAAATGCGAAAGTAGTTATTGGTATTGGATGCATTAAGTATTATAATCAAACTCCCTTAAAATCAATTGAGATAAGTGATGATAACCAAAGTTTAGTTATTGAACTATGCAATACATTTGTTGATTATTTTACCAAAAACGCAGGATTCAATTTGGGAGTTGAATTTGTAAGTAAAACCAATCAATATATTAACTTTTTTTATTTTTCAGATGAGGATATTTCGTATGAAAAATTTGAAAATCAGCTTCAAAAAAGCGAACAGGCTATGTGGCGTTTAATTAAAATTGATAACGATAATTTGAGTGCACAACCACCAAAAAACCATCTTCCATCTAAAATAATTAACGCAACAGACACCATTGTAAATTTATTAGGTTTGGTGTTGAAAATTGGCTCACGAATTCCTTTAGGTTTAATCTCAAAAGAAGATATTTTACATTTAGTGAATACAACACTACCATCCAATATAAGACCTAACAATGCTATTATGATCAATCAAATTGTACTTTTTGGTACAAAAAACACCCAAACTATAAAAATAAAAAAGATAGAATAGTTTCTTTGCATAATGGTTCATAAAAAACTAAAAATGAAAGATATGTAAAGATGGTTAATAACTCCTCTAAGGCAAAAATTGGATATACAAATGATATGTGTTATCAGTTTGCTCTTGAATTTATGGAGCAAGAAAGGGTTTTAAAAATGGATTAAGAATTTTATTGAGAAACCTTTTCTTTAAGAGGGTCTAAAAAATTTTAGAAGCTTATTAAACATATGTTTTACTTCTTTATATGTTCAAAAAACTCAAAAATATTCATTTCAAAACTATTAGCTAGTTTGATAAGTGTTTTCAAGGTCGGGGAAGTCCTGCCCGCCTCCATACGTTGTATTTGACGAACATCCAATCCAGATGCAATAGCAAGGTCAAGTTGCGTTATAGATAACTCTTTACGTAAGGTCTTTATACCTACTCCTATTTTGCTGATTAATTCTAATTCTTTCGAATCTTTCATGTCATTCGTCCTTCAATGAATGAAAATAGTCGTAAATCATAATAAAGAACACGACAATTTTGTCGTGTTTTGAAAATTAAATCTATATTTGAGCCACAAATAACTCAAAATGAACGCCTTTGTAAGCTAAAGGGAACTAAAACTAAAAACAATGAAAAAAAACGTATTACTTATAATTGCTTTAGCAATTTCTTTTCAAACATTTGCTCAAGTATTTACAGGGGATTTAACTCTTATCAGTCAAGCCGAAATCGATGCTTTTAACTATACAGAAGTTACTGGAACTTTAACCATTGAAGAATCTTCATTAGGAGGAATAACTAGCCTAAGCGGGCTTAGTGAACTTGAATCTGTTGGAGAAGGATTATCTATTAATAACAATAGTAGCCTTTCTTCTTTAGATGGATTAAATAACCTTAGTTCTATTGTTGGAGAAAACATTGATACTTTGGGTAACGGAATTGGTTTAAATATTTCTAATAATGAAAGTCTTAATTCTATCAGTTCCTTAAGTAATCTCACCTCAATAGAAGGTAATTTGCATATTGTAAACAATAACTCAATTACTAGTTTAATAGGATTAGAGGGTATCACTTCCTTGAATGGTAACTTAGATATCTCTGATAATGAAAACCTTAACTCGCTTAGTGGATTGAATAATATTTCCTTAGTTAATGGGGTTGGCTTTTTTGGAGGCGGGATGTCTTTTTGGAATAACGATTCTTTGACTGATATGACTGGTTTAAATAGTCTAATAACTATAAATGGATGGTTGCAAATAATTGGCAATGATTCTTTAACCGACATGACAGGACTGAATAACCTCACGAATATAGTCGGTTCTCTTCTTATAACTGGAAACAATTCACTTAGTTCATTAATTGGATTAAACGCTTTAACTTCTGTGGAAGGAAAATTAGGAACAAATGATAGATTAGAAATTAGTAGTAACCCTATGTTAACTTCATTGGACGGCTTTGATTCTCTTACAGCGGTAAGGACTATAGAAATACTTGGTAATAACCTTCTTTCTTCTCTTAGTAAACTAATAGGAATAACATCTATAGATGAACATTTAATAATCAATGCAAATAATTCGCTCACTTCATTAGATGGCTTAAACAATATTACATCAGTTGGAGGGGGATTGAATATACTTAGCAACTATAATTTAACGTCTTTAGTTGGCTTAGAGAATCTTACGAGTGTTGGGAGGTATATGCATATTGGACATGTTATAACAAATACAGGAGGACATTTAGAAGGGAACAAATTACTTGCTTCTATTAGTAGTTTAACGAACCTTAATTACATAGGAGAAAACTTGACCATTGAGGCTAATGACGTTTTAACAACGCTTAATGGTTTAGAAAATATAAGCACAATAAACGGGAATTTAGAAATTGGAAGAGCAACATACGGTAGTAATGTTTATTTTGATAACCCTAATTTAAATGATCTTTGTGCTTTAAAACATCTTATTACTACTGGACAAATAGTGAGTAATGAATATTTTGTTGAGAATAATGCTCATAATCCTACATATTCAGAAATGCAAAATTTAAATTGTGGCAGTTTATCAATAAATGATGTAGCAAAAAACCATTATCAAGTTTACCCAAACCCTGCGAAAAACAATATAACTATTGAAGGATTTGCTACGGTAGAAAAGATTGAAATCTACACTATCCAAGGTCAAAAAGTTTTATCCCATTTTAAGAAAAATAAAATAGATATAAGCAGTTTATCTAATGGTATCTATCTTTTAAAGTTAACAGATCCAAAGAATAAAACACAAACGATAAAGTTTATTAAAGAATAACTAAAAAGCTGTTAATCATTTTTTTAACTCTGGCGTATTTGTCAGAGTTTTTTTATTTCCTACTTTTAGCAGCAATTATTCTCCCATAGCATTATTAAAATAATAGTTGAAAATACCAGAGGTCTTTTTAAGGTCATCTGACAAATCGGCTATTTTTGGTAAAATAGAATTATGACAAGCTCATAACTCAAAATATGGAGAGCTAAGGAATATTAGAAAATTGAGAATGAGAAAGAAATAATAAGTTAAACTTATGACAATATATCAGGAAATATTACAATGGTCGGCTTCTAAAAGTGATTTCACAAAAGATGCTTTAAGAAGAATAATTACATCTCAAAATTTAACATCAGTTGATATTGATGAACTTGTACAATTACTAAAAAAAGAGGAAGGAGACGGTAGTATTTTAATTAATTCAGTTCCATTAGATAGTTCGCATTTACCAACATCTGTAAGTTCAGGCTTTAACTATCCCAAATTAATTAGTATTAAAAATCCAGAAAATATTTGCGCACTTTATAACCAAGCAAATCTTGAATTTTCAAATACAGGTTTAATTGTTGTTTATGGAAATAATGGTTCGGGTAAATCTAGTTACTCCAGAATTTTAAAAAAAATGTGTTGGAGTAGAGATAAAAGTATTGATTTAAAAAAGAACGTTTTTTCAGGAAGTAATACACAACAAAAGGTTGAGTTTGTAATTGAAGAAAACGGAGTAAATCATAATTTTACATGGAATGAAAACACACCTTCTCATCCTACCTTAAACTCTATTTTTGTTTTTGATTCTAATTGCGGAGATATTTATGTAAATAATGAAAACCCTACGGAGTATAAACCGACTGGTATTGATGTATTAGAAAAACTTATTGGTGTTTTAAATCAGATATCACTTAATTTAGATAATGATGTTAGAGCATACAATACACAAAAACCAATATTGAATGAAAATTTAAGAACTACAATTTCAGGAGTTTGGTATCAAAGTATAGAGACTAAAACAAAAGAACAAGTTGATACATACATACAATTTAGTGATACAAACAAACAGCGTAAGGAAGAGTTAACTGCATTGTTAAAAACTCAAGATCCTCAGGAAAAAATCAAGAACTTAACAGAATTAAAAACTCGTTTAATTAATTACGTTCAACAATTTAAATTAATTGAAGGTCTTTACAACGAAGACAATTTAAAAATAATAAAAGATTTAAAAATTAAGTTAGATACCATAAACAAAGCTTACATTACTGCTACTTCCGAATTGGGGAATATTAATTCCTTGTCTGGATTTGGTTCTGATCACTGGAGGGTGCTCTGGAATGCAGCAAAAGATTTTTCTATTAAAGAAGAGCTTACCGATGAAAATGATGTTTTTCCTTCAAATCAATCACTTGAAACATGTGTTTTATGTCAACAAGATTTGGATGAAACAGCAAAATTACGTTTACAGGGGTTTAGTGAATTTGTTTTAAATGATGTTTCTATTAAATTAAATGCAGTTAAAGAGGGAATTAGACTTAAAATTGAGAGTATTAATAATACTGTCATCCTTCCATTTGAAAACTATTCAGAATTAGTTAAACACATACCTGAATTTGAAAAGTTGTATGAACTATTTGTTGAGAAATTCAAGGAAATTAAAACAAATATAGTAAGCCACTTGCAAAGTGATATTGAAATTAATGTTACTGAAAATATATTGTCTAAAAATGTTGAGGGTTTAGTTATCAATACTGATTTGCAGATTAAAAATAACACAGAACTATCAAAAAATAGAAGCAAGCTTGTTGTTGAACTTAATGAGTTGTTAACTAAAGAGTTTTTACATACTCAAAAGGTTAATATTGCACAGTATCATAATGAACATCTGTATAAAAAGTGGATTAATCAGTGTAAGGCAAAATTAAATACAACACAGATATCTAAAAAAATTGGTGACTTAATGGATAACCAAGCAGTAAACCTACAGCACCAAGAATTTGTTAATCATCTTCAGAATTTCAATCAGGATTTAGCAAGTAAAGTAGCAATTGCAAAAACGAGAACAACATCTGGAATAACATTTCAAAGATGTGGTTTTTCTGATATTGGAGAGGGGATGAATTCTATTTTAAGTGAAGGAGAACAGAAAATTGTAGCCTTATCAAATTTTCTAGCTGAATGTACTATCGATAATAGAAAAAACAGTATTGTATTTGATGATCCTGTTAACTCCTTAGATATGGATTATAGAGATTTGATTGCTGAACAAATAGTTAGCTTATCAGCAGACAGACAAATAATAGTTCTTACTCATGACTTGTCATTTCTTCGTCTATTAATTGATACTCACAAAAGTATTATTAATTCTGATTGTCAAGTTATAGGTATTGATAAATACAATGGTATTAGTGGTATTGTTACAGATGAAATACCATATCTCGCAAAAAATGTTGACGAAAGAATTGATTCAATCAGAAGAATTCTAAGAGACCATGATTCTTTACCTATAACTGATGCACATGGACGTGAGATCAAATTAGATTCTGCAAGAAAACGTTTTAGAATGTTAGTTGAAAGAACTGTTGAAGAAATTCTATCAAACAAGACTTATCAAAGGTTTTCTAAAAACATTAACTTAAAGAAAAGAAATCTTTCTGGTTATATCGTAACAGAGCAAAGTGATGTAGATATATTATTGGATCTATTTGGGAAATATTCAGTTACAGAACATGATGGGGGGACATCAACAATTCCACAATTACCAAATAAACAAATAATTCAGCAGGACATTACTAATTATTTGACTTGGAAAGCGGATTTTAAAAGTAGGCTAAACACATTTGTACAGTCTTATTAATCATATAAATTTTTTTAAACAAATATATAAATGGCAGATTTACATGTAAGTAAAAAAACTATAGGAAAACTATTCAATGAAATGCAGAATAAAAAATTTGTAATTCCCGATTACCAAAGACCATACAAATGGAATATAGAAAAATGTGAGACTCTATGGGAAGACATTGAAAATTTTGCCCAAACAGATGCTAAAAAAGAAGCTGACTACTTTTTAGGGACTATTGTTTCTTATAATAACAATATCGGTTCTTTGGAAATAATTGACGGTCAGCAAAGAATAACATCTTTTTTCTTACTACTTCGTTCTTTTTATAAGAAGTTAGAGGCAATGCCAGAAGATGACGATGTTAAGGGACTTAAAAATCAATTAGCTCCGTGCATTTGGGATATTAATCCTATTTCTCAAAAGGTGTCAGATAAAAATAAAATTCATATAGAATCTTTAGTAGCAACGGAGTCTGATAATGAAACATTCCATGAAATTCTTAAAACAGGAGAAGCTTCTCTTGATGCTAACGATAATTATTCTAAAAACTATTTGTTTTTTAAGTATAAATGCGATGAATACGCTACGATTAACCCTCTGCAATGGAAAGAATTGTGCGTTACAATTCTTCAAAAATGCATCCTTTTACCTATTGAATGTGACACACCGGAAACAGCTCTAACAATCTTTTCGACTTTAAATGATAGAGGAATGCCTTTATCGGATTCAGATATTTTTAAAGCTCAAATATATAGAAGCAAGGTAACAAAAGTAGAACGTGGAGATTTTACGGGTACATGGAAAGATTTAACAGCAATTTGTGAACAAGGTGATTTTGTAATAGATGATATTTTCAGATACTATACTCATATATTAAGAGCTAGAAACAATGATAAAAGTAAAGAGGTAGGTTTAAGAAAATTTTATTCAGAAAGTAATTATTCTAAATTAAAAAAAGATGGAATTATAAATGAGATAATGGAGCTAGCTAACTTTTGGAGGTATGTTAATAAGGATATTGAACCAGAGGAGAGTAATTATTCAATCTCACTAGAAAATAGAAAATATATTCATTGCTTATTTCACTACCCAAATGAATACTGGCGATATCTTTTAAGTGTTTTCTTTATCAAAAATAAAGATTCTCAAAGATTTTCAGATGATTTTTTAACTATATTGAAAAAGCTTTTAGCGTCATTAGTTTATAAGTTTATTGGAGCACCAACAGTTAATGCTATTAAGGGTGATGTTTATCAGTCTTGTATTAGCATTATTAGTCATAATGAATTGATTTTTAGAATTAATTGGGATGAAGAGTCATTGCAATCAGATTTAAATAACCATCACTCATCAAGACTTTCTAGGGTTTTATTATTAATGGATGCCTACTTAAACCCTAATCAAAAAGATTTAATTTCAAGTACATCTGACATTGAACATATTTTTCCAAAGAAATGGCAGAATACAAATTACAATGGTTGGGATATTGAAGATGCTAATCAATATTTAGATAGGCTTGGAAATAAAATGATTTTAGAAAAAAAGTTAAATATACAGGCAGGAAATGGTTATTTTGGAATCAAGAAAAGTAAGTATGCTAATTCAAAAATAGCCAATGTAAAAGATTTAGCAAACTATCCAAATAATGATTGGGTCAAGGCAGATATTGAAATCAGGGAAATAAATTTCAAGAAAAACATCATTAATTTTTTTAAAACGCAACTTTTAGAATTGTAATGTTTTTAGAACATCTAAAAAATATTTATAAAATTACTAAAAGAGAAAAATAGTCAAAAAGAAAATGTAAATTTCTTCTTCTTACTGAAAACGATTATTAGTCTGTTGATAGAGAAGAGATATATAAACAAACTGAGAATTTTTAAAAGTATAATATAAATAAGTAAAAAACACTCAAACTAATGAGTGTTTTTATAATATTCATTTTTCTTTCAACCAAATGCCTCTAGCTGTATCAAACCCACACCAACGATAATTTTCATCAAACCCTCGTAATGCTAGTTCATGACGAATAATTCGGTCAAGTGGTATTTTGTTTTTAAAAATAAATCGAAGTATTTCTCCATCCATAACAGAAACCATTCCAATGATAGACTCCCAATGTGGCAAAGGTTCTTTATCCTGTCGAATAGCATCAAGTTTCTTGTATGATATTTTAGAATAATTTTTTGGCACAATATCTAAAAAAGATATTCCCATTTCATTTGCAGTTGCTTCTTCACATACCACAAAATTTCTTTCTGTTCCATTTATCACACCAAAAACAATTCCTGCAATACTATACTTAAAATTAAGCCATATAGCATGGTCAATTGCTTTTTGCTTGTCATCAAACACATCCAAATAATTATCGTTTTTCATAACTATTTAGTCTTTGAATTATCAATAATTTTTCCATTTAGAGAAATGATATCCTCACGTGATGATTTTGGGTCTTTGCCTTTTTTACGAAGCAAACGTTGAGTGTTAAATAGAGAACGACATTTAATGTTAAACTCGGTATAGTTTACAGCTTCTTTTTCATCCTTAAGACTTTTTACATAAGCATTATACAATTCTGCATTGGTGGTCTGATTGTCTTTAGTTTTCATAATAATATCCAAAACTATCGAAGCTACAGTGTTGAGACCGTGCTCTGATTCAGATAAATCAAAACCAAGTTTTTCAATTTGTTTGAGATGTGTCTCATCTGCATATTTCATTAATACAGAAAGGTCTTTTCGATAATCTTTCAATCGGTCTACAACAGTGCGTTTGTCATCTTTAGCTTTATCAATACTTACTTCTGTTTCTTTTAAAAGTTCTTGGTCAGTTTTGATATTCTTTATCAGAACATCAACAATACTTGTGTTTTTCATGTGTATTTAATTTTAAAGGTTATTATTTTATTAAGGTAATTTACTTGTCTAAAAGGAAGTTAGCCGTCAGCACTTCGGTTTTAGTTTTGTGCTTTTTAGATTTTGTTTGATTTGCAGATACTAGTTGTTCAATAGACTTGGTGTGCCAACCATTATGTTTAATAAATTTGGTAAGAATTTCGGAAGGGTAGCTACTTAAGATAAACTTACCCTTAAGGGTTTTTAATAATTCCAAAAGGGCAGTAAAGTCTTTAAGCGTATAACCTTCATAATGCCCCATGTTCGAATTAAAATACGGAGGGTCGATGTAGTGAAAAGTATCAATACTATCACGAAGCTTTAAGATTTTTAAAGCATCAGTACATTCAATTTGAGTACCTTTTAATCGCTCTTTGAGTTGAGGTGTGAGTAGTTTTTTCTTATTTTCCCAACCCATTGCTTTATTACCTTTGGTGTAACAACCAAAAGACCCTATTCGACCAGAAAACCCCATATTAGTTAGTACAAAGAATGCCCAGGCACGTTGTAAGTCTGTAAAAAATACAGGATGTTTGTACATGTTTAAAGCCACGTTATAAACGACTCTAGAATAGGCTGTAGTATTGATTTTTGATTTAAGAGTTTCAAAATCTCCATGAAGCACTTTATAAAATATGGTTACAAAGGCATCAGTATCGTTAATAATTTCATTTCGAACTTTATCTTTTAAAAAGAAAATAGCGGCACCGCCTGCAAAAGCTTCTGTATAGACGGTATGTTCAGGAATTAAATCCACAATAGTTTTGGCTAAATTCTGTTTGCCGCCGTAATATGTTATAGGTGTTTTTATCATATAGTTGATTGAATAGTCTTATATCCAATGATTGTCAGAAAAGGATATAAAATCTTCAGAAGTTAAAATAAGGTGGTCGAGTAATGTGACGTCGAATAATTTGGAAGTGTTTTTGAGTTTCTTTGTTAGACTTTTATCTGATTCAGAAGGCGATAATTTTCCTGAGGGATGATTGTGCGCCACTATAATTGCAGAGGCATTAGCTAGTAATGTTAATTGATGAATTTCTTTAATATTAACTGGAACACTGGAAGTGTTTCCCATTGCTATTTCACTAATCCCAATAACTTGATTGGCATTACTGAGTAGCATTACCCAAAAAAACTCTTTATAGTCTATGCGCTTGTCATCAATAAATGCACGCAGTAATCGTTCAGAATCTTTAGAATTTTTAACGATTCTATTTTGGTTGAAAATTGGTCGCTTGTAATAAATTTCAATTTCATTAAAGGTTGAAACCTCTAATAAGGGTTTTAATAACTTTGCTTTCATTTTAAAAGATTTATAAAATTAGAGAATGGTATCTGCACTAAATGGAATTGAAGGTTTTCCATCAATCATTAAACGTAGATATATAGAATAGTTGGCAAGGGAAATGAAGTCCTCAGTTTTAAATACAGGGTAGAATTCTTTTGCCATAAGTTTGGCATCTGTAATACCAAGACGAAAGGCAACAATAGTACCTACATTTCCTAGTACACTAGCACGCACATTTGGTTCTAGTTGATATAGAAACTGATTAGCAAGAATCAATCCTATTTTAAATTTTCGGACTTGTGCCAATAATTCTGCAATCAATTCAGTTCCAGAAATAGTCTGAAATTCATCGATGTATAAAAAGTAAGGCACACGGTCTTTTTCCAAAATATCAATTCTTGAAAACGAAGCTGAAGCTAAAGAGGTTAATAATAAGCCACCAAGGATGTTTGAGACATCCGCACCTACTTGTCCTTTAGCCAAGTTGATTATGAGAATGGTATGCGAATCAATAATTTTTCTTAATGATAATTGCTTTTTATTTTCAATTAATACTTTACGAACTATTATATGACTTAAGAAACCTCCCAATTTATTCATTATCGGTAATAAATCATTAGGCTTATATTTTGGGAATTCTTTTATCCAAAATGTTTTAATGTCTTGGTTTTGAATATGAAGTAAACATTCATCACGATATGATTTCTGATGTAATAATTTTAGGATGTCCGAGAGCTTTGCTGAGGGCTGATCCAATAAAGTAAGTAAAATCATTCTGAGAATGTGCTCCATTTTCATTCCCCAAGCCGATTTCCAATTGCGTTGGAAAATTTCTAGAATATTTGAAGCTACCAAGGAGCGTTTAGACGGAGACACAGCCCTTAATGGGTTATATCCGAAATCAAGTTCGGGGTTGGTAACATCAAAATAAATAATATTGCGCTTTCTAAAACGATCTTTGAGTCTTTCATTAATCTCACGAGAAGCGTCTCCATGAACATCAACAAAAGCAAATCCACGATTGGCTTCTGCATCTTGCATCATAAGACTTTTAAGGAGTGACGTTTTACCTGAACCAGATTTGCCAAAGCAATAGAAATGAAACATACGGTCTGATTGTTTAATGCCGAACATTTTTCTATGGTTTCTAAAATTGGAGCGAGCAAAATAACTGACGTCATGCAAATTTGAATGATGCCAATACATAAAAAGGGAAGAAGGAAAATGAGAAATAAAGCTTTATGGAATTGTACAGTTTCAAAACTGTGGAAAGAACTCTTGCTTTATTTTTTATCTGTGGTACTTTTTAGGCTTCTTAATAAGGTCTTTTTTACGTTCAACTTACTACTATTATACCACATTCGTAAAAGGGAAACTATTAGGGAGAAAGCAAGGGTATAGAATTCTTGCTAAATTTTATTTTATGAAATATACTATTACCAGTAACTTAATTACAAAGAAACCTCGTTGGGCGAAAGCCTCGTTTATGTAGCAATACATAGACTAAAGCAACAACGCGAGTTTATTTATCTACCTCTAGCTTTTTAAGTAATAGTTGGGGTATATAAAAGACCCGCTAGATTGCTTTGGCGGGTCTTTTATATATGAATATTGAAAAATCAATACAGATTTATTTAGAATGGAAGGAATCACATACAACAGTTGCTTTTGAAAGATACGAGATTCGATTGGAACAATTCAAGCAATTTATTGGAGAAACAACGGCGCTTCGAAGTGTAAAAGGAGATGATATTGTGGCATATCACAAACAGATGGATCAATTTTATAGTCCTGCTACCGTTGCATACTCAGCAAGAATATTGAGGAATTTTTTCTACTTCTGGCATGGGAGAAGAGAAGTAGGTTTTAACCCAAAAGAAATTATTCCGATACGATTTATAAACCCGAACAAAGATATCGTTACCAAAGAAGATTATCAAGAAATGGACGAACTCTTAGATGTAAACTGTTATGATGATTTAAAGAAAAAACTTGTTTTGCATCTGCTCTGGGATACAGGAATGCGAATTAGTGAATTGTGTGATATAGAGTTATCACATATTAGCGAGGAAAATGATGAAGGGCTCAGAACCGCAAAAGTAAGAAGTAGAAAAAGTATGCGATATAATCTTGTGGTATGGGGAAGAGAAACCAATGAATTACTTATAAAATTTTTAGGGGTAAGGTTATGCCAGGATGTTACAACGGATAAACTACTTATAAATATCAAAACAGGGAAACCATATACAGCAAGGAGTATTCAAAGATGGATTAAAGAGTTAGCAGATTTGGCGATGTTAGATAAGAATATTACACCTCATAGTTTCAGGCATGGAAAAGCGAACTACATTTTAGATGAAGGAGGAAGTGTACGTGACGTAAGTGCTATTTTAAGACACGTAAAACCAGAATCATCTTTTCATTATATGCAACTCTCAACTAAAAGGTATTTGGATGTAGCAAGAAAATATGTAACAGCATAGTGCAAGGCATTAAAAACTCTTAAGAAAAGGGTTGTTTTTTTATGAGCTCAGTGTATAATTACAGACAGTACTTTCAACTATGAATATTTGGTAAACTATTAGTAATCATTTATAAAGTTTATACTTTGTATTTAAGTTACTACCGTTAGATACATAGATATATCCCAAGAGAAGGGATTTAAAATATATTTTGATAACGTCGCACAACACCACTTGTACGACAAGTCAAGAGTAAATTATTTATGTGTCTGATATGGATTACTAATAGTTTATTAGATATTGGGCAAATGTCCTAAGGTCGTTAGTACATAACAATTAAATTTTAGCATGACTAAATTTTACAATGTTGTTACTCGAAAAACAATTAACAAACCAGTTAACGACAAACATATTTATCATAAGGTAGGTGTTGTAAAAATCACAGAAAATGGAGGTTGGTTTTTACAGTTATACCATCAACCTGATACTGATTTTATGATTTTTCCAAATCATAATGAAAGTTTACCTGTAATTGATTTTGATAATAATGAAGTTAAATAATACGACGCCTGTTCCAAATATATTCTTTGATAAACACATTGGAGGTTTAAGTGGTTCTGCGGTTCGCGTTTATCTGAAAATCGTTAGAAATCTGTTAGGTTGGCGGGATGAAAATGGTAACGTAAAACAACGTGATTGGATTGCACATTCTCAGTTTGAAAAAACAGGTTTGTCTAACCGCAGTGTTACTAATGGTATTCAGGAACTACTTGAACAAAAGCTTATTAAAGTCTCTGATTATTTGAATAATGATTTAACTGACCCATACAAACGCAAAAAGGCTAAACGAGTATATTATTCATTAGTTAAAAACTCTGAAAAAACTACGTTATACAACGAAAAAACAAAAGAAATACCAACGCAAAATATGCGTCCTACAAAAGAAATTTCTATACCAAAGTACAACGTAAATGAACGAATACCAGACCATATAAGAATTGAACAGATAAAACAAGAACAAGAAAGAAAACAACAACAAAGAGATAGCTGGTTATAGCTGTCTTTTTATTTTATTTAGATAGATAAAAGCTTATGCTTTTTTAGTTGTTATATAAATTAATTTTTACAGATTTTTACATCAAAGTATTTAAGGGGTTTTCTCACGATAATTATTTAACTATTAGTATATTAACGGTTTTAAATTAATATTAGAATTATAGAAGCTCAATTACAAGATATCCATTACTACTATGATAAGTTTGTCCCTTCTAAAATAGAAGGACTTACTATTTATATACTTCATAAACGAATTGAACTTAATTATATAGAAAATACGTTTACAGAAACAGATCTAGAAAGAGCTATCAGTAATGCTAATGCCTTTTTTCTGGAGAAAAATCATAGAGTAGAAAATGTAATTCAGCAATTATTAAATGCTCATATAGAAAACCCTCCTAATGAAATATATAAATATGTACTTACACCTCACGCTAATAGGTTTATAGAATTTTTAGGCAAAAAATTATTCAACGAACATACACACTTTCCGTTACGAGAAACATTTCAAAACTATGGACTATTTAAAGCAGAAGAAATAGCAAATATAAAAGACTTTGAATCTTGGTATGAGTTTAATTTTAAGAATAGTAGTAAAAATACTATTGAAGATCATTTAGAAGGGTTTAAAGACTTAGTTAATAAATCTATTCTAAAACTGAACGAACTAACTAAGGTTGATGATGAATTAGCCATTGAAAATTTAGAAGAGTTTGTAGCTGTTTTTAAACAAATTAACTCTAGGGGAGATGAAATACGAGAAACATTTTATTTAAGTAGCTCTTTAAAAAGTGAAATAAGAAAAGTAGTTGATGTCTTTGAAAGTAGAATGTTGGACAGACCAAACAAACAAGGGAGAGAAGAACAAAAAATAATAGAACAACTAAAAAAAGAATATGAAACTGTTTTAGAAATTAAAACCAAAGTCTTTACTTTTTTTGAGCTAGTAGAAGGAAAATTAGAGCAAATATTAGAGCGTTACATCTATGCAGACAAACAATTAGCCTACTATAAAGAAAACTTTAGAACACGGTCTAGATTTCAAATAAACCTTAGAAGCTTTCTAGAGATCAGTTTAAAAAATCTTCAATACGATAAAGATGATGGAGTCTTATTTAAAACCAATTTCCCATTAAAATCATTGGTCTACGAAAACTTTAAATATATACATTTAAAATACATAGAGCAATTCAGTAGAAAAAAGAATTACATCACTTTAATAGACAGAGATAAAGACTATGAAAGAGAACAACTAACTTTTGCTAATAAGAAACTGTTAAAACAAGAACGTATTGCCAAACTAATTCAAGAGTATAAAAACACATTAGCAATCAATAAAAAACTAGACGTAACAAAAAGTTTTTATGAAATATTAAAAGACACAGAAGATTCAGATATGGCGCTTCAAGTGGTACACGGTCTTATTCAGTTTTCAAGCACAGAAAACAACTATTCTATAGACATTCAGCAAGAATTATCTGAAGAAATTTTAAACAATAAAATATTAATATGGAAAATGGATATTCAAGCGAAATAACAAATAGTAATTCTTTTACCTTTTTAAATCATAGAGAAGTTCAAAAACACTTTGCAAATTTAAACATAGAACTCCTTAGAGGTACTCATATAGATGATGGTAGCCATTATCATTTCACGCTTTTAGAAAATTATTTTAATGAGCTGAAAGACTATTATTTAGCGCTATACAAGCTTAAGCTAGATAAAAAAACCTTTGAAAATAAAACCTATTACTTTCTCAATTTTTTCTTAGAATCAAAAGGTGTTTTATCCTCTAATACAAGACATAAAGAACTGACTCCAATTCAAATAATTACTGCTATAACTTTATTAAATATGTATTATGAGAAACAATTTGAAAAATATAAAGTAGTGTCCTTTTTAGAAATTAGAGAGAAAATAGAACAAAGCGAATTTGGTCATCTGTACAGAAAAGCATTCTTTAAAAATCCCAATAAAAAAGCATTTTCTTCAACAGAATGGTCTAGAGTTAGAACAAATATTAAAAATGTAATTATAGATTTTGAACAGCTAGGCTGGGTGGAAAAAATAAACATTTTAAATGAAAACGATTTTAATTTTATCTTAAAACACTCTATTCATCGTTTTCAATTGCTATATGAATACGAAATATCTCATTTGGATGAGTTTTTAAAAAATTTAAAATCAGAAGAAGATGAGTAAACTACCATTAATCCATTCCATATCTACCGTAGGTGTTATAAAACACTATAATCAAGATTATCTACTCCACCATACAAGAACAGACTTTACTGGAAAAAATGGTATAGGTAAATCGTTAGTTGCAGACCTTTTGCAGATCCTTTTCATAGCAGACAGTAAAAAAATCACGTTTGGGACAGAGAGTTTTAAAAAAGAGCACCGTCAAATTTTTACAATACCATACAAAACAAATGACGCTTATTTTTTTATAAATATAGAAGTAGAACCCAAGCAGTATATTACCATTGGTGTAAATATTCCAAATACCAGTTCTAGCCCAATAAGGATGTTTAGAATTTTAAATACATATTACAACCCAGAAGCCGAACAAAGAAAAAACATTACAGAAAGAAAGAAACTAACAGGCTACCTGATTCCTGAAGAAAAACTCCTTTATAATAAAGACTTTTTAATTTCAAAAAACAATAAAACTGAAATACCTAAAATAGGAAACTTAATAAGCCACTTGCGAGATTCCAAACAATTAGTTCTAAAGTATTTTTCTACCAAATCAGAAAAAAAGGAATTATATCAATTTTTATTTGATAAAGAAATATTACCTCTTAACTTAAGTATTGATAATCACTTAACAGCTTTTGCTAAAGTATTACAAGCCTTTTCTAAAGCAAATACCTTAAATACAGATAAAGATTTGAGTCTTAAAAGCTTTCTTTTCGATGACAAAAAAGATGAAATTGAAACAGAATATAAACGGAATAAAGAGAGGCTTGATAATTTAGTCTTAAGGCATCGAGAATTAAAAAAAGTAACTGATAGTTTAGAAAAGAAACGCCTGTTCTTAGAGGGTTTAGAGAAAAAGGAAACAGAATTTATTACTGCCGAAAAACTATCCTTTAAAAAAAGCTATCTTTTAAAAAAAACTGCGTTCAAAAACTTAAAAGATAAATGGAAGGCAGATGAAAAGGTATATAAAACTTTAAACAAAGAAATAACAGACCTTAAAGAAAAAATTCCAACTTTAAAAGAAGCAGAGAATGAAGCAGATAAAAATCATAAAAACTATTTGAAATCACTTCAGGATTTAAACAATTATCAATTAGAATACAATACATATTCAAAAAAGAAGGCAAATGTAAACAAACTAAACAACTGCCAGTTACCAGATGTCTCCAATGAAGCTGTTAAGCCTTTTGATTTTGAAAATCTACCTATTGAAGATATTATTACTAAAATTAAAATCTTACAATCTGTTTGGTCAAAATATGGTTCAGTTGAAGGTATCGAAGATCAATATAAACAACAATCGACGCAATTAGAAGAATTAAAAACAAACCTTAAACAAGAACAAAGTAGGCTCAAACAGATGCAACGTTTGGTAGATTATAAAAATGAAGAAACGCTAGCTTCAGAAATAATTAATCAAAAAAAAACATTAAGTAAAGCACAAGAAACTATTTTACTCACATTGTTTTTAGATGTAAAATGGCAAAAACCAAAAGCCGTTACTAAAAGTATAAAATATACAAATAGCCTAGATATCTTAAATGAATCTAATATTACTGAGGACACAACAGCTGGAGGCTATTGGATTAAAATAGGAAACCTTAACTATTTTGCGAGCTATAATAACGAAAAGCAAATTTTTAATAACGCTAATAACCTACAAGATGCTTTCGAAAAAAAGCAAAAAGAAATAAGTAAAACCTTAGCAGAATTAAAAAATAGAATTGATGATATAGAAAATCTTGCAATAGATAATATACTGCAACACCTACCCGATATTGATTTTATATGGGATAAAGAAATTCCTGATAGAAGGAAAATAGGAGAATATATTTCTACAGTTTCCATAGTTAAAAACCTGCCAGATTTTAAACTGACTATAGAAACTGAAGTCAAAGGATTAAAAAAGAATTTAGATACCCAGAAATCTAAAATACCTATTCATTTTTTAGACGATAAAATACAAGAAACAATTAAACAATATTCAGCACAACAAAATATACTTAGTGGAATTCATACTAAGGCTATACAAGCACATCAAAAAGCAAAAACAGAACTTGAATTAAAAGAAAAATTAGTAATAGAACTTGATTTTGATGCCGATAAAATTCAGCAAGAAAAAGAAGGCTTCGGAAAAGAGCTAGAAGATTTTAAAAAAGAAAAAGAAAATGTATATCCCCAGTTATTTTCTAATATGAATAACAAAGAATTAGAATCATTAGATACAAGAGAAGTTGACCAAAATTATTCTGATAAAAAAAGTCTATACCAATTAAAATACGAAGATGTAATTAAAGATTTTCCAGAAACCAAAGATGATATTGAAGTAAAAGAACAAATAGAAAATAAAACATTTCATTTTAAACGCTTAGAAAGGAAACTACTAGGGAACACTATTGTTGAAACGAAAAATATTGAACAAGCCTTAAATAAAGCAAATGAAGAGAAACGAAAAATGTCTTCAACTTTAAGAGAAATAATGCTTAAAATATTTCAGAAAACACAAGATGAATTTGAGACGTATAAAGGCGTAACAGCAAAACTGAACCTATTTTTTAAAAATAAATTGATTAGTGATAAATACTATTTTCAGGTACGTTTTAATACCAATAAAAACTTTTCTATTCAATGGATTAACGAGTTGCAATCTAAAGCCCAAACGGCAGGAGAAACAGGAGAGCTTTTTGAATCTGAATCTGTAGAACAATTTGCCGAAGACTTTTTTAAAGATGTTTCTGGCTACCAAAAAGGAATTGCCTTTTCAGATTTATTAGATCCTAAAACCTATTTTACTCTTAAAACAGAATTTAAAGATGAAGACGATAACGAATACCCTGGTAGTACAGGAGAAAGTTATACCGCACGAGTACTGTTAGGTATAGGAAGGCTGTCTATTACTTCGTTTAAGGAAGAAAAAGGATTACGTTTTTTAATACTCGAAGAAGTATCCAGTTTAGATACTTCAAACTTTAACACATTCCCCGAATTAGCAGAAAGATTTGGATATCAAATTATAACAATGACACCTGAGCCTTTTGGTTCAAACTCAGACGATGGTTGGTATTTACATCAACTTATACAAGGCAAGGTAAATAAAGACATTAATTATCCAGTACCAAACAGTAGTTTCAAAACAAATTATAGCAATGAACAATTAATAGCTTACCTAGAAAGAAATAAGAGTTAGTATGAATTGGGTAGAAATTAAAGCACTTAATAGACTTTATAACAATAAAGAGATTAAACTTAATAAAACAATAAGTAATAGCCCCGTTTTTAAAACACACGAGCAAGCAGGAGAAATAACGAAAAGAAGAAAGACGTATGTTGCTGAAGATGATTTTATCCAAGTCTATGAAACAAAATACTTAAATGACTTTGAAAAATATTATGAATTTCTTGGTGCTAAGGAACTACTGAAGCCACAATTGAAATTTAGCAAAAAAGCAATAGATCTTTTAATATCCTTTGACGAAGGCTTAAAAAATGGAAAACTTACAAAACTTAGAGAAGACCTAATTAAAGCACAAGAAAGTGTAAAAGGATTCTCTTTAATGTTTTTTAAAAATGAAAAATATTTAGACCATCATTCATCTTTAGTAGATGCAATAAAAAAAATACTTGATATAGAATTGGTTGACAATAAAAGTCAACAATATTTATATGTTTTACAATGCTACAACCCCAAGCTAATTATACTTTGTGAAAATGGTAATTTTCTAAATAGAGACAAACTCCCAAGAGAAAACAACTATGAACTTTGGTATGCAGGAGGTAGAAATGTTCCTAAACTAAAATACACCCCCGAAATAAGAAGAGGTCTACCTATATACTACTCTGCCGATTGGGACAAAGATGGATTAGAGATTTACCAATTAGCAAAAAAAATAATTCCAGATTTAAAACTATTACACCCCGATGGTATTTCTAGAAGTATCATTACAACAGAACATAAAAGCCATTGGTTGCAATCAGAGCATCCAAAATTATTATCAGGTTTAGATGCAAACTTATATTCAGAAAAAGACAAAGAAAAAATCAAAGAATTAATTACAAAAAACCATTGGATAACCGAAGAAGGTAACAATTTAAAGGCAATGATTGAACATTCTGATTTTTATAGTCCCGTTTAATAGGTGTGTGACGGGATAAATACAATTCATTTTGACATATCAAGAATAAGTTATGTTTCTCCTAATTATCAATGTATAGGGTTGAATTAAGCAAGACCTCGTGATAAGTCTATCAGTGAATATACATGATTAATAATGTAATTGATTGTTTGTTAGTGTATTGTTGATTATTTGTTATATTTACAAGCAGGTACATGTTAGGTTGTGCTTACATTCTTCTCCCAAGAATTAATAAGATTAATTTATTGTTTTGAATATAACTTAGGTTATAGCTTTGGTACAATTGCTTAAAATCAACCTTATTGATTATGAAGAATAATTACACATGCTATTTTTTATGCATTCTATTTTTTATCAGTTATTTAAATTTAGAAGCTCAAAACTTAGATAGACCTCAATATGGAGGAGCTATGAGGCTTACTATTGATGTTAATGGATTAGAAAATAATTTTAGTTACACAAATTTCAATTTATCAGTTGTTGGAGGTATTGGAATGCATCCTTTTGAAGCCTCTTTTATATATCCTTCATTACATACAGGGATAATGCTCTATAGTAGAGGTGATGCAGGCAGTTCATATAAAGACGATTTTTGGGAAAGCTTTCAGGTTGAATTATTTCTTGATGCTACCTTAACTGGTGGTTTTTGGAGAAATAATGTAAATCATAATTTGCGAACGGTACCGCTTTATCATTTTTCAGATATTTTACCAAACCCTTTAGTTAATCCTTTTCAGCATTCAATTGGATTAGGAATCAATTGGATTTATTCATTTGATGATTATAAAAAGTGTGATCCTATTCAACAAATAGGATTTGGAAATATTTTATTTGATAGGCATTTTCAATTTAACATGTATAACGATGGAACGCCATATAGACAATTAGGGTTAACCGACAAACATGATAGATATTACACAGGTGGAGGTCAATTTTCTTATCATACTGATAATAATTATTTATTTGATATAATTGAGCTTAGTTTTATGAAATATACTGGATATGACTATTCTGCTTTTGAAACAGCAAATCTACTTCAATTAGATTTTATACCTTATAAAAAAGAGCAATCTGTGTTTTACAATAAAAATAGATTAAGACTAAGGCTTGGTAATAGTATAAATAATTATTCTTTACATATTACTGCTCATAATACAGATAAGGATGTTCAAGACCTCATTCACTATAAGGGTGATTATAGCTACTTTATAGACATCTTCGAAAATAAATCAGGTATTGGTAACGAATTATCTCGTTTAGGTATAGGAGGCTCTTATAATTATTTTAAAACTTATTAAAGATGAAGAAAAATATTCTAGCTATAGTTTCACTATCATTAATAATAATTTCTTGTTCAAAATATTTACAACCAGTAAAAAAGATACCTAGCAATACAAAAGCAATAAGTCTATCGGATTATAATTTATATATACTTCAATTAGTCCTGGATGAAGTTAAAAGTTCAGACCCACTTAAAAAATTATATCCTCGAATAGCAAATATAACTTCTAAAAAAGATGAATTAATTTGTGAGGAGCTATATTTATTAGTCGATAAAAATGAAAGGCATTGTTATTATTTATCCAGCTTTAGCCATAAATATATTTTCGAGGATGGAGTATTTAACAATAGGAATTATAATAATGCTTATTATTTAAATGATATAGATTTCGTTTTTTATGGAGAAATTAAAGATTCGATAATTACTTTCAGAAATCAAGCAATGATTGGTCCAAATACCAAAAAAGATATTAATATAAGTTTCTATAAAACCTCTGATTCAATCCAATTTATAAGAATTACAAATGACAATCCAAGTAAGAGAGAAAGAGATAATAAGGAGTCTGTTTTGATTAGTGATATTTTTAATATTGATTTTACTTTTATAAAGTCTCAGAGGTTTATGAAATATAGAAACTCTTATTGCGTTGAAGGAGAGGTTGATAGTGTTAATTTCTTTTGCAACGATGTCTATTTCAAAACAGATATACCTAATTATAAATACATTAAACTAAAAGATAGATTCAAATATTAAACAAGAGTGAAAGAAACTTCACTCTTGTTTAATATGCTTGGCTATTATTTTCCTAACATTAATAACTCATTAACAACAACCTCAGTTATATAACGTTTGTTACCGTCTTTATCATCATAACTACGAGAAGTTAATTTAACGTGAATCTCGTTTAAGCTGCCCATAAACAAAGTTGGTTAGTTTCAATAGGAGTAATATTCAAGGAAGGCTTTTTAGGAAAGAAACAATAAGCAGTTAGTCCAGAAATAAGATTGACCAAAAAGCCTTTAACG
>NZ_JAUOEK010000059.1 GCF_030540835.1 Flavivirga aquimarina | reverse complement strand
AACGTGAGTCTGTGTATTAACTTAGTTTTGTTGATTCAAATATATAAAAGTTGTTTTTGATTAATACTTAAGTTTAATCTTTTAGAAAAAAAGAGCTTAAAATGATTGTTTTTGACTGATAAATAACGGGATTTAGTTAAGAAATTGACTAAAATAGCTTTAATTTTATCTATCAAAGCTTCAAAACCGAAGATTGCTACTAATCTTTTCAGATTATAACAAGTAAAGACAAGATATACTTCACCAAGGACTTTTTCTTTGGTCTTGG
>NZ_JAUOEK010000039.1 GCF_030540835.1 Flavivirga aquimarina | reverse complement strand
ACAACACTCTCTGAGGAATCTAAATCAAAAAGGTTTTTAAATATGGGCTTTAGTGCTTTGTGATAAATTTGCTAAAAGGGCTTCTGAAATGACTCCTAATAATTGATTTACTGAAACTTTATGGCTTTTAAATACTGATATGATAGGTTGATTATCAGATAAAAAGATACAGAAGTTTTATCATAAAAACAAACCAAACAACTGATAGTCAGGTGATTAATATTTAATCCTGTATATTGTTAAAAACAAAAAAGTCGGAAGAAAAAATCTTCCGACCATGACGGCTAAAAATAGACACCTTTTCCTGATTTTTACAAAATTATTCTGGTATGTATTCATACAAAGGTATAGTACAATTTATTGTTGGAAAGTTTGTTAGTAAGTGTAAATCAACTAAAACATCAACTCCTTCATTATCTTGTACAATAACTGTGCAAATAGCTTGCTCTATGTCTATAAATTGAAGTTGACAAGAAACCTCATATATAAATGTACAAAAGCCAGTATCAGGATGTATGTATTCCGCTACAATAATTTCAGTAGCGGTCTCTGCACTATCAGCAGAGGTAAAAGCAAGAGAAGCTGTGATAGCTAACATAAGAGCAAAAGCTGGTAAAACGATTTTAAAAAAATTAGATTTCATAATATAGATATTTAAAATTAATGACCTACTCTATTATACAGGTTTTCGGTCTTAGCCCTGACTGCAGTATGTTTAACCAGATATTCTGGTGTTGTTTTTAGGTTTTGATTTTTGCACTGTTAAATCAGGAGAAATCTGTGTTTGCTTAAAACGATCTCCTAATTGATAGCGAACAATATGATTACCAATAAGCCCAATAAAGGTATCATTGAATACTTGAAATGTTCTTAGTTTGCTTTTTCCGATGTCTTCTACATAAAAACTAAATTCATAACGGTTTTTTACTAGGTCGTACACATCAATAACAGAGGATTGTTTCCATAATACCAAAGATTCTTTACTCCCTAGTAGTTTAGAATTTACAAACAGGTAGTTTCCAGAGGTGGCACTGGATTTGTTAACCTTAAGGGCAGGTGCTGCCAGTTTTTGTTGGTTTTTAGAGGCAATAGTTCCTACTTGTATCTGAGCCTGACTGATGGTATCTATAGTTTTACCAAGGCGTTGTAATTGTAGGCTGTCATTAGCAACAATATATTGGTTGCGATAGCGGTAGGTATAT
>NZ_JAUOEK010000058.1 GCF_030540835.1 Flavivirga aquimarina | reverse complement strand
AAAATTCCGACCCGCAAAGCGGGTATTATAAAAAACTACCTGTCCGCCGAAAAGGCGGAACAGGTAGTTTAAGTGACAAAGTATCAAATCGCTTCGCTAATCAAAGTGTCAATCCTTAAGGCAACGTACACTAAAGCCGCTCGCCCGGTAGAGGCTGTACATGTAGGCATTGCTGCCGACGAAGTACAGGTAGCTGGCGTTTGTACCACTAACCGTACTTGACCAATAGTAGCCGCTGGAACCCACATTGTTGAGCGAACCATCGCTGCGGTAGCGGTAGCCTGCCACGGGCAATTTAAGTGGCGATGCAAAAGCACCGGCTGAATTATTACTGTCCCAGCTCGTGAGCTCGTTTTCCCATTCAGCTTCTGTTGGCAGGCGGTAACCACTTGGGCAAGGGTTGTTGGTGCCGCTTACGCCCTGCCATAAATTGTCGTTTTGTGAGCTACGCCAGTCGGCTGGGCTACTGCCGTTGGTAATAAAATCGCCATGCCCGGGAGTATCACTTGTTGCTAATGTAGCTGTTTTGCTTGATGTTCTGCTTTCGTGCCCATCGGCAGCACGCCCCCATTGGTACAAGTCCCCGTAAGCATCAGCATCGTTACTGCTTGTTGCTACTTGCGAAGCTCCAAGGTTGCGGTCCATCCATATTTTGCCTGTGTCGGAA
>NZ_JAUOEK010000057.1 GCF_030540835.1 Flavivirga aquimarina | reverse complement strand
ACTTGAAATGTTCTTAGTTTGCTTTTTCCGATGTCTTCTACATAAAAACTAAATTCATAACGGTTTTTTACTAGGTCGTACACATCAATAACAGAGGATTGTTTCCATAATACCAAAGATTCTTTACTCCCTAGTAGTTTGGAATTTACAAACAGGTAGTTTTCAGAGGAGGCACTAGATTTGTTAACCTTAATAGCAGGAGCCGCCAGTTTTTGTTGGTTTTTAGAGGCAATAGTTCCTACTTGTATCTGAGCCTGACTGATGGTATC
>NZ_JAUOEK010000056.1 GCF_030540835.1 Flavivirga aquimarina | reverse complement strand
TTGATAACTCGAAACATTTCCTAAGGTGGTTTCTAAAACTCCATCTATATATATGTTATAACCAGTAACTCCTATATTGTCGGTTGCTCCTAACCAACTTAAATCTACTGTAGTGTCGGTTTGGTCAGTACTGGATAGTGTCGGAGGTGTTGGAGATTCTGTGTCTGCAGATACAGAGACTGGAGTTCCTGAAGTAGCAAATGTAGAAGGACTATTTTGGTTATTATATTCTGTCGATATCCAGTCATCAGATCTCGCAATGTTTGAAATACGCAATTCATCTATTATACCGTCTAATAATAAACTACCATTACTTCTAGCTCCCAGATATAAATTTTGGGCAAGACCATCTGGTAGAGCAACCACTGTTATTTCTGATGAAAAATTACCATTCAAAAAAGCAGTCATACCTGTTCCTGATGCATTTAACTTAATAACTGCATAATTCCATTCATTAATATTATAATTCATTCCTGTACTATGTATTGTAGTGCCATCATAATATGCTAGATGCCCTGCTAGCTGTGGTAGAATATTATAACCATTTTCTACAGTTTCACTTCGTTTTCCCAATACATAAAAAGCACCAAAGCTGTGAGGGTTAAACCATCCAGAAACAGTTAAGTTTGACGTTAGGTTTAAACTGGCATCATTCCCAACATTAAAAAAATTGTTTCCTAGTAAATCAATCCCATCACCTACTTTACATGCCAAACTGTTATTAGTATTCATATTCGTTGCTGAAACACCATCATTAGAGTTTGAACCACTATCTAGTATTTGATGTGTACTTCCTCCAGCAGTAATACCTTCGTCTAAATGCCATGTAGAAACATAATTATTTGACCATACAGCCTGACTTCCATAAGTATCTGTAGCTACAGGTTGTGTTTCTCCTGATTTATTATACCAAATGTAAATAGTAGTATCTGAGGTTGATGATAGACTTGGTATTTTAACCCACACTTGACATTGCCTGTTCGCTGCTGTAGCATCGGTTACTAAACTTACTATTTCACAGGCTAATCTGTTATTACCTGCTGCATCACTGGAAAAGCGAATATCACCACCGCCATTTAATGCCGAATTAGCGCCTCCATCAACAATTTCAGGGTCTAAATGATCTAAGGTTACCAAAAAAGGAAAATCTGTTAAATCTGAACTTCCCGTTACATAGGTATTATTAATTGTTATAGCTTGCTTTCTTCCCCAGTCCTGTAATGTTTGTGCATTATTAACATTAATAGATATAATTGACAATACAAGAATCACTAATATTTTTTTCATAATTATAATTTCAACTTTTAATGTTTTTTACATACTAACTATAGTATCTAAATGAATTTAGTTATGTTGTTTTATTATTTTTTCTAATTGATTTAATCGTTTTTCTTGTTCTAGTATATAAAGTGTTAACTCTTCTATCTTTTCTAACAATTTCATGTTCATGACACCTAACTCAACACCATTTGCTTCCATATCTATAGCTGTTGGTATGTTTGGTAAATGTTTATAGGTTTTTATGTATTGTTGAAGTGTTTCTAAAGGCGTTAAATTATAATCCTTTTCAAATACATAATCGGGTGCTGGTACTGATAAATCTACTTTTACTTCTTCGCTATGAACAGTACCTGCTACTGTTAATTTTGAATCGGGAATTGAAGTCCCTATTCCTACATTACCTGTATTGTAATACACATCTTGATTGGTTAAAGTCCAATACCCTTCAGACGTTGGTGGGGTCTGGTTTACTTCTGTTATTGATATACTACTTATATATACTTTATCGTCATTGTTAGTACAATCACATCCGTATGTACTAAATGAAAAATCACTGCCATCGGATGTAAAAGTCATCGTATAATCCTGATATGTGGTTGATGAAACTGTGATTGATGGAAGGTTACTGGTTACTCCACTCCAACTGGTAATAAGTCCACTTCCTATATTTCCCACATCATTTCTTGCTCGTATTGTAATAGTATATTCTACTCCGTTTGTTAAATTTTGAACTTGATTTGTTGCGGCATTATACCCATATTGGCTTCCTCTTCTTACAACTATAGAATAATTACTTGTCCCATCTGTTTCTGTTGCTGTGGTTACTGTTGTTTCTCCATGGGCAGTCCAGCCTGTGGTTCCGTCTACTTCATTTAAGGTACTTGCTGCATTGGATAGTGTATATAACTCCTGACTATTGTAAGGGCTATTTGTGGTTACTGTTATTATATTGCTAACTACACTTTCATTGCTAGCAGCATCCAATGCTGTTACTGTGAAATCATAGGATGTTTCTGTTGTTAATCCTGTAACTTGATAGGTTAATACATTTCCTAAAGTTGTTTCCAAAACACCATCTTTATAAATGTTATAGCCTGTAACTGCTGTATCGTCGGTTGCTCCTGCCCAGCTTAAATCTACAGTGATATCGGTTTGGGCTGTACTTGATAATATAGAGACTGTTGGGGCTTGGGTATCTGGATCATCTATAAGTTCCTGAATCGTGGGTTCTTGTCCGTTAACTTCATATAAAGTAGGTCCGTATGAAATGAATTCATCACTAGTATTAGTTGAAAATTCTAAATAATTAAGTAGTTTTAAACGCGAAGCCGTATTAGAAAACTTAAAGTCTGCATTCATATCAGCCTCTTTGACACCATTAGTATTATAAACTCCTCCAATACTTGTGGTTGAGCTATATCCACTTTCATGCATATATCCAACCAATAAATACCATTCATCTAGATTTGGCGTATCACTTTGAAATGCTCGTGGAGCAGTATTGACTAGACCATCGTCTAAATTTAGACCTGTATTATTATCTAAATCGTCTTTACATCTAAGTGCTAAATAAATAGTCCCATCATTTGAATTTGTTTTTTTAACCCAAGATGTATATCTATATGTTTTAGTATGGTCTATACTAATATAATCAGTATTCCACCCAATTTTACCTGAAGTACTAGTTGGCTGTGCTTTCCAAAGGGCACTTTGTAAACCATGAGGATCAGTACCTAACTCTCTGGAATTTTCAGAACTGACTCCTTGCAAATTAAACCCTACAACAGAACCCGTGCCTACTGTCCATACCGATGTATCTAAAAGATTAGTTTGCGAAAAAGATATACTAGCAATCAGTATGAGAGCTAATTTTAATATTATTTTCATATTATCTTATAATTTTAAAGGTGTTTGGTTAAAATTGAATTTTAAGATCCCATTTCTAAATAAATGGTCTTGGTATATCAGCTTTATTTGATCCTTGGGATTGATGTTATTAAAATAGAGTAACACGCGTTTAAAAGGGGCTACTTTATAGTTGCGTTCGAAGTTTACTCCCGAACACTGTATGGTATCATTTGAGGATGTGACTACGGTAAAGTCTTTTTTTATGGCAAAGGCCATGTACTTTACTGCTTCTTCGTAGGTTTTATCTGTGTAGTCTTCTAGTAATAAATCTGCTTCATTTGTATGCTGAAACTCTATTTCTATGATACGCTCTTTGGCATTTAGCTGATATAATGAATCTACTTTATCATAATTACTTTGGTTATTCTTTAGAAGGTAGTATTGTATTGGAACTTCTGTAGCTGTATAATTTATATCGTTAATAAAGTGTGTGATACGCTTCGATTTCCAGCCTTGTTGCTCAAAATTATAAATTTTGTATTCGGATTGTTTTTTAGTTTTTGAAGGTTTATTGCATGATATCGTTATGCTTAATATTAGCAATAACATAAAGGATATTGAGGGAATACTCCTTGTTAAAAGCTTCATAAAAATGACTTGTTAAAGTTTTATTAAAACTAAAAAAAGCACTTAAAATCTTACTAGGGATAAGCCTTAATATGTTTAAGGAGAATCCTTAATTATTACCTTCGTATTTTCTATTTGAAAATTCCAATATTTGATTTGTGATATCTATTGTTTCTTCGGCAAACATCACATTACCATTGCCGCTGGTTCCTAAAATAATTTTTAAGTTATTTGTTTGTGCATATACCTTTATATAATTATTGAGTCTATCCCAAACGTTTTTACTTAAATTATGAGTGTAATTATCTTGCAATTCTTGAAAGGCTTTACTCTTTTTTGCTATTTGTTGTTGCAAACTTTTAAAAGATGTATTTTCTTTATCGTTTATAGATTTAAATATTACATATAAGCTATCTAATACTTTACCTGCTTTTTTAATTTTTGCCTCTTCAATAACCTTAATATCTTTGGTCATATTAAAGCCATTAAAAAGTTTAATATTATCTATATAAACAATCTCTTGTTTGTTTTCTTGTATACCATAAATTATACCAGTAATTAGTACTATTACTAAAACAATTGTATTGATTGTTGGATGTATATTAAATCTGTTCATTGGTTATCTTGTTTTTATTATTGTTTTACTGTTGTTATTTAAGGATACTATTAAAGAATCTTTATAAGCCTTTTCTAAAATTATATCACTTACAGTTTCTTTTTCGCGTTTTCTATAAAGCTTATTGGCTATTTTTAATAAGATTAACCGTGTATTTCTACTTTCCCCTTTAACAAAACCATGATACGTAATGGTAGGCCAAACCATATTTTTCTTTATAACAGGTTTTACCACCTTTTTGTTTTTTTTAGCAGAAGGCTTTATAGATTTCTTTTTTATATCTCTAGATACCTTAAAAGGGTCTCTATCTGTTAGCTTAAGTAAAAAGGTATCTTTAATTACTAAATAATGTTGCTCATTAAATGCTAAAGGGTTAATTGTATCTACACTTTCTGATGACCGCTTGTTGTCCCCAAAATATTTATAAAATACAGCCCCCCAAATAATAACTAATAGGACTATCAATGTGCTATTTAAATATTTTTTATTCATTATATACTCACTACTTATTCTACTATTATAGATCTAACAATGCTATAATCGCTTTCATTACCAGCAGCATCTATTGCTTTTATCCTCCAATAATAAGTCCCTGTTGAAGTAAATGTATATTGTACGGTATTATTTTCTGTATTAGCAGAATGAATTATAGAATTAAAATTGACATCAGATGCTATCTCTATAGTATTTGTGATACTAGATTTTATATTTCCAGAATCGACTCCATTAGTCCAATTAAAGGTTACTGTTGTTGTCGTTGTATCTTGATCTTCTGGTGAAGCCAATGCTGGTTGGTTAGGGATCTCCCTATCTAAAAATAGTGATCTTTGTGAAAATTGTGTCTCAGATGTTTCATTGATTGCCTTTACTTTCCAGATATATTCTGCGTCTTCATCAAATACATCAGCATCAATTGTTAAACTATTAGAAGAAATACCGGTTTCTTTAAATACCGTTTGTTCTCCACTTAAATTTTTAATCAATTCAAAACTATAAGAACTCACATTACTAAGTTCATTCCAGGTACAAATAATATTTGCATTGTTTGTATAAAAATCAATTGATGGTGTTAAAAGAGAGACATTTTGGTTTGATAAATCATCTGAAGTTTCAACTGAAAAATTAACTGGAAACGTATAGGTTGTTTCATAAGCAAAATTTTCTCCTCTAATACGCCATTGATAGCTTCCTGGATTAAGCGTATATACAAACGTATTTGTTGACATTAAAGAATCTACTTCTAATATTTGATTAGATGTAATAACTTGTACCCTATAATCGTCTGCTCCGTCAATACTTTGCCATGTAAATTGAACCGTATTTCCTTCAATAACGGTTCCTTCTTTTGGGAAAGAGATTTGCACATTATCATTTGTAATATCTTCTTCCAAAATATCGTCGCAAGACAATGACAAAAAAAGTAATATGATTGCTAGAAAGGTATTATTTATTATTTTCATAATTCTGTAAAATTATTTTTAGAAAAAGGGTTTTAGTATTCGTTCTGTAATTTTTTTTGGTATAAAATTGTGTGCTTATAACTCTGGAGTTTTTAAAATTCTTTTCTATTTCGTAAAGCGTATATGTTAAATCCTTGTAGGAGCCTTCGAGTTCTATTTGATTTGAATAAATTAGAAATTCACTGTCTGAAAACAAGTGTACATCTTCTATATCCACAATATTTACATTAAAATCGTTTTTTGAAATAAAATCTAGTAAGGTTTGCTGCACATACTCTGGGTTTAGAGTTTGCCCTCCAATAATTTTATCAATGCTACTAATTTCATTTTTTAAACGATACAATTCGTTGAGCGAGCTTTCATTACCTGATAATTCTTTTTTAACTTGTTTTAATTCTTTTTTTGCAATTAATGTATGCTTATAGGTTTTTTTATAAGAAGCCATAAACAGTATTATAAAACCAATTATAACTGCAAAAAATTTCTGTTTATATGTGAAATTTTTAAACATTATATTTTAATTTTTATAATGAATGCATTCGTTTTTTTTGTCTGCTGTGTATAATCATCAATATCTATTTTTTGAATCCATAACAAGTCTTCTAATTTTTTTAACCAATTATTAAAAGCTGTATCATTTGTCGCTTCTCCTTTAATAGTAATAATGCCAATCTTAAAATTTATTTTCTCTCTAGGCTTAATTTTTTTTTGCGGAGGGATGACTTCTATCGTGTTTAATGTAATATCTGAAAGCACCGAGTTACCTATATCTGCCACATATTTAGTTATAAAACTCTTGTTGCTAATCCCACTTGTTTGCAATATTTTTTCTTTTAGTTTCTTTTCGTCTTTTAAAGCATTAACTTCATCAATGGTTTGCTGTGCTAGTACATATTCCGATTTTTTTTCAGCTAAAGCGTTTAAGTAAAAATCCATTAAAAAATGACTTGCTAAAAGCGATACAAAAAAAAAGATAAGTGCAAAAATCCCAGCTATTTTGAATAGTTTTTTAAATTTAAACTCATTGCTGTTTTCTGTTAAAAAACCAGTATCAAAATCAATAACTGGGTTGGGAAATTTGTAATCAAAAAATGATGCTAAAAGAGGTAGTTCTCTTTCGTTTAAACGATCGCCATTTATAACATATACTTTGTTTATTGTTTGTTCGTTCTTGAATGATAAAATTTCATTATTAGTTATTTCAAGAATATAATTAGGTGATGCAATCTCATCATACTCCTTTATGATAGGAAGTAAATTAGCCATTACAAATGATCCAAAAGATAAATGAATAACATATAAATTTATATCACTTATCTGTTTTATAATAGTATCTATATTTTGCTTTCTTGTTACAGAAATAAATACTTGCTCTTTTTGATGGTACTCAAAAAAGTGAAATTCGTTTAAGTCTGCTTTAAAAATTAAATCATTTCTATACCCTGCTTTATTTTCAACTTGTTTATTTATAATATTACTCCCTTCTACATGTAGAATTACAGGATAGTCTTTAGTGAGTTTTTCTTTAAATAATTCATCAAAATTATTAGAAAAAAAACGGCTTTCGATTATTAACTCATTGTTTTTAAACAAAATCTCAAGTAACTGGTATTCCAATACATTCCCATTATTAGAGATTCCTATAACGTAATATCTATGTCCTTTAATTGATATATTTTTTAATTTAGATATCATTTAATATGTTACTGTCGGTTTAATAAAAATATGAAGCTTCGATTTTTCTTTCCTTTTTGTTCTAACACTAAACAACCATTTGAGTATTGGGATTCTAGAAAGCAAAGGCGTTCCCGTACCAGAATTTTCGTTTTCTAATTCTTCTAAACCACCTAGTAAAACCATTTCATTATTTTTCACCCTAACTAAAGATTCAAATTTCTGTGTTGATTTCCCAGGAGGCGCATCTTCTCCTGCCCTTCCTAAAAAAGCACTTTTTTCGACCAAAATGGTAAGTGTTACATTCTCATCTTTTGATACAAAAGGTTTTATGTTTATACTCAAATTTGCTTCGGTAGATTTCCATGTGCCTGACTGTAGAATATTATTGTTAACACCCGAATTAATTAATCTATTATTTTGTTCAAAATAATAGCTGGTTTCTCCTATTGAAGATGTTGCATCATGCCCATTTAAGGTAACCAATTTGGGTGTTGAAGATAGTTTGATTAGCGAATTGTTTTCTAAGGCTTTTAGGTCTAAATAAAACTTATCTGAAACTTTACCTAAATTAATTAGTCCCAAACCATTAAAAGCATCAATTAAACTATTTACTGAAGTAGCATTAAGTGCAACATCACTGGTTGGGAATAATCCCCCAGAAGTCGTCCCTCCTGTTTCACTACTTAAACCTGCTTGTATACCTGTTTGTATTTCATACGCTTTTTGGTATTGTACTATAATAACCTCTATTTGTATAACAGGCACTACTAGGTCTATCTCGTAAATATAATCTTTAAACTCTTGTATTTGCGCCTTAGAACCAGACACGACAAAGCCATTAAGCTCTATAAATTCCTTCACTTCTATGCCTTGTGTAAGCGTAGCGGGTAATGTGGCTAAAACTGTTTCTATAGTTCTATTTTCTAATTGAACCAGTTCTACCATTCTTAAACCTTCGGTAGTATGCTCTCCTATTAAAAATAAATCGTCAACTACTTTATAGGTATAATTTTCTCCCTTAAAAAGGTGATCGAGTAAATTATCAAATGTAATACCATTAGCCATTAAAGTTGTACTAATTCCTGTAGGGGTGTTATACATGAAATAATTGATATTCAACTTTTCAGCTGCTTCTATAATCATAGCTGCTGCATCTGCTTCTGCTGCTTTGATATCTAAAAACCCCTGAGCATTCACTTTAATATCATAATCACCATTTTCTCCTTTCGTGGCATTATTCTTTTTAGAAGTTGTTCTTCTATTTCTACTAGTTTGTGTCGTTGATTTGGCCGGTTGTTGTGAAATGATATCTTTCTCTAGATAATAATTATCGTTTTCATCTATGGTTAGCACCAAACTATTTGACTTTGCTATCATTTCAAGAACTTGATCAAATGGTCTATTAAGAATGTAAGCGGATACTTTTTCGTTTTTCACATCGGGTGCTAATACCACATTACGTTTTGATGCATCTGTAATAGCCTGAGCAACTCTTGGTAATGAATCGTTATTTAATTTGACTGATAAAAACTTATTATTATCATTAAAAGTGACGTCTATTTTTTTTAGAGGTTTTGGCTTTTTTATAATAACTTCTTCTGGCTTTTTATTAAAAACCAAAATATTATTTAACACATCTACTTCTAATTTATGTTTCTGTATTAAAAACAGAAATACATCTTTAATATTTACATCATAAAAATTACTAGTTACTAATTGATTTAATTTAGCATCTACACTTACATTTAATTGGTGCTCTTCTGCAAGAGCATTAATAAAATCATACAGTGTTAATCCAGATAAATCAATCCTTACAGTTTCATTTAAACCTTTCTTAGTTTTGGCCAGTTCATCTATTTTTTTTGTAAAGGCTTCAACATTTTTTTGTGCATAGCCAATATTAAAAAGAAGGGTAAAAAAAAGTATATTTAAAAATCTATATAGCATATTTATGAATTAATAAGTATTGGGTAAATCTCTTCTAACGATGTTAACCCTCTTGATAGTAAATCAAAAGCTTTGTCTGAGAGTCTTTTGTTTTTTATAAAATTAGACTGTTCTAAAGTCTGTTTTTTTATGGCATCTGCAACTTCATAAGTAATAGGGAGTATTTCGTAAATAGCGCTTCGTCCTTTATATCCTGTGTGGTAACAAGCATCGCATCCCACGGCTACAAAATGTGTTTTTAATACTTTTTCTGATTTAAAAGTTCTGGGCAAATCATTATCATTAAAGTTTTGTTCACTTTTACAGGTATCACATAACATTCTAACAAGTCTTTGTGCTACAGATATATTAATGGTTTCTGCAATTAAAAATGATGGAACTCCCATATCTATTAATCTAGAAATGGTACCAATAGCTGAATTTGTATGAATTGTAGATAGTACTAAATGTCCTGTTAAAGATGCTCTTATTGCCATTTGTGCTGTTTGGCCATCTCTAATTTCACCAAGCATGATAATATCGGGGTCTTGCCGTAAAAAAGAACGTAATGCAGATGTGAATGTAAGCCCTATATTTTCTTTTAATTGTACTTGGTTAATTCCTTTTAAGGTGTACTCTACCGGATCTTCAACGGTAACAATATTTCTTTTTATACTATTAAGATGCTTTAATGTTGCATATAATGTTGTGGTTTTCCCAGAACCTGTTGGGCCACTAATAAGGACAATACCATTTGTCTTTTTTACGGCTTCTAAATACAATGCCACATCATCATTTTCGAAACCCAGTTTGTTTATGTTTAAATGTGAGGCATCTCTACCTAATATTCGCATCACTACTTTTTCGCCATGGTGTGTTGGTAATATGGACACTCTAATATCAAAATCGTCATATTCTATTCTTCCATCTTGGGGTAATCTTTTTTCTGTAATATCTAGATTTGATTTAATCTTAATTTGATTTATTAACTCCAGATAATTATCTTTTTTAATATGGTTTTTTTCGATTAATTGACCGTCTATACGTAATCGTACTCTAACATCTTCTTCATATATTTCTATATGAATATCACTGGCATTAATATTTTTGGCTTCAAATATTAAATCTTCTAAAAAATCATTTCCATAAGACACCAATTTTGGTTTATCATCATGCTTTCTATAATAAATTGAAAGCGCCTTTTTTATTATTGAAGTATCTATTAATTCAAAAACGATATTTTTATTAAAAATGAGTTTTAATTCCTCTTTAATGGTTTCTTGTTCTAAAACCTTAGATTCATCAATAAAAAAAACATTTTCATTATCAGTAATCTCCTTAGGGATAATTGAAAAATAATTCGCAATATCTGAGCTAATAGACTGTTGTAAGTCAATGCTTAAATTAATCTGTTTTAAGTTCGTTACATTCATTAAAATAGAGCGTTGATTTTAAACATGTTTTTTGCTATTATATTTACGATAAGAAATAAGGATAAATAACCTGCAAGTGGAATGGTTTTTACCTGTTTAAATAGCATAAACCCAAGATGGGTGAGTAAAGAAAACAGTAATCCAAAAACAAAAAATAGAATAAATGGCTTTAAATTAAACAATGGTGTTATTGCTAAAAAAAAGGCTATATCTCCTAGGCCTATATAGGTATCTATCGGATTTACAAATCCTTTGTTTTTTAAAGAAAAGTATAAAACAACTCCTAAAATATTAATTATAATAAAAGCGATATTATAAAGAATATAACTAAATTTTAAATCGGTAGAACTATAGTTAATAACTAAAGCTAGTAGAAACAATATAATAGGCAATGCCACATGTATGGTTCTCTTTTTTAAGTCTTGAAAAAAAACAAAGACTAAAATGACTATTAAAAATAAGGTTGTATATAGTAATATCACTACTAATCTTTTATAGTTTCTTTTAATATGCGATCTTGGTCAATTTGCCAAGTATTATAAACTCCATCTCCATCAAAGTCTTGCAAAGCAGTTGCTGTTGCTTTAAATGTATTCATTGATGCTTCAATAACTTCTATTTTATAAACAGCTTGTCCGCCTTTATCAATTGTTAAAGCTTCTTCAAACCCTAGTTCATTAAAATCGGTAGTGTATTTGGAATGACGATAAAAATGACTTTTCTCTAATCCATGTATCATGCTTAACATATTTTGTGCTTCAATAGATTTGGCACTTGTAACCACTGATGTCTGGTTAGGTACTACGAGGTAAATTAAAATGCCTATAATACATAATACCACCAATATCTCGGACATAGAATATGCTTTTAAATGTCCCTTTTTTGTGTTTGATTTCAATATATTCTTATTCATCTGTTTTTAATTTATTATTTTTTGATAGTCGTATACAACATCTAAATAATCATTTCTCCTTGTGATTAATAGCGTCATAAATATTTTGTTTTATTTCATTTTAATTTTCAATAATCTTACTTAAGTTAAACATAGGTGAGTACATCGCTATCATAATAAACCCAACAATTCCACCTATTAAAACAATCATTAGCGGCTCTAAAATGGTGCCTATCATTTTTGTTGAATGGTCTACTTCGTCATTGTATTGATTAGCTAAGCCATCAAACATATTGTCCAACTCATTAATTTGTTCTCCAATACTGGTTAATGAAATAATTTTGGGAGTGAAAAAAGCGTGTTTTTTTAAACTATCTGCCAATGTCTCTCCTCTTAATATGTCTTTTTTTGATTGTGAAAGCGATGACTTTAGCGGGTAAAATGAAATCATTTTCTCGGTTAATTCTAAAGCTGTTATAAGCGGTGTTTTTGCAGATAGTAAAAGGCTAAAAGATTGACAAAATCTCGCTAAATATATTTTCTTTATAAGACTTCCAAAATAAGGTATTTTTAATATGATTTTTGATGTAATACTTTTATAAGTAATATTCTGTTTTAATAATTTATGTCCAATAATTATTGATATAACAAGGCCTAACACACTAAATACTATAAGGTTAAAATTGTTAGACACTTTAACTACAAACTGCGTTATTTCTGGAAGATCTTTCCCAAATTGTTGAAATACGGATGCAAACATTGGTACCACAAAATTTAGCATAAAGTATAATACGGCAAATGTTATTACTAATACAAAAACTGGGTATGCCAATACCGAAACGACTTGACGTTTCATTTTAATTTTTCTTGTAAAAAATTTTTGAAGTTGATCGAATATATCTGTTAAGCGTCTTGTATCTTCACCTATTTTTATACTGTAATATTCGTAAGGAGAAAAATACTTGTAGTTTTTTATGGCTTCATGTAATGACTTTCCTTTAACAACATCATCATTAATGGTTTTATATATAGCACGAATAAATTTAGATTTTTGCTGACCTGTTAAAATAATTAATGCTTGATTAAAGTCTACTCCTGCTTTTATTAGCGTAGAAAACTCTCTATAAAAATCTTCTTTTTGTTTATCTGAAAACTTTTTAAAAGTTGGCATAGAAAATTTAGCATCCATTTTTAATGCTTCTTTTTTCTTTGCCTTACCTGTATTATATGTACTTACATCAATCTTCACTAAAATATTTTTGGTTTATCATTTTTGATCGATCTTTCTTAAAAAAATAGTTGGTATTAACGGTATCGTTTAATACACTTAATGACAATAACAGTACTTGGGTTTTAGCATTTTTATCTTCATTTAAAAGCTTATAATCTGTGGTCTGCAAATTAAAGGTGTCGGTTTTTATAGTATGCTTCCTTAAGATGTTTCTTTTGTTTATACTATAATAGATATAGGTGCCGTCATAATACTTTAGAGATAGTTCGTTATCACTAAAACTAAAATCATTGGCTTTTTTAATATCATTTATTAAGGCTGAGTTAAACAGGTTATATTCTAATACTTGTACATTTTCTTTTTCAAAAAGTGATAATTGTTTTCCTATTAAGTTAAATAGTGAATAGGTGATTGTAACAATAATACTCATTAACATTAAACTTATTAACGCTTCTAAAATGGTAAACCCTTTAAGATGTATTATACTTCTATTCATTATAAGCGATTAGCTTGTTTATAACATTGGTCTTGTTTCCTGTTTTGTATGTAAAAGTCAATAAAGCTGTATGCTCAGTTTCATTAACATCAACTTGCTTTTTAATGCTATAGCCTGTAAACGTGTAGTCATTACTCTCATAGTCCTTTTGCTCAATACTTTGTTGTATTAATAAACTAATAGAGTGTCTTGCATTAAAATAAGCGATCGATTTATTGTGTCTAATAATATTTAAATAGACCATAAATGCGACTAAAGCACATATAGAAATAATTGAAATGGCAATTACCGATTCCAATACAGATGAAGCCTTAAGCAGTTTAAAATTCTTTAATGATTTCATATATTTTTTCATTAGAGTTATTTTTAAATAAAGGCAACTCGATAAAATCACTTGGTAAGCTATCTCTATTTATTGTACCATTTAAAATGACGTTTTCATAGTTGGATGATTCTGTTTTTAGAAAAAATTTATCTGTATAAATATTTCCTATAACTTTACCTTTTAATTGTGTATTACCGTAGCAGTACACATTTCCAATTACAGTGGCATTTTCTTCTATAGTTAATGATCTATTCAAGCTAGCATTATAAATATCGCCATCGATAACAATACCCCCAGCAATGGTTGAATTTTCACGTATTTCAACCAAAACGTCATCATTATCATTTTTAATGTAAATGCTGGAAGGGTAATGTAATTCTACATTTTCATCAATAGTAACATGCTCTTTAGCAATAATTTGGATGTTACCTTTAAATCCGGATTTAATAGTTACTGATGGTGCAGATATAATCACATCATTCAAGCTAGCAGTAGGCGCAATATTTAATGTATTATTTGAGGTTAAAACAATATTGCCTTTACATACCATATCTCTTAATTCCCCTATGTCTTCAACGTCAATAACCTTTGTAGCTTCATCAAATCCATTAATAACATGAATATCTTTACCTAAACTGCTTAATGAAACGGGTTTAAACTTTGAAAACTCTATAGTGACATCTTTTTCAATTTTAGGAAGTTTATCACCCGATTTTAATTGCTGCCCTTTAAGCATAAGTTTATTACCTTTTTGCCCATTTATATATGCTAGCTCTGTTTTACCATTAGGTACTTTTATTTGTCCTAAAATGGTCATTTTTCCCGATAATTTTAAAGGTCTGTCATAATCTGTTACATACAATGCTATGTTATTACTTATATAAGATTTTTGGCCAACTAAAGCCGTTTTCGTAACAGTGTCGTTTTTAAATTGTGTTTTACTGATTAAAATATCATAAAAGCCCCAATGTTTTTTTTGAATGTATGATAAAACTTCATCACCAAAAACATCAATTTCTTTCATTTGGTCATAAGAAACTGTTTCCAAATTGCTAATTAAATAATTAAACGAAGAATCATTTCTTTGTATTAAATCTTCATGTGTATATAGCAAGTCATTTAGCATATTTTGGTAATAAGATATTAAGACTAAACATCCGCTAAATACTGAAATCATCAAGCATGTAAAAATAGCATTTATAAGGGATGACGCTTTTATACGATACATTTTTTAAAGGGAACAGTTTTAAATTTATTTAAGTTAATAGTCTATCAACCTAGCACTATGAATTAAAAAAACAACTAAATAAACGTACAAAGGATATTTGTTTAATAATTAAGGTTAACACCTAAAATATAGAAGGTAATACCTTAGTTTAATTATCATGTATATCTGAAAAACATACTAGATAAATCCATTTTCTTCAGCTAATAGTAGTAAATCTCTATCTCCTTTTCCTACCACATTAAAAACATCTTTTAATATGCGTTTTCTTCGTTCTAAAGCAGCAATAGAAAGTGGCAAAATTTGAGGTAACTCATTCATTTTTGTGCCATTAGATAGCTCATATAAAATTTTCCTATCTATACTGTCTATAATAAAATCGTTAGCCGATTGTTTTCTTAATATTTTCATTACAGTTTTGCTGTAAAAAGGAGGATCGAAAACAACATTGTTAACAGCATCTATAAGGACAGATAGTGTTATATCATTTTTAACCAAAAAACCATCTGGATTTAAATTTTTTAAAACACTGGATATTTTAAAAGCATTATTATAAGTGGTTGAAACAATTATCTTAATATCCTTGAATGTGTTTTTTATTTTAATGCCTAAATCTTCTCCGCATAAAATACTACCATCTTTAGATTGCGGAAGCCTCATATCTAAAAAAACAAGATCTATACCGCCATTTGTCTTTGCTCTTTCAAGTTTGAGCATTGCAATGTCACAGTTATTAGCAGCATCAATATTAAATTTTAATCTATTGTTTACTAATACTACTTGTTTTAATGCTCGTTGGTAAGAGTCTATTATTAACGGGTGGTCATCAATTATTAGAACATTGAGGGCTTTACTCATTACAATTCGATGTTTCGGTTAATTAATTTATATTTGCTCTTAATTGTAACTATTACATAGTTTTGGAATTAATTTTTTCTTCTAAAAACAAACTTATATATCGAAATTAAGCTATCCTAATTTTCGATACCCCTTTTAGGGAAACATATATTTGTAAGAGTAAACAGTCCTTTTTTAAAAGGCAAATCTTAATTTAAACCATTACCAGAGGTAGTTGATAATAATGAATTAATCATAAACTCTATATTATTTTTATATGTTTTAGTAAAAGGCACGTTGTGGTTACATTTTTTTATAGTGCATATAGAGTTTCCGTAACTTACTCTAGATACATAGTTAGAATTAATAATGTAACTTTTATGAATTCTCAAAAAATTATCTGGTAAAATCGATTCAAAAACTTTAAGCGTTTTAAATGCACTAATTATACTACCATCGTCCATATGGAAATCTGTAGTATTATTATCGGCCCTTAAAAACAAAATTTCATCTATATTCAAATATTGATAATCTTTGTATGATTTCAAGCATATAGTTTTTTTCGTTTTAATTGGATGTTTTTTTTTAAATCTAATTATACATTTTCGTATATCTAATGAAGTAATTGGGTTCAATAAATAATCAAAAAAACCCATTTTAATAGCCTCATATGTTTTTTCTTTTGAAGTCGAAATTGCTATAAACTCTGTATCTCCTTTTAAATATTGGTGTAATTCATTAACTAAACCAAATGGATTTTCATTAATAGTATCAATATTAATAAATATTAAATCTGGCATTTCTCTCAAAACAATATCCATAGACTCTTCATAACTATTTGAATACCCAACACAATTAAATTCTGGAAAATCTTCCATAATATTAATAATGTTATTTATTACAGCATTGTTGTTTTCAATAAATAAGTAATTAGTCAAAATATTAGTTTTAAAAAAGAGAACTAATTTATTTATTAACGAGGAATACAGAATATGGTTTTACCTTTAACTTTTAAAGGTTTTTCAGTAGTTTATAATTAAAGAAATTAAAAGTCTAAAATATTTAACCTACTCGCTTTTTTAACAGACTCAAATATAGGAAAGGTTTAAACGTGCTTAAATATAGTATAATCTGGCTCTTCGAAATATAGTAAATATATAAAGTGTATTATTTGCAGCGGGTCTTTTTATATCAAATCCTTTCAAAAATTTGAATGAAAATTATAAAAGAATAATTTAGGAATTAATTGATACTATTGGTTATTTGTAATGATTGTTCATATAACCTTACTTTTAAAATGTTTTAATATCAATTTAACTTGATTGAATATTTTAACTCCACTTTTAAAACATTTACTTTTTACTTCGATTCTGAATTCTATGACATTTTTATTTAGGCTTAATTGCTCTATTGAAAACCAGCCATTAGGAATAAATACGGTCAATCCATGAAATTCATCTTGCTGATAGAGTGTAAATTCTCCACTTAACCAATTAATGAATTTATTAAAATCGTACAAATTTTCAAAACTATCGTCATGCAACCATTTATGATGAATCGATTCATTTAAAATTTCATTTGGTTTTTCTTCTATAACGCTCACAGCATTAGATGCTCAATATGATTTCTTAAAATCTATCACTTGTCCATTTAACAACCTATCGCAAACTATAACCACATCTTCATTACCATCATAATTTATGGTAAAAACACTTTCTTGATCTGGCATCACTGTTTTAAGTGATTCTGTAGATTTATTATCATTAATTGAAAGGTAAGCATCATAATAAATAGGAGCTGTACCAATATTTTTAACTGTTAACAAAGATTTCCCATTAGATTTCTCAAATTTTGTTACTTCAAATTTATATCCTGTATTGATACTAGCTTCTTTTATACGCGCAGTGGTTTGATATTGATATTGATCGTTTCCAATCATATAAGTTACATGAAATCTATTTGCAAATGATTCGTAAGATTCTCCATGAGGACCATTTGGTGATAATACATTTTGCTGGTCGTAAGTAGTGTAATAATTAAACTCTCCTCCTATTGGAGACGTTTGATATCTTTCTGTACCAAAGAAATTGAAACGCGGCTCGTTTACAGCACCATGTTCTTCACTCATAAAGGAATCATCAAATACTCCAAAAGGGATATTTAACAGTGACGTATTAGCACTTAAGGGTGTTACATTTGTATCTTCTGCATCAATAGAAATAGACCAATGTAAATTATTAAATACGGTATTTAGCTTATTTAAAAACGTTGTTTGATAGTCCTTAGATGGAAATGTTTGTCCTAAAACAAAAGGCCCGTCATAGATATGATATTCTGCCCATAGTCCAAACCCCGTTTGAAGGAATGCTATTCTATTGTCATCATCATATTTTTCTGCAAACTTTTCGTAAAACTCTAAGGTGAAATCTTGCAATTCTTGATGTGACCAATCTGGGAACCAGGTTACCTTTCCTTCACTAGTTCCTTCTGTTTCATTATAATCTGGTAAATCTTTTATGTATTTTGGTACAGAGGTTAGCTGTCCCACATAAGCATATCTAAATCGAAGTATGGCTTGATGGTTTCTTGATGCTATATCATTTAGTTTGTTTTCAATAGTAGTCCAATCATAAACTCCTTTTTCAGAAACAATATCTTCATACAACATATACGAATATTCTAAAGTATGTGCTCCCGAACTTACATTTGCATTACCATCCCATACAACAATACCCGTCATAGGTTGTACATTCGTAAATTCTGTAACACCGCCTCCATTTAAAACAGGTTCTATAATAACCAAATCATCATTAATAGTATCACTACTTCCACCACCGCATGCAATAAAGAAACAACCAAAACTTAAAATTATAAGCTCTATTTTTTTCATAATTTCTTTTTCTTTTAAAACGCTAAATTTTTATATATGTTTTGTTTTTATTCATATACCAGAGTAAGAGATATATGATCCCAAAACCTCCAATTGTTGCAAAGGCATTATAGTATACGCCTAGATATTGTTCAAAACCAAATAATACTTGTTTTGCAAGCTCTGGAAAATCTATTACATGAGAAATAACATATGCTGTAATAGCATTAATACCAATAATTTTTAAAGGTTTCACCCATTTTGTATACCCTTTTACATCTATGATCCAATAAAATAGCGCTAATAATAAGAAACAAATACCCGAGGAGAATAGTACAAAAGAACTATTCCATAATTTTTTTACAATTGGATGCCATATATTTAATATAAGCCCTAAAAAAATTGCGCCATTTCCAATTAATAGAATATTACGCGCTACTTTTTCTCTTGATAATTTAGATCGGAGCATTTCCCCTGCAAATAAACCTGATAATGTAGTCGCTATAAAACCTAAACCACTTAATAGCCATGTATATTGATAACCATCATCAAAATCTCCAAAAATTAGTCTATCTACATAAATAGCAATATTTTTATCTGGCAATAATTCGCTATTACCTATTCCAGGAATATCAGCAAACTCAAGTAATAAAATATAAATAATAAGGCAAACTGCAAAAAGCATATATCTCGCATTTTTACTTAGATGAATATATGCTACACATGAGAAAAAATAGCCTACAGCAATTGCTTGTAATGTATTGCTAAAAATTTGGAACTCATTAATATCTAGATGCAATAGGTTTCCTTGTACAATCCAACCTAACACAAATAATATTACAAAACGCCTAATTAAATGTGGGTATAGTTTAATTTTTTTATCAATCTCTTTAACTCTTTTTTCCATTGAAAAAGGAATGACTACCCCCACTACAAAAAGGAAAAGAGGCATAACAATATCATAAAAATGAAAACCAAACCACTCTGGATGAGAAAATTGAGTTGCTAAAGTATTAGTAAAATCTGTTTGAGCACCTTCATGTAAATGAGCAAAAAAACGATCCGCAAAAATAATCATCAACATATCGAAACCTCTTAAAACATCTATCGATAATAACCTGTTATTTTTAATTGCAACTTTATTCATAATTTATGTATTATAATATTTTTCAAATCTGTTTGATTTTATATCTTGAATCAACCCGACAGGTTTGTGTTTAGATTTTAGAGGTTGTACTATTTCTAAATGAATATTTGTATAGGTTTGGCTTAAAAAGAAATAGCTGTATTATATTGAAATTATTTAATACTTGAAGATAGAATCTCTGTATTAATAATTTAAAATGTATTCGGCTAATACAATACATCAGGTAATAGCCGAATACATTTTTAGTTTTACTCACAAAAACCTATCGAATCTTCCGATGGAAGTTCGTAAATAATAAAACTACTTGTTGCTGTTACTTCGGGGAAAACAGCCACACCAGCCCAGCCAATAGTTAGTTCTGAAATTGCAATACCTATATAGCTTCCTAATGCTCCAAACTGAGTTTTTGGAATACTAAACTCTATAGCATTGGTTTCTGCATCAACACTAACTAACCCTGATGAATTGAAGTTTGCTCCAGAACCAGCTAGCCAGTCCCATCCCCATCCTCCACTAGGATCGTTATGTGAGTAAAAAGCACCCCAAGAACCACTTAGTGGTGGTCCCTCAAATAAATATTCTGCTCCAGAACTTGTAGGCCATTGCCAGCTTAAAAACCCTGTACTAGAGTCTCCATCTGTATTGAAATATATATCGACTAATTCCATTTGCATGGTTGTATTTCCTTCAAGGTATACATTTATGTTTTCGCCTGCTCCCCACATTTTGATTTTTTGCATAGACCCTGTACCAGAAGCACTTTCGTCATATAAATATTCAACATTTTCCCAATCATCAAAATTGCCGTTTATTTCAATATCAATTTCAAAAATTTCAGGAGTTGCAATGGTTTTAGTAGCATAAGCTTCTTGTCCAGAATCATTCATGGCAGTAAGGGTTACCTCAACCTCTCCACCAGCCTTAGTATAGGTATATACCGGATTTTCTTTATCGCAATAAAAATAAAGATCACCAAAATCCCATCTGTAGGTTGTAGCTCCTTCAGAAAGGTTGGTAAATGTAAATGTATTTCCATCACCAACAAACGAAAAGTCTGCTATAATGCCCCCACTAGAGGTTGTTTCTTCATCGTCCGTTGCACAGCCTGCAAGCAGTGAAACAGCAATTAGATAGTAGAAAAATGTTATTTTTTTCATGATTAATTTATTTAGAGATTAAATAGTTTTAATTAATAATTAATGTGTGTTGCAAATTATTGAGGCCTAATGCGGCTTCCCAAGTATTAGTGTTCGCTAATTGTATTGAATATTCTGTTCTATCTGATAATGTATCATGTGAATCTTCAATTTTTAAAAGCAATTCATAATTTCCAGATGGAATCCCTGAAAGACTAACGGTTTCTTCTAATTCATAATCAACATCTGGAACCACTTTTCTTATGTCAAAGTTTAATGCTTTCTTATAAATTGTTCCATCATTAACCGCTCTGAATACTAGAAATGTGTTCTTAGCATTATAAACTGGTGCAAAACCAATATTGTCTATAATGGTATTTAATTCAAAGCTACCATTGGCTGTAGCTTCTTTTTTTAGGCTAGCAGACTTTAATACCAGCCTATAACCTAATTCTTTTTGAAAATCTGTAAAACAGTTATTATTTCTCCACACGTTTAGTACAGGTCCATAATAATCAAGATTTAAATACGTCCATTTTAACAAAGACATCTCTGTATCTGCTGTTGCACAACTCGCCGTTGGAATTCCACTTGGAGGACAAGTTTCTCCTCCTGTAGGAACAAAGAGTGCTTCTTGACTTATATAGCTTTTTTCTATAGTAACATTATTGTATGTTCCATAATCGTCTACACTTGCTAAAAAACAATCGTTATGAAAACCAACTCGTGCAATATCGCTTGTTCCATAACCAACATCGGTTCCTATGGCTGTTGTATAATCAAAAATTTCTTGTTTATACCCTGGTGTTCTCAATTGAATTTTAATACTTTCTGGAAATGCTTCTAACAATTTGTTTAATACTGCTGTCCTGTTTGCTTTTGTATTTAAGCCATTAGTTGTTGTATGCCATTCTCCCCAAGATCCAATAAACCCTGCTTGAACAAAAGCAATCACATCTGCATTATCTGCAAAAATTGGTTTTAATTGATCTAAGTGAGATTCAATAATATTAAGCGGTGCATCTGTATCACTTTGATCACTGTTATATGCAAAACGTAAAACACATTTTACACCAGCTTCTCTTAGGTTTGCAAAATCTGCTTTTATTAAATCTAATTGCGCTGTGCTTAAATCTGAATCTTTAAAAGCGTTTAAATAATAAAGACGTAAAATAATAGTAACGTTTTCATTCATCAAACTTTGAAGCGTAACTAAACTAAGCGGTGTTCCTTCTGAAGCAACACTCCATGAATGCATGAATCCGCGTTCTGGGTTTGAAATAACTTCAGATGATGCTATGTAAGTGATTTCATTTATAGTTTCATCAATAATAACTTCGTCATCACTTGAAGAAACACTATCACTGCCACAACTAATAATTATAATAAGAATTATTAGTACTAAAAACTTATTTTTCATATTCATTTTTTTATGATTAACTACATCTAATAGCTGTCTTTAATCCAATTATAAGGCTTTCTTTTTACCCAATTACCTCTAGTGAAATCTGGAAAATCTTGTGGTGCTCCATTATTCTCTATAGACGCTTCAGATAATGGTGTAATAGCACTCCATGCTGCTGCATCATAAGCATCCATTGGTGGCGCCACATTTAATTTTGCAGATTCTACAAAAGCGTGCATTACAAAGAAATCCATGCCTCCATGTCCGGCACCATTGGCTAATTCACCATATTTTTGCCATAATGGATGATCGTATTTCTTTAACCAGTCATCGGCTGCCTCCCATTCATGAGGTTTTGTTTTGCCATCAATATGAATTCTATTCCCATCTACCTCCCATAAACCATTAGCTCCTTGAACTCTAAAGCCTAATGAATATGGTCTTGGTAAATTAGTATCGTGCGTTACAATTATAGATTCTCCATTAGTTGTTTCAATGGTAGAAGTAATGACATCACCTAGCTTAAATTTAACTTTTGCATTTGGATGATTTTCGCCTCCATGCTTAACAACATAATTGTGTAACCCAACTCCTTTAGTAGCTGTAGAGGTTAATGTCATAAATCTATTACCTCTATTTATATTAGACATGACTGCTATTGGGCCTATACCGTGTGTAGGATATATATCTGCATTTCTTAAAACGGAATGCTGTGTTCTCCACGCAGATTCTGAAATACCTTTTTCTCCAAACTCGACACCTTTGCCATAGGCCGTTTTCCCATCATTAAACTTAACGTGTCGCAAATCATGTTGGTAACCACATCTAAAGTGAATTAATTCTCCGAAAACATTTTGTTTAACCATATTTAATACAGCCATAATATCTCTTCGATAATTAACATTCTCAAGAATCATTAAATGGGTTCCTGTTTGTTCGTGTGTATTTACAAGATCCCAACACTCTTCCATAGTATTTGCTGCAGACACTTCTAAACCGGTATACTTACCTGCTTTCATAGTATCTTTAGCCATACGTGTGTGCCATAACCAAGGTGTAGAAATTACAACAGCATCTACTTCGTCTAAAGCAAGAAGGTTTCTATAATCATAATCATCTTTACCAAAAACCAAAGGTTTTTTATGACCCTTTTCTGTAATCTTATCAACTGCAATAGTTATTCTTTTAGGATCTATGTCGCAAATGGCTGTGATATTTATATCATCTCTTAATAATAAATTATTTAGATGATTAGTACCACGTAAGCCAACTCCTATCATTCCTATTTTTAATTTTTCAGAATTGCTATTGCTATTCATACCAAAAGTAAAACCAGGAAGCATTGAAACACCTGCTCCGAATATTGCTGTTTTTTTTATAAAATTTCTTCTAGAGTCCATTCTTTTTAATTTTCTTATTCTATTATTGTTTAATCTTTCTAAATGAAAGGGTTGTTTATATATACCTTCAAAATATCAAAGCAACCCTTTCATGACTAAACTCAAACTAATTATAACCAGGGTTTTGTAAAAATTCTCCTTTACCTTCACTTATTCTATCTAAGGAAAAAGGGTAGACAGTTTTATGTGCTGCAGTTTCACTTGCTGCTCCAGTTAAATCTATATTATATTCACTGAATTTACCATGTCTAATTAAATCTGCACGGTATTGTCCATTTTCACACCAATATTCGTGAGATCTTTCAAGAAGAATCATCGTATTAAACGTATCTATGTCTGCATAATCTGCTAATAAAAGATCATCTAACTGTGCTCTATTTCTAACAATATTCACTAAATCTATAGCTTCTTGACTAGGAACCCCGTTTTTATTAGCGATGGCTTCTGCTTTTGATAATAGTACATCTGCATATCTATACACAATAATATCTACTGTTGTTATCCCAGTATTTCTGGCAGCATCTTCAGCAATTTTTAATGGTATTGGTCCGTATTGCATATTGGTTCCTGGATTGCTTCTATTATACGTGACTCCATCTGTACCAACATATTCAGCAATAAGATTAGTTTTTCTTATATCATCAGCTTCAAAAGAATCATAAAATTTCCATGAACTTTGTATAGTACCCCATCCACCTCTAACAGGGTAGTTTGATGGTAATACCATAAGTTGCCATTGGTTTTCACTGGTACCCGCGTAATCAGCAGGAATTGCCCAAATAACCTCATTACTATCTACAGGAGCTTGTGTATCCCATAAACCTACATAATCACTTTCTAAATCGTAATGATTCATTGCCATGATTAGGTTTGCTTGTTCTTCTACATCTGCCCATCTTTTTTGGTGTAAATACAGTCTAATTAATAACATTCTTGCCATACCTTGACTAAATCTTCCATAATTAGTTTCAGATGGTGGTAGTAAATCTTCTGCAGCATCTAATAAATCTTGCTCTATAAAACTAACCATTTCATCATTGCTAAGCCTAGCTAAAGGGACTTCATTTAAAGGGGTTTTAAGCAATTCAAGTGGGGCTACTACTAAAGGTCCATACATGTCAAAAAGTTCATAGCTCAATAATGCTCTTGCACATTTAATTTCTGCTATACCTATTTTTTTCACATTCTCATTAGCAGAAGAATTCTCTATTAAATCTATACTTAATGTATTAGCACTTATTTTATTATAAAAATCATCGTAAAAACGAGTTACACTCTCATGTATAGGCTCAAAACTATGAAAAGTAGCATATAATTGCACACTAAAATCACCCATAAGTATCTCTGTGGTTGCATCGTTAATAAACATAACACCACGTTCTGATGTGGTATGAAAACCATCCCACCAAGCACCTCTCAAAGGATAGTATGCCGCTGCAACTAAAGCTTCAATATCATCTTCAGATTGCGGAAAAATAGCTGGACTTATTTCCTCAAAATTAACCGACTCAAGTTCTGGACTACATCCAGACGATAGGGTTATTAATACCCCTATTATAATTAGTTTAATATTTTTCATAATCATTTTTTTAAAATTTTAAATCAAGGCCTATAGTAAAGGTTCTAACATTAGGATATGAAGCAACTAGATTTGAAGGATCCCCCCCTGTTGAAATTACATCTGGATCATAACCATTTGTTTCTGGGTCTGCACCTTTATAAGGTGTAATTACAAAGAGATTCTGTGCTCCCAATCTTAAAGCTGCACTAGATGATGAATTTTTACCAAATATTTCTTTCGGGAATTGATATGACAATGAAATATTTTGTAAACGAATAAACCAAGCATCTTGTAAAAAGAAATCACCAGAACCATAATTAGAAAATCCATAATGAGAACCTGGTCTGGTAGTAGATGGATTTTCTGGTGTCCATCTATTAAGTATGTTTACTAATGCATTATTACCTTGTATGGCAACGCCATCTGCTGATACCCCATAGGCTACATCTGTTGCATCTACTATTTCTCTACCAAACATACCATTAAAATGGAAGTTTAATTGTATGTTTTTATAAGTAATTACATTTGTGAACCCCGCTATAAAATCTGGATCTGAACTGCCTAATAATACAGTATCTGCTATATCTATTTGTCCATCTGGTGCTCCTGTACGTTGAAATATCCCATTTTCATCAACTACTGGGTTTCCACTTCCATCTCTTACAAAACCATTAACATCTTTTATTTTAATTTGGCCAGGAAATAAATCTGGTTGCGCAGGAACTACTTCTCCTATTTGCATAATACCATCTGACAAATAACTATGGTTTGCACGTATAGGGTCATTTACCTCTTGATATACAGCTGGTTTCCAATCTGGTGCTCTTTCTAACCACCTATCGTCATAACTAGAATAGGTTAATGTACTTCTCCATGAAAAATTTTCGGTGCGAACATTAACAGAGTTAAGTGTTATTTCTAAACCTTTACTTTGAGTTGAACCAATATTTGCATTAACTATTGAGACTACCTGATATGAATTAAGGGCTTTCTCATCTAAAAGATTTGATATTTTTCTATCAAAGTACTCAATTGAACCAGAAACTCTATTATTAAAGAATCCAAAATCTAAACCTATATTGGTTTCTTTTGTTGTTTCCCATTGTAAAAATGGATTGGCTATTCTATCATAAAACACACCTGTTAATATAGATTCATCTGGATTTAACCATGCGTTTAATGCAATAAGCGCCGCTTTTGCATTAGCTGGAATTGCTTGATTACCAACTTCTCCATATCCAGCTCTTAATTTGAATTGAGATACTTTATCACTAACACTTTCCATGAATGGTTCTTCGGCAATATTCCATCCCAATGCTATTGATGGGAAAATATCATATTGGTTTTCTTTAAAGAACTTTCCTGATCCATCTCTACGTACTGTAGCTGTAAGCAAATACCTGTCTTTATACACATAGTTAATTCTACCAAAAACAGATGCAAGCTCACTTTCACTTCTAAATGAATCAACACTTGCAACGCCTGCAGCGGAATCTATACTATTCCATAAAAAAGCATCAGTAATAAAATCATTATTTTGTAAAGCCTCACCGTAATCTTCTTCTTTTTGATATGAAGCTCCAACCATTGCGGTTAATTTATGGGCTTCATTAAAGGTCGTATTATACGTTAATGTAAAATCTAACAACTTATCATTCTGTATCGTATTACTTATAGAGGCTCTACCGTTTTCTAATTCACCCCATAAAGTTGTTCTAGGCAAATAGGTATATCGACTACTAACGCCTTGATCTACACCTCCCGAAAACCTTGCAACTAACCCTTCAATAGGTTTTACTTCTAAATAAAAATTAGCAAGTGTTCTATCTGTTTTACCTTGATCTGTGATGGTAAGCATAGATGCAGGATTAGATGTTGTGGCATTATCAGGATTAATTGGATAATTTCCAAACTCATCAATAGCGTCAATAAGTGGTGTAGTTTGTATAGCAGACCTTATGATACCTGAGTTTTCAAATGCCTGTCCACCTAATTGTGTATTATCGTTATTAATGGTACTTTTCGTTAAAGTCATACCAACATTAATGTAGTCATTAATTTTTTGATCTAAATTTAATCTTAAAGATGATCTTTCGAATTCAGAATTTTTTAAAACACCTTGATGTTCGAATAAATTTCCAGACAAATAATATCGTGTACTTTCTGTGCCTCCATTTATAGAAAGGTTATGTTGCTTTACAATACCTTCTCTTGTTATTAAATCGAGCCAATTTGTACCTTCACCTGCATTATTAATTTGGTCATCTGAATAGAATCGAGAAAAAGCAATGCCATTAACTGGGTCTGCAATGGCTTCTTCTAAAGTTCTACTATTTTCCTGCCCACTTGCATAAGGGGTCACTCTATTTAAAAATGCCCAATTTTCAAATGTTGCTTCATTTCTTAATTGCATATATTCAGAAGCACTCAGTACTTCATAATTATCCTCATAGCTTTGAAAAGAACTTGATGTAGAATAATCTACATTAATTTTACCAGCTTTACCTTTTTTAGTGGTAATAATAATTACGCCATTTGCTGCTCTAAGCCCATAAATAGCAGAAGAACTCGCATCTTTTAAAACTTCAATAGATTCAATATCATTAGGGTTAAACGAATTTAAAATTCCTTGAGTACCACCACTAAATCTATTACCATCACCTGGTTCTTCTAAACCTGTTAATGGAAAGCCATCTACTACAATTAAAGGAGCATTACTTCCATTTATCGATGCTGCACCACGAACAAAGATGTCTATACCTCCACCTGGTTGTGCACTATTTTGAGTTATTTGTAAACCAGCCGCTTTTCCTTGTAGAATATGGCCAATTGAAGGTGTTGAAGATAATATTAAATCATCAGTTTTAACTTGTGAAATAGCACCTACTAAATCTCGTTTTCTTTGAACACCGTACCCAACAACAACAACTTCATCTAAATTGTTATTATCCTCAGATAATGATACATTAATAATTGATTGATCATTAATTATTACTTCTTTAGTGACAAAACCTAAATAGGAAATCACTAATGTTTTTCCATTGTCTGGAATGGTTATACTATAATTACCATCAAAATCTGTAGCTGCACCTACAGTGGTTCCTTTTACTTGAACAGAAGCTCCAGGTAGTGGAACTCCATATGCATCAGTAACTTTACCATTAACTATATTTTGTTGGCTATACCCCTTCTCTATCTCAAAAGAATTATTAGAGTTCAGCGAATATGTATTCGCATTAATTTGCATTAAAGAGACTATTAATATTATAATAGTTAGTTTCGTTCTTAAATCAAATTTTAATTCATTACTTATGCTGAGTAGCATCTTGAATTTTTTCATATTTTTGTTATGATTTATTTATTAGAGATTAAATTAAGTCACTTAGTATAACCGGAAAATGCTGCAACATTTTTCGGTTTTTAAGTTAATGTTTGTTTGAGTTAGTGTTGTTTCATAGTTTCTTTATCTTTAGTTGTTTTTATAGTTAGTTTTTATTATAATTAAAATTCCCACCTCACAAAAGCTTCCATAGCAGCATAATGTGATAAACCTAATTGGTCGTACAATTCGGCTGTTTCTTTATTTCTGTCTTCAGCTCTTTGCCAAAATTCTCTGCTATCTGAACCTTGAAAAACAACCCCGTCTTTTTGTGATTGGTGTTTAAAAATCCCTTTTCGTTTTTCCAGCACTTGGTCTGGTCCCATAGGCACTGCCATTTCTATTTCATCTACTGCCCATTCTTGCCATGCGCCTCTGTATAACCAAACCCAACAGTCATTCATAAAAGGTTTGTTTTTTAATTTTTTAACAGCTTCAAAAATGGCATCTAAACATACTTTATGAGTACCATGAGGGTCTGCTAAATCACCAGCCCCATAAATTTGATGTGGTTTAATTTTCTCTATTAAGTCTATAGTTAAATTAATATCTACATCACTCAAATCATTTTTCTCTATAGTACCTGTTTCATAAAAAGGCAGTTCCATAAAATGTATTTGTTCATCTGGAAGTCCAACAAAATGGCTTGTTGCCCTAGCTTCTCCTTTACGTATCAAACCTTTTATGTACCTTACTTCTTTAGTATCTATTTCGCTATCTTTCTTATTTTTTAAAAATTCAATAGCTCCTTTATATATTTTTTGGGCTTCAATACTTTCTATCCCAAATTTTTCGTTGTAATCGCATACAAAACTGGCATATCTTAAAGCTTCATCATCTGCCACTGCTATGTTACCAGATGTTTGGTATGCGACATGTACTTCATGTCCTTGCTCTTGTAACCTTTTAAAAGTACCTCCCATACTAATTATATCATCATCTGGGTGTGGACTAAAAATTAGTACTCGTTTTTTTACTGGTTGCGCACGCTCTGGTCTATTAGAATCTTCGGCATTTGGTTTTCCTCCAGGCCACCCGGTGATGGTATATTGTATTTTGTTAAAAATCTTAATGTTAATATCGTATGCTGGTCCGGAGTCTGCCAATAAATCACTCATCCCATTTTCTATATAATCGGCATCTGTAAGCATTAAGATAGGCTTTTCTAAATGAAGCGCTAAACCTAAAACTGCCTTACGGATCATTTTATCTGTCCAAACAATTTTTTCAACTAACCAAGGTGCATTGATTCTTGTTAATTTTGAAGCTGCTGCCTTATCAATTACAAAAACAGCATTATTATGTTCTTGTAGAAAAGAGGCTGGTACTTGATTTGTAATAGACTCTTCTACTGAAGTTTTTATTATATTAGATTTTCCTTCTCCCCAAGCCATTAGAATAACACGCTTAGCTTCCATGATTTTTTTTACTCCTAATGTAATTGCGGTTCTTGGAGTATTGCTTAACCCTGAAAAATCTTTACTTGCTGCAACTCTTGTTATATGATCTAAAGCGACTAATCGGGTTTTTGAATTTTGAAGCGAACCAGACTCGTTAAAACCAATATGTCCATTTCCTCCTATACCTAATATCTGTAAATCTATTCCTCCTAAAGCTTCAATTTTAGCTTCATAATTTTTACAATAATCAGCTATTTCTTTTTTAGATAAAGTGCCGTCTGGTATATGATAATTCTCTGGCAATATATCCACTTGGTCCAATAATAACTCCTTCATAAATCGCACATAGCTATTTACTGAATCTGGTTTCATTGGATAATACTCATCTAAATTAAATGTGATTACATTTTTAAAGCTCAATCCTTCTTCTTTATGCATTTTAACTAATTCTGCATAAAGGCCCTTAGGTGTTGAACCTGTTGCTAGCCCCAGCACACAAGATTCACCTTTATCTTGTTTAGCTCTTATAAGCCCTGCTATTTCTTTTGCAACTGATTTTGATGCCGTTGATGAATTTTCAAAAACTACGGTTTCGATATTCTCGAATCTTTTTTCAAAACCTGTTGCCTTATCTATACTACTTTTTAACATTTCTTTTTTTTATTTTTTTGACCAACTTTTATATCTATGCCCCTTAACTGCAAAAAACAGTATAATGGCATAGCACGGAATTAATACCCAATAACTTCCTGTTGCTGCTGTTGCAGCTGCTTCTACTTCTGAAATCCCACTAGATATTAATTCATGCTTGCCAGAGTCTACTAATCGTCCGTATAAAGGTGGTATAATAGCGCCTCCCGAAATTGCCATAATTAGCAATGCGGAAGCGGTCTTAGTAAACTTTCCTAAACCATTTAAAGTTAATGGCCATACTGCCGGCCATACCAATGCATTTGATACCCCCAAGGCTGCTACAAATAATACCGATGTAAAGCCTGTTGTTATTAATATACAGATGCTAAAAATTATACCTAACGCAGCACTTACCTCCAAGGCTGTACTTTGTTTAATATATTTGGGAATTAGAAACACTCCTAAAGCATAAGTTACAACCATTGCCATAAGAGTAAATGTGGTAAAAAACTTTGCATCTTCGGCCGAAAACCCTAATGATATACCATACGCTATAATACTATCGCCTGCTATAACTTCGGCTCCTACGTATACAAATAAGGTTAATACGCCTATCCATAAATGAGGGAATTGAAAAATATTGGTTTTACTTGTTTCTCCTTCTTTAGTTTCTTCAGCCTGAGCTGCTTCTACGTTAGGGAGTGGTGCTTTTTTAATTAATAAAGCAAATACAAATAAGGCTATAGCCATTATTAGATATGGTGTATATACGCTATTGGCCATGGTATCTAATAATTGTCCTTTTTCTTCTACAGATACTTGTCCTATTTTTACTTTAACATCGTCTATACCTGATAATAATAGAGCTCCAAAAATTAATGAGCCCAAGGCTCCTGCTATTTTATTGGCTATACCCATTATAGCCATACGCTTGGCACCACTTTCTATAGGGCCTAAAATAATAATGTATGGATTAGCAGCCGTTTGGCATAACGTCATACCTGTACCTTGAATAAAAATCGCTGCTAAAAACACCCAATAAGTACGTGCCTCTGCCGCTGGAATAAATAATAACGCCCCTAAAGACATAATAATGAGACCTAAAGACATCCCTTTACGATAGCCTATTTTATTAATAATAAAAGACGCCGGTAATGCCATAATCACAAAAGATATATAGGACGCTGTAGCGACAAAATAGGATTGCGCTTCGGTTAATTCATTTATGGTTTTCATAAATGGAATTAAAGCACTGTTTATCCAAGTTACAAATCCGAATATGGAAAACAGACCTGCTATTATTGCAATAGCGACCTTATTATTGCTAGATGTTTGTGTCATACCATCTTTTTTAATTACTTATTTCTTGTGTAGCATCCCAACTAAAGTTTGGAAACTCTTTTTTTAAATATTCTTTGACATGCTCAATGTCTTCTTTGGCTGTTAAATCTGGAACATGCTCTGAAAAAGGAATCCCTAACGCTGTTTTTGGATGCTCTTTCAACATATTTAAAAGAACAGTAGGTAACTCTTTCTCATTTCTTTCCGGGTTTATAGGACAATCTTTTAAATATGGATATATCATGTCTCCTTTAAACTTAAAAGCATTCATACTAACTCGTATCTTTCCTTCTGTATCTTTATGTTTGTCGACTTCATTAGCTTCTGGCTTTTCAATAATATTTAACAAATGATTTTCATTATCGAGTTTAGCTACTGCAAACCGAGAAATACGTTCTGAGGAAAACTCTAAAGAATCACGATCGTAACTAATAAAAGCTGCAGGGCTTTCTGTTGCTCTTAAAGCATACAAAGCTTGTGGTGAATACAAGTTATCACTATTACAAACCGAATAAAATTCTGAGTTTAATTCTGGATATTGCTCTACTGCCTGAAATAATGCATCTGCTGTTCCAAATGGTTTTACCCTATCTTTTGGGATATATTGAATTGCAAAAGATATATTTAACCCATAAAAATCATTGTCTTTTTCGTATTTCCCGTAAAAATCTTTAAAAAGTGCTCCTTGTTCACTTATAATTATATATATATTATTATAGCCTGCTAGTTTCGCATTATATAACAGATAATCTAATAAAGGCCTTCCATTTGGCCCTACACCAATAAGGGTTTTACTTCTTTGATTAGCTTGAGCTATTTCTTCTTGACTTAAATTACTAGATATAGCTTCTTTTTTCATTCTAGATGAAGCACCTCCTGCTAATATTATTAAATTCTTGTGCATAGTATATTAATCTAGTTTTCGATGTTTATTGTTTTTGATCTTTCTAATATTCTTGCTCCGGAATCAACAGACACTGGATATGATTCAATAGCTCCTGCTTTTAAAATAGCTTCAACTATTGGTGCCTCTTTTCCTGGTTCTGCTATAACAACAATACTACCTCCTCCTCCAGATCCAACTATTTTAGCTCCATAAGCTCCTGCTTTTAAAGCTGCCTCGATCATATCATCAATTCTGGGAACAGTAATTTTTAATAAATCCCTTAAAACGGTATGATGACCATTCATCAACTCTCCTATTCTTTTTAAATTAAGTGTCTCTTTATTAAATTCTATTAAGGCTTTTTTTGTATAATAGTGGTTTTTAATTGCCGCGTTGAAATAGGGAACATATTCTGTTGGTAAACAATTACTGTATTTATCTAAATCTTCGATTTCTGCTTTATTTAAATTGAAGTCTTTAAATGTTTTCGTAACAATATCTACAGCTTTTAAGGTATTTCCTTTTACTTCTGCAAGTAAACCAACTGTTTCTTTTGGAACACCAGACACACCAGAAATCAAACCATTTAATTCTGTTCTTATAATATTACAAGAGAATGGCTCTGATGTATTTATATAAACAACCTTTCCAACACCTATACTATAATGATCCATCATGCCCCCGGGTGCGCCTTGCTCCAATACTTCAGACTCGTATGCTATTTGTGATATTAGTTCGGGTGTGACTTTTTTAGTAATGCCAAAAGCTTCAATTAAAAAATTAGCCCATGATATAACTAATGCAGAAGAGCTGGATGTTCCTGCGTTTATAGGTAAGTTTCCTGTTATTTCTATGTTGTAACCTCTATTGGGAATACAACCATATTTTTTTAATACTTTAAGCGTATATAGTATATGGTCTCCTTTTTCCAGATCTACAATATCTTCATCTATATTAATGATTCTTTTCTTGTTTATATCTGGTTTATTAATATTAAAAGTTCGCAATCCATTTTCTATTGCTGTTAGTTTAATATGTTTACTTATCGCACACGCAATAATGGGTAAACCCAAATAATCTTGATGATCTCCAAATAAACATGTTCTTCCTGGTGCTATTGATATAATTTTGTTCATTTAAATTAAATATATGTCACTGATATTATGACATTTAATGTTACTAAAAAGCTGATTTTAATTTATGTATTGCTGCGAATGTATTTATTTATTTTAGAAAAAAAAAGAAAAACATCAAAAAATGTGCTCGAACACACAAAAAAAGTGTTATCGAGCACATTTTATGTAATATTACACTTAAGTTTTATTATATTTGCTAATATGAAGAAACACACTATAAAAGATATAGCTAAAATGGCAGGGGTGTCTAAAGGTACTGTCGACAGAGTAATACACAAAAGAGGGAAAGTATCTCAAAAAGCTTTAGAGAAGGTAACTAAGCTACTTGAAGAAATTGATTATCAACCAAACCCAATAGCAAGAAACTTAAAAAATAATAAGGTTTATCAAATTTATGTTGTAATACCAAACCCGGAAGAAGATAGCTTTTGGGAACCTTGTATTAAAAGTGTTAATGATGCGATTGCAGAATTTAAGTCTTTTGGAATAGTTATTAAACTGTTTTTTTATAGCCCTAACAGCACTAAATCTTTTAAAGATATTAATAATGAGATATTAAATTTATCTCCTTATGCTGTTTTATTGGCTCCACTCTTTTATAAAGAAAGTATTAGTGTTGTAAAAAATTATCAATCGGCAGGTATTAAAGTAAGTACCTTTAATAACCAAATAGATTCAAAACAAGTGGTTAGCTTTGTGGGGCAAAACTTATTTCAAAGTGGCAGGGTTGCAGCTCGATTAATGCATATGATTACTCCAAAAAATTCTGAAATTATTATTTGTCATATTGATGAGACATTTAACAATGCCCTCCACATGCAACAAAAAGAAAAAGGGTTTAGAGACTATTTCGATGAACAAAATCATGATAGTTACACAATATCAACACTTAGTGTAAGTCAGGAAAATCTTTATAAATCACTTATCACATTCTTGAAATCTAAACAGAATATTTCTGGCATCTTTGTAACGACTTCTAAAGTATATAAAGTAGTAGAAATTCTTCGTGATAACAATTTAAAAAACATCAAACTTATAGGTTACGATTTATTAACCGAAAACATTGATTTTTTAAAAGAAGATATTATTTCGTTTTTAATTCACCAAAACCCAAAAACACAAACATATCTAGGTTTAACATATTTGGTTGAACACTTCTTATTTGATAAAGAAATTCAAAATCAAAAACTTCTACCTATAGATATAGTAAATTCAGAAAACTTAAGTTCTTATATAGAAAATTAATTGGATTCTAGCTTTAAAACGCCAAATGAAGAAGATATATGAAAATTTGGTTCATCGGTTTTGGGATCAACCCATGTAATCCACACAGGCTCGTAAGATGACTTTTTTGTTTTATAATATTTCGCTCGAAACAGTCCGGTCTCTATTTTTTCGTTATGGATTAAGTCTAATTTCTTTAAAGAAGGTATGCTAATTTTACCTTCAACGCTATAGCCTTTATCTGTAATGTTAGATTTTATAATTAAATCTTCACTCGGCCAATTCCAATTAAAATCAAAGTTTTTATTTGGTAATGCTTTAAAATCCATAAGCCTTGGAGTTGGGTCTATCTCTAAACAATAATAAGGATTAAGAGATGAATTTGGTCTAAAAAATAGCTCTACCCTATCGGATATATTTATGCTATTAAAACTATTATCTGTGTTGTTAATATGTATGGTAGCATCTGTAACTTTATAACAAAAAAACAGGTAGTCTCTATCCCATAATGCTTTAAATTCTGTTTTCGTATGCTTTATATCTTCCCACGGGGAGTTAAAATCAGTCAAAACTACAGCTTTATCCCAAAGCTTGTCATTACCCTTCCCCGTGATAATTAATTGATTACAAGGAATATTATTTACTTTGTAAAGTTTCATCTAATCTTTAGCATTGAAAAATTACTTTTCTTTTAACTTAAATTGAAAAGCATATTATTAAAAATATTGAATTGAAAAATTTATAATAATTTAACGTGAATCTTGGATAAGAAAATTTGTGTCAGTCTGAGTGATTTTTGCAAAAAATCGTATCGAAAACCTGTCTGCCGACAGGCTGACAAGTAAATTTTCGACTAAAAAAAGCTTCTCGATACAAAATTCTTTCAGAATTTCACTCGAAGTGACTTCTGAACTCTTAAACAAGATTCACGTTAATTTAATATGAAAACGAAGTTACATGTATTTCTTTAATTTTCATAAGGAAAATCAAATAATTGTGCTCGAGCACAATTATTTGAAATAGTAAAAATATAGAAAACGTTATCATACTCTCTATAAATGTACATGTAATTCATAACTGGAAAGGATATTGGAAAAGGACTAGCTTATAGAATAAACGGATTTTAAATCAAATCTGACCTTATGCAATGACTTTCGAAAAAAGAAGAAATACTAGACTATTGTACGCATCATTTAACTTAAAATAGATGCTCATCATGTTACAATAGAAGCCAATAATAATTTTAAAAAAACGTTCCAAATAATCTTTTTATCGCTTATTTTTAATAACTTACAAATAAAATTATACAAAGACAAACACATACATAATATCTAAAATTTATGCAATCATATACCAGTAAAACTCAAGATAATGAAAGTAAATCGATTGTAAATAATACACTTAAAATACAAAGTAGTGAGGAATCTGCATTAAAATTTGCAGATAATAGACCTGAAACTATTGCACAAAGAAAACTTCAAGATAAAACAGATAACAGTCCACAGGCAAAACGAGTTGCTCAATTTCAAACTATGGCAAACAGCTATAGTGATCGACAACAACAACCAATCAATAATACAGGACTGCCCGATAACTTAAAATCAGGTATTGAAAGCCTTTCAGGTATTGATATGAGCGATACTCGGGTACACTATAATTCTCCAAAACCAGCACAGTTACAGGCTCATGCATATGCGCAAGGAACAGATATTCATATTGCATCTGGTCAAGAAAAACATTTACCTCATGAAGCATGGCACGTAGTACAACAAAAACAAGGAAGAGTGAAACCTACCATGCAGATGAAAGGTGAAATCAATATTAATGATGACACAGGTTTAGAGAAAGAAGCAGATGTGACGGGAGCTAAGGCACTTTCTGTTACCTCAGAACAAGTATCTACAATTAAAAGTCTGACACCAACACATGCACCTATGCAATTAAAAATGGGCTTTGAATTTGAATCAGCAAAAAATAAAGTGTTAGGAGCTGATAGAAAGTTTATTGTTTATGAAAATGATCAATTCTCTTTAGAAGCTGATACTAAAGAGGATGTAGAGTTTGTAACTAAACCGTTTAGTAAGAAATCTGATGTTCTTGGTGCAGTAGGAGCAGCTGCTGAAATGGCCGCTGACATAGTTGCCGGTAAAAATGGAGACAAAAAATACGAGTTTGTAAAGGGGGGTAATGTAAAAAATGATGCTACTATAGAAGTAAACGATGACCTTTTTAGAGCAAGTGCACAATCTACTGAAGGAGTCCGATTAGAAAATTTAGGGGAGTTAATTGATGAACATATTGGAAGAAGAAAGGCTATAACGAGAACGAGTAGAAATACTGCTGATGAAGTTTTAGAAGAAAATAATTTAACGCTAACTGACCATTTACAAAGAAAGATTCATGGGCTCATTCAATATATGGCATTATATGTATTGCAAGTTAAAAACCGTACAGATGAAAACCTTAAAAATGACGATGGACCAAAAGCTTATTTCAGGCTTATGGCAAGGTCTGATTTTAATACCATGTTTCGATCTATAGCCAATGATAATGATTTTGGACGATATCCAAGGCAAAAAGAAGTCAAAGTGACTTTAGTGAGGGATTTGGTAAAAGAAAAATTACCTGGTGAACTTGATTTAGGTTTAGACGATTATATTTTTTACTCTGGTAGCTATAAAGAGGCCAGAGACGATCCTATGAGAGACAGAAATAAAGGGCCAAAGTTAGGTGATTGGATCAATTCTATATTTACAACTGAAATAGCAAAAGATATGATGTCTCCCCCTCCCGGTTATACAGCTCATGCAGATTTACCCCCAGAATACAGGTATGGAATGGGAGCATATGGCATGGATGAGGATAAAGCATTAGTAGAAATGAGAGGCCATAGAAATAAATTGAGAAATACTGGAAGATTTGAAGAAAATAGCGGGAAAATCCCTAAAACGCAATGGGTTCCTTTCGCCAATCATTTTTTTACTACTGCAGTTGCTAGAAATGATAGTTTAGAAAATGATATGTAACATTAGAAGCATCTCCTTTTCATTAAGAAACATTGGTCTGCTCCTGCCCAGGTGATTCAATAGAAATTTCTCCTGCCCACATGCAGTCGCAGGTACTACTATCATCTAAAGTCGTGATATTATTAATTGACACATCACTAATTCCTGGTGACCACGGTGTGGTCGTAGCAGGAACACAAGGCATCGGTGTTAAAACACCAAGTGCTGCCGTAGTTGCCGTAGCAACTACCGGATTAGTAGGTGATGAGCACATCCCAAAAGTTAAGATATTCTCTAAAGGCACATAGTCCATAATGGTTGCTGCCGGCATATTACTCGTGTTTACTTTATTGGTAGGCAATATAGTTAGTGTTGATGGTGTGTCTCCCATAGTGCATGAGAGCATAGCTCCACTACATACTTGTTTTCCCATAATAATTTAATTAAGTGTTTTATTTGATTTACGATATTCTCGTTTAATTCCTGTTATTATATCATTTATACTTGTCTTTTTTTCGCCTTCGCTTGCTGCTTTTACAGCACAATATCTAAGAACATTAATCATTTCACCTCCGGATAACTCATAATCCTTGGCTATTTTATCCAATCCTTCTGTACCTTCTTTCATTTCAAAAACATCACCTATCATTTTTTTCCACAACAATTTACGTTCTTTATATTTTGGTTTTGGAAAATCGATGGTATTTTGAAAACGTCTTAAAAAAGCATCATCTATATTGGTTTGTAAATTGGTGGCTAAAATCACCAATCCATCAAAGTCTTCAATACGTTGAAGCAAATAAGCTACTTCCTGATTTGCATGTCGGTCGTTGGACGAATTGGTTTGTGTACGTTTGCTAAATAGTGCATCGGCTTCATCAAAAAACAAGATCCATGATTTAGATGCGGCTTCATCAAATAATCTACCCAGATTTTTCTCCGTTTCTCCTATATATTTTGACACGACCATTGATAAATCAATTCTAAAAACCGGTTTTTCAGTTGCTTTTCCAAGTAATGTTGCTGCTAGTGTTTTTCCTGTTCCGGGTGCTCCATAAAACAATACTTTATACCCTGGTTTTAAAGTTTTATCGAGATTCCATGTATTTAAAATAAGGTCGCTATGTTCTAGCCATGCTTGTACTTCGTTAAGTTGACTTTTTATTCGCTCTTCTAAAATAAGATCATTCCATGCTAATTTTGTTGTTATTTGCTGCGCTGGAAATTTAGAATTATAACTGGGTAAATATTTTTCACCGCTAATGATACTACTTAAATGTTCTTCTGAAACTTGCAACTTTTCATAAAGCCTGATTGGGTAGTTATCTGAATATAGAATACCTTCGCTATAAAGGATATAATTCTTGCTTATTGTTTTCATAAAATGAAGCCGTTTTTGCATATCTACTGCGCCTCCTAAAATAAAACTAGCCGTTTCCAGTGTTGGTATAAATCCGTAATGTTTTTCGTTTTTAACGCCCCCAAATTCTGAAAATTCACAGTCTAAATTTTTATTTTTAATTAAAAACACATCTAAACATTGTGGTTTAACAAGCGGTGCTAACGCTAGTATGAGTAATAAACGTTCTTCGAATCCAAAATTATATTTTCTAAGCAATTGCGCGTATCCAGACACTTCATCTGTTATTAATGGAGGTATTAAGTCTTTAACATCATTATAACTGCAATTATTTTCAAAATACAATGTAAGCGCTGTATCTATAACGACTTCTAACCATGCAATATCTTGTTGCAGTAATAAAACGCTTTTCTCTTTCATTAATTTCTCCATATTACATCTATTAATTTTTGCATCCAACTTAGTTTTAGTTTTCCAATGCCCCAGGGAATCTGGTCTAATAACATATCAAATGTTTTTTCTTCTACTCTTAAAATATAACTATCTTCTTCAATACTAATGCTACCTTCTCTGCACAGAAATGTTTCTCGTAAACCTTCAATGGATGTGTTTCCAAGAATACTCCAACTTGTAATAACAGCTTTCAACAAGCTTTCAACAACTTCTTTTTCGTTGGGTGTAATTGGTATATGTTGTTCAACAGTATCATGAATAGGCATTCCACAAATAATTTTGTTTAGAATAAGGTTTTGCTCTTCTACCTCGTCTTTTCCTGTAGCTGCATATTGTAGTATGTAAATGGCTTTCTGAATGCTATAGTCATCTTTAAAGACACCATTTTCTAAGAGCCCTAACCGTTCAAACAACATGGCTATATAAGGCCCCAGTATCACGATCCCGGAATTGGAGATATAAATACTGTCTCCAATAACCTCTTCTTCTGTAGCTTCCATTTCTTCTATATTTTCTACAGCTTCTTCCTTTTTATTTTCTATAAGCTCCTCTACTTCATAAATAACATTCGTAATATCTTCGGAAACCTTCTTGGTTTCAGGATAGAATTCTATTGATGTTATTTTATCTGGTAGCAGCTCTATACTTTTATAAAGAATCATACTCCAATCTTTCGCCGACCATTGTACAGGGCTATCAATAGCTATTTTAAGTAACGTAAGGTCAATAAAGTGATACCACAGGCTTTGATATTCTGATCCGGAAAGTTGCAGACGGCATTTTTCCAGTAAGGTTATTACATCTAAAAAACGCAATAGTTCAGATTTTACCATGAAATATTGTATAAATTCAATATGTGATGTATTGTTTAATTTTTTTATTAATCGTTTTCTGAATGATGCGTATTTTAAGTTAAATAGCAATGCTTCCGGAGCTTTTACGCATATCTTTTTAAGCATTGGTAAAACGTCTTTTTTTGAGGCCGTATCTACTACATGTTTCCAATCTTTTTTATCGTCAATTAATTGTTCTACTTGGGTTAACAGTTTTGACGTTTTAGACATTGGTTTTACTTCTTCATCTAACCACATCTTTACATCTTTTATTAAACCAGTATTCGTTTTTTCATCATAAAGTTTTTCTTGTAGCAAAACTTTAATGTCCGATACATTCATAGCAAAAGCAGAAACTATATTTTCAATTAAATAGTTTGTTAATGCTGCTATGTTTAAAACAGGATTCCTATAAGTATAATTTAGTATTAAGTGTTTTATTTTGTTTTTATAATCGGATGGTACACTTCTTATTCCTGAGATTTTTTTATCTAAAAGATCATCTATTAGCGCTTTAATACGAATCACGGATCCATTTACAGATGGATTTACGTGTTTAATAATCATTTCATAGGATGCATCATCTAACAGTTGAATAATTGCCTGTTGATTTTTTGCATTAACAAACCATACTTTAAAACTATCTGGAAACGATGTAACTGTTTGCCTGAAATATTCTTGTAATTCTTTTAATGATTTACTTTTACCCCACCAGGGTAATTTGCCATGTACGCAGAAATACTGAACAACATCGCTTTTATATCTCTCACTTATTTCATCATTATCGGTGCTTTTATAGAATAGTTTATCGTCAAGAATTCTTTTAAGAATTTTATAGTCGATCCGATTTGAAATTTGTTCTTGAAGTCGTGATAATAATACTGTTTTAGAAATATTATGTTTTTTACAAAACTTAACTACTAAGGCTTCAATGCTTTCTTTTAAATTTTGTGTGGTGCGCTTATAAAACTGCTCGTATACTTCTCCTATGAATGTATATATTATAGCATTGGAAACTTCATTTAAGACGGTCTTTTCTTGTAATTTAACAGGCTCATTTTTTGATTTTCCAGTTGTTTTAATAGCTTCTTTAATACCTTCACAGACCTTTTTATCAATGCTCAACATTTCAATAATCTGTAATAGCTGAATAATGACTTTGTTGTTCTGTTCTTTGCTTTGCAGCAATTCTTTATGTCGTTCTATTACCCAATCGGTTATTTCATGTTTGCTATATTGCTGTGTTGACGAACAGATTTTTAATAATAAAAGAGCTAGTTGTAATACTCCTTTTTTACAGTTAATATGTTGTAATTGCTTCTGAAAATCTATTAAAGCAAAGACATTATTTTTATTATAATTTGAATATATTTTTTTTGATAATTCCGACAAAGGTGACTCTATTTCTAATGCTGTCGTTTTTAAATTTTCGTTTGTTTGAATTAATTCTACTTCGTTAATAAAAGACCTAATTGCGGTATACTGTGCAACGCTTTTTTTACTTTCAAATCTTTTTAATATTCTAATGAATTCTTTATCAATCACCACATGTTTCGTTATCTCATACAAAAACGCTGTTATGTCATTTATAGAACTGTTAGCTATCGTACTGTAAGCGTATAAAGCTATTTTCCCTAACGATTTTTGTGCCATCTCTAAAGTTGAAGATCTAACCTGCAAACGGTTGGCTACATCTGAAATCTGCTTAAAAAAGAGAGTGCATGTTATGAATATTTTATTAGGTGATTTTGTGATTATATCTTTAAGTATATGGTCTGGAAATCTTTTAACCCATTGCTCAATATTGGTTCTATTTTTTATATGCTGATCAAAAAATGTGTAAAACGTTTTTGAGTTTTGAGTACTATTAATTCTTATAGCTTCACATAGTACATTGTAAGACATTAATGTATTATTTGCTGGCAACGAATTGTATTTTAAATAGTAGTCCAGAAGTTTAGTAAACTCTACGGTGCCATTCTTTTTTAAATCATCATTAAAAATGTTTTTTGATTTTTCATCTTCTTCTTTTTCCAATGTGACCAATAACTTTTCAAAATCAATAATAACACCTTCTTTATTTTGACGGCTTTTAATTCCTAACACAATAGCGTGAAGTAAACTCTTGTATGTTAATCTGTATTTCTGGGCTATTTTGCGAATAAGGTATTGTAAAAAACTCTTTTGGTTAGAATAGCTTCTCACTTCTGTAAATATATAGGCCAGGGTGATTTCCCAAATAGCATTTCTATAGCTTCCGGAATCGACTTCAATTATTTTATAATCATGTTGATGTTTAACGATATAACGACGGTATTCATTAATATAAACAGCTTCTTCTCCTGCGGCTGCCACAACTATTTGCTCTAAAAAAGGATCTTCTAATTGTGTTATTAAACGTTTACGTACGGTTTCTTTTTGTCCCAGGTTTTTTAACAGATCAACAAGTTCCTTTTTATTATTCTGGAGTAAGGTTTTAAATATTTCAATAGGTTTGCTAGACATAGAAGCATTCCATTTTACATAACCGTTTTTTAGAAAAAACTCAAATTGTTCGATGTGTTTATGATAAAGCTGTTTGCGTTTCCCAATTTTTAAAGTGCCATTTTCATAGCTATTATTTCTAAAAAAATCGGTTAATGCTTCTTCTATTCTTTGCTCTAACCCTATTTCAAAACCTGCTACTGAAATCGTTCCTATATCTAAAAAAACCTCATCAAATTGATCTAAATATTCCGAACTGTTATACTTGTCCATCACTTTCTGCAAAATGCGGTTGATGCCGTATTCCTGAAGTCTGCTTATTTTAGATTGATATGCATATGCTTCTGATGCATTATCTAAAATTAGTTCATAGCGTTGACTTTTAATGATATGTGTTTGTACTTCCTTCACGTTTCATCTTGTTGTTCGATTAATTTCTGGAGTATCGTAATCAACTCGTATGCGAGATCTTTTTGAGTGTCTTCTTCACTTTTTGAAGATAATTGCTCTAACCATTTAAAGTAAGAGGTTTCAAATGTTTTCAAATCTTCATAATCTAACCAATAAATTCCATATTTAATATGTATTGGAAATTGTTCGTATACTGTATTTTTAAACATCGTTTTAAAGTTTTCATTCTGAAAACGAACTGGCCAAGAAGGCGCTATAAAGCTTGCCTGAAAAGAAAAGAAACTTTCATCTATAGGGGCTTTGCCAGCTGCATAATTGACATAACACTTTATTATAGTCCCTAACTGTTCTTCATCAACTACAGTATTTAAACCTTTTAACAGCTCTATATCTTTATTAAGTGCTTCTTCTGAAGTATATTGATTTTCTGAAACCATTAAAACCTCTCCTTCTTGTCCATCTTCTCCAGACGAACTAATTTCTAAACTATAGTTATCTTTTTTATGAATAACAGAATATTGCAATTGCCCTAAAAGGAGTTGATTTACAAACGTTGTTATGGTTTCGTTTCGTTCTTGACAAGGTGCCCACACTTTATGAGTGAGTTTTAAATTCAATCCTATTGAAGGGAGCAATGAGAAGTCTATTTGAAACCCAAAATACGCTTCCTTGTAAGGTGGCAATAATAGTAAGTGTTCAATCATGAAGAAACCTTCACTCTTTTGGTTGATGTTTACCAAGTAAGCTACTGCTTTTTGAATGGCTGTAACGGCCTCTTCTTGAGTCTTTGACAGATGAACTATATTAGCTTCTTGATTTGCTTTTTTATAAAATATATAATATAAATCCTCCTTTTCGCTTTTTTTAATTTCGTAATTATCGGCTATAACACCATATTTTAAAGTGTCTTGCAGTAAGGTTTCTTTATCTCCCATATAGTGCATGACTTTATATAGATCATCTTTTATGACTTCGTCAATTGTTACATCTTCAATTTTTATAATTTCCAGATCTTCTTGCGAAATATTAATGGCATCAATAACGACTTCTATATTTAAAGTTACAGGGTGAATTTCTATTTCAGAATCTTCAAAACCTTTGATAAGCGATTTAATTTTAAAATCATCGATATCCATTAAGATTGCCAGCTTACGAAGTATTCCCGGAATAAATTGATTTTTTTCTCCTTCTTCTGGTTGGTGATAATTAAAAGACCTTGCTCTGCCATAGCTAATAGATGCATATTCGCGTACTAATTGTCGCTTCGATGTTAATAGTTTCTTATCGAATTCTTCATTCATTAATACTTCGCCATAACTACTACTGTTTATCTTACGAAGTGCATAGGTTTGAAATGTCTCATTAAATCTAGATAGCAAATGATTTGCTACTTCACTTAACCTTTTTAAGGCTTTGTTATCAAAACGATTATTAATATCGTTTAACGTTTCTTTCCATTTAGTTAATTCATATTCACCATTTACAGGTTTTATTAAATCAATTAATTCTTCCGTATCGGGAAGCTCTTTTGTAAAATACGATGCATGGTTATTATCATTCACATCGTATAATGTATGGATATTACTTAATTGAGTTAAAAAGTTGACCATTAATTGATCAAAAGGCATTAAATATGCTTGTAACTGTTTTACTTGAGCTTTACGTAAGTCTGTAGCCTGGCCACTTATGCCTCTATCTCCTATTCCATAGAGCTCAGGAAGTTGTTTTCTAATGGGGAAATAGGATGTCATATCAAGATGATTTCCAGGAGGAATGGATATTTTATTTAATGAACTAGAGGCTTCTTTAAACCCTCCATAACTTAATGCTCGTATAAGTGAGAATTGTTTTTTAGTTTCGTTTAAATCTGGTTGAAAAAAGGTATTTGAATTTTCAAAAACGATTTCTTTGTCAGACTTAGGAAACGTTGCAATCACTCTTGTATTTTTTGGAACTTTAAAACGATCACGTATTTGAATCATGTCCCCTGTATCTGGGTCTTTATATTGAAAGTAAAAGTCATTAACACTTACAATTCCCGGAATTTGGGTTATTATTTTCATAACATCAGAGATCACAATCTCTTCTAAAGGATCTTTAAGGTCTTCATCTAAAATAAATCCATCTAATAAATTGGGGCCATTGAATATTTTATTAATTGGCGTATCTTTTCGTTGTAACTCCCATAACGAATAGTAGTTAACATTCGACACCATGTAATCGTTTACCTGGTTAAAAACTTTTGCCAAAATCTCTTCTCCGTTTACACTATTTGAGAGTTTTATATTTAAACCCATGGCAAGCCTTAATGGCTTATAAATTTCTATGTTATAAATATCTTCACATAGGTTTCTATTGGTGTTATAAGTAGTAAGTATTTCTTGTATGATTCTTTTGTTATCATCACTTTCTTCCTGAGGGTCTGATTTGTATTTAAATTTCCCAATAAAAACACGTAACAGTCCTTTAATATTATCAACTTCTCCCGGACAGTCTTCTATAGGGTAAATCCATACATTTTTCACATTAGAAATTTGATCAATCCAAATTTTCCTGTAATCATAAAAAGTAATGGGGCCTGTTGTTAAAATATCTGAAGCAACAAAAAAACCATTATCTCCGGAATGTAGTTCTTGTCCTCTAGATTTAATTAAGATATCTTGTATTGGAGATAGTGTTTTATGGGCTAATTCCGTAATGGTATATACGATACTTTCTAATATAGTTACTCCGGGATCGTGCTCATTAAAATCTGTCCATACTTCACTACTAAGCTTCTGGATAATTTCTAAAGCCTCAAGATGCAATTCCTCATAAAGACTAGTGCCTTCTTTCTTTTTACTAATATATCCTTTAACGTTATTCATGAAATTTACAACTCCTTATTGCTTAAATAAATCCATGATATTATTATCCCATAACCTGACAATATGGAAATGTATTTTCTGAGAATAACCGTAGTCTGATCGTGTTTTAAGCTGCAATTTATAATTGTATGTACTGCCGGTAAATCGTATGGCTATTTTATTCCAAAACCAGCCATAATAAGCTTGGGTTCTGCGAATTCTGTGACGAGATTTCCCAAAGGTACTTATAGCATGTGCATGTAGCAACGCATATTTGCCTGCTTTTTCTTTGCCTACCTGAGCAATGACTTCGAAGGCTGCACAACCATTTAAACCTGTAATGACATCATGCCAATTTCCATCTGCTGGTACTGAAGCTAATTTATAAGTTCCAATACGAGAATCTACTCCTAAAACCCCATCAATTTCTAAAGTTGTTTTTGGGGTTTTAGTTCCAATACCTATAGCGCCTGTTTTTTGAAAATGTATCACATCTGTAACTTCCGTTTTAGTTACTGGTGCTACTATAGATAACCCTTTATCTTCTTCTTGATTAAGAGTCAAACTCCATTGTGGTAATTCATCTTCTACACTTTCAAAGACACTTAGTACCTTATCTGATTCTTTACCTTCCGGGGAAAGAATCAATCCATCTTCTTTTGTTTTTGAAATACCATCGTCTATTTTATTTATCATAGAATCTATCAAGCTTGAGAAATTGCTTTCTTTCGGTCTTGCTCCTGCTCTAAATAATGTTTTAAGGCTTTGCCTGTTTAATAACTTAATTTTCATATCACTTTTTCTTGTTAGAGGCTATTCCGTTTTGAAAGTCAAAATGGTATTTAACTTTGGTTTTGATGCTTTTGTATCCTCTTGTTTTGTTTTATCTTCTGTTACCTGTTCAGTTGTTGGGGGTTCATCGCCTCCTTCGGGTTCTATAAGTACATCGTTTGCAGCAATAATATAGTCTACACCTATTTGTAAATTCTGTGTTTCTATTTCTACTATGGTGCCTTCCTCAAGAATGGAGGGCAAGAATATATTATGTTTTAGCTTTGGTGCTAATATTGACCATGGGGTGGTTGGTTTAATTTCATTATTTTTTTCATGAATTTTCATTGTAAAATCATTGAGACCATCCTCTACAATATGCTCTATATCTAATCTTCTCACGGATTTTATATATGGTAAGTTCTCTATATGACTCATTAACATTATCGGAACTATCTCGGTTCCTATCCCTTTAGTTCTGCTAGTACTTATCTTTGATAATGGTGATAAATAGTCGTTTATAACGGTATTCAATTCTGTCATGTAATACCCACTATCATCCTCCACATAAAATTCTACGACACAATTAACCAGTAACCACTCTATAACAGGGTTTTGCACTTTTATTTTAATGAATGAATTTGCCCTCCTTTGTAAAAACTGAGTCATTTTTATAAGGTCATTCGTATTAAAATATTGATGGTTTTGGTAGGTCCATTGCTTGCTTAGTACAACCAAGGTTACTTTGCCTGCCTGTGATTTAAAATTTTTATCCAGATTAGTACATTTCGCGGCTATGACATCATGAAAGTATTGGAGTATTAAATGCTCATAATCCCATAATGATACAGCTCTGTCTTTATGTCTTAATCGTTCACTTACTTCTGTGTAAAATAACTCTGGTGTTCCGGGTGTTTCTCCTCCAAAAGAAGCTGCCGGTTGCATAATTTGTTTAAGCCCCGCTATTTTTACAACAGATTTAGTTATCTGTTTTGCTTCAATACACTTTCCTATAACTTGATTGTCTTCACTGGTACAAGTAGCCATTAAGGCATTTGGATAAATTCCATTTATAACCGGATACACATAAGCATCATGTATGGCCATAAATCGTAATTCACATATTTTGTCCTCATTGATTTGTGCATAATCTGGAAGCTGTAATTCTACGATTCCCGATTTGGTGAATTGATATGTACTGTCTGAGATAATATATTTTTCAGTAAGTGTTACCCAACTACCTGATGCTTTATATTGATAAACAATATTGTTACTTTTTTCATTATGTAACGGGTTATCATTCAATAAATCAAAAAACAAGGTTATGTTTGAATTGGGCTGAACACCAGATAACTCAACATAGAGGTACCCTTCTCCTTCATAATCTGTAACCATTGTGTTTAAAAACACTTGGGTGTCGTCTACTACTTTACGTATTCCGGAAGGGGTAATATGCATATAATCTCCGGTTATTTTACCCGAACTTTCATCATTAGGTGCTGTATTATCAAAATATATAACATCTTTTGCCGTATAATCCAGTTGCACTTCTTTTACCTTAGGAATAAAAGGTTTGTTAGGCAAGGGAGCATCCTCTTTATTTCTTGCATTATAGGTTACTATTTTTGTGTAACTTTTTTGATAAGCTTTTTGTCCAAACGCATGCTGTGGGTTGCTCAGGGTTAGTTTTAAAAATCCGTTTTGTGTATGTATATCATACTTTATCGGGTCTTGTAGCCTGTAATCTCTGGAAAGCTTATAAGGTTCCAGATCACTTAAAGCTATAGACCTGTCTTTAGATAGTATAACGCTATCATAACCTTCTGGAGTTGTACAGGGTTCAGTACTATATAGGTTTAATTTTTCTAACGGATGTCCAGCCTCCGGAAACCAATAACCATTTGATAGTGCTCTGACTTCTATTTTAAAAGAATCGTTTGTAAATACCTCATCATATTCCTGATAATAAGTATCAAACCCTCCATAATCCTCCGGAGCATTGGCCCAATCTATATGAATATTCAAGCTTATAAGCTCTTTTTTAAATAATTCACTTTTCCCTACCATAAGATAATCTCCAACAGAAGGTAAGGGGCCAAATAGATCAAAAGATTTTGTTAATGGCATTTTACCAATATTATTATATACCGACAGGTTTTTTACTCCTGTTACCTTTACATCAATTGTAACCGACTCCAGATTGACTCCTTTAAAAAATGAATATGCATAGATCGGCGCATATTCATCAAATAAGACTCTTACCATAGGCCAGGCAGAGTTCTTTTCTTCTGTTATTAATGTGGTTAATGGAGGTGCCGTGTTTTCTAATATGAAACTAATGCCAAAATCGTTGGTTGTTTCATCAAATACTAAATTATATGATGTTATTGCTTCCCATCCTTTTGTTGATGTGTATGAAATAATAAATGTGTTTTCAAAAACCATATTAAAAACGGTATCTAAAGACATTTTATCATTAATGACTATCTGGTTTACGAGTTTCCAAAACACATTCTTTGATGTGTCTTCTTCAAACCTGAATGTTATTGTAACCTGACGTTTTCCTTCTTCTAAAAAAAGCACAGGAGACCCGATCATAAAGCCAATATTTGTAATTGTTTTTTTGGTTATTCCGGAATTGATGAGTGTATTTTTATTAGCTCCGAATAAAGACCAATTTTCGGCATCTTCAATCTTCTTGCCTTTATTTACAAGGTTGTTTTTTATAATATTGGAAATAATAGTACCATCTGTCCCTATTTCAATAAATGGATTTTTGTTAAAGAATAAAGTTTGTGCAGATTCTAATACTATGGGACTTACAACTACAGGTTTATCGGTTTCAAATAGAATTGCTTTTTTACTTTCAAATAATTTACCAGCAGAAAATAGTGTTCCCTGTGGAATAAATACATTCTTTATTTTGGGGTCTACATTAAAACATATAATAGCCTGAGTTGGTTTTCCTTTTCGTAGTGTTTGCTGTAAGATATCTTTATAATAAAAATCTAAATGGCTTTGTGATAGTTTATTGAGCTCCTCTTGTATTTTCTTGTATAATAATGCAAAAGTGATGTACATGGCATTATTAGGCGCATGATCATTTCTTGCAAAAAGATAGGCTTTTAGATAGTTTTTTGTAAAATCCTGAATGTGAATGATGAGCTCTTTAAATGTATTGACTGTCTGATCTAAATTAACCGCTGCGTTTTTATTGTCTTCTTCTAAAGCCGTTCTATCTGGGTTATCTGGGTTTGGAGCGCCTAACATTCTTGGAGAAGTTCCCTCTTGCTCTTGTTTTAAACTTGTTACAGCATTGAGAATAGTCTCTTTCTTAGGTTTTAATATGTCAAATAAAATATTCCCTATTTTACTTGCTAAAACGTCTTCCTTAAGGTGAGTTAAATTAATATGCCATTCTTCTATTTTAGCATACCAATCTAATAAGGTATTCATAGTATCCAGAGGGGTCTCGCTAACTATGAGGCTATCTAATGGTTCCTTTATAATTTTAACCATAGACATAACGGAAGCATTCCTAATAAAAGCTTGCCAATTACCATCAAGGGTATTATCAATATTATAAAAATTTATATGTCCCAGATACGAAATCATATACCCCAAAAGATCTTCAAAAGACCTGTCATCAATCTTAAATTTTTGATTAAGCAGATCGTCGTTTATCCTTTGAGATTGTATGGTACCTGTTCTTCTTTCTATCATCAATGCATCATTGATTTAATTAATTTCATTACCCTTTAGTTGTATCCATTCCCTGTTCGGAAAAGTCTTTGGGATTTCTTACTTGTTTTTTAAATAAGTCGGGGATATCGGTTCCTTCAACTTTATAATATGGAAACACCAGGTTAAATCTGGTATTACTTAACGGCACTATATAATCTAAACTAATTCTTATAACACCATCTAAATAGTTGGATTCATCTAAATTAACCTTCAGTAATTTTATTCGGGGCTCGTAATTTATAATAGCTGTTCTTATAATTTCTGTAATGAGGTGTACTCTGGAATTTGAAATAGAATCGAACAAATAAGTGTATAAATCACAGCCATACCTAGGCTCCATAATGCGTTCACCTATACTGGTATTAAGTAATATTCCAAGAGATTGTTCTATATCTGCTTCATTGGAAACCATCTCGACTCCCGACTCATTATCTTTATAAAATGTAGGAGGGAAAGCCCAACCTGTACCTAAAAACGATTTATCCTTCATAATTTAGTCCATTTTTATTTATCATTTTTAATTTAGGTTTACCATAGTCCCGCTTATACTTGTATTACCACCACTACTACTCATGGTACAACCGCTATTGCCACTAATGGAAACAGTCTTATCTGCTTTTATAGTTACAGAATTTCCTTGAATTGTTAAATCGTTGGTTGCCTTAATGGTTAAACTGGAGTCACTTTGAATAGTAATGCCTTTATCGTTCATTTGTATCGAGTTACTATTCTCGTCAACAATGGTAATACCTTCATCTTTATCACTAATGGTTATAATATTTTTATTAGGGGTCATCATGGTCATAACTATATTCTCATCATCAAATTGAATTTCTAATTGACTTTTAGTCATGAGTGTTTTTATATAATTATTATCATCTCCAATAGTTACCGGAGGCGCATTTTTACTACTATAAACACTCCCTATTATGATTGGAAATCTAGGATCTCCATCCATAAAACCTATAATAACCTCATCCCCTTCCTCTGGGTAGAAAAAAGCGCCAACACCACTACTGGCGTAAAACGTAGATAATCGTGCCCATACAGTTTCTGATTCGTTGTTAATTGCTGGAATTTCCAATTCTACTTTAAATTCTTTTTCCTGATCTTCATTATCGCTGCTAGGAGTTTCATAGATGCTTTTAACTATGGCTGTTTGTAAACCTTTTACTCCTTTTAAAGATCCCGAAGCTGTTGGCCCCATGGAGGAGGATGTTTTTTCACTAAACCAATCTGGAGAAAGTCCAATACCTATCTCTGTTCGCCATTGACCATCACTCATACTATGGGATACGCTGGAAACATAGGCATTTCCATTAAAACGATCTCCTAAGCCTTCTAATAGAATCAATGAGTTTGGTTTTATAAGAGCAGACCCTTGGAATGTAATATTACCTCTATATCTGGACAGTTCATTTTTAAGCTTTGCCGCATCTACCCATGCTTGAGTAGCTTCTTGTGATATTGGAACTGATGTATCTAATGTCTGATCTGCAGATAATACACCTTCTAATTCTGAACCTGAAAGATCGCCTTGTTCGTTCTCTGAAACATCATCTGCCTCTACGCTAACTAATTCCTGGCTATCTGGATCCCAATAACTTCCGGTTATAGATTCGTACTGATTTGTAGCTTCAATTTCCGTATCCATTTCCAGAATATCTCTTCCTAATTTCAGTCCTATTTCGGGAGTCGTGTCTATTGGTGGCGGACTTACTACTAATTTCCCCATATCTGTGATAACAACCATCCCGTTTAATTCCGCTTTATTTACTATAAAATCCCAATCTGTGGCAGTGTATTGTACAATTTTATCCTGTATTACAGAAGAAGGTGTCACTTCTTTTTTAATACCAAGGTTATCTGCTATTTGTTCTATAGCCTTGCTATCTATTGCTTTGGTTAAAACGACTTTTGATTTAGATTTCGTAGCTTTTAAGATGGTGTCTTTACAGGCTACTTGTAACGATGTTCCTGAATCGTCTATTTTAATGGATTGCTTAATTACAACTCCAGAAAATATTTTGGTATCCTTATTATTGTATCCTAAACTAATTTCTATTTCCGATCCTGGCTCAAAAGTATCCGAATCAGTAATTTTAAATAGCTGATCGGATGGATTGCCATCCCTTATTGAAATTTGAGCGCTGGCTATAACATTTACTTCCTGAGATATAGAGATACTCATGACTCCATAGGTGTCTGGAACTTCTGAGCCATTAGATGTAATTGTAAAGGATATTATATTATTCCCTTTTATTATTGGTGATTCAGCCATATCTTAATTATTTTATAGGAGGTAAATATATTTTTGTACCGGGGGTGAGATCTCTAAAATTCAAGATATTATTATAGGCTGCTACTTCCATATAATAACTACTATCTCCATAAATTCTATAGCATATAAGTGGTAATGTGTCTCCTTCTTTTATTTCAACAAGATGTGTTAAATCCGGAGATTGGTTATTAGCTTCTTTAGCAATAAGCCCTTCATCTATAGCTTCTTCAAATGCTGCTGTAATTTTAGCACGCAATGGTGTTCCGTCATTCTTAAAGAGTGTATACGATATATTTAAGGAGGTTAGCTTGCATTTAAAAACTAATGTTCCCCACGAAATAATTAAGTAATTTGACTCATGAATGCTTCCGTTATATGTAAAACAGACATCTTTAAATGTTTTTATCTGATCATCTACAGAGGTCTGTGTTTTAAAACTCGCTAATGATCCTGATTTAATGGCTCCTGTAGCATCAAAATAAATATCGAAAGACACTTTTTCTGGAGGGATTCCCTTAAACCATAATGTTGTTCCCGGAGATCCAAGTGCTTGTTGATTGTTATAATTTACCGTATGCTCATGTGTATAGGATGCAGGATTTATTTGTACGGTACATTTGGATGTCCCGGATCCTGAATATTGATTCGTATCATAAGCTATGATTTCCATTAAATCCTTCCCCATATTAGCGCTCTTTTAACTTGTTCAACTGTTTTTTAACTTCCTTTTTACAAGTAGATTCTATAGTTCTCTTTATCATATTCATATCTATAGCTTCAGATTGTTTATTAATCGATTCTTCTACTTTTACTTTTATAACTAGTTCTCTTATTTCTATTGGCATATCATACTACTATTAAATAATCATAGGTTAGTTCCAATGTTTCTATAAGAATCTCATTGTTCATAGAGTTTAATGGTGAAAATTCCCATTTTACCGGCCACGCATTTATAAAACTCCAATTTTTTACGGGGAGTCCATTTTCATTTAGTAAACTCAACAACACCGTTTGAGAAACAATGGTTGTTGATAACCCGCCTACTAAAGTAGCTTCACACCATAATGATAATGGTGAAACTATTGATGTTATACCTCGTTTAAGTACTAGATTCTGATATTTTGCTCCAGTAGGAACCCGGTGTTTAAACCGGTTTTCCCCACCTTCTGCAATTTCTTCCATTCCCATTTCCATAGTCATACCTGAAACTTCTTTAAAGGAGGTATCTAACGCTCCTAATTCTAGTGGAAATGAAAGTCTAAAATGAAAACCTACTAATGGATAATTACTCATTCTTATCCATTAGCTATGGTTAACCCTTCATGAGCTAATTCTAGGGTTTCTACTGCAACTTCATTACCATCAGATTTTAAATCTGTTGCAGTAATTTTGGTTGGCCATGCATTCGTTAATGTCCAGGTCATTGTAGGAGCTCCGGTTTGATCCAACAACTGAATAACAACGGTTTCTCTTTTAATGGTATTCATTTTTATAGCATCGTACCATTTCCAGAAATTATTATCCTTAACAAAAACGCCTTTTTTTAAGGTGACATTACTAAATTTAGCAATACCAGGCATTTTTATTGTGCTAAATGTTTTACTATCACCATGCCTGTATTCTACGACTTGTGTTTCGGTATCTAACCCTGATACTTCTTGAAAAGAAGCTGTGTTGTCTTGTGAGCCTAAGTTAACTTTGAAATAAAATTTAGTTAACGGCCAAATTGCACCTTGTGCTGATCCATCATCTGCCATAATTGTATGTTTTTTTTAAATGATTTTAATGTTATTTTTTAATGATAAATTATCCTTTTTGCATTTCTTGCTGGAAGGTTATTTCTATGAATTCTGCTGGATGTGATACCGCTACTTTTACAGCAACTAGCATTTTTCCTTCCAGAATATCTTGTGAAGTCATGGTGCTTCCCAATCCTACGGAAACAGAAAAGGCATCTGCTGGTTTAGGTCCTACCAAGCCTCCTTGATTCCATAATCCAGTCAAGAAATTACTAATCATGCTTTTTACAGATACCCAAGTACTTGCATCATTAGGTGCAAAAACATAGGCACTTGCTGCTTCTTTTACAGATTGTTCTATGTATATTAATGTTCTTCTAACATTGATATACCTCCAGTCATTAGAATTTCCATCTAACGTTCTTGCTCCCCATACCAATACACCTTTTCCTGGGAATGATCTAATGGCACATACAGACTTTCCGTCTAATGGTACATTTAGATCTTCTTGAGCTTGATGGTCTATTTTAATGGATGGTGCTATAACGCCTTGCACACCAACATTAGCTGGTGCTACCCATACGCCTTCATTGTTATCTACAATGGTATAGATTCCTGCCATTGCTGCGCTGGGAGGCATTAAATTTAATTTCTCTAAGAAATGATTTAATAATAATTTATAGGAAGCACTTAAATTTTTAAGTACCGAATCTGCTTTATCTTGTGTAATTCCATCTGCTGCTGGTTTAGTCGCGAACAAAGCCGTTATATATGGTTTTATTGGATTATCAACAGAAGCTTTTGTTTTTGGATCTACAACAGCAGGAAACTCGGCATTAAGCATGGTTTGTACAACGGCATTACTTGCTGGTGCAATATTTTTATACGAGATATCGCCTAATTGATTTACGGTAGTATTTAACCAAGGGTAATAAACAGCTGCATAACTGTTAAATTTAGGCAATGTTGGTTCTACTGCATTTCTAAAGCCTTCAACACTTGTAGTTCCTACCAATGATTCGCTATATCCTCCTGGAATATCTAACAGCGCCACTCTAGATTGTAGTAAGCCGCAATGGTTAATCATTTCACCTTGTAATGTATAACATAACGCATATTTTTTTGCCAGATCGGTTTGTGTAGGATCCATTAACTCTACGGCATCCGGTATCACAATCATTGTAGGCTCTGTTTCTTTGACTAGTAACGTTAGTGCTTCTTCAAAAGGTTTTGTTTCTGTTAAACCAGTTGAAGCATAGTCATACCCTCCTACTGAAACAATATAACATGTACCTCCCCCATTTTCATAGAAAAAACGAATGGCACTATATAGTCTATAATTTACAGTAGTTGTCGCTAAATTATACCCCGTAGTATCTATAAAAAAATCTGGTGGTGGTGCACTAGTATTTCCTGCCGCCGGTGCTGCAGGTTGTTTCTTTTTAGAAGCATCTGCTGCTGGTGCTGCAGGAGCTTTGGAAGGAGCTGATGCTTGGTTTACACTAAATTGAATTTGAGGAGGTATGCTCCCAAAAACGGCATTAAATTCTGCCAACGAAGTTATCCTTACCGGTTCGTTTACTAAGTCTTTACCATTGTAACTGGTCTTTTCTGTATACCCTATAAAGGCTGGTATAGCAGTAGGAACAGGTACAACAGCATTTCCAAAGGCATCCAATTCTTGGATATAAACCCCTGGTGTTTTCATTGCTGTTACTGACATTCTTTTTTGTTATTTAAAGTTATACATGAATTATGGTTTGAGAATAAAATACATCCTCGTTGTTTTCCTTTTTAGTGATTATTACAGATGGTTTAGGTACAGGCATTTTAATATCCAATTCCATTACAGTATCTGAAAAATCATTTTTATAAAGCATTTTTAATAATGGACTTGCCCTAGCTCTTTGATGAAGCTTTATAATATCTGGAGAGGTAAACAAATTAGCCTCTTCTGTCCCGATTGTTTTCTTTACAGGCCCCGAATATTGCTCATCATTAACACTTTCTATACTAATATCTTGAATCGTAATTTTTTTATCTTGCGAGACTACAACTGCATATTGCCAATAGGTGGATCTTGCTATAAAATTTGCCTTGAGTAATGGGGGATTATTCTCTTTTAAAGCTGCCAGAATAGATGCCATTTGCAGATGCAAAATACCATAACATTTATCTTCAATTTTTTCTGAAGTGCCTATAAATGTTTGCGATAATTTACCTGCTATCCATAATTCATAAACCCCAGTACCAAAAACATTAATATTTATAGAAATACTTGGTTGATTTTCAATCGTTAACTGATTAAAAACATCTTCTCCTTTACTATTTTTTATCACTACTGAAACTGGTTGACCTTGAGGGACTTTTACCTGAAAAAATAATGATTGGACAGGTAGATATCTATTGGTAATTATAGCTTGTTCATTAGCATCTTGCAGCGGGTTTGTGAGATAAAGTAATGTCCCTTCTTCCTTGGGTAAAGCAAGGTCTGTATAATTATCAAATTCTTGATCTGTATTGATTAATTGAAAATAGAGATCGTCTATCGTTTGAAGCTCTTCCCAACTATTCGTTGAAGGTGAGACACCTATATACCCGAGATATTGATTTTTTAATTTATTTATGTGAATGTTATAATTCTTCATGACCCGTTGGGTAGATACCATTGGTATTAATTTAAAAACAGTACATACGTTATTATCAAAATATTCATGTAGCATTTCTAATGTAAACCAGTGCTGAAGATTCATATCCTATTCTTTTTTAGTATTTGATTTTAAACCTGCTACTGCCGGAATTTGTTCTTTAACATCTCCTTTTTGTATGCCTACCATTCGTACTTTGTACACCATAGATGGTACATATTTAGCTCCTATACCACTCCAAACATGGCTTAGCTCTTGTATGGGAACATTATAGATTTCAAAAGTTAATCGATCAATTGAGGAATCTAAATCTGGGTAATCTGAAGATGCAAAAACTCTAGAGGCTTGAAAAAAGCCTATTACCGCCGAAAGCATTTTTAATGCCTCGAGATAATTATCTGAATTATAATTAGCCGATATTAGTAAATATAGATTAAGATATACAGGAGGATTCACTTTACTAAAATCACCTTGGTTATCGGGAATATATCCTCCCATATGCTTTACCGTTTTTTCATGCTCTAAATTTATAATTGAAATAATGACCTTATTTTCAATGTTATTGGTAACGCTACCGTCCAGATTAATTAAGCTTCCGGGAACGACGATATCATCTGTTAAACCAAAGGACATTTTTAGATTCCTGTTAAGAAGGTCTGTTATAAATATGAGTACTTTATCCAGCATAGTCTATTCTGTTTTACTTTCTAATTGTGTTTTTATTGCCAAAGCAACGATTCTTGAAAAATAGATACCTATGACGCAGGCTATGTATAGCACTACGAATGATGGGTAAAGGTCTTCTGTAATAATGCTAAACACACCACTTAAATCAATAGATGTTAAGCTTATTAAATAGGCAACGATTAGCGTCACTGGAATACCTAATAATACAATGAACAAAACCCACAATAGTTCTTTAGACAACGCTTTCTTTACGGCTTCAAGGATCTTCTTCAGCTTTCCGGCTTCGGCTTTCATCTTTTTAGTATCAATAGCTGGCAGAGTGCTCATGGTAATTCTTTTTTCTTACGTTCAACAAATGTGTTTGCTATATAATATGCTATTCCTCCGAGTATAAAACCAATAATGAGTGTTACGATACTATTGTCTATCCATTGCTGCATTCTAAAAATGACAATCGTTAAGAGCAGCATGAATGCCGAATAGTATATTTTTAATGAAGTGCTATTAAAAAAATTAGCTCTTGTGTTTGGAAACATCATGGCACTTAAAAAGCCAATACATCCAAAGAATAATGCAAAACACATGATGTATAAAAGAATGGTTTTGTAATCGGTGATGCTTGCTAATTCTTTTTCAGTTTTATTAATTTTACTATCTGGATCATCTACTCCTAATGCATTCGAGATTTTTTGTAAGACACCGGTACTATCACTATCATCTTCTGTTGTCGATGCATTTCCCTGTTGAGAAGTATTACTATCACCACCTTGTGTGCCTTCGCCTTCAGATGAACCATCGGTAGACGCGTCCATAGCTGCTTTTTCTTCCTTTGATAATTCATTATATATAACGTTCCAGATATCATCATATCCTTTATCATACCCCAGAGCCCATAACCCCAAACCTGCCAGTTTGTTCTTTTTTATAAGGTTGGTTTTGTAAACAAAACTGGAGTCATTTTCAAACCAACACTGCCTATATTCCGTTTTTTTTCCTTTAACTCTATAGGTACTGTAAGCACTCTTACTAATAGGCTCAATATAGACAGCCTCGTTGTTTTCAATTTCCGACTTTATGTAACTGTAAGTTCTACTTCCTATATATTTTTTGGCTTTAGATTGCAAACTTTGGTTATCTGTCACCCATAAACTCCCATAAGTAGGTAGTGCTAGTATAAGTTTTGAATTTGGAACGCCTTCTTTTAAATAATACTTAACGGATTCCGTAAGATTGAATGGTTCCCAACTTTTGCCACTCAGCAATGGAGCTACCGGGCCTGCTATGCTACTGGTTTTACCATAATAATCGTAGCCCATGATTACAAACTTATCAATAGCCTGATTTAAAGATTTAAAATCTAAGACATAAGTTAAATTTACGCTTGGTACCGCTGCGTATATTTTGTAATCTTTATTTACCTTTTTTAATCTGCTTGAAAGCGTTAGTAAAAAACCCGTATAATCATCTTTTTCTTTTTTTTGAATGCCTTCAAAGTCTATACAAACGCCATCTCCTTTTCTTTTATCCAGTAATTTAATTAGATTACTTATTAATGTGTCAATGGATTTAGAGTTTCTTAAAAACCTCCTATTATTTCGTTCTCCAAAGTTGCTTACCGTAAGTAGTATTTTTTTATTAGGATACGCTTTAATGGAGTCTATTAATGATGTTGTTTCCCATTCGTGCGTAGAGATGGCTTTTCCTGTAGAGGGGTTTACTTCATATGAAAAATAGGCCACCGTAGAGAGCAGTGAAAAATTAATATGTTTATAATAATCTTTTTCCCAATAAGGATACCAACCAAAAACCTCATAGCCTAACTCAAAATTTTTATCTGTTTTAAGAAAAGATTTTTCCAGATCGACATCTGTAGTGCCAGTTGGAAATGTTGGCGTTTTTTTGTCTTTTAATTTTTTATGATTTTGATGTATAAATTTTCGAGCGAGTTTGGCAGAATCGTTATGTTTAAATAGCTTCTCGAAAAAACCAAGTTTTTTGGTTGCCTTTTTAATTAATTTAGATGTATCCTGTTGTTGTATTCTATATGCCTTAGTCGATGACAATGCATACAAATTGTCTTGAAGAAAAATAAAAATAATAAGTAACGTCAATACTTTTAATTGGTTCATTAACAACAGTGATTTTCTCTAAATTAACGTGGCGTAGTTTTTGAATCTTTGTTATTAAAATTATAGATATTGAGATTACTTAGATTGTATAGAAACAAAAAAACAAGGACACAATACCTTTAGTATTTACCATAAGTAAAGTACATCAATACCTATTGATTTTGGTTATAGCAATCTATAAAAAAAAATAAGAAAATTTTGTAATAAAACCATACTACATGTACTACAAAAACATACTTTTAGTAGTGTTTTAGCATACAAAAAGGAAATATAAAGCTTTCTAATTGTAGTTTTTTAGTTAAAAAAAATGTTTAAAAGTTGATTACATTCAATAACTTAATAAAACATGTTTTTTTGTTAACCTCAAACTGGTAAAAAGACTGTTTAACTATGATATATAAAACAACTGTATTATTATGAGTAGTTACGTAGACAAAACAAAAGATAAAATAGCCCAAAACGTTTTAAAAGAGCCCGTTAAGAAACAAAATAACGGTGACAATTCTTTAAAATTTATAGATAAAAGAGCCACAACTATTACACAAAAAAAGTTAATACAAATGGTAACAGCATCTCAAAATTCAATTCAGTTAAAACGCATCGAACATGGCTTAGAAAATAAAAATACTAAGGATCCTTCTCAGGCTCCTATACAAAGGGTTGAAAAAACAGCCGATGAGAAAAAAGATTTGTTTAAGAAATCTGATATTCATTATATTCCTAGTGGATGGGAAAAGGATGAAAATATTAGGAGAACAAATACTTACTTAAGCGGAAGTGCTGATTCCACCCGTGTTAAGAGTAACACAAGTAACCCGGACATCGTAACACAAAGCGGACAAGCATATACACTAACAGTTGTTGGGCATGGAAGAGAAGGTGATAACCAAAATATACATGCAAACTGGACGGGAACTTTAATGAATACACATAAAACAAAAAGTATTACAAATTTAGCTGCTAAAGCTGCTGCTATTGTAAACAGAGAGCGAGGGCAGCTAAACCAACTAAACTTATACATTTGTTTTTCTGCTTCTAATGGCATTATGCAGGCTTTTAAAGATCTTTTTCTTGCAAGAGTTAACCATGATAAACTAACGACAAATGCACTATTAATTGGACGTGAAATTGCAGTATTTGTGCATGAGTCTGGCGGACCAACCGGTAGTGGTAAAAAACTAGTTACTCTCGGTTTAAACACTTAAATAAAAGCCTCGTTGGGTTTTAAGAACTACAAAAAGCCTTTTTTAATAACAGAACTAATCAAAACATCACTATCGTTACTGGTTACACCAAATAGCTCTTTTAAATTGCGCCTTCTTTTTTCAATACCTGCTCTGGACAAAGGTAAAGCTTTAGGTAAATCTTTTGTTTTGGTTCCTTTTGATAACTCATTCAGCAATTGTTTATCAATACGATCTAAAACAATTTTGCTAGATATTTTTTTACGAAGTAGTTTTAAAATTGTTGAACTATAAAATGGTATATCATTAAGTATACTATCTAATGATTCAGAAAGTGTATTACATACAATATCGCTCTTATAAAGCAAACCATCCGGATTTAGATTTTGTAAAATATTACTCAATATTAATGAATTATTATACCCAGTAATAACAATAATTTTGGTTTCAGGTGAATTATTTCTAATATACATGCCAACATCTTCGCCTGATTTAAATTTTCCGTCTTTAGATTTCGGGATTCTTATATCTAAAAAAACTAAGCCAAAAGGGGTATTTGCTTTTTTTATACAATTAATAGCCTCGTCAGTATCAGTAACAAAAGTAACCTTAAATTTTATTTTTGGATTATATCCTTCATATAGGTTAATGTAGTTTTTATATGAATCTATTACCAATTGATGGTCATCGACTAAAAGCGTTTTAATAGTTTTTATCATTTTTTTTACAACAATTGAATTACGCTAAAAATAGTTATTGATATATTTTTTTTACAATTATAGTGCTTTTTTTCTTACCTACTCAACTTAAACTAATTTAAAGTCTAAATTATAATTGCATTGAGTACTTTATCTATTATTCTTTATTAATCTTTTTAAACAAATAGTTTCTAAATAGTTAGGATTGAATTCTTCTTTGATTGGTTTGTCGGCTCTTATAGTTCTCTCTTTCTCTATTTAAATATATTTATTACAAACTAAAGAAACACGTTAGTAATAAGAATTGTAATCGTAGTAATATAATTTCAAAATATAGATATAATAATAAGCTTGAAAATAAACCACTCCTGGACTGGAAGTCCATAGGTTCGTTTTGGCAGACTGAAAGTCTGCTTCGTGAAATATAGTAAAACTGAATTCGTGTGAATTCGTGAAACCTGCCAGCCGGCAGGCTGGTTCGTGTCAAAAGTTTTTAGAAGCTGAAAGCGACATGCACTAAAGTACATAATTTTAACTCCATTTGAGACCAATAAAATATCAGCTCTTTTTTATAAAACTTACACTCTCCTATTTTAAATAATGTTCTAGTACCACAGAATAGCCATTAAATAGCCATTTTTTCAACAAATTAATTCATTCTAATTCTTAAAGTTTTCACAATAATAATGGCTTTATTTTCTTTATTAATAGTAATACTATTATATTTGCGTTTAAACTAACTAATTATGGACAAATTACTATCAAATTTAAAAATTTCAGTGCCTGAGAAAATTTATGTAAAAGACCCTGAGTCTTCTGTATTAGGTAAGCGCATAATAGAACATAGCATTATTTTAATCGATGAAGCTGGTTTCGAAAATTTCACATTTAAAAAGCTAGGTGTACTTATAGGCTCTAATGAAAGCTCTATTTATCGTTATTTTGAAAGTAAGCATAAACTTTTATTATACTTATCGTCTTGGTATTGGGGTTGGATAGAATACCAATTAGTATTCGAAACACATAGTCTAAATGCTACCGATAAGCTTAAAAAAGCCATAGAAATTGTTACCAGAAGCATAAAAAAAGATTCTAATTACCATCATATTAATGAAGTTGTTTTAAATAGAATCATTATTAATGAAAATTCTAAATCATTCTTAACCAAAGAGGTAGACAAAGAAAACAAAGAAGGCTATTTTATTCTTTACAAACGTATTATATACCGCTTACAAGATATGATTGCGGCTATAAATCCAGACTATAAATTCCCTTCCAGTTTAGCGAGTACTATTATTGAAGGCAGTCTACATCAGCACTTTTTAAAAAGTCATTTTGCATCTATGACAGATTGTAAACTTGGTGTTACCCCAACCGATTTTTTAATGCCATTAGTTTTAAAAACAATTAACCCTTAATTATTTATGAATAAACCTACTATGTCTCCTTGGAAACGTTTTATTGGATTACTACGATTAGAAAAAAGAGATATTTTACAAATATTCTATTATGCTATTTTTTCTGGTATAGTAGCCTTATCGCTTCCGTTAGGAATTCAAGCTATAATAAACCTCATACAAGGTGCTCAAATATCTACATCGTGGGTTATATTAGTAATTCTGGTAACCCTTGGTGTCGCTTTCTCAGGTGCTTTGCAACTTATGCAATTACGTATTATAGAAACGATTCAACAAAGAATTTTTTTAAGATCTTCTTTTGAACTTAGTTATCGTTTTCCAAAAATTAAGATGACGGAATTACGCAACTATTATCCTCCTGAGCTTGCCAATAGGTTTTTTGATACGTTAACCATACAAAAGGGGCTTTCTAAAATATTAATCGATGTCCCTTCTGCTATATTACAAATATTGTTTGCCTTAATATTACTATCATTTTACCATCCCTTTTTCATCATTTTTGGTGTTCTGCTACTAACATTAATATTAATCGTATTTAAATATACTGCAGAAAAAGGTTTAAAAACCAGTTTACAAGAATCTAAACATAAATATAAAGTGGCCCATTGGATACAGGAAATAGCAAGAACAATAGTTAGTTTCAAGCTCTCAGGCGATACCAATTTGGCATTAAATAAAAATGATGCTTTAGTTAACGATTACTTAAAATCTAGAGAAAACCATTTTAAAATCCTAGTCATTCAATTCATTCAAATGATAAGTTTTAAAGTTATCGTAACTGCAAGTTTGCTTCTAATTGGCGGTGCTTTGGTTTTAAATCAAGAAATGAATATTGGGCAATTTGTAGCTGCCGAAATTATTATTCTTCTTGTAATTGCCTCAGTAGAAAAGCTAATTTTAGGATTAGAACCCTTTTACGACATGCTTACTTCCATTGAAAAATTAGGTCAAATCGTAGATAAAGACCTGGAGAACGGTAATGGTGAAACTATACCATTTGAAAATGGAATTCAAATTGAATTAGAAGATGTATCATACAAAGTTTCTAATCGTGAAAAACCAATAATTAATAACGTTTCTCTTAATATTAATTCTAAAAGTAGAATCCTTGTTAAAGGAGAAAGTGGTTCTGGAAAGTCAACATTATTGCGATTAATCTCTGGAGTCATACAGCCAACATCTGGTAATATTCATGTAAATAATTTATCGGTAAAAAGTTTAGATCTTAATCACTATCGTTCAAAATTAGGTATGTCATTAACCGAGGAAACACCTTTTGAAGCTTCCATTAAAGACAACCTTACGTTCGGAAATACTGCTATAACCGATGATGAAATATATAACACGATTAAAGCCGTAGGTCTTATCGATTTTATAAAGGAACAAACCAACGGTTTACAAACTATATTGTATCCAGATGGCAGACAAATGTCTCATACAGTTTCTAAAAAAATTGTTTTAGCACGGGCCATTTTAAAAAAACCTAAAGTATTGATTTTAGAAGATGCTTTAGACAGGTTTAACCAAAAAGAAACAAATTCCATTATAAATTTCTTAACGCATAAAGATAGGCCTTGGGCTCTTATAGTAGTAAGTAGTAGCGAAACGTGGGTAGATAAATGTAAAGAATCAGTAACACTAGAAAAAGGAGACATTAAAACTAAAAACTTTTAAGTTATGCTGAACATATCTCATAATCAACTAAATAAAAAAATAGATTTAGAAAAGTATAAATCTGGGAAAAGCATTTTGAATAAAAAGTACTATAAATACTTTAACAGGTTTTTGCTAGGCGCAGCTATCATATTATTTATCGTTCTATTTTTACCATGGACGCAGAACATCTCCGGACAAGGAGTAGTAACAACATTAAAGCCTAATCAACGCCCACAGAACATCATGTCTCAAATACCCGGACGTATAGAAGCGTGGTTTGTTCAAGAAGGTGATTTTGTAAAAGCTGGAGATACTATATTGAGGATTTCTGAAATAAAAAGCGACTATTTTGATGATAAATTGGTTGAAAGAACTAACGAACAAATTCAAGCTAAATCATCATCTGTTAATGCTTATGAAGGGAAAGTTAACGCTTTAAACAGACAGATTTCGGCTTTAAGAAATGAGCAACAATTAAAGCTGGAGTTAACCAAAAACAAACTCATGCAATCGCAGTTAAAAGTAAAAAGCGATAGTATTGACCTGGAAGCTGCCAAAACAAATTTAAAAATTGCAGACATACAGTTTAATCGTATTCAAACCTTACAAGAAGAGGGTTTAAAAGCAGTGAAAGATGTTGAAGAAAAACGCTTAAAACTTCAAGAGACACAGGCTAAATTTATTTCGCAAGAAAATAAATATCTAGCTAGTAAAAATGATGTCATTAACGCAAAATTAGAATTATCTCGAACTCATGCCGTGTTTGCAGACAAAATTTCGAAAGCACAAAGTGATATGTATACTGCTAAGTCTAGTCAGTTTGATACCCAAGCTCAAGTAACCAAACTAGAGAACACATATACTAACTATAAAAAACGCCATAGTTTATTATATATTACTGCTCCGCAAAATGGCTATATAAACAAAGCTTTAAGAGGTGGTATTGGAGTCACTTTTAAAGAAGGTGAAGCACTGGTTGGTATTATGCCTTCTAAATACGATTTGGCAGTTGAAACTTTTGTTAAACCAATAGACTTACCCTTACTTCATGTAGATGAAAAAGTGCGAATTCTGTTTGATGGTTGGCCAGCCATTGTTTTTAGCGGATGGCCAAATGTTTCATACGGTACTTATGGTGCTAAAATAGTTGCTATAGAAAGGTTTATTAGTAACAATGGTAAATATAGAGTACTATTAGCACCAGATGAAGTAGATCACAAATGGCCAGAAGCCATTAGAGTAGGCTCTGGAGCAAAAACAATTGCCTTACTTGAAGATGTACCAATTTGGTTTGAATTGTGGCGACAAATTAACAGCTTCCCTCCTAACTATTATACACCACAAGAAAGTAAAAAAATGGCTTCTAAAAAAGATAACAAATGAGAGCATTAATATGGTGCACATTAATATTTATTAGCGGCTTAGGTTCTGCACAAGAAAATACCTCCATGATATCTTTGGCTGAATATTTAGGCTATGTAAAAGCGTTTCATCCAATCGTAAAACAAGCTAATCTGGTTATTAACGAAAGTGAAGCTAAATTGATGAAAGCTCGTGGTGCTTTTGACCCAAAGTTGGAAGTTGATTACGACAGAAAGAAGTTTAAGAATACAGAATATTATGATAAGTTAAATGCTGCTTTTAAAATACCTACCTGGTATGGTATTGAAATAAAAGGAAATTTCGAAGAAAATACAGGAGACTTTTTAAATCCAGAAGCCAGTATTCCAGAAGATGGTTTATATAGCGCAGGTATATCTGTTTCGTTAGCAAAAGGGTTACTTATTAATAAGCGTATGGCCATGCTTAAACAAGCCAAAATATTTGTGAATCAAGCTAAAGCTGATAGACAAATACTCGTTAACAACATTTTATATCAAGCGACTCTAAGCTACTTTAATTGGTTAAAAACCTATAATGAAAAACGTGTTTATGATAGTTTTTTATCAAATGCCGAAATACGGTTTAATGGTATAAAAAAGAGCTATGAAGTAGGAGAAAGTCCGGCAATAGATACTTTAGAAGCCCGTATTACTTTAAACAACAGGCGGCTTAATTTTGAAAAATCAAGGATTAAGTTTATAAAATCATCATTAGAACTGTCAAACTATTTATGGTTAAATGAAAATACACCTATTGAAATAAAAGACCATGTGATACCAGATGAAAACACAATGCAAACCATTGATAAAACGCTCAATACATCTCAATTTAATATAGATATTTTAGATTTAAATAATCATCCTAAAATACAGTCATTGGATTATAAATTTCAAAGTTTAAATATTGAAAAGCGGTTGAAAATGAATAATTTATTACCAAAAATAGATTTACAATATAACTTCCTATCTCAAACCCCAGAAATTGCAAGGAGTTTTAATACTTCGGCTTATAAAAGTGGTTTAAATATTAGTTTTCCATTGTTTTTAAGAAAAGAGCGTTCTGAATTAAAATTAGCGAAGCTTAAAATGCAACATACTCAATTTGAAATTCAGTCTACAAGAGTGACACTCAAAAATAAGATTGATGCCATTAATAAGGAATTAGAATCATATATAACTCAAAATGATTATATAGAAGTTATTGTTAACGATTATAACACCATGCTATCTGCCGAGGAACGCAAACTCTTTTTAGGAGAGAGCTCTTTGTTTTTAGTCAACTCCAGAGAATCAAAGCTAATAGATGCTAAACTTAAAGCCGTTCAACTCGAAAATGATTTTTTTAAAACAAAAGCAAGTTTATTTAATGTTCTAGCAGTTTCTAATATAAGTGTAAACTAAGTTTATAAAGAAACTCTAAGAAATTGGCTTACTATATTTAGTTGGTGGTTTTTAAGCTTTCTTTTAAAATATTTACGCAAAATATGGTATCTTCAAATCTTGTTATTGAACTCGTTTAAACTTTTTGGATTTAAGCGAAAATTAGAAGTTTTTAGTTCTGTTGAAGGCTTTTTTGAGTTGCATAGCAGAGCTACGGAAGGAAAAAAACAAAAACAGAGTTGAAAACAGCAATTTTTTAGCAAATTGAAAAAGTTTAAACGAGTTCATTGTATGCCATTATAAAAACCATCAACTAAAAATGAAAACTCTAGCTTTTTACCTATTATTATTTTCAACCTTAATTGCCTGTAACAACAAATCCACTTCTACAGAAAAACAAACCACCTCAATACAATCTTTAACCTCTCAAAAAAAGATTATTGATTTGTCTCATACCTATTCAGATAAAACCATTTATTGGGTAACTTCTAAGGAATTTACATTGGATACTGTTTTTAAGGGACAAACAGATAAAGGCTACTATTATTCGGCCAATAACTTTTGTACTGCAGAACATGGGGGAACTCATATAGATGCTCCGATTCATTTTGCAGAAAATGGACAAACCGTAGATGAAATACCTCTTGAAAAATTAATTGGACATGCCATTAAGATTGATGTTTCTTCAAAAGCCGCTAATAATCCAGATTATTTAGTTAGCATAGAAGATTTTTTGGACTGGGAGAAAAGCCAAGGCACTACCATTCCAGATGGGAGTATCGTGTTATTACAAACCGGATTTTCAAAATACTACCCAGACAAAATTAAATATTTGGGGACCGATGAGCGTGGTGAACATGCTGTTAAATTATTACACTTTCCCGGACTTTCGCCAGATGCCGCAACATGGTTAATACAAAACCGCAATATCAATTCTATTGGTATCGATACGCCTAGCATTGATTATGGTCAATCTGAATATTTCAAAAGTCATGTCATACTTCTTGAGGAAGATATTCCTGCTTTTGAAAACCTTACTAATCTGGATAAATTACCTTTAAATGGGTTTGATATAATTGCTTTACCCATGAAAATTGAAGGTGGCACCGGAGCACCACTAAGAATTATAGCTATGGTAACTAATTGATTAAAAGTAACCATAACAAATAGAGTAAACAGTTTTTAAACCTATAAATATCATTCTAATTAATTTTTAATTAACCGATGAGAAATTTGAATTGCATCTTCCTTATTTTATGTTTTAATACAATAGTACTGTCTCAAAGTGTTAAACTAAAAATTCAAGATGACGGGGTACTTTTTAAGGAAGGTAAAGACAGTATTCTATTTTACCAAACGGCCAACAAGGAACTAAATGGTAAATACAAACGGTCTAATTATATTCATCCGCTTTATTCTTTAGATGGTAAAATTCTAACCGAAGACTTTCCAGAAGACCATCCGCATCATCGTGGTATTTTCTGGGCATGGCACCAACTGTATATAGGTGACAAACGAATTGGTGATGGATGGATAATTAAGAATTTTGAATGGCAAGTACTTTCAGTTGAAGCACTCAAAAATAAAGGAAAAGCAAGAAGCATCAAAGCACATGTAGTCTGGAAGTCCCCTTTATGGCTGGATGAAAACGGAAATAAAAAGCCTTTGGTTTCTGAATATACAACCATCACAGTATTCCCAACCAAACAGAACTATCGTCAAATTGATATAGAAATAGCCTTGATCGCTAAGGAACCAAACACCCGAATTGGCGGGTCGGAGGATAAAAAAGGCTATGGTGGTTTTTCTCCAAGGATTCAATTAGTAGAAGATATTATATTCACAAGTTCTACAGGAATGGTTGAACCACAAAATCTACCAATCGAAGCTGGGGGTTGGATAGACATTTCTGGAGCTTTGGGGCATGAAGGTTCTATGGCTGGTATATCGATTCTTAGTCACCACAAAAACCCGGGGTATCCCAATCCTTGGATTTTACGTTCAAAAAGAAGCATGCAAAACGCTGTATATCCGTATCCCGGTGCTAATGCTGTTAGCCTTTCTAATGTTGAGCCTACCGTATTACGTTACCGAATACTCATCCATAACGGAATAACAGCTTCTGAAATTTCATCGCAACATATACAATATAGAAAAGAGGGTTGATATATAAACCGAATACAACATAATAACCAAGAAAATGAAAATATTAAAAAGTAGACTATTAATTGTAATAACACTTGTTGTTCTATTTTCAAGTTATAATTATAAAAAACCTAAAGTGTTAATAATAGGTGACTCCATTTCATTAGGATATACCCCATTTGTTAAGGAAGGTTTAGCAAACGAATCAGATGTTTTTCATAATCCCGGAAATGCACAGCATACGGGAACTGGATTAAAAAAAATAGACGAATGGATTGGTGACGAGACATGGGATATAGTACAATTTAACTGGGGTTTATGGGATTTGTGTTATCGTCATCCAGATTCAAAAGTTCAAGGAAATAGAGATAAAGAAAATGGAAAGATCACTTATACAATTGATGAATATGCTTCAAATCTTGATTCGATAGTTACAATTCTAAAAACGAAAACTGATGCGAAATTAATTTTTGTAACAACATCCTATGTTCCCGAAAATGAAGCTGGTCGGTTTAAAAAAGATGCCATAAGATATAATAATGTTGCAAAAAAAGTCATGAAAAAACAATCGGTTATTGTAAACGATATCTATGAAGCATCCATTCCAATTCACCAAAAATTTGGTAGAGGATCAGATAATGTTCATTATTCAAAACAGGGTTATAAAAAACTAGGTGAAATAGTAACAAAATTTCTAAAAACAGAAATAGAATCAATAAAAAGTAAGTAATGCGAATGAGGTGGCTTAAAAAGTGATATTCTGAATAATTTCAATAATCTCCTTATAAACACAGACGACCTAAAGTAAAGTACCTTAGATCGCCTGTTCTTAAAATGAATAAGCTAAAACTATTAGCCTAAATTTTAAATGTTATAACTGGTAATGTAGAATGATTGGCAACATCTTCCCCTACACTGCCCTGAAAAAAATGAGATAAGCCCTTTCTTCCATGTGTTGGAATGGCAATTAAATCGGCTCCTATTTTTATTGAAGAACTTAAAATACCATCTTCTATAGTATAATCAGACGTGTAATAAACATCTCCCATTCTATCTAAATTTCCATCTGCTTTGGTAAAGAAATTAACCGCAAGTTTTTCAATCTCCAAAGAATTTCTGAATTTATCATTTGGTAAATTCACATAAACCAAATACAATTTAGAGCCTAACTTATCAAACACCTTAACGGCTCTTAAATAAGCCTCAATGGACTCTTCTGAAAAATCGCATGCATAAGCGACTACCTCAAAATTAATTTCAGGTACATTATTTTTAACTACCAATACCGGAATATCGGCATGTCTTACAACACGTTCTGTATTAGAACCAATAAAAAATTCTTTAACACCACTAGCTCCATGAGACCCCATAACTATAAGGTCTGCATCGTACTTGCTTGCAATGTCATTAACCTCACTAAACACCTTAAAATGTTTAACAATTGGTGTTACTTTAACGTCTTTTAAATAATCTTTTTTAAGAAAATCTTCAAATCTTTGCTCTGCTAACTTTAAAAAATAAATTATTTTTTGTGGCTGTTCTCCTCCTGTTGTAAGCACCACTTCAGACATTTCCAGCATATGCAATGCCAACAATTCTGCATCATTCTTTTTAGCTAGCTTTGCAGCTGTATTTAAAGCATATTCTGAATGCTCAGAAAAATCTACGGGTACAATAATCTTCTTCATAATTTTGTAGGTTTAGGTTCCCATTTTTACTTCGGCTTACTTCTAATCCCTGCTTGGCAGGAAGTCACTCAATTTAAGCCACTCAGTAACCATATGGGAGAGTTAATGTTTAAACTGTCATAGAAAACAACTGAGTGTCGGGTTGCTTTCTTTGTAATAATAAATCAAAAGCCATACATATGTTTCTAACATAAGGCCGGCCTTTTTTAGTCACCTCAATAGTGTTTGAACTCACATTGAGTAATCCATCTGTCTTCATTTCCTGTAATTGGTCAATAACCTGTGGTAATTCCTTAAAACAAAGATTATTTTTGGTCCAAGCTGTTTTAAAGCGACACATTAAATTAAGAATATGTTTTCTTATAGTTAAGTCCTCTTCGTTTAGAATATGCCCTCTATAAACAGGTAAAATATTATTTTTTAATAAATCATAGTATGCTTCGATACTTTTTACATTTTGAGAAAAACCGTACCAACTATCACTAATTGACGACACGCCTAAACCAATCATAGCCTGGGTTTTTGAGGCAGTATATCCCATAAAGTTTCTATGTAAATTACCGTTTACCATAGATTCGTACAACGAATCTGTAGTTAAAGCAAAATGATCCATACCTATTTCGCTATAACCAACCTCTGCCAGTAGTTGTTTACCTAGTTCGTATTGTTGCCTTTTTAATTCGGCAGAAGGTAAATCGGAATCCTTAAATCCGCGTTGTCCGTTCCCTTTAATCCATGGTACATGTGCATAACTATAAAATGCCAATCTATCTGGTAATAATTCCTTAGTCTTTAAAATGGTTTCCTTTACATGTTCTAAGGTTTGAAATGGAAGTCCAAAAATAATATCATGTCCAACCGACGTGTAACCAATCTCTCTGGCCATATCGGTAGCTCGTTTTACATTTTCAAAAGGCTGAATTCTGTGTATGGCTTTTTGTACCGTGTCATTATAGTCCTGCACACCATAACTCACCCTTCTAAATCCCACATCGTAAAGGGCTTGCAAATGTTCTTTAGTCGTGTTATTTGGATGCCCTTCAAAACTAAACTCATGGTTGTTTGCAAGTATCGAATGTCTTAAAATACCATTAATTAATCGCTGTAAATTTTCTGGGCTAAAAAAAGTGGGAGTACCACCTCCTAAGTGTAATTCTTTAATAATTGGTTTTTCATCAAACAATTCTAAATATAAATTCCACTCTTTTAAAACTGCAGTTATATAAGGAGACTCCACATTATGCTGTTTTGTAATACGCTTATTACATCCACAAAACGTGCACAAACTTTCACAATAGGGCAAGTGAATATAGAGGCTTATACCTTCTTCTAAATTACTTTCTTTAAAAGATTCTGCTAAAGACGATTTCCATTTTTTTAAGGAAAATGTCTCATTGTTCCAATAAGGAACTGTTGGGTAACTCGTATAACGAGGCCCCGCAATATTATATTTATTTATTAACGAATTTAACATACCTAACATTTATATATCAAAAGTATAGCATGAGAGGTTTTTAAAATATGATATATGTCATAGTGAATATTTGCAATTCGATTATTATTAGTTTAATTTCACACCACCAAAAAATCTAAAAAATGAAAAGAATAATCACCTTATTAGTTGTTATTTCGATAGGAATAACTTCATGTAAACAAGAAAAAAAAGAAGCGAAAACAGATTCTTCCAATGAGGTAGAAGTAACAGAAAAATTTGTTGCAAAGCCTGAGGCTACATCTGTTAAATGGACCGCTTACAAAACCACCGAAAAGATTGGTGTTGGTGGCGAATTCACAACAATAAATTTTGACAATAAAGAAGGAGGCTCTCCTCAAGAAGCTCTAAACAATTTAAATTTTTCTATACCAATAAGTAGTTTGTTTACTAACGATGCTACTAATACACGTGATGCAAAATTAAAAGAGTTTTTCTTTGGTGCGATGTTAGATACTGAGTTTTTAAAAGGTACTATTAAGTATATTAATGATTCGTGCATTGCTTCTATTACTATGAATGGTGTTACCAACGACTTACCGTTAGAAGTTAAGATAACAGATGAAAGACGTGTAAGTATGACTGGTACAATGAATCTTAAAGACTGGGATGCTTTAGGTGCTTTAGAATCTATAAACAAAGCTTGTTTTGATTTACATAAAGGTCCTGATGGCGTTAGTAAAACTTGGGAAGATGTAGCTATAGAAGTGAGTACCTTTCTTCGTAAAAACTAGTAAAATATTATTTATTACTATAAAAAAGCTACTTTAACGAGTAGCTTTTTTATTTGACATTTGTTCAAAGAATCTATATGTAAATTTCTATACATTGTTTGTAACAGATAAAATAATGAATCCAACAAATACAATTTCTCTTCCAGTAATTCTAACAGTACCGTAAATTTGATATGTTGCAATATGTTTCATTAAATCTGCTACAACAATTATACTTAAACAAAATGAGCCGGATATAGTATCCGGCTCATTCAAATTATTTTTATTTCACCATCCTTTTTAAGGATTTGTACTGTCTAACGTTTTTTATGCTTTTAAATAAATTAAGCACTTATCTAATTCTGGGTTCTGCTGTACTAGAGAAAGAATAAATATTTTAAGCTCTTCTAACTCGTAAGGTAGTAAACGTTGCACTGCCTTTTGTACTTCTTTGCAGAACAAAGTCGTATCAAAACTGACTTTTCCAAGTACTGTTTTAGTATACTCTAGCATTGCTCTTGCCATAATGCATCTTAAGATTATTAGGTTAGTAAAAAATAAGTAGATTTTTGTATAGGCTTATATGTTTTAATTAATGAACTTTAAATTTAATAAAAAATTGCACAAGTTTTTTTGTTTAAAATAAATTTAACATTTAAAATTTATTATCGCCATCTAATAAATCGCCTAAACCACCTAAAAGACTTCCTTCTCCTTTATCTTTTCCTCCCCCTCTTGGAGCTGATGCCAAAACACGTCCTGCCAACCTGCTAAATGGTAATGATTGAATATATACTGTACCAGGACCTTGCAGTTTTGCAAAAAACAGACCTTCACCTCCAAAAATAGTATTCTTAATACCGCCAACAAACTCTATATCGTAATCTACACCTTGTGTAAAACCAACGATACATCCTGTATCAACTTTTAAAATTTCTCCAGCTTGTAATTCTTTTTTAGCCATTGTTCCTCCAGCATGAACAAATGCCATACCATCTCCTTCAAGTTTTTGCATTATGAACCCTTCGCCTCCAAATAAACCTCTTCCCAACTTTTTCGAAAACTCAATTCCTACACTTACCCCTTTTGCTGCACATAGAAATGCATCTTTCTGGCAAATAAATTTGCCTTTAAACTCTGTTAAGTCTATGGGTAAAATTTTTCCCGGGTAAGGAGAAGCAAATGATACATTACGTTTACCTATTAAAGTGTTATAATAGGCCGTCATAAATAAACTCTCACCAGTAAGAATACGTTTTCCAGCTCCTAATATTTTTCCTAAAAACCCGGTGTCTTTTTTAGACCCATCACCAAAAATGGTTTCCATTTTTATACCATCGTCCATCATCATAAAACTACCTGCCTCTGCAATAACGACTTCTTCCGGATCAAGTTCAATTTCTACATATTGCATCTCTTCTCCGTATATTCTATAATCAATTTCGTGTGCTGTCATTTTTTTATTTTTTTATTTAACTATAAGTATATTCGTTTAAAGTTTTGTTACATATGAACACCAAGTTTTAAGCACCAAATTCCAAATAACAAAACGAAGACTGATTTTACTGCTACTGATCACTGAACACTGCTTATTACCGAACACTAAAAACTACCCCTTCACCTTAACACTCCATTCAAAATTAAAGGTTGAAACCTCTACGCCTTCTTCATTTACTCCTATAGATTTCATCCAAATAGTTTGTCCTTCTCCAGTTTCTATTGTTCTTTTTAATGCTTCGTCAATTAAGTGGCCATCATTACAAGTAAAGGTTATTCTACCTGTTGCCTTTTTTGTAAAAGTGGCATTGTTACTGGTTACTAGCATAGAAATTCTTTTACCAGATTCTTGAATCTTCGCTATCATTAATGCTCCTGTTGAAAACTCTGCTGCCATGCCTTGTACTGCCCAAAACATAGATTTAAAAGGATTTTGGTTAATCCATCTATACTTTACAGTTACTATACACTTATTGGTATCAATGTGTTTTGTGCGTACACCACAAAAATAAGCCGCCGGCAGCTTAAATATTATGAAAGTATTTAGTTTTCTGGGAGTTATGCTCATTATTTATAATTTATTTTTTACCTAAAGTGATAAAGAATAGTACATAAAGATAATAATAGTTTGTATTTATTATGCTATTTACTGCCAGCTTTCATTAGAACGCTCTAAAATTGAGTCTCGTTATTACTGATTAAAAAACGTTTTAAAGGAACTACAAAACCATTACCAGGCATCTACTATACCAAAAGCGTTAGTCAGATAAACTCTAGCCTCTTGAGTATGATAAACCTATACAAATACAATAAATTAATACAAGGTTATTATGAACTCAAAAGAAGTTCACAATCACAGAATTTCCAAAGGGGCTATTTTGACTTTAGGGCTATTATTAATAATAATTATTTTATCTAAAATCCTGTAGTTAATTATTGAATTTAAACCAAACAGTATTATGTTTTCGACCTCCTCTATCGCATTTAGGGAAAGTATCTCCTTCGTGGATATAATTTTGAATATAATCGTGTTCATTACAATAATAGCTTCCAGAATCATTACATATTGTACTTGTTTTGTTGCTTTTATAAAGTTGATATTTTGATGATTTTGACATAATAATAAAATTGAATGTTAATTAAAAATACAAAGTTAAATCAAAGGAATTTAAAATTATTGGCTCTTATGGCTATAATTAAAATAAGTAGGAGTTAAAGGCTTGTATTTTTTACAAATAAAAGAATGTCTTCGCTTAAAACTAGTAATCCTAATTTAAAGCTAGTTGCAAAATATGAAGTTTTGAAATATGATAAAGCCGAGAGTAACGCCCATAAATATTTTGAAAAATTTATATATGAAGGCGAGTTTTTTGAGGTGAAATTTGAAGACATTCATAATTATATGCTAGAATATTACTGCGTACATGATGCACAAGTGGTGGTTTACTCAAAAGATAAAAGAAACAGATAAACAGGCTTCATAAATCCTTTATTCAGTAAAATTATTTCGATTAAAAACAATAGGATTAGATAACGTAAACACCTGTATTTTCGAGGGGGTATAAATCAAATGAGTCTACCAAATTCAACCCTAAAAACGCTCTTAATCACTGTAAATACATGCAAAGCCAGAGTTTGTTAAAGGTATGTTAAACTTTTAGAGAACGGCATTTTTTTTTAAGCTCAAAAAGGACAAAATCTTTTAGAAGAGTGGCTAAAAATATGACCAAGGCTATTATAAGCCCCGTAATAAAACCTTTTATGTCAAAATATTCTAGCATATTCGCAATTATATAAAAAAAACAGGAAAAACCCTAAAAATATTAAAGAAATAATATTTCAGTTACACCAACGGGACCAATTGTTGCGCCTGAGAAGTACCCGACAATATCACCAGGGCTTTTGAATTTCTCTCTATTTAAAAGGAAGTAAATTACAGAACAGCTCAAACTAACTATAAATACGCTTATTCTAATCGCCTTATTTACATTTTCTGGATTTAGTATCCAATAAATCATTATAGCTGGTACTATCCATATAATACAAAAAATGATAATAAGCCAAGTACACCCACTACTATCTTCTTTTTTCTTAGGAGTATCTTTTCGTATTGTTCTACTTTTATAGTAACGGTCATCTTGAAAATCTCTATCTCTATCTCTATCACCAAAAGCTCCAGAGCCTTGTCTAGGTAATTTCCTTTGATGTTCGATCTCTTTTTCTCCAACTAGTTCAATATCTCTATGCTTATTGTAAACAGACCTTTTATTTAGGCCTTGAGGCTCTTTCTTATCATTGGAAAAAACAGAAATATTCCCCCAAAATATAGCAACTAAGGTTGCTAATGGTGACAGGAATATAATTGACAGCTTTATATTATTTAAATAAATATAAGTAACTAATGCGAGAGCAGAGGTGATAATTAGACCTAGAGCAAAATTCTTTAATACTTTAATCATATCGGGTGAAAGTTTACAAAGTAAATATATTGAAATATATAAAATTTCTTACATTTACTTTGTAAAAAACTATTTGTTAGATGTTTAAAAATATTAAGTGGAGTGATTTAAGAGTATTGGGAGAAAACAAAATGATAAACAAATCTTACATCTACCTTTTTATAGTTCCTGCTTTAGCCAAAATACTTGAAAAAGTTAAGTCACCATTAAATATGGTTATTTTTGGAGAGGATATTGAAATAGTTTTTGAACTACCATTTACATGGCAAGTATTTTACTTTTGCTCTTTGTTTTTCACTATAGCAGCAGTAATATATAATTTAAAAGCTCCCTCTATCATAAAAGAGAATAAATCATATGCTAGTTTTGTGGAAGAACAAAAGAATTTTAAGCATTTAGATAGGTATATTGGGGAATTTTATGGTAATACAAAATATTATAATAAACTGAATTGGAAGAAAATCGTATCATTTATGGAGGAAGGAGATAAAAAGAAACTAGACAAAGAATTGTTCTTGTTGTTTATTAATAAATTAAATCGTTTTACTAATAAATATTTTCATAAACACCAGTTAAACAATTTTAAATCAACTATTAACTTTAAAAATAAAGATAAAAATAAAAATATACTTTATGAAATAAATGTAGTATGGTTCTATATAGTTTATCTTCATGAAAAGAAAAACAATAAAAAAGGACTAGAGAATGGTTTTTGGATGATATACGATTTGTTAAATATGTCAAAAAGCAATTATAAAAAAGTTTCTTTTTTTTCTTATTTGCTAGGGATATTTCTTATCGCTTTCGTCTTAATCCAAAACGTCTGGACAGTAATTAAAATAATGTTCAATATACAATGAAAGACCGCAAACCCCACAACATATACTGGATATTTAACCGTAGATTTTGAATTATGGTTAAAAATTAATTTTTAAAATATGTTACTATAACCGAAGTGTTATGGCAAATGAGAGTATATATATTATTATCATCAGTAACATTAATATCAATGTTATCTTCTTCATTCCAATAATTAATATTTTCATAACCTTTAGAATCTTCACCAATAGAATATCTAACACCATTAGATATATCAAGAATAGTTTTAGTGGATTTTTTTGTGATTTTTTTAATTGTTAGCATAGATTTTTTAAAATAAAAATTGATTAATAAAGCGAAGTTAGAAAATAGAATTTTAAAATTAATTGCTCTTATAGCTATAATTATCATAAACTAAATCCTGTGATAACATTGTACAAACAAGGGCTCAAAAATCACAAGGAACTTCTTTGTATTGCGCAGGAGTATAGTTCCCATTACCATCAACTGATTGTACGCTAACTTCTATGAACTTAGTGCAATCATCATTAGAGGAACAATTAAAAATTAAAAAAGAAATAATTATTAAAAAAGAAAATTTAAAAACTTTTGGCATAAAAAAAATTTAGCTGCAAATATAAATGAATTTAAAAAAACGAAAAATCTGTAATATTTTCGATCTTAAGTTAATTATCCATTTTCCCTCAGTTAAGATTTAACTGTGATGAAAAAGAAAAAACTGTTAGGGGTAGTAAAGGGAATAAATTAATTAACTACAAATGTTAATGTTATGTTAATTTTCAGTACTATGCGTAACAAAGTACCTTCTTTTAGACATATATTTGTATAAGAAACTATTATATGTTTTAAAATCATGCTAGATAATCATCAAAAAAACATTGCAACATTTATTCATTTATCAACCTTTAGCAGGTTTATAATTCCGTTTGGAAACTTTATTGGCCCTATTATTCTATGGGTTACGAATAAGGATAAATCTGAATTTATAGATAATCATGGTAAACAAGCTATTAATTTTCAGATTAGTATTTTGCTTTATGCTATCATTATAGGAACATTAACAATACCATTTTTTATTTTCAAGGTTTTTCATGGTATCGATTTTATAGATTTTCATGGTTTTCATGACTTTCATATTAACATTGGTAAACCCTCTCCTCTACTTTATATAGGCGGAGCATTAGGTTTTTTAGCCATTATAGGTTTTATAGTAGAACTTGTTTTTATTGTATTAGCAAGTTTAAAAGCGAGAGATGGCGAATATTATAAATACCCATTAACAATTAATTTTTTAAAATAAATATTACCCTGAGCATCTGCTTGGCAAATGTAAAGGATTCATCAATAAACAATCATCAAATCAATCTGTCTATTGGCAGGTAAATCAAAAAATGAACAGTTTCATAATATTAAAACGCTTTAGAATATGAAGATAGAAAACACAAAAGCACAAATGCGTAAAGGTGTGTTAGAATTCTGCATACTATCTGTCTTAAAAGACAATGATGCTTATGTAGCAGAAATTTTAGACACCCTTAAAAATGCAAAGTTGCTGGTAGTAGAAGGAACTATTTACCCTTTACTTACACGACTTAAAAATGCAGGGCTTTTAAATTACAGATGGGAAGAGTCTACCTCCGGACCTCCAAGAAAATATTACGGTTTAACCGAAACAGGTAAGCTATTTTTAAAAGAATTAAACACAACCTGGAGTGAATTACACAATGCAGTAACAATAGTAACAAGCCAAAAAACAACAAAAAAATGAATAAAACAGTCAACATAAATTTAGCAGGTATATTTTTTCATATAGATGAAGATGCGTACTTAAAATTACAACGCTATCTTGAGGCTATAAAACGTTCATTTACAGACTCTCAAGGGCGTTCTGAAATTATAGCTGACATTGAAGCTCGAATTGCCGAACTTTTTAATGAACGTGTTCAAAACAATAAACAGGTTATACGAATTAAAGAGGTAGATGAAGTTATCTCCATTATGGGGCAACCGGAAGACTATTTGGTTGATGACGAAATCTTTGAAGATGAACCGCAAACAACTTACAAAAGAAAAACAGCACCTTCTAAAAAACTATTTAGAGATACAGACAACTCTTATATAAGTGGTGTATCATCTGGTTTAGGGCATTATTTTGGTATTGATGCGATATGGGTTCGTTTAGCATGGATTATATTGTTTAGTGCCGCTGGTACCGGTATTCTATTATATATTTTGCTTTGGATTTTAGTACCTGAGGCCAAAACTACTGCCGAAAAGATAATGATGACGGGAGAGCCTGTGAACATTAGTAATATAGAAAAAAAAATTAAAGACGGCTTTGAAAATGTCACTGAAACAGTAAGTGATGTCGCAAAAAATGTGTCCGAATCTGTTTCTGATGCTGCAAAAAACGTAAGCAGCACCGTATCTGATGCCACTAAAAATATTGATTTTCAAAAACAGGGTAATAAAATTAAGTCCAGTTCTAAAACATTTTTCGACACTTTAGGTGAAGTCATTATGTTCTTCTTTAAAGTATTTGCAAAATTTATTGGGATACTGTTAATACTTATTGGGGCTTTCTCCTTAATCGTTTTAATAATTGCCCTATTTTCTGTTGGCATTATAGATATTATCCATATTCCTGGATTAGACTTAGTTGAAATTGCCAATGCTGGAAACACACCACTTTGGTTAGCGTCCTTGTTAAGCTTTTTTGCTGTCGGTATTCCTTTCTTTTTCTTGTTCTATTTAGGTTTAAAAATCCTGATTAACAACTTGAAATCGATTGGTAATATAGCCAAATTCACATTACTAGGCTTATGGTTAATATCCACAATAGGGGTAGCTATTATAATCATAAGAGAAGCTAGCGAACATGTTTATAACGAAAAATATATAGAAAAAACCGAATTACAAATTAAAGCCAATGATACCTTAAGTATAAAAATGGTAGGAGACACAAAATTTAGCCAGAATTTTTACAAGTATCATAATTTTAGATTGGCAAATGATAATGATGGAAATAAAATGATCTATTCTGCCGATGTTCATATTATTGTTAAATCGACTACAGACTCTGTGGCGTCAATGGTTATTGAAAAAAGTTCTGATGGTAGAAGTTATGACAAATCTATAGAACGCGCTAAAAACATAAATTATAATTACGCTTTTAGTAATTCTAATTTACTATTAGACCCATATTTAACTACAAATCCTGAAAATAAAATTAGCGATCAAGAAATAAAAATCATACTATATCTTCCAGAAGGCAGTATCGTAAAATTTGATAAAAACACTAAGCACTTCTTAACTAATCACAAACATAATGGCAATATAGTTTTATCAAAAGGCGCAGGAAATTTTTTAGAAATTATAGAAGATGATACTAAATGTTTAGACTGTCCTGCTAAAAAAGAGAAAGAAAAAGATTTTAAAGTAAAGGTAAATACCCCTAATTTAAAAATTAATGATGAAGGCATAGAAGTTAAATCGGATAGTAATAGTTTAAAAGTTGACGATACCGGTTTAAAAGTTAAGTCTGATGTTGTAAAAGTAAATATCGATTCTACCGGAATAAATATAGAATCGAAAAACTAACAATTCATCAATAAAAAACTACAGCTCGGATATTTAAGTTATTAATCAACAACATTTTAAAAGATATTTGAGCATTATATTAATCATCAATTAAAACGAATTATTATGACAACACTCATTAAGTTTATTCTAGCCACCATTTTAAGTTTAACACTTTTTTCTTGCAATTTCGATCTAAAGTTCGGCCACGGAGTTCAAGGAAATGGAAACGTTACGACAGAAGAAAGAACCATCCATGAGCCTTTTTCTACTATTAAAGCTACAGAAGGTTTAGATGTCTATTTAACACAAAGTGATAACGAAAGTATTACTGTTGAAGCAGATGATAACTTACACGACCTTATTATCGTTGAAGTAGTGAATGATGTTTTAAAAATACACACAAAAGAAAACATTGGTAAATCTTCATCGAAAAAAGTAATGGTAAGTTTTAAAGATATTTCCAGTATTATATCTACCAGTGGAAGTGATGTATATGCTACAAATGTTATTACTACTGAAAATTTAGAACTTAAATCGACTAGTGGTAGCGATATGAAACTTGAAGTAAACACATCTGTATTAAACTGTAAATCGACAAGTGGAAGTGACTTACGTTTGTCTGGAAAAACGATCGAGTTAATTGCAGAAGCCTCCAGCGGAAGCGGTATAAAAGCAAGTAATTTAATTGCAGAATCTAGTCATGTAAAAGCTACCAGTGGAGCAGATATTAGCGTAAACACTTCTAAAGAACTTACGGCAAAAGCAACTAGTGGAGGGGATATAAGATATTACGGAAATCCTGAAACAGTTAATAAAAACAACAGCGTTTCTGGGAGTATAAAAAAACAATAAATAGATTTAAGCTAAGAATACTAGGGTTGGATTTTTTAATAAAAGTCTAACCCTTTACTTTTTAAACTACCATAACCGTTAGACTAACAGCACCATGCGCTCCAATAACTAAACACTGCTCAATGTCTGCCGTTTTTGATGGCCCAGCAACAAACAACCCAAAAGTTCTTTCTCTCTTTGAAATTAATTTATAAGCATCATGTAAGTGTAAGCAAATAGCATCTTTGGATATTACCAAAATTAAATCGTTTGTTATAAATGGTAAAACCCTAATACTGAAATCATTTTCAGAAATCCAAACAGCTCCATTTTCTGCAACACCAAATTCTCCTTGTATAATCGCTAAATCAATAGTTTCTAAACTATGTGGATCTGTATCTTTTGAAATTGAAACCGTGCCAAAATCGGATTCTTTAACAGAAGAAACAATTTGTTTTGCATTAGGATATAATGCTTTTATTTCATTATCTAAATCTGATATTGAATTTAATACTTTGGCACGTCCTCCTACAAGTTCTACACTTTTTATAAATGTTTCAAGTAAGTTAATATCTTCATTAAAAACATCTAAATCGATTTCCGGTAATGGTAATAATTCAGGTTTGTTATTTTTAACCGCTTTTAAAATGGAATCTCTACTACTCATTTTTTTGTCTTTTTTTATACCACTCATCAAAATTACCATCCTTCACTTTAGGCAATTCTCTTGCTTTCCCCCAAGCATTTAACTTAGAATATATCATAAATCGAGGCATATGCTTTAGCATAAATCGCGCTGATTTACCCATAAAACCATACATTTTAGAATTCGCTAAAACACGTCCGGTTATTTTTAAAACAGATTTCTTTACAACAGGCTGCTTTACTTCTTTAGTTATTATTTGCCTCCATTGATATAACTGTTCATGAATATTGATTTTTACCGGACAAACATCAGAACATGAACCACATAAGGTAGATGCAAACGGTAACGAACTGTTTTTCTTTAAATCGATACCTGGTGATAAAATAGAACCTATAGGGCCTGGAATGGTTGTTTTATAACTATGTCCACCACTACGTCTGTATATGGGACATGTATTCATACAAGCACCACATCGAATACAGTGTAAAGAAGCTCTAAAATCATCACGGCTTAGTTGTTTGGTTCTTCCGTTATCGACAATTACGATATGCATTTCTGTTCCTGGAGCCGGTTTATTAAAATGCGACGAATAAGTGGTAATGAGTTGTCCTGTAGCACTACGTGCCAATAATCGAAGGAAAACCCCTAAATGTTTTTCTTGCGGAATGATTTTTTCCATACCCATGCACGCAATATGAACTTTTGCAAGGTGCGTGCCCATATCGGCATTTCCTTCATTGGTGCAAACTACAACACCACCTGTATCTGCTACTGCAAAATTTACTCCTGTAATGGCTGCATCTGCTTTTAAAAACTTTTCTCGTAAATGCTTTCTCGCTTCACTTGTTAAATATTGCGGATCACCATTACTCGGTTTTGTATTTAAATGCTCTTGAAACAAAACATCTACTTCTTCTTTTGTTTTATGAATAGCTGGTAGAACAATATGGCTTGGCGGCTCTTTGGCCAATTGTACGATGCGTTCACCTAAATCGGTGTCTACGACTTCTATACCATTGGCTTCTAAATAGGGATTTAAGTGACACTCTTCTGTTAGCATCGACTTACTTTTCACTACTTTTTCTACCTTGTGTTTTGATAAAATGGAATGAACAATTTTATTATGCTCTTCGGCATTTGCTGCCCAATGAACATGAACTCCATTTTTTTTGGCATTTTCTTCAAACTGAACCAAATAATTATCTAAATTAGATAACACATTAGCTTTAATGGCTGAGGCTAAATTTCGGAGTTCTTCCCACCCTTTAACATTACTTCCAGCTTTGTCGCGTTTATTTCTAACAAACCACAACGCTTTATCATGCCAATTAACTTTTGATTCGTCTCTATTAAATATTTCTGCTTCTTTTGCGTGTGCCATGATTACATTGTGCTATTTAAAATTTCTGCAATGTGCATCACTTTTAATGGTTGATTATTTCTATTTATCAACCCCTCTAAATGCATTAAACAAGAATGGTCTGCTCCTGTTATGACTTCAACATCACTATCTATATGATCTTGTATTCTATCTTTTCCCATTTTAACCGAAATGGCTTCTTCAAAAACAGAAAACGTTCCTCCAAATCCGCAACATTCATCTGCTCTATTTAAAGTCTTTAATTCAAGAGATTTTACTTCTTTAAGTAAACTTTCTTCTGTAGAGTAAGGATCATCCATACGTTCGGAACATGAACCTAAACGCAATCCTCTTAATCCATGGCAACTTTTATGAATCCCAACCTTAAAAGGAAACGACGCGCCTATATCTGTTCTTCCTAATACTTTATAAATAAATTGACACAGTTCGTATGTATTATTTCTCACCTTTTTTACAGCATCTGTTTGTTCTAAAATATCAAAATGTTTTTTTACATGATATACACAACTTCCAGAAGGGCCAACAATGTAATCGTAAGCTTTAAAGTTTTCAACAAACAACTGACATGCGCCTTTAGAATCTTCTTCATAACCAGAATTACCTAAGGGTTGTCCACAACAGGTTTGCCCCATTGGATAATCGACTTCAACCCCTAACTTTTCTAATAGTTCTAAAGTAGCAACTCCAACTTGCGGATATAACTGATTTATGTAACAGGGTATAAATAAACCTACCTTCATTATTCTTTTTATCTAATTAATTATGAAATACATCTCATTAAAGTTTAAAAATGCGCTCCATTAAAATCCATTTTTCTCCAGGCTTAGCATTTGGTAATGCTTTTTGATAGTTCCACATAAGATCTTCCCATTTTTGAACTATTGGGTTTTCAGAATCCATTTTTCCTTTATTTTCAAGAGAAAATGATTCATGGGTATCTATTATTAAAAACAATCTGTCGAAAACATGGTATATTTCAGCATATATAATTCCAGAATCTTTTATACTCTTTAAAATTTCTGGCCATACCTTTTTATGATACTCTATATATTCACTAATTAAAGCAGGATCATCTTTTAAATCGAGTGCAAAACAATACCTTTTCATAAAACTAAGCTGTTTTTACTTCGTATTTTTTAAATACATGAAATCCGTACCAAGCGATATATATAAAACAAACTAAAGGTAAAATAAATGAAAAATTAACTTCTGAAACGCCCATTATTATAGTATCTGAAACACCTGTTCCTTCAATATCAATAATCATTCCCTGTAACATAGGCATTAAAGCACCTCCTACAATAGCCATAACTAAACCAGCAGAACCAACTTTAGATTCTTCTTCTGTTAAGTCTCCTAAAGCAATGCCATATATGGTAGGGAACATTAAAGACATACAGAATGAAATTCCAACTAAACTATAGACACCAAACATACCTTCAATCCAAATTGTACCTGCTGCGCATATTGTTGCTAAAACAGCAAAATACATTAAAAGTTTTCCAGAACTTACAAAACGTAATAAATACGTACCAACAGCTCTTCCTACTACAAATAATATGAAAGCTAAAAATTGATAATAAAAAGCATCTTTTTCAAACTCCAGACCCAAAATATTGATACTCGAAATTTCGAATACATTTTTGGCTAAAAGCCCTTGCACATAATGATATATATATGTCCAACACATAATTTGCGCACCAACATATAATATTTGAGCTAAAACACCTAAAACGTATTTATTATTTTTAAATAAAATAATAAAGGTATCTTTAATACTAGGCATAGCTCCCTCTTCTTTAGATTGTGGCATTTTACTAACCAAAAACATTATAAAAACAGCAATTATAACTAAGCCTAAAACAACATAAGGATCACGAATAACAGATAAGTCAGCCATTCTTATAGCATCCCTAGTCGATTCATCTAAAGTAGAAAAATCAGCAATATCATCTGATTGTAATTTTTCTTTAACTGAAAATTTAGCAATCAACAACCCTGCTACTAATCCCAAAGGATTTACTGCTTGAGCTAAATTTAAACGTTGTGTTGCTGTTTCTTTTGCTCCCATAGCTAGTGCGTATGGGTTTGCAGCTGTTTCTAAAAATGCTAATCCAAAAGTTAACACATATAATCCTAAACAAAAAAATATAAAACTTTCTGTTTGTGCAGCTGGGTAAAACAAAAGTGCTCCAGTAGCATATAGTGCCAATCCTATTAAAATACCTACTTTATATGAATATTTACGCATAAATAAAGCTGCTGGTAATGCCATACAAAAATATCCGCCATAAAATGCCATTTGCACCCACGATGCTTGAGTATTTGATAATTCTAATATCGTTTTGAAAGCTCCAACCATTGGATCTGTTACAGCATTAGCAAACCCCCATAATGCAAATAATGAAGTTACCAAAATAAATGGCAAAAGCATTTTTTTAGGAACTACTGGAATTTTAGTCGTGTTTTTCATATTCATGGTTTTAGTTTAGTTTCAATATATTTAATTATTGTGTATTATTCAAGAGCTCTATCCAGATGGGTATAACCACCATCTACATATAAAAGTTGCCCTGTAGTATGACTGGATTTATTTGATAGCAAAAAGGCTACAGTATCTCCAATTTCCTCGGCGGTTGTCATACGCTTTTCTAAAGGTATATTTTTGGTGATTCCTGCTAATTTCTCCTCTTTATTAGGAAATGTGCTAATCCATTTTTCGTATAAAGGTGTATAGCATTCTGCCACAATTAAAGCATTAACACGAATGCTATAAGGTAATAACTCTACTGCCCATTCTCTTGTTAAAGCATTTCTACCTCCATTGGAAGCTGCATATCCGGATGTGCCTCCTTGACCTGTATCGGCTGTTTTAGATCCTATATTTACAATAGCGCCTTTACTTTTTTTGAGTGCTGGCAACGCATAATGTGCCATAAGGTAATAATGAACTACATTGCGTTTTAATGATGACATAAAACCTTCGTAATCGCCATTTTCTAAACCAATACCGTCATTTACACCAGCATTATTTACTAGCCCGTCTATTTTTCCGTACTTTTCTATAACACTTTCTACAGCTGCTTTGCATTGTTCTTTATCTGTAAGTTCTGCAAGCGCATAAAAAAGGTCTATCCCTCTTTTTTTAAACTCTGGTATAATCTCTAAAACACTAGCTTTATTTCTAGTTATTATAGCAGGTATAGCTCCTTCTCTAACTAAGGATTCTACAATCCCTAGGCCTATTCCTTTAGACCCCCCTGTTACTATTACGACCTTATCTTTTAGTTGTAAATCCATTAATTAGTCTCAATTTAGTTTCTTTTCTTAATCTAGTTTATATATTCTTGCAGCATTCTCACCCATAACCTTCAAAACATCTTGTTTTGAAAACTTTTCAAAATAACGCTGTACTATTTGTATGACTTCTCCATAAGTTCCAGCGAGTAAACACACCGGCCAATCGGAACCATAGAGTAATCTATCTACGCCGAAAGCATCTACTATGACATCTAAAAAAGGCGTAAAATCTTTCTCCTGCCATTTAAAGTCTTGTGTTTCGGTAACCATACCCGAAATTTTACAAGACACATTTTTATATGCCCCTAAAGCTCTCATGTGCTTTTCCCAAATCGAATCTACACCATTAGATATTTTAGGTTTTGCTATATGATCTAAAACAAACTGCTGATTTGGGCATTTTTCTACCAAAGCAACAGCTTGAGATAGTTGGCCTTCATGAATTAATATATCGTATGTTAATCCAAATTGTTCCAGTTTGTTAATACCATTTAAAAAATCTGGCTTGAGCATAAAAGCATCATCTGTTTCTGCTTGTACAATATGTCTAACTCCTTTAAATAGTTTATGCTTTGAATAATGTGTTAAACGCTCTTCTATATTTTCTGCCCGTAGATCTAGCCAACCTACAACCCCTTTTATAAAAGGATTATTTTTAGCGCATTCTAGAAGAAATTCTGTTTCTTCTTCTGATTGGTCTGCTTGTACTGCAATACACCCATCAACATTATTGGCTTCTAAAACTGGCCTTAGGCCTTTAGGTAAAAAATCTTTACGAATGACCTGCATCGAATCGTCAATCCAGCTATCTCTAACTGGATCGTAATTCCAAAAATGTTGATGTGCATCTATTATCACTATTTATAAGCTTTTACGTTTTGTTTAGATACTCCTAAACCTTCTATTCCTAACTCCATAACATCACCTTCTTTTAAATACATAGGAGGGTTTAAGCCTAAACCAACACCAAACGGCGTTCCTGTTGAAATGATGTCTCCTGGTAAAAGTGTCATGAATTGGCTAATATGGCTCACAACGTGCTGTACGTTAAAAATAAAATCTGACGTTGAGCTATTTTGCATCTCTTCACCATTTAGTTTTAACCACAAGTTTAAGTTATTAGGGTCTTTAATTTCATCTTTAGTTGCAATAAAAGGACCTACAGGTGCAAACGTATCGCAGCCTTTTCCTTTACACCACTGCCCTGAACGTTCTAATTGATAAGCACGTTCGCTTACATCGTTGTGTAATACATAACCTGCTACATGATCGAAAGCATCTGCTTCTTCAACATAAGATGCTTTTTTACCTATTACAATGGCTAACTCTACTTCCCAGTCGGATTTCTCGCTCCCTTTTGGTATAATAACATCGTCATTAGGGCCCACTAATGCTGTAGTCGATTTAAAAAATAACACAGGCTCTTTAGGTATCTCCATACCTGCCTCTGCTGCATGCTGCGCATAGTTTAGTCCTACACAAACTATTTTAGAAGGTCGTGTTAAAGGAGCTCCTAAACGTACACTATCATCAATTACAGGACAACTTGATTCGTTTTGCTCTAACCAAGCACTTAATTTTTCGATACCATCATTTCCAAAAAATGCTTCATCATAATCACTTCCAAATGCCGATACATCTATGTTAGTTCCGTTTGCTAATTGTACACCTGGTTTTTCTTCACCAACAGCTCCAAATCTTATTAATTTCATATCTATACGTTTTCTCTATTTTAATTTCCGTTTAATTTTATAAATCCGCCATCTATCGCGTAATCTGATCCTGTGATAAACTTAGCTTCGTCTGAACATAAAAACAAGGCTAAATCTGCTATTTCCTGTGGCTTACCCATTCTACCTATAGGTTGTGTTTTAGATAATTTATCGAACATTTCGTCTTCCTTACCCGGGTAATTTTTCTTAATAAATCCATCTACAAAAGGTGTATGTACTCTAGCGGGAGAAATACAGTTACAACGTATCCCTTCTAACACATAATCTTTTGCTATAGAATATGTCATGGTTAATACGGCTCCTTTAGTCATAGAATAAGCAAATCGGCTATTTATACCAACTGAAGAAGCTATTGAAGCTAGATTTAAAATAACACCGCCTCCATTAGCTTTTAATGCAGGTAAACTGGCTTTTATACAGTTGTAAACACCTTTTATATTAACGTTATATAATCTATCCAGATCTTCTACCTCTACTGCTTCTATATTACCTACATGGGCAATACCTGCGTTGTTTATTAAAATATCTATGGTATCATTTTTAGTAATATTTTCAATAATCTCGTTAACATTACTTTGGTTAGATACATCACATTTGTGTGCAGCGGCCTGTTCTCCTAAGTTTTCAATTTCTTTAACTGTTTCTTCTGCTGCCTCTATATTAAAATCTAGGATATGTACTTTTGCTCCTTGGCTTGCAAAGGTTAAGGAAATTGCTTTTCCTATACCGCTTCCGCCTCCTGTAACTAATGCTACTTTATTTTTTAAACTAAACTTGGTCATTTTTAACTAGGTTATTCTTTTTTGTGTTTTTATTATAACGACATGCCTCTTTTCCACGGAATAAAATCGTCTTGTTTTAGCAATCTTGCTTTAGTTTGTTTTCCGCTAGCAACTTCAATCACATGGTCTAACAATGCTTCTCCCATTTCTTGAATTGTAGCTTTTCCTTCTATTATTTCGCCTGAATTAAAATCTATAATATCTGGCATTTTTTTATAAAGTGACGTGTTTGAAGATACTTTTACCGTTGGGGTAATAGGATTCCCTGTTGGGGTACCTAGTCCTGTTGTAAACAAGATGACATTACAACCAGAACCAGCTAAACCTGTTGTAGATTCAACATCATTACCTGGAGTGCATAATAAATTAAGCCCCGGTTTTTCAACTTGTTCTGTGTAATCCAACACATCTTCTACTGGTGAATTTCCTCCTTTTTTTGCTGCTCCTGCAGATTTTATAGCATCGGTAATTAATCCGTCTTTTATATTCCCTGGTGATGGGTTGGCATAAAAACCTGCTCCTAAAGCATCTGCTTTTTCATTGTAGGCAGACATGATACTCGAAAATTTATTTGCTTTTTCCTTACTTGTACACCTATTAATTAGTTCTTGCTCTACACCATTCAATTCTGGAAATTCTGAAAGTACTGTAGTACCTCCCATAGCAACAACTAAATCGGATACATATCCTAGTGTTGGGTTTGCAGAAATTCCAGAAAATCCATCAGACCCTCCGCATTCTAAGCCAACTATTAATTTATCTAGAGTTGCTGGTTTTCGTTCTATTTTATTCGCTTCAATTATACCGACAAAGGTTTTCTTTACAGCTTGTGCTAATAATTCTTTTTCAGATTTAATTTGCTGTTGCTCTAAAACATAAACTGGTTTTTTGATATCAGGCGACATTTTCGCAAGTGCTTCTTGTAAAATAGCTGATTGTGCATGTTGACATCCTAAACTCAAAACCGTTGCTCCGGCTACATTCGGGTTATTAATATACCCTGCCAATAGGTTACAAAGTGTTACAGAATCTGAAGTTGCTCCACCACATCCCCCATCGTGGGTTAAAAATTTAATGCCATCTACATTTGGAAAAAGTGGGTTTTTATTAAAATCTTCTCCATCCTTCAATATATTTTTTTCTAAAATAGTATCTGAAGATTCTCCTTCTTTATAACTATTAATTAGCGAATCAACATCTAAACTTAAATGTTGTTTCTTACCATAGCCTAATTTTTCTATTAACGCATCTTTTAAAACCTCAACATTTCTATTTTGACAAAACACTAATGGTATTACTAACCAATTATTTTCTGTACCAACCTTACCATCTGCTCTATGATAGCCTAAAAACGTTTTATCTTTAAACTTAGAAACATCTGGTGTATTCCAAACTATTTGTTTTTCTTCATTTTTAACACCATATTTCTCGGTATCGTGAACTAAATTGTGTGTATGAATTAATTCGCCTTTCGAAATGTTTTGTTTTGCTCTTCCTACTAACACACCATACATGTATACGGCATCGCCCTCAGATAAATCTTCTGAAACAAACTTATGTTTAGCATCAATATCACTTTGAAAATGATATTGCTTACCTTCAAAAGTGATTTCTGTTCCCTTTTTTAAATTGCATAAGGCAACTATAGCGTTATCTTTTTCATGTATCCTAAGGACTTTCTGTTCTGTATTCATTAAAAAAATAAAATAAATATTTGTGTGTTACAATACTAACACTTCTAAGACAAGATAGCTTCCTAAAATTTGATTAAATATAATACTTTTTTTGCCCTTATTTTAACTTATTGCTAATATGAGCAAATTTAAAACTTATTCACTTTAATCGTTATCGACTAAAGATAAGCCACTTAATATATTTTTAAGCGTTATACTCTTTAATATATGAAGATGGTGTTGTTTTCATGATACGCTTAAATTGCCTATTAAAATTAGAGATATTATCGAAACCAGATTCGTAACAAACCGCTGCTATATTAAATTTATCTTCTAACAAAAGCTTACATGCATACCCTATTCTAATTTCTGCTAAATACTGCGAAAAAGTTTTTCTTTGTATACGCTTAAAAAAACGACTGAAAGCTGAAGGATTCATACATATAACTTCTGCTACGTTTTTAGCACTTATATCATTTTTAAAGTTATCAAAAATATAATCATACATTTTATCTAAACCTTTATTAGTAAATTTATTACTTTGACTAATAAAACCCTGACTTGCCAATAATGTGTAATTTTTATGATTTGACAGTTCATATAGGATTTCTATAAACTTAATGGTTCTATTAAAAGCGGTGTTATTATTTAAATTGATTATTTTATCTTTTAAGGCCTTATTAACACCAATAAACCTAATACCTCGTGAAGCTCTTTCTATAAGCGCACTAATGGAATTCATTTCTGGAGCGCGGTTAAAAATATCACCTAAAAAATTCTCTGCAAAATGAATCGCTATGGCTTTAGCTTGTAGCTTTGATGTTTTAGAAAAGTAGTTACTGTCATTAAGCCATTTATGGGGAAGATTTTTTCCAATTAAGATAATTTCACCTTCTTCAAATTTCTCAATACTATCTCCTATAAAACGAGTTCCTGTACTTTTTAATATTACAACTAATTCTAACTCCGGATGATAATGCCATAATTTTAAAAAATGGGCATAGCTATTTTCGCCTATAGAAAATGAGGTATTATCAAATATTGTTTTATCTAATAAATGAAGTTTCATTAATACAATGTTTATAACACTCTAAGATTACGAGGCTGTTTCGAAATAAAAAAGCTTCGATTTTGATTAAGATATTAGAGTTTCAAAGATATAAAACAAAGTTTAAACGAAGTCAAAAATCGCCATAGCAAAATTTACATACTTTTTTATGATATGTTTAATTACTAAAGGTTGGTAATAGTCCTATGAGGTAAGATTATATAGCTATAATTATTTATTTGGGATGCTTAAAAAAAAAATATATCATCGTGTAGTTACCAAGAAGGCTTTGAAAAGTTGCTGATTGTTTAAAACAAAATAGAGTGGCTAATCAAAATTTATTGCAATTGTTCCTACTAAGGTATTCTTTTAGTATACAATGTTCATTTTCTCATCAATTACTAATTACAATATAAATCTTGTCCTTTTTCATTTTTAGCATCTTTAATGGCTTCTTCTTTTATGAATTTAAACATTTTAAAAAACAAATAAACAAGTGTTACGATTAAAAAAAACAAAATGAAAAAGAAAATACTTTTTAGTTCTGTTTGTGTTAGGCTTAATGCCACTTTAATAATATGACTCATTGTATTCATTTTAAAATATCTATTAACATAATCGCTTCTTTATAAGCTTTTGTAAATGTAGATAATGCATATACCGTTAGTAAGTACAAAGTAATAACTGTATCATATCTCGAATATCTAGTTAAGCAATCGGTGATATACTTAGTTTTTAGTTTAAAAAAGCTACAAATCTATATGCTATTATTAGGATATGTGATATTAAGCCGTTAAATAAAAACCGTTTATTTCTATTCTCTCCCTGTTAAAAAAAGAATACACCCACTTATTACTTTTCACTTATAAAACCTCCTTTTTATTGTCAGTTTTGTAGCATAATAATTGCTTATGATTTCTGATAAATTAACACTAAAAACAATTACGCTTTCTTTCATTATAATGTCTGTATTATCGTGTACAACCGATAAAATGGAGGATAATAATCTTGGTTTATATAACGATATTGATTTAGCTCTTGTTAATGAAAACGACTGGAACATGTCTAATACTATATTAGACTTAATTAATAAGCATAGAAGCGAAAAAGGCAAAAGTATACTTAAAAAAGACACCTTATATGCAACTGCTTATGCTGTTAAGCATAGTAAATATATGATCTCTACCGATAATGTTAGTCATGACTTTTTTTACTTTAGAAGTAATGGGTTAAAAAGCAAAGGTGTTATTGATGTAAGTGAAAATGTTGCTTATGGCTATAGTTCTGCTCAAACGGTGGTTAATGCCTGGTTAAAAAGTGAAGCTCATAGAGAAGTCATAGAAGGTGATTTTTCGAATATAGGTTTTGGCGTATTAAAATCATCATTAAAGGATAGGTACTACTTCACTACGTTATTTTATAAATGATTTTTTTTGAACTTATACCGTTTCAAATACGCAGATAAACAGATTATGATGCTTTCATTTTTAATAAGCAATTATATTCCAAAACGTTGTAAAAATCAATCAGTTGGTGATAAACTACTAAATGTTTTTCTTTATCTGTTAAATTAGTAAATGATTTAATTGCCATTATTTTTGAAGCACAATCTAGTGCTTCTGTATACATATCTAAAGATAAGTAATCCTGTCTATTTAATATCCCATAATTAAACCCTTTTTTTATACTATTAAACCATTCGTGAGTTTTTAATTTTTGAAATATACTCTTCTTTAATGCACTAACTTCATCTATCGATAATTTTAATTCTTCGATAATAAAACTGGAAGGCAAACCTTTAAATTTAAGTTCTAAATAACTTTTTTCTTTTAAATTAAAAAAGACTTTGCTTTTTGCCTGTAACTCCATTTCGCATGTCTCATAAAATTCAACAACAGCCATCCCTAAAGTATTTATACTATTATTACCCATATCTTCTGTTAGCTCATTTATTCTATTACTAACAGTATCTGCATAAATAGATGCCTGATCTTTTATAGACTCTTCTACGAAGTCATACTTATCTAAAATATTTAATTTAAAAGCTTTAATTATAGTATCAACATTCGTTTTACATTTAAGTTTATCTTTTACCCTCTTTGTATATACATAAAGTGTTTTCTTTTTAACATTCAAAAAATCGCAAATCTCGGAAGTTTGACAGCCATGAGATATAAGTCTTAAATAGTATATCTCTTTAGACGTTAATTCAGTTCTTTGTTTTACATTTTTTTTGCAGAAATTTTCTAAATATAAGTCAGTCATAATTACGTTAGCATGTTTTTGGGGAATACATTCTTATTCAGTAAATAAGAATATTCAATATCTGTATATAGTTTATTTAATAAATAATAAACCTTATTTTTTTTCTCGTAATAGTCTGTGTTTAATTTGTTTATAGCATTTAATTTTTCGGCGGTTTTGTTAATTTCAGTATCTAAATCTATTAACCAATAATCTCTTTTCTCTAAAATATTAAGTTGAAATGCTACCCTAAAAGCATTAAACCAATTAGAAACATCTAGCTTGTAAAAAATACTTTGATTTATCTTTTTAAAGAATTTAAAATTTGGTAATTTTCCTGAAATACTTAGTGGTACCATCAAACTTTGATATTTATATTTTATAAAATCAATCTCTTCCGACATAAGATCTAATTTCATTTTATGAAATTTCTCCTTCATTATTTCATTTTCGCAAGACCTGTAAAACTCTAATAAATAACTTTTAAGTTCGTTCGTTGTTAACGACTCTAAACAAATATGTTTATCAAAAATAATTTGAGTTTTTTCTATAGAAAGTCTTTTAACAGTACTTTCGATAAAATCCTCTCTTTTTATAAGCCCTTTTTCAAAAGCTTTAGAGATTATTTTTATCCAATTTTTAGAACCAAATTTCACATGCAAATTATGCCTTATTAAATAGATTTTTTTAGTGTCAATGTCTAAAAAATCTTTTATTACAGTATCATTAAAATTATGAATGTAAAGCCTTAAATATGTCAATTCAGAATAGTTTAATATTATTCTGTTTACATTGGTATCCTCCTTTAATGTATATATCTTAACCATTTTGAAGTATTTTATCAACATATTTACGATTAAGTAGCAACAATAAAAAAACCCGAGTAATAAGTGGACTTAGACTAAAATAATTGACGATACGATTGTAAACTCAATTCCGTTTTCGATACCTCTCTAAAAAACTATTAACTAAGTTGAAAAGTTTTAAGTTTCTATGATTACTAAAAATAAAAAGGAGAACAAATGTTCTCCTTTTCCCCAAATCTACTTTCTAATTTAACCTACTTAGATCAGAAAGAAGTACTAAGGTAAATTAATAATATATATATTTATTTAATAAAGTAATAACTGAACGTATATTCTGGTAAGTGTTTCTTTATCTGACTACTTTACTATTTACAACCATCAAAAAAACTACCTGAAGGACATGTTTGTAATAAGTTATTATATTATTCAACTCAATACTTGATAAGCTCCAAAGAGTAAGGCCGCCAAAAAAATAAGACAGCACAAAAATTCTTTAATACTAAGTGACACTTCATAGCAATGTTTTAGATGATTTCGTTTTATTGTCATTTATTCTAGGTTTTTATATGCTTTTCGTCTGTTGATATTTATGATTTTTTGCCAGATTAGTTTTTTCTTAACCGCTAGGCTCTAGTTTTAATCATGGCTATTCTTCTTTTTAGTAAAGAAAAACATATACAGGTTGCATATAAAAGCATAAGTAATATATGGGCATTATTACTTATAATCGAGGTATTCAACTCACACAGACTATGTTACAATGGTGTATTCATTTAATATAAACTAATTATTTTTCTTTAATTAGGATTAATTTTTATACCCATAGCTATACCCATAGTTATAATTATCTTTTTTAACCCCATTAACTACCAACGCCATATTTGATAATTTTTCCGTTTCATGTAACATTTTTAAATGTTTAATTATCTTTTTATCCGAATAATTTGCTCTAACGACATACAACACTATATCTGCATATTTAGAGATAAGAAAGGTATCTGAAACTAAAATTGTTGGCGCCGTATCTACTATAATATAGTCGTATTTATCTTTGGCTTCGTCTAATAGCTTTTTAAACGACCCGTTAATTAATAATTGAGGAGCGTTTGGAGGAATAGGGCCTCCTAACAAAATATCTAAACTTGAACAATTTTTAAATCCTTTGATTAGGTTATCTTCCCAGTGTGTGTTATTATCCCCATTATATAGATAGTTAGATAGTCCATTATAATTTTTATCATAACCAATAAGGTTATGAATTTGGGGATTTCTTAAATCTGCTCCCACCAGTAAAACTTTTTTCTTAAATGATGCCAAAACTAAAGACAAATTCGTACTTACATAAGTTTTCCCTTCCCCTTTAATAGATGATGTAGTATAAATAACTTTTGACTGGTCTTTTTTACTAAAAGAGTTAATTAAACTTATGTTAGAACTTAATATCCTAAATACTTCATTTTGTATGGTATTTTCGTTTGAATTAACAAGAATTTGTTCTTTAGGGCTTTTGTTTAACGGGATTTCTGCTACTATAGGAATTTGCGGCACAAATTTTTCTAAATCTTTAACGCCATGTATTTTTGTATCTAATGTAAATACAGCATATAAAACTCCAAATGGGCATAATAATCCTAATAAAATAGCCATAGAATAGATTATAAATGGCTTAGGAGATATGGCGTCTATATTAGATTTAGAATATTCTACAACCTTTGCCGATGGTTCTATTACAGATAGATTTATAGCCGCTTCTTCTTTTTTTTGGAGTAATAGTATATATAGACCTTCCTTAATCTCCTGCTGTCTTTCAATAGAACGCAATAACTTTTCGTTTAAAGGCAATGAAGCTATTTTTGTGTTTATTTTTTTATTCTGGCTCTTTAATTGAGTTTTTTTAAATTGAAATTCTTTAATAAATATATCTAAAGAATTCTCTAAATTATTTTTAATTTTATCGAGTTGCTCTTTAATATTTATGATTAATGGGTTACCAATTCCGGCATTCGAATTTAGTTTTTTATACTCCAATACTTTCGTATTATAATCATCTATAAAGTCATTTAGATTATCATTGTTAAATCCAAAATTCGCAGGTAATAAATGTATCTCTTTAGAATTGCTTATCAATTTATCTTTTAAAGCATTAGCCAGAAATAACTGATTAGATATTTCAAATACTGAAACATCAGACATATTAAGCTCCATAATGCTCTGAGCTGCATTTTTTTGTATATCTAAAAACTTACTTTGTAGTTTAAATTCTTTCTTATTGTTTTCAATTGAATCTAGTTCTCCAAATAAACCTATTAACCTTTCATTAATAAACTCTATAGTTTTTCTGGATACCGATTGTCTGTCTTTTATACCATCTTGGTTATATTCTTCAATCAAGGAATTAAGTATTAACTCTGATTTTGTTTTATTTTCACCTTGCAAACTCAAGCTTAGTACATTACTCAAATTTCCAGCTTTTTTAATCTTTATTCCCAATTTCAATTGACTTACTACTTCTTCTTTTGGTGTAAATTTTATTTGATATGTATGCCCTATAAGATTACGCATATTTTTAGCTTCTTCAAGTATTTCAAAAGGAAGTTCGTCTACATGATCTAAAGTATTATAATCTTTTATTTGTATTCGTTCATTTTTGTTTTGATTTAAAATATCGTACCCGTTAGAAGTAATGGTAATATCGAAACTTTTTGTAGTGTGAATACTGTCACTCTTTACTAGTGCTATTAATTTAAACGGTAGCTTTACTAATTCGGAGGTTTGTATGCTTCCTTTCTCAAAAAAAGTAATATTTAAATTATTATTAACAACCACCTTTTCTATAATTGGATATGATTTTAATAACTCAACTTCATTCTCTAAATTAACATTCAATCTATTAAAAAGAGATACAGATGCGTTCAGTTCAATGCCTTTCGCCTTATCTAATACCTGTATTTTTGCATTTGTTAAATAAATTTTAGTACTATACTTTAAATAAAAAAAACTAATAGTTATGGTACTTACTAATACTATTAAAAACCAAGGCCAATACTTTAAATATTTACGAATGTCGTCTAAAACATTAATTTGATCTGCTTCTGTATTAAACATTGATTTATTATTTTGATTTTCCATATTTAACTATTGCAATCTCTTTTTTAATAGAAAGCATACTTATAATTGTCTTTATTGCTGGTGAATACTCCTTTTGTAGTAATATTTTTATTGATAATTCACTGTATTACTTATTAATATTCTTAAAATCATATTTAAGATTAACGCGTAATTAAAATAATGGTTGATATTAAAATGGAAGTTACAGATAAAACTGTTCCGAAATTATTTATGTAACCGCCACTTTTCACTTTAGCCATGTTGGGTTTTACGTAAATAACATCATTTTGTTTTATGGTATAATATTGATTCTTCAATAGGTTGGCCGATGTTAAATCTATATTGGAAATATGCCGAATACCATTCTCTTCTCTAATAACCAAAATATCATTTCTTTTACCATTAATAGTTAAATCTCCTGCATAACCTAATGCTTGCAATAAGGTAATAGATGCTTCGCTAAAATTATAAGTTCCGGGAGCATTAACTTCTCCTAAAATGGTGACTTTAGAATTTAATAAACGAACGTCTACATTGGGGCTGTCTAAATGATTGCCAGATAAAAGTTCTTCTTTAATCACTTCTTCCAGTTGTGCTGGTGTTTTATCCTTCACAGAAACCGCTCCAATTACAGGAAGTTTAATCATATATTTTTCTGATACTAAATACCCTTCTAATTTTAAAAGCTCTACACTACCACCAACTGGATTCGTTTGTTTATTGTATGGAATTGCTGCTTCTGGAACCGGAGTTCCTATTGTAATTTTAAGAATATCGTTAGGCTGAATGTATGCATCGTAATAGTCAATTTGTGAAGCAATATCTGTATTTGTATTTTGCAGGTATATAATGCTTTTTTTACCTGTACAGGATTGTACAATAAAAACTAGAATACAAATAAGAATTTTTTTTATCATTCTAAGACGTTTTTTTTAATTCACAAATCAATATGTCTACAATTCTTTTTGCAGCTTTTCCGTCCCTCAAAGGAATATCTTTAGACGTTTTCCATTGATTAGAGCCCAAACTAACTGTTGCAGGTCTTTCTGTATCATTACACAATGTTAAACATGGAATATTTAATACACTGGCTTCTTCTGTAATGTCTCTGGAATCGGTAATAACAGCTTTAGAATTTTGTATCAAATAATTGAATTCTAAATAACCCATTGGTTTTACGATGTGTAAACGCGAACAATTGATTCTTAAACTATTAAAAGCTTTAACTGCTCTTGGGTGTATTGGAAAAATAATAGTAAGGTTGTTTGTATTATTAATTATTTCGGTAATTAATCCCTTTAAGTTTAGCATTTCATCAACATTAGAAAGACGATGAAGCGTTAAAACGAAATAATTTTCAGCTTTTAACTTTAAGGAATCATAAAAATCAGGTTTCTTAAAATTAGGTCGTTGTTTTAATAACGTATCAATCACTGTATTCCCAACAAAAAAGACTTTAGATTCATCAAAACCACTTTTAACAAGGTTTTCGCTTGTAAGGCTTGAAGTCGTAAAGAGATAATTTGAAATACTATCAATTATTAATCGATTTATTTCTTCTGGCATACTCCAGTCTTTTGAGCGTATCCCAGCTTCTATATGTGCTACTTTAATGTGTAATCTTTGGGCTGTAATAGCACAAGCCATTGAAGAAGTTATATCGCCAACAACCAATACCAAGCTTGTTGGATTAGCCATTAATTCTTTTTCAAAGCCCTTCATTACATTGGCTGCTTGTTGTATTTGAGTTCCTGTATTACATTCTAAATCAGCATGAGGCGCAGGAATTTGAAGTTGCTTAAACATGTTTTTATCATAACGCCGCCCGGTATGAACTAATCTAAAATCTATAGGTATAAATTCTGATTGTAAACGCTTTATTTCATGAATAATTGGAGCAACCTTCATGAAATTTGATCTTGCGCCAGCTACTATTGTAATTTTGGGTCTATTCATATATTAATTGATTCTAAAAACACTAGCCTCTTAGTACTTAAGAACCAAATTAAAAACAAAACGCACTAAATGTATTTGACGTTTAATTCTTGAAGGTTGTTTAATTAACCTGTTAGCCCATTCTAAATTATTATCTCGCCACCATTTTGAAGCTCTCTTAATACGACCTGTATACACATCAAAACTTCCTCCTAATCCTTGATAAACTGTTTTATACTCTTTTTGCAAAGATTTCATAAATTGCTCTTGTCTAGGCGATCCCATAGCAATAAAAACCACATCTGGTTTATGTTCCTTTATATCTTTAATTAAATCTTGTTTTTCTTGTTCTGTTTTTATGTATCCATTCCTGTAGTTACAAATATTAACCCCTTTAAAATCTTCCTTTAACTTCTTAACAGTACTATCAACAACATGTTGCTCTGCTCCTATTAGATAAAAGGATTTGGTTTTATAATAAGATTCTATTATTTGCAGCCATAACTCGCATCCGGGAACCTTAATAGCATTTTTATTTCCTTTTTTCCTTAAAATAAGAACAGCTCCATAACCATCTGGATAGCCTATATTTTCGTTTATAAGATTTTTAATTTCTTTTGATGAGTGCAGAATTTTTTCGGCGTTAACAGCTATTAACATATTTTTCTTATTAAATGCATACTCAATAAGTTCCTGCTTTGAAGTGGGAGCATACGTTTTCACACCATTTAAGATCTTAAATTCCATCCTTTTACTTGATTTAGTATCCCTTTTATTACGCTACCTTCTGTAACACTGAAAAACAATAAGTCAATCAGTGTTAAGAAGCTTTTGAAAATGACTAACACGAACAATAAAATATAGCATTGATATTAGATTGATGGCGCAAAAATATCATGTGACACCTGACTTAATAACTGTAAAGTAATATGTGGGAGCTATAATGAATAAGAGGCTTTAAACTTATTTTTGAAAGAGTAAAAAACACTCTTTTTTGAATCGGATTTGTAACAAAGAATTTCTTGAAACCAAATATCCCCAAGGCAGAGCCTAGGGGAATTCTTTTCGATTGACTATACCGATTTACAACTTAAATTTTATGCTTTTGGATTTCTTTTTCTAACAGGTAATAAGACATGGCATTAAACATAAATGCATTACTCCATCTCATATATGAGATTTTAGAATTTATTCCTTTTTTTATTTGATAATAGAAAAAACCTCTTTTGTCCTGCATATGTTTTATTGTCCATTGCATTACCTGTTGTGCCAGAATATTATGCAAAGGAAAAACATTGAGTTTGGAGAGTGTTACAAACAATTGTCCTGGGCAATGGATATCTATTGGGTAGGTTTTGTTATGATAATATTTAGGGGTGCCATTACTTTTAAAAAAATGCTCTAAATAAAAACTTAACCCTTTGGCAATATTGGCTTGAAATGTTATATCTCCTGTACAGTCTTGATATGTTTGTATGGCATCTAAATTATAACCTGTGTGAAAACTATCAATCCAACTTTGTATAGGTAACATACCATAAATCCAAGAACCATTTTTATTCTGAGCTTCACAACAAGCTTTTATAGTTCTTTTTGCTGTTGTTTTTAATATATCATCTTTAGTATACATATACACCTGACTAAGAATTTTTGCACCTAACAAGCTGGCATTAAAAACTGTATTATTACCATTTAAAGGGGAATAAGAAAATAAAAATCCTGATTTATATTCTGTTCTATTCAAATCATTCAACACAAATTTTGATGCAGAAATACAGGCATTTAAATAAGTCTGTTTTTTTGTAACAGTATAAGCCTTTAACAAGGCATCTACTGCAAATGAAGTCGCTACAACTGTAGGTGTGTTTTTTGGAAATAAAAATAACCGTCTGGCTTGCCAATCAAAATTATACCCCCAACAAGCGCCACTATGATCTTTATTTTGAAGTGTTAATAAAAGGTCTGCCAACTTAATAATATATCCTTTTAGTTCTTTTGAAGAACCATAACTTGTGTTTTTAAATTTCGAAACATTATAAAGATTGCAATAGCCTGATAAAAACAAGGCAATACCTTTAGCATTATACGCTTTGGGCACACCTGTCAAAGTTCTAAAATTTACAGGAGAACGCTTAAAAAACTGAATCCAAAGTAATCTGGCAACATCCCATTTTTTAAATGGCAATGCCTGAAACAGTTTGGAATTCAACCCGTCATAAGGATCCCAGCCTTTATAATTTTGAGCTTCGCAATATTTTTTAAGCTTGTTAAAAGCTATCTCAGTTAAACACTTCACTTTGTTGACCTCCATTCTTTATAGATTCCAAAACCTTAAAAGAAGCTCTTGTAACTGCGACAATTTCATTAAAATCAATAGGGCTTGGTTTTCCTTTTAATAAACTATCCAAAAAAGTTTCAACCATGTTTTTCTGTCCTTTGTTTTGGTTGATTAATTTCTGCTTGTAAGGCTTTCTTTTTCCGTAAATTTTTAATGCTTTAAAATCGCTAAGAATGGCTGTTGTACCTGAGGCATATATTTCAACATATTCTTTTGACAATGATTTAGAACCATTGGCATAATACCCAATAGTTCCTGTAGATCCGTTTTCAAACTGAATTAGAATATTTACAGTATCATTCAAATTTAAAGGATCTGGTAAGGCATTTGCCGACACTTTAATTGGTATACTTCCGTTTATAAATGTTAAATAATCAATAAAATGGCACACTTCACCTAGTATTCTTCCACCACCAATTTCCGGATCTTGAACCCAAGTATCTTTAGGAATATACCCTGCATTAATTCTATAAATCATAGTCATTGGTCCAGAGCCTAGCGTATTTTTAATCTTTTGTGTTAAAGGAGAGAAACGCCTGTTAAATCCAACCATTACTGTATTGTTATATTTCTTTTGAGCATGAATTATAGCATTAAGCTCGGTTTCTAACAAACACAATGGTTTTTCTACAAACACATGTTTATTAGACTTTAGGCCTTTTAAAACATAACTCCCATGAGAATCGTGACGACTTGCAATAAACAATGTATCTGTTTTATCATTAAATATATCTGCCTCCAAGGTTGCACAATATTCAAATCTAAATTTTTCTGCAACTCGTTTAGAAGTAGTCCCCGTATTGGTTAGTACTCCTACTTTTTGTATTTGTTTTGATGGGGTTATATAAGGTAATAAACTACCTTGTGCATAGCTTCCTGCTCCGATAAAAGATATGTTTATTAAACCTCTTTTTGATGGATCGGAAATAATAACCTTGTCTTTAATTGCCGTTTTTTCAATATTATATTTTAAAGCTATTCCTGTAAAAGGCTCGGTTTTATTCACAACCAGATCAAAAGCTTTTGGGGCTGCTTCAAAATTAAATTCATGGGTTGTTAAATAATCTATGTCAATCCTTTTCTTTGATAATAATTCCTGAAAAGCTTGCATATTTCTTTTCTCGGTCCAACGTACATAGGCTACCGGATAGTCTATGCCTTTTTCTTCATAATTTAAATCGTACCGCCCTGGGCCATACGAGCAAGACATTTTTAACTCTAATTCTTTAGGGTACCAAAAAGGGTTTCTATTAAACCCAGAAGGAACATCTCCTAAAATAACGACTTTTCCTTTTTTTCTTGCAACTGCTCCTGCAAAATTTATAGGATCTAAGCTAGAGGTTGCTGCTGTAATAATAACTGTATCTGCTCCTATACCTTTGGTATAAAGACGAATTTCCTCTTCTAATCCGGATTTATTTCTTGTAAACCCAAGATCTACTGCTTTGTTTTTTACGGCCTGATTTAACGCCATTTCGGAAACATCGATACCAATAATATTAACACCAGAAGCTTTTAATATAAGGGCGGTTAATTGCCCTAATAAGCCAAGTCCTATAATGACACAGGTTTCGCCTAAACGCATATCGGCTTGTCTTACGCCTTGCATAGCAATGGCTCCTAATGTATTATAGGCGGCATGCTTTAGATTAGAGGTATCCTCTAATTTTACACAAAGGTTTATTGGAATAGCAACAACCTCTGCATGATTAGCATACCCTGCTCCGGCACAGGCCACTTTATCGCCAATTTTAAATTCTGTAACACCTTCTCCAACTTCAATAACTTCTCCTGCCGAACTATATCCTAGTGGTGAATATGCATCCAGTTTTTTCATAACTGCCCTATAAGTTTGCATAGGCCCTTGGCTTTTTAAAGTATCAAGTACTTGCTTTACTTGTTGTGGACGTTCTTTTGCTTTGCCTATTAAACTTTTTCGAGCTGCCTGTACTGTTGATCCTTCTGTGCCTGCACTAATAATGGAGTAATGATTTTTCACAATAACAAAACCTTTGCTTAGTTGCGGATACGGTATGTCTTGAATGATCATATCTCCAGAACCTAGTTTTTGTGTAAGTTGTTGCATGTATCGTTTTTTTAAATATTTTTAAGTAAATCAGGTTTTAATAACAACAAACCAATAATGCCCCATACCAATATGCTGTAATAATAGTAAACTCCGGGGGTTAAGCCTAAACTATCTATAAAGAACATTCCTAATAACATCAAACCAAAAACCCGTACTTTTTTATTAATTTCAAAAACATATTTTATGCTTCTAAAAATGAAAAAAGAAAACAAGATTAATCCAATAATACCGTTTGCTAATAACACTCTTAAAAACTCATTATGGGTAGGTCTGTTTATGCCATCTCCGGTCCATTGAAACAATGGGATTTGTTCATTTATCCAAAAACTCCATAAATCGTCCCATATGTAGCCACGACCCGCAAGCGTATATCTTACATCGGTGTATGTGCCGTCATTATATCCAACTTCCTTGCTAAAAAGTTGTTGGATATTATCATAAATGACATCTCCTAAATTAACAGATACCAGAATGAAGCATATGGAAAAAAAGAAAACATATTTAAGTTTTATCTGTGAAAAAGCAAGCATTAACAATGTCCATAACACTATAATAGTAACTGCTGCTTTACTGAATACCAAATAGACCGAAAATAAAGCGGCACAGCATAATGCTATTAAAACAACAATTGAAAGCTTGTTCTTAATTTTAAAAATAGAGAGGTACATGAGACATGAAAAAAGTGTAAACATCCCATAAAACCTAACTGGAAAGGCATCATGATAAAGCCCAACATATCTGGTTAAACCGGCTGTTTGCCGTTCGGAAAACAAAATACCTGTTTGAAACTGAAAAATACTGATTGCTATAGGGAACATTCCAGAAACCATAATAGCGATTAACAACTTTCGGAGTTTATCCCTACTATCAACCAATAGAGGTATTAGTAAAAAACCCATTAAAATATTAATGTTTATTAAAAGAATCTCAAGGCTTTCCATAGGTTTTATTGGAAAAGCAAACAACACTCCAAAAGAATAGGCTATAAATAATAATTTGGCGTTTGAAATCCACTTACCGGGCAAACACCTCATTTTTAAAAATACTGGATAAAATAGTATGGGAATTAAAATACCTCCTACAGAACTAAATGATAATGGACCAACTCTTATATCCCAAAAAGCATCCATAAATGATTTTGTAGCTACTAACACTAAAAAAGCAGCAAACATGCCCTTAAACAATCGGACAAAAATGATAACTATTAGAATTAAAACGAGAAATACAATCATTTTACCAGCTTATGTTTTTTAGGCAATATCTTGTAAGGTTTTGGCAACTCTTTTATTATCTTGATAGGGTTTCCTGCAGCCACTACACCCTCTGGTATATCTTTGTTTACTACAGAGCCTGCTCCAATTACAGCATGATCGCCTATTGTTACATTACGCATTACAACAGCATTTACGCCTATAAATACATTATTACCAATGGATACAAAACCTGAGCCATCGTCTTTATGATTGATAACATGTGCGGCACCATCATGTGATAAAATATAACAACCATGAGTGATTAAACAATTATCTCCAATGACAACCTTTCCACGTCTTACATCAATCTTTGCATTTAAACTTATCATCGTGTTTTTTCCAATTTTTACACCAGAAGCTCTTAGAAATGACATGTGAAAAAACCTAAGTATATTTCCCAAATGATGAATAATATGCCTAATTAAATGTCTCATTTTGCTAACGTCTTTAAAATTATAGATCTAAAATCATTCGCTATTTTATCTAATGAAAAATTGTTTTTTACATAGTCTGAGTTTGCCTTACCTATGGTTAAAAGCTCATCTGAATTAGTAAGCATATAAGTTAAAGTTTCTTCTAATTGATTCAAGTTTCCTGGTTCAAAACTAAAACCATGTATTTTGTTTGTAAACACTTCTTTATGGGCACCTACCGGTGTATATGCAACAGGTTTCCCTACAGCCATAGCTTCTAAAAGAGACCTTGAAAACCCTTCAGAATATGAAGCACTTAAATACAATTGAGCCGTTTTAAGATGTATCATTTTATGCACACCTGTAATAATTCCCAGATTATTATAATGGGTTTTATAGACAGAATCTTTAATCTCTTTTTCGGCTAAAAAAGGGTCTTCATATTGCAACTTCTCCCCTGTAAATTGGTTATAAAAAACACCGCGTTCTCCTTTTCTTATATTACCGGCGAAATAAAACTCTACATACGGAAATTGCTTGCATATTTTTGGAATGACCTTTAGTATATCTGTATAGCCTTTTGCTTTCGTGAGATGCCCTATAACTAGTATCTTTCCTTTAACTGTAGAAAAAGAATGCTTAGTAGAGTACTCATGTACATCTATAGATTGATATAAAACCTCTATATTTTTTGAACAAACATAGGGGGCAAATTGATCTTTAAGATACTTTGCCTGTACCACAGCTGTATCAACTTTCTTTAAACTATATGCTATTAACCTTTTAAAAACTGGATAAAATTGAGCAAAATTGAGTTTAAAATGGCTTCCTCGTAAATGAATAATAACTTTAATTCCAAATAGTTTACTTAATATAATAGTCCATACATCTCTACCCACCCAACCTATTTGTGTTGGCGTTACCGGATAGTACACACATTCGGGACGTACAACTATTAGCAATCTAAAAAGCTTAAAAAAGTAAATAAAGAAGTTCGTAATCATTAAAAAATCGAACAACCCTTTTCTTGTATTGTCAAGCCTAAAATTGGTTTTTAAAAAAGTAATAGAGAACGCATCGTTTAGCACATCAGATTCTAAAAATTGTTGCATACTCAATTCCGGACCGGAAAACGGTGGTGGTGTTGGACCTATAAATAATATTTTGGGTTTATTATTATTCATGTAACAAGCTAAATGTTATTTGTTGTACCCAATGCTCTATAGATAGCTCCTCACCTTTTACTTTAGCATTTTGGCAAAACGTGGTTAATAAGGCTTTACTTGTAAGTAGTTCTAATAATTTAGTGGTGTTTTCATGAAAAGTTCCGCTAAGGATATACCCATTTTTGCCATGTTCTAAATAATTAATTTCTGGTCCATGTTTATCTGCTTCTAATGTAATATAAGGGCGACTATAAGTAAATGCATGATTGATTGATAAACCTGACAAACCAGGAACAAAAACTATGCTGCATGTCTTCATAATTTTCGATATTTCTACCTCATCAACAACAGCACCGTGGTGGGTGATATTTTTATCTTCTTTTATAGCAGATATCAGAGTTGAGAGTTCTGGCCCGTCACCAATTATATCTAATTTTAAATTTGGTAAATGCGTTTTTAAAACTTTATAATAGCGTATTAAATCATGCAATCGCTTCGATGGAATGAGTCGTCCTATAAATAAAATCGCAGGTGTTTTTAAAAGCGGCAACTCAAATGAATAATATTTTTTCACTTCCAGTGTATCGATCGTATTATTAGCCCAATAAGCTTTTTTTGAATCTATTAGTTTTTTTTCAATTGCCCACTGACAACTTTGCTCTGTATAAAAAATAACCCGATTTAATTGCTTATAGTAAAACTTAGTAATAAACCAATCCAAGAAAGTTGTTTTCCTTTTTCCAGATTTTGATATAGGATGTGTATACGTAAACAACTTGGTTTCTCGATGTCTTATTCTCAAATACAAGGCATAAATAAAGAGCAATAAATTTTTCTTTTCTGTTGGAATTAACACCCAATCATAGTTTTTAAAACAACCTTTAAGTGATTTTCTTACTAATGCTGATTTTCCGAAATTTTGTTTATTTATATTTAACCGAATTTGATTAAAATGATATGATGTATCTATTTCTTTGTCACCCATACCCTCTCTACCAGTACCCGAAAGTACTGTGAGTTTTATTTCCTTTACGTTTGCTAAATAGTTTAAAAACCTAGCTTTGTAATGGTTAAAGGTTGGTGCTAACCAAAGTACATGTATCATCTTAATAAAATCGATTTATATGCCTTATAATAATCTCGTTCCATACGCTCTATACTAAAATGTTTTTTAGCATAAGCAATTCTATTTTTTGATGCTTTGAAAATTTCTGCTCTATGATTTTCATAAAACAATAAACGCTTTGCATACTCATCTTCATTTTCAACAATGTTATAAGGCTCTATAGGTTGTATAACCTCTTTCATTCCTCCTGAATCGTTAAATACAATTATTGGTTTGCCATATAAAAAAGATTCGACTGCTATTAAACCAAATCCTTCATTATCAGACGGATGAGCAATGATATCAAAAGCATTATAATAGTCTTCTACATTGGTTTTATAACCAACCATTTTTATTAAATTTTCTAACCCCAAACCCTTCACCATCTTCTTAATAGTATTAAATTCAGTTCCATTTCCTACTAAAATTAACTCACCTACACCTCCAATGTTCCTATATTTATTAAAAGCATTTATAAGTCTGTCTATTCTTTTTCTTGGTGTAAAACGAGAGACTAAACCTATTGTAAACTCATGGTTTTTAGGAACTGAATTTGGAGTATAATCGGCTAGCTTGATTCCATTTAATATGGTTTTTGTTTTAACCGTTTTTAAACTATAATGCTTTCTGGCTAAATCTAACGTATAATGAGAGTTAGCTATTAAAACATCTACGCTGTTAAGAAACCATTTTTTTAGAAATTCTCTAGCATGATATTTTAATCGTTCTTCTTTTCTCACATTTTTAGATAATCCGTGAATCGTATATATGGTTTTTACTTTTGAATGTTTAGCGGACATTGAACGTAGTACCGAAAAGCTATGTAAGTGAACAATTTGAAATGCTTTAAACTGTTTTTTTAATTGTTTATATGTTTTATAATTAAAATCCCAACCACCTTTAATACCCGAATCCAGAATAGGAATCTCTTGCTCTAACAGATAGTTATAATACTGCCCTTTACAGGTATCTAACATTATAGAAACGTCTATGCCCTGCTTTTTTTGAGCAATAGCAAACTCTATAACCAACCGTTCTATACCGCCAACATGTGGACTATTAAGACAGTGCAACACTTTCATTCTTTATTGTTTTTAAAAAATTATCTGTCATTATTTTAATACTATGATTTTTACTGCCATATTTATAGGCATTATCAGATATTTCCTTATAAGCTTTATAATTGGACATTAGTAAGTTTAGCTTTTCTATGCCTTCATCAAGAGATTCTACATTATAACCTAATTTGTATTTTGTAATAATATTATCAGGGTTAAATCCAAAACTTATAACTGGTATTTTTCTTAACCATGCTTGAACAAATGTGTTCGGAAAACCATCGCCACCTGGGGATGACGTATTAATAAAAATTGAAGCGAAATCAAAATAAGTTAACGCCCTTTCAAAAGGCAAATGACCAGTACAATATAAATTAGAAGGTTTATCTTTTAAAAGATCCTTCATATAAGCTTTATCACTATGACCTCCAACCATAATAAATTTGATAGAAGTATCTTGCATATGCCTAGCTAACTGAACGAACAATTCCGGACGTTTATGTATTCCAAAATTAGCACACCATAATACAGTTTGAAATGCATAGCATGTTCCCAAGCTATAATTATTTTGAGGTTTTGGATGCCCCGTAATCATAGTATAAGTTTCAATATCAAAATTTTGTTTTATTGTTTTTTTTTGAAACTTGTTTTGAGAAAACCCATAGTCAATATGTTTCATGCCATTATTGCGATAGCTATCCATTATTTTAGCATTTATTAAAAAAAGGACGTATTTCAATAAAGAGGTATTTTTTAAATTAAACCTTTCTTTAAATTTTTTAACATGAAAATTTTTAAACGGGCTTAAATTATCGGTACAAACCCAACAATATCTGGCTTTATTTTTTTTGCAATAGTTCCCTATGATATAGTTTACATTTGATGTTAAACGCTGAATAATTATATCTGGTTTTATTTTATGTAGTGGTTTATAATATTTCCCTTGATCTAACCATGGAAATCGACCAGATGGCTTTAGCCAATAGATATTTATATGGTTAACTGTCTCTATACGATCTATTTTGTTTTCATTTTTGGTTTGACATATATAATTTACCGTATACCCCCTATTTGCTAATTCTAATGCCAGATAATTGGCCTGAACCTCTGCCCCACCTCCTCGTTCTGATATGTGCCAAGGCATTATAAAAGTAATATTCATCTTAATGTTCTTTTAGAGGTGTTTTTAAAAAGTGTTATATACTCTTGTATAATGGATTGGTTGGTAAATATTTTTTCAGCAAACTCCACAGCGTTAGCACTCATAATTTCTAAGCGTTTTGGTTCATTTATTAACAACTGTAGCTTTTCTTTTAAAGCTTTAATATCTCCGTTGGTACAAAACCCTATATTATAAGTTTCCATCCAATTATTTGGGTCGTGATTTAAGGATAAAACAACCGCACCACTTAACCAGCTCTGAATAAATGCGTTAGGCAAACCATCTGCTTCTAATTTACTTGTATTAATATATATTCTGGATGACTTATAATACCTGAAAGAGTCTTTAAAATCAATTTTTCCTTCCACCTCAATGGATTGTTCTTTAGCTAAACTGATTATTTTACTTTCATACTTCTTATCTAGTGTTCCACCACCTAAAATTGCCTTCCATCCATTTAATGAACAACCATTTATTAATTCTATAAACAAATGAGGCTGCTTATTAGGTGATAAATTTGCCAGCCAAAGAATTTTGTTCTCTTTTATGTTTGCTCCTTTATCCTTAATAAAGTAGCTTGGTAATATTATACCTTCTTTTTTAAGGATGCGTTTGGTTTCTTTTTGCTGGTATTCTGACTGGTTTATTATTTTATTTGCCATTTTCATACCTTTATTGATATAACAATCTTCGTATGCCTTAATAGGCCATAGTAAACACTTTTTATAAATAGGTTTGTTAGTATTTCCAAGTCTTTTTATATTTTTCCAAAACTCGGCACTATCATCACCATTTGTAGCCCAGACGTAAGGAATATTATATTTTTTAGCATATTTTCCAGCAACGTACTGCATAACATTTCTACCTCTTACATACAGAGCATCTGGTTTAACTTCTACAAGTACATCTGTATAAAAAGACATCATTTTTTTCCAAGAAAAAATGCTTGTTTCAGCTTGTATCCAATGAAAATGGATACCATCTATAATTTCTTTACCTAACTTAGCTTTATCTTTGGTACTTGCTATATAATGCACTTCAAGACTTGCTTCTTTAAAGCCATAGGCCAGATTATGCAACTGTACTAATGTCCCATTAATTCGTGCAGTTTTATCATATAAATAGGCTTGCGCCAGTAAGGCTAGTTTCATAATAGGTTAAACTATTTTATTAAATATGTTCATCATTTGTTTAGCTATATTTTCCCAAGTTAAATGTTCCACCGATTGGCTAATCATAACTTGATTATTATTAAAAGTGTCTCTTTGCTTATAAAAAGTCAATATCATCTCAGCTAAAGAAGCTGGGGTTTCTTCATCGATGACCCATCCGGTTTCACCTTCAACTATGGCATCTCTTATGCCATGTTTTTTTCCTATAATAATTGGAATACCACAAGCCAAACTATCTGCAGCAGCGTTACCAAAAGATTCCACATAAGATGTTGAAATGTATATATTTGATGAACGATATAGGTTTATTAGTTCTGGGTATGGTGTCTGAATATTTATATTCTGATTTTTAGGAATCTGTCCCGTAAAAATTACATGATCCTGTATTCCTTTATTTTTAGCTAATTGTTGTAAACCTTGAACTGGTCCTACACAGATACACTTTATTTTTTTATACTCTTTTAATTTTTCAAGCGCTTCGAAAAGCAAAGACATACGTTTTACAGGTTTATTTCTTCCTACTGTTATAATTAAAAAATCATCCTTTTCAATACCCCACAATGCTCTTTGATTCTGAAAGGGGATTTTATTAATCTCTTCTATTTGTATCCCATTATGGACAATAGAAATTTTGTTTGCATCTGCCCCTAAGTCTATCATATTTTGCTTGTTAATTTTGCTTGCAGCAATGAGGTGATCAGCATGTTTAACAACCTTTTTTATACGTTGCTTTAAATTAGAATCCAATAAAGCACCATACGCTATAGCTTTTACAACCTGAACATCAGCCCCTTGTAAATGTGCTATATAAGGAATATCTTGCTTTAATTTTTGTTGGTAACAATAATACCCTCCACCGTGTAGCATTGGGTCATGAAGTAAATTAATATGTTGTTCTTTTATCATTTTATCTTGATTGTATTTAAACAACCAAGGGGTTAAGTATGAAAAACTTTTAGCCCGATAACAGTTATAATTATAATGAAAGGTTTTAGAAATACCTTTTAAAGAGTTGCAAGCCACATTAACTTGTACGCTATCATTTTTATGTAACTCATTTGCCATGAAATGAACAGCATACTCCATACCTCCAAGTCTTGGGTAATGATGTGCTGTTAGAATTCCCAGATTAATCATAAGACTTAACTGATATTTTGTTTAGTTTTCTCTTAAAAAACAGCATCATAGTCTGTTTTTCGCTAGTTCCTATCATTAAATAATACACAACTAAGGAGGATATTATCTGTAAAATTAAGCTCAACTCTCTTGAAATATTTAAAATATATTGAAGCGAAACTACTACAAAAATGACAGCCCCAATCTTTACCCCCTTTTGCATTCCTTTGAGAAAAGCATATTTTAAATTGACTTCCCTATTGTAAATAATACCTGTATAAAGAAATCCAAAAAAAACTCCAACAAGGTAGGCACCTATTAAGCCATTAACTTTATATTTTGGCATCAAAAACCACATCATTGGTACAGACACTAGCATTTCAATTAATGCCGACCTAAAAATAATTTGAGACTTTCCTTTTGCTAATATGGCAGAACGTAGCATATGAGAAATGCCTCTTAAAATACCAACAAAACATAGAATTAATAAAAAAGGACTTGCTCCACTCCAGCTATTACCATAAAACAATGGAATAGTATTATAACTAGAGGCCGCTATAAATAACATTAAAGGAATAAAAACTAAGGATGTATACTTTAACATTAAACCATATCCGTTGACAAATTTTTCAGTTTTAAACTGTATTTTTGAAAAGCTAGCCGTTAGTACGGTGGTAATAATGGTCTTAATTTTAGTAGCAGGTATTATTGCCAAATTATATGCCAAATTAAATAAGCCCAACACTTCTTTCCCCAAATATTTTCCAGTTAGTATGGCTACCAGATTCTCAACGAAATAGTAGACCATATTAGACCCTAACATATTAACACCAAATTTAAATAAGGGTTTTATACCTTTAAATTCCGGTTTTGTAGGTAACCAATTTCCATAATAAAAAGAAAGTAATCCAAAAAGTATTCTTTGAATAATCAACCTCCAAACCAGTGCCCAAACCCCATAACCTATAACCGCTAAAAAAATGGCAACCCCATTAGATAAAACCATCGAAAAGATTTCAATTAATGAAAAGCTTTTGAACTTTAATTCTTTTCTCAATAAAATATTTGGAAACTGTAATGTTTGCAAAACAATAACAAAAGAAAACACTCTAATTAGCGGTGCTAGCTCTAATGCTTCGAAAAACCCTGCTGCTAAGTCTGCACTAAAAAAAACAACTATGGTTAAAAAAATATTTATAGTTAATTGTATATAAAAAATGGCTGAAATCTGGTTCTTATTAACCATTTGGCTTTGTATAATTGCACCTCCAAACCCTATATTGGTCATTGCCACTACAAACCTGTTAACCAGCATTGCCATTGCCACCAAGCCAAAATCACTTTTAGAGAGTAACCTAGCTAAAATCATAGTGAAAATAATTTGCAATATCTGTTGTATGATATCTGAACTACCTCGCCATGCAATACCCGATAAAGTTTGATTTTTTAAAGATTTTTTATTCAACATTATAAACTTCTGAAACTAATGATAGATTTTAGAAAGGTTTCTAAAACCCCCATTACATAATTCTATTTCTTTAATCCAAAAACCTGGATCTTATTTATTTTCTAACCCAACCAATGGGTGTTTTCTGGCAAATAAATAGGCTAATGAAAACTCTATGTAGTTCAAACCCGTTACTGCAATTCTATAGAAAGCACTACTCATGCTTATATCTTTTATGAAATTGCGAAATAAGCGGGATAAAGTATATAAGCATAGACATTATTAAAATGATAATAAAGTGATTATTTATGTTTAAAAATCTTAGCATAAAGGCAATCAAAAAAAGCAAAATGGTATAAAAGACAATAACCAACGTACTCATCCTATGCGATAAATGTAATTTAAGTAAATGGTGATGCATATGGTTATTGTCTGCTCTAAAAGGACTTAACCCTTTAAACAACCTAACAAAAAAAACTCTTAGTGTATCTAACAAAGGATAACTAACTAACGCCATAATTATAATTTGAAAATTTTTAAACAGCTTATCGGTAGCTATGTCTTCTATTTGAACACTTTGATTAATGGAAAGAATAATACCATAGGCACTTATTAAGCCCAAACATAAAGCTCCATTATCTCCCAAAAATATTTTTCTTTTCAGGTTACGGCTAAAATTAAAAAACAGAAAAGACAGTGTAGCTCCCGAAAAACTAAACATGATAATAGCATTAAAAATGGAATCATTTTTAATAAAAAAGAATCCCATAAAGAGATTGCTTATTATACTAATAGATGCCGAAAGTCCATCAATACCATCAATCAAATTAAAAGAGTTGATTAAGAGTATAAACACAAATAAAGACAGTATATAACTAAACAAAGGATTTAAAGAGTAAATTCCAAAAAGGCCATTTAAACTTAAAATATTAACATCACTAACCGATATTAAAAAAGATACCGCAAGTATTTGAAATATGAATTTCTCGATAGGTTTAGTCCCTACTAAATCATCTTTCAACCCAATTAAATTTAGAGTAAACAATGCTACAAACAAACCAAAACCAAGCTTTAAGTCTAAAATATTCTTACTCAACGGGTATGTACTGCCTATTATTAAAACAACAAATATTGTTGACAAAAAAATACTAACCCCACCCAAATAAGGTACTTTTTTGCGATGTGACTTCCTTAGAGATGGCTTATCAAATAATTTAAACTTCCTTGATATGTATATAATACGTGGTAATATCGAAAATGAAATAAGTATTGATAAGAAAAAAGGTAAAACCGAAGTAATTATCTTGACCATAAAAAAGAGTTTAATCAATTCTTACTATTTCAACTCTTCTATTTTTTTGACGCCCTTCTTTTGTTAAATTTGATGTAATAGGATACAACTCTCCTTTCCCTATTACAATAAGGTTATTGGGATTGACTCCCCCCGCAACTAAATAATTTTTCACGGTATTTGCTCTTTTTTTAGACAATATTTCATTATCATTAAACTCACCAACGCTATCGGCATGCCCCTCTATTCTTAATTTAATATTAGGGTATTCTAAAAGCCTTAAAAGAATTCTGTTTAAGTCTTCATAAGACTCTTGAGTAAAATTATAATTTCCAACTTTGAATTTAATTTTCCTCGATAAGTTCAAAATATAATTAGCTGCAACATCATCAAAATCATTTTCTGAATTATCTATTTTCTCGGTATTAGATTCAATTTGATTAGGCGCCACATCCTTATTATTATCAATCTCTGGCGCAGCTTGTGCATACGCATCTTTTACTACATCTTTAGATTCGGAGTTAACTTTTAAAGTATTATCATTCAATTCATCCAATGCTTGTTTTTTAGTACCATTAGATAATTTAAAAATAACAGCTGCTGAAAACTGAAGATGATTGGTATCATACTTAGCAGGGGTTTCATCTAAAGTCCATTTTGAAACAGCTGTCAAATTCAATCCTATTTTTTGAGAAAGCCAAATATTAGTTCCTCCTCCAAAATTACCACTCAAACCACCTTCATTTATTTTAAAGTAGCCAACACCTACATCTAAATATAAATCCAACCAATCTGCATTTGAAAACCAATTAAAAACCTCATCTACATAAAGGTTTAATTTCGTATCTAAAGAAAAATAATCTTGATCTTCTGTTATTTTTTCTAAATCTATTACAGCATCAGGTGCTTTCCATTTGTTTATACTTCCATCTACCCCTACAGAAAATAGGTCACTAAACCTATATTCGACACCTAATTTTAAAGGCTGACTAAAAGCTCCCTTTTTAAATGACGTTAAAAATTTAAACGGATTCGAATCTCCTGAATTATCAACATAGTTTGCTCCTAACTTAATCAAAAAACCATTCGGGTTTTTAGGTTGATTTTGAGAAAATGAATAAAAAGACATTATACATAAAAGAGAGAGAGAAAGAACTTTCATAATTTAAAACATTTTGACGCAAAGCAAAAGGTTTTACGCCTTACATAACATAAAGAAGTAACAAGTGGTTCATTTATATAATAAGTGCTTTATTTAACTATATCTGTTATAAAGCCCATTTATAAACAGCTATTTAAGTTCAATCTTATCCAGGTAAGAAAATCTAGAACACTACAGTTAGAAAAAAATAAATATTTAGAAAGTTGTTGTTTTCTATAGTCAACCTATGACAGGTATGGTATGCACATACCTGAATTTAAAATTTTGCCTTAGCTTAATTGGTGATTGAAGAGGTATTAAAATTGATCTTACAATCCTTTTAATATTGCATATATAGCTAAATCATCATAATTTGACATAGGCGGAATTTTATATTAGACCTGCCAGGTTTTAAAAACCTAGCAGGTCTTTCGAAAGAAGTAAATCTAATTAATGACGATTTATTTTGATTTAGCTATATCACATTAACAGATAACTTTTATATTATAAACTAAGAATGCGTAACAACTAGGTTACTTTAAATTTAAAAACCTATTTAATTCATCCTGTCTTCGCTTAGCAATTGGTAGTGTTTTATGGTTCATCAAATGACAATAATTGCCGTCAAGTTTATTAATATGATGAATCATAAGTATATTAACTATGTAAGAATGATGAACTCTAAAAAACAAATTTTTATCTAATAATTTTTCGTACTCTCCCAAATTACGGCTGGCTACTTTTGTATCCCCATTTATTAGATGAAATTTCGTGTAGCGTCCGTCAGCTTCACAATATAATATGTTTTCAAATTTAATTAGTTCAATTTTATCAATATATGGAATAGCTATAATTTTTGGGTATTCTTGGCTTTTTTTCTCCAATCGTTTCAATGCTTCCATTTTTATAAAAGATTCTATGTTATGCACTGCTTTATTAACAGCTTTTATGAGATCTCTTGGAGAAATAGGTTTTAAAACATAATCGGTAACAGCGTACTTTATAGCTTTAACAGCAAATTCATCGGTAGAAGTTGTGAATACAACTTGAGGGTTATATGCTTCTTTTTTTAAATCATCTAACATAGAAAATGAATTTTCACCTCCTAGGTTAATATCTAAAAATATAATTTGAGGTCTTAATTGTTTATATGAGCTAATAGCATCACTAATATTTTTGGCAACACCTAATATATTAATATTTTTTAAATGTGTTCTTATTTGAGACCTAAGAATATTAAGGCTAACTGTATCATCTTCAACTATTAATGCGCTAATTTTATTCATTAAATTTTGATTTAGGGAGATTATTGTCAATAAACAAACTTATATATAATTAAAGAGAATGTTTATTGAAAAGATATATAAGGACTATGCACGATATAAACGTTTATTATACGAAATAACCGATGTTTTAATTGTATAAATGATTTTCTATTTAAATCATAATCCAGTAATATTAGCAATAACAAGCTTATCAAATAGCACATCTCTAAAATACTTTTGATTTAATTTATAAACGAACCCACTTAAATATAACTGAAGGTACTTACCTTTTATTTTATGGTAATTACTCAATAAATTACTTATATTACTTATTGTAATGTGCATCCATTTTAAAATTTCTTTTATTGTTTCTTTACTTGCTTTTTTAGTTACATGTCGTTCTATAAGATCAGCAATATCAACATAAGAAATGCTTTTATCTGTAAGAATAATACTTTTTTTCATTAATAGAATTCTCTATGGTTGGGTTAATTTCTGTTATATTGTGAGTGCTTAATGCCTTAGATTTAAAGCATCTAGGTTGTCTTTCTGTTTTTTTTGTTTGGATATCTTCTAAAGGGGCTGATTCTGCCATAATAGCTACATTTTGTTTTCCTACTGTTCCACGACCACTTAGGTCTTTAAATTGTTCTAACTCTAAGGATACTACAGTAAAATAAGCCTTCATATCCATTAAGATATAGCTGTCATCTTTGTTACTCATAGCTTAAATAACTTTTTATCCAATAATGTTCGGTATAACCACATTAGCAAACTATGCCTAACTTGTTCCAATGCAAATTAAAATAAGAGTTACAAGCTTTTTCACTATCAAAATTCGCTATTGATTTTTTATCAAATTTAAGCTTTGTATTTTTAATTGTGGTCCATTATGGATATTCAATTGTTTTAAATTAAATGGTTAATAATTTTAAAGTTTATTATATTTTATTTTGCTACAATATAAATGTATCTACATACCATTCGGTTATCAATAGAGGTATATAAGGGGTTTAATCAATAAAGAATTAAAATATAAAGGTATTTTAATGTAGCTCAAAAAACAATAATAATAACATTTTATTTAGAGTTATAAACAATAATACCGTCGTACTTTTCTAGTTCTTCCAAATAAATATTCAAAACCTTACTTCACTTTAGGTTTTATAACCTAGTTTGTTTGAGTATTTAACCATATTCACTAAATTAAAAACCAAAATATTTCTGTTTAGGCTATACAAAATAACTTTCATCTTTAACCTAGATATATTAATAAATACAATTAATCTTTCGAATAAAAAATTTATATTACTTACTGTAAACTTATATTACTTATTACAAATTACAAAAATTGATATTAATCAAAATACGCTTTTCGTCGAAAAATTCAAAAAGCCGTTGTGGTAAATCCGTAAAACGAAAAGGAATCATTCTAAGATAGATTCAAAATTATTTATCATCGATTAACACATATTAAAAAACTTTCATAATAAACAAGAAAATACATTCAAAAATAATTTGTTTTTTAATGTCTTTTATAGAAATCATCTTGACTTTTTGTTTTTAAACGAAATAAAATTTGTTCAGATGAGACTCTTTTTGAAAAGCATAGCATCACTAAGCATAAAAAAAGTAACGAAATATGGGCGAATTTTAGCCGTTCCTACCTACCGGCAGGTTTTAGGAAATAGAAAAAGTCAAGATAAGTTCAGTATAGGTAGATATAGCAAATATACTCATAACCAAATATAAAAATATATCTGATTATGAGCATTTTCAGGTACACCTTTTGAGAGACTACTCATGCTCTCATTTAGGGCTAAGAGCATATTTTTTAAGGTTACCCTACTTATTTAATTTGCTACTGGTATGAGTTAACATTAGGTTCTATCATCCGTCCAACTATTAAGAGCTTGATTTATTTTAATTACATTGGAATCACCATTGGTACTAATATGATTATCTTCTAATTTATTAGTTTGGTTCGTTTGTTCAACCAAATTAAATATGTTCTCAAAAGATTTATAATTCTCGAACTTATTTTCTATTGAACATGAAAAAGTAAAAAATACTGAAATTGTTAAAAGACAAATACTTGACTGATGTTTAATTTTAACATGATTTTCAGCTTTTATATTTAACATAGGTTAAGTATTTAATTAATAGCACTATACAAAAAAAGAGAAAATAAAACACATGGTGTATGATTTTATACATATTCACCCCTATATTGAGACAAATGAATGGATGAATTGCAGAAATTAGGTTGAAAGTACTATAAGGGGAATTTTGTTGAAAAGGAGTGTCTATGAAAATTTGCTCCAAGACCTGTTATAATAATATAAATTCACATGCTTATGAAAAAACACAAAATCAAAACACTGATAATCTAAACATTACAAATACAACCGGAAAGGTTATATAGATTAAAAAATTATTAAAACCAACGATCTCTGTCTGTCGAATTTATAGAATTATATCTACTACTGTAAGCCAAGCCTTGTGCATCTAATGATAATTATGACGCAAATTCAAGAAAATAGCAAACTGTTAAATGTGGTATTCTGAATTTTCCTTTACAATAACATGTATCGGAGATATGTATTTACTTTTTAAATCAGTATTATGTGCTAAATGGTCGAACATTAATTTTACACTATTGTAGCCTTGGTTAAAAGGCTCTTGACCAATAAGAAAAGTAATCACTCCAGATTTTAAATATTTTAGATTATCAATAGTTAAATCATAACCAACAACAGTATCCATTTCTATTTCAAATTCGTCTAAATATTCTGCAACTATATTGATTTTTATAGATGGAACAAATATGCCTTTTATATCATTATTCGTAATGAGCTTTTTAGTCAAGTCCTTAGTAATGTTTTCTCCAAACTTTGCAATCTCTAAAGTTTCAATTTTTAAGAGAGAAGAAGGTTTTTCCTCAAAGTACTTTCTAAAACCTTTAATTCTACTATCTAATATATGGTAATTTTCTATTTCTTGAAGAGCCGTTATTATTAATATAGTAGATTCTTTTGTTTGAGAAATATCGAAAAGCTTAGCAGATAAATAACCGCTTTTAAACGAATCTTGACCTACAAAAGAAGCATTATTAAACCCATCTAAATCAGTATTAATAAAAGTATAAGGGACTTTTAGCTTTTTGAAAAGGTTTTTGTGTTTGATTGATTCTTTTACAAAATGTGGAGAAATTATAAGCCCATCAACACCTTCAAGTGACAACACAGCAACAAGTTCTTTTTCGAAGGATTTAGGATCGTATTGATCGAAATAGCGTACATCCACTTTAGCTCCAAAATGGGAAACTTCTTTAATTGCTTTTTCTATTCCCTGCTTTGGAAATATCCAAAAAGGGCTATCCTCATTAGAAAAAGGAATAAGCACTACCAGATTATATTCCTTATTAAGTTTTAGATTTCTACCAATCAGGTTAGGCTCAAACCCCGAATCTTTAATAATTTGATTAACTAATTTCTTTGTTTTTTCAGAAACTCCACCTCTGTTATGAAGGACTCTATCTACCGTTCCCGCAGAAATATTAGCTAGTTTGGCAATATCCTTAATAGTTTTCAATTATATTATTTTTTTACAATTTACTAAATTAAATAAAATTATAGAACAATTAATTCCACAAGTTTTAAAAAAAACGTTATCGAACACTATTTAACTTTATGAGATTACGATTTTTTCATTCAAAAGTACCTATTTTTGTCTATTTGTTAATATTTTATCAACATTTTTTTGGTAAATTGAAAATAAATATTATCTTCGTGTTCGAACACTATACAAACACTCTAAATGAAAAACAAACTAATCTTGATAAAAACGTCAATAAGGAAATTGGCTTTTATCGCATTATTACTAGGAAGCAGCGCTACTGCCTTCGCTCAAAACGAAGCAGAAATCTCAGGAACAGTAAAAGACCTTCAGGACAACGCACCCATTACAGGAGCAAACATCATTGTAGTGAATAACGCAACAGGCTTTAAGGCAGGAGCTATAACAGATTTTGATGGTAATTTTGTAATACGAGACCTTCAACTAGGTGGTCCCTACACTATTACTGTTAGTTATGTAGGTTATCAAACCATTACAAAAAAAGGATACCAACTTAATTTAGGTAATAAGTTAAAGTTACCTTTTAATATGACTGCAGGAGAAGCATTGGATGAATTGGTGATAACCGCCGATGTGTCTGGTTTTCAAAATAGCGACCGATTAGGGTCTGCTCTTTCTGTAGTTGGCAAAACACTGGAAAAAATTCCAACTACAACCAGAAACTACGAAGATTTGGCAAATCTATCTCCCCTATCAACCCCTAATATAGGGCTTAATGAAGGGAGTTCTTTTGGTGGAATTAGCGTAGCTGGTTCCAATGGTGGTAGTACAGGAATAACCCTGGATGGGGTGAATAATAGGCGTAATGTTTTTGGAGGAACAGTTGATGGTCCTGCATTTTCAATATCATTAGAGGCCATACGAGAATTTGAAATTGTAACTAACGAATATGATGTATCTGGACCTAGAGGTTCTGGTGGTTCAATTAAAGCAGTTACAAAAAGTGGTTCAAATGACTGGAGTGGTGCCGTATGGTACTATGGTTCCGGTGGTAGTTTAAGTGGAGATAAAAATTTTGATGGCAGTTCTAAATTGGTGGATTTTAATAATAATCAATTCGGAGCTAGAGTCTCTGGACCAATTATTAAAGACAAACTCAGCTTTATTGCTGTTTACGATCAATTTACACAAGAAAGTCCCGTGGGAGCAGGTAGTAACTCTGCTGGGTTTATTAATTTTAATTCAGGTCAAACCTACCCTTTTGTTGAAAGTGATGTTCAGAATTATGTAGACGAACTTGTAAATTTAGGAGTCTTAGAAAATAATGATTTATCCACTCAAATAGGAGAACTAGGTGAGGAAAAAGTCACAAAAAATATATTTTTAAGAATGGATTGGAATATCAATGATAATAATAATTTATCATTACGATATAACGATTTAGATTACACAGAAGGCTTTCAAGCAGGATCTGATGGTTTCGATAATGTAACCTTATTCTCAAGAGGGTATCCATTTCTAACTAAAGATAAAAAAGTCATCGCGAGTTTAAAGACGCGACTTAAATCAGGTTCAAATGATCTAAGAGTGTCTTATTCCAGAGGAGAAAGAGTAAACGAATTAGCCCCTGGTGTAACACGTACTCCTAGAATTTCTGTTGGATCAATAAATAATGGCCCTCAATTTAGAGTTGGATCAGGATTAGCTACTTGGGTTCCTGAACAAGTTTATTTTGATAGCTTTCAATTCATTGATGTACTTACCAAACAAATAGGAAATGATACCTATACATTTGGAACAGACATTTTAATTACAATGTCAGATGAAAACATACCTCATAATATAGCATCCAGCTTTAGGTATGACACGCTTGAAGATTTACAAAACGGAACACCATTTTTCTTTAACAAAAAGTTTGCTAATGATCCAAATGATGATGGTCGATTAAAATACACGGCTTCTGAATTAGCATTGTTTGCACAAGGAGAATACGATTTAACAGATGACTTAGAGCTAAAAGTAGGAATTCGTTGGGATGGAACTATTTTTAATCCAAAAATTGACCCTACCAATCCAAATTTAAATAGCATTGTTTTTAGAGGTGAAAATATTGTAAATAATAGTGAATTAAGAGATTTTAATAATATTCAACCTCGAGTTAGTATTACATGGGATAGAAAAGGTGAAGGAAAAGAAATTTTTAAATTTGGGATGGGTTTCTTTGCATCTCAGTTCACAACACAACCTTATACCTCTACTTTAGCGAACAGCGGCTCACGTTTCACTACAGTTAGTACGACCGACCCAACGGCATTAGCAGCTATTCATCAGAATTATGTTAATAACGGAGGTTTTAGCGATTTAGATAGCCAGATAACTGCCGAAGAATATGCAGCAGCTACAGGAGTTGATTTTGATGATATTGCCCCCGACGTGGTGATATTAGACCCAGATTTTGATATGCCAGTAACATTTAAGGCTAATGTAAGTTACCATCGTTTTTTTAATAATTGGTTTCGCTTAGGAGGTAGTTTGTACTATAACAATACTAAAAACGTACCTTATTACAACAACATAAACCTTCAAGAAAACGGTATTAACCCTTTAGATGGCAGAGTTGCATATACAAATGGGGCGTCTCCTAATTTCGGAAATATACATGTATTTCAGAATTCAGATTGGAAAGCTACATTTTTTGCAGCTTCACTCGAAGCCTATGCAAGGTTACCAAAAGGTGGTAATGTAAGTGTATCATACACAAAATCAGCATCAAAAGGATTCTCTTATTATAATGCTGGTGGTGGTATAGAAGACGGTAAACCTATAAGTTATGCTTATAATAGTTACCCTACAGAAGCTCAAAATTGGCACGATGGGAACTCTATTCCAAATAAATTAGTCTTTAGCTTTGTGACTCCAGAAATACATGGGTTTACATTAAGTGGTTCATTGGTGGCAGGCCAATTTGGTAGGTTTTCTGCAACAACAGCCCCTAACGCTAATGGAAATGTTATAGGAGGTTTAAATCTAGCATATATTCCTACTGAGGCAGAGGTTGAAAGCACAGAATTAGTTAACCCAAATACAAGCACATTGTATAATCCTTACGAAGGGTTCAATTTATTATTGGCGTCTACAAGTCCAGAGTTTAGAGAATACATAAACAAACACAGAGGTGAATTTGCAGACTTCAACGGAGGTATACAACCATGGGCATATACTACGAATATGAGTTTGATTAAAAGCTTCACTTTTGCCGAAAAGCATAAAATAAGCCTGAGAATGGACATTTTCAATGTACTAAACCTATTCGACTATAAAGACGGATCATTTGATGTAGTTAGCAATACCAACTTATTTAATGAATCTGATGGTGTTTATTCTGTAAATCCGATTGCAGGTAGATATAATACTGGCGGTGATCAATTTAGAATGCAATTTGGGTTGAAATATGAATTCTAATAAAAAACGACATAACTTTTTTAGCATATTAATAACATGTATTGATCCTTTTTCTTTGGGAATATATTTAATATCTATATATTCGTGTTCGAACACGGAACTAATTAAAAGTATTTAAACGCACATATTGTAAATGAAAGTTAACGCAAACAAATTATTTGAAAAGGCTTATGGCAGCTTTTGTATTCCTGCAATAAACATCTCAAACCCAGAGCAAGTACATGGTTTATTTGCGACAGCACAGAAAATGGAAGCGCCTATTATCGTGCAAACCACGCCAGCAGCACGAGAATATGCGCATCCTCTAATGTTATTAAGTTATATCAATGCCGCAGCACAACTCTATCCTGATGTTGTTTATGCAGTACATGTAGATCATGGTTATGAAGCGCATATTTACGACGCCATAAATAGCAATGAATATACCTCGGTAATGATTGATGCTTCACACGATACATTAGAGAAAAACATCGAACGTACAAAAGCAATTGTCTCATTAGCACATTCAAAAAATATTTCTGTTGAAGCAGAATTAGGGGTGCTAAGCGGGAAAGAGGATGATATTGATATTAATGATGAAAATGCACTATATACAGACCCAGCAGAGGTAGAATATTTTGTTAAACAAACCCATTGCGATTGCTTAGCAGTGGCTGTGGGAACAAGTCACGGAGTTTACAAGTTTTCAGGCGGTAGAGGTTTGCGTTTTGATTTACTGGAAGACATTCAGCGAAGAGTTCCAAACTTTCCAATTGTATTGCATGGAGCATCCACCATTGATCAGAACGAAGTTTCTCGGATTAATGCAGCAGGAGGCGGTCTTCAAGACAATGCAAAAGGTATAACAGAAGCAGAAATAAAAAAAGCAATCACGCATGGTGTCTGTAAACTCAACATTGCTACAGATTTACGATTGCTATGGACCCGAGTTTTTCGGGAATACTTTCGCGATCATAACGGTGAATGGGATCATTTAATCCCTGGAAAACAATATATGGAGGAGCTAGAAGTGCTTCTCGCTAAAAAATTCGAATTGCTAGGTAATGCCGGAAAGGCACATTTATATAAATAAACATAATAAAATTAAAATGATAAAACTTGGAATAGCTCCTATAGGGTGGACCAATGATGACATGCCCGAACTAGGTGGTGAAATCACTTTCGAACAGTGCATAAGCGAAATGGCTTTAGCAGGTTACGCGGGTTGTGAAGTTGGCACAAAATATCCCGTGCACGACAAACAATTGTTAAAACACATGTTAGATATTCGTGGGATTACAATTTGCAATCAATGGTTTAGTTATGAATTCTCAACAAAACCATTTCAAGAAGTAAAAGAAAATTTTATCAATCATATCGATTTTCTTAATTACTTCAACGCAAAAGTAGTTGGAGGTGCAGAATGTGGAAACACATTACACGGACAATATCACACGCCACTTTCTTATAGAAAAGAAGCCAGTAAAGAAGACTGGAAAAAACTAACATCAGGCTTGAATGAATTAGGGCGTATTTCATTAGAAGAATATGGAATAAAATTAGCGTACCATCATCATATGGCAACAATGGTTGAAACCCAAAGTGAAGCAGATAGATTGCTTAATGAAACGGACGATAAATACGTGACACTAAATTATGATTGTGGCCATTTTTATTTTGCTGGTGAAGATCCAGTAGCAATGCTACAAAAATATATTTCCAGGACGTCTCATATTCACTTTAAAGATGTTAGGCATAGCGTAAGAGAGCGCGTTCGTAAAGATGACCTCAGCTTTTTAAAAGCTGTTAAATTAGGTATATATACAGTACCAGGTGATGGAGATTTAGATATGTATGCCTTGGCAGATATAGTACATAAAAGCAATTACGAAGGTTGGCTTGTAGTAGAAGCTGAGCAAGACCCTTCTGTTGCTAATCCATATGAATATTCTAAAAAAGGATACGAGTTTTTAACGAATCAATTAAAATTTTAAAGTATGATAAATCATCATATAGAACCATATGATAATAAAAATAAACCTATAGTAGATGTAGATAACACATCTGTTCCCTTAGTTTATTTTAATCATGTGAAGCTAAATAAAGGAGAATCGCATAGCTATCAATTAGAAAATCATGAAAGTGTGATGTCTGTTGTACAAGGCACCATTGATGTCACTGTAGATAGCGAAGCATTTAATACCGTAGGGAAAAGAAAATCGCTATGGGAAGGTAAACCAGAAGGTGTTTATGCTGGTAAAGGAGCAGAAGTAAAATTTACTGCAGTTTCTGAAAATGGTGCTGAAATCTATGTAGCAGGAGGAAAAATAGAAACAAAATATCCTCCATTTTATGTAGATCAAAATGAAGTGGATAAAGTACAGTACGGAAGTGATGACACCAAAACACATCGTAAAATCTTTCATATTCTAGGTCAGAATGCCAATGGTAGAGCAGGTCGCTTATTGGTAAGCGAACTTTTTACGGTAGGTGCTGGTGGCTGGTCTGGTTTTCCGCCACATAAACACGATGAAGACCGTCACCCTGTCGAAACAAGATTTGAAGAAGTATATCAGTTTCGATTTAATCCGCCACATGGTTTTGGCGCACAATTTATGTACCCAGAAGACGATAGCTATGGGCCTGTTTATCATGTAAAAGATCAAAGTAATATCATGATAGATAAAGGGTACCACCCATCAGTAGCTGCACCTGGTTACGAAATGTATTATTTCACAATTATTGTTGGAGAAACCCATCGTTCATTAATACAATATTTTCATCCCGATCACGCCTATCAATTAGAAACAATTCCGGGAATAAAAGATATGATAAGCCATTTTAAATAGATATAACAAATGATAAAATTAAATATAGGCATAGTAGGCCTAGGAAGACTTGGTAAAGAATATGCTAATAACATAGCATACTTAGTACATAACGCAAACCTTATTGCAGCTTGTAGTTTAGTTCAGGAAGAATTAGATTTTGCAAGAGATACTTGTGGTGTTAAGAACTTGTATAGTTCTTACGAGGACATGTTAACCAATAAAGAAATAGATGCTGTAGCGATTATTACTTCTACAGATCAACATGCAGACCAAATAATTATGGCTGTTGAGGCAGGTTTTCATGTGTTTTGTGAAAAACCTTTGGCCATTAATATTGAAGACTGTTATAAGGTTGAGAAAGTGGTAGAAAAATACCCAGATCAAATTACAATGTTAGGTTTTGTGCGTAGGTATGATCCGAGTTATGCAGATGCAAAAACAAAATTAGATGAAGGTTTGGTGGGCAGTCCATTCTTTGTACGCTCACAAACTGTAGATAAAGATGTTTTTGCGCCTTTTCAAATAGAATATTGTACAGCTAGTGGCGGTATGTTTCATGATTTTAGTGTTCATGATATAGACCTTGCACATTGGTTTTTAGGTAGCGATATTAAAAAAGTATGGTCGTTGGGTGGTGCCTATCGATTTAAGGAATTTGGTGAAGCAGGAGATGCCGACAATGTTTTTGCTATGTGTGAATTAGAAAATGGAACAACAGCTGTAATCGCAGCCTCTAGAGTGTCTCCTTTTGGTCACAATACATTTACAGAGATAATGGCAACCGAAGGTAATTTAAAAGTGGGAGATCCACCGCGTAAAAATATGCTGGAAATAGCAGATGTACATGGTGTTCGTTATGAGTGCTTAGAGACTTTTTTCGAACGTTTTAAAGGCGCCTTTTTAGTACAGATCCAAGATTTTGTAGACTGCGTTTTAGAAGGAAAACAACCCGCATTAACCATGCAAAACGCTACCAAAGCAACTTTAGTAGCAAATGCGCTAACCTTATCTTTTAAAGAAAAACGATTAATTAATGTTGATGATTTGGTTTTGCAAGCGAAATAAATCAAAAAGGATCATAATAATAGCTTGATAATTATATGAGTATTATACGAACTTATTCCGACGAACTCCTCTATGGCAAAGGCTATATAGTGTTGCCTGGAATTTTTTCAAAAACAGAAATAAAAGAGGCAAATAATCGTATTCAAGACTGTATCGCTCAAGAAAAACAAAAAGTAACCCATTTTCAAGGCGCTAATAAAGATACTATGCACTTGCAAAAAAGAGTATGGAATCTTTTAAATAAAGGAGATATTTTTATAAAAATGGTACAACACCCTAAGATCATGGAGATTGTAGGCGATTTTCTTGGGAGTGAATTCTGTTTAGGTTCTATAGCAGCAAATTGTATTCTCCCCGGTGGACCTGGGCAAGAACCCCATGTAGACTATCCTTATTGGGATATGTACAAGGAAAAAACATTTCCTCAGAATATCAATGCTTCATTTCCTTTAAACTGTCAGGTAACCATATTATTAGATGATTTTACAAAAGAGAATGGTGCTACAGGAGTCCTTCCTTATTCACAGAAATTATGCAGATATCCAAATGAAAAAGATGTCAAACTTTACTATGAGGAATCAGAACGAATGACAGGTGAAGCAGGAGATATTGCTATTTTTTATGGGCTTACGTGGCATAGTTCAATGCCAAATAAAACGAAAGACCAAATGCGTAGCGCCATTTTGATACAGTATTTGCCAAAGTTTGTAAAACCTTTAGAAGATCAAAAACAAGGAGTTAAAAAAAATATTATTGAAAATGCTTCACCAATGCTAAAACAATTATTGGGCTTTGATTATCCCTATCCAAAAATATTAGATAGCGTAGAAGCTTCAAATGCAGAAGGAAGAAACTAAATAGAAAAAAAATGAATTTTGACGTATTAACATTTGGTAGAGTATCTATCGATTTATATTCTAAAAATATTGGGGCAGAGTTCAACGATATAAAAGAATTAACGACCTCAATTGGGGGGTCACCTACCAATATTGCCGTTGGGTCACAACGATTGGGCTTAAAAACAGGATTGTTTTCTGCCGTAGGTCCAGACCCAACAGGTGGATTTATAATCAATACTTTAAAGGATGAAGGTGTAGATATAACACATGTGCAAACTATAAATAATACAACGAGTACAGCGGTAATTTGTGGTATCATACCACCAGACCGTTTTCCTTTAATTTTTTATAGAGATAATGCTCCTGATGAAAAAATCACCATAGATCATACCGAAAAAATAAATTTTTCAAGATACAGATCCTTTCTTATGAGTGGTACAGCACTTGCCGTAGAGCCTGCAAGAAGTGCCGCTTTATATGCTACAGAAAAAGCAAAAGAAGCTGCTATTCCTGTGATTTTAGATATCGATTTTAGAGCTATTTCTTGGAAAGATATTCGAACACATGGCATTGTATTGCGACAATACCTAACACAATGTAATATAGTTATAGGTACAGAAGAAGAATTATTATCTGTTTTTTTAGAAGACTCTAACCAAGTCTCAATAAAAGAAAGCGCCATAACAGACCCCACTATTAGTGGTAATGTAAATGAAGCCATTGCCAAAGTGATGAAATTTGGTGTAGACTTACTCTTAGTAAAAACAGGAGCCGAAGGTGTGGTTGCCTATCACAAAGACGGTACTGTAGAAAAAGTACCAGGTTTTAAGGTAGATCCCGTTAATATTCTTGGGGCTGGCGATTCGTTTGCTGCAGGTTTTTTATATGGATACCTCAACGGATGGGATACCTATAAATCATGTCGTTTGGCAAATGCATGCGGTGCTTGGATGGTAACCAAACAAGGGTGCTGCAATTTTGCACCTTACTATGAAGAAATTATACAATTTATAGAAAATAAAGGAGGGTTTTAAATGGATAAAATTAAAATTGGAGCCGTAGGGATTGGACGCTTAGGCGCCACCCATGCTAGAAATATAGCCTATCAGATTCCACAAGCCAATTTGTTTGCTGTCTGTTCACGTACCCTTTCTTCTGCTCAAGCCTTACAACAAGAACTAGAAGTACCTTATGCGTATGATAGTTTTGATGAAATGCTGGAGAATAAAGAGTTGGATGCCATTTGCATTACAACATATACGCGGTTTCATCCAGAACAAATACTAAAAGCCTTAGAAGCAGGACTGGCAGTATTTTGTGATAAACCGATTGCAGAGAACTATGAAGCATCTAAAAAAGTCGTGGAGCAAATAGAGAAGCATCATGCAGATAAAATTTGCATGATTGGGTATATGAAACGTTACGACCCATCCTATGCCTTTGTAAAAAAAGAAATAGAAGCCGGTAAATTAGGTACGCCCATATTGTTTAGAGGCTATGCCGTTGATAGCAAAAAAATATCGAAACAAACCATCGATTTTTTAAGTGAAAGCGAAGGGATATTTTATGACTTCTTTGTGCATGATTTTGATTTGTCTCGTTGGTTAGTAGGTAGCGATTGGATTGATGATAGCGTTTCTGCTATGGGATCTAATTACCTATTCAAAGAATTTGAAAAATATAATGACCTTGACAATGCAACCTGTCATGCACAGTTTAAAAACGGAGCAATGGGGTTCTATTACTGTGGAAGAACAGCCCCTCATGGGTATCTTATGGAAACCGAAATTGTTGGCACCAAGGCCATTTACCGTATCGGATCTTCACCATCAAAAAACTTAGTAGAAGTTATAGATGGTACAGGAAAAGTGGTAGAAGAGCATTTAATGTTTCTAGACCGTTTCAAAGATGCCTACGTTGAAGAAATGAAAGCGTTTGTTGACTGTGTAGTCAATAATCGACAACCAGATATTACAATAAAAGATGCTTTGGAATCGAACCGAATGGCATATTTAGCCACAGCATCCTTCAAAAAAAGAATAAGTATTTAAAAAATTAAGTTATGACAAGACGATTGACAGTAGCGCAGGCAACAGTTGAATTCTTAAAAAAGCAATACGTAAAAAGAGACGGAGTAGAAACGCCGTTTTTTGCAGGTTGCTTTGGGATTTTTGGACATGGTAACGTAGTAGGAATGGGAGAAGCTTTAAAACAACATCCCGATTTTAGATATTATCAAACACGGAATGAACAAGCCATGGTACATACCGCAGCAGCATACGCCAAGATGAAAAACCGTTTACAAACCTTTGTTTGTACAACGTCTATAGGCCCTGGTGCAACAAATATGATTACGGCTGCTGCAACAGCTACAATTAATAGAATTCCAGTGTTACTTTTACCAGGAGACTTTTTTTCCACAAGAACTGCCCTACCCCTTTTACAGCAGCCAGAATATAGTTTTACACAAGATATGTCTGCGAACGATTGCTTTAAACCTATTTCTAAATATTGGGATAGAATCAATCGTCCAGAGCAATTAACATCTTCTTTATTAGATGCTATGCGGGTATTAACCTCACCAGCAGATACAGGAGCAGTGACCATAGCCTTGCCACATGATGTACAGGCAGAAGCCTATGATTTTCCTGAGGAATTATTTGAAAAACGAATCTGGTATATACCAAGAGCAACTCCAGATGTATATTTAATAGAGCAAGCCATAGAGACTATAAAGAAAGCAAAAAAACCAATGATTATTGCTGGTGGTGGCGTACTGTATTCTGAAGCCGAAGACGTATTAAAAACCTTTATCGAAAAAACAGGAATACCAGTTGCCGAAACCTATGCAGGAAAAGGGTCATTACATTTTCAACATCCATTAAATTTAGGGGCAGCCGGTGCTACAGGCACCAAAGGTGCTAACGAAATTGCTGCAGAAGCAGATGTGGTTATTGGTATAGGAACGCGTTATGGCGATTTTATGTCGGCTTCCAAATCTGCATGGCAAAACCCAGATGTTACTTTTATTAACATCAATGTTGCCGAAATAGATGCTTTTAAACATAGCGCCATACCGTTACAAGGAGATGCTAGAGAAACCTTGAAAAAATTAGAGGAAGGACTCAGAGATTACCACACGGGCGAAGCATATGTTCGAAGAGCCAAAACATATAATCAAGAATGGGACACCATAGTCGATAAAGCTTATGCACCAGTAGATGAGGCACACCCTGTACAATCAGAATATTTGGGAGCTTTGAACAATTTTATGAAAGATAACGATGTCGTATTATGTGCTGCTGGTAGCGCTCCTGGTGATTTACACAAATTGTGGCGTACCAAAAACTCAAAAGGATTTCACTTAGAATACGGTAACTCCTGTATGGGGTATGAAATACCCGGTGGTTTGGGGGTAAAAATGGCAGATCCTTCTCGAGAAGTATATGTAATCTGTGGTGATGCTACCTATTTAATGCTACCATCCGATTTAATTACAACCATACAAGAAGGGTATAAAATTACGATGATACTCATTAATAATAACGGTTATGCTAGTATTGGCGGACTTTCTAATGAAGTAGGAGGCAATGGTTTTGGAACACATTTTAAATACAGAGACGAAGAAACAGGGCAATTAGATGGCGATTACCTCCCTGTTGATTTAGCTAAAAATGCGGAGAGTCTAGGTGCTATTGTTTATAAACCAAAAGGCATGCAAGAATATAAAGAGGCCTTAGCAAAAGCAAAGAAAAACACAAGAACTACAGTTATTTATGTAGAAACCATTCGTGATAGAAAACTAGCAGGATATGGGCATTCTTGGTGGGAAGTTCCTATTCCTGAGGTATCCGAATTTGAAGATGTTCGTAAAGCAAGGAAAAAATATGAAGAAGAAAGGAAAATCCAAAAACAATATATAAAACCTAATAAATACTAAAAATACCTTTTTTATGAAAGTATTACCTAATTATATAAATGGTGCATGGGTTTCTAGTAAAAGCAAAGAATCTTTAGATGTGCACAATCCAGCAACACAAGAAGTTATTGCTAAAGTGCCTTTTGGTTCTGGTGCAGCTATAGATGTGAACAATGCCATAGAACTTGCACACGAAGCTTATTTAGAATGGAAAGATGTGCCGACGATGCAACGCATTCAACCACTGTTTAAGTTGAAGACTCTTTTAGAAAATCATAAAGAAGGGATAGCAACGCTCATAACTAATGAGTGTGGTAAGACGTTTGGCGAATCTATAGGGGAAATACAAAGAGCTATTGAAAATGTTGAAGTGGCATGCGGTACTCATGTTTTGAGTCAATCGGAATTTTCAGAGAATGTCGCAACTGGTATTGATGAATTTATGATTCGGCAACCCATAGGAGTTTCTGCCTGTATTACGCCTTTTAATTTCCCAGGAATGATTCCTTTTTGGTTTTTACCCTATGCCATTGCTACAGGTAATGCCTTTATATTAAAAACATCGGAAAAAGTACCGATGACCATGCAATACGTCTTCGAACTTATCGATAAACATATCGATCTTCCCAAAGGTTTATTAAATATGGTACATGGTGGTAAAGAATCCGTAGATGCCCTATTGCAACATCCCAAGGTGAAAACCATAAGTTTTGTTGGTTCTACAGCAGTCGCACGATATATTTATTCAGAAGGCACAAAATATGGTAAACGCGTACAAGCGCAAGGAGGGGCTAAAAACCCAGTTGTTATTATGCCCGATGCAGATATAGAGATGACCACTAAAATTATTACCGATTCTGTTTACGGTTGTGCAGGACAACGTTGTTTAGCAGCTTCAATTATTATACCTGTTGGTGATGATAAAGGCATATTCCAAGAAGCCTTGGTAGAAGCCGCAAAAACAAGAACCGTTGGTTATGGGATGGATAAAAGTACCGAGATGGGGCCAGTAATTAATTCAGACAGTAAAGTTCGCGTTGAAAGACTCATAGAAAAAGGTATTCAGGAAGGAGGAAATCTTTTGGTAGATGGAAGGAACCCAAAAGTTTCAGGTTTTGAAAAAGGTAATTTCATTGCGCCAAGTATTATAGAAGGACTTCCGTTAGATGGTGAACTTATTAGCACCGAGATTTTTGGCCCAGTAATGAGTTTAGCCAACTTTAAACAGTTAGACGATACCATTGATTTTATTAATAAAGGACTTTATGGCAATATGGCCTGTATTTTTACTCGTGATGGTTTAGCTGCTAGAAAGTTTAGAAGTGAAGTAATGGCAGGTAACATAGGCATCAATATAGGCGTTGCAGCACCTGTGGCGCAATTTCCTTTTTCAGGATGGAAAGAATCCTTTTTCGGTGATTTACACGGTCAAGGTAGACATGCTATAGAGTTTTTTACACAAACCAAAGTGGTTATCGAAAGGTGGCCAAAAAATTGGTCAAGAAAATTTTAGGAAAACTCTTGATTAATAGTATTCAAAAACAAAAAGTATATGAAAATAGGAATTATAGGATTGGGAAGAATTGGGAAAACCCATCTTAAAGCAATACAGAAAATAGATGGTTTGAAAGTCATAGCTGTTTCTGATATTGATGAAAAACAATGCAATCAAATAGCCGAAGAAAATAAGATCCCTTATTCCTATATTGATTATAACAAGCTTATAGCTAATAAAGAAGTAGAGGCTATATGGATCTGTTCTCCTTCTAAATTGCATTATGAACAAGTTTCAGCAGCGCTTGAACATAAAAAATATGTGTTTTGTGAAAAACCATTAGAAATTGAAATTGATAAAATAACCGCTCTTCTCAATAGTTTTTCAGATATTGATAAACGATTAATGATTGGTTTTAATAAAAGGTTTGATTCAGAATTTATCGAGGCTAAGAAAAATATAGCTAAAATAGGGGTTCCTACAATTGTAAAGATTACCAGTAGAGACCCTGCGCCACCAACCTTAGCATATCTAAAAACCTCTGGAGGCCTATTTAAAGATATGACCATTCATGATTTTGATATGTCACGTTTTATTGTAGAAGATGATGTAGTTGAAGTATATGCAACGGGAAGTATTAATTATATAGAAGGGATTGATGGCGTTGATATAGATACTGCCATGGTCACTTTAAAATTCAAAAACGGAATAATATGTACTATCGATAATAGCAGACAGAGTCCATATGGGTATGACCAACGTTTAGAAATACTCGGCACTTTGGGAATGCTTCAAGTAAATAATAAAAAGGTGAACCATAACAGTTTTTACACGACTCAAGGGAAGCAATCAAGTGTCTATCAGAATTTTTTTCTTGAAAGATATGCAGATGCTTATGAGCAGGAAGCTCGTGCTTTTCTAGATTGTGTAGTTACTAAACGCGAATTTCCAGCTACCGCATACGATGCTTTAAAGGCTTTGGAATTGGCTGAAGCTTGTAAAAAATCTTTACTCGAAAATAGAGCGGTTAGAATATCTTAAAATTAAATTAAAAAGACAAAATTTAAAATAACAAATTATGCAAACTTTCCTTACTTTTATTGGTTTTACAGCTTTCGTTGCTATTTATTCATGGCTAAAACTTAGAAAAGAAAAACTAAGTTCTGAAGAAGGCTATTTCCTTGGAGGTAGAAGTTTAACAGGTGTGGTGATAGCCGGATCTATGTTATTGACCAATATTTCAACTGAACATCTTATTGGCATGAATGGGTCTTCATACAAAAACGGATTCATTATTATATCATGGGAAGTCACTTCGGCATTAGCGCTTGTGGCTGCGGCTATTTATTTTGTGCCCAGGTATTTAAAAATGGGATTGACTACTATTCCTGAGTTTTTGGAAAAGCGTTTTGATAAAACGACCAGAACCATAGTCGCTTTCTTTTTAATCATTTCATTTGTGGTAACACTTTTACCCGTTGTATTGTATACAGGGGCAATCAATCTGGAAAGTATTTTTAATATTTCGGAAGTCTTAGATGTTACTAAAGAAAAAGGGCTTTGGATAACCGTTGTTGCTATAGGTGCTTTAGGCTCATTATATGCTATTTTGGGAGGTTTAAAAGCTGTTGCTATTTCAGATACCATTAACGGTTATGGTCTATTGATTGGAGGTTTAGCAGTTCCTTTAATTGCCTTAATAAGTATTGGAGATGGAAATTTTTTAACAGGTATAGCTAAGGTTTATGAGAACAGCCCCGAAAAATTTAATGTCATGGGCGCCAAGGATTCTGTGTTGCCATTTGAGGTTCTCTTTACAGGGCTTATTATTAACCAACTTTATTTTTGGGCCATGAATCAGACTATTATACAAAGGGCATTGGGAGCAAAAAATTTAGTAGAAGCCCAAAAGGGATTATTATTTACTGGAGTTCTTAAAATTTTAATTCCTATCGTAATTATTCTACCTGGGGTTATTGGGTACTATTATTATGGTGATTCGCTTTATGACAATCAAGATATGATTTACCCAGAACTTATTAAAAAAGTACTGCCTTTAAGCTTGGTTGGTATTTTTGCAGCTGTAGTTATGGGTGCCGTATTAAGTACTTTCAATAGTGTATTAAACAGTGCGGCGACTATTTTTAGTATTGATATCTATAAGCAGCATTTTGGAAAAAATACTAGTGATCTAAAACTGGTAAGGATTGGTAAAACGGTCTCTACAATTTTAGCAGTCTTTGCAATTATGGCAGCACCTATGGTAGCCAATGCTCCAGATGGTCTCTTCCAGTTATTACAGCAACTAAATGGCATCTTTTTTATTCCTATAGGGTCTATTATGATTGCTGGTTTTTTCTTAAAAAAAATATCTGCCATGGGCGCAAAGGCGTCATTATTTGTGGGGCTTGCCTTCTATATTTTATCTACGTTTATTTTAAAATTAGATATTCACTTCGTTCATATTTGGGGTATAGAATTTTTATTGAATGTAGCAACCATGTTCGCGGTATCTTATTTTTACCCAGCAGACAAGTCTTTTACCTTACAAGATTTGCATGTCGTGGATATGCATGAATGGAAATACACCAAGCATCTGTCTATATTCTTATGCGTGGCAACCTTATTGATTTATATATTACTTGGAAGGAACTAAAAAAACGGGCTAGGTTTTAAGTCTAGGGTTTTAACAAAAACAACAGTATTGGTATTGGTTTAGTTAATGAATCAAAACACCTTCATTGTCCTAGTGGAATAGTACTTAATGGTAATAACGGCACGAACAACTACGTATTAAAATATAAGAAAGACTAAACCGCTATGGACTGGAAGTCCATAGGTTCGTTTTGGCAGACTGAAAGTCTGCTTCGTGAAATATGGTAAAACTGAATTCGTGTCAAAAGTTTTTAGAAGCTGAAAGCGACATGCACTAAAGTACATAGTTTTAACTCCATTTGAG
>NZ_JAUOEK010000033.1 GCF_030540835.1 Flavivirga aquimarina | reverse complement strand
GATACTTGGGTGGTAGAAAACATAGCGGATTATCCAAGCAATACCGTTCAGGTATTCAACCAATGGGGAGAACCAGTGTATGAAGCCAATGGTTATCGAAATGACTGGAATGGGGTCTCCAATAAAACCAGCAATAGCATTAAAAAATTGCCTGTTGGGGCCTATCTGTATATCATAAATTTAAACGAATCGGGAATAGCTCCTAAAACAGGATGGATATATATCAATTATTAATCCTTTGTGTTTTTCAAATAAAAAATACCACATAATTCCAGAACAAATTATCCATTCCATTATCTGAAAGCGGTTTTGGTTAAAACCGCTTTCATAAAAAAATAATAAAATGAAAAAAATTAAATTATATTGTTTTATCGTAATCTCAATGAGCTACATACAGGTACGTGCACAACAAGATGTAACCTATACCCTGTATAATTATAATATGAATGTTATTAACCCTGCCTATGCAGGGGTTGGAGAAACACCAGAATTCACATCCAACTTTAGAAGCCAGTGGGCAGGTTTAGAAGGCGGGCCCGAAATCCAGAGTTTTTCAGCGGGTGTACCAATAAACGAAAAAATTGGACTGGGTTTTTCAATTGTTAATAGTAGTGTGTTTGTACTAAAAGAAATAGATGTAACTATTGATTTTTCTTATAAAGTACCGGTAACAGAAACGCTAGATCTTTTTTTAGGGATTAAGGCATTGGGCGGTTCTTTAGTACAGGTAGACTTGACCAGGGCAGGAGTTGAGAACGATCCGCTCTTTACCGAGAATATAAGCGAATTCAATCCAAATATAGGGATTGGCGCCTATTTGAGGGGAGGCAATTTTTATGTAAATGTATCTGCTCCAGCGATTTTAAAAACCAATCGATATGAAAAAGAATCGGGAATAGCAACAGAGGCTACAGATAAATTACATTTTTATGCAGGTGCAGGGTACCATTTTTCTTTGAAGAATGATATGATTTTTACCCCCTCTGTATTAACCAGAATGGTGAGTGGTGTTCCTTTGTCGATGGATATAAGTGGGACATTGAATATGAATAATACATTGGAGTTTGGAATTAGCCATCGGTTAAAAGAATCTATAAGTGGATTGGTGTTTTTTAAGATAACAGATTCGGTGCGGGCAGGCTATGCCTATGATAGTTCGATAACAGCAGTAAAAAACTATGGCAGAGGAAATCATGAAGTGATATTGAAGTTTCGTCTTAATAACCCAAAAAAACAATCAGAATCTTTCCCCATACAGTAAGATACATGATATGTGGGAAGGTTTTAAAGGATTTTGTTGATGTATTTGTATTGGGGTTAGCTATTATTGAATAAATGTGGTCTTTGTGTATTGTAAATTTTAATAGTATTTTCATAAGGGGCGTATTGTTCTGTCATACTTGATTTTATAAACTGTTTAAATTTTATCCTTTAGTTTATTTTGTCGTCTTAAGCCCTCATTCTGTAGCAAAATTTCTTTAAATAGCGATGCTATTCGTATTTATTTTGCCTTGACAGAGAACGTAATCCACCCAAATTAATTCCAAAAACAAAACTTAAATAGTTTCTGAGTTATATTTATGTAATTAGCCTCATAAATTTCCTAACAACATTTGTTTTGGTATCTGTACTTAGCTTAATTCTTGCAGTGTTAGTTATACTGTTTGCGTTTTATATACAGGTAGGCATATAAGGAAAATATTGATGAGCTTTCTTCTAACTTGGTGTTAATTATGATCTAGCTAGATATGCCTTAACCACACTGGTCAAGGCATGTGTTTGTCTAAAGCCTAATTTAACCAGCCTCCTCCAAGAGCACGGTAAAGCTGAACTACGGCCTGCAATTCCTGTTGCTTGTCACTAACACCATCCAATTGTGCAGATAATAGATTGTTCTTAGTGGTAAGCACATTGGTATAATTGGTGGTAGAGGAATATTCCAGAAGCGCTTCAGTAAATTCAACTGATTTTTCTAAAGCTGAAATTTGATACGTTCTTGCTTCCTGTTTTTCTTTAGCTTTCTTGTAAAGGAAAAGTGCATTCGAAATTTCTCCGCCAGCACTTAACCAAGTTGCTTTATAATCATAAAAAGCTTGTTGTTGTAATGATTTATTAATTTTTAATTGAAAAGAATTCCTCGACGCTCTGCGTCGGGGTTTCCGCTGAAATTGTCATTCCCATGAATCCCGATAGCTATCGGGAGGGAATCTAAATACAGTCCCGAAAGCTTTCGGGATTGGTTTTTGACCCTAAGGTCAAAATGAAACGAGCGAAATACTTCTATGTCCCGATAGCTATCGGGACTGCCTCGAGGATAGTTCGTTTCAAGAAATTCTTTATTCGGGCTTTATTTTCTCCATTTGCAAAAATGGGTTGGGTTAGACCACCAACTAAATTGTAGAATACGGAATTATCAAAAAAATTGGTTAATGATAAAGATGAAAGACCTCCATTAGCTGTAATTGTAAGTGACGGATAGAAATAGGTTTTTGTCAAATTTACATCCTCAAAAGCAGCTCTAAAAGCCATTTCCGCTTCCTGAATATCTGGTCGGTTTCTTAGAAGAGAGGCTGGAAGACCAATTTTTAAATCGGAATAGGCTGTTTGTTTCTCTAGTGATGATCTTTCTATAACACCAGGAACTCTACCTAACAAAATAGAAAGTGCATTCTCTTCTTGTAAAATACTTAATTCAATATCTGGTATACTAGCTTTTATTTCGTATCTACTTGCCTCACTTTATACAACAGCAGCACCATCTACTATGGCCGATTCTTTAAGCAGTTTCATAGTTTCTTGATCTCCTATTCGATTTTGAAGCGTATTTTTGGTGATTTCCAATTGCGCATCAAGTGCCAATAAATTATAGTATGCAACTGCAATATCTGAAATCAATTGTGTTTGTACAGCTCTCGTTGCCGCTTCCGTTTTTAAGAAGGATGCTAAAACAGACCGTTTGTTACTGCGCAATTTTCCCCACACATCAATCTCCCAACTACTACTTAATTGACCTAAGTGTGACGTAGTAGTTGAGTTTGTACCAGCTACGCTACCAGAATTCAATAACGCTTGTGACGTTTTTGACCTACTTACTTGAGCGCTTCCTTCCAAACTGGGTAAAAAAAGATAATTTAGCTTGTACTAAACTTGCTTAGGCTTGATTTATATTTTCTAAAGCTGTCTTTAAATCGAGATTGTTTTGCAATCCTTCTTGAATTAGCTCTTGTAAGATACTATCAGAAATTATTTCTTTCCAATGTAAAGTGGCCATAGAAGTAGTATCCTGTACTACAGTATCCCTATAACTCTCAGAAAATGATTTTAAAGGTATACTAAGTATCGCTCAAGAATTATATCAAGAGTCAAGAAGTACAGAGTTACATAATCTTGAGATAGTTCGGTCTTTACTTATGATCTTACTTTATAAGGTAAAGCGTTCTACCCAAAACAATAAAGGTATGGTTACTACCAACAGGTTTGATACTATGATGTCAAAATTTGAACAGTTGATCCTTTCAGGTAATAATCATTTTTTATCTGTAAACGAATATGCTTCGCAGATGAATATAAGCCCTATATATCTCACCGAATGTGTAAAAAAAGCGAGAGGTAAGAGTGCGCAGAAAATTATTATTGATTATAAGATGTTGTACGCAAAAACACGTTTACACCAAATGGATAAATCTGTAGCCGAAATAGCTTATGCATTAAATTTTAATGAAGTCGCTAATTTTAATCAGTTTTTTAAGCGTAATATGGGAATAACAGCCACTCAATTTCGTAATAAAACAATTTAAATTACTTAATCATCCCAATAATTATTTTATCTGTCCTTATTTTATGAGACTTCAGCACATATTATAGTATTTTATCTATTGATGTTTAATATTTGCAATTAAAATAATATTAAAAAAATATGTATAACTAATACATCAATAGAAAATAAAAAATCACAAATACTAGAATCCTTTTAAACAATAAATAAAACAATGCCTAAAAACTATTTAGACGAAAATGTCTATACCGCTGCTAAAAACCGTATACTGGATATTTTTAATACGTTTCCAAAGGTGTATTTGGCCTTTAGTGGCGGAAAGGATAGTACGGTTATGTTGCATTTAGCTTTGGAAATAGCCGAATATGAAAACCGATTACCGCTCGATGTATTATTTGTTGATTTGGAGGGACAATATGATACCACAATAAAGCATATTGAAGAGATTGGCCTTGATTCTGAAAAAATTAATCTGCACTGGATTTGCCTTCCTTTGAATCTTCGGAATTCTGTTAGCGTTTATCAACCCCATTGGCGCTGTTGGGATCCAGAACAATCGGAAGCATGGATTCGCCCTATGCCACAACATCCACAGGTAATATCAGACGTTGATTATTATCCTTTTTTCCGCTTTGGGATGGAATTTGAGGATTTTGTGTATCAATGGGGCAATTGGTTTTCCGACGGGGTGCTGTGTAGCTGCTTGTTGGGTATTCGATCTGATGAAAGTTTAGACAGATTTTTTTCGGTAACGACCAATGGCTGGAACGGAAAAAATTGGACGAGCAAGGGTTCAAAAAATTTAATATTCTCTTATCCTATCTATGATTGGCGAACCGAAGATATCTGGCGTTATATAGGGAAGGAAAAATTAAAGTACAATAAGCTCTACGATTATTTTTATTTATGCGGAGTGTCTATTCATAAAATGCGTATTTGCCAACCCTATGGAGATGACCAACGACAAAGTTTGGAGTATTATCATCAGATTGAACCAGAAACATGGAATAAGATTGTGGCACGAGTCCATGGCGTTAATTTTGGAGCGATCTATAGTAAAACAGCTGTTCTTGGTCGAATTAAAGTGGTCTTGCCAGAGGGGTTAACATGGAAAGAATACACCTATATTTTGTTAGAATCCATGCCAGAAATTAGTAAAAACCATTACGAAGGGAAAATAAGAACCTTTCTTAGATCGTGGGAAAACAAAGGGTTTTCTATTGATCTTGTTCGAGATCAAGGGAACTTAAAATTAGAAAAAAGAGGAAAGATTCCATCTTGGAGAAGAATATGTAAGTGTATCATCAAAAATGATTGGTGGTGCCGTAGCTTAGGCTTTAGTCCAACTAAAAAAACCTATGAAACCTTGTATGCAAAAAAAGAAGGTAATGAATAAGAGTATAGAACAAGGTGTTTTAAACATTCTTGAGAAAACCTGTGTCATTCCCGAAAAAGAAGGAAGAACTTATAAACGAAGTACAAGACTTATTTAATGGTTATAAAGAGCCTATTTCGAAAGTGGTATGGATATCCAAATAGTATTTTAATTTTATATGATATCAAATGAATACCTTCGAAACCCAAAATCAATTAATAAAAATATTGCCGGATATATAGTGGCACTTTTATCTGTTATGTTTCTAACAATTTGGACTACCTTGAAGTATCTAGTCTAAACCTCATCTCTAACAGAATTTCTTCTAAACAACAAAAATAGAATACTCTTTAGCTCATCTCCCAAACGTTTTCTAAGCAGGTTATACGCTTTATTAAGTTGCCATTCCACAGTTCTAACAGAAACATTGTGATACTCCGCAATTTCAATATTTGTAAGCCCCTCTTTTTTACTTAGTAAGAAGGTATCTTTACATTTACGAGGTAGGTGGGTAATGCCATCGGTAATCAGATTTATTTTCCGTACCAATATTTCCAAGTTGTTATCATCAACTATTTCATCAAGGGCTTCTATATATTCTCGTTCCAATATAGAAACTCTCCTGTTCTTATGATACTGATTTATAAATTCGTTATAAGTAGTTTTATATAAAAAGCTTTTAATTAAGTGTTTTGGGTTTAGCTTTTTTCTATGTTCCCAAGTTTTTAAAAAAACATTTTGAACAATATCCTTTGCACTGGAATCGTCATTAGTAAGACTTAAAGCATATACAAAAAGAGGTTTATGGTAAAAAGTAACCAAGTAGGTATAAGCATCTTCATTACCATTTTTTAGGAGCTTTATTAGTTCGGTATTACTGTATGATTTAGGCATTGGTTGAATTTATAAATTCGTATTTTATGGTAGGTAAATATCATAAAACATTACTTAAATGTAAAAAAAAATATTAAAAAAGCAAGTATTGATTGAATTTGTATTGTAATATATAAAATGAATGTCTTTAAAATGTCGCCTAGTATAGAAAATATAATAGTAAAGTATTTAACAAATTCTGCTACTGCTAATGATATAGATAAGCTCGTAGTGTGGATTGAAAAGCCAACTAACAAAAAAGTATTTAAGGAGTATGTTAAAACACATTACGCTATTTATTACAGTATGAAAGAACCCAATACTCAAGAGTTACTCGATAAACTTTTTTTTACTATACGAAGGAAAGAATCGTTTGTTTATAAGCTAAAATCCCAATCAGTTTATAGATATGTAGCAGCAGTTTTGGTAATTGGATTAATGATTTCTGCTTATTTTTTTAGAAATAGTATACATATCAGCAATAAAAATAATGAAACTATAATAGTCAATAAAAGCAAGAGTATTAAGCCTGGAACCGATAAAGCCATATTAACATTCGATGATGGCTCTCAGGTAGCTTTAGAAAAAGGCACTTCTTATAATGCGCAAAATGTAAATAGTAACGGCGAAGAAATTGTCTATGAAAAAAGTAAATCGGAATCGGAAGAAATAAAATATAATTATTTAACCGTACCTAGAGGAGGGCAATTTTCCATAAAACTTTCTGATGGTACCAAGGTGTGGTTAAATTCTGAATCTGAGTTAAAATATCCAGTAAGTTTTAGCAGTGGTAAGACAAGAGAAGTTGAGTTAGTTTATGGCGAGGCATTTTTTGATGTGTCGGCAAGTACAAACCATAATGGAGTAAAATTTATAGTTAAGAATAAATCTCAGGAGGTTGAGGTTTTGGGGACAGAATTTAACATAAAAGCCTATTTAGGAGAATCAAACATTTATACAACTTTAGTAGAGGGTAGCGTGGTAGTAAGTTCAGGAAATGAATTAAAAAAGTTAAAGCCAGAACAGCAACTAAATCTTGACTTGGTAAACAATAGTAAAATAATAAAAACAGTAGATGTATATAATGAAATAGCTTGGAAAGATGGCGTTTTTAGTTTTGAAAACAAGTCGCTTAAAGAAATGATGATTGTATTGTCTCGATGGTATGACGTAGAAGTAATATTTGAAAATGAAGCCATAGAGAATGAAGAATTTATTGGAATATTAAGAAAAAACCAAGAAATTCAAGAAATACTTAAAAGTATTGAAAACTTCGGAATAATTAAAAATTATAAAATATATGATAAAAAAATAATAATAAAATAAAAAAGGAACAAAGCCTATAAACATTTGGCGGTGTCTGTGCTTTGTTCCTCAGAATTGATAGTATTAATTAAACTAAATAATAACTAACACCAAACAAATTTATGAAAATGATATTAATTAATGTCCGTTCTCTCTTCGAAAAACGGTTCATAAAAACTATGATGAAAATATATATCTTTTTAATAGGAACAACAGTTTTCTGTTTAACCTCAGGAAGTTCTTTCTCACAAGAAAAGATAATGATAAAAAAGAATCAACTGGTTACGGTAGACCATGTGTTTAAAATAATCAAGAAACAGACCGACTTAAATTTTGTCTATCCAAAATCTTTATTTAAAGATTCGTCAAAAGTACATTTAGAAAAAGGAGAGATAAAAGTATCTGAACTAATAGAGAGAGTATTATCTACGAATAATCTTAGTTTTGAATTATCGAAAAATAATACAGTTTTAATTAGAGAAAAACCCAAACCTTTAAAGTATAGGGAAAACCAACAAGAAGGCATACGAATCTCTGGTAAGATATTTGATGAAACCGGAGCGGCACTTCCAGGAGCTACCATCATTGAAGTAGGCACTATTAATGGTACGACTGCTAATTTTGATGGGAATTTTAGCTTGAATGTTGCTAACGAAAACTCTGAGGTGATAGTCTCTTACTTAGGTTATGAATCACAGACTTTGGCTGTGGGTGATCGTAGACAATTTGATATTACTTTAAAAGTTGACTCACAGAATCTGGAAGAGATTGTTATTGTAGGGTATGGTACAAAAACAAAAAAGACCTTAACAGGATCGGTTGCAACAGTACAGGGCGAAGTGTTACAACAAACTCCCAGTTCAAACGTATCTGCAAATCTACAAGGTAGATTACCAGGCTTAATCTCCAATCAACGTTCAGGTGAACCCGGTAACGATAACCCTAATATTTTAATTCGTGGTACAGGAACATTAAACAATAATAATCCACTTGTAATTATTGATGGAGTTCCACGTGCTAATATAAGCCGACTAAATCCAGATGATATTGAAAACATTTCGGTATTGAAAGACGCTTCGGCGGCCATCTACGGTGCAAGGGCTGCCAATGGGGTTATTTTGGTTACTACTAAGAAAGGGAAGACCGGTAAACCTGTTTTTAACCTATCCTACGATATGGCTTTTTCAAGACCTACAATAACACCCGATGTATTAGATGCTGTAACGTATGCCGAAACATTTAATGAAGGAGAGTTTTATGCTCAAGGAAGACCAAATAGTAGTGATTTCAATCCATTTTATTCAGAAGCTGATATTCAAAAGTTCAGAGACGGTTCCGATCCTATTCTATTCCCCAATACTAATTGGGCAGAGGAAACATTGAAAAGTATGCCATTGCAAAAACGATTGAGCTTATCTGCAAGAGGGGGGGCAGAAAAAGTCAGGTATTTGTTCTCTTATTCTTTTCTCAGCCAAGAGGGAAATTATATAAACAACCCCACAAATTTCAGACAACATAACATACGTGCTAATGTAGACGTAGACTTAACGGATAATTTAACTTTTGGAGCAAACCTTTCTGGTATCATCAATAAAAAAGAATACTCGGTTGTGGGGAATTTTGTTAATTTTTACAACATCTTGCGTGCCCTTCCAACGCTACCATCGGTTTATCCAAATGGACTAATAGCACCAGGACGCCTTGGTGAGAATCCATTATTGCTTAATCAGAGGGGGATAAACAAGATAGAAGAAACACCAATTTATACCACATTCACAGTATCATATAAAGTTCCATTTGTAGAAGGTTTGCGATTCGATGCTTCTATAAACTACGATCAAGATAATCATACCAATAAAAGATGGGTGCTTCCTTATAGTTTTAATCAGTTTAATGTAGGCACAGGAGAATATGATGTGCAGACATTAGGCCCACCAACACCAAACTTAACAGATAGGTTCGATAAGTTCACAACATTGTTGCACAACTACCGTATCTCTTATGAAAATAAATTTGGCAACCATAGCATAGGGGCCATGATAGGACAGGAACAACAAAAAAACAAGCGTACTTGGATTCAAGCTTACAGACAAAATTTTATTAGTACCTCCATTGACCAAATTAATGCAGGAAGTAATGCACCAGAAGATAAGAACAATGCAGGAACCACTACAGCAAGTGCTTACAATAATTATTTTGGTAGGTTTAATTATGATTTTAAATCAAAATACCTTCTTGAATTTGTGTTCCGCTATGATGGTTCGCAAACTTTTCCAGATGGGAATAGATATGGGTTTTTTCCCGCGATTTCCGGAGGCTGGAGAATGTCTGAAGAACCCTTTATGAAAAAAATATCTTTTATAGATAACCTGAAATTGAGGTTTTCTTATGGAGAGTTGGGTAATGACCGTGTGGGGCAGTACCAATATTTGCAAACGTTCTCTTTCAATAATAACTATGTGTTTGGTACCTCCGATGTCCCTGGCATTTCTGCAAATACATTACCCAACCCAAATATCACATGGGAAGTTAGTAGAAAAACAGATTTTGGTATTGAAGCTACTTTATTTGAAGGCAAATTTGGGCTGGAATTCACATTATGGAATGAGAATAGGTCGAATATATTAATTTCTAGAAACTTGTCTATACCAGAGATTGTTGGTTTTCCGGGCTTACCAGATGAGAATATTGGTGAGGTAGATTCAAACGGTTTCGAGTTGGTTCTTACACACCGAAATTCGATGGGTGATTTTAATTATTCTCTTAGCGGAAATGTGGCATACGCTACAAGTGAAGTGGTGTTTTTGGATGAGACACCAAATGCAGAAGACTACCAAAACCAAACAGGGAGGCCCGTAGGTGCTTCATTATATTATGAAACGGATGGTATTTTTAATACGCAAGAAGAGCTTGATTCTTATCCAAGCCGAGGCGGTTCAGGAGTTGGAGATATTAAAATTATCGATTTGAATGACGATGGCGTAATAAATGAAAATGATAGATTCAGGTTTGACAAAACGGTTACGCCAGAATGGGTTTTTGGTTTAAATACAAACTTCAATTATAAAAATTTAGATTTAAATCTTTTTTTCCAAGGACAAACAGGCGCTTTTAATTATGCTACGAGATTTGAGGATTTAGGCACAACCGAACCTGCCAATGGTTTTGTTGACAGGGCAACCAATCGCTGGACTGTAGATAACCCCAACGGTACCATGCCAAGAGCTCGTCATGACAATCCGGGGAACAATACGTTCTTTTTGTTTGATGCTACATTTATACGCTTAAAAAGTGCCGAATTGGGTTATTCTTTACCCCAAAATCTGATTTCAAAAATAGGCTTGCAGGGATGTAGAATTTATGTTAGTGGTTCCAACTTGCTTACTTGGGCCAAAGAAATAAAGTGGTCAGATCCTGAGGTTAGTGGTCAAGTACTTTATTACCCTCAACTTAGAGTGATCAATTATGGAATTAATGTTAAATTTTAGAATTAGATAAAATGAAAAAGATATTATTTTTAATTATAGTAGGATTATCACTTTATTCATGTAATGACGACATCCTTGATATACCACCAAAAGATAGAATTGCTGAATCTGCCGTATGGTCTGATGCAGCTTTGATTAGAGCTTACCATAACCAGTTATATGCTGGTATTGATGTTTCAAAAGGTCCAAACCCTATGGCTAAGGCGACCGATGAATTAGTCCATAACAGTCAAAATCGATATCCTGGACCAATATTGAATGCCACTTTAGATCCTGACAATGTAACAGATAGGGCTAATTTTAGAGGAGGCGGTAGTGTTTACACATGGCGTAAAGATTACGAGCTTATTAGAGAAATATTAGTATTTCTTGATAGAATGGAAAGTGATATTGTTTTGTCAGAAGAAGAACGTAATGTTCTAGTTGCAGAAGCAAGAGTCATTAGAGCATACATGTACTTTAGACTAACGGTTAGGTTTGGAGGAGTGCCTATAATTGATGAGCTTTTAGATTTGGATAGTGATTTTAATTTTTCCCGAAATACAATCGATGAATGTGTTGCTTATATAGAAGAAGATATTGCTGCTGCGTTGCCTCATTTATCACTTGGTTATTATGCTAATGAAGGAGATTTTGGTAGAGTGACACAGTCTGCAGGTAAAGCCATATTGTCTAGGATGTATTTGTATCTAGCAAGCCCTCTTTTTAATCCATCAAATGATATGGCAAAATGGCAAAAGGCTGCTGATGCTGCATTAGACTTGATTGATGATGGTTTTTTCTCACTTCATCCTGATTATACGACTCTTTTTAATGCACCATCGGGTTCGACAAATAATGAATTGATATGGGCCAGAAATTATTCTGAAACAAATGCTCATGATTTCCCAATGTATATGCTTGGACGCAGATGGGGTGCTTACGGTGGTTGGAGTGGAGCCGGAGGTCCATCACAAAATCTGGTAGACGATTATGAAATGATAAATGGAGAACTTCCATTTATCAAAGTAAATCATGTAAATACTGTCACCATAAATCCAGCTTCAGGATACGACCCTCAAAACCCATATGTAAATCGCGATCCTCGATTTTATCAAACTATAAATTATGATGGAACCGAGTTTAGAGAGGTAACCTTAGAAAAGTGGGTGTCTTCAGATGATAGCACATGGGGTTTTGATTCATACAAGGAAAGTGGAGACAACCCCCGTAGTAATTATACAATGAGAAAATTTATGCCAGGGACCGATACTCAACCTGTATTGAGTTTTGCCATTAACTTTACTTCTCCTTTCCACTTTTTTAGGCTTGGTGAAATTTATCTCAATTACGCAGAGGCTATGTTCGAACTAGGTCATGAAGATGTTTGTAGGGAGTATATTAATTTAATACGGGCCAGACCAACTGTTGAAATGCCTTCTTTGACTAATTTGATTGCGGGAGAAGATTTAAGAGAAAGACTCTATAATGAAAGGAGAATTGAATTAGCCTTTGAAGAGCATAGGTATTTTGATGTTAGAAGATGGGGTATTGCTCAGTTTACTGAATCTGTAGATTTATTTGGTATGGATATTATCAAAGACGTCAATACTGATGTAAAAACCTATACACCTATATTGTTGTTTGATCGTGCTTGGGACGATAAGCTGAACTTTATTCCAATTGAAAGGTCAGAAATTCTAATAAGCAATGGATCTCTTACCCAAACCCCTGGTTACAATTAATATTAATTAGAAATAAAGGATTACTAGATATTCGAAAACCTATGTAGTAAGCTAATTTAAAAGAAAAGGGTTGATATTTTGTTAGTTTGATTCTTTAGAAGGAAAAGGCTGGTAGCATATTCTCAAGGGAATGGTTATCGGCTTTTTTATACGTTTAGAAATACCTCTGTGGCTTGCCTCAGAGGTATTTTGCTAGTTTTAAGATTTTTTTATTGGTCTCAAATGGAGTTAAAACTATGTACTTTAGTGCATGTCGCTTTCAGCTTCTAAAAACTTTTGACACGAATTCAGTTTTACCATATTTCACGAAGCAGACTTTCAGTCTGCCAAAACGAACCTATGGACTTC
>NZ_JAUOEK010000031.1 GCF_030540835.1 Flavivirga aquimarina | reverse complement strand
TTGCCTACGGCTTCTAATCCTGCTAATATTACGGTTCCCGGTGGACCTGCTCCTGCTCCGGATGTAACAGTCGTTACGGATGAAGCGGATAATTGTACTGCTGTTAATGACATTGTGGTGACTCATGTATCGGATGTATCTGATAATGGTAATTGTCCGGAAACTATCACTAGAACTTATAGTGTTACAGATGAGTGTGGTAACTCTATCAATGTTACTCAAACTATTTTTATTACGGATCCTATTTTGCCTACGGCTTCTAATCCTGCGGATATTAATGTGCAGTGTATCGATGATGTGCCTGCTGTTGATATAACTGTGGTTACTGATGAAGCGGATAATCAAGGTACCCCTGTGGTGGCTCATGTATCGGATGTATCGGATGGTAATTCTTGTCCGGAGACGATCACTAGAACTTATAGTGTAACCGATATTTGTAATAATCAAATTCTTGTAAC
>NZ_JAUOEK010000029.1 GCF_030540835.1 Flavivirga aquimarina | reverse complement strand
CCATTTTTGGGGCATGTGTTCACACCCCACTTATGCAGGCCAGGCAATCTTCTACCAATACGATCAATTGTTTTTGGGTCGGTCTATAAGGTTTTTCAAGGTACGCCACTGTATAAGCGGAGGCACCATTGCCCTGAGTGTCTGACCCACTTGGCAGGAACAGCGATGAAGTGGAAGATGAATTTCTTGATACGGTAAGTAGGCTCGAGGCTTTTGAACCTATTGCTCAACCTTCCCAGAACAATTGTGTAGAGGTTTCTGCACAGAGCGGT
>NZ_JAUOEK010000027.1 GCF_030540835.1 Flavivirga aquimarina | reverse complement strand
TAGTAACACTTGGTCAAGGGGTACAAAAAATCTAGATCCAGAACCTCTTTTAATCGCCGATAAAAGTTGTGCTCGGGGACACGTTCACTAAGTTGGAATTGTGAGAATAATTTCTCTTGATATTCTTTTTTACCTTGCATAACTAAAGATAATCAATTTATCAATATATTAGTCTTGTGCAACAGACACAATGGCTATAATTAATACGGGTTTTCGTGCTTAACCCAAATTTTAGAGCTTTTAACCAAGTCCGCCAAATCTTTTTGATTTGGCTTTATAAAGAAAAAGATAAAACAAAATAAAAAGTTTTGGCTAAGTGCTTAATCGAAAGTTCACTACTTTTAATTCCCGTACTAATCATAGCCAGAACGTCAGACTGTGCATTAACTTTTTTTGTATTCTGATTGTTAATGGTTTGAGTAATTCTTATCTTGTATAGGAACACAAATCATACTTATGGAACATATACATGGTCAGGATCGTAATCAAATCCGGATGACTTCCCTTGAAGAAATGGTTGACAAAGAAAGTCTG
>NZ_JAUOEK010000026.1 GCF_030540835.1 Flavivirga aquimarina | reverse complement strand
GAGAGAAGAAATTCCTTCGAAGGGGCGTCTTTTCTCCTGCCTGCCGGCAGGCAGGTTTGTTACTTTTCTTTGGACGAGCAAAGAAATCGAAGATTCATGAACTCCTATTTATCAAATAAGATTTGTGAACTAAAAGTAAATAATAAAATAGAAACCTTCTTTAAAAGATGTAGGTACACCGTAGCTGCCGGACGGACTGGTAGTCGAAGTAAGTCGAAGTGATCCTGCCAATTTAAAGAAAAAACAAGAATCAAAATGAATAATTTATTGAAAACCTGTGTTTTACTGATAATTAAATTATAATATTTTTTTTACATGATACCCACCCTTTTTTATCTTTTTGTTGTATTAATTATAAGTAGAACTTATCTTGCGCTTGTTTTTGAAGTAAGATGGTGCTCTCGATTAAATATTACTTTTAGTGCTTTGTAGTAATTGTATAACTATTGATGTGTAAAATAAAAGTGAAATTAAGAGAAAAACCAAATGGTGAGTAGGGGTGTAATGAACCATAAATAGTGTAGGGTCAATTCATAACTTAAAAATAGTCTCAAATGAGCAATTCTAATAAAATAAGGTTATTTTCAAAAAAATTAGCTGCTTCGCTAATTAAAAATGAAACTCCAGACGATTTAGAAAGATCTGAGATTTTCGACGAAAAAACGAAAGCACAGATGCTTTCGGATATAAAAACGGGTAAATATTCAAGTCTTTTAAAAGAAATTGATGCAAAAAAAGATTGGAAAGCTTTAAAAATAAAAAAAGGACATTCAAAAAAAGCATTTAAATTTTGGTCTTATGGCATCGCAGCCTCTATAGTGCTTTTAATATCAATAGGCTTAGTTGTTTTTAATAAAACAAATCAAGGCTCACACATTGAAGCTCCCATCGTTGTAAATAATAATATTGAGACTGGTAAAAATAAAGCGATCTTGACATTGGAAGATGATTCTGAAGTTACTTTAGAAAAAGGGATCTCCTATCATACAGACCATGTTACTAGTAATGGCGAAGGGGTTATTTACCAGCCTGCCGGACAGGCAGGCAATAATAAAGATGCTAGCAAAGGTATGGTTTATAATACGCTAACTGTTCCCAGAGGTGGGCAATTCTATATTCTTTTATCCGATGGCACAAAAGTTTGGTTAAATTCCGAATCCAAACTAAAATATCCGGTGAGTTTTAATAAAGGAGATACTCGGGAAGTAGAGTTGATACATGGAGAAGCTTATTTCGATGTGTCCCCAAGTACCGAACATGAAGGAGCGAAGTTTAAAGTATCCCATAAAGGACAAGAAGTAGAAGTACTAGGAACAGAGTTTAATGTTAAAGCTTATAAAGACGAAGCAAGTATCTATACAACTTTGGTAGAAGGTAAGGTAGCTGTAAGTAGCGCTTCTGCAAAAGAGACTTTAATGCCAAATCAACAATCGAACCTTAGTCTTAAAACTAATAACATAAGTATAACGGAAGTCGACGTATATAACGAAGTTTCGTGGAAAGAAGGTGTCTTTAGTTTTGAGAGTATGCCTCTAAAAGATATTATGAAAGTACTATCACGTTGGTATGATATGGATGTGACTATTGAAAACAATGTCCAAAAGGAAGAGCGGTTTATAGGTACATTCAATAAAAGTAACAGTATTGAAGATATTCTAATAGCTATTAATAGCACTAATATTATTAATAGTTATGAAATACATGATAAAAGATTAATTATCAAATAGTAGGGGTTGTTCCTTCGCTTATAGATGCTTAATACACACTCCTTAATTTATTATGAGTGTTGAAAAGAAGACGGATGATGTATTTATAGAGGAATAATAGATAGAAAAAAACTAAACAACTAAACAATAAACTAACTAACGACTAAACATTTTATGAAGAAAATCACACTTTTTTACAGTATTGTCATCAACAGCTTTTAATAGTTATTACACAGACAGATTGGTTTGAAGCGGTTGGAATAACTAACAACAGCCGTTAGTAACTAGATTAGACAATACAGCACAAAACTATTTTAATAAAATAAATTCTATTACCTAAATAATAGAGTCAGAGGGTTTTTGTATATATAACTTTATAGAATAGATTTATCTAAAATCTTTGAAATCTACTAATCAGATTCGGTTATATAATTTGAATTAATTAGGTATATAATATAATTTCTTTTACTTATTAGATGAGACTATAATAAAATATGGACGGTACGTTTTATGTATAAGTGTAATAATTTAATCAAAAAGAATTCCTCGAGGCTCTGCCTTGGGGTTTCGGTTGAAATTGTCATTCCCGAGAATCCCGATAGCTATCGGGAGGGAATCTAAATAAAGAAATTTCGGTTTTTGACCCAAAGGTCAAAATGAAACGAGTGAAATACCTCTATGTCCCGATAGCTATCGGGACTGCCTCGAGGATAGTTCGTTTCAAGAAATTTTTTATTGCGATCGTTGAGTACTTCGACTGCCCGTCCGGCAGGAGGGCGTTCAGTATAAACTGAAGTCGAAATGAAATAAAGTAATGTCAAAAGGGGAACAGGAATGGTTTTAAGATTAATTAGGTTAGAGTAGTTAAAGATTATAACTTTCCTTTCCCTTTTAACTAAACAGAGTCAAATGTTAAGAAGTGATCTAGAGTATCCTTCAATAAACTTAAGAGCAGGTTTATAGATTAGATAGTAAGTGTAAGTGTAGATACGACATAGAATATCAAAATAAAAAGATCGAAATAGATATGTAAATAGGAATACTCTTAAATATATTTTTAACCTTGGTTGTTCTTTGAATTAGTCACTCTGGATACAACTTCTAATGGTAGAACACGGACAACCGTCATTTTAGTTCGGTTGTCCATATTTTTAATTGAAAATAATTCCTTTTAAGACAAGCTCATTTTGAGGATAAACTCGATAATATTATCACTTGTCACCTTGAGCGCAGTCGAAAGGTCATTAAATTTATAAGTTTGATTAAGTTTCGACTTTAGCTTGTCTTGAGTGTATACGAAAGGCTACCATTGGCGTTATTTTTTAAGATGTTGTTTTTCAGTTCGTTGACAGTCTGGTCGAGCGCAGTCGAGACCTTTTAAAAAACCTCTCGACAAGCTAACTTGCTACTTTCACTACAAAATATATTTTGTAGTTCAGTAATACTCGAGGAGACATTACGTCATTATATCCGCTTGAGAATTTTTTTGATCTCAGGTCTCAATCTGATATCATGAACTTACTGATCTGATTTTTAATTAAATATATTTATTGTTAAATCGAACTTAGGTTAATTAATAGCGTGAATTTATTCTAATTAAATCATAAATACAACTAGAAACATGCAAAGTATATTATCTGTTATATCATTTTTACTCATCATAAATGTACTCTTGCTATTGTTTTCAGTAAATAGTAATGCACAACCCTTAAATTTAAATGACTCGCTTGAGTTAGACAAAATTGTAGCAAAAGAGGTTTTTAAAGGTGAAAAAGGGTTAGAAGCATATACAGCTCTAAGACCACATATAGACACACTTATAGAAAAAGAACTCATATCGAATATCACTATAAATAAAGGCAGTATCATATCTGAAGAGATGCTGCAAGTTACAGGGTCTACAACATTTACCTTAAGCAATGGTATAAAAGTACATTATAAATTTGTTGGCAAAAGCAAGAATGATGTGCAATTCCGTGCTATAAGTTATGGAGGGTTATCAAAAGTAAAAGACAGTGACCTTCCAACAGCACAATTATTAGGTAATATCATATCCTTATCGGGTTTAGGGGATTGCTCAGCAACCAAAATGTCAAAGCTATTAGCGGGAAAAACTACTACGACACATATACATCTTTCTAACCTTACAGAAAGCATGAGTGGGGTTTCAACAACAAAGGATGTAGAAACATTATTGCAAATGATTTACTTACGTTTTGTAAGTCCGCGATTTGATATTAATGCATACCAAACCTTTGTAGAGAATTTAGATCGGGAGATCAAAGAAAGGCGCCATAGTATTAATGAAAAGATAAACGATAGTGTTACAGCGACATTATATGGTCAGTATAACCCTAGACAGCGTTTATTTAATAAAGATTTTGTTAAAGAGATGTCCTTTGATAAAGTGAAGCCTTTGTATATGGAACGGTTTGGTAATGCAGCAGACTTTGAATTCTTTATCGTAGGTGACCTTGAAAAGAGAAAGCTGAGGCCCTTATTAGAAAAATATATAGCGAGTATCCCAACAAGCGATGTTAAAGAAGTAAGGCAGGATAATTCGATCTCCTGGTTAAAAGATACCATTGATAAGAAAATTACTTTAGATATGGAGCATCCTAAGAGTTCAGTTAGGATGGGCTATAAGAATAATGTAAGCTATAGTTTAAAAAACGAATTAGTAGCAAGATTTCTGGGTGATATTTTACTACTACGATTTATAGAGGGTTTAAGAGAAGAAAAGAGAAGTGTGCATGCTATTAGTGTAAAAGCTGACGTATCAAAAAGGTCAAACAAAGAAGTATCCTTACAGATAGCTTTTGATTGTAATTTGGATGAAGCAGAGCAGCACATACTCAATATAAATAAGCATATAGAAAATATAACAAGAGGTGTTATGTCGCAAACAGATTTAGATAAAATAAAAAGAAAGTATCTAAAAGAAAGAAAACAAGAAGAGGGTTGTAATAGTTACGATATGCAAGTGCTAATAAATTATTTCCAAGAAGATTATAGTACGGATACCTTCAAAAATTTAGATGACTTAGCAGAAGGAATTACTATTAAAGATATGGTGACATTTACAAAGGCATTACTAAAAGATTCCAAGTCCTATAAAATTGTCTTTAATCTGGATCCGAGTGCCAAGAAATAATCCAGTGAACCGTCATTGTGAGCGAGTCCCGTCTCGATAATTATCGGGAACTATCGGGGCGAGCGTAACAATCTGTCGATAAAGAACTCAAAATATAATCGAAGGACGAAGGAAACAACAAACAGATTCCCTGCCTGCGGCAGCTACGGTGTACCCACAAATATTGGAGCAGAAATAACTATTTATAAATTTTTAAAGGCTCAAAAATAATCGTTAAGAACAGACCATAGGGCAAGCCCAGACCCTTCGTAAGAATAAAGAACAAAATTTCGAAACCCAGGAGCATAGCCTTGGATGCTGTGATAGGGCGACGCGAAATTTTGTTCTTGGTTTTTCTTAAGCGCAGCGAGAGAAGAAATTCCTTCGAAGGGGCGTCTTTTCTTTTGTTACTTTTCTTTGGACGAGCAAAGAAAAGTAAATAATAAAATAGAAACCTTCTTTAAAAGATGTGGGGACACCGTAGCTGCGGCAGGCAGGTCGCGTTGCGCTTTAGGCTCCTCAGAAAGACGATAGGTTTATTGTGAGCAGGCTAACCTCCACTGAGCGGAGTCGAAGTGTCACAATCTGTTTAAATTTAAACATATAAATAAATATTAAAAGGGAATAAGAGTCATTGTCATTAAGGTCTTATAGTTAATCTAAAGAATTCCTCGACGCTCTGCGTCGGGGTTTAGCTGAAAAGTTTGAAAAACGGAGAGTTTTTCATAACACTTTGAAAAAGTGTACTTTCGAAAAATGGGAGAACATATTTTTAAAAGGCATAATAAGACGTT
>NZ_JAUOEK010000038.1 GCF_030540835.1 Flavivirga aquimarina | reverse complement strand
ACAACACTCTCTGAGGAATCTAAATCAAAAAGGTTTTTAAATATGGGCTTTAGTGCTTTGTGATAAATTTGCTAAAAGGGCTTCTGAAATGACTCCTAATAATTGATTTACTGAAACTTTATGGCTTTTAAATACTGATATAATAGGTTGATTATCAGATAAAAAGACACTGAGGTTTTATTAGAAAAACAAATCAAACAATTGATAATCAGGTGATTAATATTTAATCCTGTATATTGTTAAAAACAAAAAAGTCGGAAGAAAAAACCTTCCGACCATGACGGCTAAAAATAGACACCTTTATCCTAATCTTCACAAGATTATTCTGGGATGTATTCATACAAAATCAAATTACAAACTGATGTTTTTAAAAATAAATCAACTGTAACATCATTTCCTGCATTATTTTTTACAATAGCTGTGCAAAGATCAGTTCCTGTAAGTTGACAACAAACCTCATCTATTGTTGTACAATCTTGAGTATCAGGATGTATGTATTCCGCTATAACAATTTTAGTATCAGTATCCTCTGCACTATCAGCAGAGGTAAAAGCAAGAGAAGCAGTGATAGCTAACATAAGAGCAAAAGCTGGTAAAACGATTTTAAAAAAATTAGATTTCATAATATAGATATTTAAAATTAATGACCTACTCTATTTTACAGGTTTTCGGTCTTAGCCCTGACTGCAGTATGATTAACCAGATATTCTGGTGTTGTTTTTAGGTTTTGATTTTTGCACTGTTAAATCAGGGGAAATCTGTGTTTGCTTAAAACGATCTCCTAATTGATAACGAACAATATGATTACCAATAAGCCCTATAAAGGTATCATTGAATACTTGAAATGTTCTTAGTTTGCTTTTTCCGATGTCTTCTACATAAAAACTAAATTCATAACGGTTTTTTACTAGGTCGTACACATCAATAACAGAGGATTCTTTCCATAATACCAAAGATTCTTTACTTCCTAGTAGTTTGGAATTTACAAACAGGTAGTTTTCAGAGGAGGCACTAGATTTGTTAACCTTAATAGCAGGAGCCGCCAGTTTTTGTTGGTTTTTAGAGGCAATAGTTCCTACTTGTATCTGAGCCTGACTGATGGTATCTATAGTTTTACCAAGGCGTTGTAATTGTAGGCTGTCATTAGCAACAATATATTGGTTGCGATAGCGGTAGGTATAT
>NZ_JAUOEK010000025.1 GCF_030540835.1 Flavivirga aquimarina | reverse complement strand
TGGTTATAGCGATGGGGCTCACCTCTTACCATTCCGAACAGAGAAGTTAAGCCCATTAGCGCCGATGGTACTGCATTTGTGGGAGAGTAGGTCGTTGCCTTTTTTGAATCCCGATTCTTTTTTTAGAATCGGGATTTTTTTGTTTTATATGTAAGGATATAATAGTTCTTAGACTAATGAAAAATTATTCTATATTGCAGTTTATTTAACTATTTTAGTATCCATGAATATTATTATTAAATCTACACTTAGTACATTACAAAAGTCTCAATATTTATTAAATAATTTAGATGATACTATTCTAAGTAACACTTCTGTGTCACCTTATAAATCGAGTGTAGGATCTCATTTGAGACATATTTTAGATTTTTACGATTGCATTTTAAATATTAAAAATGGCTGTATCGATTTAACGGCTAGGAAGAGAGACAATAAAATTGAAACTTGTTGTGATTCTGCTAAAGCTTATCTATCAACCTTGATGGAGAAACTTAGCAATTTAGAAAAGAATCATGATGAAACGATTTGTGTCATTGATGACTTAGGACTTGGAAAAATAGAAATGCCATATACCATGGCTGCTCTGTTAGCTCAAGCTAATAGTCATACGATACATCACTATGCCATTATAAATTATATATTAGATAGGTTGGGTGTTATTATTGATGATAATGATTTTGGTTATAATCCAACGACTCCAAAAGAGACAGCATATTAGTGTTATTTTTTAAACATACTATCTAATATGGTATTTAGCCCTTTAAAAGCTAAATAAATGGCTAACCCACATACAATAATAGCCACAATTAGAATAGGGATATACAAAGGCTTTTCTTGGTTAATAAAAGCAATATAGATAAGTAATGGACCTAAAAACATAGCACCTAAAGAAATTCCCATTATTTTTAGCCCTTTTACAAGAACCTCACGATTGGTTTTTTTAGTTTCCATTATTATAATTTTTAATAGCTAAACGTACATTACCATATTTTGTTAGTAATTGTTGAGCTTCTTTTTCTGAAATGTTTAATTCATTCATAATCATTTTAGTACCCCTATCAACTAATTTGTTATTGCTTAGTTGCATATCAACCATTTTGTTTCCTTTTATATGACCTAGTTGAATCATTGTAGAAGTTGTAATCATATTAAGGACTAACTTTTGTGCTGTTCCTGCTTTCATTCTGGAACTACCGGTAACAAATTCTGGGCCTACTATGATTTCAATGGGAAATTGTGCTGTTTGTGATAACGGACTATTATGATTGCATGTAATGCATCCTGTAACAATGTTGTTTTGGTTACACGTTTCCAGAGCAGCTATAACGTATGGTGTCGTACCTGAAGCAGCAATGCCTACAACAACATCATTTGAACTTATATTATACTCCTGAAGATCTTTCCATCCTTGAGTTGTAGAGTCTTCAGCATATTCTACTGCTTTTCTTATGGCTGTATCACCACCAGCAATAAGACCAATTACTAAGTCGTGAGAGACTCCAAATGTAGGAGGACATTCTGATGCATCAAGAATACCTAAACGGCCACTAGTACCAGCCCCCATATAAAATAACCGTCCACCCAGTTTAAGCTTTTCTACTATTTGTTCTATTAATTTTTCTATATAAGGTAGTGCTTTCTCTACAGCTAAAGGCACTGTTTTATCTTCGTTATTAATGCTGCTTAACAATTCATTAATACTCATCTTTTCCAGATGGTCGTAATTGGAATCCTGTTCTGTTGTTTTGATAAAACTCATGATTCAAAAGTATGAATTAATCATCAGTTTTAATCATAAAGAATATCGTCAGCCTCAATTTTTTTGTCATTTATAAAATCGTAAAGTGTAAGTTGCCTTAAAATGTAGTAATCTATCCAAAAGTCTTCAAGAGAATTGAGATATTTCACAACAGCTTGATCTTTTTTCTCTTGACTGATATTTAAGTCTGTTATAGTTATTTTCCCAAGAACATATCTTTTTTTTGTTATTTCATAACTTTTATCTGCAATTTCTCTAGCTTTTTGTGATGTGATTAAAAAATCCCTTTTGCTAGACCAATTAAGTACATGTAGATAAATTTCTTGCTCAAATTCTTGTTTGTCCTGTTCTATATCATTATTTGTTAAATCTAAATTAGCCTTTGCCATTTTACGTTCAGATTTTGAAATGCCCCAATCGAAGATGGGAATGCCTATGTTTAATGATACATATTGTTGTTTGTTGTAATTATTGAATAAGTTATTAAACTCATTTCCATTTTGAGAAATTCCTAAGTTAGCATTAAGACTCATTTCCAACTTATTATTCCCTTTAGCTCTAGCCAATTCATTTTCTGCTTGCAATCGTTTTCTTCTAAATTCTATGACAGCTTTTCTATTTGACTTTGCTTCTTCAATGGCTTTACTAATGTCCACTTCAAAAAGAGCAAGTTCTTCAGGAATCCTTAATTCTATGTTTTCATTATCTAACCTTAAAAAACGCGAAATGTTTTGAGAAGTACGTTTTAATTCTATGGTATTTGTAGTAACATTGTTTTTGGAGTTTAAGAGAGATAATTCCATTTGCAATAATTCGTTCTCAGCAATTTTCCCCATTTTAAAGCGCCCTTGCGAAATTTGATATAACGTGTCTTGGTTCGATAAGTTTTGTTCAGAAATTTTTAACTGCATTTGAGCTTTAAGCAAACTAAAGTAATACCTACATGTATTTATCGAAATTTGTTCCATTGTTTCAATAAAATCTCTTTTTGATTCTTCATAAATTAGGGGTTCAATTTTTTTATCCCACTTAAAACTATTGTAAAAAAGGGAACTTTGACGGTATTGAATTGAAAATGGAATAACTGAATAGGTTGTGAGATCACTATCGCCAAAAAGATCTACTCTTTGTAAATTAGAGTATACAGATAGGGAGCCTCCTGTATAGGGTATGTTTTGAGATATAGATAAACCACCTGCCAGAAATAATTGATTTTGATTAACAAAACGATCCTGCCCTTCATCATCTGTTTGTCTTATTACAGTATTGCTAAACTCTGGTAATGTAGCATCCAGTCTTAATTGCGGCAAAAAGCGTGCTTTGTAATTTTTAAAACGCCAATAACTTGCTTGATTTTGGTTTAAGTTTCTTTGATAATCTGGCGATTGTTTTTGTGCTTTTTTAATAGCTTCTTCAAGTGTTATTTCTTTTGATTGCGAAAAAGCTATTAAAGGCAAAATAGAGAGTAATAGTATGTGGAATATTTTTTTCATGGGTTTATAATATTAGTAGCAAATTGATATTTAACCATTTTTTTGAAAAACATTAACTTGTTTTAATTAACCTGCTATGAGGGCTTTATTTTTTATTCTGTTCTTAAAGCTTCGATAGGTCTTTTCTTAGCGGCTGCTTTAGCCGGAAATATTCCAAAAACGAGTCCCACAATTACAGCTATAAAGAATGACAGCATGATTGAGGAAATAGATAGAACGGTTTCTATACCAGAGACTATTTCAATAATATAGGCTCCTATAACTCCAACTATAATTCCAATAACACCACCGCCTACACTAATAAGGACAGATTCTGATAGGAATTGTAGAATAACATCTTCTTGAGTAGCTCCAATAGCTCTTATAATACCTATTTCTTTTGTACGTTCTAATACAGAAGCCAACATAATATTCATGATGCCTATACCGCCTATGAGTAATGAAATACCTGCAATGATAATTAACACGATATTAAAAATTTGCTTTGTTTTCTGCTGTTGTTTTAGAAGTTGAATAGGAATGGTTATTTCAAAATCCAATACATCATTATGTCTTCTTTTAAGCATTTTGCTTAATACTTCGGCTGTTGCTTTTAGTTTGTCAGAGCTAGAAACCTGGACAGTAAGTTTGTCTATTTGATGGTAATTACCTCTAGGGATTCTATTTTTTGGACCATTTTGATTGTTGTTATTATTTACATTGATATCATCGGTTATTATTTTTCTATCTCTATAACGAACTAGAAATGTTTTGATAGGAATGTATACGTCTTGATTCAAATCCCTTATACCCAAATTCTCTTGAGCCTTGTCGGAAATTAGTTTCTCTTCAATAACTCCAATGATTTGCAACCAGACATCTTTAACTTTAATTTGCTTGCCAAGAGCACTTTCTCCTGTAAATAATTTTTTCTCTACTTTTCTTCCAATTATACAAACGGGCAAAGCATTTTCAGATTGGTATTTTGAGAAAAACTTCCCTTTTTCGATACCAATATTTGAAGATTCAAAAAACGATGCTGTAACGCCAATAAGTTTAACGGAATTTTGTTTACCGTTGTTAATTACATAGGTATTTAGTATAATTTCTGGACTAACAATTTCAACACTAGGGATATAGTCTTTAACGCTTAAGGCGTCTAACATATCTAAGCCTTTTGAAAATTTTTTGGTTTTACTATTTTCTTCTCCTGTATCTTCTTCACTATCTTCTGTGTCTTCATCGTCAGGAATTGGTGTTACCACTATATTATTAACGCCAACCAATTCTAGTTGTGATAATATTTCTTTTTCGGCACCATTTCCAATAGCTAACATGGTAATTACAGCAGCTACGCCAAAAATAATTCCCAAAGCAGTTAAGAAAGTTCTAAATTTATTGGTTTTGATTAGCCGAAATGCTTCTGTGAAATTAGATTTTAATTTTTCTAAAAGTATTTTATCTATCATTAGTTGTCTAATAATGTTATACTTTTATCATCTGTATCTTCTGGTTTGTTTAGATAAACCGTTTCGCCTTCTTTTAATCCTTTGATGATTATAACTTCTTCATTATTGGATAAACCTAATTCTACTTGTTTTTTCTGAATGGAATAGCCCGATTTGACATAGGAATAACTAATAGAATCTTTAGAGAATATAGCTTCCAGAGGCACAGTTATTACATCTTCTTCTTCGTGTGTTAATATTCTATTAGAAGTTGTCATGCCTGGTCTAATATTATTATTGGTTTCGTTTAATTTGATTAAAACCTGAAAAAGTTTAATATCTGAACCTCTTTTGTTTTCACCTATATTTGCAACTTGTGTCACTTCACCTTCCAATTCAATGTTAGGAAAAGCATCAAAGCCAACTTTTACAGGAAGCCCTTTTTCTATTTTTCTAATATCTACTTCGTTGCTATAGGTTTTAGATTCCATTTTTGTTAAATCCGGTAGACTAGCAATTGAAGGGTCCCAAGGGGATAAAGTAGATCCTGTTTTTCTTTTCGACCCGTTTCGTTCTTTAATATAAGTTACCATACCTTCATCCTCTGAGTAGATGGTAAACGCTTTTTGTAAATTTGTTAAATCTTCTATTTGTTTTTTGATTTTTGAAACTTCGGTACCAACTTGAATCATTTTAGCATTGGCTTGTCTTTTTTTGATTGAATAATCTTCTCTTTTTTCCTTTAAATCACGTTCGTTTTTTTCAATTTTTATTTCCAGTTGCCTGATGGTAGCGGGGGGCTCATAAACAGAACGAGTCAATTCAAGTTTATTCTCTTCTATAGTAAAAAGAAGATCTTTAATCGTATTCCGTTCTTGCTTTAAGGTAAGCGTTGTATCAAGTTGTTGTTGTGTGTATTTAGATTGTGCATTTTCTAAATTCAACATAGCATCATTAATTTTTCCATTAACTTCTGAAGGGTCTAATTTGCCTATATATTCTCCTTTTTTTACTATAGTGCCTTCAGCTACTAAGTCCTGTATTTTTAAATTGTAAATCCTAAATCTCATGGCATTGCCAGGACCTTTTATTTTCTTAGAACTTGTTGATTGTGCTTCTCCGGAAATTATAACTTCGCTTATAAATTTTCCTTTTTTAACCTCTACGGTAATGGGTTTGTTTTCACTACTAGTACTTCCAAACAGAGAATATGAAATTGCAAGAACAACTAAGAAAGCTCCAATAATGAGGAATTTTTTTTTAGACATGATTTGTTTTAGTTTGATTGATGATGGTTATAAAAGTATATAAGTGAACTTTTATTTTTGTTAATATCATCATAAATTATACCACAAATCACTTTTTTGTCTATAACATAAATAAAAAAAAACAAATAAGTAAGAAATTTACTCAATTGTATAAACAAAAATTGAGGATTCTGAAACTCTAAAATATCCTAAAGGATAGTTACTTGGATTAGTTTGGTTGATGCAATTACCTCTTACTGTTGCGGGTTGAGTTTCAAAAGGATCGCCAAACTCATCATCGGTTTGTTGTGATAAAATATTCAGAAATTCGAAGTTACGTTCAGAAATCCCCGAACTCTTAATCCTTAGTTCATCACCCGCTTTTAAGCCTTCCTCTGAAAAAAAAGCAAAAATTTGGTTTCCGTCAGTAAACTCATCATCATAAACTTCAAGGTTTATAGAGTTATTTTTAATAATAATAAACTCAATTAAATAAAAGTTTTCAATATTAGCAGGGTCGTTGTAATATGCTTTTATTTCGGTTTCATTGCCGGTAAAACCACCATCATTTTTTTGTTCTACAAACTCTATTGGAACAACAGGTGTTAAGGTTTCGGTTGCCGTATATGTTTCATTATTATAAAGTATGGTAAGGTTGTAAATACCATTAAGTACGGGTAGAAAATTATTATTATTATAGATACCCGTATTTTCTAATTCATTAAAATTAAAAACATTATTGTTAGAATCTGTAATAGTTACAGTCGCACCAGATGCTGGAGGAACTGTTTGGTCAAAATATGGAGCTGTTAGGCTTAGTTGAATTGATTGCGTATTTCCATTGGTTCCTTTTACCCAGTCTAAAGATGCATCAATGACCAGTCTTGGTTCGGCATTATTCAAATCTAATTCAATAACATCTTGACAGGATGCTATTGGAAGTAGACAAAAAACTAATATGTATTTTAATTTTTTCACAATTTTAAAGTTTAAAATTATAAGACACAGATGGTACGATTCCGAAAATAGCTAATTGATTAGCTTCATTTAACCCTGTAACTATATCTTTGGAAAAAGTGATAGAAGCTGCATTTTTACGATTGTATATATTGTATAAGCCAAATACCCAATAACTTTTCCAACCTTTGGTTTTTTTAGGTTTTGGTGTGTAGTTAAACGAAATATCTAATCTATTATATGATGGTAGTCTATCTGAATTTCTACCATTATAATTAGGAATAGTTATACCATTGAATATATATTGTCCATTTGGAAATGTTGCAGGTTGCCCGGTTTGGAATAAAAAATTAACATTAATTTTCCATTTGCTATTCCAATTATAGTTTCCGGTAAAAGAAATATCATGGGTTTTATCAAAGGCTGTTTTATACCAATTACCATTATTAATTCCCAGTTCGGTTGCTGTTCGTCCTGGTGTTTGTTGTTCAGATTTTGATAGTGTATATGCCACCCATCCTTTAAATCTACCTTCGTTTTTACGAAGTAATACTTCTAAACCATATGCTCTAGATTTTCCATTTAATATCACTTGTTCGATGGCATTATTTGCTATTAAATCGGCACCATCTATATAGTCAATTCTATTTTTTACAGTTTTGTAAAAACTCTCTAGTTCCAGAGAGTAGTTATTATTGTTAAAGTTTTTATAATACCCAATGGCATATTGATCGAGTAATTGCGGTTTTATATATTTACCACTAGGTGTCCAAATATCTAGTGGTGTTGGTGAGTTGGTATTTGACAATAAATGTAAATATTGACTCATTCTATTGTAACTTAACTTTATAGAATTTTCAGAATTTAATTGATAAGCTAAAGATGCTCTAGGCTCTAGATTAAAAAAACTTTTAATAACATCACTTCGTTTAAAGGTTTGTGTTCCTATAGGAGTCGCTTTTTCATAAATTTGAAAATCTTCGTTAAATACAACCGCTTGATCATTTTCATAAAGATTAAGTTCATCTTGTCCAAAACGATGAAAAGTACTTAAGCGTAAACCATAAGATAAAGCTAATTTATCCGATAGCTTATGTTCTGTGTCTAAATAAACAGCATTTTCAAAAGCGTATTTATCAATTAATTTAAACGGATTAATGCCCGAGGATTCTACGGTCGGTTTTATATCACCCGGGTTAAACTTATAATAAATACTATTTAAGCCATATTGAAGTTTAATTTTATCACTGATATAATGTTTAAAATCATATTTTAAATTAAAATTCTGAATACCAGAAACCCAATCAAATTCTACAAAACTTAATTTTAAATCATAATAATAGTCGGAATAAATTAAAGATAGATTGGAAAAGAGTTTATCTGAAAATAAATGATTCCATCTAAAGTTTAAAACGGAATTGCCATAAATATTTTCAAATGTATCTTCAATTCTAAAAACATCCCGCCCAAAATATCCTGATAGGTAAATGTTATTTCTATGGTTTATTTTATAGCTTAATTTGGTGTTTAAATCATAGAAATACGCAATATTATCAATATCAAAAAGCGGTAAAAATAGATGTGCATAACTTGATCTGCCACCAAAAAGAAAGGATCCTTTTTCTTTTTTTATTGGACCTTCTACAAGTAATCTACTTGATATAATACCAATACCTCCATTTATATGTAATTCTTTATTGTTTCCTTCTTTTTGGTAAATATCTAATACAGATGAAACTCTACCTCCATAACGAGCTGGAATACCACCTTTATATAGACGAAGATCTTTAATAGCATCTGGATTAAAAACAGAAAAGAAACCAAATAAATGTGATGAATTATAAATTGTTGCCTCGTCTAAAAGTATTAAGTTTTGATCTACTGAACCTCCTCTTACATTGAATCCCGAAGCTCCTTCACCAGCACTAGTAACACCCGGAAGTAAAGTGATAGCTTTTATAATATCTGCTTCTCCAAGCACAACTGGGATGTCTTTTATTGTGGCAGAGGTTAGTTTGTTAACACTCATTTGGGGTGTTTTTATATTGAGTGTTTCAATATTTTTGGTAATAACTATTTCCTCTAAATTTTCTAATGAGTTGGTTAAACTAAAATTTTTAATAATATTACCAGAAAGTGTAATCGTTTCATTTTTAGTGGTGAAACCTAAGTAGCTAATAATTATTTTGTATGTGCCTTCTGGTAGCGTTATGGAATAAAACCCATATTCGTTTGTAGTTGTTCCTGCTTGAATCTCAGGGAAAATAATACTAACACCGATAAGTGTTTCGTTACTTTTTTCTTCTAAAATGTTACCGCTCAATGTGAATTTTTGTTGAGCTTTTATTGATACAATGTTAAAACATAATGAGAAAAGAAACCATAATAGTAGGTTTTTCATGCAACGGCTATTTTTTATAAAAGTATAAAAAAAGCTCCTAAAAGGAGCTTTTAAATATTCTTTATAAAATATTCTTCTATTGTAAAATATTATTAAATATTTCACTTGGTCTCATAACTTTATTGATAAGGGTTTGATTAGGCTCATAATAACCTCCTATATCTGTTGAGACACCTTGTATATCGTTTAGCTCTTTTACGATTGCAGCTTCACTATCTGTTAATTGCTTAGCAATAGGCATAAACTCTGCTTTTAAGGCTTCATCTTTTGTTTGATTTGCTAATTCTTGTGCCCAATACATCGCCAAGTAAAAGTGGCTTCCTCTATTGTCTAATTCACCAGCTTTTCTTGAAGGCCCTTTTCTGTTTTCCAATAATTTATCGGTAGCATCATCTAACGTTTCTCCTAAAACTTTAGCTTTTGCGTTATTATTAACGTCACTAAAATGTTCTAAAGACACTGCCAAAGCTAAAAATTCACCTAAAGAATCCCAACGTAAGTGATTTTCTTCTAATAATTGTTGTACATGTTTTGGTGCAGAGCCACCAGCACCGGTTTCAAATAAACCACCTCCATTCATTAATGGAACGATTGATAGCATTTTTGCACTTGTGCCTACTTCTAATATTGGGAATAAATCTGTTAAATAATCACGTAATACATTACCAGATACAGAAATAGTATCTTTTCCTTCTATAATTCTTTCGCAAGTAAAGATTGTCGCATCAATAGGGGATAAGATTCTTAAATCTAATCCGTTTGTATCGTGATCTTTTAAATATTTATTTACTTTTTTAATTAATTGGGCATCATGTGCTCTATTTTCATTTAACCAAAAAACAGCAGGTGTTTGTGATGCTCTTGCTCTAGTTACAGCTAATTTTACCCAGTCTTGAATTGGTGCGTCTTTAACTTGACACATTCTCCAGATATCACCTTCTTCTACAGTATGCTCTAATAGTGTATTTCCAGAGGCATCAACAACACGAACGGTTCCACTAGTCTCTATTTCGAAAGTTTTATCATGAGATCCATACTCTTCGGCTTTTTGAGCCATAAGTCCAACATTAGGAACGGTTCCCATTGTGGTTGGATCAAAAGCACCATGTTTTTTACAAAAATCTATAGTTGCTGCATAAACTCCTGCATAGCTACTATCTGGAATAATAGCTTTGGTGTCTTGAAGTTTTCCATCTGCATTCCACATTTGCCCAGATGTACGAATCATTGCTGGCATAGAGGCATCAATAATAACATCACTTGGTACGTGTAGGTTTGTAATACCTTTATCACTATTTACCATAGCAATGGCAGGCCCTTTTTGGTAAACAGCAGCAATATCTGCTTCTATTTCTTTGCGTTTAGCATCAGGAAGTTCTTCAATTCTACTTAAAAGATTACTAACTCCAGAATTTACATTAACATCTAATTCTTTTATTAAATCACCATGTTTTTCAAACACATCTTTATAGTATGCTTTTACGGCATGACCAAATATAATAGGATCACTAACTTTCATCATAGTCCCTTTCATATGTAAAGAAAAGAGCAGGTCGTTATTTCTGGCATCTGCAACTTGTTCATCTAAAAATGAGACAAGAGCCTTTTTGCTCATAACTGTAGAGTCGATTATTTCTCCTTCTAGTAAAGCAATGTTATCTTTTAAAATGGTGGCATTACCGTTATTATCTGTATGTTGTATTTTTACACTTGTAGCTTCTGGTATAGTAACCGATTTTTCATTATGGGCAAAATCTCCAGACTCCATAGTGGCTACATGTGTTTTAGAATCGCTAGTCCATACGCCCATTGAGTGTGGGTTCTTTTTTGCATAATTCTTAACAGCTTTTGGAGCACGTCTATCTGAGTTCCCTTCACGAAGTACAGGGTTTACTGCACTACCTTTAATTTTATCGTAACGCGACTTAATATCTTTTTCGGAATCGTTTTTTGGATTGTCGGGATAATTAGGAATACCAAAACCTTGTGATTGTAATTCTTTTATCGCACCTTTTAATTGTGGTATAGAGGCACTTATATTAGGTAATTTTATAATATTAGCTTCTGGTTTTTTAGCTAATTCACCAAGAAATGCTAGGTCGTCTGAAACACGTTGGTCTTCATTCAAAAAATCAGGAAAAACAGCTAAAATTCTGGCAGCTAAAGAGATATCTCTTGTTTCAATATTAATCCCTGAAGACTTAACAAACGCTTTAACAATGGGTAAAAATGAATGCGTTGCCAAAGCTGGGGCTTCATCAGTTTTTGTATAAATAATTTTAGACATGGTGTCGTTTTTTTAGAATTATTATAAAGCTAAAAACCTGCTTATATGTAGATTCGTTTTTAGCCTTGCGAATATACAAAAATGCATTATTAAAAATGTTCAAATATTGTATGAAAAACAATTAAGAATGAATAGATTTAGCAGAATAGTAAATTTTTTTGAAGAGCGTAAAGGATTTAATAAAAAACAGGTACTGAAGTTATAAAATAACAAAAGCCATATCACGAAGAATTTAATCTTCTTTGACATGGCTTTCTTTGAAATAACATAACGTGATCTAATTAGTATCCCTACTAAATCGGTTTAAACTTGCATTTAAACCTTTTCAATTCAAGTGCTATTATTTCAATGAAACACATTAGTAATTTTCAATATGCATTGACCTACTACTAAATATGTTTCTGTTAATTGTTTTCCTTGATGCTTAAAATCGCACTTTTCGTTTTCACGTCAAGTTTGTTTAAAGCATTGCTCTCATTACAACATACGCTTTCGCTTCTGCTGCTTTTTAAGCTTTCAACTACACCAGTTGCTAACTGCTCTCACATTTAGGACTTCTTGTAATATCATGGTTTTTAGCTTACACACGCATACACGTGGTGCTATAAAACCTCAAAAAACAATTATAATAAAGAACGTTACCTTATTTAGAATACAATACAAATTCATGTTGCCATGAAACCAACCAAGGTTGTTATCGTTTCTTCTGCTAATATAGAATCAGAAATTAAGAAAACAAACTTTTTAAGATATTAAATATCAACTACTTATAAACCGTACTTATTAACAATAGTTAATAAAAAAGCCTTGATTTTAAATCAAGGCTTTTAAATAATTGCTTTTGCAATAATATGTTATTAGTGTCTACTTTCTTTAATTCTGGCTTTTTTACCAGTAAGACCTCTAAAGTAATAGATTCTTGCTCTACGTACTTGACCACGTTTATTAACTTCTATTTTTTGTAAAGCTGGTAAGTTTATAGGGAATATACGTTCTACTCCAATAGATCCAGACATTTTTCTAATGGTAAAAGTTTCTGATGTTCCAGATCCTCTTCTTTGTATTACTGTACCTCTAAAATACTGAGTTCTTGTTTTATTACCCTCTTTAATTTCGTAATAAACAGTAATAGTATCTCCAGATCCAAATTCTGGAAGGTCTTTTCTTGTTACAAATTCGTCTTGTACAAATTTTACTAAAGATTCCATATCTTTAAATTTAATTATAATTAATTCAGAACAACATTCACGATTCTCGCCAGAGGTTAACCCGAAATTGGGTGCAAAAATAAGTATTAATTCATAACCTACAATCTTTTATTTATATTTTTTTGGTTCTCTTTCAGGTCAGGTTAGTAGTTTAGGAGCGAAGTCGAAGGTCTTCTGTCTTTAGCACGGGCTTCAACAATCTTAAAAGGATTGATAGTAAAGTGTGATTTTAAGTAAAAGTATGTTTGTTTTTATAGAAAACGCTAGGCTCCTTTAAGTAGATAAGGCACCTTCCTTTTCGGAATACTTTTATTATTTTTTTCTTTGATATTTATAGCTACAGCCTTCAATACAAATTGGTCCGCTAATTGGTGTGAGGATAAAATAATCCGATAAAAAATCCAATTTATATGTAATAAAACCTTTCTCATTTTCTGATACTGGGTTAAATCCATTACAGGTATATTCCAAAAGCAATATATTTTCTTCTATCGAAAAATTACCAGTTGTACATTCTTTAAATCTATTTGAAAAAAATGTTCCATTTTCAAAAAAGTCAATTTCTTCTCCATTTTCAACATCCACCCAATATTGAGGCCCGCCTACACTAATATATGCTTCTATTTTTACCCATTTTCCTACTATTAAATTTTCATCAGCAGTTACTAGTTCACCCTTTGTATCATTACAAGCGATAAATAATAATAAAATCAATAAATAATAATACTTAAATTTCATTTCTATTTTTTTAATATAGATGCAATTTATCAATAAAGGTTGCGTCTAAATTATTGTTAACGTGTTTCTTGTATGGTTTCGTTGTGTTGGTTAGGAACTAAATTAGTAAATAAAACCACAACGCTGGAAAACCCTACGGATTTTCCGAGTATGTAAGGAGTGAACAATGAACTATACACTTTGTGCCTGTTGCACAAAACTAAAATACAGATAAAATGGTTATCTTTAGTTATGTAAGACAAGAAAGACTATCAAGAGAAATTATTTGCACAATTCCGACTCAGTGAACGGGTTCTCAAACACAATTTTTATCGTAGGTTAAAAGAGGCTCTAAATTTAGATTTTCTATATCCAATTAACCAAGATGTATTATGGAGAAAGCGGACAGAAGAGTACCGACCCTGTCGTTTTCTTTAAACTGTGCTTAGTAGGGTACAGTAGAGTCCGTCTTTGGAACGCTTACCCAGTATATGGGGCTTAGGAAAATAAACACTATCGGAATCAGGCAAGCCACAAGATAATGCTTCTCTTTGCTATGGGGCCTATAACCTCAAGAAATATCTAAAATTCATCTCTTAAACAGTGAAAAGTGATACCAAAGCAGTGTGTCATGCTATTTTAAACATAAAAGTATTAATCGATAATTTCAACGTATCTGCTAGATAGCCAACCAATTGGCTTGTAATCTTCAATGTGATTGTTTCCATCATAATATAGAGTTTCACCCGAATCTGGTTTTGAATCCATAACTACAAACCACCAGACTCTCCCTGTGCTATCTTTTGATTCTGCATAGACAGTTCCTGTATCTCCTGTTTTGTAAATCGCAGCTATATTTTGACCTTGAATCGCATTAAAGTCATACTCTCCATCTTTAGGACCTGCAGCGATTTCAGGTAAATATCTTAAATTGTAAGGCGTATTTCTAATCTCAAATTTTATTGGCTTTATCAAATCTGTAGGTATAGTCGTTAAGTCAATCTTTGCAACCGAATTAACAATCTCGAATTGTTGTTTTTTTGAATTATAATTAAAAGTCTCAATATTATCTACGTATCCACCACAACAGGCATAATCATAGATCATTAATTTCGTCTGATTTGGCTCAGTTTGTATAATATCTACAATCCGTCCAAAAAAATTCTGATTTTCCTCATAATGTTCTCCTATCAGTTTATAAATAACTACCATTTCTCCTTCTCCGCCATTCCATCCATTAAATATCAATTCATTAATATTATCGTTATTAATGTCAAATAGATGATATTTATCCATATTTTCTAATATGTATTCCAATTCTGGATAAGGATTTCCTTTTAAGAAATCATAGTTTGATTCAAGTAAATTAGTTGTCACTTTATCAGTCTCAATTTGACTCCAATCAAATTTGCTTTTGAAATCGAAATACTTAAAATCTTGACCAAAACAGGAGGTACTAATTACTAGGCTTATTATGTATAGTGTTGCTTTCATGGATATGTTTGTTAAGGAACATTGTTTAATTTTACTACTATCCCGGCTATTATTTTTATACGTTAGGCAACGTTTTTATTAATTCCGCTTTAGTTGTTTTATCTGCTTTTGACATTTCAAGTATAAATTCAGTCAGTTTAATTTCATCAATTTTCTTAATTTGCCCTAAATGTATATTTAATTCTTGAGCTCCAATCGCTTCGTTTAGTTTCACAGCACTTTTATAAATAACTCCTTTTTTCCTAGATGGCTTGAATTTTTTATCAATTATCAAGCAAATAAATTTTTGGCCATTAATATTTATTGGATAAGCATCGTGGATTAATTCCCAATTTATAAAATCACGATTTGCACTACGGTCAAAAATTCCGATTTCATTTATTATTATCATCGGTTTTTTGTCAATCAGATTGTAAATTCCGAGTGGATATCCGAGTCCAAAGAAACCAATACAAAGCCATCCCATAAGTGGTTTGTCTGCAAGCATCCAAATTCCGATTAGCACAAAAGGTGTGCATAGTAATATCAGTTGGATTGCTCTTTGTTTGGATTTATAAAGTTTTATTTCGGTCATTCTCAAATGTTGTCTGGCGATTCTTGTATGGTGTGTTTGCATCCCGCAGGGTGCATATGCACTATATAAATTGTTGTAGTGCGTTTTCTTTTAGGTTATTGTAAAATTCATTTTTATCAGCATTATCAGGCAATCCAGCGACTTGTCCATCTCCAAGTTCCATAATAATCCAGTCTCCATCTTTCTTTTTAGCAACATCCATTGTAAAGAATTTGCTATTAATATTTTGTGCTATTTCTTCAAAGTCGTCAAGTTCAGGTTTGGTTTCTCCATACTCTCCTTCGTCCCAATAGTCAAATACTTTTACTATTTTCTTATTGGCAAAAAAGATTCTAAACTCCTTGGTTAAAGGCATTCTACTTTTTGAGTGGTCAGTCAAAAATTCAAGTTCCTCGAACTGTCGGAATACTAAGCCTTCGTTTAATGAATCTCCTCTTAATTCAATAAACTTTTCTACAGTAGTTTTTACTTTACTCGAATCAGAAGCATTGGGTATAAAACAAGCCTCTTCCCAATTGTGTTTTTCAGATTTCACGAAGTCTTTTACTATTATTGGGCTATCTCCAAATTCCTTAGTCAGTTTAAGTATAGAGTCTTTATCTAATTTAGTTGTCCAATTTGATTTTGGAGTTTTCGATTCTATTTTTTCGTATGAATCAGGTAAATAATGACAGTGTTTATATTCAGCAGGGGAGTTTATCAACTTAATGTTCTTTTTTTGAAGTCCGTCATACAAATTTCGATATTGATTTGGAGTAAGCATCCAACCCCGATAAATTCCTAATTCTTTGTCTTCAGGTTCTTTTACAAATCTTAAAGCTGTTGCAATATTTCCATCCGTCAATTCCTCGAAGCTGATTAATGAAAGGTCAAATCCACAATTAACAGCAATTTTTTTTTCTTCTTCATAATCAGGTTCAATAACCTTATTATCAAATACACTATCGCAATATATTATTCTCACTATTTATTTTTTTATTCTTGCTTTTAATTTATTCCAAAAAGTTCGTTTTTTCTTCGAGTCTTCCTTTGTTAAATCAAAAGTTATTGAACTAACGTGCCCATCTTCATAATATTCAACATTATCAGCATCTTCTGCTCCAATATCTAAAAAGGCTTGAGTCAGATTTTCAGATTGTTCTCTTAAACCTTTCCAAACAGCTGAACCGAATACTCTGTTTTTGGCATCAGAGTATTCAAAATCAAAATCTTTTATTAAAGTCATAATTGTTTGCATTGGCGAAATTCCGATAACTTTTAAATCAGATATTAATTTGTCAAAACCCGTCCTATCCGAGAGTTCTTTATTTATGGAAATCAACTCATTTTTTTAATATTCTTTTGCTATTTCCTCTGCTTTACTTCTTGCAACCTCTCCGCCAATAAACCTTTCATCATACTCATTTGAACTATCAATTTGGATATCGTTATTTAGATTATCATAAACACACCACCACCAATAATCTTCGTCCATCCATTCAGCTCGAAGCATTAACCCAGACCATTTAGCTGTGCAATCATCTTTTAAATCACCCTCCCAAATTATCGTTTGATTATAATCTCTATTTTTTATTATTTCGTTCATTTTTTCATGCTGTCTTGTCCTAAAATATGGCTACAGGTTAAAATTGATTTTTACGCTGATAATTTATATACCATATTAGGTGTTTTATAATCTAAAGATAAGTGTAATCTTATTTCGTTGTATAAATTAATTGCATTTTTTGTAGCTCTC
>NZ_JAUOEK010000023.1 GCF_030540835.1 Flavivirga aquimarina | reverse complement strand
GCACTTCAAAAAGAAATAGAACAGCTTAAAAAACTACTACTTAAAAAGGATCTTGACGCATTAGTGTTAGATTCCTACCTAGAAGTAGCTGCTGAAGATTTAGGATATAAATCTGTTGCTGAACTAAAAAAAAAGCTAAGGGATTTGCTCCTTTAACTACTATAACTCTTTGTTTTGGACTTAAACGCGATGCGTATTATAAATATAAAGATAGAGCTGATAAGCGTGTAAAGATAGAACA
>NZ_JAUOEK010000022.1 GCF_030540835.1 Flavivirga aquimarina | reverse complement strand
ATTTTAGACGAACTTAGCATTGGAAAACATACAAAGAGTGAACTTTGTAAACTCTACTCTATTGCGCCTACAACAGTGAATGAGTGGATTAAAAAATACAACCGTAAAGACTTAATGAACACCAGAGTAAAAGTGGAAACCAAAGACGAAATATCTAGAATTAAAGCACTTCAAAAAGAAATAGAACAGCTTAAAAAACTACTACTTAAAAAGGATCTTGACGCATTAGTGTTAGATTCCTACCTAGAAGTAGCTGCTGAAGATCTAGGATATAAATCTGTTGCTGAACTAAAAAAAAAGCTAAGGGATTTGCTCCTTTAACTACTATAACTCTTTGTTTTGGACTTAAACGCGATGCGTATTATAAATATAAAGATAGAGCTGATAAGCGTGTAAAGATAGAACA
>NZ_JAUOEK010000021.1 GCF_030540835.1 Flavivirga aquimarina | reverse complement strand
CATTATAGGAGCAAAAGAGAAATCGCCTTTTGATTTAATAACTTTCCCGCCATTATTAACATTATAGTTAGTTAAACCATTACCTATTGATGTACAGTTTGTCACCGTAGCACTTGATGCTAAATAAGTACGAATACCTCCTCGCATATGCTTTACTGTACAATTTTCTACAGTTATACTTCCAGTACCGCCATACGAACGGATTCCATCTTCAGAAAGTGGATACATAACATCCAAAGGAATTGGAATAGGAGACTCAAGAGGCCATGCAAAAGGAGTACCTGGTGCAGCAATTTGATAATTACTACGGAAAGGTAAGTCGTAGCTATTGGTTTCATTATAAAGGTCTGCACTTAGCCTCATTCTCCCTTCTATATAACAATTTTTAACGGTGGTTTCTCCACCTCCATTTTGTATAAAGATCGCATGACCAAAAGCATTATGATGAACTATTATACCGTCTAAGGTATTTCTTAATCCGCCTCCTATGTTTAAGGCACAACGTTTATCTATACTGAAGGTATGGTCACTTCCAATTCCATAGATGCTTCCATATCCATATCTAGAACCTCTAACAATCAACTCAAGTCCAACCAATAGGTTATCATTCCCACGAACTGACACCAGTGCCGCTCCTCTTAATCCATAAGAAAGATCGGGATCATTATTATAAGCACTGTAATCTGTGATATCATCGGTATGACCACTTTTATAGTAGTCTTCAATAATTCCATTTTTCAATTCATTATTATCTCCAGAAATAATAAAATAAGTTGTTCTAATTGACCCTACCAAAGCTTTAATGCGTACACCTGTCAAATCAATTATGTTATTAGAACCAGAGCAAGTAATAACCCTTAAATCACTGGGTAAATCTTCTAAATAGTATTCACCTGCTTCTAAAACAATCTCTTGATTACTATTTTGTACAGCTGTACGAAATGCAGATAAAGAGTTAACAGATACCAGATTTTGTGAATTTCCTGAATAAAATGAAGCCATAAAAACAGCCATCATTATAAAAAAACCTTTTTGATTTTTAAAATTAGATTTATACATGAATTTTTCTTTTTTAAGTTGAGAGTTATACATTTAATTACTTTTTTGTATAGCCGCTTAATGTCCATTGGAGGTTGAACAACTAGAAGACATGACAAAGATTCCCATTGGTGTAATTGTCAAAATCATATACAATAAAAAAGTTTAGTTAGGTGTAATTCTTTATTATGATGAATTACACCTGCGCTTTTTTTTAGATTTTAATTCTTTATAAACTTCAATGTTTTTGATGATTCTACTCCTATCAGTTTAAGGAAATACAATCCTTGTGACAAACGACTAGTGTTAATCTCCTTTTTTTCTTTACCATTAATTTTTTCATGAATCACCATAGATCCGTTAAAATTAAAAACCATTAATTCTTTATAGTTTGAGTTTAAATGATGAACAGTTAATAGATTGTTTATAGGGTTAGGAGATATCATAATATTATTTTCTAAAGATGATTGAGGTTCTATAGATGTCTTTGTACTTGCAGCCTTAGCATTAGAGTTGTTACTAAACTCAAACCAATCTATGTTAAATAAGTAGCTAGTGCCTCCAGTAAATACTAGATAAACATCATGAGTTCCTGTTACGCTACTTAAACTAGTACTACTTGTTTCCCATGTATTCCAGTTGCCAGTGGTAGATATAGCAACAGTACCAATTAATGTACCTGTAGTACTTCCCAATCTCACTTCAATATTTCCACTGTTATTTTTACTAGAAGCCCTTACACTAATATTAGAGGCACATGTTAAGTCAACATTACTATACATAGCCCAATCTCCATTATGTATATATCCTATATTGGCGCCTTCATCTATAATACCCGACATGCTATCAAAGTTTTCTGCTTGAATAGTAGAGAATGATGCACAGTTATCATCAGGAACGATTTCAAACCAGTTAATATTCCACCCTCCCGAAGCAGCATAAAGTTGAATGGTTTGAGTACCAGCAGACAATGATACAGATGTAGATAGTGTTGTCCAATTTTGCCAATTTCCAGTGGAAGCAATATTTGTAGTTGCTTTTGTTGTTCCATTTTCTTTAAATTGAACTGATCCGCCACCATTTTTACTTGCAACTCTATAATTAATAGTATAGTTTCCAGAAGAAGGGACTACTACTTCATATTCCATCCAATCTCCAGTGTGAATGTATCCTATGTTCAGACCTCCACCTATATCTGCACATGTTTCTGCTTGCACACCACTCATATCATTGTAACCTTCTGCTTGAATAAGTCCAATTTCATAATTATAATTAAAGCAGTTTGATGTATGCGTTACACTGTTACTACCATTGTCTGTTACGGGCCCACAGCTTGTTATTGTGTTACCAGAAGTTCCAGACTCAAGAACAATAGCATATTCGGTTTCGTTTACAATAGTTGAATTATTACCTGATATTACAATAGCTCGATTCTCTTTGTTATCGATAGGTCCCTCTGTACGGTGAAAAACAATATTATGATTATTCCCGTCAATATTTGCTATATTATGTGGACCTATTGCATCAGGTGATGGCATAATAGTCAGTTCTATATCTTGACCTGAACGATTTAAAGGAACGTCCATTATAGGAGCAAAAGAGAAATCGCCTTTTGATTTAATAACTTTCCCG
>NZ_JAUOEK010000020.1 GCF_030540835.1 Flavivirga aquimarina | reverse complement strand
TCTGATTTTGTACCTAATCCTTTTAAAACCTCTAATATTTTATCGTAATTTGCTTTAAAGTTGTGCATCGCTAATTGTTGTGTCGTAACTACAATTTACTGCTATTTAGTAGTTTGCACAACTTTTTCTAAATGCACAACGGGTATATTAAATAATATAGTAATCAAAATATGTCTAGAAAAGCAATTTTAACAATTTCCTTTTTTTTAGGAAGTCTTTTTCTTTTTTCTCAAAGTTTGGAAGATACTCTTGAACTATTTAAAGAAAACAAACAAAATTTACAAACTGTTTTAAGTCATTACTCAAAAAACGGAGAAGAGGAAAAGTATCAAGCAGCTCTTTTTTTAATCAAAAATATGCCAATACATAAATCTATAAATTATCAATGGATTAATATAGATAAGAACAAAGCAATAAATTTTACAGAATTTGACTTTCCAGATTATAAATTAGCATTCAAATACTTAAAAAAGTTAAATGATAGTATAAAAATTAGACCAAAAAAAAATGTTGAGTATGACGTTAATTCTATTTCTTCTGAATTTTTAATCAAAAACATTGACGCTGCTTTTTTAGAATGGAAAAAAAATATCTGGTCAAAAGGATATTCATTTGAAACCTTTTGCGAATATATTTTACCTTATAGAAGTTTGACAGAGCCTTTGGAAAATTGGCGTGAAGACTATAAAGTCTTAGCGAATCGTACTAAATATATGATAGATGATGTTACAGATCCAGTAGCTATTTGCACACAAATAATTAGTAGTTTAGATGAGTTTACTTTTATAAATAAAAGACCTGATCCCATTCCATTTTTAAGCCCAAGCCAAATGTTGTTTAGAAGACAGGGAAGTTGCCCAGATTTAGCTAATTTTGCTTTAATGGTTTGTAGATCTAAAGGAATTGCTGCAACCTTTGATTTTACACCACATTATGCAGCGTCATCAAACAGACATTTTTGGAATACAGTAGTAGATACAAATGGTAACCATATTCCTTTTAACAGTAATGCTATAAATGATGCTAATGACTGTCTACCTTACATTTATAATGCAAACCGAAAAAGATTGGGGAAAGTTTTTAGAAAAACGTTTTCTATTCAAGAAAATACATTAGCAAACATAATTCCTTTATTAAAAATACCCAAAGGGGCTCTAAGAGACAAAAATATAAAAGATGTAACTTCTGAATATGTTGAAGTAAGCAATCTTTCAGTAAACAATAATAAATTCAATGATTCTATCGCATATATAAATGTCTTTAATTTAGGTGAGTGGAAAGTAATTGATTGGGGTAAAGAAAATATGAATATGATGACTTTTCAAAATATGGGAAGGGATTTAGTTTACTTACCAAGCACCTATAGTAAAGGAAAGATGACTTATTTAAGTCATCCCTTTTTAATTGATAAAGAAGGAGAACAATATGAATTAATTCCAGATACTACAAGCACTTTTTCTGGAACTTTATCTAGATTTAATGAGCGCAAAACTGATTATATAGATTTTAATACATTAGAAATAATTGAAGGAGAAAAATACAGATTGTTTTACTGGGACAATGGTTGGAAAAAAATAGGGACTTCTATAGCAAAAAATAAAGAAGTGTTTTTTGAAAACATCCCTTCTAATGCATTGTTTAGATTAGTTCCAGAAAAAGAAGATCGTTTTGAAAGAATTTTTATGATTGAATCTAAAACGAATCAAATAGTTTGGTACTAATTGTTTGTCTATTTAATATTTGTTTTTAACATTACAGCCTACAAATCATAAAATTTTCTTTAAAATGAATGCTTGATTGTAAATAAAACATATTAATAAAAAGGTCTTTTGCCTCTAGTCATTTTAATCTCAATTTCAAAACACTTATTATAAAAGGCATTCTATTCATTAAGAATATTTCTTCTATTTATTAAATTTCTTATAAAGTATTACTAATCAAAATGATAAGTAATTACATCTTTATAAATATTAAATAACACACTATTTTTTAGGCAAAAGCTTACGTTTTTTTTTACTAAAAATACTACTTATGTGAAATGTTTTAATAAATTTGGAAAACCAATCTGATTAACCAGTTTTAATATGAGTATTTATTTTAACCCAGATAAAAGGCACGTATGAGAAAAAGCATACTACAATTAATAGTAATGTCATTTTTAAGTTTACCCATTTTCGCACAACAGGATTATTCTGTACAGGTAAATTTAGATTCTGTGAAGCAAAAAGTTGCTTCAAAATTAAACAAATTGATTTTAAAGTATAAGTTCCCAAAGGATTACGAAAAGACCTTAGAGATCAATATTGTTGATTATGAATATTACAAGGAACTAACAAAATATCAGTATTTAAATAGTCCAACCATTAAGCAGCAAAAAACAGATAGCTTAACTCTAGCTTTTGAACAATGGAGGGAAACTCAAATACAAACTTTGGAAAAAGCTGTTAAATTATGGAAAAAGGTAGCATCAAAGCATGACTTAGAACAAGATTATGAGACTAATTATATCAAATATCATTTCTATACTGGCTTAGTCAATCCTTCAGAACTTATTACTACAAAAATAGAAATATTAGCAAAGAGCAATGAGCTTAAAAAAATAGCAAAAACAATAGCTAAACAAGAAACGAAAAGAGTTCTGTCCAAATGTTCAGCTTTAAAGGAGTTAGATTCTGTATCAATCAATTATGCCAGTAAGGAATTGTATGCTCATTTAAGCGATATGGTTTTAAAAACTCTAGACTCTTATTCTGTAATGCAATTAGAAAGAGATTCCGACCTCTATTGCTCATATGCATTTGATAAAGGTTCTATTAAACAATCCGAAATTAAAGCTAGAAAAAAGATTAAGGAGAATGAAAACTTTATTTCTAAAGCAGCAGAAGCGGGTATAAGTACAGATGTGGCAAATAATATTTTAGGGTTAATTGAAAAGCGCGCTACAGATTTGAAAACTAGGGCAGAAAAAATTAAAAAAGCTGATGGTATGTCTGAGCTTTTTGAAAATACAGCCGTAAAAGAAAAATCTGAAATTAAGAAAGAATTTGCAGAAAATCTAGCAAAATTAATCGACAGAAAACAGTTTGCCAAATTATTTGGTGAACAGTTTTTACCTAATGTAGTCAATAAAACTACTGAAAAAATAGCGCAATTAAAAACCACCTACACCTTTACAGAAGCTCAAGAAACAGAGCTTATTAAGATGATAGAGTTGTTTCATTACAATCAAGAAATTGTCTCGGCATATTATAGTTTTAATAAAAATGTTAAAAAGCAAAAATCAAGTGCCTTAAGATTTAAGTTTCAAAAAGATTATAAGGTATTAATGGAAAGCTTTAACCTAACTGTTAACCCTGCAAAAAAAATGGATAAAAGAACATACTTATGGGAAGATTAAAGTTTGGTTCTTTTGATATGGTTAGTAAAAGGCTGAAACGCAAATTTCTAATCAAAAAAATATATAATTGATGAAAAACTATTATTTAATTTTATTTTGTTTGAGTATGTCGTGGTATACAGCATATTCTCAAGATAGCACTTGTGACAATGATTTAGAAAAAGCAAAAAATCTTTTGGCAGAAAACTCTCCTTTTGATGATTCAGCTGTTATTTTTAAACTTGTTGAGCCTTGTGCACTTAATGGTAATTCCGCTGCCGAAAACTTACTAGGAGTACTCTATTTAAAGGGTATTGGTACACCTGTAGATGAAGCTACTGCTTTTAAGTATATTTCTAGTGGAGCAGAAAAAGGTCATGCAACAGCGCAATACAACTTAGGCAGAATGTATAAAACAGGAGCTGGCTGCGCCATTAATTTTAACAAAGCTATTGATTGGTTTAAAAAATCTAGTACCAACGGAAATCAAAGAGCGACTTACTCTTTAGGCTACATGTATTATAAAGGCTTAGGAGTAGAACAAAATTACCAACAAGCCATTCAATGGTTTAAAAATAGTGAAGACCCTATGGCAAAACATTTTTTAGGGCTCTGTTACTATCAAGGCTATGGTGTGCCAGCAGATGAGAATAAGGCTTTAGAAATTCTATTAACTAACACTATTATTAACAGTAAAACCTTAGTATCCTATATTCAAAATAATCAAAAAGAAAATACTGATACCGCCGTTGAAGAAGCTTTAAATGATATTAGTAACAACAATACTAATTTAGAAGCCGCCATTACAACACCCATAGAAACATTGCAAGAACAGGAGCCAGTAACCGTAGAAGATGTTATAGGAGATTGGGAAGGTAAACTAATACAGTACGATTGGTCTGGCAATAAAATTGAGCGCATTTTACCTATTGAGCTATCCTTTAAAGGCTCAGATAAATCTATGGATGTAAACTATTCTATTTTAGAACAGCAAGACACCATAATAGCATCATTTCAAGATGATTATCTGTACTTTAAAACCCCATTTAATTTCACATTAGATAAGCTGTATTCAAGCAATCCTAAAGAACTGAGTTTAGATTACGGAGTGCTATCAATAAACCTAAAAAAACAAGTTATTTCAAACAGCATCTATTTAATTGGCACTGTAGATACTTATATAGATAATTGGATGGAATACGGGCAGCCAACCCGTATCATATTAAAGCCGAAACATGAAGCAGATAATAGTGAAGATGAAGCACTATTGTTGGCACTTGCAGCCCAAGAAGATCAGTTTATAAAACTATATCCTGTACCTTTTGTTAATCAATTAACAGTACAATACCAATTAGAAATGGTTGCTAACGTTTATGTAGAATTAGTAAGTATAAATGGTGGCAACCCAATAGTAGTTGTACCAACCACACATCAAGACCCTGGAAACTATACGTATGCCGTACCCGTTAACCCCAGCTTACCAGAAGGCTTGTATGTAGTAAGGCTATTTGCTGGAAACCAATTATACACACGTTTAATTATTAAAGATAATTAAAAAGATTATGGAAATACAACTTAACAAGCTGATAAAATTAACTGTACTTTTTTTATTATTTTTAAGCCTAGGAAGTACCCAAGTATTTGCACAATCGGACGAAGGTGATGATGGCTATGATGATTTTTGGGATGATTGGGACGCTGGTGAAGAGTTAGACGAGGTTATTGTTATTGGTGGTGGAGGTGGAGATGATGATAACGATACCAGTGATGACGGCTGGGATGATTGGGATGATTCTTGGGATGATTCTTGGGATGACGATGATGATGACAATTCAGGTGGCGGAGTTGATGAAACTAATTCATCTTTTATAAACCCAGATTTTAATCAGGGAGTACAAATTAGAATACCTGCATTACAAGATGAAATTCAGATCAGGGTTAAAACAGAACCTTTAAAAATTATTATTGCACCAATTGTTATGCAATTACCCCAAATACCTTTAGTAGATATTGCACATTTGCTAGAAGCATATAATAATAAAAATAAAACTAGTTTAACGGTTGCTACTGTCCAACAACAAGTAATAGCTTCAAACAATAACCAAGCACAATTATCTACTGATATGCAATTATTTGTATCTTATCTAGAAGCGTTAATTATTGAAAGATTTAGACATTTAGTTCATAATGATGATAACTATACAACAGCTGAATTTGAAAATTGTAATGAAAATGGCTGCCATTGCACTACCGATACTGTTTGTTCTGTAATTTGGTATATAGATAACGATTTTGATGGCTACCATTCTTATTCTGAAACAGCTGATGAAGGTGATAGTCGACCTCAAGATGGTAATAATTGGGTACAATCCACTATTGGTGATGATTGCGATGATAACGATGCTACTAAGACAGATAACTGCGATGAAGAGTGTTTAAAGGTTTGTAACGTCAATGAGAAATTAGATGACGAGAAATGTGAATGTATCCCAACTAATTGTGAATACAAAACAGGATATTTACACGAAAGTGCTTTTACAAGTAAAACTGCTGCAGAAGGAGAAAATACAACTACAAGTCAAGATAATTTCAGAGACGAAGATGGCATAATAATTGCAGATGCTAATTGTGAATCAGGTAAAATAGATTCTGGAAGTACTGTAAATGTTACTGGTCCTAAAGAAACTAGAGATTATGTAAAAACAGATGGGACAACATCCCAAGCAAATTATTTTCCAGTTGAGTATTTAGATTGCCCAAAAGGTAATAAACCAGGTAATCCAAATTATGATTCAGCCAAGCCTTGTTCTGATTGTACTAGAGGAAACCCTACGACAGGAAATATGCAAGTTGCGAAACAACGTAATTCAGGTATAGGAGGTGGTCTATATGGTGATGATCACAGAAAGAAATTAAAAAAAGGATCAGATGGCAAGTATCTAAAAAATACTGACGGAACATATAAGTTGTTCCCTAAATGGCATCGTGGAATTGATATAGAAACAGATTATGGTGATCCTATTTATGCTATGTTTGATGGAACTGCAACTTTAGCTGGTAGTAATTCACAAGATGCTGGATATTTTGTTGTATTAACATCAAGTATAAATGGAAAAACTGTAACGAGCATGTATTTTCATATGCAAAACGCAAATAGAAAGACTGGCTCAATAAAAGCTGGAGATATTATTGGTTATCAAGGGGATTCGGGTAATCTTAAAAAGGCAATAAAAAGTAAATCAGCTGTTTCACATGTTCATATAAAAATAAAAGAAAATGGAGTTACAGTAAATCCTGAAAATTATCTAAAAGCTTCAATAAATGAAACTACAGGAGTAATAACATCTAATTGTAATTAAATAGAAAAAATGAAATATATAATATCTTTTATCGTAGTACTTTTTAGTGCTAATTTATATTCACAGATTAATGAAAATTTATTATCAGAAAGCATAATAACAACAGAACTGTTATTTAATGGAAAATGTATTCAGGATATTGATCAAACTAATGGTGAAAATATTAAAATGCAAAATCTTTTTGGTAATGGTTTAACGACTCAATCTCAAATTACAGAAACAGGAACTCAATTAACATATTATGGTGATGGTATTGAATTTACATTTTTAAAAAATGATGATACAGGGTCTGTTTTTTTATTAAGATCTGTTACCGTTAATAGTAATACTCCTATTGTCAAACTGCAAACAAATGTCATTTCAGTAAATAACTCTATAAATGTTTTAGGTAATGTAGCCAATAGCAGCTACAATAATGAGCACTATATTTTATATAAAAGTAGCACTCCTATTGATATTACGCTGATAATTAATTACAATAACTCAACAAATAAGATATCGTCAATAGAATTTAACAACCAATTAGCCTTATAATTTTAAATAAACATTAATAATAGTTATATCCCTCAAAGCTTCATGCATTGAGGGTTTTGTTTTAGGAACTGTTAAGACTGGCGATATTATGGTTATCAAGGAGACTCAACAAATAATGAAAAATATCAAAACACTTTTTTTAGCCTTAATTTTAATTGCACAAGCATATTGTGGTGTAGTAGCTCAAAATAATAGTCTTAGTGCAACTGAATATTCAAACTTGAAATTTGACAATGTATCATTCAAGATATAATTGATACAAATGGCAATACATCTAGTATGCAAAGCTTGTTTAATAACTCTTTAACTATCGAACAGGGGTTTAATGAAGTGGTAGAACATTGGATTAAATTTACAAAAAGCTCAATATGTATTGAGTTTTATAATGGTATTCAGGACGGTTCAGTTATTACTTATGATTTAGCGAGTATTGAAATAGAAGGTAATTCATCTGTGCTTGATGTAAAAAGCAAACAGCTTAAAATTGGAGATAGTGGAAACTTATCTTTCGGATTTAAATTCAAAAACAGTTAATGGAAAAAAGATTTATACATTTGAATTGAATAGCTATGACTCTTATGTTACGTATATGTAGATATATCCAGTAATAAGATACTTGAAGCTCCAGTAGGTACTCCAATTTATTCAATGTATAATGGTTACAGTTGATTTTTCCATTACGAGTCATACAGAGGGTGAGGATTGGGAAGAAAAAAACACTTGGACGGGTGATAAAAATGCTGCTGGTAATAGAATTTATATAAGCTCTACTGTAGATTCTAATAATTTTCAATTTGGATATTGGCATTTATCAGAAATTGAAATAAACCCGAATACTGGTGCCCCTTATAAAGCAGGAGATACAATCGCTCAAGGAGATTTAATAGGATATACAGGAACAACAGGTAATGCTAATAGTGTTCACAGTGCTGGATCCCATTTGCATTTAAGGGGGAGAAAATGGACAAGTATATAACCCTACAGAAAGTTTTAATACAGCAATAAATATAACAACAGGACAAGGCAACCTTTGTAATTAATAAACTTAGTGATTATGAAAAATAAAATTATATTAAACCTAGTATTTTTAGCAATACTATTTTCTTGTAAAAAAGTTACAGCTCAAAAGTATTTTGTTAATGATTTTGATATTTCTAGTGAATTCAATCAAAGTGAAATACTATCCAAAATAGGTTATCCAGATTCTGTAACTGAAGGAGGAGCACAAATCGTACAAGAATTTGGATATAATACTTATACCTACAAATATGGTTTGTCTTATATAGATTTTAAGGATGAATCTCATGCAATAACTAATATTGTTATAAAAGATATGAAGTTATCTATTAATGATATTAAAATTGGAGCTAGTAAATCAGAGGTAAAGAATAAATTTACAAATTATGAAGAAATAGACGGTCGTTTAGTTATTCGTTTTCAAGACTATGCAATACTTTCATTTGTATTTAATGCCAATGGATTAGTTTCAAAAATTTTGTATTTAGTACACACATAATCTGATTTTTACCCACCCTATAGTTATAGTATAATAGGCAATGGGCAATGCTAAAAAATATTTTAGAGTTAAAATTCCAAGAGGTTTTGTCGTTTTATGTGCTATAAGCGAGTCTGGTCTTAACAGAGGCAAGTAAGTTGTCGCTAAAACTGGTAGACAGCAGAAAGCATAAAAAAGGCAATGGAAGATAAAATTAATGAATTGGTACCAGAAAATGTGTCTAAACATTCAGCAGATTCTAATGCGCTTACATTAAACATTTATAAGACAAACACACCTAAATAAAACAACAAGCCTTTTAGAGTTTAAAGAGTCTAAGAGGTTTTGCTTTTAAAAGTGTAGCTACATTTTTATTAAAGAAGTCTTTAAATTTTTTGTTGACTAGTTGTTTTATTTAGGTTTGAATAATTTTTTATAATATTATTTTTTGAAATAATACATAAAAATATCATCTAATTGTTCTTTCCAAACGTCCCAAGTATGGTTTCCACCTTCTACGCGTTCTACTTTTAATTTATAGTCTTTTTCATTTAGAATCCTAATCATAGGCAGGTCTTGTTTTTCCGTATCTTTACCTGTACCATAACTTAAATACATTTTAAAATCTCTTTTTGGTTCTTTTGAGTATACTTTATATATTTCTGGGCATGGATGAAAGGCAGGAGATTGCATAATTACATTTTTAAAAGAATTTGGAGATGTATTTGCAATATAAGCAGCGGCTAAACCGCCAAAGGACATACCCATAATTGTTCTGTCTTTTTTAAGATTACTAATAGGGTATTTTCTTTCTATATGAGACATAAACTCTTCAAGGAAAAAATCCACAAAAGTGGGATTACATAAAAATAATTCTTGTCGTACATTTTTCCATTTTCTATTGCCGTCTCTAGGTTCTAAAAAAACTGCGGCTATAGGCTTTATAATATTATTGTTTATTAAACTATCCAAAACCTTAACCGCATGACCTTTTTTAATATAAGAACGCCCGTCGTTTATATAAACAATAGGTAGTTTTTTATTTATAAGTGAAATAGGCGGTAAATAAATTTTATAAAGCAGTTTTTTGTTTAAGAGTTTACTTTTTATTGTAAAAGGTTTTGAAAGGGTTCCTTTTAAAATTGAAGAAGAGTCAACATATTTGGAATATTTTTCAACCCTTTTTTTAGACAACTCTTTATATTCATTTACTTTTTGCGATGGAATTTTTACAGGAAATTCAATAATTTCATGAGACCTTTTAACAATTTCATTATAATTATTGGTCTTTTCCAGTAATGAAATATGATCCATTTGTGGTTCATACCTATAAGGTTCAACATTTATATTAAATTGATAAATTTCGTTAGCTCTATTATAATTACCATTTTTCGAATAAAATTCGGCTAACTGTCTTCCATTAGTTGGCAAGGAAGTTTTCTTAAAACTTTTTTCCATTAAACCATAGCTCTCATTTAAATAACCCAATTTATACAAGGCTTTACCGAGTTCAAAATCATTATTTCGATTATTTTCAAGAGGTTTTGACAATCTAATAAGCTGCTCTTTATCAAATAAGCCTCTATTTTGTGTATAATAATTTTTAAATTTTTTTACGCCATAAATTTTAGTACTTACTACATAAATACCAAGGCAAGAAAAAGAAAACACTAAAGCTAATAAGACATTTTTATTAAGATGAAAATTGGTTTTAAAAAAGTCTTTATTCAAATCACCGTATAAAAATATTAATGATAGCCCTAATATCCCAATCAATATAATAGAAACACTTCCTAATATCGTATTGAATAATGCCCAAACTGCTATATTCAAAACAAGAGCCATTCCAAGTCTAGTTTCGATAGTGATTTTAGATTTTAAAAAAAGCATAACGCCCAAGAAAACTATTAGTAATAGAACCAAAAGGCCAAATTCATATCCTATCATCAAATAATCATTAAAAGCACTATATACATAGTCGCCAACTTTTATTTCATCCCAAGGTCTATTTTGAGATGAAAAATAATTTGCCTTTACGCTATTATATCCACCAGGAAAAGTAAAAATACCATGTCCCAATAGTGGTTTGTCTATTATTTCTTGCAACGTTATTTTTGCTATTAAAGTTCTCCCACTAACAGATTCTTTGTTTAGTGAGTATATATATTTACCACTAATAAAAATTAAAATCATTATACTCAATAATCCAATCACTTTTACAGAGGTAGATGGTTTTGTAATAAACCCAATAATTTTCTTAGAAGTAAGTAAGAGTAAGGATATTGAGCTTATTAACGCAAGCCAAGTACCTCGAGATTTTGACATTATAATAACGGCTACTATAGTCGATGTAAATATCACTCCTGTAAATATCATCCATTTTTTTTTAGTTCTAAAAACAAAAAAATACCATACCAAAATTATAACTCCAAATCCTAGATATACTCCAAGATAATTTGGGCTAGGAAAAGAGCCTAAGAGCTTAAAATATTTATGGTCTACCTCTAAATAGTCATAACTCTGTAATAAAGCAATAACTGATTCAATTAAACAACAGAATAAAATTACTAATAGAGTAAAATGAAGCTTTATTTGTTTATTGGCACTAGAGTTAAAAAACCATCTAAAAAGATAGAAAGTAAAAAAACAGCCTATATAAATCCAAAATCTTGAGTAATAATATGTGGTTTTAGATAGAAATTGAAAATTTATTATTAAAGATATAAATGCTATAAGGAAGCAAAAATCATATAGAAAAATTTTATAAGGTTTTAATTTTGAAAAAATCAGTTTAATTAATCCCCATATTGATACCACCAAAATAAAGCAAATTTCTCTTTTATTAATGTAAGATCCAAAAGAAGGAACTTCAAATACTGTTAAGGAAAAAAGTATACCAATAAAAAATAAATCAAGGGTGTATTTATATTTTTCAATTAATGATAACCATTTATTTTTCATATATTATTTTAATGATAAAACTTTATTGATTTAAATATAAACAATATCATAAATATATGCTTTTGTACTTATCAAATTTAATTTAGTTTTTTTAATACTAATTGTATCTTTAACATAGCAAAGACAAACAAATTTTGTTTTTTAATAGCTCATTTCGATTTTAGTGTACAGATAGTGTATATTTAGAGAAAATGAAATAAACAACTGTTTAACAGTATTTTGAAAATAAGTGGTTACGCCTGCTGCAATTATTAAGTACGACCAAAGCAGATTTTAGTAATTTTTGCTGCAAAAAAACGCCTATTTATGGGGCTTCCCAGAGGTTTTACAGCAAATTTTAGTAAAAAGTGGTTTTTAAGGATTCCCGTGAACCCTTATGTTTAAAGGGGTTGAGCCAATGTAACGTGGCGATAGCCCGTTACCCTCTTGCTCTTCCATTTTTCCCGCTGGTCAAAATTCCGAGTCACCCAATTGTTCCAATCAGGTGCTTGTCTTTAAAATGCCAATCTTTCTCAGCAAAGATGTGTACAACACTGTAAAGAATTAAGGTTATAATAAAATCTGTCAGATACTATATGACACCAAAAAAATAGTGACTAAATTAAAAATAGTATTAATTGCCCTGTATAATAACTAAAATATTATATTTGAACGTCTGAGATAGGCAAAATACAACAAAAGTTCTTATCAAATATGTTACCTAATCGGTTACCAAGTCAATAACACAGCGTGTAACTTTTTGACTGTTAAAAATATAGGGTCTGTGGCAAACATCCTGCCGCCCCGACTTTTTAATAAATCAAATAATAACAAAAACCTGATAATCATTCGATTATCAGGTTTTTGTGGTTCTAAGACTATCATTTAATTTGAATTGATTTGTTTAAAAATGTTACCTATTCAGTTATCAAGTATCAAATTATATTAAAAAGGTAACCGAGACAACTGATTTGACTTTTGTTTTTAATGTTTAATTCATTGTTTTTACTATGTTCAATAAAAATCATTACTTTTAGACGGCTGATTCCTAACTTGTAAGCCCCCTTGGAACAATACTCATAACAAAATCATAGCCTAAACATTAGACTCAAGCTCAATTAACATTTTGCCAATTGAATAACGAAGAAATATATTTCAATTTAAATCCAGTCAATTTTTTCATTGTTTCAGGGTTAGTTCAAAATTTTATATTGGCCGGAATTCTTTTTTTTAGAAAAGCGGAAACACAATTGGCTAGTAGGTTTCTATCAATAACAATTTTTATTGTCAATGCACACATAACCTATTTGATGGTTCTAGATACTAATTTTGACACTATTTTTCCAACTTCGCTTTGGGTGCCATATTCCTATTTGACCGCAATTGGCCCACTAATATATTTTTATACGCAGGCACTTATCAACACCAATTTCAATATTTCAAGCGTACAGATTAAGCATTTTATTCCAGTAATGGTTGAAGTAGCATTGCAAACCGTCATAATTGTAGATAGCTCCAGTAAGGACCAGATGTTTTACAATTCGTCTCTATATTTCTATATTATTCCTCTACTTTATACTTGGACGGCAGGTTCTATCCTTTATTATTTGCACCTATCTCTTGATATCATTAATGATTATGATAAGTGGGTGTTCAAAAATTTCTCTAATTTAAAAGAGATTACCCTTAAATGGCTTAGAAAATTCATAGTTTATTACCGTCTATTATGGATGATTTGGATACCAGTTGGAGCCTTATTTTTATTGTTTTTTAGATTTCAACTACAGTACCTTTTTGTTGTTTTGACTCTTTATGTTTTAATCCTTTTGTTAACATATCTAACGCTTTGGATAGGATTGGAAGGTTTAGGGCTCAGGAATTTCGTTTTTATAGGATATAATAGTAAAAAAGTAGAGAACAAAAATTTCAGGAAGTTGACACATAATGAAATTCAGGAATATGTTGAAAGAATAACCAAACTTATGGTCAAAGAGAAAATATATTTGAATGAAAACCTAAGCCTTAAGGAAATGTCTTCATATTTAGAGGCTGATCCAAATTTAATTTCGTTCATTTTAAACAATCATTTAGAGAAAAACTTTTATGACTTTATAAATAGTTATAGAATAGAAGAAGTTAAGAATAAATTGAATGATGCAAACTATAAGGATCTTACCTTATTGGGAATAGCACTAGAATCTGGTTTTAATTCAAAAACTACTTTTAATAGGGTCTTCAAAAAAGTTACGGGAATTACACCTACTAAATTTCAAAAAGAAAGAAATACTTCTCTCAAATAAGTATCATCCCTCATATTAGTACGCTTTCCACTTCTTTATTTAGTTGTTTTGAAAAAAATTAGAACTAAAACAAAAAAGATGAAAAATTCAGTACTCATTCTATTAGCAATTATTTCTTATGTTAGTCAAGGACAAACATTGAAGAACAAAGTAGAAGAAAGTTTAATAAACAAGGTTTTGGTCGACCCCTCTCCAAGAGAGATAAAGAAAGTTCTTAGGGGGCATCAAAAATTAGATTTATCTCCTAAAGATGTGATTATTCATGATTCTATAATACTTCCAAATACAAATCGATTATATGTAATTTCTCATAAAGTGGAAAACAACACCCATTATGGAGCAGTAATTATTCCAATACATAGCAACATTGGAAAATTACCGGTAATCATTTTTGCGTCTGGTGGAGATGGCATGCATATTCAATTTGATATACGTCAGGATTTCAATCACAAGGCAGTACAATTTCCCAATTTTTTAGGTGAAAATTTCGATGATAAATATATTATTGTCATACCCTCATTTCGAGGACAACAGTTAATTATTCACGATAAAAAATATCAGTCCGAGGGAAATGTTGGAGATGCTTTTGATGGAGCCACGACTGATGCAATAGCATTTCTGAATACTACACTTAAAATTTTTGATCAGGTTGATAAAAATCAAATAGCTATTTATGGAGGGAGCAGAGGAGGAACTGTCGCTTTATTAGCATCTGCTAGAGATAAGCGGATAAAAAAAGTAATAGCCGTCGCATGTCCTACTGATATGAAAGCTCTTTATTCATTATATCCAGATCAATTTAAATTATTATTTTTTAATGATTTATTAATAGGGAAAATTTCAGAAAGTGAAGCAAGGAAAAAATTTATTTCCAGTTCTCCAATTTACTTTCTAAAAGAATTTCCAACGGTACAACTTCATCATGACATAAACGATCCATTTGTACCAGTAGATTTTGCGAGAAGGCTGGTTGACGATATGACTAGAGAGGGAAAAACTATCGACGCCTATTTCTATGAAGAAGGAATTCATGGGTTTTGGGATGATAGAAATTATTGGAAACGTGTACAAGAATTCATCCGTCCATTATTAGATTGACTTAGAGCCAAGTAACTAACATTAATGTATAATAATTGATTACTTAGGTTCTAATACAAATTAATTTGAATTGATTTGAATTTTGTTGAATGAATTGGTGTTTTAGAAAAAGAAAATTCATATATAATATTCTGTAGTCGATGTTATTTCTTTTAAAACAAAATAACTTTCTAAAACACCAATATTTTCAATTTTAGATAATTTTAATCTAACAAATTCGTGATATTTATCAAGACTTTCAAGGTTGATTTTTAAGAAAAAGTCAACTTTACCAGCCATATGATAACACTCTTGTACTTCTTGTAAGGCTTTTATTTGTTTATCGAATTTGTCTATAAAACCTTCATCGTGGTATCGTAAGGATACCATACAAATAGCGGTTATAGGTATATTAATAAGTTTTTTATCTAAAATTGCGACATACTTCTTTATATATCCACATTCTTCTAATCTTTTAATGCGCTCATATACAGGAGAAGCGGTAAGGTTAATTAGTTTTGCTACTTCTTTAGTTGTTCTATTAGATTTTTTTTGTAAAATTCTTAAAATTTTAAGATCTATTTCATCAAGTTTTTCCATTGTCAAAATAAATTTACGTCCTTGGATAAATAGTTATGTAAATTGATTAAATGTAAAAGATGCTATCTTATGTCTTTATTAGGTTTATAAATTAAAAACCAAATAGTTAAACACACAGAAGCAAAAATTCCAATACCACAGGATAAGTTATAATCGAGTTTAAAACCTTCAGGAGCAACCAAAATGTATGTAGTTACTACAGCTGTCATGAAAGCGGCAGGAATTAATATAAACCATATTGTTTTGTTTTGCTGTTTCATATAAACTGCAATAGCCCATAGTACAACAGTTGCTAACATTTGGTTAGACCAACCAAAATACCTCCATATAATTTCAAAATTAACCTTCGTTAAAGCAAAAGCAATTAGAAAGATTGGTATCGTAATTAACAATCGTTTTACTAATTTACTTTGGTTATAATCAAAAGAATCAGCAAGGGTTAAGCGTGCGCTCCTAAAAGCTGTGTCTCCTGATGTTATGGGGGCTGCTACAACTCCAAAAATGGCAAGGATTCCACCTATTTTCCCTAAAGTTGTATTGCAAATTATATTTACTGCCCAAGCTGCATTGTGTCCTTCTTGTGCCATAGTATCGCCTAATTCTCGTACGCCACCAAAAAATGCCATTGCAATGGCTGCCCATATTAAAGCTACTATCCCTTCGGTTATCATAGCTCCAAAGAATACTTTTTTACCATCAGCTTCATTAGAAATACAACGAGCCATTAAAGGAGACTGTGTTGAATGGAATCCAGATATTGCTCCACAAGCTATGGTTATAAAAAGCAATGGAAACACAGGGTAATCGCTAGGGTTTGAATGTGAGTTTCTTAAATTTTCTAAAGTTAATTCTGGAATGGAATAGTCTTGAAAAATTAAAACAAAAAACAATCCCACTGCCATGATTAATAACGATAAGCCAAATAAAGGATATATTTTGCCTATTAGTTTATCAATAGGAATCATGGTAGCTAATAAATAATAGAAAAAAATAATGCCAATTAAAAGCGACACATTTACTCCTGTAAGTTCTTGTAAAATAGTTGCAGGGCCTTTTACAAAAACAACACCAACAAGTATTAAAAGCACTACAGAAAAAATGCGCATAAAGTATTTAATACCAGTACCTAGATATTTTCCAACAATTTCAGGAATGCTATCACCACCATGTCTTATTGATAGCATTCCCGAAAAGTAATCATGTACTGCTCCAGCAAATATAGACCCGAAAACAATCCATAAAAAAGCAACAGGCCCCCATAAAGCACCTGCAATGGCACCAAAAATAGGCCCCAATCCTGCAATGTTTAAGAACTGAATTAAAAAGATTTTACCTAATCTAAGAGGAACAAAGTCTACACCGTCTTCTTTAGAAATGGCTGGTGTTGGTCTATTAGTATCAATGCCAAATTTTTTTTCGATATAATTCCCGTAAACAAAATAGCCTAAAATTAAAATTAAAATGCTTATTAGAAAAGTTATCATTGTTTGTTTGTATAAAAATTAGATAGTTAAAAAAAGAGTTATTTTATAATTAGTTTTTATTTAAAATAAAATCAACTCCAGACTTTGCATGTATTTCGGTAGTATTAAAAATAGGAACATTTAAATCTTCTTGCATAATCATTAAAGGGAATTCTGTACAACCCAAAATGACACCTTCTGCGCCTTTATCAATTAAGTTATTTAGTACATCCAACACGTATTTCTTTGATGTCTCATTAACTTCCCCATAGGTAAGTTCCTCTATTATAATTCTATGTAATTCGTTAATAACTGTTTTTTCTTCAGGAACCAGAACATCAATACCATTGTCTTCAATTCTTTTAGTAATGAAATCTTCTTCCATTGAATATTTGGTACCTATAAAACAAACTTTTTTAATTTTTTTGTCATGAATGGCATTAGCTGTTGCATCTGCTATATGGATAATCGGAGTATCTAATTTTTCTTGAACCAAACTATAAACTTTATGTGGCGTATTCGCGCAAAATAGAACAGATTCTGCACCTGCTTTTTTAAGGCTTAAAGCTCCTTGTGTTAACATATAGGCTATGGAATCCCATTTGTTTTCTTTCTGAAATCGATGTACTTCTGCTTGATTAATTGTGTATACTAACAAAGGAGGGTTTGTATTATTACCAAAATGATCATTTACAGATTGATTAATTATACTGTAATAAATTAATGTTGAATGCCATGAAGTTCCTCCAATTAACCCTAATATATTCATTTTTTTATCAACTATTTTTGAGTTTTCAGTTTCCAATACATCCTTTTTAGTAGAAATATTACAAGATATAAGTCCTAAAAACATTAAAATTAATATGTTTTTTTTCATGTTTTTTTCTTTAAGTCACTTCAATTATAATGTGAAGCCTTTTTTTAATTCTTCAGACATTTCCTTTATTAATTTTTTATTTATTCCATCATTCGCAATATTTATATTCTCTTGAGGATCTTTATCATGATCAAAAAGCTCTCTTGCAATAAAGTCCCCTCTAGTATTACTTTCTTTAATCCATTTATACCATTCGACATATCGATAACGATCTGTTCTAACTGTATATCCCATTTTTTCTTCTTTTCTGTCTTTAAGAGGACCATATTTTCCCAATAAAAATTGGCTATAAGCTGCATTTTTTATTTTTTCATTAGGGTTCTTAAGTAGTGGTTTTAAACTTTTACCATGTAAGTATTTAGGAATATCAAAACCTGTTATATCGCAAAGTGTAGGGTAGATATCTACAAATTCTGTTAGAGCATTGGTTGTTTTTCCTTTTGAATTTACATTGTCGCCACTTATAATAAGAGGTACTCTAGTATCTATTTCATAATTAGTTTGTTTACCCCAGCCATTGTGCTCACCAAGTTTCCAACCATGATCTCCCCAAAGTACAACGGTAGTATTCTCTTTAAGACCTAAACGCTCTAATTCGTTCATCAATCTGCCTACTTGAGCGTCTATGTATGATACACACGCATAGTATGAATGTATTAATTCTCTCTGTCTATCCTCATTCCAAGGTGCTTCATTTGGCTTTGGTAAATTACTTTTGCAATCGCTATAACCTCTTAATTCAGCATCGCCATGTACCGTAAAATCTGGACTGTCTTTGGGTGGAAATTGATTGGATGCTAAAGGAATATCCTCTCTATTGTACATGTCCCAGTATTTCTTGGGAGCATTAAAAGGTAAATGTGGTTTGTAAAAACCGACAGATAAAAAGAAGGGTTCATCTTTATCTTTTAATTCTCGCATTTTTTTAATGGCCATGGTGGTTTGTGCACCATCATAATAAGCGTCATCATCGACATCTCCCATTTCGTTTGAAGTTGTTTTAACATAAATAAAGCCATACTTATCAAACTTTGCCTTTCCAGATTTTAAACGTTTAAGTTCAAGTTCTTTTTGTAAAATTAAATTATCTTGATTAACATACACAGCATCAGGATCAAAAGGATAACCGTCTACATGTAAATATTCATTCCAAGCTAATGAATCTTGTAAAGTGTTATGAAATGTTTTTCCTAAACCTACGGTATGATACCCATTATTCTTAAAAAACTGAGGTAACGATACAATATCAGGCATGATATCTCTAAAGTGTGTTTTTAAATCCCAAACTTGAGTTGAATCTGGCCTTAAACCTGTTAATAAACTGGTTCGTGAAGGTGTACAAACAGCTTGTTGACAATAGGTGCGATTAAAAACAACACCATTGGAAGCTAGTTTATCAATGTTAGGCGATTTTATAATACTATTGCCATAGCACCCCAATTCAGGTCTTAAATCATCTATAGGTATAAAAAGAATATTCGGTCTTTTTATTTGTTGAGTTGTATTTGTAGCTTGGTCTTTTTCTGTTTTTTGTTGGCAAGCACTTAAGACAAGTAGACCTGAAATTAAAACGTAAATAATTCTTTTTTGTGTTATCATTAGTGGGGAATTTAAATTTATTAGTCTTATTTAAAATTAAATTATGACTTGTTTTTTGGCAGTGCACCTTTCCATCCTTTAGATAGTTGTATTGACAGTGTTTTAGTGAGTTCAATATTTTCAGGATTATCTACAATATTTACTGTCTCAGATGGGTCTGAATAATGGTCATATAATTCTGATGCTGAAAAGGCTCCTTTTTCTTTTGTCTCATTGTTCCATCGGTACCATTGTATGTAATGATATTGTTTTGTTTGCATAGAATATCCCATATATTCTTTTTTATCTTTTGATACTTTTTTACGTCTTCTAAATTGTGTAAAAACGGCGTCTTTCCATTCTAAATCGGGGTTTTCAAATAGCGGGGTTATACTAGTTCCTTGAAAATAATCTGCTTTATTAACAGCAGATAAATCGCAAAGTGTTGGGAATATATCAACCAGTTCAGTTAGTGCTTCAATGCGTTTGCCTTCTTTTTGATTGGCTTGTTTTATTATAAGAGGAACATGGGTATCTATATAAAAATTTGTCATTTTACCCCAACCATTATGATCGCCTAATTTCCAACCATGATCTCCCCAAATAACAATAATCGTATTATCATATAGACCTCTTTCTTTAAGCCCTTTTACCAATTTGCCTAAACAAGCATCAACAAAACTTACACTTGCATAATAGCCTCTTTTTAAGGTGTCGGCATACGTGGCTGGTAAAGGAGCGTCTTCTGGCCTTCCAATTTTATGTGGATTAGAGTATCCTCTTAATTCATAGTTAGAATTAGCCGACATTACAGGTGCATTTTTAGGCAATTTAAGGTTAGCTGCAGGTGTAACAGAACCTACTGGATATAAATCCCAATATTTTTTTGGAGCAACAAAAGGTAAATGAGGTCTATAAAAGCCTAACCCCATAAAAAAGGGTTGTTTTTTATCTTTAATGCGGTCTATAGTTTTTAATGCTAATTGTGTTTGCATAGCATCATAATACAATGAATCGGGAAGGTCGGCACTCTCAATAGCTGGCCCTTTATTCCACCCATCTCCGTATATTATCCCTTTCCTTTTAGCTTTTACAATGGCTCTAGCTTCTTTTTGAATATTGAGAGCTTCTTTGGTGTAATAGTACGTTTCTGCATCTCTATACGCATACAATTTTGTATTGTATGGTGCCGGCTTTAAGTCTGGCTCATCCCAAGAAACAGAATCTGGCATATAATTATGGAATATCTTACCTATGTTTACTGTATAATACCCCGATTTTTTAAAATATTGTGGCATGGTTACAGCATTAGGGTTTATTTCTCTAAACTTATCACCTAAATGCCAAACTCGGGTTGAGTCTGGTCTGTATCCAAGCATTGTACTCGCTCTTGATGGCGCACACACCGCAGCTTGACTATGTGTATTTAACATAACCATAGAAGAGGATGCCAAAGCATCAATATTTGGAGTTTTGATTTCTTCATTTCCATAACATCCAAGATCTGGTCTTAAATCGTCTATCGATAAAAAAATGATATTTGGCTGTTGTTTCGATACGCTCGTTTGTATCGGAACACTTTTGTTTTGATTATTACAAGAAGTAATAGCGATAATTAAACAAATAAATATTGGTGAAATCCTCATGTGATATATTTTAAAATATAATGGTATTTAATTAAAGTGAAATATAACATAGCATCTAGAATACATTTAAACTTAATTAGATTCTTAAATAATAAGCCAGCTATTTTAATGTCTCTTTTTTAATCTTAAACATTGCTAGAAAAAACTAATTCAAAATAAAAAAAACACTGGCTTATTACTATTTAGATGGATATGTATTATTTATTTCTCAAACCACATAGGAGTTTCGATCGTTACTCCTTCAGGAGTATTTGGGTTGGATCCTGCCTCGTTTGTTGGGTAAGTATAGCGTCTAATAACATCTACAGCTCCAGAATTTGCGGGAACATCGAAATCAACAGATTTTGTTCTTTTCCATAAATTCCAAGCTTCTAGCCCATTACCAAATAAAGATATATAGTGCTGATCGTTAATATAGTCTAAAGCCTCAGCTGTAGTTAATGTTGTTAAATCAGGTAAACTTGCCATATAAGTATCTTTATCGGTTTGTGAAATCTCACCTAAAGAACCGTCAAAGTAATCCAATGCCAATTGAACACCTTCAATAAACCATGTATTTGCTTGTGCTAATCCACCTGAGATATAACCATTGGCAGCAGCATCAGCTAATAAAAAATAAGTTTCAGATGCTGTTGAAAATCTATCAGGGGAATCTGGAAGTATATTATTTACATTTATTTTAGAAATATTGGCAAAACCGTTCTGGCCTTGTACTTTGCCTTCATATACATTATTTCGATTAAGATCAAAGTATGTTGCCAAACGCGGATCGTTTAAGTTATTCATAAGGTCAACTAACGGTTTACCTGCAAACCATAAGTTAATATTTCCACCCCAAAACCTTTGAATAAAACGCCATCTTTGGTTTTCGTTACCAATAGTAGTGCTATAAGCTAATTTAGCTTCTTGGTTTTTAGTAAAAATTAATGGACTACTTACTAAACCTTGAAGTCGAGAAGATACATCTTTTTTATTAGCAAGAAACATCAGCATTTTTAGTTTAATAGAATTCGCCCAACGTATCCATGCTTGTTTATCACCTTTAAAAATCAAATCGGAATCGGTAATAATATCCGAATCTAAATCTTGCTCTAAAATGGCAACGCCCTCATCCATTAACGTTATAATACCTTCCATAACGGTTTCTTGAGAATCGTACTTCGGGAAAGGATATAAAACAGGGTTAACAGCCTCTGTAAAAGGTATTTCTCCCCATACTTGAGTTAGGTTGGAATAAATAAAACCTTCTAATATCTTAGATTGCCCAATTATATATTGGTTTTGAGGCTTATCAGTTTCAACTAATAATTCTACTAAAGACAGATTTTTTAAACAAGTTGTATACCATCCTGTCCATCCATTGTTTAAAGATGGCACTCCTAGTATATATCTACTTCTAGCTCTCCATGTGCCGCCGCTACCACACCATTGTTGCGCATGCATATTCCAGCCTGCAAATTCGATAGTTCTTACGGAAGAAAAATTTACTATAACCTCAGGGAATAGAAGATCTGGAGGTATAGACGTTGCAGCTAAGGGGTTTACATTTATATCTGCCAATTCGCTATCACAAGCATTTAAACTAAACATTATTAAGACTAGTAAAAATGCGTATTTTATTTTTAAAACTATATTTTTCATGTTTTGTTTTTTAAAATTTAACTTGAACATTAAACCCAATACTTTTTGAAGAAGGTAAACCATTGTATTCAATACCAGCACCATTACTTCCAGCTCCAAATAAGTTGGTTTCTGGGTCGATATGAGGTACACTTGTATTGAAAATTGCTAAATTCCTTCCCTGTAAACCAAGTCTTAATGATGTAAAAGGTGATTTTTTAAGTTGTTCTTTATTAAATGTATATGAAAGTCCTAATTCTCGCCATTTAATATAAGTGGCATCAAAAACATTACTTTCATGTATTCTTGATGCAGAAAAACTTGACCAGTATTCTTGAACACTTGAAATTGGTGTTGTATTTGGTGAATATGTACCATCTCCGTTATCAATAAAAGTGTTAGGGTCAACAAAAAGGGTTTCTCTATCTACAGCTGTTTCTTCAGCCAAACCAGTGACTCTTAAGTTAGAAACTGTATTTGAATACATAATCCCACCTTCTTTCCAGTCAAATGTTGTCGATAATCTCCAACCTTTATAACTAAACACTGATGTAAGTCCCATTGTGAAATCTGGAAATATATCTCCTAAACGTTCATTCTCACCTTCAAAACGCAAGCCATTACTGTTTACTAGAATTTGATCTTCAATTGTATTTCCATCTTCGTCAACCGCTCTAGCAAATCGGTTTCCATATAATCCTATAGATTCACCTTCTGAAGCACCTACTATTAAACCACCAAAAGAAGAAGCCAATGTGTACACATCTATACCTTGACCAAATTCATCTACTATGGTTTCGTTAGTAGAAAAATTATAATTTAAATTCCATTTAAAATCTTTGTGTCTAATAATTTTAGCACCTACTTCTAATTCGAAACCTTTATTAGATATTTTACCTAAATTAACCGTAGATCTACTATAGCCAGATGAAGATGGCACTAATAAATCTATGATTTGATCTGTAGTTACGTTTCTATAATAAGTAGCGTCTATGGTAAATCTATTTTTAAAAAACCCTAATTCAATTCCAACCTCATAATTTGTTTGATTTTCAGGTCTTAAATTCACATTTGGAAGTGTATTAGGTCCAGAGAAGGCCAATTGTCCATCAAAAGGGAATGTACCACGTGTATTAAATTGTCCTGCAAATCCAGTCTGGGGAGTATATAAAAAATCTAATTCATACGGGTCTGTATCACTACCAACGTTTGCCCAGTTTCCTCTTAATTTGCCATAGCTAAAAATATTGCTTTCAATTCCAAGAGCATCCGAAAATATAAAACTTAACGCTATAGAAGGGTAAAAATAACTATTCGCTCCTTTTGGTAAGGTAGATGACCAATCGTTTCTAGCAGTAGCATTTAGAGACAACCAATTTTTATAAGTTAATGTTAAGTCTCCAAAAACCCCTAAAATTCTTTTTTGAGAAAAACTTTTTGTAGGTGAATTAGAATCCACATTTCCTGGGTCAAAAAGTTCAGGAATGGTAAGTCCTACAGCTAGATTTCCACTGCGCTCCACTGTTCTTTGATTCCATTGCGTACCACCTCTTAATGTAACATCAAATTCACCAAAAGTATTATCATAAGTTGTTAAAAAGTCAAGAGTTAATTCCTGTCTACTAATAAAATTATCTCGGTATTCACCATCAAGCCTTCCTATAGTGCCTTTATGATTGTTTGAAAAGTGCTTAGTATTATATGTATCATAACCAACTCTACCAAGCAAAGAAAGGTTTTTTACAGGTGTAAAATCAAGATTTATATTTCCGAAAAACCGTTCTGTATCACTAGTTCTTTGATTTTCATTGACAATCCAATACGGATTATTAGTGCCATCAGCATTAACAGGCGCTAATTGATCTTCTCCATTTTCAGCAATCCAAGGTTTAAAAACACTAAGGTCTGTTGTTCTTGGTAATCTATTGATAATACTAGTTAAAACATTAGGGTCATTCGCACCTTGTGCTATAGCACCTTCAAGGCTCGAATTTACATACTTCATAGTAAATCTAGAACTTAAATTATCAGAAAGCTGAGCGCCAGAATTAAGCCCAATATTTAGCCTATCAAGTGATGCACCAGGCAATATACCTTCTTGTGTAGAATATGATGTACTCACTCTATAATCATTTAAGCCTTTATTAGAGCTTCCTGCTATAGAAAAACTTTGAACTATGGTAGAACCAAGCTCATAAAAATCTTTTTGTAGATCAGGATTAGACTTGAAGGTTTGTGAATTACCAGCATAGTCTGTGTAAGTGCCTCCATTAGATATGGCAGGTCCCCAACCAGCAGAAGCTTCTTGTATAGTATCTCCATTATTTTCATCATATATACCTAGACCTCCTGGGCCGTAGGTATTTTGAAAATCAGGAAGTCTAAGCGGGCTGTCAAACCGGACTACAGAACTGTAACTTACAACCGTTTTTCCTTTACCTTTTTTTGTGTTGACTATAATAACCCCATTTGAAGCTCTAGAACCATATAATGCAGCAGCAGATGCGCCTTTTAATACGGTAAGAGATTCAATGTCATCTGGGTTAATATCTTGAGCCCTGTTTCCATAATCTATGGCTCCTGTTATTCTTGATCCACTAAAATCATTATTGTCGGATATTTGAACACCGTCTACAACCCAAAGCGGAGAATTATCTCCACTAATACGTGTTAAACCTCGAATTGTAATTTTAGTAGACGAACCTAAACCACCACCTTGTCCTGTGATTTGAACTCCAGATATTTTACCTTGTAAACCCTGAAGAACATCAGTTTCTCTGGCAACGTTAAAATCTTCAGCTTTTACTGTAGACACACCATATCCTAAAGTTTTTTCTGACCTCTCAATACCCAAAGCGGTTACAATTACCTGATCTAGTGCTTGTGTATCGGAAATCATTGTAATATTTATCACAGAAGAACTGCCAATGATTTTTTCTTGAGTTTTCATACCCAAATAAGAGAAAACTAATGTTTCTCCCTGTTTTGTAGTTAGTGCGTAATTACCGTCAAAGTCTGTTTGGGTACCTAATGAAGTTCCCTTTAGTATAATGTTTACACCTGCAGCAGGAATACCTTCTTCATCTGTAACTGTTCCTGAAATATTTTTTTCTTGAGAAAAAGCGAACTTTATTGTCACGAATTGAATTGCAAGAAATAAAATAAATAACTTTCTACTGTTTGTTTTCATAGTTGTTTGTTTTCATAGTTTGTTTAGTTAATAGTTTATTTGGTTTTAAGTGCGACCAATTATCACATTCGAGGTTAGCCATATATTAAATGGATGAATTTCTGATTAGTTAAACTTTCGAGAGGTGATTGAGGTAAAGTAACTTCAAAAAACATGAAATTGGAAAAATATGAGGTTACATATGTACTACATCAAGTTGTTTTGTCTGTTTTATGGGCTAAAAGGCATAAATATTCAAAATTATCGGCGTTAAAGAATTTCTTGAGGTGTTTGCCTTGAGAGTCTCTGCCGATCGAGAATGTTTTCGTTGTAATGGTTGTTGCCGTGAATCTCGATAATTATTGAGGAGGAACGTGATTAACAGAGTTTTAATGTTGCCTTTTGGAACAAAGAATATAACAAAATATCTTTACGAATCTCTCTTGATTCTGGCTGAAGGAGATTATTGATTTAAGAAATTTGTTAATTTTTTTTGAGATATTATAAAGTAGATTTCAATTCTAGTATTTTTCATACAGATATGCCCATTCTAATAAATTTATTGAAGTCGATAAAAAGATATGGATAAGAAAATATAGCGTCTAAAAGAAGTGTGTCGTATAAAACGCTATCAATTTATTATATAATTATAGCCCTTTAAGCCATGAATATATATTTTTATCAGATGGAATTTTAAGTTTTTTGCGCAATCTATACTTTTTTGTTTGTACTGTTTTTGGCTGAACAAATGTATAGGTTGCAATATCTTTTGAAGAAAAATTAAGCCAAATCATTGCACATAATGATAATTCTGTATTTACTAATTTAGGGTTGATTTTCAATAATTCTTCGCATACGTTAGGATATATTTCTTGAAATCGAACTAAAAAAGAAGGGTCGTTGTTTTTAGCCAAAGATGTTAATTCGGTAAAAGCTTCGTTTATTTTTTGTTTTAACTCATCACTTTCAATTTCCTTTTGTTTAATGACTTTTTCTTTTTCTGTAATTAAGGACAATCGTTTTTTTCTATAGTAATAAGTAATTACTATTATAATTACAATAGAAAGCAATATACTTACTCCAAATAAGAAACTCATTCTGTTTTCGGTTTTTTGGTGAGTATCTTCTTGTTCTTTTAAAAAGTTGTTTATAATAATATCTAAATCTTTTTTATATAGATTATTTATGCTATCACTAAATTGCGTATACTTTACAAGATATTCATGAGATTTTTTTTCTTCTCTTAGTAACTCATAAGTTTCTGACATTAATTTATAGGATAGGCGAATTTCTAAATATTTTTTTATTTGATGAGAAATATCTAGAGATTGTTGATAATAATCTATAGCAGCATTGTAGTTTCCTGTGGATTTATATAAATTGGCTTGAGCTTGTAAAATAATGGATTTATGATATTCGGTAACGTCGTATCGTTGCATCAATTCCTTACACTTATTAAGGTAACTCGTAGCTGAATCATTGTTTATTTTTACTTTTAAATAATAATTTGCTAAGACTGCATATCTAAAAGGAGATTCTTTAGTTTTGATAGCTTTATGAAGATAGATTAATGTAGAATCTAATTTATTATCAGTGCTTAAAAATGCAGAGGCTTTATTGCTATACATATTGGATAAAAGCCTGTTATTTATGGGGCTTGTTTTTTTGCATAAATCAATTCCTTTGTTAAAATAGTCAATAGATTTTTTGATGATTTTTAAAGCTGAATAGTTCCTGCCATAAATAGAATAAATTCTTATTTTTAATAAAGGATCATTTTTTACAGACACTTTTTTATCTGCTAGATTTAAATACTTTAAACTTTCTAAATGTCTGCCAATCATACATAAAATGTTAGCTATTCGAATGTATGCTATGGAGACACCATTATCATAGTTTATTTTTGCTGACTGTTCTGCTAAATCAATATTTAAAAGCAAAGCGTCTTCTAACTTTCCGTCTCTAATAAGTGAAACCTCTTCTTGTAGTATACTATCTATTTGTTTCTTTGTATATAGTTGTGCATTTCCAATAAGTGGAAAAATAAAAAGCAACAATAAAATATACTTATTTTTCATTTATATAGATTGTTTTGCTATACATGAAATCTTTATCGTTGCACCCATATAGAATTGGATACCATTACAAAGATCTCTATTTTGGGGTAGAAAAACTTGCTCCTAAGCTACAAAAAAATTAGTTCCCTTTTCCAAGCATTTTAATCCATAGGTTTTTATAATTAATATTTCGTACTCCATTGGAATGTGCTTTTTTTCCATCTGGTACAGCTAAATCTAAACCATAAACATGATTTTCTGGAATATTCATGGCTATATAGGTTTTTTCAATGGTAGTGGCTGTAGGTTCTTTAACATGGTAAGTACCATACCAACAGTTGTAGGGAGTAACGCTACTAGTATAATACCAATTTGCTATTTCTTTTCTGTCTGTGGTAGAATAATCCCAACCACCAGAAAAAACAATAACTCTTGGGACACGTTGTTTTTTAGCAATATACGCTGCCATTCCACCACCTTGTGACTGTCCTGAAACTGCAATTTGTTCCCATTTTGGATGACCGTTTTCTAGATAAAATTCCCAATTTCCTTTTTTATCATTCTTTGAGAGGTAAATCAATAATTTGGTGAGTCTATTAACTATGGCATCTTGTGGTTCATCAAGAATCAATGAAAAATCGTTGTCTCCGTAAATTCTCTTTTGTCTAAATTCCTCAGCACAACTAGAGTTGTTCGTTAATGTTTCTCCACTACATATTCGAGATACTGAAATGTTGGTTATATATTGCAAGTTTATTACACGATACCCTTGTTCTATAGCGGTCTTAAAAAGATTTTTAGGGCCTTTTGTAGCAACTCCATAGGTTCCAGCTAAAAAAAGGAGAAGCTTTCCTTGGTTTATAGATGGGTTGTAAGTAATGTAGTGCGGTGTGTCAGCAGTTTTAATCCTGAAATCTGTTTTAGATGGCTTAATTTTAAAAACAATATTTTGAGGTGTTTGAAGTGTAACATCTGTTTTGGAACTAGAGCAATTAAATAATAGTAATATAAATAGTATTGGTAAAGTAAAATAGTTTTTCATTTTTAAAATTTAATAATTCTTAATTGGAGGTGCGAAATTATAATACAAAGTGTTTATCCAATGATCTTTAGTTCTTTGCCTACTTTAACAAATGCATTAATAGCGTTTTCAATTTGTTTTTTGCTATGCTTTGCAGAAAGTTGAACTCTAATTCGGGCTTTGCCTTTAGGAACTACAGGGAAAAAGAATCCGATAACATAGATACCTTCTTCTAAAAGGCGTTTAACAAATTCTTGAGCAATTTTTGGATCACCTAACATAATTGGAACAATGGGGGGTGTGCCTTTATTTATATTAAATCCAACACTGGCCATTTTAGATCGGAAGAAATTAGTGTTGGCTTCTAGTTTATCTCTTAAATTAGTTAATTTTGTTACAATATCTTTTAATGCATCAAAGTCTGTGACATCAAGTTTTTTATAGTTACCATTAAACTCAGTGTTAAGACGTAAATCTGACGAGATAACATTATTTACGCCCCATTTCTCTTGTAGTTTTTGTGTTAAAACAGAGCCTAATTGACCCTTGGCACCAGTGATTAATATTTTTTCAAGTTTCATTTATTTGACTTTGTAAAAGATCAAATTTATATGATATCACTTTGTTTTAATACTATTATTGCTATTTATCCTTAAAATAAGTGTTATTGTCTTTTTTTTAATAGATATAGGATATTATATCCTTTTTCATTGATAAAGAGTATGTTTTTAAAGTGATTTTATCTGGAAGAGGAGTGATGATAGTATTATGATTTAATGAAGGTAGCAGGAGTTGCTCTTGTTATAGCTTGTGTTATGGCACCTTTATTAGGTGGTATTGATCAAGCATTCCAATTTATTCAAGAATATACAGGCATTGTGTCTCCAGATATTTTAGCGGTATTTATGCTAGGTTTATTTTGGAAGAAAACAACGAACAAAGCTGCAATTATTGGTGCTTTAGCTTCAATTCCTATTGCAGTTGCTTTTAAGTCTACTAGTATGCCTTGGATGGATCAAATGGGATTAACAGCTGTTTTAACTATGGTGGTTATTATTGCGGTTAGTTTGGTTCAACATAAAGGGAAAGACGATGAAAACAGGTATAGAAATTACAAAAGAGTTATTTAAAACAAGCCCTTTGTTTAATATAGGAGCATTCGCAATCATGCTAATATTAGTTGTATTGTATAAACTATTTTGGAATTAGAAAATTGAATTTTTAACGAAGGAAATCTAGATTTTATAAAGTAGGTTTTGTTCTTAAATAGTTCTTTTTGGCTTTAGTGCACAAGATGAGTTCTATACTAGCATTTTATTATTTATTATAATTTATCAAATATTTATTTAATGGAATCATAACTAGTACCAAAAACAAAATACCAACAAATAAGATGGGTATAAAAATAATTTTTTTATAATATAAATCCTTTATTAATACACCTCTATCTTCGAATTTAGAAACGATATTAATGATGTTTTTTGTATCTGTTTTCTCCAAGTTCAAATTAATTTTTTCATCTTTTAATTTTCTTTTCTGGTCAAGCAGTTTTATTTCCAACGCTTCCTCGGTTTTATTCTCTGCTAAATTAATATTTGTTGTCCCATCTAGCTTTTTGGCTTCTAAGACTTTTATTTTTTTATAAAATGTTTGTAGATTATTAATTTCCTTATCTTCCTGTTTTATCATAGAGTCTCTAAGTGCAATATTTTCATCATTAGCCTCTTTCATTAGCCCGAAGTATTCATTATTCTCTACAGACGTAACTATTGCTTTTTGGCATTTTTTTGCAATTCCAGAAGTTGTTGCTTCTATTTCGATTTGATGATATTCTGCATTAGTTTCTTTAAAGTTCTTTAAGTAGTCTTTATAATCCACATTTTTTTGTGATATAGAATCTAGATTTCGAATAAACTCACTAAATTGTTCTATTTGGTATATTTCATCTGAAAGTGAAAATATTTTTATTTTTTTCAGATCTTCAGCTTTAGATTCGGAAATGTGTAATGCTTTTGCAAGTGCCTTATTTTCTTGTTCTTTTATCAATTGATTATAAAATTCAATATTATTATATAATAGTTGTGTACTGTTAAAATTAGGTTTTACAATCATTGAAGATCTATATCGAGGTAACATTTTATTATCCATGAATCCTCCAACTCCGATACCAAGAACAGCCGCTACAAAAAATTTAAAAAGATGAACTCTGAGGAACTGAAGGAATAAAATAAAAAAATGATATATAGTTTTAAAAAAAATCGCTATACAGTTAAAAAAAGTATTAATTGCTTTTCCTATAAGTTTGAATAATTGACCTAAATCAATTTCTTCTGAAGTGTTGTCTTTAGCATTCATCGTAATAATTTTATGATTTTGATATTTTTTCGATTAAAAATTTTAATTTGGATTACTGCTTTTTTAGAATATTATTTATATAGCTTATCTATAATTGGTAAACAATTTTTATATGATTTCAATATTTTTAAATAAACTCTTGATTGTCTGATTTTACCCTTCAGGTTTATCTTCTTTTACCCATTTTTTATATCCTAAATTCAAATTTATTCCAAACCGAAAATCAGCATTATATACATTCTCAACCTTACTTATTATATTATCTGTTGCAGCATATATTTGTAATGCACCTAAAGAAACTGCAAAATTGCCTCCAAAGCCTATGGGTTTTTGGTGTCCACCAAAACTGCTTGTTACACCAAAAGTTGATCTTTTTAAGGTGCGATTATAGGCTAATGCAAAAGAGGGAGAAAAATCATTAAAAGTGTAATTGTTAAAACCAGTAAGACTAAACCTGTTTTTTTTATTTGGTAAGTAAGAAGTAGAGACATATGATTTAACACCTAATTTTGTTTTAAAAGACCTTTGTGTCTCATTGGTTGTAAAAATAGTACTTAGCTCATTTTCAAATGCCTGTTCGACATCGTCTATGTCTTTTAAATCTAAACCGGTAAATGTTCCACTTCCATCTTCAATATTGTAATTAATAACGTGCTCTTTCCATGTAATACTTCCTATATCATTAGTAGAAATCTCTATTATAAACTTTTTGCTTAGTTGGTAAGATGCACCAAGATCGAAGGCTATTCCTCTGTTTTTATTTCCAAAAATATATGAAGTTAATGCATTATTAGGGTAATTATCTTTATTTATAATTAAATCAAGCCCTGCAGTATTTACAGTAGCATTTTGGGCTGTCATTTCCCAATTATAAGTATCTGCTTTAGTCAATAACGTTAGTTCTGCATTATGCTGTGTTGATGCGTGAAAAACTCCGCCTAAAAACCTTAGGTTAAATCCTACTTTAAATTTATTGTCTAAAAAGGTTCTTACATACCCAAAACCAATCTCACGATATGCTGTAGCATTAAACTTATTATGACCCAAATCGATAAGTTCTCCCACTTGAGAACTATTGCCATTAGCCAAAAAATTAAAAAAAGGTTTAGTAAGTTGAACGTTTACATCTGTTTTTGTGTTTAAGAATACAGAAAAAGCATTTTTTCCTTTACGTAAACCCATATAAAACAGGTGACCTGTGACATTAGTTTTTAAAGTATTGATATTTTCAACATGCAATAAAAGATTTCCAAGATCAATTTCTAATGCCCCTGAATTTGTATTTTCTACTAAAACATCTTTTAATTGAAAACCATTCTGATAGTTTACACCAAAATTTGAACCAGGAATTGCAATTGTAAATGTATTTTGTGGCATATAGGTAGGTGAAATACTTTGTGTCTGAAATACATAATCTCTTAGTTGGTAAAAAGAGAAATATTCTTGTGCTGTTACATTATACATAGTAAAAGCTATAAAAACAGATATTAATAGAGTTCCTTTTTTTTGCATGACTTAGTTGTTATTAATATCAATACTTACATCTGTTGTAATACTAATATCTAAAGTGTTTGTAGTTAGTAATTTCACAGGGCTGTTTGAGCTAGCATTTGTAGTATTCATTTTTAATTTTAAGACTGCTCTTGTTGCTGTTTTTATGTCGTCTCCTTTAATGTCAAATGACGCTGTATTTGTAGTTGCCCCAGTACTAATACCATTGGTGTCTACTGGTGCAGCAGCAAATATGACTTGTTCGGTTATTGTATAAACAATAGAATTGTCATTATAAAACACCATTTCAAGAGAGCCTCCCAAAGGAATGGTATTTATGGTGTGTATATTTAAGGTAGTTTCCCCTAAATCTTCAAAATCTGCTCCATTAATGTTATCCAGTTCTTGTTCAAATTCAGTATTTTCAAAAACAACATCCAGAGGCATATTAACTTGAACATAGGTACTTAAAGCACTAGTATTTAATATAAAGTTTTGAGCAGAATCGCTATTTGGATTTGATGTTGCAGATATATCAATTGTAAATTGAGAGGGCTTTAAAGCTAATAAGTCTACAATATTTGAATTTGTATTATCTATGGTAATTGTATTTCTTACAGTTTGTCCTTCTTGTGCAAGTGTAGGACTATTAATAATTTGATAAGTATCGGTAACAGCTCCTAATAAGAATTTGGTTTCGCTAGTATTACTTGCTGCAATGTTTCCAAAATCAATCCCCAAAGGAAATCCAAAACTATTATCAATAATCAATTGCAATGTTGGATCTGCAAATAGAAACGTACCAGTACCAAAATCATCAAAAACATCAAAGTCAGTAGTTAGGCTTTCACTATTTACGGTTTGATTTTTTAAATCGCCATAAATCGCTTCAAATTGTAGGTTCGTCATATCCAACGAAAATGACAATTTTTGCTCAGGTGTTATTGTATCTCCAATGCCCAGATCAATACTAACAGACACCGTCATTACAAAGGCGTTGGTTGTGATTCCACCATTACCATCGTCTGTTAAGTCTGCCCAAAAATCTGCCAAATCAATATCTATTATTTCTGGAGCCGTTCCATTTAGAGATACAGTTGTCTCATAAGAACTGTTATCAGTATTAGATTTTAACGAATTAAGGGTTATTGTTAAATTGATATCAATATCAGTAAATGTAGACTCAGCTTTAACTTGCAAAGTTCCTCCATCGAAAACTATTTTATTAAACTCCTCATTATTTGATCCGTTTAAGACAAAAATAAATGGTGACGGGGTAAGATCTATGATTTTGGCAATAGGTGATCCAGGAGAAGGAATATCTAGTGCTGGACTAAAATCCTGTGAGGGGAAACTTTGATTTGGAATTTCTATAACATCACTAGCTGCTACTGATGTCAAAGTATCCATATATACAAAGGAAACTATACCATCGCTATTTTCAGTAATTTCTATATCTTCCGCATCAATTTCATTAAACAATTCACTTACCGTATATGTAATGTTTCCTACAGCAATTGCTAAACTTGCATCCGTATCAAAATCCTCTATATCTTTATCTAAATAGCTCATATCACAAGCTTGTATTACAGATAATAGTATTAATGTAAATACGATGTATATAAATTTTATTTTTCTCATATTAGTGTTAATTACATGGGATTGTCGTTATGAATTTGATAAATAATAATATCCGTATTACGTATGATAAATTGATCAAAAATTAAGTCTGTTTAAGGATTTATTTATATTAATAACGCTATGGAAATTAGGGTTTACATCTAGCCTTAGTAATTTGTTTTAGTTAAGGTGTGAGATATTATGCATAGTGATTATAAGCGTACTTTTGTTTCTAACAAATTAGTATGCAAGATTAAAGCATATGCTCGGCTTGCTCTAAAAAAAGTGCCGAAACCGATTAATTGTGGGATGAACTATTGGTTTTTAAGGGATTTTGTTAAACTGGCTTCTGGCTATAGGTGTTCTTTGTTTCTTTTTATATCGACAGGTAGATTCACGGGAATGATACCTCTTAGTGACCTATTTCGTGTCCTGTTTTTAGATCAAGTCAAATAACTTGTGGATTTAGTATTGTGCAAAAATATTAGATAATCTAAAAAGGAAGAGTTTTACGTTTCTAACACCTCTAAATTATGCTCTAAAAACTTTTGATTTTAGCCTGTCGTACTTTTTCATCCCATTTAGCCAATCGAAAAAGAACAGCTGTTTTGTATTTTGGTGTAATTAAAAGTTCAAGATAGGTTCTAACAAAGTTCATTATTCTTTAATTACTCCACAACTTTTTGTATTGAGCCCAATTAGATAAGTCACTTAAAAAAATAAGATTCAGAATTGCTGTATTCCTATAACAAAGCATAGATAAAACACAATGCTTTGTTTTGTAGGTAAATATATACCTTTTGTTAACCTTTTATGGCATCTACATTAACCTTTTGCTAACCTATAGCTTATAAATAAAAGCTAAAAAAATATTCAATTTTACAAAACGAAATAGAACGAAACTAAATTTTAAAAAAGCAAAGGCTTCTAAAGAATATAATAATTCAAGTACTTAAAGAGTATAAAAACAAACTTTTAAAACAAAAAATAAAACTTATGAAAAATCAATCACACCAAAAACAAAAACGCAAACAATGCTGTTTGCCGAAAAAGCTAATACCGCTTCTCATTTTGATGCTATTATTTAACTACGCAGCTTCTTACGCACAAGTTCGAACTACAAAAGATATCTATGTAGATTTACAGGCAGATTATCCTAACACGTTTATTACTATTGAAGATCATGGTGATGGAACCTCAGGCCACCCTTATGATAGTTTAGGTACTGCTGTTTATTTTGCAAATCAGTACAATAATGATGATAATGTAGATATTACCATTCATGTAAGAGGTACAGCAGATACTGTACAGTATTTAACATTTGATGAAGGAAAATCGACTTCAACAATAACAGTTAAAGCCTGGTCTGGGTTTAATTTTATAATTAATCATAGTAACGCTGGAGGTGTTGGTTTAAGCATAACACTTGGTACACTACAAGCCTTTACTTTAGGAGCCGTTACGGTAACTGGAGGGTATTATGAAAATTATGGGATTTTAATAAATGTTATAAATCGTAACCAACCTACTGTTACTGTCGAAAATTGCGAATTTAATAATATATCATGGACAGCAGATGCAAGCATAGCAGATTCACCACCAGACTATAATAGTTATTTATACCCAATTTACCTTATAGCAGATAATGCCCAAGTTTTTGGTCTCAACAATAATACTTTCACAAATGTAGCTGTTGGGTATGGCCATTTAATAGGACTGTCTAGCCGTGATGGCTTAGGGTTATCAAACCTATATACCTCTCTGGAAACTACAGGATCTTATAACAGTAATACAGCAACAGGTACTATTTTACCTTTCAGTGCAGCTACTGCTACAGAGTTTTATGTAGATGCTAGTGTACCTGCTGGAACTTCTGGATATGGAGGTAATGGCTCTGAATCTGACCCATGGAAATACCTAACTTCTGCTAATTTTGGTGCTATTTTCAACGATTGGTCAACGGTTCCTGCAACTAAAGTAGATAAAGATGTAACGGTATACTTTAGAGAAGGGACACATACATTAACTAGTATTATGTATTTAGAAGGCGTGACACAAGAGAGTTCTTTAACTCTACAAGCCTATCCAGGTGAAATAGCTGTCTTAGATGGAAGTAATCTCACTGGTCAATTTACATCAATGATTGCCTGCCATGATTGTTACAATACAACCGTAAAGGGCTTAAAGCTTACTGGACTTACTACAGATGTCGTTTCTGCAGGAGAATTTGATACACGATTCGGTATTATTTTTAATGGATTTGGTGACAACATAAATATTCTTAATAATGAAATATATGAGATGCATTGGACTAATGATGCAATCAAAAAATTAAACCCTCTTGCTAGTAATAACTTAGGTGCTATACAAGTTGTTGGTACAGACAGTACTCCAATATCAAATGTAACTATTAGTGGAAACAATATACACGACATAACCCCTGGATATACAGAAGCTTTAACTGTAAATGGGAACGTAGATGGATTTACAATAAGTGATAATACAATTACTGATATTGCTAATATAGGTATCGTTGCTGCTGGTAACTACGAATGGGTATTAAGTCTTAGTGGAGCGACGTTAAGTAGTTCTCAAAACTATTCTAGGAATGGTATTATCTCTGGTAATGCAGTAAGAAGATGTATTTCTCCAGTAGCAGTTTCTGCAGGTATATATCTGGATGGCTCTCGAAACATAGAGGTGGCTAATAATAGTTCTAGCCATAATGGTGTAGGGATGTCTGTTGGTAATGAAGTAGAAAATTCATCGAGTGGAGGACATCGTATACATGACAACACATTTGCCAATAATTTGCTGGCAGGTATGTATATTGGTAGTACGTCTAATTATTCAAATGTTGACGATGTAGAGGTATATAATAATTTAACCTATAGTAATTTTAACCAGGATCCTACATATCTTGCATTGACTAATGGTAATTATGGTGGAGATATCTGGTTCGATGTAGAGATGACTCAGGTTACAAATCTGAAATTTCATGGCAATCAAATCAATCCAAATAGTAATTATATACTAAACAAGAGGTATGCTGAGACACATTCTGGTCATGACTACTATAATAACACTTATACGATACCAGTTTCTCATGCAGATTTGCAGCCTACCTTTAGAGATGAAACTAGTACAAATGAAGTAACCTTATATGATTGGGAGGGTCATAAAAATCGTAATTTAGATGATGTAGGATCTACCTTAGATGGTTCTTATTGGGTAACAGGAGGTTATGATACTTCTGAGATAACAATAACAGAACTAAGCCCTTTGACTACTCATGAAATCATAGCATTATCAACGAATACCTCTGAAGTTGAAATTGATGCATATCATAAAATAACCAATTTACATTCAGATTTAACTAATAAAGGATATTCCATAGTCCATGCATTAGATGATTATTCGGTTGAGTCTTCAGAAAATCAGATTCATTTCTTAGCACCAGCTTCTTATGGTACTGATGGTTTTCCGTCTACCCATCCTATGCATGGTTTTACTAATGTAGAAAGAGTATTACAAAGTGCGGCAAGTCTTAATGTATATGATGGTAATACAACTGAAGTACTAGTTTATGATCTTTATAAGCGAGGAGGTGTTACAGAAGTCCTGCAAGTGCCTACCAATCCAAATGATTCTGATGAAGCAGTTCACGATCACAACGATTTTATTCTATTATCACATAAAGTAAGTAGAGCTTTCTGGGATTTTACTTCTAGTGCTAAGGTCTATGTTGATGAAGCATTTAGTTTAACAGAACATGCAATAAAATTTTATGAAGATGCTGCCCATGGATGGACATGTTCTAGAAGAGCACTTAATAACGTGGATCTATTAGTACTTTCAGAATGTATTTTAGATCAAAATATTCAAAACCCTTTAGCAAACATTGTATTAGAAGCAGGGGGTAAAGTAATATTAACTATGACCGAAGATGCGGCAGAATTGTTAAGATCGGCCTTGCCTTATTACACTACTTTTAAAAAATTTAAAGATTATAAATTTTGTGTTCAAGATTTCGTGGAATACAATGCGGGAGGTAACTGTTATTCTCTGTCAGATCTTGTTTTAGTTGCAGTTGGGGTTTATTCAAGATCAGAACTAAATGCAGCTGGCGAACCTGTGGATACAACGGTGAATATAGATTTAAATTTTCCTGCTGATTCTCAAGTTGCAGGGATTCTTGGAGAAGGAATGACTGTTTATGTGAAAAGAAGTGATGATGATGGAACGTGTAGTGCTACAGTAGAAAATATAGAAATCGCTTCTCCTGTATTCGTTGGAGCTTCTGAATATGTAGCACCTGAGGTTTATAAGTTTGAATCTGATCCAATTTCTGGTGAACTAAAAGATATACTAAGTGCACGTCCATACATTGTTTCAGTTTTTAGTAAGGAATCTTCCTATGTTTTACCTTGGCTATCAACAGGTTTAAACGCTACAACTAATATTGAATGGGAATATGACACAACGAGTGAGACGTGTGCCCTACAAGAAAAAATATCTAAAACATCCAATACCAATAGTGCACTACCTATGATAATTGGAGTTCCAGAAGCTGATGTAGCGACGTATTTAGCTAGAGGGTGGAGTTTACTCAAAAATAATACCCAACAGAGTATTTCAATTGAAAGTCCATTTTTTAATAATAGTTCTACACTTGTTTTAATGAAGCTTACTACAGGAATAACCAATCCTTTTATTGATGGTATTGAGGGAGGTGTACATGTCTGGGGTTCAGAAAATCTTAGAACATATATGAATATAACAGATGTAACTACAGATCCATGGACTGGAAGTTCAGGTTCAGGGAATAAGAATTCAGGAGAAAAACAAGACATTATTAATGAAGACAGTCTAAAAGATGAGACTATTAGCGATTCTAATGTATTAATATATCCAAACCCAGTAGATAATAAAATGATTATCAAACTCAAAAATAATGAATCTGCTCTTATACAGGTTTATAATAGCAATGGGGTTAAAATACAGCAATTACCATATAACCAAGAGCACATTAATGGTCTAGAGGTTGATCTTAGCACGTATCAAACGGGTCTCTATTATGTTAGAGTAGTAACAGATAGTAAAACGTATACAAAAAAAATAGTAAAACAATAAGAGACTAACTTAGAAACTGTTTAAGTTTTGTTTTTGGAATTAGTTTGGGAGGATTACGTTCTCAGCCAAGGCAAAATAAATGCGAATAGTATCGCTATTAAAAGACATTAAAATAAACTAAAGGATAAAATTTAAACAGTTTCTTAATAATAAATCACTTTTTAATTTAAACAATAATAACATGAAAAATTATATAAAAAATATTGCTTTTTTAGTTTTATTTTTAATCACAAGTTTATCAAGAAGCCAAATACAGAAGCCTCAATATAACAATTTAGAACAGAGGACTGCTATTTTTACGGCTATGACTGAATATCTTCAACATATTGGAAATAATAGAATTACCGTTGCTGCTATGCAAGTTCCCAATACTAATGATTTTATAATAGCATCTAGTAGCAGCATTTCAGAAGTTTATCGAAACACTAACTATATAAAGAGTTTATTATATGATGTTGGTTTCGCAGACCCATGGTTATATAATGGAGCATATCACGATATGCGAATATATTTTGTTTCTGGTTCTACTGGAATAGGTATAGGATTTGTTGATTATGACGGTGATTATTTTATAAAACTACCCTCAAGAGAAGGCGCCTATGTTCACGCAGAAATGGCCATTTTATCAGCTTTACAGCCGTATTATACCGATCAATCCAAAACTTATGCGACAGAAATCGCTAATTATAAAAATCACTATGTAATACAATCTCAAAGAGAGTTTTGTCCACGTTGTTACGGGTATTTAAATATCAACGGATTTCCTGTACCTACGCTTAATACCGTATGGGTACAAGGTGATAATTTTAGTTCAACAACTAGATGGTCTCCTCCTAATTTTAATGGTAATACATTAAGTTCTAAAAACATACAGGGTAATTGGGACGCAGTGATAAGAGGGTGGACTTTAAATTATGTAACTTCCTTTCCTACTGTTCAATCAGGTGATGGTAATTATATTCATACCATGGGACATGAACCATGTCCAGTAAACCATGGTACTGACCCCCTTTATTAATTAAAAAATGAGAGATACTAAATTGGTATTAGCACTGTTATGAGTTTTATAGCTAAATAAGTTTACTTAAAGATTTATAATAAACTGTTTAAGTTTTGTTTTTGGAATTAGTTTGTGTGTGGATTATGTTCTCAGTCAAGGTAAAATAAATGCGAATAATATCGCTATTAAAAGACATTTTACTTCAGAATGAGGGCTTAAGACGACAAAATAAACTAAAGGATAAAATTTAAACAGTTTCTCAGTTTGAGTCTTACCTCACCGACTCTGAATGCGTAGCGTCTAGGGTCAAATTATGGATTTGGTCTAAATAGGATTTAAACGATAGATTAGTGGGGATATTCATTTTCTTTTTTAGCCTGCTTCTTGTTACTTTTACCGTATTCGGAGTTACATTGAGCATGGAAGCAGTTTCTTTAAGAGACAAATTCAATTTAGTAAGTAAACAGTATTTAATCTCTGTGTCAGAAAGTTCTGGATGCTTAATTTTAAGTTCAATCGTTAGCGTAGGGTATTGAGATTCAATTCTATCGGTCACCACAGATATATCTGATGAGGATGCGATAAGGTTTTTAACCGTCTTATTAACTCGAGTTAACTCAGGGTTATTATCTTTTACGGCTTCTAGCGTGGTCTTTATAGTATTTAGCAGCTCTATTTTTTGAGAAATAGCCATAGCAGAAGCGTCTAATTCATTATCTCGTAATCGGATCTGCTCTTCCAATAATTTTTTTTCACTGGATTTCAGTTCAGAAATGGTCTGTTTATTTTTCTTGTGTTTGTATAATAAATAGATGCATAATAAGCTTATTATTAAAATAATAAACAATCCAATAATCGCTATTTTTTGTTTAGTATTCTTTTCTACAATCCATTTGTTTTCTGCAACCAATTCCTTGTTCTTATATTCCTGCTCTATTAATTCCCTTTGTTTGTCTACAGTCTGGATATAATACTTATCTTTTTCAAGTACAACACTATCTAATAATGACACATAAGCCTTATAACTATTAACTTCTTTTTTGATTTTATTTTGTTGATGATAGAGCTCTATAAAATTAGTATATATCTCTTTTAAAGATTCAAAATTGGAATTCCCGTTAATTCCTTTAGTTAGATATTCTTCAGCTTTTTCATAATTTTTCAAACCCAAATAGTAACTTCCTATATTTCCATATCTCAGATTTGTACGTCGGTAATTACCCATGCTATCTGATATTTTTTTACCTTTAAAACCATATTTTAAGGCTTTTTTGTATTCCTTTCTTCCAGAATAATAAAGCCCCAAGTTGGAGTATAATGTAGAAAGTACCGCAGGGTTATCCAATTCTTTACCAATAGCAATACCTTTATTAGCCCAACGTATAGCCTCATCATGGTTTTTCCTGGCATTATAGGATAATGATAATGCATTATAACTTCCAATCTTAATCATAGGATCTTTAGTAAAAGAATCGACCAAAACTTCCTTCATCAAAACTATACTTTTATCAAAATCTTTGAGCTCCATATAGCAGGCTGCCAAATTCATTTTACAAGAAATAGCTTTTTTATAATTACCAGAAGTCAGAAATAATTCGTAGGCTTTATTAAAATATTTTATACCCATATTAATAAGCCCTAAATCCACTAATAGTATAGCTTTATCACGATATACATCTTCAATTATTTTATATTCTAGTCTATGTCTATTGGTCTTATATATATACTCTGCAGTATTAAAATAATATAGAGAGCTATCCTTTTTGGCCTTTATAAAATAGTATAATCCTAGCTTGTACGAAACATCGTATTGTGCCGAAAAACTCTTAAGTGTTTTAGAACGATTAAAAAGTTGTAATAACAATGTTGAACTTTTCCCTCTAAAACCTGTAGAATCTATAATACTGTTTAATTGTTCTTTATTAAGAGAAGAAATATGTAATTGTTGACTATACAATGTAAAATTATACAGTAAAATAATAACAACACTTAGTTGCATAACTAAACGTTTAGTAGCTATTAAAATCATGGTTGTATGGCGTTTTTTGATATGGAGTAGAAAAGGTGTGTTTTTACTAGAATATTCAAGGTAGGTCTATTAAAAAGAGTTATAGCTGTATGAGTTTTTAAACCTCGCTTGTGTACGTTAATTCCAATAAATAACTATAATTTGTTGTATCCTTTGTTTTCATAATAAATTAGTTTTGAATTGAAATAATAACATATGATAAATTAATATTAGTTGGTGGTTCATTCAGTGCGTATATTAATATGAAAACATTGTTATAATTTGATAATAAGTATATAACCTAAACCTAATAATTCACGAAAATTACTAGCTGCTTTTGGTGTTGAAAAATCTTTATTTAATTTTTTTTTTTGAAATTTCTCTATAATTTTATTTACGCAAAAAATGGAATTAAGGTTTATATTTATAGAGTTGTTTTTTTCTAACACTATTGAAACAAAAGGAATAGAAAATAAACTAAAGGATAAAATTTAAGCAGTTTTTCAATAAAGCAATAGAGAATAAATATTTATTTTTAAATAAAGATTCCGAAAACGACACAGGAAAAATTCAAAGTATTTCAAGAGAATAATTAAGTCGTTATTCTTTATTCAACTCCTCAAGTAGCTTATCGTAAGCTATAAGATTAGTAAATAATTTACCTCCTAAATTGATAATAGGTGTTTTGATAGTATCTATTTCGGGCAGGTAGTTTTTTAATTGATTTTTAATTTCAGATTTTTCACTAAGGATATAAGCAATATACTTGTAGTTACTATGTTCTAAAGCTTGTATAATACTATCGCAGTTAATACATTTCTCAGTGATATATACAGTAATTGATTTTTCAGGTTTGATTTTAACACGTTCAAACGCTTTTTTTAAAGCTCGTTTTGAAAGACTATCATTTACTTTTAAATCATAAGTATAATTAGGTTTTTTACCTCGTATTAAAAAAATGGATTTCAAATGTACTTTTGAGGCTCCTGGTATGCGAACCCACCGTGGTCGGCTTTGACTTTGTCTAAAGTTTGTACCTGAAATAGTAATTTGTACATCAAAATCTTGTTTATTTTCATTTATGACATAAAATGCTAATCTATTCGGAATATCTTTGGTTACCACACGAAGAGGTGTTTCTTGTGCATTAATTTGAAATGCAATGCATAAAAGTGTAATTAATGTTTGAAATTTAAGCATAAGATAATCCAACTTACTTTAGAGCAAAGATGAATTTTTTACACAAATTATCCTATAAAAAGTGTTAGAATCAATTAAAACAGGGACGTAAAAAGAAGTTGTTGGGATATAGGTAATGTAGTTACATTTTATTCGACCATTCTCAGGATCTCTACAGGTTAAATTGAAACTAAAAAACGACAAGACTGTTATGACTAATTGAGCTATGTTTTTCCTGTTAGTTCTAAACTAACAATACTTCATTTTACTGTATCAATTTATAAATTTAGTTAACCCTTTAATTCTTTTAATACCATTTCTATTCATAATTACACTATAAGGGCTGTTATTTGTTCTGTATGTGTATAAGCTGTAGTGTTTGTGCTTGGTTTAATTTTGTGATTTTATAAGATATAGTATGTTAATAATGTCCTATTCTTAAATTATTGTTATTCAAATTGGCCATTTGATAACTAACTCTTTGTGCAAAACTTTTATAAACAAGTTGGCTAATCTATAAGAATCATGATTGAGAAGCGGTTTTTGAGCTTAAGAGGTGTTTTTATATCTAGACTTGTAGATTCAATTTTCGTTTTCAGGTAAAAACTCATTTCGTTCATGGCATTTTATATTTTCCTTTATGAGAATATCTATAGAAAGTCGGCTTTTATTAATCTTGCATTAATTAAGCAATAGAATGAGCAAATAGAGAAAGAAAAATGTGTTGTATTTTATGAATTTTACATCCAAATTAAAGAATCATGAAATTCAAAATTTTGGTATTATTGGGGATTGTCGTTTTTTTCAGTTCCTGTAAAAAAGACTTATCAATAAAAGAGTCAGCTTTTAGCAAATCACATGTGCCAGGAGATTATATTCTTGATGCACCAGAAAATTGGTGGCAATGGTGTATGGCGCCAATTTATGACACTTCTAATAAATTACATGTATTTATGTCCGCTATTCCAAATGATGGCAGTTGGACAAAAGATAGTAAAATAGTTCACTATACCGCGAAGTCGCCAGAAGGACCTTATACATTTGTCGATACGATTTTTGCAAGTAAAACACATACGTATCATAATCCACAAGTATCTCAAGTAAATAATACTTACGTTCTCGTGTATTTATTGAAAAATAGAGAAACACCAGGTATCAATCAAGAAATAGGAATAGCGACATCTAAGTCTTTAGATGGTCCATGGACAGAAAGTCCACATAATCCCATAATTAAAGCATCAGGAAAACAAGGTGATGGCGCAAACATTGTACACGCTTCCAATCCTACTTTCGTAAAAGATAAAGACGGGAAATTTAGGATTTATTATAAATCAATAACAGATGCCTATGGTTCTGAAAGGCACCGCGAAATTTCTTTAGCATTAAGTGATAACATTGAAGGCCCTTATGAGAATTATTCGGAGAATCCACTTATTAGTTATGCCGATAAAGGTTTGGATATAGAAGATTGTTATGCTTTTCTATACAAAGATTCTTATTATATGATTGTGGAAGATAGAAAAGGAATTAAAGAGATGTTAGAAGGTAAAATTAGAGATGATGGTTTAATTAAACCAGGCGGGTGGAGACCAGGACTCATTTATAAATCTGAAGATGGAATAAATTGGGGAAGGCCAGAAATTGGTTATAAAACAAATGAACAATATTTTGGAGATAAACTGGCTCGTACTGAGCGCCCACATATTTTATGGAAAAATGGAGAACCCGAATACCTTTTTCTAGCCTGTCATGATGAAGATCCATCAGCAGGGTTTTTTGTTAAAATTGATGGATGGATTCCAAATTAAAACGAGGTGTCTAATAAAATATTAAAATAATAGAGAATGAAAAAGTCAATTTTAGTTTTCACATATATCTTTATAATAACCCTATTTTGTTTACCCGTCTTAGGACAAAACACTTTAATAATTAGTGATGGAAGTTATTTTGAAAACAAACATTTCTATCCCAAATTCAATTGGAAAACAACACCCATGTATTATATGTTTGGTGATTCAAACAGAGTGTTAACTCCTCAGGAAATTGAACATATCGCAGAAAGAACAAATTTTATTTGTATTGAAAAATCACATGGTTTAAGACAACTTGGTGCTGCAGAATTAGGAGCAAAGCATGATGTTGCAGCATTTAAAAAAGTGAAACCAGATATAAAGGTTTTATTCTACTTCAATTCTGCTTATGCATGGCCATTTACGTCTTACAATAAAGCCTTTACACGAGAAAATATTGAAGAACACCCAGAGTTGAAAAAATTTCTAATTATTGATTCCGAAACTAAAGAATTAGAGCACCGTAGAAATACGTTCTTTTTTGATGTTTTAAATCCTGAGTTCCGTGATTGGTGGGTAAATACTGTTGCTAAAGGGGTTGAGTTTTCTGGAGCCGATGGTGCTTTTATAGATCAGATGCATGGATTTGCTTGGTTACGTAAAGATAAGAGTAAAGAAGTTGAGCAAGCTATGGGAGATATGATGGCGGCTTTAAAAACAAAATTAGGCCCTAACAAAATATTACTAGGAAACAACGCGCATGATAAAATAGCACAGTATGTTTTTCCTGTAATAGATGCTAATATGTTCGAACATTATAAAAATGCCTTATTAAGCAAAGAAAGTTTACTTAAAGATTGGGAGAATATGCTTCGTATTGCTAAAGCAGGAAAAATATCAATTTTTCGTATAGGAGTTGAGTCTGATAGTAAAGCCCAAGAAGAAAAAGATTATTATAGAGGACGTCTACGAAATAAAAGGTTAGCAGAACTTTCAAAAGAAAAATTGGAATATTATCATGCTTGTTATTTAATTGGAGCGCAGCCTTATTCCTATTTTCAATATGGTTGGGGCTGGCAACTTGCTCATGGTTCTTTATTAGATTATCCAGAATTACAAAAACCACTTGGTAGCCCAAAGGGGGCTTATACTAGAACTTCTCCAAATGCTTGGGAATTTACCCGAGAGTATGAACATGCCAAGGTTTGGGTAAATACTGAAACTAGAGAGAGTAAAATTAATTGGAAATAATATTAGAAAATTAAAATTTATTATAAAAAAATCATGAAATTAAATTCAATTTTTAAAATACGGTTTTTATTCGTTGTTAGCTTAGTTTTTATCTTCTTTTCTTGTTCTAATAATGAAGAATCTAAAGAAGATCCAGAAGTAATAGATGAAGAAGTAATTACCGAATTAACTATAAGTGATGGAACCGTATTTGAACCTAAGGGTTTCTATCCAAAATTTAATTGGGAGGTCACTCCGCAATATTGCATGTTTGGAGATGGTACTAGAACACTTACGGCATCAGAGGTAAGTCTGATTTCGGAAAAATCTGATTTTATCTGTATAGAAAAAAATCATGCTTGGATAGCACTTAACTATGCCGAAGTGGGGACAAAGTATGAGGTAGAAGCTTTCAAACAAGTTAAACCAGATATAAAAGTACTTTATTATTTTAATTCCGCTTATGCATGGCCTTTCACTTCTTACAATGAAAATTTCACAACGGATAAAATTGATGATTACCCAGAACTTAAAAAGTTTCTAATTGTAAACGAAGATACAGGAGAATTAGAACATCGGAATAATATTTTCTTCTTTGATGTTTTAAACCCTGATTTTCGAAATTGGTGGGTAGAAACCGTGGTGGCTGGAGTTACATTTTCTGGTGCTGATGGTGTTTTTATAGATCAAATGCATGGTTTTTCATGGCTTAGAAACGATAGGGCAGAAGAGGTTAGATTGGCTATGGGAGAAATGATGAGTAGCCTAAAAGAAGGATTAGGGGAAAATAAGATCTTGCTAGGAAATAATGCTGCTACAGTAGAGGATGTGTTTCCAGTAATTGATGCTACTATGTTCGAGCACTATAGCAAAACAATTACAAATAGTAAGGAAAATTTATTAAAAGAATGGGATGATATGTTGAGAATAGCTAAAGCAGGGAAAATATCAGTCTACCGTTTTGGTGTTGAGGTAGAAGATGATGCATCTATTGATGGGTTAAGTGGATCAGAAAAAGAAATGGCTTTAGAGCAATTATCGAAAGAGCGCTTAGAATATTATCATGCTTGTTATCTTATTGGTGCACAACCTTATGCTTATTTTCAATATGGCTGGGGCTGGAGGTTAGCGACAGGCCCTTTGGTGGATTATCCAGAATTAGAGAAACCTTTAGGGAGCCCAAAAGGAATGTATTCTCGTACTACGTCTACTGGATGGGAGTTTACCCGAGAGTTTGAACATGCTAGTGTTTGGGTGAATACAGAAACTGAGGAAGCTAAAATTACATGGAAATATATTGTATCGTAACTATGGGTTTTCTGCAGGAATTGCATCCAAGGGCGTTAACGATATTATTAACAATTTCATAATTGAACCCCTTGTTACTCCTAAATGGGGTTATGTAAGTTTTGAGTGGGTTAGTGTTAAAGATTCAAAAGTACATCACAATATTATTATGTCTCATCCCGATGGAGGAAATGCACATGGAGAAAGACCTATTAAAAGAAGTGAGGATGGACATCCACTATTAGTGGAAACGGATATAGATAACAATCTATATTTCCATCCAACAAACCCGAATTGGATGGAAGTCCATTTCAATAAAATGCGTGCTGATGGGAAAGAAAAGGAAAGTGTTTTTGCTAATCCAATGTTTGTGAATCCTGCAGGTGGAGATTTTAGATTTAAAGAAGGAAGTCCTGCTTTAAATTTAGGGATAGAACCATTAGATGTCTCTAAAATGGGGCTCAAAGATTATAATATTAAATAATTTAAATTTATATAAATATGTTTAGTTTTTCAAAAATAAAAGGATATGTTTTATTGTTTTTCTTCGTATTGAATTCTCTGATTGCGAATGCTCAAATCGTAGAGCCTGGGGATTGGTCTTCAATTCGTCTGTATGGCCATGCCTATAACGTTAATGGATTTTCAGATGATGAATATGACTTTATCGCTAATCACAACTATTTATTCACTATTGAGAAACGTCATGCTCGTAATATTTATGGGACTCCTACTTCGGAATTTGCATCTGGAATTGCAGCACAACAAATTAAGGTCAATAATCCACTTAGCAGACCTCTATTCTATTGGAATTCGAATATTGTTTATTCGAGTATTTATGAAAGTATAACGGAAGCTCTTATTGAGAATCCATCTTTTGTAGCGTCCAATGGGAAATTTAATTATGAGAATGCTGATTTTCCAGACTGGTGGGTTAGCGTTCCCCAAGATCAGGTAAACAACACCGTTCATGAGGGGGTTTTCATTGATGCCTGCCAGAATGTAGAAGCAACCTGGGGAGCTGATGCTATGCCAATATTGTATAATATGCTGGATCAAATACCTGGTCTGGTAATAGCCAATGGTTTTTGGCCTAGAGGTAATAGTTTATTAGCTGGACTAGAAATGATTGATCATGTAGATGGAGTTTTTGTTGAAGCATTTTTTCATCATAACAGCGTTACAGCCGAACAAGGTAAAGTTATGCTTGATGCCTTACTTGAAGTTCCCGAAAATAAATATATTATCACAAGCTCCACGCCCGATGGGGTTTGGTCAAATGATCATACATTCAGTATGGCTTGTTTTCTAATTATAGCTAACGATTATAGTTTTTACCATTTCTTTAATGGACTTTATGGTTCATCCGAGACCCAGCTATGGCATGATGATTTTGGCAAGACTATTGGAGAACCTCTAGCAAAAGCCACGGTGAACGAATATGTTTATACGCGAGTATATGAATATGCGAGTGTTAGCGTCGATTTACTTAATAGAACATCGTCAATAACATGGATAGAAAATCCAAAAATAGCATGTAGAGAAACAGAAGACGAAGCAATTGAAAATTTAGCCTTGTACGGTACAGCCACTCAATCTTCTACGTTACACGACGGAGAAGCTTCTCGTGCCATCGATGGAAACACCAATGGTCTTTTTGGTAATGGTTCGGTTACGCATACTTCCTCAGAGAATGGAGCTTGGTGGCAAGTAGATTTAGGCAACAGTTATAATATTGGTGAAATTACTGTTTTTAATAGAACTGACGCTAACGCAATAGCAAGGTTGTCTAATTTCACTATAGATGTCTTAGATAAAGATGGTATCATTGTTGACTCAACGACATATACAACTTATCCAGATCCTTCTGTTACGAGAGATGCAGGAGGTGTTGAGGGGCGTTTTGTTAAAGTTCAAATTAATGGAATAAGCTCGTTGAATTTAGCCGAGGTACAAGTTGCTGAAGCGGTAGAAAAAATATATTTAGCCTCTATAAAGGTGCTAGATAGTAGTAACAATGATAGCATATCCTATGCAACTCTTACGATAGATGATTTAGTTTATACCTCAAATTTCACTGGTGAAATAGAATTATGCTTAGAGGAAGGTGAATATCCATTCACATTAAATAAAGATGGTTACAATTTGCTTAATGGTACTTTAGATATTAATAGTGATACAAACGAAATATTTTTAATAACTCCCTCAGATTTAGCAAGTACTGAAAGCTCCATAGCAGACAATACTGATATCATAGCAGACAATACTGATATTTATCCTATTCCAGTATCGGATATTCTAAATATCAAATTACCTAGCAGTGAAACTGCTAAGATGAGCATAATTAACAGTACTGGACAGCTAATAATTTCTTGTAATATTGAGAAAGGCTCAGCTTCTGTTGATATTCGGGAGTTGTCTGCTGGTTTCTACATTATAAATATTTCAAATGGAAATAAGATTTATTCGAGAAATATAATTGTAAAATAATAAATAGTTTAAATTCATATGAAAATAATTTCAATTTTTAGGGTTTTACTGGTACTAACAATTATAATGTTTGGCACGAACAAATCTTACGCACAGCTTAAAATTTACTACATCCGTCATGTTGAAGGTGGACACAACGTCAAAAAGAATTGGGAAAAACATAGCGAAATACCCAAAGACCAATGGCCTGCTTATGTTGGTGATCCTAACATATTCACTCCAATGGGTAAAGGTCAGTTGGTTCGAGTACCAATAAAACTTAAGAAATACCAATTTGATTTTATTGCTTCTAGTCCTATTTGGCGGACACGAAATACGATTTTACCTTATATGAAGGAGGTTGGAACCAAGGGTGAGGTATGGCCAGAACTTGCTGAACAAAGAGCCAGTGCACTGATTCTTTCCGCCGATTTACCCGTACCCATAGACCCAATTCTGGGTGCAGGCAGATTGATTGAATTGCCACCTGAAGAACTCCCTTATTTTTCCTTGCGAGAGGACGGAAAAAATCAATTCAAAGCACCTAAGGTCGGAACGACTCGGGAGCACGATGAACGATCGTCTGCGGCGGCTCGTTTAGTTATTCAAAAGGTCCTTGACATGATTCAGGATCGCTTTGGAGGAACAGATAAAACTATCCTGTTGGCCGGACATGGAAGTAGCGGTAAAGCAGTTCTCAGAATGCTTACTAAAGACCCGCTTCTAGATTTACCCGCAATCTCAAATACAGGTATTTGGATGGTTGAAGAACAACCCAACGGTGAATTTAAGTTAATGATTTATAATGATGTTCCACTTGGAAACAAAAATTAACACAGTTTGTTTTTAATTGTCTTTTTAGGGAGGAAATCAGAGTTATGCTGAGGTTAAAAAGTCATTAAGCAAAAAATAATGCTGTTATTTTAAAAATAGATTAAAAATGAAAACAAATAAGTTTAATATATATACTGGCAAGTTAAGACTGTTAATCTTTGTTAGTCTTGCTCTTTATAGCGCTACTTTAATGGCACAGACTATTGATAAACCTTTGATTGAATTGCTAGATCAAAGGATATATGAAGTTCCAGAAATTCATTGGGAACCGACTATGAATCAGGGTGATATTAAAGCGCTTTTTTACGAAACACTTTCATATAAAGGAAAACCAACTCGGGCTTTTGCCTATATAGGTATTCCTAAAAGCGATAAACCTGTCCCTGCTATGGTGTTGGTTCATGGTGGAGGAGGAAAAGCATTTCACGAGTGGGTGAAAATATGGAATGATAGAGGATATGCTGCAATTTCAATGAGTTTAGAAGGACATATGCCAGATGCAAATGGAAAGGGGAAATTCTCTCATGACTATAGCGGGCCAACTCGTGTTGGGAGATTTGATGATGTTGATTTACCATTAGATGAACAGTGGATGTATCATGCCGTTTCCGATATTATGATAGGACATTCACTTATTGAATCATTTCCAGAAGTTGATGCTAATAACATTGGTATTACTGGTATTTCGTGGGGAGGAATATTGAGTAGTTTGGTGTCTGGGTTAGATACAAGATTAAAATGCGCCATACCTGTTTATGGCTGTGGGTATCTTTACGAATCTAAAGGTCATTTTGGAAAGAAAAGGAATAATACTTTAGAGTTTATTGAAAAAAAGAAATTTTGGGATCCATCACACCAATTTTCTATTGGTTTGGTTCCAACGCTTTGGGTTAATGGTGATAGTGATGGACATTTTTCAATTAATATTACGTCACATTCCTTTAAAACAACAAGTAATCATGCTTATATGACTATACATCCAAGTATGAAACATGGGCATCCTCCAGGTTGGAGGCCTGAAGATGTTCCTGAAATCTATGATTTTGCAGATTATATTTTAAAAGGAAAAGAACTAGGGTTAGGGAAAATTGTTAAACAACCCTCAAAGAGGGAGATAGAGCTTGTCTATGAATCTGATGTTCCTATTTTGGAAGCAACCGTATATTATTTAAATGAAAAGCTAACTTACCGAAAATCAAGTCCCAAATCAAAACATGCAAGACCGGGGCCTTGGTTAAGTATGCCTGCCAAAGTAAATAATTCTAAAAATGAAGTAAAAGCGGAGTTACTCAAAACAGCCGTTACATATTATGTGAACTTAAAAGATTCTCGTGGACGTATTATTTCTTCTGTTTTAGTAGATTTAACGAAGCAATAAAAATAATTTTTTTAGAAGCAAAAACAGCACAAAATTTCATGTTTTATTAATTGTTTTTGTCGTAAGAGGCTGGTAGAAACATGTCTTAGATAAAAGAACCTCGTTTTTGATGAGTTTTAAAATATTTAGTGCACATCATAAAGTTTCTTGTATAAGAATGGATAATCTAGAGTAATATAAAGAAATTGTGTACGATTTAAGCAAAAGGTTGATTGAATAGAGAATTAGACTTTTTCTAAAAAATTGAATATTTACGTTATTAAATTAATAAGGATGAAAAGAATAATGAAACCAATTAAACTTAAAACAGAATTGTTTTGTTTATCTTTTCACGATTTTAAATGTTTTAATTTCTAATAATCCTTATTCAGATAGTGATATTAAAGTAGGTTTTAAATTTGTTGTTACAATAAAATAAGATTGTATTTTAAATTGCTAAAAAATAATTAAAAAAAAATGAATAAAAATAAAACGAGTATTGGGCTAATAAGTACAATGCTAACAATATTAATTTTTTGTTGTTATGGATGTAAAGAGAAGAAGGTTGAGGTTGAAAAAAAACCAAATATCATTTTCATTTTAGCAGATGATTTAGGGTATGGAGATGTTTCAAGCTATAATGAAAATTCTAAAATAACAACGGCGAATATAGATAAACTAGCTTCGCAAGGGGTTATGTTTACAGATGCACATACCAGTAGTGCTGTGTGTACTCCAACACGATATGGTATATTAACTGGACGTTACAATTGGCGATCAACAATAAAAAAAGGGGTGTTAGGTGGCTACTCAAAAGCATTAATTACACCAAATCGTACAACGATAGGTAAGTTTCTAAAAAATGAAAGATATCGTACAGCTTATATAGGGAAATGGCACCTTGGTTGGGATTGGGCTTTTGTAGACAAAGATTCTGTGGATCAAGCGAAATTGAATGCTAAACCTAAAATAGATTATTCCATTCCAGTTAAGAATGGTCCAAATACTCGAGGATTTGATTATAGTTATGGCTTTAATGGGTCATTGGACATGGCTCCTTATGTATGGGTTGAAAACGGTAAAGCAACTATGGTTCCTACTAAGACTACGCAAAACACAGGACAAGCTATGTGGAGAAAAGGTCCAACTTCTGACGATTTTGACCATGAGCAAGTATTACCAGATATTACTAAAAAGACAGTTAGTTTTATAAACGAGAATGCTAAAAGTGACCAACCGTTTTTTGTTTATATGCCATTACCAGCACCACATACACCCATATTGCCAACAGAAGAATTTAAAGGGAAAAGTGGATTAGAAAATCCGTATGGGGACTTTGTTATTATGGTTGATTGGGTTGTAGGCGAAATAATGAAATCATTAGAAGAACAAGGTATCGCAGATAATACCATACTCGTATTTACCAGTGATAATGGCTGTTCCAATCAAGCAGATTATGAGCAATTGGCAACTAAAGGGCATGACCCCAGTTATGTATTTCGTGGACATAAAGCTGATATTTTTGAAGGCGGTCACCGAGTTCCATATGTAGTGCGTTGGCCTTCTAAGGTAAAACCAGGGAAGTCTAATCAGTTAGTTTGTACCACAGATCTTTTTGCTACTGTGGCAGATATGCTTAATGTGCCGCTTAAAGATAATTTTGCTGAGGATAGTTATAGCTTTTTGTCAGCATTAGGAGTTAAATCTAGCTTACCAAAAAGAGAAAGTATTGTTCACCATTCCATCAATGGCTCTTTTGCTTATCGTAAAGGAGATTACAAAGCTATTTTTTGCCCGGGATCTGGTGGCTGGAGTTTTCCTAGACCAGATGATAAAGCTATTGATAGCTTACCTAAATTTCAATTATATAATTTAAGTAGTGATATTGGAGAAGAGAATAATTTACAAGATGAGCAATCTGAACTATTAGAACAATATAGAAAAGAACTTTCGCAAATTGTTTTAAATGGAAGGAGCACAGAAGGAGAAAAACAAAAAAATGATGGACCAGAAACGTGGCCTCAGCTAAGTTGGATGAATACTGAAAAGTAGAATTCTAAATTTTATATAAACATTAGTCAAATAAAAACGATAAAAATACCCCTTAATTATGAAGCTAAATCAGTATTTAACAACTTCTAACTTAAACAAGTTTAAGAGTAAATTTATTTTTGAAAAGATCAATACATCAATATGTTATAGTTTATTTTTAATGATACCTCTTATACTTTTTGCATGTAAAGAAAAACAAGAAAAAGTGGTGTTAGAAGATAGCAGACCCAATATTGTATTTGTTATTACAGACGACCAAGGTTATGGCGATTTAGGACATACAGGTAACACAATTATTAAAACACCTACCATAGATAAATTTGCTGGAGAAGCAGTAAGTTTAACAAATTATCATGTGGGAACTACCTGTGCACCAACCAGAGCAGGTTTGTTAACAGGAAGAAATTGTAATAGAAATGGTGTTTGGCATACCATTATGGGAGCTTCTATGTTAAACAGAGAAGAAACGACCATTGCTAATGTGTTACAAGATAATGGTTATAAAACAGGTATGTTTGGCAAATGGCATTTAGGAGATAATAGTCCATTTAGACCCCACCAAAGAGGTTTTGATGAAACATTTTACCATGGCGGTGGAGGTGTAGGACAAACTCCAGATTATTGGAATAATGATTATTTTGATGATACTTATTTTAGAAATGGCGTTCCAGAGAAAAAAGAAGGCTATTGCACAGATGTTTGGTTTAATGAAGCTTTGAGTTTTATAGAAGCTAAAAAAGATGAACCTTTCTTCTGTTACTTAAGTTTAAATGCGCCACATGGTCCTTACAACCTTCCAAAAGAATATTATGATCTATATAAAGACGAAACGCGTATTCAAGAAACTCAAAAACGTTTTTATGGTATGATTACTAATATTGATGACAATTTTTCAAAGTTGTTGAATAAATTGGAAACTTTAGGAATAGCCGAAAATACAATTGTCGTTTTTACAACTGATAATGGTACAGCAAGAGGTTATAAAGTCAATGATAAAACAAATGAAGTTTTTGGATACAATGCAGGTATGCGTGGGACAAAAGGGAGCCATTATGATGGAGGACATAGAGTACCATTCATTATTAGATGGCCAGATGGTGGATTAACAGGTGGTAAAAGTCTTGACGGTTTATTAGCTCATGTAGATATGTTACCAACTTTAACAAAATTTACCGGACAGACGCATAACATAACTAAAACGATGGATGGTACCGATGTTAGTGATTACCTTTTAGGTAAGGGTGAAGCTCCGAAAAGATTTTTAGTGACTGATACGCAAAGAGTACCATGGCCTATAAAAGGGAGAAACAGTTGTGTTATGGAAGATAACTGGCGTTTAAATAAAGGAAAAGAACTTTATAATGTAGCAGAAGACCCGGGACAAACAATTAATCTAGCTGATAAGCATCCAGAAAAAGTAGCAGAAATGAATGCATTTTATGAAAGCTGGTGGGAAGATGTTATTAAAGAAACCAAATTTTCTGTTATAGAGTTAGGAGTAGAGGACGTGGATGTGATTACTTGTCATGATGCAAGAACAATAGATTATTACCCACCATGGAATCAACAAATGATTCGTGTAGGAAAACCAATGGAACCTGCACCTTTTACCGTGAATTTTGTTAAAGCAGGAAAGTATAGATTTCATTTAAGACGTTGGCCTTCAGAAAGTGGTTTAGCACTTGGAGCTGAATTAAAAGATGGAAAACCAGAAACACTATATGAAGCCCCAATTGCAGATGGAAAATCTATGAAATTTGCTAAAGCCTATTTAAAAATAGCTGGTAGTAATGTAGAAACAGCTGTAGATAATAATGCCGAAGCTGCTATTTTAGAAATGGAAGTTGCTCAAGGAGAAACAGAACTTTTAGCTTATTTTGATATGGAAGACGGAACACCATGCAATGCTTTTTATGTTGATGTTGAAAAAGTAAATTAGAGATTCTAATAAAATTAATTAATCTATTATTGGAGTGCATTTTGCTTATATTCACATCATGCATTCCAATAATTAGTGTTAAATGCTTTATTTGGTTTGTAGGAGATAATAAATAATAAGATATATGAATAGTTGTTCTTTTAAGAGAGTTATAATCACTGTTTTAATCTTGTTTTGCAATATTATAATTATAAAATCTCAAGTAATAAAAGAGTCGACTAATCTTGATACGACTAAATCAGAAAAAATATCTGTATTAATTATTGATGGTTTTAGTAATCACCATTGGCAATTGAATACTAAATATTTACAAAAAATACTCGAATCTACAGGAAAGTTTAAAGTATCAGTCAGTACGTGTCCAAATCAAAACGGAAACAAAACGGAATGGGAAAATTGGCACCCTAATTTCAATGCATATTCTGCTGTCATACAGACTTGTAATAACATTTTTAAAGAAGATAGTTTGCAATGGCCCAATCGTGTAAAACAATCCTTTGAAAAATACGTGGATGAAGGAGGGGGTGTTTATATGTATCATGGTGCTACTAATGCTTTTAAAGGCTGGTCTGCATATAATAAAATGATCGCTTTAGGTTGGAGAAATAAAGACTTTGGAGAAGCAGTAATAATTAATGATAAAGAAGAACTAGAAATTATCTCAAAAGGAGAAGGCGAAAATACAGGGCATGGTGCGCGTATAGATGCATTAATAACCCGAATAGGGAGTCATCCCATTCATACAGGAATGCCAAAAACATGGAGAGGTGCCGATGTTGAGGTTTATCGTTATGGAAGAGGCACAGTCAAAAACCTAGAAGTTTTATCTTATGCCAAAGACGCAAAAACAGAGTTGAACTTCCCTATGGAATGGACTGTTAAATTTGGTAAAGGCAAAGTGTATTGTTCTACATATGGACATTTGTGGAAAAATCAAGACTGGCCTCCAAGTATGCGTTGTGCTGCATTTCAACAATCTATGGTAAGAGCTTTACAATGGTTAAGTGGACATGTGGTTGATAACTATGTGGATGCCGATTTTCCAACTAGTGAAAGCACATCTTTAAGGCTACCTATTTTAGATTAAAAGATTATCAGATTCACGGAATTTTAATGGTGAAAGACAATTTTGATTGGGATGGAGAGATATTAAAACCCGTTCAATAAAATAACGTGAATCTTGTTTAAGAGTTCAGAAGTCACTTCGAGTGAAATTCTGAAAGAATTTTGTATCGAGAAGCTTTTTTTAGTCGAAAATTTACTTGTCAGCCTGTCGGCAGACAGGTTTTCAATACGATTTTTTGCAAAAATCACTCAAACTGACACAAATTTTCTTATCCAAGTTTCACGTTAAAATAAAAAACTACGCTTTTAAATTACCTACAATAGTCAATTTTAGATTTCTCAAAACAAATGTACTAATCGTAAAAAGCTGTTTCATATTCTGCTTATAGTTTTAAGTTGATTACTTAATATCTATCAAAGCATACATTCCCTTAATTTAATGTTAAAACTTTTCGTACAGGCTTCATTTATTAAATTCAAACACGTTGATTGATTTAAGCAACAAGTTTATTTAACTATCTGTATGTTAGTAATTTACATATGCTTATTTCTGCCATAAAAACATAAAACAAATCGATTGAATAGAGAAAGACGTAATAGTATTGATTATATAAGTTTGAAGAGAAGTTAAATCAAATTCAATTCAAATTTAAAATATAATCTAATTAATTACCTCAATGAAAAAAACATTATTAATCATCATATTATCTATTTGCATTTTAAGTTGTAATTCCAATGAAAAGAAAACGGAAGATGTCATAAAAGTAAATACTCCAAAAATGGACGAAATGTGGGGTAATCAAAAAGATATAAAAACACTATCAGATTCTCCAAGGAATGATTTGTTTGATGATGGAAATTACGCCATGTTTATACATTGGGGAATTTATTCAAACATAGCTAATAAGTGGAAAGATTCTACATATTATGGTATTAGTGAATGGATAATGAGTCCTAGTCGGGCAAATATCCCGGTTAACGAATATATGGCAGAAGCAAAAAACTTTAACCCTGTAAATTTTAACGCAAAAGAAATAGCGCAGTTAGCCAAAGATGCAGGTATGAAATATATTGTTGTAACCAGTAAACACCATGATGGATTTGCTATGTATGATTCTAAAAGCAACGATTTCAATATTGTTAAAGCCTCACCATTTGCACGTGACCCTATGAAAGAGTTATCCAAGGCATGTAAAGAATTGGGGCTTGGTTTTGGTTTTTATTATTCGCATAATCAAGATTGGACGTTTCCTGGAGGTAATGGAGGTCCTACTATGAATGACAAAGGTGAAAAAGTAGGGTTTGATTATTATTTTAAGCATAAATGTTTACCACAAGTAAAGGAAATAACGACTGAGTATGGAGATATAGCTCTTGTATGGTTTGATACCCCAGGAGATATGGAGAAGAAATATGTAGAAGAATTGGTTGAGGTGGTAAGAAAGAACCAACCGAATGCCCTAATATCTGGACGAGCAGGGCATGGCTTAGGAGATTATTTATCTTTGGGCGACATGAATATACCTACTGAAAATGTGGGCGGGTTATGGGAAACGGTTGATGTAACTAATGATTCGTGGGGATATGCATGGTATGATGAGAATTGGAAGAGTCCAAAGTTAATTTTAAAAAATGTTATTTCTACAGTGGCTAGGGGAGGTACCTATATGCTAAATATTGGCCCCAAGCCAGATGGCAGTATACCTAGCGAATCAATAACGTTTCTTCGTGAATCTGGTGAGTGGATATCTAAATACCCACAAATTATTTATAAAGCAAAACCATCTCCTTGGAGTCATGCATTACCATGGGGTGATGTCACAGTATCTGATAATAAGCTTAATTTATGTATTTATCAATGGCCTTTAGATGGAGAAATAGCATTGCCTGGTCTTAACAATAACATAGTATCTGCTAATCTTTTTGTAAATGGCGAACAGCATCCAATTAAAACTTCAAAAGAAAATGATTGGATTACTTTTAAACTTCCAGCAAAAAGACCTGAAAAATTAATCTCAGTAATTGAAGTTGAATTAGATAGCGAACCTAAAATAGATAAAACGGTTGGTATTGATCCTGTATTTTCAACAGTTATACCTGTGGATATGGCTGAAGCAAAAAACTGTGAAATTTTAGAAAAAAAATGGATGGAAAAATTTGGGGAATGGAAACATATCCAACAAGCAGAAAATTGGGATTTAGATAGCAAAGTAACTTGGGAAGTAAATGTTAAGGAACCCGGTTATTATCAAGTTGATCTTAATTATGCTGGAGAAGGTAGAATGGTTTGGCGTGTTGAATCTAGTGAAGGTACTACAATTCAAAATGAACAAAACTCATCTCACATTTATAATTTTTTCCAAATCGGGCATTTAAGTTTTAATAAACCAGGGAAACATACCCTCTCTGTATCCTTTGTAAACGGAGCGAATAAAACTGCTAGTCTAAAAACGATTAAACTATCACCTGTAGGAAGTATGAATTAAATAAGAATAAAAATTGAAATCTATGATACAATTAATAACATAAAAACCTTAAACGCCCATTTTTAATGGATAATTAAGCAACAAACTAAACTAACTTTTTAAATATGAAAATAAGGATTATTAAATTTAGAAAAATGAAATTATATACATTTTTTTTACTTCTAACACTTTTTAGTGTAAAAACTACTCTTGCAAATAAAATAAACAATAAAAGCACATTTATTGATGTAAAAGTTGAAGTATCAACCAAAGCTTTGGAACAAACAGAGATTACTGGTATTGTTACCAATGAAGCAGGAATTCCACTGGCAGGTGTAAATGTAATTGTAAAAGGAACAAATCGTGGGGCATTAACAGATTTTGATGGGAACTACCGAATAAATGCATCCACGGGAGAGACTATTGTCTTTTCTTATTTGGGCATGAAAACTAAATCTATAGTAATTGGTAGTTCTAGTAAAGTTGATGCATTAATGGAAGAAGATACATCAGTATTAGATGAGGTTGTTGTAGTTGGGTATGGTACCCAGAAAAAAGGAAATTTAACAGGATCAGTTGCAAGTATAAGTTCAGAAAAACTAACAATTGCACCAATAACTAGCGCTTCTAATGCACTTGTAGGGCAGTTACCAGGTTTAACAGCTTTACAGTCAAGTGGACTACCAGGTAGTGATGAGGCAACATTAAGAATTCGTGGTTTTGGTGCCGCATTGGTTATTGTGGATGGAATTGAAGGAGATTTAAACAGTCTTGATCCAAATCAAATAGGTTCAATTTCAATTTTAAAAGATGGGGCAGCTTCTATTTATGGTGCACGTGCAGGAAATGGTGTCATATTAGTTACTACTAAGCGAGGAAAAAATCAAAAGCCGATAATAACACTTAATAGCTCATATACCTTGCAAGGAGTAACAAATATTTTACACCCTGCGAGTTCTGGTCAGATAGCAGAAATGGAAAGAGAGCAGCATATACAAAGCGGGGGAGACCCCGCAACTGCTCCATGGACACAAGAAGCTATTGATAAATTTTATGAAGGGGGAGATTCTGCTTATTTAAATACTGATTGGTATGCACATACGTTTCGTGATTGGGCGCCACAACAAAACCACAATTTATCGGTACGTGGTGGTAGCGAAAACATAAAATACTTTGGTTATTTTGGATATGTTAAGCAAGAAACGATGGTTAAGACCAATGGAGGTGACTTCCAACGTTATAATGCTCAGTCGAATGTAGATGCTAATATTACAGAAAATTTAAAAGTATCGATAGACCTTTCTTTAGCGGTTAAAGATAAAAACTTTCCAGTTAGAGGAATGGATAATGAAGGAGCATTTTGGCAGGATTATTATAGAACAAGACCTTGGTACCCTGCTACTTTACCTGACCCAACTAGGGTTCCATGGGGTGGGATAGATGTTGGAAGTATTGCAACTGTTTCAAATATTGATTTAATGGGGTATAATCGTAGTAATGATAAAAACCTTCGAGGAATTACAACATTAACTTATGATTTTAAATGGGTTGAAGGATTGCAAGCAAAAGCAAATGTTAACTATGTTACTTCAGATGTTTATACCAAAAGATACCAGAAACCGATTGTCTTTTGGACTTACAATCCAGCCAATGAAGAATATACAGAAGCTGCATCATTTAACCAAAGTAACCTTTCAGAAGCTGTATATAGAAGCAGTGTACTTACTCAACAATATTCTCTTAATTATAATAGAAAATTTGCAGATAAACATGAAATTACGGCTTTAGCTCTTTATGAGTCGGTCGATTATAAATCGAACTATTTAACTGCTTCTCGTACAGATTTGCTAACACCTTCAATAGACCAGTTATTTATAGGGAGTACAACAGGAATGGGTAATGATGGTTCAGCAAGTGAAATGGGACGTATGAGTTATGTCGGCAGATTGAATTATAGTTTTGATAACCGTTATCTTTTAGAAACTATTTTTAGAGCTGATGCTTCTGCAAAGTTTCCTACTGATAATAGATGGGGCTATTTCCCTAGTGTATCTTTAGGTTGGGTAATCAATAGGGAAAGATTTATGAAAAATGTAGGTGCTATTGATAATTTAAAGCTCAGAACCAGTTACGGCCAATCTGGAAATGATGCTGTGGGGAATTTTCAATACCTATCTGGTTACTCAACTTTAGGTTCGGTACTATTTGATGAAGGTCAATTACCAGGATTATACGTAACGGGTCTAGCTAATCCTTTTTTGACTTGGGAAAAAATGACTATTTACAATACGGGTATTGATTATTCATTTAATAAGCAAAAAATATATGGATCAATTGAATCATTTTATCGTGAAAGAACAGGTATTCCAGCTACCCGAATTACTTCGTTGCCTTCAACTTTTGGTTCTTCATTGCCTCCAGAAAATCTTAATAGTCTAAATGATCGTGGTTTTGATATATCTATTGGAACTAAAGGCGGTTCTGGCGATTTCTCATACGATATAAGTGGTAATATATCTTGGTCGCGTTCAAGATGGAATTATTATGAAGAACCAGAATATGATGATCCAGACCAAGAAAGACTTTTTAAGCAATCGGGAGAATGGACAGATCGTGTAATGGGATATGTGTCTGATGGATTATTTACTTCAATTGACGAAATAAATGCTCTCGATTTTACCTATGAAGCATTAGGAGGAAATAGCACACTTATGCCTGGAGATGTTAAATATAAAGATTTGAACAACGATGGTGTACTTAATTGGAAAGACCAAACAGAGATAGGAAAAGGGGCATTTCCACACTGGAGCTATGGTCTTAATACACTATTTCAGTATAAGAATTTTACACTAACAACATTATTTCAAGGTGCTTTTGGATATAGTACTAATGTTAACGTTACTCAGTATCAAAATGAAGTGATGTATAATTTACGTTGGACAGAAGAAAACAATGATCCTAATGCATTGGTTGCTAGGCTTGGAGGTGCGAGTTCTAATGGCTTTACTTCAGATTATAGATTGAAAGACACATCTTATATTCGTTTAAAAACAGCATCATTATCATATCAATTTCCTCAATCAACACTAGATAAGTTGGGTATTGTTAATTTAAGAATATATGCAGCAGGAACCAACCTTTTTACTATTAGCTCATTAAGTGATTATGGCGTAGATCCAGAAGTTCTATCCGGTTCTCTGAAAGTTTATCCGCAACAGCGTACAATAAGTTTGGGGATGAATTTGTCATTGTAAAAAATATATAAAATAATAATAAAAATATAAGGAAATGAAAAAAAGCACACACATAATATTGTTACTTTTCTTAGTGATTACATCGTGTCAAGATGTTTTAGAAAAGGAACCACTAGATCTTATAACAGATGCTACGGTTTGGAATGACCCTACATTAATTGAAGCATTTCTTACAAACCAATATAGTTTAACATCGGTTATGGTTAACGAATCCAGTTCATATATAGCAGAATGGGGTGTTGGATCTCCTATATCTGATGATTGGGATTTAGTAAATTCAGAACAAAGTTATGGCCCTTTAGTGATTAATAACTTTGCCGATGAAGGTAAAGGAGGATGGGATATTACTGGAAATGGCGTAGGAAATAAAGCAGGTAGAATGGATGTTAATTCAAATCCGTTGCCTTGGTGGGAAAATGCATATTATATCATTAGAAATTTAAATATGCTTATTGAAAGACTTCCAGAGTCGCCAATTGATAGTGAATTAGCCGACACAAAAATAGCAGAAGCTCGTTTTCTAAGAGCTTTTAATTATTTTCAAATGGTAAAAAGATATGGAGGTGTACCACTTATTACTAATGTACAAAACCTTGATGATTCAGAAGAAGAGCTATACCCAGCTAGAAATAAGGAACAGGAAATTTATGATTTTATCATTTCAGAATGTACAGACATTGCTGATGCATTAGGGGAAGCTAAAAATTTTGGTAGACCTTGTAAATGGACAGTACAGCATTTAAAATCAAGAGCAGCTTTGTATGCAGGTAGTATTGCAAAATATGGTACTGTACAATTAAATGGTCTTGTTGGTATTTCTGCTAGTCCAGACACCTATTTTCAAACATCTTATGATGCCGCAAAAGATATTATACAAAATGGCGGCTATGCTTTATTAGATGAAGGAACAGATAAGGCAATGAATTTTAGAAATATTTTTGTTACAAAAAATCATAGTGAAGTAATTTTTGCAAAACACCATAATTATGTTGATGCTTTAGGAGGAGGAGGTGCTACTTGGGGGTATGATTTTGTGCAACGTCCTAAACCACATGCTTGGAATATAGGAATGGGTAACACTCCGTACCTTGAAATGGCCGAAGCATTTGAATATAAAGACGGAACTAGTGGTACGTTAGATAGAGCTTTCCTTGAGAGTAAATTATGGAGCATGGATGAATTGTGGGGAAATAAAGATCCTCGTTTTTTTGCAACTCTATGGACAATGGAAACGCCGTGGCGAGGTGGTATTGTAGATTTTCATAGTGGGTTAATTCAGCCAGACGGTACAATTCTTAATAATCAAAATGAAGCTTATAACGGTGTTTCTGCATGGGGAGATCAATGGTTTTGGATTGGGTTTGGTACTGGATTTGGAGTCATGAAATATCTAGATGAAGATGTAGATATTGGTGCAACCTGGTCAAATTCAGGAACAGATTATCAAGTGTTCCGTTTTGGGGAAACTTTATTGAATTATGCAGAAGCAGCTATGGAAATTGGCAATGCAGGTGATGCTTTAACAGCCGTAAATCAAATAAGAACCAGAGCAGGTATTGCTACCTTAGGATCTGTGACTTTGGATCAAGTTCGTCATGAACGTAGAGTAGAATTAGCTTTTGAAGGCCATCGCTATTGGGATTTACGCCGTTGGAGAATAGCTACTACAGAATTAACAAGATCATTTTCTGGACTTAAATATGTTTTAGATTATACAACTCGTAAGTATAAGGTATCGGTAATAAATAATTATGATGGCACTGCTAATGCGCCTAATTTTTACGATAGAATGTATTATTTCCCTATATCATTATCTCGAACTGGTGCGAATTCAAATTTAATCGAAAATCCAGGTTATAACTAATATAAATTGAAAACAGAGTGTATCTATTTTTTGATACACTCTGTTTCTATTTACAAATAATATCGATGTTATAAAAACCAAATATTTATAAAACCTAAATTATGAAAAAAACAAAAAACCTACATGCATATTTAATACTATGCTTAATCTTGTTTACTAGCTGCGGAGGTAATTCTGATGATTCTGTAGAAGAAGCTATAGACCCAAATGAACCAGTAACATGGACAGGAACAGTAACTTCAGATGGTTCCGATTTATGGCTCGTTTTAAACGGGAATGGAGAACCATATTATGATTTTAGAATTGGAACTGGCGGAGTTGTGTCAGAAATTAGAGATCTTACAGAGTCGTCTAAAAGTTTACTATCTCCATCTTATAATGGAGAACAAACAGATCGTGTAATACAATGGACTCTATGGAGCATAAATGGTGATATAAAAAACACTGAAGATTTAGAAGCATTAACTAAGCAACGTTATAACGTAACTCAAGGAGGTACAGGTATCAACCAATACTCGGAGACGATTTCGGTAACTATAAATGCAGAGAAAAATCAGATAGATGTATATAGCAATCCAAAACTACAATGGCAGGTAGAGAACCAAAATGCTATGACAGGAACACATGCTGCATTAACAAGATATACCATTCAAACAAATGGATCTATAAAAATATATAGAGCGGTATCAGTTGCTGAGCCTAAATTAAATGATGTAGTACAACAATGGTCCGATTTTTACTTTGAAGGATGGACACCTATGTTAGGTAATTCTAGTGTATTTGATGGTCTCGCGTTATCATTAAATAGCTCTGGTGTTCCAGATTTATGGTATCAATGGATTTCAGGAATACCTGCTTACCAATTTCTAGAAGCATCTACAACCGAGGGTTATGCGATTGCATACAATACTTCAAAATATAGAACTAAAGATGCCATAGGTGTTGTTTACGGAAAAGGTGATGTAGAAACATCTGGTACAGCAAAACATGTGCTTAACTTATTACCTTGGGATACAGGTATAGGGATTTTGCCAGCCATAAAATCAGAGTCTGTTATACCAGCTCATTCTCTTATTGAACAAACACTTTATATTGTGCCTCGTCAAGGTTTAACCGAAGAAATGAAAACTGAATTAGATGAAATGGTTAACGAAATACCGGCACCTAAAATTTATACTCCTAGTGAAATTCCTTCAGGATCTGAGTTAGAAACCATTTATGCAACGCTAATGGCAAATAGATTGCTATCAGGAACAGCAACAGATAATCTCAGTGAATTAGTGCCATAGAGTAATATGGCACACTTCTAAAAATATTATTAACAAAACACAAAATACTTAAATTATGAAAACAAAATTATCTTTACTAACTATTTATTTATTGACCGCTTTTTGTGGTGTGATTGCACAAACAGTAACTTATGATTTTGAAGATGGTTCACTCGCAGATTGGTTTGTATATTCTGGTACAACTACTGCTGTGGCAAACCCATCTTCATCAGGTATTAATACAAGTTCACAGTCGGTAGAACTTGTAAGTTCTGCCGACTGGCCAGGTTTTCGTTTAGACGATGATGCTGGTGTTATTAAATCTGATATTAAAACCATAAGTCTTATGGTTTATTCTCCTGTAGATAGGTTTATAACTGTAACTTTTGCTGAATCTATAGGTGGTACTCCAAATTTTGCAGTTACATTGGGTGTTGGAGCGGCAAATGTTAATACTTGGATAAAATTAGACTATGACATATCAGCAATACCTGTTTACGATTATAAAGAAATGCATATTATTATGCAAAATGGAACGGTGTACTACGATAACATTGTATTGATTTCAGACGGTTCACTTGGAACTGACGATTTAGCACAAGAAACTTTTAAGGTATATCCTAATCCAGCAACAGAAAAAATTAATGTTGACCTTAGCACATTAAGTAGTAATGCAGCAATAAACATTTACGATTTAACAGGTAAGCTAGTTTATAAAGAAGAAGATTTATCTAATACTTTGCATTCAATTGAACATAACTTAAAATCGGGCATGTACATTGTATCGGTTAAAAATGATAATAAGCTAGTTACTAGTAAATTAATAATAAAATAAACTTGTTGTACACCAGTTAAAAATAGTTTTTAACACCTCTAAAGTTTATTTTTTATCTCCAGCTTTACAAGACTTTAGTATATATAGCTAAATCATCATAATTTGACATAGGCGGAATTTTATATTAGACCTGCCAGGTTTTAAAAACCTAGCAGGTCTTTCGAAAGAAGTAAATCTAATTAATGACGATTTATTTTGATTTAGCTATAATACCAATTATCACTAAAAACAACCCATATAATTCAAATTATTTATAGCTCATTTTAAATAATAATTGGTATAACTGAATCTTGAAAAAAGTACAAATAACCATAAAATTAAAAACGTATAAAATGAATAATAAAATAATTTTCCATTTACTATTCTGTAGCATTTGTTTTTTTCATATTGGATGTAGCTCTGAAAACGAAATAACAGAAAATCCAGAAATTAACACGAGTGAAGAGGAAATAACAACGCAAATAACAGCAAAAAATAGTGCTCTAACAGCTAATACTTGGACTGGTTCAATAAATTTATATCAAAATGATATTTGGTTTGTTCTATTCGATAATGGAGTTGCTACATACGATTTTCGAATTGGTACAACTGGGGTTATTTCAGAAATGAGAGATAGAACAGAATCTTTTAAAGCTTTGCTTTCTCCAAGTTTCAATAATGAACAAACAGATCGAGTTGTTCAATGGACTATTTGGAGTTTAGACTTAATAAGAAATTTGAACTACACTGGCCCTAGTTTTGAACAGCGATTTAATGTTACGCAAGGTGGGACTTTTACAAACCAATTACACCAAACTTTAGACGTAGAAATAAATACAGCTAATAATCAGCTTGATGTTTATGGAAAAGCTGATTTACAATGGAAATTAGATAATCAATCTGTTATGACTGGAAATCATACAGCTCTAACCCATTATTCTTATGATAGTCGTGGTTTTTTAAAGGTGTATCGTGTCGTATCTGTAGGACAACCCAAACTTAATGGTGTCGTAAATCAGTGGAATGATTTGTACTTTGAAGGTTGGACACCAATGAAAGGAGATGATGATGTCTTTACAGGTCTAGCTTTAGGAATGGATAGTCAAGGTACTCCTAGTTGGTGGTATTTACGAAATCAAAACATACCAACATATCCTTTTTTAAGTGTATCCAATACCAACGGCTACGCAGTAGTTTTTAATAATCAGAATAGAACAGGTAAAGATGCAGTAGGAATTGTGTACGGTACAAATAATGTGATCTCTAGTAATACTAATGCATCATACGTTTTAAACACATTAGAGTGGGATACTGGCATAGGTGTTTTTCCTGCAATTTTAGCAAATGGTAACCTACCTGCATATTCATTAGTAGAACAAACAATGTATATCGTTCCAAGAAGTGGCTTAAGTGCAGATATGAGTAGCTTATTAACTACGTTATCTAGCGAAATCCCTGCACCTAGAATTTATAAACCTTCTGAAATTCCTTCAGGATCTGAATTAGAAACCATTTATTCAACGCTTCAAGCCAACGAATCTATATCAGGTACAAGAACAGATCATATACGACCTCTAATCTCTAATAATTAGAAGCTTATTTAAGCAGCTAATAAATTTATCATTAATAAAGCGCATAAGTTATCTTATGCGCTTTATTATTTAAGTATGTCTTATAAACTCCTATTCATTTGGCAAATGAAAAGTCGAGATTTTTATTAAGTACAAATAGCCAAGATGAGTTCATTATTAGAATTTAATCGAAAAGAATTCCTCGAGGCTCTGCCTCGGGGTTTCCGTTGAAATTGTCATTCCCGTGAAAACGGGAATCTAAATACAGAATTTCGGTTTTTGACCTTTTTAGGTCAAAATGAAACCAGCGAAATACCTCTA
>NZ_JAUOEK010000012.1 GCF_030540835.1 Flavivirga aquimarina | reverse complement strand
AAATGGAGTTAAAACTATGTACTTTAGTGCATGTCGCTTTCAGCTTCTAAAAACTTTTGACACGAATTTCACGAATTCACACGAATTCAGTTTTACCATATTTCACGAAGCAGACTTTCAGTCTGCCAAAACGAACCTATGAACTTCCAGTCCATAGGAGTGGTTTAGTTAATATTTATATTAACCCTCCAAATAAAGCGTGACAACCAATAAATGCTATTACTGATAAAATAATCCCAACTAAAAAGATATTAAACGATTTTCGAAGTAACTTAAATTTGCGGTCAATTGTCTTTCCCAAATAATAAGTGTCTTTAGCTATAGTTTTATATAACTCATCACCTTCATTCATTAAATTTGTAATGTTTTTTACATACTCATCTTCTTCCATATCTTGAAAATTGCCATAAAACATTAAATTTTTAGCCTCACTTTTTCCGTGAACTAATTCTGGACGTGTGGCGAAAATAGCAAAAGTAATAGAAGCTAGATTGGTAAATAGTATCATTACTACTGGATAAATAAGGTGCGGGTCTGAGCTAAATTGACTCATTACGGTTCCTAGTATTAATGATAAAATTAAAGCATTTATAGATATTAAAATGTTAGACTTTGTGTCTATCATTGTATTTAGAGTGTACTGATTTTTAGATAGTAGCCTAAATAACGTCTCTACGCCACGTTCAGACCTTGGAGCTACTTTAAGTAATTTCTTTTTTAATTTTTTAAGTGCTTCTTTATCAATATTCAACTCCTCCATTAAATATTTGTCTTCTGCTTTTTCCTTTAATTTATTACTCATAACAATGTCTTATATAATATATGTTGTGAAGATTCTTCTAATGAACCATTTACAACATAATTGTTTTTTTGATTAAAATCTATAACTCTAGATTTTACATGATCTTTTAATTGCAAGTCTAATAGTTCTTTCAGTTTTAGATGAATTTCTTGATCTAAAATAGGTGTTATAACTTCTATTCTATGATCTAAATTACGGGTCATCCAATCTGCTGAACCAAGATACATTTTTTCTTTTCCATTATTTCCAAAAATATATACTCTTCCGTGTTCTAAAAACCTATCTACTATACTAGTTACATATATGTTCTCACTTTGACCTTCAATTCCAGGAACCAAACAACAAATACCACGTATAAGCAATCTTATTTTTACACCTGCATTACTTGCTTTGTAAAGTAAATTTATCATTTTAACATCTTGAAGACTATTTAGTTTTAAAATAATATAGGCGTCCTTCCCTCCTACTGCGTTTTCAATTTCCATCTCTATTAGTTCTGTAAATTTACTTCGCGTTGTAAATGGTGATACTAAAAGTTTTTTAGATTTTGGAATTATTATTTGTCGTTCTAATACTTGAAATACTTGAGAGAGCTCGTTTGTAATTTTAGAGTTTGCCGTCATCAATCCAAAATCTGTATAAATTTTCGAGGTTTTTTCATTAAAATTCCCCGTACTTATATAAGCATAAACTCTTGGTTGTTTTTTTTCAATGCGCTCTATGTATAAAATTTTAGAATGTACTTTTATTCCTGGATAACTATAAGCCACATTGGCTCCATTTTCTTCTAAAACTTTACCCCATTTTATATTGTTTTCTTCATCAAAACGTGCTTTTGTTTCAATAAACACAAATACTTCCTTTCCGTTTTTAACAGCATTTAAGAGTGCGTTTGCAACCAGTGAATCTTTCGAAATTCTATATAATGTTATTTTAATTTTTGTAACATTACTATCGTTAGATGCTTCTTCCAACAATTGTATTACGGGACGGTAGGATTGATAAGGAAAATAGAGCAGCCTATCTTTATCTTTAATAGCTTTAAATATATTTGGATAACCCACAAATTCTTTATCGGGTATTGGAGGTAAATTTGAAAAAGATAAATTTTTAGGAGTCGGGTTCGGGAATCCAAATAAGTCTTTAAAGTTATGGTAAGCTCCTCCTTTAATAACATCTGTTTCATTAATATCTAAAACCTGGTTTAATTTTAATTGCAGTTTATTTGGTATTAACTCATCAATTAAAGCTCTTGTAACTTGACCACTAACTCTATTTGGTAACGCGTTTTTAATTTTATCTAACAAATTACCAGAATATTCATTATCTATATATAATTCTGCATCTCTCGATATTTTTATACTATAAAAATCAAGTTTATAAAACGTTTTTAGATTGTGTTTTAAAATGTCGTCAACAAATGTGATATAGTGTTTGTTATCTGTAGTGGGAAGTTCTACAAATCGCGGCGTATCTTCATTAATTTTTACCCAAATAAGAGAATCGTCAGGCATTTGAGAAACCAAATACAAGGCTTCATTTTCAATAAATGGTTTATTTTCATTTATACTTAAATATTGTTTTGCTGCAAGTTCTTTTGTGTAATAATTTTTGCTAAAATCTAATTGTTCATTATTAAACTCTTTGTAAGATAACAAGTGAATATCTTCTTTTTCTAATTCTGGAATAATCTCAGTAAAAAAGATTCGTCCAAATTCTTTTTGCTGTATATCTACTTGTTTCTTTATTTCTTTTAATAATTTATTTGGCTTTGTTATTAAACGCTTCCGAAGCGGTTTGTCTAACTGCTTTATTTTTCTAATGTCTGAAACACGGACTTTAAAAAATTCGTCCAAATTGGAAGAAAAAATAGCTAAAAACTTAATACGTTCGTATAACGGGTTTCTTTTATCTGTAGCTTCTTGAAGTACACGATGATTAAATCTTAACCAAGACAAATCTCTATTATAATATTCCTTTGTGTTTAACATTCTTCTTAAATCTTAAATCTAATTCCTGTTCTTAAATACTGCGTGTTTGATTTATCTAGCTCTAAAATATTATCTTTATTTTTATCTCTTAAATTAACTGAATTACTAAAAATATACGAAGCCCTTGCATAAAACTGAATGTTTTTAGTTATATGAAATTCATACTGTAATCCACTTAATATTAAAGACATATTAATACTTTCTGCTATTATCGAATTATCAATGAGCACACCTTGTTGTAGGTTCGCAGTAAAACCATCAAGCTCTGCATATAATTTAAATCGATGTTTACTAAAAGCGTGATATTGCAAATTTAGTTTTGGAATACCAACATTATACGACCATTTTGAGTGAAACTTTTTATAATAACTGATAAATGGTAAAGGGAAAGAAAACCCACGATTTCCAGAATAGGAAATACCTATAATAAGTCGCCAAGGTTTTTTAACGTTTGGGTCTTCTTTTTTGTCTTTTATAAAAACGATATCCCCAGATAGTATGGCATCTTCAAACCTCAAATCGTTAGCTCTAAGATTTGAACTAAAGCCTGGTGTTAATCGTGCGCCTAAACGCCAATCGTTTTTTAAAGGTGTTGTATAACCAATATTAATATCTAATAATTGAAAATCATTAAGTTCTTCTATATCAAAAGAAGGGTGCTCTGTCATATTAAGATTAACAGTACTATAATCAAGACCTAAAAATAAATATGTCTGCTCTTTTTTTAGCTTAATAGGATAGTTGAATAAAGCACGTACTCGACTATACTCAATATCTGAATCTCCTGCTGGAAGTATCGTATAGTCTATTTTAGCCAAATCGCTTAGTTGTGCAAATGAAAATGTACTTAAGAGTAATATAACGTATGTTATTTTGAATTTCATATTTGACTCTTTGTATATATTCATATTTTGTTTAAGTTTCTTTGTTAATAGCTTACAGTAAGTGATTTAATTAATAAAGAATTTCTTGAAACCAACTATCCTCGAGGCAGAGCCATAGAGGTATTTCGCTGGTTTCATTTTGACCTAAAAAGGTCAAAAACCGAAATTCTGTATTTAGATTCCCGTTTTCACGGGAATGACAATTTCAACG
>NZ_JAUOEK010000011.1 GCF_030540835.1 Flavivirga aquimarina | reverse complement strand
CCGCCTACTACGATCACTAATAACAGTAAACTGAAAAAGGCTTTTCTAAAGTGTGTCCAGATCTCTTTTAGGGTCGATCGTTTTTCTTTTGAGAACTTTCTCTTTATGGCCACATAGGCGATGTACCCCATAAGGGCCAGGCCTAATAGTACGCCTGGGAGGTAACCTGCTATGAACAGGGCCGCTACCGAGGCTGTACCGCCACTTGCCAGGGCGTATACGATTAGTATGTTGCTTGGGGGGATAAGTAGTCCGGTTGTCGAGGAGGTAATGTTTACTGAAGCGCTGAACTCTCTTGGGTACCCTTCTTCTTCCATCCTATCGGTCATGATACTTCCTATGGCAGAGGTTGCTGCTATCGCGGATCCGGATATGGCTCCGAAGAGCATCGAGGCCAATACGTTTACGTAGGCCAGACCGCCCGGGAGGCTCGCCACCAATGATTTGGCAAAGTTGATCAAACGGTTGGCTATTCCGCCTCGTTTCATGATCTCTCCGGC
>NZ_JAUOEK010000010.1 GCF_030540835.1 Flavivirga aquimarina | reverse complement strand
GAGAGCTACAAAAAATGCAATTAATTTATACAACGAAATAAGATTACACTTATCTTTAGATTATAAAACACCTAATATGGTATATAAATTATCAGCGTAAAAATCAATTTTAACCTGTAGCCATATTTTAGGACAAGACAGTTTAATCCGAAAGCAATTCTAATTTAACCTGTAACCATATTTCAGGACGAGACATGATGAGAAAAATTCTGATATTATTAATAACAGTTCTAACTTCAAATTTAATCGAAGCACAGTTCATTAAAGAAAAGTCTATAAATGCTCAAATAGGATATGGATTGAGCGCTCCTAATAATAGTATAGACGAAATTGTTGACGATGGATATTTTGCTCAAGGAGAGTTGATTTTAAAAGTGACTTCTTGGATTGAATTTAGACCTTATGCAGGTTTCATTTTGACAAATTCAAATGGTAAAGATCTGAATAACAATCCAACTGACGAAAAAGCTGAATCAAAAGCCTTTTTATTAGGTGGTAAAACGAGAGTTAGAGCACCAATACCTTGGGTCGCACCATATGTCGAAATTGGAATAGGTACTTCAATTGGTAAATTTGAAACATTGACAGCTTTCGATAATATTGATAAAAGTGGAATAATTTATCATATCCCCTTTTCTTTAGGGTTAGAATTAGGACGAAATAATAATGTTGACCTAGGGTTTGCTTATTATTTCCAACCATCAGTTGAACAGTATGCTGGAGCATTTGCCCTTGGAATTACAATTCCATTAAAATAACGTTACAACATTATATATAGCAAATAGGGCGATTAGTATTTAATAAAAAGGCCATTGTCTATTTGCAAAGTCGCCAAATCTTTTGATTTGGTATTAACACGAAAACAACCCCGAATTCAATCATAATTCCGAGTCTTTCAAAAAAACATTCTACTAAAAAGCAAAAAAGTTGTGAAAAAGTTTGACTCTAACGTTACGTCATACCATAAGTTTGCATTATAAATAATTATTCAATGCAGAAATATACAGTACAAGAATTATCCAATATTGCAGGTGTAAGCGTACGGACCTTGCATTATTATGATAAAATCGGATTACTAAAACCTGCAGTACGTACAGAGGCCAAGTACAGGTTGTATGGGAAAAATGAGTTGTTGAGGCTTCAACAAATTTTATTTTTCAAAGAACTCGATTTTCCTTTAAAAGAAATTCTAAACATTTTAAGCGACTCTGAATTCGACTTAATAGAAGCGCTTGAAAGTCACGGACAAGAACTTGTTTTAAAACAAAAGAGAATTTCTGAAATGCTGATTACCATTGAAAAAACAATGTTAGACTTAAAAGAAAAAAAGATGATTACAGATAATGAATTATATGATGGTTTCTCAAAAGAAGAAGCGAATAAAAATCGCAAAGAAATAATTGAAAAGTATGGTGCGAAAGCTTTAGAAAAAAGTGAAGCGTATCTTAAGAAACTTACGAAAGAACAATTTGAGGCTTTAAAAAATGAACAAAGAGAAATTTTCAAAGTATTATTTGAAATTTCTAATCAAGAACCCGAAAGTAAAGTGGTACAACTAGAAATATCTAGACACTATAAAAACATTAGGAAGTTTTGGGGAACAGATGGTTCTTCAAATTCTCAATGGAGAAATTATACAGGACTTGGTGAGCTTTATATAGCGGATGAACGATTCACAAAAATTGATGGAAAAGTACAACCTGATTTTGCAATATTTCTTTCAAAGGCAATGACCTATTTTGCGAATACACAGTTAAAATAATTAAATACGGTGGCAGAATACACAGCTCAATGTATCTTCCACCTTTTTTTAATAAGTATAGAATATACGAAATGTTGGTAATTCCGAAGGATTATCAATATTTCAATACTAAACAACTTGCTTAGCACCCTACTCGTGATATTTATAAACTTAGCGTTTACAAAAAGAGCCACAAAAAATGCCATTAATTTATACAACGAAGTAAGATTACATTTATCTTTAGACTTTAAAACACCAAATATGGTATATAAATTAACAGCGTAATCCTGATAGCTATCGGGACAATTTTTAACAGTAGCCATATTTCAGGATGTGACATTTAAGAAATGAATTACATAAATAACAAAATAGAACTTGAAAAGAATGGATATTCTGTTTTAGCGGACTTGTATTCGGACAGTGAAGTAAGTCAAATTTTGGATTGTATCGAAAATAATGAACAAAGCGGAAATTCATTTATGAAAACAAAGGATTTGTTTGCTATAAGACAGCTAATCAAAAATGTTCCAGATTTGACCAGTTTACTGTTTAACAAAAAACTGATTGAGTTGCTTTCTGACCTTTCCGAATCGCAATATTTCTTAACCAAAGCGATCTATTTTGACAAACCAAGCGAATCGAATTGGTTCGTTGCTTATCATCAAGATTTAAGCATTTCGGTTGATAGAAAAGCGGATTTGGAAAATTACTCCAATTGGACTTTTAAAAAAGGACAATACGGAGTTCAACCACCAATTGAAATTTTAAAAGACACAATAACAATCCGAATTCACTTGGACAAAACTGACAAGAATAACGGAGCATTAAAAGTTATCCCGAAATCTCACTTAAACGGAATAGTACGAGTTGACACGAAAGATTGGAATATAGAAAACGAATTTGTTTGTGAAGTGGAAAAAGGCGGAGCTATGTTAATGAAACCTTTGACTTTACACGCTTCGAATAGAACGATAAACGGAAAGAAAAGAAGAGTAATACATTTAGAATTTAATAAACATAATCTGACTGAACCGCTGGCTTGGTTAGAACATTATGGAATAAAAACCAGCACATAACAACGGCTCCTATGATTAATTGCTAGTCCTCGTCTACTTCTGAAAACCCTCAAGGGTTTTCAGTTTAGTGTGTACTTGCAAAGTTAAGTGCTAATCCAAACAATTACTCATAGCCGAGACATTAAAATTGAAAAAATGACAAAGATCACTATCACTTTAGTAACACTATTAACTGGCTTCATAAGTTTTGCCCAAAGCCAGGGAAATTATATCGTAATTATTAATAATGACTCAATTCAGGCTGACCTTAAAAATGAGCTTCAATATAAAACGTCTTCAGGGGAAGAATTGACTATTAAAATCATACAGCCCGATATATTAACATATTCAGACGATATGATCTCCTTTAGTTATGATAAATCACTTAGTGTATCGAACTCTAAAATTGATAAAGGTATTGAGCAATGCATGATAATGAAATCTACTGGGAATGGTTTTATGGTTCAAAAATATCGAACAATTAACCCAAGTAGTTTGACCCAATTAATGTTGAACGAAATTATAAAAGAGAGTATCAATTATGGCTACTCAAAAACGGAAAAGAAATTCAAGAAAAAACTAAAAAGTGGTCAAACGATTGAAGGAATTCAAGCTACTTTAACTTATAAAGGCGAAAAAGAAGTATATACAGTAGCTACTTACGGAAGAAAAGATGAAGGCATTATTGTAGTAACAATGTTGTTGAGCGAAGATTATACTAATGATAAAGGAATAATTGAGTTATTCTTAGAAACGTTAGTAATAAAAGAATAATAAACTTTGTATAACAAGGTGTCCTATGAAAAACACAGCCAATCCCTATAGATATCGGGACAATTTTTAACTGTAACCATATTTCAGGGCGTGACATGAAAACTTTTAAAATAATTTTTAAACTAATACAAATGAAAAAACTAATACCAATTTTAGTGTTATCCATATTTATGAGTTGCAACTCTAATAAAAAGGAAAAACAAAGCGAAACTGAAATCCAAAAGACTGAAACTGAAAAAAAGCTTAATTCAAATGCGCCTAATATCCAATCGCCAGAACCCATAATATATCTTGCTGATAATCTAGACGAACAAGACAAGTTAGGCTATTGTATTGACACAGATGGTAAAGGTTTTAGTGATTCTTTGCAAGTCCATTCATGCAAACCAAATGGTGATGATGTTTTATTTTACTATGATGAAAAAACACAACAGATTTGCTCTGCCACATACCTAGGTTTCTCTGCGGCGATGATTGACGGACCAAAAACAGGTATGACGATAAGCCTTGTTAAAAGTGATCCTGAATCTTCCGAACAAAAATTTATTTATAATAAAGAAAGTGGAGAATTTAGACCAAAAGAAAACACAAAACTTTGTCTTACGGCTGGAAGTGAAAGTGACGATGCTGGACCTTATATGTCTAGAACTTTATCTCTACAACCAAGCGAAAGCACGGACAAAAGTTTAAAAACATGGATTATTAAGGGAGCAAAACCCAATGCCAACTAAAAGCTTTTGAAGCTGATTTACAAAGCGAAAAACCCAATGAGATTTAATGGAATTACAGTTTATTGAAGACATAAAATTTGAAAGAAAAGATTTCTCAAAAGATAAATTAGATAAAGGCGATTATGAATTGTGTACTTTTTCAAATTGTAACTTCTCTAATTCTGACTTATCAAAAATTCGATTGACAGAGTGCCTATTTATTGATTGCAATTTAAGTTTAGTTAATCTTTACCAAACAGAGATTCAAGATGTAACATTTAAAGATTGTAAGATGTTAGGTTTACGTTTTGATAAATGTAGTGATTTCGCTTTTTCAATAAAAGTTGATAATTGCCAATTAAATCACTCATCATTTTACAAAAAGAAGCTTCCAAAAACGGTGTTTAATAAGTCAAAATTACAAGAAGTGGATTTTACTGAATGTGATCTGAATACGTCTATTTTTGACAATTGCGATTTACTAAATGCTGTATTTAAAAACACAAATTTGCAAAATACTGATTTAAGAAGCTCATTTAACTTTATAATTGATCCTGAAAATAATAAAATTAAAGGTGCAAAATTTTCCTTAGAATCTGTCAAAGGTCTTTTAATAAAATACAATATCAAAATTGAATAAAACTAATTACGAACTAGAATAGAAACTAAGAAGATAAAAAGAGATAGAACTACTAAATAATGTTACATTTTATCTTTAGACTTTAAAATACCAAATATGGTATATAAATTAACGGTGTAGTCTCGATAACTATCGGAGCAATTTTCATTTCTTTGGTTTTTTAATTGTTCGGTGTCTTTTTTCCTATTTTAGGGACAATTACCGAAGATTTGATCCAACAGTCAATCTTGATAGTTTTTCCTGCCATCTCCTTAATAAATATTTCTTGGTTGGTTGGTACTTTAGCCTCATAATTAGCCGCATATTGAGAGGCGCTTTTCTTTAAGGTAGGATCTACTTTAGATGCTTTTCTAGCTTCTTGTGCAGCTAACCAATAAACAGCTCTTTTATTAAAATTACTATCTCCACAATTCTTAGCACTATCTGCATACATGGATGCGATTGCAAGATGGGGCTTTCCATTCGATGGATTTAACTTCAAAGAATTTCTAAAATATTTTCTTGCTTGACTATATCTTCCTTTCTTTTTAAGAATTAAACCAATTCTATATGCTAGTTTTGCCTTTTTGAGAGTATTTGTTTCTAAATCATAAGCCTCTCTTAAGTATTTATCTATCTCTGATGTTTTTCCTTTTTTTATTAAAACCGTTACTACATGAATTTTAGTGTCTGAAGACGGTGATACTTCATCATATGCCTTTACTAATTTCTCATATAAAGCGTCATCAGTGCATTCTTTGTAAAACATTCTGTTCACTGCACGTTTTAACCAAATAGCATCATTTTGATACGTATCAAAATCTTTAGTATAAAGAGGAATCAAATTTTCACAATTAGCTCTAATACCAAGTTTCTTGTCAATATTTCTAGAAATTAAATCATAATTTTCTAGATAGTTTTCATATAATCCTTTAAACTGTTCTTCCTTTTTTGTTAATTGCAAGCCTCCTTCTTTCTTTTCAAATAATTTGTTTAATTTTTCTGAATAGTTTAGTATTTCATCTTCTATCTTCTCAATAATGTCATCATACTTATTAAATAAATCCGCATCTGTTTTTTTGCCAGCGTCAAATAAATCTACCATCAACGAAAAGTAGGTATATAAACTTTTAGGGTTTGTAAAAGTTTCTTTATCTAATTTATAAACAGCATCAAAACAGGCGTATAGTTCTTCATCTGATTTCCCTAATAGGCTTTTGTTTTTATATATTAATTGACAAGCTTTAGCTGAATACTTTCCTTTTGGCGTTTTATTTAAAAAATACTCACCTCTCTTTTTCCATAAAACCAATAAGTCTTCAATAAATGCTTTTTTTTCAACCCCTTCAGATTTTTTGATTTTATAGTTTAATATTTTTTCACCTCCTGTATAAATAGCAATACTCAATTTTGGACATTTACTTCTTACTATCATCCAAGGTTCATACGCTGCATCATAATTCTTAGCTTTAACATATTCATGAAAAAAGGAAAGATTAATTTTGCATTCTTCGTCATCCTGAGCAAAACTAATATTCATGCCTATAAATAAAAACATAAAAAATAAGGTAGTTTTTGTTTTCATAATGAGTTAGTTTATAATTAGTATTATTATATTTTTTGAGGTATTATATTGTTCAAATATAGATATGCATTTGAACCATGATTTTTAGTCTCAAAAGATATGCCAAAGTAACATAGTGATTCTTTTGCAACATTTAGCCCATAAACTCAGGCTTGATGCCCTTTTCTGGTGATTGGGTACGGAAAGAATTCTATCGATATAATTGGATAAAAAAGCACAAAAAACTTAGAGAATAATGGAAAGTGATTTCTTTAATCTAAAGAATTCCTCGAGGCTCTGCCTCGGGGTTTAGCTGAAAAGTTTGAAAAACGGAGAGTTTTTCAAAACACTTTAAAAAAGTGTACTTTCGGAAAATGAGTGAACATATTTTAAAAAGAGATAATAAAAGTTTGTTGCTTTATCATTTGGTTTTTCCATTGAAATATAGAAAATCGGTTATAACAAAAGAAATAGGAGATTGTTTAAAAGATATTTGTTTAGAAATTTCAGAGCGTTATGAAGTTCATTTTATAGAGATTGGCTATGAATCCAATCATGTTCATTTTTTAGTTCAAAGCGTTCCCAATTATGCTGTTTCTAAAATGATTAGAATGTTAAAAAGTATTACTGCAAAGCAATTATTTCAAAGATATCCAGAAGTTAAGACTAACTTATGGGGAGGGAAATTTTGGACTAGTGGGTTTTATGTAAATACAGTTGGACAATACTCAAATGAAGAAGTAATTAGGGAATATGTTAAAAATCAAGGAATGGAAAAAGAATACAATAAGGTACATTCAAATCAATTAACCTTGTTTTGATACCTCGATGGCTCTGCCTCGGGGTAGTTCATTTACTATTATACAAACTAGAGTTACACATAATTTTATGTGGTTTTACCACAACCTTAATTTGTTTAATTTATTTACATTTAAAACAACTTATTAGCTGACAGCTTTAAATTTTTAAAAACACCAATACCAATAGCAGTAAAGGTTCATTAAATCTTTACCATGGATTTAATTGTCAAATTTTAAAAACTTAACTTTATGAAAGCTAGTAAATTTTTGTGCATATTATTTTTATGCATATCCCTTCAATTTATTAAAGCACAAAACCTTTTAGACACATCTACATGGACTATTGGTTCAGGAACTGTGATTGGTTTTAGTCAAAATGGTACAACGGCTGAAAATATTAGAGAACTGGGGCTAAACCATGTTGGAGAAAATGTTATACTTTGGAAGGCAGTTCCAGATGTATCCAGTAATGCAGATGGTGGTTGGAATTCCGATTACATCACAATTGATAACACAAAAAAGTATCGACTAAGTGTTTGGATTAAAAAAACGAACTCCAATGATGGAATAAGTTATTTCGGGTGTTACAGTAATAACAATGGTAACCAAGTATATCGGCTCGATGGAACGAATAATCCAAACCCATATTTCTGGTATGGTGATCTTCCCAAATTAGACAGATGGTATTTATTGATCGGTTTTCTCCACGAACACAATACGTCTGCCATCACTTCTGAAGGTGCTATTTATGATGGTGTTACGGGAGAATTTGTATCAAATACCCATCGAGATTTTAAGTTTAGCAGTACAGCAAATAATCTTGCTCATCGCTCATACTTGTATTACGACACGAACACATCTGACAGACAATATTTTTACGAACCAAGAATAGAACTAGTTGATGGAAATGAGTTATCGCTTAATGAGTTATTGAGTCTTCATCCAAATTCGGGATTACAATTTGCTTATGATAATTCAGGAAACCAAAAACAACGCTTTTATTGCCCAGATAATGCCAATTGTTCTGTGCCTACTCCACCAGCAGGTAAGATAACTAAAGAAGAAAATACTAGTGTTGAAGAAGTAGATATTCAGACTGATGTTGCCGATAACTTAGAAGACTATAGTGGACAACTTATCATGTATCCAAACCCTACAAAAGAACTTGTTAATATTAAAATAAAAACAGAATTACTTAGTAAAATAGAATTCATAAAAATTTATAATATTAATTCTTCATTAGTTAAAAGCCTAAAGATTAACCATGATCAAAATTTAAAAGTTGACTTAAAAGATATGCCGACAGGGGTATATTTTGTCCACATACATTTAAATGATGGGAGTCATAGTATCACAAGAAAAATAATCAAAGAATAACCAAAAATTATAAACAGATGAAAAAATATATACTATTATTAATCGGTATGCTTTCTATGGTTTTTTCTTATGGTCAAAATAACGGAAAACCAGAATTAACAAAAAACTCTAAAGATGATTTTACTTATAAAAAAATAGAAATTCTAGAGAGTGAAGAAGGAAATATTTCATTAACGGGAGGAGAAGCCTCTTTTGGCAAATCTTTAAGTACAAGTAGTGCAAAATCTTTTGCAGGTGGTGGTTCAGGAATAGGGGAAACCACTGGAGTTCTTTCTGTTTCCCCAACAGGAGGTGCAAAATATGATATCCCTATAGCTGTACCCACTGGTCTTAATGGGGTTACACCAGAAATAGCATTATCTTATGATAGTCAAAGTGGAAATGGTATAGCGGGTTATGGATGGAATATTAGTGGGATTTCAACTATTTCAAGACTTCCTGCAACAAAATTTCATGACAACCAAATTGATGGGGTTGATTTTAATAATTTAGATCGTTTTGCACTGGATGGGCAGCGTTTAGTACTAAAAAGTGGTACATACGGTGCAGATGGTGCAGAGTATGAAACAGAAACATATTCTAATTTAAAAATCACTTCACATGGCACGTCATTTTATGGAGCTGCTTCTGGTCCTGAATATTTCCTTGTAAAATATCCTGATGGTTCATCAGCTAAATATGGTAATTCTCATTCACGTCCTAATTATTCAATTACTTATTGGGAAAACCCACAAGGAGTTAGAATTAGCTACTGGTATGTTTCAGATAATAATAGTCGCACAATAGGGACTATTAGATATGGAGGTTTAAATGGAATAGACGATGTATATGAAATTCGTTTTAGCTATAGAACTAATGCTAAAAGATGGGAACAATCGTATATAAATAATGTCTCATTTGCTAGATCAAAAATTTTAGATAAAATAGAGGTTTTTAAAAATACTATTCGCTACAGGGAATATGACATAAACAATTTCAGTAGAACGTCTGGACTAAAATATGAAAGAATGCATTGGATCAAAGAATATAGTGGAGACAATACTGCTTTCCATAGCAGTATAGACTTTGATTATACGTCGTCACCATCTTCGGTTAATTACAATGGTATCACAACGGGACTTACACTTGCCAATATTGAGCAAAGAAATGCAGAAACTCTTTCTTTAGATCTTACAGGTAACGGAAAAATGGATTTTATGGTTTATCCTAAAACAAGCAAGGATAAACTTTGGATATTTAAAGATATACAGAACGGAGCTAATAATCAAGCTTATGAAGTAAACACAGGTGCTTTTGAAGCAGTATTCCCTACAACATGGATAAATTATCAAAATAAAGTGCTAGCCGGTCAAGGATTTACAGTAGTACAAAATGGAATAGATAATCAAATAGACTTTAAAGTGTATTCTAATGGAATTATTAATCCAATATATTACCAATATACTAAAACTTGGAATGCGCTTTCGTATCAATATGACTATTCTGACACTAGCTCAGTCATAAAATCAAGGCCTAATGAATACATATCAGGAGATTTTAATGGAGATGGACTTACGGATGTTTTAGCAATAGGTAAGTCATATACGACAAGTACTTGTTATGAATATGATTACACCGGCAATCCTGATTATTATGATGATCTGGATGATTATAATAGCTATTTGTATTTATTCTATGATACTTATCGTGATTATTATATCGATGTTAATGGTCTTGATTCTTATTATTGCACACAGTCTACACATAACAACAACACAGCTTTTTTAATTGACTTAAAACAAGATATAACAACAGGGTTTGTTAATTATACAGGGGGCTTACAGCAAAGTTTTGGTACAGGAGACAATTTAAGTGCTGGTGATTTTAATGGCGACGGAAAAACAGATCTTATGCATGTGACCACAGGAAAGGTATATATTTATACTCTAAATGATAGTAACAATTTAACCCTACTCTGGCAAACCACAGATGCAGTCATCAATACATATCCAGCTATGTTGGGAGACTATAATGGAGATGGCAAAACAGATTTTTTAGTTCCGACAGCTAATAATAGTTATTCGTTTAAATGGTTTATCTCCACGGGGACTTCTTTTGTCAGTGAGACAAGAACACAACCTTTTCAATATAAAGTCACTAATTGGAATGGTAATAATGGTGTCTTATCTGGTTACAACTTAATACCTTTAGATATAAATGGTGACGGAAAAACAGATATTGTTGAGTACAATACAACGACATATAATAGCAGTTCTAATGGTACTCAAGTTATTAACATTTATAATAATCACGGGTTAAATGGAACTACCGCATCTACAAGGGTAAACTTTGTAAGTGGTGGTACTGCTACTAAAACGGGTGACTTAAAGCATTTCCCAATACCTATATATTTAACCTCAGACCAACCAAATAAAAATTTAGACTTCGCATCCGTCAGTGATAAGTGGGTGACTCATTTTTCTTTTACCCAAGATCATCGGGAAGATGTATTAATACGTTCTATTACCAATAATGGTGTCACTCAGAGTATTGATTATAGCAATTTAGACTCATCTCTTTATAATAGCGATAATATGCAAATATATCAACCTGTTTATGATGAAACATATCCTTATGTCGATTTGCAAATTGCACCAGGTAATAAAGTAGTTTCTGAGTTACAACGGATAAGTGCAGGTACTACCACTTTAAAACAATTATATACATATTATGGAGCGGTATATAATACGGAAGGTTTAGGCTTTTTAGGTTTTAAAGGTATGGCTGGAAGTAATTGGCATACGGATTCTTCAGACAGGATATTCAATGTTTCAAAATATGATCCCCTTTTAAGAGGAGCTATAACAGATAATTATTCACTTGCAAACTCTTTTACATTTACGGTTCCATCTTCAGGTTATATTACAAAAACAACCTATCAATACAATTCATCATTAGCTGCTAACAAGGTCTTTAAACTTTGGCAAACCTCTAGTACCACTCAAAATGCCTTAGAGGGAACAACTACCGTAGTATCTAATATTTATGACGTCTATAATAACCCAACAAAAATCTCTACGCTCTTTTTGGGATACGGAAGCCATGTTGTCGATATGACTTATGACAATAATACTGGTGCTACTTATTATATAGGAAGACCAACTAACAGAGTTGAAACCAAAAATATTGCTGGTGATATATTTAGTATAGAAACCAAGTTTACATATACGGGTTACTTATTAACTCAAAAGGAAACAAAAGGAAACGCAGCTCCTTTTGACATCGAAACCTTTACTTATGACACCTATGGTAATATCACCAAAAAAACAGCAACACCAAACGGGGAAACTGCCCGCGAAATAAATTATGAATATGATACTTCAGGGAGGTTCTTAACTAAAATAACCGATACAGAAGGACTGGAAACGACATATTTATATAATGTAAATAACAGGACTTTAACAAAAGAAACGAACCCTTTTGGGCAAGAAACCAATTATGAATATGACTCTTGGGATCGATTAACGAAAGTAACCGATTATTTAGGCAACGATGTCACAACGAGTTATGTTGAAGCTGGCGACCATTCGTATACAGTAACTCATACCGGAGATGATGGTAGTGGGGCTATAACGATCTATGATCCGCTAAAACGAGTAACAACTAAAAAGCAAAAAGATGTGCTTGGACAGTGGGTCAGTGTAAGTTACCTGTACGACGATCAAGACCGCCTTTGGAAACAAAGCGAGCCCTACATAACATCTGCTTCACAATGGAATGAAATAGAATACGATCTGTATAGCAGACCTATAAAACAAACAAACCATACAGGAAAAGTAACCAATATTAGCTATAGCGGTTTAACAGTTACAGTTAACGATGGTACTCAAACCAAAACCATTACAAAAAATGCCATGGGGCTTACTACCGCTGCTACCGATCCGGGAGGTACTATAAATTACACGTATTTTGGAAATGGTAATTTAAAAACCGCTAATTATAATGGCGTTGTCGTTTCTGTAGAACAAGACGAATGGGGGCGAAAAACAAAACTAACCGACCCATCAGCAGGTATTTATACCTACGCTTATAATGGCTTTGGAGAAATAACCAATGAGACCACACCAAAAGGCTCTACAACATATACCTATTCGGCTATTGGTAAATTGACGCAAAAAGTGATAACTGGTGATAATACCAATATGACCATGCAGTATGGATATAATACAACCAATAAGCTTTTAAGCTCTATTTCACTAGTAGGTTCAAACAGTAATAATGCTACTTATACTTACACCTATGATAGCTTTCAAAGGTTGGAAAAAACAACAGAAATAAATACCCATGCAAAGTTTACGAAAGAATTTGCTTATGATACTTATGGCAGGATAGATACTGAAGAATATTACGCTGAGTTGTTGATGAATGGTAGAAACAGTCTTAAAAAAATTAAAAACACCTATCAAAATGGCGGATTACAAAAAATTAATCATGTAGGTGGTACAAATGAGGCTTTATGGACGCTAAACGGTATAAACGCCAGAGGGCAAATAACAGAACTGCTTAATGGTAATGGGCTGAGAGAATTTAACACTTATAACGCTTATGGGCATTTAACTACCAGTGAAACAAAAGTGATTCTTGGCCCAAACACTATTGAGTATATGACACTCACTAATGATTTTGACGTACAAAGAGGATTGCTTAATAGCAGAACAAATAGTCTGTTTTCTTGGAGCGAGAACTTTACCTATGATAGTTTGGATAGATTGATAGATTTTAATGATAACAATGGGGATAATAATAACACGTATGATCTCCTTGGGAGAATAACTACAAACAGCGAAGTTGGGGATTATAGTTACACAGGTAATTCTTATCAACTGGACAATGTCGACTTAAATAATCAAGGAGATATTTACTTTCAGAATAAATCATTGCAACAGGTAACCTATAATGCTTTTAAAAAACCGTTTGAAATTAATCAGGATGGGAAAGAAAAAATAGGATTTCAGTATAATGCTTTTATGAGGCGATCCCATATGTTTTATGGAGATACGAATAATGATATTTTACAACGGAATAATCGTAAGCATTATTCTTCTGATGGCAGTATGGAAATTAGTCACGATAGTGCTTTAAATAAAACAACTTTTGTCACTTACTTAAATGGTGACGGATATGATGCCACTGTTATATGGCGTAAAGAACAAGATTTGTCTGCTACATCTGAAGCGTTTCACTTCCTGCACCGCGATTATTTAGGAAGTATTTTAATGATAACCAACAGGTCTTCCCAGGTTAAAGAAAAACGCCATTTTGATGCTTGGGGCAATCTTGTAAAGCTCACTGATGGACAAGGTAATAATTTAGATAAATTTGTATATTTGGATAGGGGTTACACTGGGCATGAACATTTGCAAGGGGTCGATTTAATTCATATGAATGGCCGATTGTACGACCCCAAATTAAAACGATTTTTAGCACCAGATAATTACATACAAGATGTGTCTAACACACAAAACTTTAATAGGTATGGTTATGTATTGAATAACCCGTTAATGTATGTAGACCCTAGTGGGGAGACTTATGGAGATCCTACTTATCAAAATGGAGGTACAACAGCATCAGGTCAGCAAAGTTCTTTTTCAGAAGGATGGGGATTTGGACTATTAGGTTCAGCAGCATTTAGTGCTTATAATCTTATTAAAGAAAATTGGGGTGGGATAGACAAATGGACTACTGAGAATATCTTTAGACCGATACAGGATATGCGATTTGCTAGTTGGGTTAGCGGATGGTTTAAGAAAAGAAGTAAAAGGTATGCTCCAGTTGAGTATAATAATTATGCTGGTTTGAATAGCGATCCGTTAGCTGGGGCGAGTACTAATATACCACCTTCGTTTTTTGGTGGTGGTGGTACTAGTACTAGTGGTTTGGGAATTATCAATCCAGATGGTGCAAATGTTGCATATGCATATGAAGTTGGAGGAGGAGCAATAGCACCAGGACATTCACTAATAATTGATTTAGAAACAGGTATTGGAATGGAAATATTTCACCCTAATGATGAAAATAATAATACATACAATGGAGTGTGGGATTTTTTTAATCCTTGGAAAAGAGCAAGTATATATCAAACTTGGAATGTTTTTGAACCTGGCACATTAAATCCTTATACGGGAGTAGATTCGTTCAACAAAGGGAAGAATTTTTGGCGAAATGGAGGTATTGATGGACAACCCAGAGGGGAGAATGGACTTAAATTAGATTTTAAACAGGTTAAAAATATTAAGGCCTTACGGGAATTTCATTATAACAATGTTATTAATAACAATTTTTATTATGGACTTCAAGGTGTTTGCACTACATACTGCCAAAACCTATTATTGAAAGGAGGAAATTTTTCTGGACTTATGGGAGGATTGTTACCTTGGTCAGGGACTGGTGTTTTTTCAGATTATGAAATAGCAATATCTCCTCCTATATTTGAATAATTAATAATGATAATAAAAAATGAAAAGACTTTTAGTAATTATCTGGGGTTTAGTTTTTAGTTGCGTAGAAGATAAGAAACTAGATAGTTCTTTTTTTTACAATACTCGACAGACTATTATAGAGAAAAAATGTGCACCTTTAAGTAAAGATGGCAGAATATGGGCTTATGAGATTTATGACAAACATTTATTGTATAATTGTGACTCAGATGTAGATAGATATACCTCAATGTTTATCATTAAAAATAAACAGGGTTCTATAATAAATGAAATTTCTTATCCATATGAATTATATCCATGGTTAATTGGATATGATGATGTATCTCTATACTCGTTCAAAAACATTAAAGATGAGCCTGAAAAAACAGAACTGATAAGTATTGATTTAAGATCAGGTACACTAACTAGCCTGACTAACCTTCCCAAAGGGCATTATGATTTATCGGAACACTCTATTTCAGAGAATGGTATTTTGGTTTTCATATCTAAGGGATTAACTCATATTTTTGATATTCAAAATAAAAAACTGAGTTTAAACTTGTTCAAAAGTAATTATCAACCAGTGATTTCAAAAGATGGCAAACAAATAGTGTATCTATTGGATAAAAAAGTTTATGTCTATGATATTTTAAATAATGAAAAAGAGATGATATACGACTTGGCAACGGTTAGCCAATATTCTCCTTTTTATGTGTATTTTAAAAATCAAAACGAATTCATTGTTAAGGGTATAAAATATGATGATATACTGCCATTAAAGGAGAGTGAATATTTAGTTATTAAAAACAAAGAGATTGTTGATAGGGGACAATTAGATATTTATGGTGGTTATAAATATTACTAAAAACAAAGTGATATTACAATATCACCCATTACTAGTTTGTAAAGAGGTTTGTATCTAGTAAAGTTAGAGTCTCTTTTGTTACTGGAGAATATTAGCAAATTTTTGCTTCATGATTATCGAACTTAGGAATCAAATAAGTTCAGATTAAAGGTATAACCAAAAGGGTTCAATAAAAATTTGTGCCTTTATCACATCAAAGAAGAGCAAATTATATCTTCAAAGTTGTTTTCATGGTTTTAGTGTGCAAATAAGCATGCATATTTTGAAATAATCGACCTTATTATCTCAAAGCTAATTTTATGATCCGGGTTTTCTACAAGTTTACTAGAGATATACGCAGCAATTTCGCCATAATATAGATTGTTGAGCATAACTAGTTGCCCTTTCTTTTATACCTGCTTAAAAAATATAATTTAACTCGACATATTGAAAGAACTCAAGAGGAAATTGAAGCTTCCAAAACTGAAAAGCTCTTAGATTACTATTATGTAGAATTTGATAAGAGCAGAAAAGAATTACTAGAGATAAAAAACGAATTTAGCAACCTCTTAAATAAGTTGTCTTATATTGAAAAATACGTTTGGAAAAAGTTATTATGTACTAGACTTTTCGAAAGGAAAAGAGAAATATACTTAGACTCTCATATCTTATAAATGGTGAGCAAAGAGATTTATCTACTATTAGATTTATTTGATAGCTTTTTATATTTATTCATGTCAAAATTGAAAAGTTCATTTATTGTAACCTGCAATTCTTTTGAGATAAGTAAAAGGGTTTCATATCTTGGATTTGTATTTCCTCTTTCAATCTCACCAACAGTTTTTTTTGCATGACCAGTCCTTAGGCTTAATTCTTCTTGGGAAATATATTTGTTTGTATCAGGGTTTATAACCTTATTTCTAAGCTCCCTTATTCGGTAACCTAAAGCCTCTTTTTCTCTTTTGAAACTTTTCTTCTCCATAAGAGTAAATTTCTCATATTAAAACCAAAAAAAAGGATACTTATATGTATCCTTTTTGAGGTTATTTTCTTATGTTTGTAAAAGAATTACATTATTAATGTAGTTTTGCGATTCTTCGTATTGAAAATATTTGAAGCAATTGCTTTGAATCTCGCATTATAAAACTGGTAATTTTTGCAAACGAGATGATAAGTAGATTGGCTCACGAACCTAGGCGTGGGCTCTCTTATCATTTGCAAGGTATACCAGTACCCATAATGTGATGAGTTGAGTTTCACGCCTTTTTGTTTCCACTCATTAAGGTCTTAATGGAGTGCTATCTCATTTTTAAGGAAACTTCAACTTTGTAGAACATTATAAAATTAGCATTTTTAACTTTAAATAGTGATGTGCTATTTTTTATTTAAAATAGGCTTGTGATGAGTAACCACAAGGATAAAGGAAAATCTAAAAACCGAATCCATGAAAAAAACCAAAGTTAATTGTTCACGGAAAATTTTGATTTTAACGCACAATACACTAGCAAATTCTCTAACGCTATTAATTAATCAAACATCCCTTAAAAATGACGTAAAAAAACATTGTAGACTGGGCTTGAAAGTATTTGGAATCATTTTAGCAGATTTAAATTAACGTGAATCTCGGATAAGAATTAGTTTAATTTTTCTTAGTAAAAAAGGCTGTTTTTGAGTAAATTAAAGTGACAAAATTTTAGTTTAACCTCAAAAAACAACCTTTATGCTTAGAGATAAAATTACAGAATTCTTCGTAGAACTGGACGATTTTTGCAATGAATTTAGCTCCCAACT
>NZ_JAUOEK010000138.1 GCF_030540835.1 Flavivirga aquimarina | reverse complement strand
TAGAAACAAAGTACAGTTGATTGGTAACTTAGGAAACGATCCAGAAATTATTAATCTAGAATCAGGTAAAACATTAGCAAAGTTTGCTATTGCAACCAACGAAAGCTACACGAATAATAACGGTGAAAAAATCACAGACACCCAATGGCACCACGTCGTTGACCATTTGCGAAATCGAATTGGAAGCCACCAAACCTCTGCCTAAGGGCTATCCCGTAAACCCTTCCTCAATTGGCGACTATTTAAAGCAATACAGAATCGCACATGGTTACTCTACTTTTGAAATATCGTTAGAGTTAGAAGTTTACGATTCTACAATCTATAAATGGGAGCACGGACTTACAGAACCTACTCCAAAAAACACAGAAAAAATAATCGAATTTATGGGCTATGACCCACGAATTTATAATCCTTTAAAAATTGAAAATTATGAACTCACTTAGAAATAAAGTACAACTTATTGGAAGATTAGGACAAGACCCAGAAATTATCACTTTTGAAGATGGTGGTAAAATAGCAAAGTTTAACCTTGCTATTGATGATAGTTATAAAGACAAAAATGGGAACAAAGTTGAACGTACTTATTGGCATCCTGTAGTTGTTAAAAATGGTCTTGTTAATGTTGTTGAGAACTATGTAACCAAAGGTAAAGAAATTGCTATTGAAGGTAAGCTGACCAATCGTAGTTGGGATGATAAGGATGGTAACAAACGGTATTTAACAGAGGTTATAGCTAATGAATTATTAATGCTTAGTAAGTAATTTGATATTGACAATATCAAAAAGACAAAGAGATAGCGAGTTATAGCTATCTCTTCCCTTGCGATAAATTTTTCCTAAATTAGGGGCTAACTTCCACCGTCCACTAATGTAACATTTTAAATGGTGTGGCTCCCATTTGTAAAATCACTATAACTGCTATAAAACCTAACAGACTTCTCATCCAGACCCAATGGATAAAAGCTTAGGGGCTGAACTCAAACGAAAACGTTTAGACTTAGAATGGTCTCAATACGACATAGCAAAGTACTTTGGAGTACTTAAAGATTCTTATCAAAATTGGGAATGGAATCATTACTTAACACATATTAAAAACAGAAAAAAGTAGTTGAGTTTTTAGGATTCAATTATTGGAATAATGGTACTGATTCTTTATCGAATAAATGTTTATTGTATCTCATTGAATATGGATTAACCATGAATGAACTCGCTAAAAAGATAAATGTTTCAGTACGAACTATTGAACGTATTGAGAATAACGAGATGTATGTTTCTGATGAAATGAGCAAAAAAGTCGAAGAGTATATTGATTTCATTATTATGAATCGATCTATCAACTAGTTGTTTTTTATCGTGTTTCTAATATTTACCACTCCTTTATTATTTTTTGTTGTATTAATTAATAAAGTTGTTATGAGGTACTTTAAGAGTTTCTAAATCATATAGATCAGGTATAGACAATTATTTTGTATAATAAAAAAACAAAACCCTGAGTTCAAAGATGAATAAATTCGGTTTATTAGATTTTAAAAATATAACAAAAATTCCAAGTCGTGAATTATTGATATTTGACAAAATATTTATACCTGACTTGTATAATCAAATAAGACTTTCGTTTGATAATAATAGAAAACCGAAATGGCTTCTTGCAGATTTAGAATATTTAATTAGTCAAGGTGTTATTTCAGAACTAGAATTTTTTTCTTCTGAGCATGAAAATTTTTATAATAACTTGATGAGGTATGAATTCAAATTAAATGAAAATAATTATCCCAATTGGGGAAACAATACCCTAATAGATTGTTTGAAAAAAGTAACTTATACTTCAATAGATGAAAAAATATATGATGGAACTGATCCAGATGACATTCATTATTATAACAGAGTAATGATGGATGATGAATGCGAAAAAGAATGGAATGAGATTAGTCAGATGAATCCTCTGGGATTCGAGTATATATCAAATCATGTAAAAAGAATTAAAAACAATGAGGGGTATCTTAATCTAAAGTATTTATCAGTTTATTTATCAGAATTCAAAAACCAATCAACACTTCCCATTATTTCACATCCTAACCTTTTTCTATTTAATAACAATAATAAGAGATTTGGAGAAGCTTTACGAGTAGTTATTAAAAAAATTAGTTTACCAGACTTAAATACTCCCTTAGAAGAAATCATCCAATTTAGAAAAGATAAAGAGATCATTCATAAGTTAAGAGCCTTAAGACTTTGGATACATGATATTTCTGAAAAGAAAGAGGATCCAAAGATAATTAGTGAGAAACTAGATCATTTAGTCGACGAATATAATGTGTACATGAATTTGCAGAAAGCTAAATTCAATACTAGTTCTTTTGAATTTGTTGTAACTACAACTGCTGATGTTATAGAAAATATGGTAAAATTAAACCTTGGTAAAATTTCGAGTTCTCTTTTCAAATTAAAACATAGAAAAATTACTCTTCTTGAAAAAGAGATGAAAGCTCCTGGAAGAGAAATTGCATATATATCATTAACTAATGAAAAATTTGGATAAACTTTACAGAACAAAATAAACGACAATATTAATAGTTATAATTTGGGGAATTCAGTTTTTTTATCCATACTATCTATTTGAGGATTTCTAATACTTGGGGGCAATTTGTATATACTTTCTTCTGCAACTATTAAACTTAATGTCAATATATACCAAACTAAATAATGACAATGATTACATAAACCCAACATCAATGTTATAGTTTACTTTTGGCATGTAAGGTTTTGTAAATAAACAACATAAACTCTTAGTTGTTTTCTAATTAGAAATACCACCCTCTTTACTCTTTTCGTTGTAATAACTTTATAAGCTATGGAGACTAGCTTACTCTTTTAGTACTAATTATTAAAAAATAATCTAATGAAAAAACTTGTGTTAGAGACAATTCAACATTCAACTCTTAAAGATATTGATGATGTTGATCCAATATGTGATAAGGATCATGAAGTTTTAGAAGAAGTAAGACAGATCCTTTCTAAACATAAATACACAGATCGCTTTGGACTTATACTATTGCATAAGCATTTTGATATCGCAACAGATGAGATGTTATTAGAAGAAACTGATGTCGAAAATAAAGTTTCCACTGTTAGAGTTGAAAAAGCGAAAGGAACAGAAATAAATACGATTGAAACGATGTGGAAATTCAGTGAAGATATTAAAGCTGGAACACGTTGTGTACTTAGGTGTAATTATAATTCTGGACATAAAGCGTATCATAGTAAAGAAAAAGTTTAAAAAAACAGAAAACAGTAGTTTTAAACAATTACATCATAACCTACCCAGAATTGATATCGGGTAGGTTTTTATATATAAAGAATTTAATAGAGTAAATTTGAAATAGAAGGGAGTTCAAAGGTTTTCTATCTAAGTTTGGGAATTGGTCAGACTATTTATCAAAAAATAACTAAAGTAGGTACTCCAATTGCCATAAATAATTTTGAGTTAGTACTAATCTTTTTAGGCCTATAAGAAATACTCCTATAATATAAGTGTAATCATGTGTGAGTTTCATTGTTAACTCGAATAACTTCAATAGAATAAAATAATATGAACATTGAACAAACTATAAATTTATCAGAAGAAGAGCTTTATAAAGAATTAGGTCGAATTAGTAAGCAGTATGTAGAAAATTCAAAACTTGGAATCAGACCTCCAACCAAATCGCAGATAATAAAATGGGGGAAAAGTATCTTTAATGATCATATACCGAAACTTAAAGACCTCCTTTGTTCTAACGAAAAATTACGAAATTTCTCAATTAATAATTCAAATAAACTAGATTACGCTCTTTTGATTATGAGTTTGATTCAAGGTAAAATAGGTGAAACTTCTCGTATCCCAATAATTACTGTCCTAATAGTAATGAAGGGGGTTAACTTTCTGTGTGATGAATAACCTTCAAAGTTTTATTAAAAAGAGGTACAACTTATTCAAAACTCACCTACAAACTGATTCTTTTTTTTCAGAGAATTGGCTTAAAAAGGATTATTATGATAGTACTACAGAATATGTTGAATTCATAAGACAAAGAATTCTGGATACTACAAGGGATTTCAACAACAATAGAATATTCACAAGATATAATATTGATATAAAAGTTGACAAGGATCTATTCGGTATTGATGCTCATATTCAACTTTTAGGAAGTAGACAATTATTAATCACTTTATCTATTGACCTTTTACTATGGATTGAATTAAACACTATAAAGAACGTTAGGAGATCAGAAATTACTAAGAGCGGAGTTCCATATAACTATGAACCCCTAAAGGGTAAGTCAACTAAAAGTAAGCTATCCGATTTTTTTCTGAATACAATAAAAGAATATGACATTCTTTTACCTGATGAAAATGGTTTTTTAGCAATAGAAGCATTTTTTAGATTTGATGTAAATTATGATTTTTGGGGGCTTGTATCATTTTATTCTATATGCTTCTTGATAAATCACGAATTAGCTCATTTTCTATGTGGTCATACTGGTTTTTATTTAAAGCAAGGGGGTAAAGAAGAATCAGAAAAATTCATTGAAAGATTGGGATTTGTACAACCAAATTATGAAGCAGTTAAAAGACCACTAAAATGGTCTTCCGAGTTAATGGCAGATACATACGCTATATTTCGATTGGCTCACCAGATAATGATAGATGTTGACGAGGATTTTTATGTAGTTCCAGAAGAAAATATGAAAGATCTAGATTTGACTTTAGAGAAACTCATAGCAGCACCTATTACTGGTATGTGCACCTTAAACCAACTTAACTATGAAGATGAAAATCTTTTCAAAAGTGTTTATCCCCCAATACAAGTTCGCACCTTGAATTTATACTTAAGCATCTATTTTATTTGGAATCCAAGGTTCCATCAGTGGTATGACGCAAGAAGAAATCTTATATCTGAATGGTATAAAAAACGATTTCCGATAAATAAATACTTTATTTATGATAGAATTCTATATAGAAACTTTATTTTCAAATCCTGGAGCGGTAATACTAATAAGCTTTATCTTCCCGTGGAAACCAAAATCGATCAAATTACTTTTATAGGGACAATGGATGGTTGGAGATCAGGTTATACGGTTACAAAAGATGTTCTAAGAAAGTCAAATCTTACAGATTTAATATATGAATATTGTAAATGCCAGAGCACTTTATGTCTTTCAATGAACTTTATGTTCTCAAAACACCTGAAAAAGGAATGGTTTCCAGAAATTGATTATGAAAAAAACTCGCATTTAATTGATGAAGATTGGATGATTCTTTTTGGTGCCACGATGTCTGAATTCGATATTCCTATTGAAACGCTAAGGAATAAAATATTTAGAATGATGAAGGCGGCTCCACTCATAAATGATCCCGCTTATAAAATAATGGATGATTGGATGTCCAATATCAATTTAAACCATGCTGATCAAGATTTGAGCGTAATATTTAACGAAAACATATTAGCCAATGCCATAAAGGATAGTTCAGTTTTACAGAGCATTCAATCTCCTCCATTTAATTCTTGGTTAACAAGTACATTAAAAAAGTAGTCAAAAAATAGGTGTAAATAATAACCTGTCAAAGTGTTTAAATAAAATATAAACAATGATCAACTCTAAACTGAAAAGTTTGAAGTAGCGACCTCAACAACTTATACGAGAGGCTGTTTGTATCGAATCGTAATAATCATAAAAGAGGGATCAAATTCAAATATAAACTAACCCATATGAGAATACATATACTAAACATAATTCTGTTATTAATTACCTCAAATTTTCATTCGCAAAACAATCAAATCATTAATTTAGATAATAAGCACAATCTAAATTCACTAGTATTACATTTAGCAGCTACTAAACTCTGTAAGGAATTCTATAATAGCAATGATTTGATTGAAGCTCGCAAAAAAAAATCTGGCTACTCAGACCATGATAAAAGTTCACAATATACCTGCCATGTTTGTACAGAATCAATCAGACCACCTTTTTTAAGTCCTTTGGAGAGTTTTGCCGATATATTTCTAAACGATAAACGGATATCAAAAAACAAATCAAATGTTTTTGCTTTAAGAAAAATTAGAGAAGAACTTCAAAGCTCTTATCAAAAAGAGTATTATGACATGGTAGATTCTACAGATACTGAAAATTTAGTTCTTTTTCAACATGGTTTAATTACTGGTTATTCATTTGATTCAGGAATGATGGGTTTTAAAATGTTTTCACCAAGTTTTAGACTACCAAACGCAAAACTCTCCAGCTTAATTAAACCGCCTTATTTAATTGGAAATAAAATCAATGATGAAGCTGTCTATGGAAATAGTCTAATAATATTTCCAATTTCTATAACCGAAAACGTTGCCGAAAAAATCTATAATAATTACTCTAGTCATTACCACCCAAACCCTCCCTTTTCAGTTGGAATGAAATTATATTATGCTCTTAGGCTAAGTGAGAAATTTAATGGAGAACCACGCTATTATATTGTTACTTATAAAAAAGTTGAGTTCTTTTTACCCAGTCCAGAGAATATAAAGAAAACTAATCAATCAAAATTAATACCGGATATTTATAATCCTGAATACAAAATTGCGGAGATAGTTTTTGAAGATAAAATTTATCGTACACAACATGGTCAAACATACCAAAAATACCTTAATGCAGCTAAGATGTAGCTCCCAACAACTTGTGTATAAATTAAAGCTATATGAATTCCTTGGCCTGAGATTCACTTAATTTAATTCACTAAAGAGACTAGGAGGGGGAAATAACTTGTGTCCTTTGTCGTAACTAATAATAGGCAAAAATGTTAGCGTAATTGGAAACAAAAAAGAATACGTGAAATTTCTATTAGAACATAGATAATTAAATAATTATGAGTGAACAAGAGCATAAACCTACCCAACGAAAAAATAAAGGGATATCATTTCTGATCACAACCACAATTGGTATCTTAACAACTATTCCCTTGGGAATAGCAACTCTGATTTCCTACTATAGACCGGATGTTTTCAATAAAATACAATTCCCAACTTTACCATTAGTATCATGGATATTTTTGTGGGTTTTAATCTATTGTCTTATATCATTATGGATTGAGAAGAAATATAAAGGCTCATTTATTAATAAGATTTTTAGAATTCCTGTATGGACTGAGTTAAGAGGGTTCGGTGATGATAGAGTCTCAAGAATATCCTATTTTGGACTTATTATTATACCAATAATTGCTTATTTATATAAAACAGATATAGTAGGGTTTAATCTATCAGAAGCGATTAATTTCCCTCAAAACATTAAACTTATTTATTTTGCTTCGTGTTTCTTTTCTCTAGCTCTAATATTGTTTACAATTGCATGTCCCTCTAAGATTAGAAAATATAAGAAGATAGAAAAAGCAAGGAATGTTAACATTTTATTGAATAATTCCGATAAGTCCAGAGTCCTAGTTGAAGACAATGAAGAAGAGTTCCCTAACCTCGAATCATTAAGCCTTGGTGCAAGAATGACTTGCTTTACTCTTTTCTTAACAGGAATTGCACTTACAATTATCGTTCTAATAAGAGGAGCAATATTAGTATATGAAATGTAACATTAAATCATTATAGGAATTCAAAAATTGATTTAAATCCACTTTGTCATGACTCCAATTGAAATATTAAATAAGCTAATTCTTGACAAAGAGTTTTAATCTTTCCTATGAAAGTATAAGAAATGAATAGTTATAACCCAAAAACTCAATTACTATTTTTTAGTTTTGACTTAATAATATAAACTGATGTATTCGTTGTTGACACCTTTTATTTTTAATACTTTAAAAAATTCTCAACCATTTTATTAATAGCATACCTCTACATTTGAAACCATATTCTGCGACATATAATGTAGCATTAAAAAACTGATAATTGTTTAAGTTTCAAATAGTCTTTTTTGTTCCGGTATGTATGGGGCAGTAATGTTAACTACATCATATATTAATATATAGTGTTAGAAAGTCCTTGTATAAATTATTCTTTCAAAAATCAGCTCAATTGATTTCTTCTCTTTATCGTTCATCATTTTTGGTGTTATTCATATTAATTAAATGTAATTAACGGCTTTTTTTTTCAAAAATTTCAGCTCCCTTTTTTATGTAAAAATCTGATTTTTCATATTCATTATCATACTCAAACAAATCCTTTTCATTAAAGTATAAAAGATAGCGGTCGTAAAAGTTATTTCCTGTTCTAAACTCGACCACGTTTAATACCATTTTCGCATTATGATCATAACTGACCATTCTGACTGCAAGAAGCCCATCTCTTATACTATACATGCTACTTATTGTTCTTTTTTTCTCATTTATAATTGGGTCTTGAAACGAAAAATTAAATCGTACTTCATTTTTGTAAATATTATATTTATATGAAAGGATAAAATCTTTATTGAAAGTAGTGCCCCCATTAGAAATTCCATTTGCCAAAAGAAATAGATCTGCACTTCTTTCGTCAATCTTATTTATTTTATCTTTAATATAAAAATAGAACCAAGTTTTTGGCATTACATAATCATACATAAATCTATTAAACTTAGTGAAAGTAGAATCATACTTCGTAACTTCCTTAGGGTAAAAATCACGACATTCTATACTACCCGAATCACCCCAATCAAAATTGTAAAATTTATCTGGCTTTCCATTATTAGAAATGTTTTTCAAATCTAATCTACACTGCTTTAAATATTCCCTTGCGGTTTCTGATAAACTATCAAGCTTAACTGTCAGAATAACTCGCACTTTTAAAGGTGAAATAGGGTGTTGCAACTCTTCTAAGTTTTGCAACGTTTCATTTTGTTTACTTAGTTGTTTTCCAAAGTTTTTAAGCGTTAGGTCAAACCTTACTGAGTCATTACTAATTTGTAACGAATCCCTATATCTTTGCTCCCCTAATTTCTTTATTGTGATTTCATGTCTTAAAGAGTCAACTTGATATTTTTTTCTTTGTTTGATCGAATCTTTTTTTGACTTTTCTATCAACTTTTCTTTTTCTAGATGAGCTAATTGGTCTTTCTCTCTTTGGCTATAAAATGTTATTACAAAAGACACTACCATTAAGCATAAAACTATGTATCCCAAAGGGGTTAGCCTATTAAGTAACCTAGATTCACTATCCTTTTTTGTTTTAGAAATTAACCCAATAACACCTAATAAAGTTGCAATTATTATTGTTATATATGGAACTATATTCATTTAAATCCCTTTTAAACGGTATTAACAAATTACAATTAGTGATTTTAATTAATTCCCATTTCCAAACAAGTTTTACTTCCTTTATACCCTTTAATTTGAAGTGGGCTACTTCCAGCAATAATACCTAACCGTATTGCTTCTTTAAAATTACCGATTGCCGCACATGCACATGAATAAGTATCTTTATAACCAGCATCTCTTGGTAAGATGTCATCAACTCTTTTGGATAATTCCAAGGCTCTATTATAATTTTCTGGACTTTCTAATTCCTTGGTCGTTAGATATAGCCATGAAAGATTGTTTAGTGCTAAAGGGGAATAAGGTCTAATTTTTACTGCTTGTTTTAAATGTTCTAAAGCTTTAGTTATTTTTAAGTTTTCTTTTGCCAATCTAGAGGTATTAGTATAATGATAGCCTATAATCTCTTCTATTGGCATATTTTGCAAAAAATGTCCTTTCTTGATTTCATCTTCAGTTAATGTAGATGAGCTGGATGGTGTAAGCCCTTTTTGAAATTCAACATCAGTAAATATTTGTGCAGAATTATTATCCCAATTAATATATTTTTTATCCGAGTATTCATACCTAACAAAGTTGTGCCCGTTTGTTTCTACAAGATGCATCTTTAGGTTATTTAATTGCCCAATTGAAACATATATTAATGCTCCTAAGTCACAATCCATCCGACAGTAATTATTTGACGGATTATTTTTAAAGTACTCTAAATTCTCTTTAGTCATAAATGATAGTTATAAAGATGCTTCAGGACAAAAAATTGATAACGTACAATGGCATAATCTTATCGCCTGGAACAAGACCGCTGAAATTGTTGAGAAATATGTCGCTAAAGGTAAAGAGGTTGCTATAGAAGGTAAATTAACGTGAATCTCGGATAAGAATTAGTTTAATTTTTCCTAGTAAAAAAGGCTGTTTTTGAGTAAATTAAAGTGACAAAATTTTAGTTTAACCTCAAAAAACAACCTTTATGCTTAGAGATAAAATTACAGAATTCTTCGTAGAACTGGACGATTTTTGCAATGAATTTAGCTCCCAACT
>NZ_JAUOEK010000137.1 GCF_030540835.1 Flavivirga aquimarina | reverse complement strand
CCCTGAGCAAGGTCGAATCGATATAGTTGATGCCCCTTGATTTTCCCAGACCTCTGTATTTCAAGTACAGCATGAGCGGTAACAATGTTCGTTCCTGTCTTGCATTGAAACGGACATAGCTGATCAGGTCAGGGAACAGGTCGTCCAAGTGCTTACAGACATATTGCGTGTAAAAGTGTTTGAAATTGGTGAACTGCCCATAATGGAACAAAAGATAGATGCTCATCATTTCACTATCACTGAGCCTGCCCTTCCTGTTACGGCATTTAACACCGGAAGCTTCTAAAACAGGAACCTGTTCAAGTTGGGAGCTAAATTCATTGCAAAAATCGTCCAGTTCTACGAAGAATTCTGTAATTTTATCTCTAAGCATAAAGGTTGTTTTTTGAGGTTAAACTAAAATT
>NZ_JAUOEK010000037.1 GCF_030540835.1 Flavivirga aquimarina | reverse complement strand
CTGTTGTGCTTGATGTTCTGCTTTCGTGCCCATCGGCAGCACGCCCCCATTGGTACAAGTCCCCGTAAGCATCAGCATCGTTACTGCTTGTTGCTACTTGCGAAGCTCCAAGGTTGCGGTCCATCCATATTTTGCCTGTGGCGGAAGAAGTTATATCTTGCCACATTAGTCCAGATGTAGGATCAATATTGGTCCAAATTGGTACGCCATTTAGATTAGTAAGTCTTTGCCCTGTAGTTCCTGCTGCCACTATTACCCATGCAGTGCCGTTCCAGTATTGC
>NZ_JAUOEK010000002.1 GCF_030540835.1 Flavivirga aquimarina | reverse complement strand
TTTTAGGAGTTATCGGGACGACTTACCATTTTGAGTGCGCCTTACAGGCTTCTCAAAATGGAGTCTTCCTGCCACGCCAATGGAGTGGATTAACTAATCCCTCTGAGACAAGCATTTATCCATTTAAAATAAATTTTATCATGCACCTTACAGTATTGTTAATAAGCAATTAGTCATAAAAATTCATAGTAGATACAAAAACAGGTCGATGGTATTTTTGATGTGGATGGGACACTTCAATACAATCAACAGCGCCAAGAATTGGTATATACCTACCGCTATCGCAACCAATATATTGTTGCTAATGACAGCCTACAATTACAACGCCTTGGTAAAACTATAGATACCATCAGTCAGGCTCAGATACAAGTAGGAACTATTGCCTCTAAAAACCAACAAAAA